>CAWAAX010000027.1:0-161362 GCA_963780225.1 uncultured bacterium | reverse complement strand
GGGGCAATTTGCCACGGTTACCGAGGACATCACTGAACGGAAGAAAATTGAGGGCGTGATCCGGGAGAACCAGAACCGGATGGAGACCATCTTCAATTCGATCCAGGCCGGGATAATGGTGATAGACCGGGAAACGCACACCATTGCCTATGTAAATGAGGCTGCCATAAAGATGACAGGATCAACCAGGGAACAACTTTTAGACCAAACCTGCCAGAAGCATGTGTGCCCGGCCGACATAGGCGCCTGCCCCATTACTGACAAAGGACAAAAGGTGGACAATTCCGAGCGAACGCTATTGACATCTTCCGGCAAATGTATGCCCATCATCAAAACCGTGGTGGAGACGGAGCTGGACGGGCGTACAGTGCTGGTGGAAAGTTTTGTTGATATCTCTGAACGAAAAGTATTGGAGAATGAATTAAAGAAGAATGAAGAAAAATACCGGAGCTTGTTTGAAGGTGCTCCGCTGGGGATTATTTCCATCGATCCAGACGGATACATCCTGGATGTCAATCCGACTTTGCTGGAGATTCTCGGTTCGCCATCGGTTGAAGAGACTAAACTGATAAATGTCCTAACATTCCCCCCCATGGTAGAAGCAGGTATTTCGAAGGATATCCGTCAATGTTTGGAAAAACGGGAACGTATGGTATCGGAACGGCGATATACAACCAAATGGGGCAAGAGCATTCTCATGAAGCTCAATTTGAAGCCTCTCCCCGAAGGTGCGGGAGTTCAGGCAATTATTGAAGATATCTCCGAGCAGCAACGGGCCGAAGAAGAATTGCGTTTCAAAAATGTAATTATGTCAACCCAACAGGAAGCTTCGATTGACGGAATATTAGTTATAGGGGAAGATAATAATATAGCATCATATAACCAACGGTTTGTCGAGATGTGGGGTATCCCTCTGGAGTTGGTCAAACAGAAATCAGATAATCTTCTTTTGGAGTTTGTTACGAGCAAGATGGCGGATCCCACCTCGTTCCTTGACAGGGTGCAATACCTCTATGCACACAAATATGAAAAAAGCCAGGATGAAATCATTTTAAAGAATGGGCATGTATTTGACCGCTACTCGGCGCCTATGGCGGGGCCGGAAGGCAAATATTACGGCCGCGTCTGGTATTTCAGGGACATTACCGAGAGCAAAAGGGCGGAGATGCTACAGACTGCCCTGTATCATATTTCACAAGCAGCGGTCAATTCCGATAATTTGGGATCTTTGTATGGCGAGATACATAAAACCGTGGCGGAATTGATCTCGGCCCAAAATTTCTACATAGCTCTTTATCATGAAAAAGAGGGGATGTTTAGTTTTCCATATTTTGTAGACGAAGTTGATCCTATGCCTCAATCCCGCCAGCTAACCAACGGGCTGACCGAATATGTGCTGAAAACAGGGGTCCCATTGCTGGCCTCGCCGAGGGTCTTGAATCTTTTGGTAGAACAGGGGAAGGTATCCGTGGTAGGCACTCCGGCGATTGACTGGGCCGGGGTACCATTGAAAGTGGGAGGCAAAACCTTGGGAGTGCTGGTGGTTCAGTCGTACCGGGAAGACGTCAGGTTCGGAGCCGAGGACCTGTCCATGCTTAATTTTGTATCCGACAACATTGCCCTGGCCATTTCCCGGAAAAATGACGAGGTGGAAAGAAAAAAATCGGAAAAACTGCAAAAGGCCCTGTACCATATTTCAGAGGCAGCGGCCAAGTCCGACAATCTGGAAACACTTTATGGCGAAATACATAAGGTAGTAGCCGAGCTTACATTTACCAAGAACTTCTATTTGGCGATCTATAATGAAAAAGAGCAGCTGCTCAGTTTTCCATATTCCGTGGATGAATTCGATCCCAGGCCCAAGTCCCGTAAATTGGGCCATGGCCTGACCGAATATGTACTGAATACCGGAAATCCTTTACTGGCCGATCGGGTGATGCAACAACTGCTGGCGGAGCAGGGAAAGACATCCGTGGTTGGCACTCTGTCGGTAGAGTGGGCCGGAGTCCCCCTGAAAGTGGGAGATCGGATGATGGGGGTGCTGGTCATTCAATCGTACCATGAGGATATCCGGTTCGGAGCGGAGGTACTGTCCATGCTTAATTTCGTATCCGACAACATTGCCCTGGCCATTGCCCGTAAAAATGACGAGGAAGAAAGAAAAAAGTTAGTGGCCGAACTGCGCAAGCTTTCGTTGGCGGTGGAACAGAGTCCCAGCGTGATCGTGATTACCGATCTTGAAGGCAACATTGAATACGCCAACCCGGCCTTTGAAAAAATTACCGGCTATAGCCTGGCGGAAGCGCAGGGAAAGAATCCCAGGATTTTGAAGTCGGGGGAACTGCCGGACGAAGCATATAAGCAGTTGTGGGAAACCATCTCATGCGGGGGCGAATGGCGGGGACAGTTCCACAACAAGCGCAAGGACGGCAGCCTTTACTGGGAGCAGGCATCAATCGCTGGCATTAGGGATACTGAGGGGAAGGTTGTCAAATATCTGGCCGTCAAAGAGGACATCACCGAGCGCAAGATGATGGAGGACGAACTGAAGGCCTCTGAGGCCCAGAACCGGGCGCTGGTGGAATCGGCCGGCCGGGCGGGTGAGGCCATAATGATGCTCCAGAATTCCGGGAATATTCAATTGGCCTGCTTAGTGGCCAACCAGGAAGCGGTCAGGATAACCGGCTACTCCCAGGAGGAACTTAAAAAAATCTCCTGGCTGGATCTGGTCCATCCCAGTTATCGGGAGGCTTCCCATAAGAGAATGCGGGACAGAATGAACAATGTTGACGTCCCGGGCATATACGAAATATCCCTGGTCTCCAAATACGGGGTGGAGATACCGATAGAAGTGACCGGCAGTCCGGTGCAGTACCAGGGCCGGCCGGCCATAGTGGGATTCTTCCGGGAGATTACCCAGCGCAAAAAGGCCGAGGCCGAGCGGGAGAAAATGATCGCCGAGCTCAAGGATGCCCTGGCCAACATCAAACAGCTGAAGGGGCTGATACCGATCTGCGCCTCCTGCAAAAAGATCCGCAACGACGGGGGCTACTGGCAGCAGGTGGAGGAATATGTGGCCGATCACAGCGAAGCCGACTTCAGCCACGGCCTGTGCGACGAATGCGCCCATAAGCTGTATCCGGAATATTTCAAGGACAAGAAGAACAAGACCGATGGGGAAGAGGTCGGATAGTTCTCAAGGCATCGTAGAACAAATAACTGAGGAAAGATCATGAAAAAGTCAGAAGAAATTCAGGAAATACGGTCATCCAGCCAGGCGCTGGCCAAAAAGATCGTGGAACGCCAGTATGGTATCCAGCCCGGAGAGTGGGGGAAATACGGGGATAAGGGGATGGAATATAGCCTGAGGGATATGAATTGGACTCTTTCCTTTTTATCACAGTCATTGGAGATGGACGATCCGTCTTTGTTTTTGGATTATGTCGGCTGGCTGAAAGGATTGTTCAACGGATTGGGTTTTGGTCCGGAAGCCCTTCCTAAAATGCTGGAGTCGTCCAAAACTGTGCTGGCAAAGGAGCTGAAAAGCGGAAAGGGGGCGGTCGAACTCCTGGAAAATGCCATTTCGGCCTCGGCCGGGATGCCAGATCATCCGGCCAGCTTTTTAAAGCCAGGCAAAAAACTGACGCCTTTTGCCCAAAAATACATGGATCATTTGCTTCAGGGGAAACGGGAACTGGCCGCCCGGGAAGTTGTCCAGGCACTAGAACAGGGCTATAAGATCAAGGATATTTACCTGGAAGTATTCCAGAACACCCAGCTGGAAGTGGGCCGGTTGTGGCAGTTGAATCAGATCACTGTGGCTCAGGAGCATTACTGCACCTCTGCCACGCAGATGATAATGGCCCAGCAATACCCCAAAGTATTTACCGGCCCCAAGAACGGCCTGAAGATGATCGGCTGTTCGGTGGGAGGCGAGCTCCATGAGATGGGCATCCGGATGGTCAGCGACTTTTTTGAAATGGATGGATGGGACACTTATTATCTAGGTGCCAGCACGCCGGCCGAAGGTTTGTTAAAGGCAATTCGTGACCAGCGACCGGACATCCTCTGCCTTTCCACCACCATCAGTTTCAACCTGCCGGCCCTGACCGGCTTAATCGAACGTATCCGGGGGAGCGAAGGTATAAGAGACACCAAAATCCTGGCTGGTGGGTACCCGTTCAACGTTTCTCCAGGGCTGTGGCGGAAGGCCGGGGCCGATGGATATGCTCAGGATGCAGAACATGCGGTGGCTTTGGGACTGAAACTGGCGGGTAAATGATGAGCGTTAAGGATGCCATAAAGGGTTTTGCCCTGGTCTGCCAGACTGACGGCCGGATAAAAACGGTGGCCAGCGACCCCGGCAGTATTTTTGCCGGAGAAGTCCCCGCAGAGAACCTGGCATCCTTGGGGAGCCATAGTTCCTCCGGAAAGTTCCTGGACTTCATTGCGCTGTTAAACAAGGAGCACAAAGCGGTGGACTGGGTCTTAAACCTCGATCAAGGTTCGGAACGGGCTGATTATTCGTTGTCGGGCATAAAACATAATGATGATCTGTATGTCATCGGCACAATGGTCCACGATCACTTAAAAGAAGCAAAGGAATACATTTCAACCCTTCATGATGCAGGATCATTTGAGTCCGGGCATCCTTTCAAAATAATTGAGGAGATGATCTCCCGGCGAATATCCGGTGAATCCGGGATATATGACGAATTGGCCAGGCTGAACAACGAATTGATAAACCTTCATCGGGAACTTACCAAAAACAACCGGCAGCTGCAAGACGCCCTGAATGATGTTAAGACGCTTAAGGGGCTGATCCCGATCTGCGCCTCCTGCAAGAAGATCCGCGATGGCGAAGGTTACTGGCAGCAGGTGGAGGAATATGTAGCCAGGCATACCGAAGCCGAATTCAGCCACGGCTTGTGCGACGAATGCGCCCATAAACTGTATCCTGATTACTTTCCGGATCAAAAGAACGAAGAAAAGACCACTCCACCGGGCTCGTGAATTGTGAATCGTGAATCGTAATTCGTAATTAGTAATTCGAAAAAACATAAAGGAGCCGGGGCCATGAGTTCTACATTCAAGATATTGGTGGCGGAAGACGACCCGAACCTCAGCTGGGTTTACCAATCCATTTTGGAGGACGCCGGGTACGAAGCCGTAATATCTCAAAACGGGATAGAGGCATTGGACAAGGTGCATCAGATATTCCCAGACCTGCTGATCACCGATGCCATATTGCCCGGCATGGACGGGTTTGAGCTGGCTGAAGCCGTAAGTGGCAATCCGGCCACCGCCCAAATCCCCATCATATTCATCAGCGGAGTGGTAGAGCCAGCTGACCGGGAGCGGGTGGCCCGGATGGGAATTAATCAGTATCTGTCCAAGCCGGTGCAGGTAACGGAATTACTGGCGGCGGTGAAGACGGCGCTGACTTCGACAGGACTTCGGCGTTAGGGCTTCGACCGAGCTCAGCCGAGGGCCTCAGTCGAACGCTCAGTCAGCGGGTAATTGGGAACGGGGGTGACTTCGGCAAGCTCAGTCAACGATTAAACAACCACAAAAGGGAAACGCCATGAACCAGGAACCAAAGCCCAAAGTGCTGGTAGCCGATGACGAGCCCACCATAGTTAATTTCTTCATAGCCGCCTTAAGCGATCAGGGTTATGAAATAGAATCGGCCGTCAATGGCGTCCAGGCGGTGGAAAAGGCTCGCAGTTTTCTGCCCGATGTCATTTTGCTGGACGTGGTAATGCCGGAGATGAACGGTTACCAGGCAACCGAAAAACTTAAAGCGGATCCGGCCACGTCAGGGATTCCCATAATCTTAGTGACCGGCCTGGGCAGCGTGGAGGACAAAGTGAAGGGGCTGGAAAGCGGCGCCGACGACTTTTTAACCAAACCCTTTAACCTGCAGGAAATGCTGGCCCGGGTGCATTCGTTGGTAAAACTGAAAAAACTTCAGGATCAGCTGAAGGAATTAAGCGGCCGCCAGCTGGTGCCGGCTCACGTCAAAAACATTCTTTCCTCTTACCGCAGTCATATCCTGATTGTGGAGGATGATGAGAGGATCACCAACATCTGCAAAGCTATATTAGGCACCGGCGGTTATGTGGTTGACATCGCTCCCGATGGAGAGGAGGCCCAAAAATATCTGAAGGCCGCCATCCCCGATCTGATATTGCTGGATCTGATGCTGCCGGGCATCAACGGGCTGGACCTGCTGAAGCAGCTGAAAGAGGATGCCGTTACCAAGGACATCCCGGTGATCATCATCACCGCCCTGGGCGACTTAAAGACCAAGGTCAAGAGCTTTTATATGGGGGTGGACGATTACCTGATAAAACCGGTCAATTCGCTGGAACTGCTGGCCCGGGTAAAGGCTAATATCCGGAAGCACCTGGCCCAGAAGGAACTGAGATATAGCTTAGATGAAACATTCCAAGAGTCCATCACCGATCCTTTGACCGGGCTTTACAACCGGCATTATCTGGATACGGTGATGGAACGGGAGCTGGCGCTGTTCAAGCGGCACGGCCGGATGTTCTCGCTGATGATCATGGATCTTGATAACTTTAAATCCATCAACGACAATCTGGGGCATTTATCCGGCGACCAAGTGCTGACCACGGCGGCCGGGATACTGAAGGATGAGATCCGGACCAGCGACCTGGCGGTGCGTTATGGCGGGGATGAGTTCATAGTGATATTTTCGGACACCAAGGAGGACCAGGCCCTGGTCATTGCCCAAAGGATAAGGGCGGCAGTGGAGAGTAAGAAGTTTTTAGAGGGCAAGGATCAGAAGGTATCGGTCAGCATCGGCATAACCCAGGCCTCGGAACATGACAGCACCGGGGAAAACATAATCAAGCGGGCCGATGATGCCTTGTACCAGGCCAAAAGGGCGGGGAAGAACCGGGTGGTGTCGCTGTTCGGGAGTTAATTACGAAGGCGTTTAACAATCCGCAGATTTATTTCCCCACTAAACCCACGAAAAAACGCGAAAATATTTCAATCTTAGGCTAAAAAATCATTATACAATGTAAGAGCCTCTCTCCTGATGGGCCTGCCTGACGAAGCAGTTTAGCGAAGTCAGGGGAGAGGTAGGGAGAGGGGTCAGCCAGCCCCGCCGGACACTGAGACGCCGGACTGAGCAGTTTTGCAAGCTTACTGCACCACCTGCCGAAGTCTTAGTCGAAGTGTGGCGGGTTTTTTTTATTTTTCATGAAAATACAGAAAACTATTGACAATACGAGTAAAATCAGTATAATTAGTAAAATTAGTATTGCTTTAAATAGGCTAACTACAGGTCAGGCAAAGGGGTTGCAAAGTAATACAGATTATAAATACAATAGAAAGCAGGAGCAGTTATGCACAAGATCCTTATAGTAGAAGATGATCCCGATATCACCAGGCTGATGGCCAAACAACTCAGCGTGGCCGGATACCATGTGATGATTGCCATAGACGCTTATCAGGGAATAAATCAAATGCGCAAGGAGCGCCCCGACTTGGTGGTACTGGATCTAAAAATGCCGGCCGGCGGCGGGATCAGCGTTCTCAGATCGATCCGTGGTTCTTTGCTTTACAATTTTACCCCGGTAGTGGTGGTAACAGCTTTGGATGATCAGGAACTGAAAAAGCAGGTGACCGACTTGGGGGTTCAAGGATATCTGCAAAAACCGCTGGAGAGCGGGGTTCTTATCCAGGCGGTCCAAGATGTACTGGGAAATAAGGAGTGATAAGCGAATATAGACATGATACAGCTATTAATAAATAATTACGATTACCTGTGCTTTGCGGCGGGAACCGGGCTACTGGCGGCTGGTTTGACCGTTTGGCTCGAGGTCAGAATCACAAAGTTAAGGCGGATCGGCTGGCTTCTGGCCTTGGCGGTCAATCTGACCGGCGGGCTGGCGTTGTGGTTTGAATCTTTGGTCAATGCTAAGGGTACAACCACGGAGGTGGTCTTTAGAACATTAATAATTGCGGCCACTTATGGAGTCCTTTTAATTAGAGCAATAATAAGGACAAGGCCTGATAGTGCGGGGTCAGCCCGTATTAAAGGCAAATACTTCATGCGATTTTACCTGGCGCTGGCAACCTTAATTATTTTCGGCTATTTAGCCGTAAATTATCTGGGACGACGGGAAGAACACGAGTTCAAGACCACCCTTTTACACCAAGCCAAAGCGGCGGCGGGAGCAGTGAACATTGCCCGGGTAAAAACCCTTAAAGGCAGTGAAAACGACCTGAACAATCCGGACTATAAAAGGCTAAAAGATCAGCTGACCCAAATACGGCAATCGGACCCCCATTGCCGTTTCGTCTATTTAATGACCGTCAGGGCCGGGGACATAATATTCCTGGTTGACAGCGAACCGGCCGAGTCCCCGGATTGTTCCCCGCCAGGCCAGATATATTCCGAGGCCAGCCAGGGGTTGAAGGAAATATTTACCAGTGGACAGGCCATTGTGGATGACCCGTATTATGACCGGTGGGGTTACTGGGTTTCCGGATTTGCCCCCGTAAATCTAAGCCGGGAAACGACGGGAACTCTTGTCATACTGGGTCTGGATCTGGATGCGCGGCAGCTGCTTCAGTCCGTATTTGCCCAACGGCGCCAGGGAACCATAATAACGCTGGCTTTGATGTTGCTTTTATTCTTGTTTTTCACCGGGTTAACTTTCCTAAAATCCACGGCCAAAAAACTGGAAACATCGGAAAAACAGTTAAGGGTTATCTTTGATTCTGCCCCGGAAGGGATATTTATTTATGAGACTCAAAGCCGTAAGATACTGAAGGCCAATCCTTACCTGTCAACCTGGCTGGGATATGAACCGGGGCAGCTGCTGACCCTTAGACTGGACGATATCATAGAGAAAGATGCGGTAGGGGTGGAGGAAAACATTCAGACCGCCCTCAAAAAGGGCGAGGTGCGCATAAAAGACCGGCGTTACCGCCGGGCCAACGGTTCCAACGTAGAGGTAGAGGCCACCGGAGCCTATATCAAGTATCAGAACGAAGATTGCATCCTGACCTTTGTCCGGGACATCAGCGAACGGAAAACAAATGAGAGAGTGTTAAAAGAGAACCAGGAACGGATGGATATTATATTCAATGCCCTTCAAGCCGGAATAATGGTAATAGACCGGGAGACACACACCATTGTTTATGTGAATGAGGCTGCTGCCAGAATGATAGGAGCTGATCCCAATAAACTTTTAGATCATTCCTGCCAAAAATATGTCTGCATGGCGGATATTGGGGCCTGCCCCATCACCGATAAGGGGCAAAAGGTGGACAATTCCGAGCGTGTTTTATTGACGGCCAGCGGGAAACGGGTTTCAATCTTAAAAACAGTTGTGGAGACCGAGCTGAAAGGGCGACCGGTGTTAGTGGAAAGTTTTGTGGACCTAAGCGAACGGAAAAAAGCCGAACTTGAGTTAAAGGAAAGCGAGGAGAAATACCGCACCCTGTTTGATACCGCCGCCGATGCCATTGAATTGCTGGATCCCTTGGGGAATATCATTGACTGCAATAAGACCCACCACGGGCTGCTGGGATATGGCCGGGAAGAAGTGCTGGGCAGGGCATCATCTGAGTTTTTAAGCCCTCTTGGTCAATCATCGGAACTGGAGCTTAGAAAAAGTTTGATGGCCACCGGGTATGCCGAAGGCGAAGTGGAGGCCCGGCGCAAGGACGGCCAGGGCGTTACCATCTGGCGCAAGGCCCAGGCCTTTTACGGGCCGCAGGAAAAGCTTGAGGGATTTGTGGTTTACAGCCACGACATTTCCGACCGTAAAAGGGCAGAGGCTGAGATCCAGCACCGGATAGCCTTTGAGGAGCTGATCCTTGACATCTCCACCAGGTTCATCAATGTTAAACTGGACGAGATAGACCAGGAGATAAACCATGCTTTGAAATTGATAGGGGGTTTTGTAGAGGCCGACCGCAGTTATATTTTCCAGATCACCGAATCCGGCCGGCTGATGTCCTGCAATTACGAATGGTGCGCGGCAGGCATCTGCCCGGTGAGTGAAAACTCAAAAAATATTCCCTGCCGGGAATATCCCATGTGGATGGAAAGCCTGGGAGCAGGGAAAGCCATCATGATCCCGGATATAGAGCTATTGCCCCCGGAAGCGGCAAACGAGAAAATCATGATCAAAAACCGGGGAGCCCGGGCCATCATGGCGGTTCCGCTGGTCTTTAATGACCGTTTGGAAGGTTTTTTGGGGTTTGAATATTTAAAACTGAACCCGTCCGGGATCGCCGGACAGGCCAACGAACAATTGCTGATGGTAGTGGGGCCGATCATCGTAAACGCCTTTTTACTGAAGCAATTTCAGGCCGGACTGACCCAGGCCAGGGATGCCGCCGATGCGGCCAACCGGGCCAAGAGCGACTTTTTGGCCAGCATGAGCCACGAGATCCGCACCCCCATGAATGCCATCATCGGCATGTCCGAGCTTCTGTCCGAGTCAAGCTTGACCGGTGAACAGCGGCAGTATGTGGATATTTTTAAAAATGCCGGCAATAATCTTTTAAGCCTGATAAACGATATTTTGGATATCTCCAAAATAGAAGCAGGGCAGATAGACTTGGAGAAAACCCCCTTCAATCTTACCGAGTTAATGGAGGGGATATGCGAAGTAATGGCGGTAAATGCACACCGCAAAGGGCTGGAACTGGCCTGCCGCATTTCTCCCCAGACTCCGGTTAACCTGGTGGGAGACCCGGCCCGGCTACGGCAGATAATGGTCAATTTGATCGGTAATGCTCTGAAGTTCACCGAAGCAGGAGAGATATTGATTTCGGCAAGGCCGATCCAATTGGAAGCCGGTTCTTGCCGTCTGCAATTTTCGGTGAAGGATACCGGGATCGGCATCGCCCAGGACAAGGTCGACAAAGTATTTGAACGTTTCACCCAGGCCGACTCCTCTACCACCCGCAAATATGGTGGAACTGGGCTGGGGCTGGCCATTTCCAAACAGTTGACCGAAATGATGGGAGGCAAAATATGGATTGAAAGCCGGCTGGGACAGGGCAGCACATTTAATTTTGAGGTCAATCTAGGCATATCGAATTCAGTAATTTATGGAATTAGCTCCGAGGAAGCTCCTACCATCGGGCTGCGTTGCCTGGTGGTGGATGACAACTCTACCAACCGGATGATCCTTAGGGAGATTATGGAAAGCTTGGGAGCAGCGGTGGTTACCGCCTCCGATGGCCGGGAAGCTCTGGAACTTTTTAACCGGGCCCAAGATCAAAAGGAATATTTTGATTTGCTTTTGCTGGATAACAGAATGCCCGGAATGTCCGGTTTTGAGGTAGCCGAACAGGTGCATCGCAGCCGGAGCCTTGCCAAGGTGGATATGATGATGCTGACCTCCGAGATGCGCAGCGGCGATATAGCCCGGGCCAGGGGAATAGGCATCAGCGACTATTTGGTGAAACCAGTCAAGAAAAAAGATCTGCAACAGGCTTTGGCCAGGGTGCTGGTCAAACCGCCGATAGGCGAAAAGGCCGCGCCGGTCAAGAATGAAGTTGAGATATTATCACCGCTCCAGTATAAAAAAATATTAGTGGTGGACGACTCCAACGACAATCTTTTTTTAATCCGGGCTTTTTTAAAGAAACTTCCCTATCATCTGGCGGAGGCCCATAACGGCCAGGAAGCGGTGGAACAGTATCAGTCACAGAAATTCGACATCGTTCTGATGGATATGCAGATGCCGGTGATGGACGGCTATACCGCGGTCAGCAAGATCCGGGAGCTGGAACGATCCGGCCATAAACCGAGGGTGCCGGTGATAGCCCTGACCGCCCACGCCATGAAGGAAGACGAGGCCAAGACTTTGGCGGCTGGCTGCGACGCCTATCTTTCCAAGCCGATAGCCAAGCAGAGGCTTTTGGATACGATAAGCCGGTATCTGGGGGAACCGCAGGCTTGATCTTTTACCGGGGTAGACAGGATTTACATGATTTAACTTTTACAATCGAGGCACTGTGGGAAAACGGGTCTGGCGGACAATGAACAACGAACAATTAACCGGGTACCAGTCACTATGCGCCAAGCATCCTGCCGTGCAATGACCGGGGTACGGGGCAAAATTACCGGGGCAGACAGGATTAACATGATTTTCCGGGACGATTATTACTTTGGCAACTTACTACATCTACTCGTCATTCCCTCCCCGCATCGTTGTGCGGGGTAAACTCCAGAGAAAATCCCGGTACCCGATCCAGCCGGGACAGGCCTGGATGCCCGTTATTACGGGCATGACAACAAAGACTTCCGAAAAACGGATTGGGATTGTTGACCTGTTTAATTCCCGAAGTACTATTAAGGGGTAATCGGAAAATCGTATGGTTTGTTTCTTATCCATCGCCATCATATTCGGATAACGGACACTGATTTTAAACCAGCAATCAATCAACAGAAGGACTTGCAAGCGATGGAACCAACGGAAAATAATCTGGACAGGATAGTGGTAAAGGGAGACCCCGACCTGCAGGACCTGCTGCCGGGATATTTGGACAACCGGCTTCAGGACATAGCCGCCATAAACCACGCCCTGCTTTGCGCCGACTTTGAGCTGATCCAGCGGCTGGCTCACAGCATGAAAGGCTCGGGAGGGGGATATGGATTTGACGGCATAACTGTGATCGGGGCGGCCATGGAGCTTTGCGCCAAGGGACAGCAGGCGGAAGGGATAAAAGAGCAGCTGCAGAACCTGAAACAATATTTGGAAAAGGTGGAGATCGTATATGACTGAAAAAGAACTTCCCCTGATTCTTTGCGTGGACGACGATCCGAATATCCTGAAATTACTGGAGCGCTATCTGGGGCCGGCCGGGTACCGGGTGATTCTATCGTCCGATCCCTTAAAGGGGCTGGCCGAAGCCAGAGAACAAAAACCGGACCTGATTCTGTTGGACCTGATGATGCCGGTTGTTTCCGGATACCAGTTCTGCGAGCGTCTGCAGGAAGACCTGGAAACGGCTCTGATCCCGGTGCTGGTGATCACCGCCTCCGGCGGACAGGAAGACCGTCAAAAAACCCTCTCCTGCGGTGCGGCTGATTATTTGGAGAAGCCCATCAAAAGGGAGATACTGCTTTCCAAGATCGATGAATGTTTAAAGGCCGGTAAACAATGGTCTTCCTTGGCACTGGAGGCCACCATTTGGGATGCCGTCATATCTCCGGCCCAGTATCTGGCTTTTAAGGATTGGCTGGCGGAAAAGTACAAGATATCGCGGGATAAACGGGAGCTTTTAGCCACTTTACCGCCGGAAGAGATCTATTTACTTTCGGAAACCGACGCTCTGCCGGCTTCCGGGCTGGCCCGGGCCATGGCTGAATATTTAAAGCTGGAGTATTTGGCCCAGATAGACCCGGAAAAAATAAAGCTGGGGGTTCTGCCTCCGGCCTTCTCCCGCCGCAACCAGATAGTGGCCATGGCAGGGGATTCGGGACAGGTCATATTTTTGGTAGCCAATCCGTTCAACGTGGAATTGATCACGCTTTTGGAAAACTTTGGAAAGACCGGCCACCGGGCGTCGCTGGCCGTAACCGAGCCGGCCAAAATAAAACTGTTGTTCGAAGCCCAGGCCCGGAACGACGAGGGAGCGTCAGACCCTTCCCAGTCGGGACAAGTGGTTACCAAACGGGAAAAAATAGAGGTGGCCAAGCTGACCCAGGAAGAGGTGGAAAAATATCCGGTGCTGCACATCGCCAACAACATCCTCTATTCAGCGGTGGAGGAGCGGGCCAGCGATATCCACATCGAGCCCAAGGAGGAAAACACCCTGGTGCGGTTTAGGGTGGACGGCGACATGCGCGACATGTTCAAACTTAAAAAGAAGACCGGCGACATGCTGATCTCCCGGTTCAAGGCCATGAGCGGACTGGATATTGCCGATCGGCGGCGTCCCCAGGACGGCGGGCTGGAGGCCACCATCAGCGAGCGCAGTTTTAAGATGCGGATGGCCACCAGCTCCACCCCCGACGGCGAAAGCCTGGTGATCAGGATGCTGGAGCCATCGGTGAAACCGGCCCTGCTGTCCGAACTGGGAATGACGGCCAAACAGTCCGAAACAATGAAGGATCTGACCAGCCGCACCCATGGAGTGGTGCTGATAGTAGGCCCCACCGGCTCCGGCAAGACCACCACCATCTACAGCTTCCTGTCCCAGATAGACACCAAAAGCCGCAGCCTGATCACGGTGGAGGACCCGGTGGAATACCGCATTCCCTACGCCAACCAGCAGCAGGTGAATGAAAAGGCCGGGGTAACCTTTGAGGCCCTGCTAAAGTCCGCGGTGCGCCAGGATCCCGACATCATGTTCCTGGGCGAGATCCGGGACCCTTACTCGGCCAAGATGGCCCTGGATTTTGCCAGTTCCGGGCACCTGACCATTTCCACCATCCATTCCTCCAATGCGGTCAGCGCGGTATTCCGGCTGGAACGGTTAAGCGTCAGCCGGGGCGCCATCGCCGATTCGGTGCTGGCCATAGTGGCCCAGCGGCTGATAAAAAAGCTTTGTCCCGATTGCAAAAAAACCGGGCCAGCCACCGCCCAGGAAAAAAAATGGCTGGAGCCGTTCCTGCCGCAAGGAATTGAGACGGTAGCCCGTCCGGTGGGCTGCGACAAATGCGGCCAGACCGGGTTCCGGGGCCGGGAGGGAGTTTATGAGGTTTTGCTGTTTGACGGAGAAATAACCGAAATGGTGCGGAGCGGGAAGCCGCTGGATGAGATCAGAAATTTTGCCCGCCAGCGGGGGAACCAGCTGATAGGGCATCACGCCGCCCAAAAGGTAAAGGAACTCATATTCTCGCCCCAGGAAGCCGAAAACCGGGTGCTGGCCGAGGAGCGGGATTATTTATCCTCGGTAGCGGTCCCGGCCGCCGCAGTTGTTCCCGGAAAAGCGGCGCTGCCGGAGCCAGCTTCGCTTAAAAATGCGGTCCCGGAGCGAATCTCCGGAGATATGACCATTTTGGTGGCGGATGATGATCCCGATACCAGAAACCTGGTGCAGAGAATGCTGGAGAAGCATAACTGCCGGGTGGTCCTTGCCAATGACGGCTATGACGCCCTGATGGCAATCTCCGGACAAAAGTTTGACCTGATATTGACCGATCTGGACATGCCTAATTTGGACGGGCTAAAACTGATGGACATCATAAACCAGAAAAAGATCCTGACCCCGGTGATGTTTTTGACCGGCTCGGCCGACGAGCAGATGGAGGTGAAGGCCCTGGAAATGGGCGCGGTGGAGTTTGTGCAGAAGCCGTTCAAGGGCGAGGCGCTGTGGGCCAGGATCAAAAAACTGCTGCCGGGGAAAACGGGGACGTAACCTTAACCATTTGGCGAATGGCAATTCGCCCCTACAACGCACGGGAAATATTTTAAATGATTATCTAACTTGCTCAGGAAAAGTAGAAAGTATATACAGGATATGGTAAAAACCCTGATTTAGTCCGATTACGTTCTTTTCTTTTTGTGCCGCCCCTTCGTTTGCAAGGTAAATAGCCTTCTCAGGGCAGGCTCCAGCAAAGGACCAAAAGAAAAAGCTCGTCGCTTAAAACTCTCCGGGCCACGCTTACGCCAAGGCTTCAGCGGGCCCGCGTTGCGCTTCTCGCTGACGGCGGGCTTGTCTGAACTCGGGCTTTGGCCCAGCCCTCAAACATGCAGACAAGTTTTTAACGCGACAACCGGGGTTGGCACCGGGTGTTCAACCAGTTTCCTGAGCTAATTGGATAAGCATTTTATTTTATACTAAAACGATAGGAAAGAACATGGAGCCGGTAAAAAAAGTTGATGCCTTGTGCCAGCGCTGCGGCCAGGCCATTAGGGACAGTGAACAGAAGCAGGGGGCCGACAAGTTCTGTCTGCAGTGCGCCATCGAGATGGCCGAGAGCAAAATCCCCGAGACCAAGAAAGAGGAAGCCCCCAAAGCCCCAACTCCAAGCAAGGCCGGGCAGGTGTTGAAGCTCCTGATCCTGATCGTTTTTGCCGGACTGACCGTGCTTAACACGGTGATAATCGTGAAAATGCTGCTGGCCAACCGGCCGATTGAAGCGGCCAAGCCTGAATATTCCAAGGATGTGGAGTTGTGCCGGGAAAACATCGCTCAAATAGCCTCCGGCCGGGAGATCCCCGACAGCCTGACCTGTCCCAGCAGCGGCCAGTCCTATAAAATAACAGTCATTGCCGGGGATACCATTGTGCAGTGCCCTAATCCGCAGACCCACAAAGTAAAGGCCATTAAAGCCTCGGCTAAAAATCCCAAAGCGGAGGTGGAAAGATGAAAAGCCATTTATTTTCATCCAAAACAAACTGCACCCGGCCGGGCTCAGTAATGTCCAACTCCAAAGGCTTTACCCTGATAGAACTGATGGTGGTGGTGGTGATCATAGGCATCCTCAGTTCCATAGCCACTATCAGCATCTCCCGGATGATCGCCAGAGCCCAGGAGGCCGGGCTTAAGGCCATGGTGCATAACGTAAATTACAATGTTTACAGTATTGTATCGGACTATGACTTGAATCACCGATGGATAAGCGAGAGCTATAATACTAATTATTTGAACAGCAAGTTGGAAACCATACTGGAAAACAAGGAATACGACAATATTTACGGCCACAAAAATCCGTATTCCAAAAGCAAGTTAATATTAAACTATTCCTGGCTGCCTAATGTTTTTAAAAATCCGGCGGTTTTCATCAACTATTCCAGCAATTATTCTTACGACAAACTTAATCCGGCCACGGTTACCGAAACCTTAAAAGGAAGCGTAATAGTTTACCTGAATAATAATGTGCCATATATTGACGTATATTACATAAACCTGGCCGGAAAAAAGTCCCAGATCAACCTGAGGATTAACACTCTGGAGAGCATTAAGAGATAACAGATAGGCATATAACCATTATATGACAGGAGAGAACATGGAGCCGGTAAAAAAAGTTGATGCCTTGTGCCAGCGCTGCGGCCAGGCCATTAGGGACAGTGAACAGAAGCAGGGGGCCGACAAGTTCTGTCTGCAGTGCGCCATCGAGATGGCCGAGAGCAAAATCCCCGAGACCAAGAAAGAGGAAGCCCCCAAAGCCCCAACTCCAAGCAAGGCCGGGCAGGTGTTGAAGCTCCTGATCCTGATCGTTTTTGCCGGACTGACCGTGCTTAACACGGTGATAATCGTGAAAATGCTGCTGGCCAACCGGCCGGTTGAAGCGGCCAAGCCTGAATATTCCAAGGATGTGGAGTTGTGCCGGGAAAACATCACCCAAATAGCCTCCGGCCGGGAGGTCCCCGACAGCCTGACCTGTCCCAGCAGCGGCCAGTCCTATAAAATAACGGTCATTGCCGGGGATACCATTGTGCAGTGTCCCAATCCGCAGACCCACGGGGTAAAGGCCATTAAAGCCTCGGCTAAAAATCCCAAAGCGGAGGTGGAAAAATGAAAAGCCATTTATTTTCATCCAAAACAAACTGCGCCCGGCCGGGATCAGTAATATCCAACTCCAAAGGCTTTACCCTGGTCGAGCTGATGGTGGCGGTGGTGATCATAGGCATCCTCAGTTCCATATCCGCAGTAAGCATGCACCGGATGATCGCCAGAGCCCAGGAGGCCGGGCTTAAGGCCATGGTGAACAATTTAAACTTCAATGTTTACAGTAATGTGTCGGATTACGATCTGAAGCACCTTTGGGTAAGCAAAAACTATGACATCAAGTATTTAAACGGCAAGCTGGAAACCATACTGGAAAACAAGAAGTACGATAATGTTTACAATCACAAAAACCCCTATTCCAAAAGCAAGGTAATTTTAAATTATTCGTCCATTCCCAGCAGTTTAAAAAACCCGGCCGTGTTCATTACCAATTCCAGCAAATATTCTTACGACAAACTGCCGCCGCTCTCGATAACCAAAGACCTTAAAGGCAGCGTGGTGGTTTACCTGAATAATGATGTGGCATTGATAGATATATTTTACGTGGATATTGCCGGAAGAAAATCCCGGATTAACCAGCGAATCAATCTTACTCCGGTTAAAAAGTGAGCATCACGATTAAAAAATATTACTGCCGGTAATTTCCACTGCCTCCCCGGGACGGGTACATACTCCAACCTATTAAGAACATAAAAGAAGCCATGCGCAAAAAGACCTACACTACCTTCAAGATCGCCAAAATGCTTGACGTCTATCCCTCCACCGTGGCCGACTGGGTGGACAAGGGCAAACTGGCCGCTTTCAACACTCCGGGCGGACACCGCCGGGTGCTGGAGCCGGACCTGATAGCATTCATAAAGCGCCATAAAATGCCGCTGCCGGCAGGCCTGGTCCCGGAAAAAATAAAAATACTGGTGGTGGACGATGACCCTGCCATTCTGCAACTGGTGACCGGCTTTTTAACTTCGGTTAAAAAGGGATACGAAATATTCATCGCCGCCGATGGTTTTGAGGCCGGGCGTTTGTTGGGACAGCATGACCCGCAGTTAGTGGTGCTGGACCTGAAGCTCCCCGGCATTGACGGGTTTGAGGTCTGCCGCCAGATTAAGGAACAGCATTCCCTGACCAGGGTGCTGGCCATTACCGGGTACGATACCGATGAGAACAAGCAGAGAATCATGAAGGCCGGGGCCGATGCCTACCTGGGGAAGCCGTTCAGGATGGCCAAGTTTTTGGAGGAGTGCGAGAGACTGCTGAGTTTGGCACCATGACCATCCGCAGACGCCGTCGTGAGCGTTAGCAGAATGATTACGCAGATAGCCGCAGATTAACACGAGAGTATTTTTACTTCTTTCCCACTAAAGGGCACTAAAAATAATTAAACACCTTAGCGGTTTTAGTGCCTGCGGGCTGAAGCCCCGCCGGACACTGAGCCATCGGACTGACCTGCCAAGCCCTTGTCGAAGTGTGGCGGGGCACCATTCGGGACGCAGACTTCGGCAGGTTCAGTCGAACGATTCCCGCTGATTTTGCCGATTTATTATTTAAACGCGAAGACGCAAAGCATGCACTAAGTAATGCCGAAGTGGTCGCAAAGAAATAGTATATAATTATACTCTGCCCTTTGACTCTAAAACCACCTCTCTCCTCATGTGGGAGAGGCAGGGAGAGGGGCCAGCCAAAGAAACCCCTCCTTCGCAAGTCACAATACTGGCATAACTCAGGACATGCCTTAATCTCCCCTTAGGGGCAGGACACCCCTCTTGATCTCCCCTTATTAGGGGAGAAGCGGGCCAGGCAAGCAGAATCAGAAGTGTATAACCCTAAATAAAAATAACCCCTTTGTGCCTTTGTGTCTTAGTGGCAAAAAAAGGAGGGACCAAGATGACCAAGCGTCAGATAATGGAAAAGATCCCCTTTAAGCTGCTGGCGGTATTTTTACTGCTGGCGGCAGGCATCAGCGCCGGGGGATTTGTTTTTTATAGGCAGCAGCGGGCCAGTACCGTGGCTCATATCCAGGGTGATCTGAATACCATCGCCCAGCTTAAAAGCGAGGAGATAACGAACTGGCGAAAGGAGCGGTACAAGGATGCCTACGTGCTTTCCAACAGCGAGATACTTATTTCTGTAATCAGCCAGTGGTTTGCAAAACCAGGAGACAAGCATACGGAAAAACTGATATTCAACCGTCTTAACACCTTTAGGGTATTAAACAGCTATGAAAACATTATTTTGACTGACGCAGCCGATAAAGTAAAACTTGAAACCGCATCTGAAAATGCCGACGGGCTGGGAACGAACACCAAAAAGCTCATTAAAATGGCAGCCGACAGCCATAAAATACTATTTAGTGATTTCTATTATTGCCCGGAATGCGGCCACGAGCATCTTGACATTTTTGCCCCACTATTTGTAAACAAAAAATATATTGGTTGCCTCATTTTCCGGATCAATCCCCAAGTCTATCTTTATACCCTGATACAAGCCTGGCCTACTATCAGTAAAACCGGGGAAACTGTGCTACTCCGCCGGGAAGGCGATCAAGTTCTGCATTTGAACAAACTGCGGCATCAAAAGGATACTGATGTAAAACTGAGAGTACCTATTACGGATACGCTTTTGCCCGGCGTCATGGCCGTTTTAGGCAAGAAAGGCATGGTGGAGAGCCATGATTACCGGGGCGTTCCGGTAGTGGCGGCTTTAAGGCATATTGCCGATTCCCCCTGGTTCATGGTGACCAAAGTTGACAAGGAGGAGATTTACGCCCCGCTTAAGCGGCAGGCCGGGAGCTTGGCGGCGCTGGTTGCAATGATCGTATTGCTGCTGGCCGCGGTATTGTCCTTCATCTGGCAGGCCGAGCGCCGGGGCTTTTACAAAAAACAGTACCAGCTGGAGCTAGATAAACGGGCGCTGGTCAGGCATTTTGATTATCTGACCAAATACGCCAACGACATCATCTTCCTGCTGGACCAGGACCGCCGGATAGTGGAGATCAACGAGCGGGGGGTGGAGGCCTACGGCTATGCCCGGGAGGAACTGCTGGGCCGGGAGGCCGGGCTTATCCGGGCGGAGGAGCAAAGAGAGAAGTTCAAGGCCCAGATGAGGGAACTGGCGGAAAAGGGAAGCCTGGTATACGAGACCATGCACCGGCGCAAGGACGGAACCACCTTCCCGGTGGAGATCAGCGCCCGTGTGATCGAAATAGAGGGAAAGGTATACCTGCAGGGAATAGTCCGGGACATAACCGAGCGCAAGCAGTTTGAACAGAAGATCCAGGACCGCACCGAGGAATTAGAAGCCACTAACGAGCAATTGATGGCTTCGGAGGAGGAGCTGAAGGCCGCCGACGAGGAAATGAGGCACAACATAGAAGAACTGCAAAGGTCCAGGGATGAACTGCTGGCCAGCAAGGCCCGGTTTTCCCATTTGTTTCAGGGGATCAACAGCGGGGTGGCCGTTTACCGGGCGGTGGACGACGGAGCGGATTTCGTCTTTGAGGATTTCAACCCGGCCGGGCAAAGGATGGACCAGATCACCAAAGACCAGGCGATCGGGAAAAAAGTGACCGAAGTATTCCCCGGCATCAAATCCATGGGGCTGTTCGAGGTGTTCCAGAGGGTGTGGCGGACCGGGAACCCGGAACATTACCCGGTTTCAATGTATAAGGACGACCGCCTGGAAGGCTGGCGGGAGAATTATGTTTACAAACTGCCATCCGGGGAGATCGTGGCCGTTTACGACGACCTGACCGAGCAGAAGAAGGCCGAAATTGCCCTTAAAAAAAGCGAGTCCAAGCTTCGGCGGTTCTACGAATCGGAGATGCTGGGGGTGATATACTGGAACACCGAAGGGGTGATTACCGACGCCAATGACAAATTCCTGGAGATGACGGGCTATACCAGGGAAGACCTGACGGCCGGCCGGGTGGATTGGGTGAACATGACGCCGCCGGAGTACCGCCATTTGGATGAGAATTCGCTGGCCGAGCTCAAATCCACCGGGTACAACAAGACGCCGTTTGAAAAGGAATACATCCGCAAGGACGGAACCCGGATGCCGATCCTGCTGGCCGGGGCCATGGTGGACGAGGCCCGGATGAACGGGGTGGCATTTGTGCTGGACATCACCGAGCGCAAGCGGGTGGAGCAGGCTCTTTTGGAGAACCAGAAATATCTGAAAGCATCACAGCAGATCGCCCACTTGGGCCACTGGCATCTGAACGTGGCAACCAACCAGGTCGTTTGGTCGGAAGAACTCTACAAAATGTATGGTTTTGATCCGCTTCTTCCCCCGCCGCCTTATACCGAGCACATGAAGCTGTTTACACCGGAAAGCTGGGAAAGGCTGTCCACGGCTTTGGCCAATACCAGGGAAACTGGAGTTGCTTACGAATTGGAGCTGGTGACAGCAAGGAAAGACGGGAGCAACGGCTGGATGTGGGTGCGGGGCGAGGCGGAAGTTGATGCAGAAGGCAAGATCGTCGGTCTTTGGGGTGTGGCCCAGGATATCACCGAGCGGAAGGAGATCGAATGGAAAAACATGCAGCTGTTGGAACTGCTGGACAACGCGGCCAACGCGGTTACGGTGCACGACCTGAACGGAAGATTCATCTATGCCAACAGGTCATCGCATGAAATACTGGGCTACACCCGGGAGGAATATCTGGCGCTGAACCTTAACCAGATAGACATGCCCGAAAGCGCGGAGTTGATAGCCGCCAGAATGGACGAACTGAGATCAAAGGGGCAGGTGGTATTCGAGGTCCGGCACCGTAAAAAGGACGGGACGGCTTTGCCCATGATGGTCAGCGCAAAAATGGCGGTGTGGCAGGGCCAGCCGGTGATTTTGAGCATTGCCACCGACATCACCGAGCGCAAGCAGGCCGAAGAAAAGATACAAGCCCAGCTGTCGGAGCTGCAGCGCTGGCAGGGCACCATGCTGGACCGCGAGGGCCGGGTGCTGGATTTGAAAAGAGAGGTCAACGAGATATTGGCCCGGCAGGGGCAGCCCAAAAAATACGGGAACGGGTAACGGGGAAACAAACGTGGCGCCCCTACGGGGCTACAAACGGGGCGGTCCGATGGACCTTTTGAGCTACCATGAAGCATCATAGATGCGATATGGTTGTACCCCAGATCCGGGCAGGCAGACAGAGCTTCGCAGATGCGGCATGGAAGAAACCACAAGAAGGAAAGATACATAGCCAACACTGCGCTATCCCAGGGCAGAATTTCACAACACAAAGGAGGGATGAATCATGACTAAACCCAGACCGCAGCCAAAAACAAAGTCAGAAAAAATCTACAGGCTGCAACTACCCAAATCGCCGACCGGCATCCAGGGGCTGGACGAAATCACAGGCGGCGGGCTGCCCAAAGGGCGGCCGACGCTGATCTGCGGAGGCGCGGGCTGCGGCAAGACCCTCATCGCCATGGAGTTTTTGGTGCGCGGCGCGAGGCAGTTCAACGAGCCGGGCGTCTTCATGGCTTTCGAGGAGACCGCCAAAGACCTGACCCAGAACGTCTCCTCGCTCGGGTTCGACTTGAAAGATCTGATCGCCCGCAAAAAGATAGTGCTGGATTTTGTCTACATCGAGCGTAGCGAAATCGAAATGACCGGCGAATACGATCTGGAAGGATTGTTCATCCGCCTCGGGCAGGCCATTGACTCCATTGGCGCCAAGCGCGTTGTGCTGGATACCATCGAGTCGCTCTTCTCCGGCTTGCCGAATCCGCTCATCCTGCGCGCGGAACTGCGCCGCCTGTTCCGCTGGCTCAAAGACAAGGGGGTGACCGCCATCATTACCGGCGAACGCGGCGATGAGACGCTGACGCGCCAGGGGCTCGAAGAGTACGTCTCGGACTGCGTGATCATGCTCGACCATCGCGTGGTCGAACAGGTCACCTCGCGGCGGTTGCGCGTGGTCAAGTATCGCGGCTCGACGCATGGCACGAATGAGTATCCATTCCTGATTGACGAAGACGGTATTCTGGTGCTGCCGGTCACGTCGCTCGGCTTAAAGAACATTGCCTCCACCGATCGAATCCCCACCGGCATTGCGCGCCTCGACACGATGCTGGGCGGCGCGGGCTATTACCGCGGCAGCAGCGTGCTGGTCTCCGGCACGGCGGGCACCGGCAAGAGCAGCATCGCCGCGCACTTTGCCGAAGCTGCCTGCCGCCGCGGCGAACGCGCCCTCTATTTTGCCTTTGAGGAATCTCCCAGTCAGATCATGCGCAACATGCGTTCCATCGGAATTGACCTGGAACCGTGGGTGCGGAAAGGCCTGCTCCAATTTCAGGCGACCCGCCCCACCTTCACGGGTCTGGAAATGCACCTGACCATGATACACAAAGCGGTCAACGCCTTCAAACCGCAGGTCGTGATTGTGGACCCGTTGAGCAGCTTTGTCATGGGGAGCAATAAGACGGAAGTAAAATCCATGCTGATGCGGCTGTTGGATTACCTCAAAATGAGTAGAATCACCAGTATGTGCACCATGTTGACCTCGAAGGGCGGCTTTGTCGAGGCAGAAGACGTTGCCATTTCGTCGCTGATTGACACCTGGATGTCCCTGCTCGACATCGACATCGGCGGCGAGCGGAATCGCTGCTTGAGCGTCGTGAAATCGCGCGGCATGGCGCACTCGAATCAGATTCGCGAGTTCCTGCTGACCGATCACGGTGTGGAATTGCTCAATGTTTACGTCGGTCCGGAGGGCGTGCTGACCGGCTCGGCGCGGCAGGCACAAGAGGCGCGGATAAAGGCCCAGCTGACGGTGAAAAAGCAGGATGTCGAGCTGCGGCATATCGAACTGGAAGACAAGCGCAAGGCGCTGGAAGCACAGATCGTCGCCATGCGCGCCGTGTTTGAGGCGCAGGAAGCCGAGGCGCTGAGAATCATCAGGCAGGAACAGGCGCAGGAAACGCAACTGGCAAAAGAACGCATAGACATGGCGGGGAGCCGCAAAGCAGATACCACAGCGGGTACAGCAGCGAGAAAACAAAAAGGAGGGGCGAAATGAAAACGAAACCGGCTGCAAAAAAGTCCGCTCCGCCGACAGCCAGGCAAACTGAAACAAAAGCAGACACCTTTCTCCTGCGCCTGTATGTCGCCGGACAAACGCCGAAATCAGTGACCGCTTTTGTCAATCTCAAGAAAATCTGCGAAGAACATCTGTCAGGGCGTTATAAAATTGAAGTGATTGACCTGCTTGTAAACCCGCAGCTGGCGAGCGGCGACCAGATACTGGCCATCCCGACGCTGGTGCGAAAACTGCCGGAACCGGTTCGCAAGATCATCGGCGATCTCTCCAACACCGAACGCGTGCTGATCGGGTTGGATCTGCGGGCCAGGGAATAGGAGGAAGACATGACAAGGAAAAAAGTGATCGTTTCGTCTAAAGCGCTCGAACAATCTCTGGCCCGCCAGCAGGAAAGCCGCTATGTATTACGGCTCTATATCGCCGGCATGTCACCGCAATCGCTGCGCGCCATCGACAATGTCAAGAAAATCTGCGAGGAACACCTGCAAGGGCGCTACGAGCTGGAGGTGGTTGATCTCTACCGGCAACCCCAACTGGCGAAGGGCGAGCAGATCATCGCCGCACCGACCCTCATCAAGAAATTGCCGCACCCGCTGCGCCGCATCATCGGCGATATGTCGAAAACCGAACGCGTGCTGGTGGGACTGGATTTGCGAATGAAAGAGATACTGGAATGAAGCCCAAAACCCAGGAACAACTCGTGCTTGAGCTGGAAGACCTGCGCGCGCGGCTGGACGAAGCCGAAGATACTTTGCTCGCAATCCGCAGCGGCGAGGTGGACGCGCTGGTTGTCTCGGGCGCGGGCGGTGAGCATGTCTATACGCTCAAAGGCGCCGATCATGCGTACCGGATGCTGATCGAGGAAATGAGCGAAGGCGCGCTGACCCTGACGGCGGAGGGTTTGATACTGTATGCCAACATGAGCTTTGGCGGGATGCTCAACACGCCGATCGAGAAGGTGATCGGTTCCACGATCGACGCCTGGGTTGCGCCGGACAGTCAACAGAATCTTCAATCACTGCTGAGAAAAGGCGAAAGCGAAAAGCGCCGGCAACTTGTACTTGTTGCCGGCGATGGAACCTTGCGGATAGTGTCTGTCTCCGCTACTGATTTGCAGAAAGAAGACTTGCCTGGACTATTATGCCTGGTGGTAACCGACCTGACCGAGCAGAAACGCACCGAGACGATTGCAGCTTCCGAAAAGCTGGCGCAGGAGTTACTCGCGGCTTCCGACCAATCGCGCGTTACGTTGCTGAGCGTGCTGGAGGACGAGAAGCTGGCGGAACAGGCTCTGAAATCAAAAGAAGAGCAATACCGGACACTGGTGGAGGGCATGAACGAGGGGCTGATCCAGGTGGACAACGATGACGTCATACTCTTCGTCAACCAGCAGTTCTGTCAGATAAGCGGGTATTCGCGCGGGGAACTCATCGGGAAGGTTGGCAACGAACTGTTGTTTGACCCGGCCGACCGGGAGGTGATCCGGCGTAAGAATCAGGACCGGCTGGAGGGGAAGTCGGATTCCTACGAGATCAGGCTCCGCTGCCAGGACGGACAGGAGCGGTGGGTCTATGTCAGCGGCACTCCGGTGACCGGGCCCGATGGAATGGTAATCGGTTCGATAGGCACCTTCACCGACATCATGGCGCGCAAGCAGGCCGAGGATAAGATCAAGAACCAGCTGGCCGAATTGCTGCGCTGGCAGGCTACCATGCTGGACCGGGAGGACCGGGTTATGGAGCTGAAGCGCGAGGTCAACGAGATATTGGCCCGGCAGGGACAGCCCAAAAAATATGGGAACGGGTAACGGGGGAAACAAACGGGGCGCCCCTACGGGGCACAAACATTTCGCGCCGATGGCGCTACAAACAGGACGGTCCGATGGACCTTCACCAGGCAAATGTCAACCGTTTTGGTTATAACCTTTCGCGCCGATGGCGCTACAAACGGGGCGGTCCGATGGACCTTCACCGGCAAATATGTCACCCGTATGGGCTATAACCTTACGCCCCGATGGGGCTACAGGCAGGACGGTCCTACGGACCTTTTGAGCTACCATGGAGCATCGTAGATGCGATATGGTTGTACCTCAGAGCCGGGCAGGAAGGCCCCAGCTTCGTAGATGCGGCATGGAAGAAACCACAAGAAGGAAAGATACATGGCCAACACCTACACCCAAATCTACATCCACGCGGTCTTCGCCGTACGCTTAAGGCAAAACCTGATCCTGCCGGCCCACAGCGAGGAGATCCGGAAATACATGACCGGGGTGGTCACCAATCTGGGTTCAAAACTCATCGCCATCAACAACATGCCCGACCACTTTCACCTGCTGATCGGGCTGCAGCCCGAGATATCCCTCTCCGAACTGATCGGCAAGGTAAAATCAGGCTCATCGGGGTTCATCAACCAGCAGGGGATGGCGCCCGGGCGGTTTGAATGGCAGAAAGGGTTTGGGGCGTTCTCCTACGCCCGTTCGCAGTTAAACACGGTCATCAGATATATAGAAAGGCAGCAAATACATCACCGCAAAAACACCTTCATGGAAGAATATCTGGCCCTGCTGGCCGAATACGGGATTGATTACGACCAAAGGTATATTTTGAAGGAACCGGAATAAACATCCGCCCCTGCGGGGCACAAACATGCCGGATCTACGAGCCTACAAACCACCCGCGCCGATGGCGCTACAAACAGGACGGTTCTACGGACATTTTAAGCTACCATGGAGCATCATAGATGCGATATGGTTGTAACCCCAAACAACGGAGAAGACAATGACCTCGCACAAAAATGACAAAAAGCCAAAGCCTGCCCTGCCCCCGGTTACCCCGGCCGGCGAAGCCCAGGCGCCGCCTGCCCCAGACGGGCCGGAACTATCCGCCGGAAAACCCGGCGGGGGATTTCCCATCGTGGGCATCGGGGCCTCGGCCGGCGGGCTGGCGGCCTTCGAAGCCTTCTTCTCCGGCATGCCGGCCGACAAGGAGCCGGGCATGGCCTTTGTGCTGGTGCAGCACCTGGCCCCGGACCACAAGAGCATTCTGACCGACCTGATCCGGCGCTACACCCGGATGCAGGTGTATGAGGTGGAGGACGGAATGAAGGTGCAGCCCAACTGCGCCTACATCATCCCGCCGGGCCGCGACATGGCGTTCATCAACGGGGCGCTGCAGCTGCTGGAGCCGGCCTTTCCCCGGGGCCAGCGCCTGCCGATAGACTTCTTCTTCCGCTCCCTGGCCCAGGACCAGCACGAGCGGGCCGTCTGCATAGTGCTATCCGGCACCGGCAGCGACGGCACCCAGGGGGTGCGGGCCATCAAGGGCGAGGGCGGCATGGCCATGGCCCAGAACCCCGAATCCACCGAGTACGACGGCATGCCGCGCAGCGCCATCGCCACCGGCCTGGTGGATTACCAGCTGACGCCTTCCGAGATGCCGGCCCAGCTGATGGCCTATGCGGACCAGATCTTCGGCCGGTTCCCCGGGGCAATAACCTCCGCCACCCCCAAGGCCGAAAATGCGCTGAAGAAGATCTTCATCCTGCTGCGGTCCCAGACCGGGCACGACTTTTCCCTTTACAAGCCCAACACCATCAACCGCCGGATCGAACGGCGGATGGCGGTCCATCAGATAACAACCATCGAGGGCTATGTCAAGTTCCTGCAGCAGACGCCGGCCGAGGCGGAGGCCCTGTTCCGCGACCTGCTGATAGGCGTCACCAATTTCTTCCGCGACCCGGAGGCCTTTGCGGCCCTGGAGGAACGGGTGATACCCGAGCTTTTTTCCGGCAAGCCGGCCGGCGGGGTGGTCCGGGTGTGGTGCCCGGGATGCTCCACCGGGGAGGAGGCCTATTCCCTGGCCATTCTGCTGCTGGAGGGAATGGAGGCCCAGAAGAAAAACTGCACGGTGCAGGTCTTTGCCACCGACATCGACAGCCAGGCCGTCGCGGCGGCCCGGGCCGGGATATATCCGGCCAGCATCGCCGCCGATCTGACCCCTAAAAGGCTGGCCCGCTTCTTTACGGCCGAGCCCGGCGGCAGTTCCTACCGCATCCAAAAGAGCATCCGCGACATGATAATATTTTCCGAGCAGAACGTGATCAAGAACCCGCCCTTCGCCAAACTGGACCTGATCAGCTGCCGCAACCTGCTGATCTACCTGGGCGGGGAACTGCAGAGGAAGCTGATCCCCCTGTTCCACTACTCGCTTAACCCGGGCGGCTTCCTGTTTTTGGGCACCTCCGAAACCGTGGGCGATTTTGACGGGCTTTTTACCGGGCTGGACCGGAAGCTGAAGCTGTATCAGCGCCGGGAGAATTACCAGGAGGGGCGGGCGGTGGCTTTGGGCCGTTTTCTGCCGCCCATGACGGCGATGGAGGAGGCGGTACCCCAGGTTCCCCGGACAACCCATCCGGCCGGCGCCGGGCGGGCGATCCCCGCCAAACCGCCCCTGCGGGAGATGGCCGAACAGGCCCTGCTTAGGCAGGCGGTCCCGGCCGGGGCGCTGGTCACCGGACAGGGCGACATCCTTTACCTCCACGGCCGCACCGGAAGGTACCTGGAGCCGGTCCCGGGCGAGCCCGGCGTAAGCAACCTGCTGAAGATGGCCCGGGAGGGCCTGCGGCACGGGCTGAGCAATGCCCTGCACAAGGCGGCCTCGGGCAATGCTGCCGTGCGGCTCCCGGGGCTGCGGGTAAAGACCAACGGCGACTTTACCGCGGTCAACCTGACCGTATGCCCGGTGGCGGACCGCCCGGCCGGGGTGGCGGGGCCCCCGCTTTACCTGGTGATCCTGGAGGAGGCTCCGCCGGACAGCCTGGAACCGTCGGCTGTTGGCGGCCAGCCGTCAGCGGACGAGGATGCCCGGATAGAGGCGCTTCAGTCGGAACTGCGGACCAAGGGAGAATACCTCCAGAACGCCAATGAGGAGCTGGAGACCTCCAACGAAGAGCTGAAATCCTCCAACGAGGAGATGCAGTCGGTGAACGAGGAACTGCAGTCCACCAACGAGGAGCTGGAGACCTCCAAGGAGGAACTGCAGTCGGTGAACGAGGAGCTGGCCACGGTCAACGCCGAACTGCAGTCCAAACTGTCCGACCTCTCGCGGGCCAACAACGACATGAACAACCTGCTGGCCGGCACCGGCATCGGCACGGTGTTCGTGGACCATCAACTGCGCATCCTGAGGTTCACCCCCACCGTCACCAAGATCATCAACCTGATCCAGGGCGACGTGGGAAGGCCGGTGGGCCACATCGTTTCCAACCTGGCGGGCTACGACCGGATAGTGGCGGACACCCAGGCCGTGCTGGATTCTCTGGTGCCCAGGGAGATAGAAGTGCAGACACAGGAGGGCAGGTGGTATTCCATGCGCATCCAGCCCTATCGCACCATGGAAAACGTGATAGAGGGCGCGGTGATAACCTTTGTGGAGATCACGGAGATGAATAAGGCCCGGGAGGCCCTGCGCAAAGCCAATGAGCATCTCCGCCTGGCGGTGGTGGTGCGGGATGCCGGCGACGCCATCACGGTGCAGGACCTGGAGGGGCGGATCATCGCCTGGAATCCGGGAGCGGTAAGAATGTACGGTTGGAGCGAGGCCGAGGCGCTGGCCATGAAGTTCATCGACCGGATCCCGGAGGGGCTTAAAAAGGAAGCGCTGGCCAAAGCCGTTCAGCTTAGCCGGGCGGTGGTGCTGGAGCCTTACCGCACCAAACGGCTGGCCAAAGGCGGCGCGGTGGTGGAGGTGATGATGACCGCCACCGCCCTGGTGGATGAGCAGGGGCAGATGTACGCCATTGCCACCACGGAACGGCTGGTGCCGTAACGGGGAACCGCCAATGAACGCGAATGAACGCGAATCGGGGCATTAAATATTACATTTTCCCCAAAGGTCCCAGATAATAATTCCCCGGGTTAAGAAGGCGTAAAATAAAAAATATTTAGCGTGGATTGGCGTGGATTAGCGGTTGGAGTAGTATCCGCGAATGAACGCGAATCGGGGAACCAAACAAAATATATTTATGGGGGATATTTGATGGTCGCGAATGAAAGCAAGCTGATCCTAAAGGACGAGGTCTACCAAATAGTGGGTGCGGCGATGGTAGTGTCCAATGAGCTGGGATGCGGATTTTTAGAGGCGGTTTATCAGGAAGCACTGGAGATTGAACTTGCCGAGAGACTGGTTCCCCATCTGCCTCAGAAGCGGATAGAGATATTTTACAAAGGCCGGTTGATGAATAAAGAATACATTGCGGATTTTTTGTGTCATGACCAGATTGTGGTAGAGATCAAGGCCATCAAAGCAATTACAACAATAGAAGAAGCTCAAATCCTCAATTATTTAAAAGCGACAAAACTTCCTTTGGGATTGATCATCAATTTCGGGGGGCCACAACTGGAATGGAAGCGCTACGCTAATACGAAAAGTACCCGCCAATGAACGGAATGGACGCGAATCGTGGTGCCTAACATATATTAGCGTGGATTAGCGTGGATTCGCGGTTAATTGAATAAAGGGGCAGTATGACCAAAAAAGATGAAATGCGCCGGCAGGCCGAGGAAAAAGCCCGGGCCAACGGGGCCAAGCCATCCCAGGCGCTTTCCCCCGTGGAGTCGGAAAAGGTACTCCACGAATTGCAGGTGCACCAGATAGAGCTGGAGATTCAGAACGAGGAACTGCGGCGGGCCCAGCAGGAACTGGCAACCGCGCAGGCGCGCTACTTTGAGCTTTACGACCTGGCGCCGGTGGGCTACTGCACCGTCAGCGAACATGGACTGGTGCTGGAGGCCAATCTTACCGCCGGGACCATGCTGGGCCTGGGCCGGGGCGCATTGGTCAACCAGATGTTCAGCCGCTTCATCCTGAGCGAGGACCAGGACATTTTCTACCAGCACCGCAAACAGCTGCTGGAGACCGGCCGGCCCCAGGACTGCGAACTGCGGATGGTTAAAAACGGCGGGACGGCATTCTGGGCGCACATAACTGCCGTGGCGGCGGAGGATGACCTTGGCGATACCATCTTTAGGCTGGCGCTGAGCGACATCTCGGAGCACAAGCGGGACGAGGAGGGGTTGCAGCAGAATGTGTTTGATTTAAAATATGCCAATTCCCGGACAGACGACGCCCTGGCCAGCAGCGAACGCTCCCGGCTGGCCCTGCTGAGCGTGCTGGAGGACGAGAAAAAAGCCGAGCAGGAACTGAGGAATTCCGAGGAAAAATGGCGGATGCTGGTCTCCACCAGTCCGGATTTCATCACCCTGCATGATCTGGAAGGCGGGTATCTCTATTTGAATCATTATGCCGAGGGATTTTCGGAAAGCGATGTCATCGGCAAAAGCCTTTACGATTTCATAGCCGAAGGATCCAGGGAAAAGTATCAGAAGGCTTTTAAAGCATGCATTGAAACAAAAGCCACCCAGTATTTAGATTATACCGCTTACGGCGATAATGCGACAATCCGCACTTATGAGACCTATCTTGTCCCGGTCATGATAAAGGATCAGATACAGAGCATAATGGCAATAGCCAAGGACATCACCGAGCGCAAGCAGGGCGAGCAGGAACTGCGCGAAAGCGAAGAGCGGTTCAAGGCCCTGCATAACTCCTCATTCGGCGGAATAGCGATCCACGACAAGGGGCTGATCCTGGAATGCAACCAGGGACTTTCCGGCATCACCGGGTATTCCCGGGAGGAACTGATCGGAATGAACGGGCTGCTGCTTATCAAGGAGGATTACCGGGACCTGGTGATGAACAACATACTGGCCGGGTATGAAAAACCGTATGAAGCCGCGGGAGTGCGCAAGAACGGCGAAACATACCCCCTACGTCTGGAAGCCCGGAACATACCATATAAAGGGAAGAGCGTCAGGACGGTGGAATTCCGGGACATTAGCGAGCAAAAAAAGGCCGAGCAGCAGATACTACTCAACCAAAAGCGGCTGGAAAGCCTGGTGACCATCCTCCAGGCCGACTCCGACAATGTCCAGCAGTTTTTGGATTTTGCCCTGGAAGAAGCGATACATCTGACCGGCAGCAAGATAGGCTACATCTACTATTACAGCGAGGAAAAGAAGGAGTTTACCCTTAACACCTGGTCCAAGGAAGTGATGCCCCAGTGCACGGTGGCCAATCCCCAAAGCATTTACCAGCTGGAAAAGACCGGGATCTGGGGCGAGGCCGTCCGCCAGAGAAAACCGGTAATGGTCAACGATTTTAAGGCTACCAATCCCCTTAAAAAGGGTCTGCCTCAAGGCCACGCCCCCCTGCAAAATTTCCTGACCGTGCCAGTCTTTGCCGGGGGCCAGATAGTGGCGGTGGTGGGCATGGCCAACAAGGAGACCGATTACGACCAGTACGATGTTTTACAGCTGACCATCCTAATGGACTCGGTCTGGAAGGTGATAGACCGCAAGAAGGCCGGGGATGAACTAAAGGAACGGGAGGCCCGCCTGCAGAAGATATTCGAGATCCTGCCGGTCGGTCTTTGGTTTGCCGACAAGAACGGCAAGCTTATCCAAGGCAACCCGGCCGGAGTGAATATCTGGGGGGCCGAGCCCCACGTGCCCATAGAGGAGTACGGGGTGTTCAAGGCCCGGCACCTGCCCGAAGGCCGGGAGATAGCGCCCGATGATTGGGCTTTGGCCCACACCATCAAGGAAGGGACCACCGTTGCTGGCGAGCTGTTGGAGATAGACGCTTTTGACGGCAAGAAGAAAATAATCCTGAATTATACCGCTCCGGTGCTTGATGACAAAGGTCAAATACAGGGCGCCATCGTGGTCAACAACGATATTACCGAACTGAAAAAATCCGAAACCCTGCAGAGGGCCCTGTATCAAATATCAGACGCGGCCATCGGCTGCCGGGACCTGCAGCAGTTGTACCTCCAGATCCACCGGACCATCTCCGGGCTGATGCCGGCCGAGAACCTGTACATTGCCCTTTACGACCAAAAGGCCAATACCATCAGTTTTCCCTATTACCGTGATCAGAAGAATGATTATAACGCGCCCCGCCAGTTCGGCAAGGGCCTGACCGAACACATCATTGCCACCCAAAAGCCGCTGTTGGTGAACCAACAGGTTCACGATCAATTGCAGAGAGATGGCCAGGCGGAGTTCGTGGGCCAGCCTTCCCAGCAGTGGCTGGGGGCGCCGCTGCAATCCGAAAACAAGACCTTTGGAACGCTGGTGGTTCAAAGCTACGACGAAAAAAGCGAGTACACCCAAAGAGATCTGGAACTTTTGAGCTTTGTAGCCGGTCATGTGGCCGTGGCCATCCGCAGCATTCAGGCGGGACAGGAACTGGCCGAGAGCGAGAGCCGCTACAAAACCTTCATGGACTCCGCCACTGACATTGCATTTTTAAAGGATGATCAGTCGCGCTACCTGATGGTCAATCAGGCCCAGCAGGAATTCTTTGGGCTTCCGGCCGGTCAGATACTGGGAAAGACCGACGACGACCTGATGCCCAAGGAGGCCGCCCAGGCCTGCCGGCTTTCGGACCAAATGGTACTGGAAAGCAAACAGACCATGCTCAGCCACGAACAGGTGGGCAACAGGATATACGAAGTCCGGAAATTCCCGGTGGATCTCCAGAACGGCAAGACCGGGGTGGGGGCTTACATCCGGGATATCACCGAACAGCAAAGAGCCGACCAGGCCATCCGGGAGAGCCAGGAAAAATACCGGGACCTGGTGGAGAACATCAACGATGTGGTTTTTGCGGTGGATATCTACGGAAAACTGATTTACATCAGCCCTTCCAGCGAACCTGTCCTGGGGTACCGGCCCGATGAGATCATTGGGCGGAAACTCATAGAATTTGTGAAGGAGGATGACCGGACCCTGCTGGCCCGGGAACTTCAGAAAAGCCTGGAAAAAGGGGTGGCAGCCAGCGAATACCGGATTACCAACAAAAATGGAAGCACCAAGTGGATATCCTCGTCCAGTCGGCTGATACTGGAAGATGGGAAGCCGGTGGGACTGAACGGCCTGATGACGGACATCACCGAGCGCAAGCAGGCTGAGGAACAGATCAGGCAGGCTGCCAAAAAGTGGGAGACCACTTTTGATTCCATTGGCGACGGGGTCTGCCTGCTGGACCGGCAGTGGAAGATACTGCAGTGCAACCAGGCCTTTTACAAAATGGTCAAAAAACCATTCGATCAGGTACTGGGCCGTACCTGCTATGAACTGGTCCACGGCCTTAAAAAGCCCCAGGAACATTGTCCGGTGGTCCGGATGGAAAAATCACTGCACCGGGAAACTTTGGAACTGGAGCGCGATGACAGATTCCTGCTGGTTACGGCGGACCCAATTTTTGACCAGCAGAAAAACCTGATCGGGGCGGTGCACATCATCTCCGACATCACCGACCGCAAGCTGATGGAGCAGGAACTGCTGCAGGCCCAGAAGATGGAGGCGGTGGGCTTTCTGGCCGGGGGGGTGGCCCACGACTTCAACAACATGCTGGCCGGCATCGTGGGCAACGCCGAGCTGCTGCAGCTGAAGATATACGGCCAGAAGGAGCTGGAGGCCTACGTGGACAACATCATCAAGGCCTCGGGGCACGCCGCCAGCCTTACCAAGCAGCTTCTGGCCTTTGCCCGCAAGGGGCAGTACCAGCAGGTGCCGGTCAATGTCCACAAGGTGATAGCCGAGGCCATGGGCATTTTGGGCAACACCATTGACCGGCGGATAAAGATAGAACAGCACCTGCGGGCCAACCCGGCGGTGGTCCTGGGGGATCACAGCCAGCTGGAGAACGCCTTTATGAACCTGGGGATCAACGCCCGGGACGCCATGCCGGAAGGAGGCAAGCTGATCTTTTCCACCGATCTGCAAAGCATGGACGAAGAGTATATCAGCCAGCACAACTACAAGATAAAGCCCGGACAATATATCCAAATAACGGTGGAAGACACCGGCAGCGGCATGAGCGAAGCGGTCAAGCGCCACCTGTTCGAGCCCTTCTTCACCACCAAGGAAAAGGGCCGGGGCACCGGGCTGGGGCTGGCAGGGATTTACGGCTGCGTTAAGAACCATGGGGGATCGATAGAAGTTTATTCGGAACTTGGCCGGGGGACGGCCATAAAGATATACCTGCCGCTGTATGCCGGCCTGACGGCCGGGGAGGCGGACTCTGTCCAACTTAAGGAAACGGCAGTTACCGCCGGCACCGGCAGCATACTGATAGTGGACGACGAGGACATGATCCGGACCATTGCCGCCCAGATCCTTAAAACTGCCGGTTACCAGGTGCAGACCTGCGCCGACGGCCAGGAGGCGGTGGAACTGTATGCCAGAGATCATAGTAACATAGACCTGGTGATCATGGACATGGTGATGCCCAAGGTGGACGGCCGCCAGGCCTACGCTAAGATGCGTGAAATAAACCCCGGGGTCAAAATGCTTTTGTCATCGGGCTTTTCCGAGGACGGCGCCGCCCAGTCCCTTTTGCAGGAAGGGGCGCTGGGGTTCATCCAAAAACCCTACCGCAGCGCGGAGCTGTTGTTAAGGGTGCAGCAGGCGATGCAGGCAACCCCGAACCAGTCACTGCGAGGAAACCCACCTGCTTAACAAGTGAAGCAGTCTAACAAAATGACCAGGGCACGGGCAATTATCATTGGAGTATCCACTATTCAGCAGACACTATCCGGTAGACTTCCTTGGTAAATAGAGAATACGGAATACTGAATATACTACTGAATACTGACTACAGGCTACTGAGTAGCTCCCGGTAACCAAACCCATAACCAAGCGCTTAAAGACATGAAGCAGTTAAAAGGCCTGATCCTCAACCACAAAAGCACGGTATTGATCATCCGCTGGCTGGTGGTGCTGCTGGTGATATTCATGGCGGCTTACAGCCCCAAGGGTCTGGACTTTGCCAGCCCCAATTACCTGCTGTCGCTGATCTACCTGGTCCTTAATCTGGCCATCTCCTTTGTTCCCCAGCGTTACTTTGACAAGGGGTGGTTCGTCTATGTGCTGTTCGTGCTGGATATCCTTTTCGTCTCGGCGGTGGTCTATTTTGCCGAGGGCATAGACACCGACTTTTACCTGATCTACTTCCTTAGCATCTTCATGTCCAGCGTGGGCCAGAGCCTGGGCGGGTCCTTTCCGGTGGCCATCGTTACCTCGCTGTTGTACGGATGGCTGGTCTATAAAAAATACGGGACGGGCATGTTCAGCGAGCCATCCTTCTGGCTGAGGATCCCGTTTTTCTTTCTGATCGCCATGTTCAGCAGTTTTTGGTCGGTGCAGGTGGCGGCCGAGCGGAAGAAGAAAGAACAGGCCGAGGAATACGGTCAACAGATGAAAAAGGAGATCGAGCAGGCCACCGAAGAATATTTAAAAGTCAATGAAAGGCTTAAATATTACAAAGAATACAACGATAACATAATGGCCAGCATCAGCAGCGGGGTGATTGTGGTGGACGTAAACCGGGTGGTAACCACTTTCAATAAGGAAGCCGTTAATATCTGCCAGCTCATCTCCGCTGCAGTAGTGGGAAAATCTTTGGAGGTATACGAAAAGCTTAAGCCCATTGACGATCTGCTTAAGGTTACCATGGAATGCGGCAAGCCGTTGGCCAGAAAAGAGATGGTTTTAACCATGGAAAACAAAAGCGAGAAAGTAATAGACGTTACCACTTCGCTGCTGCACAGCCAGACCACCAGGACCAACGGAGCCATTGCCATTTTTTCCGACATTTCCAAGACCAAAAGTCTGGAGGAACGGGTCAAGCATTCGGAAAAGCTGGCGGTGCTGGGCGAGATGGCGGCGGTGATGGCTCACGAGATCCGCAATCCCTTAAACGCCATCGCCGGGTTTGCCCAGCTGCTGCAGACCAAGGTGGATGAGACCGACCCCCGGCGCAAATATGTGGACATCGTTACCCAGGAGGCCTTCCGGATAGACACCCTGATCTCCGATATTCTGGACTTTGCCCACCAAAAGAAGGCCGTCAACATCGAGGTCAATGTGGTAGAGTTGGTGGACCGGGTAATTACAGCCAAATCTGACCAGTCCAGGAAGAAGGAGGTAGTCCTGATAAAACAGGCCGCTTCCAATACTCCGGTGGTAATAGGCGACGCCGTCCGGCTGGAGCGGATATTGCTGAACTTAGTGAATAATGCCATTGACGCCATGGACCAGCCAGGTACCATCACAATAATGACCGAGCGGCTGGAGAGCGACCAGGGCCCCATGGCCCACATTTCAGTCCAGGATAGCGGTTGCGGCATTCCCCCGGAAAATCTGGAGAACATATTCAAACCATTCTTTACCACCAAGTCGGCCGGGACCGGCCTGGGCCTGGCCATCATCCAGAAGATAGTAGAGGAGCACCGCGGACTTATTACCGTGGAAAGCAAGATAGGCCAGGGCACCACTTTCAGCCTGGCGCTACCGGCGGCGGAAGAGGCCGGGGCACAACCACCGGGGCAGACAGGATTAACATGATTTGCGGGATTTATTTTACAATATAACGAGGTCACAACCACCGGGACAGACAGGATTAACATGATTAACGGGGTTTGCTTTACAATATAACGGGGGCACAACCACCGGGGCAGACAGGAGCGCCTCCGCTGGAGCTAGGGCGCTTGAAGAAGACAGGCATAGAAGCGTAAGCGGATTAACATGATTTGCGGGATTTATTTTACAATATAACGGGGTCTCAACCAACGGGGCAGACAGGATTAACATGATTTACGGGGTTTGCTTTACAATATAACGGGGGCACAACCACCGGGGCAGACAGGATTAACATGATTTACTTTTAACAATCGAGTCACTGCGAGAAAACACACTTGCCGGGCAGGTGAAGCAGTCTAACAAAAAAATGGATTGCTTTGCCAGGCAAACTCGCAGACCATCTTAATTACAGGGATACAGCGGACAGCTTACGGCTTATAGCTTATAGCTTATAGCTTATAGCTTATAGCTTATAGCTTATAGCTCTAAGTGCACTTTACTACTTTCAAAATACAACCAAGGAGCACCAACATGAAACGCATCATTGTAGCCGATGACGAAGCCAACATCAGGCTTCTGATGGAGGCGGTTTTGAGCGAAGAGGGTTACCAGGTAACGGCGGTGGCCAGCGGCCGGGAGGCCTTAAGGAAGATACTAAAGGAGGACTTTGATCTGGCGGTGTTTGATATTAAAATGCCGGACATTAACGGTTTGGATCTGATCCAGAAGATCAGGGAACTGAAAAAGGACTTTCCGGTAATAGTTTGCTCGGCTTTTAAGCATTTGCAGGATGATTATGTCGTTGGCACTTCTAACATTGCCGCTTATATCACCAAGCCGGTAAACCTGGATGATTTCAAAAACAAAGTCAAGGAAATACTTGATTCCGGCGAACAACCCCAAAAATGATGGTTGTAATTGAAGATAAAGTGGAGTATAATTAATAACTATGAGTGAAACTGCAGTGAACCTTAAAAAAATATTGGTGGTTGATGATGACCGCAACGTGCTGTTTTTGATCTCCGAACTGCTGGCCCGGGATAACTATGAGGTCATCCAGGCTTCGGATGGGCTGGTCGCTTTAAGCCAGGTCCGCAAATTGCTGCCCGAGCTGGCGGTGCTGGATGTGATGATGCCGGGCCTGGACGGGTTTGAACTCTGCCGCCGGATAAAAAATGATCCGCTGACCATGGGCATAAAAGTGATAATGGTTACCGCTAAAACTTCGGGCAAGGATATTGAAACCGGACTTTCGGCCGGCGCCGATCATTACATTACCAAGCCGTTTAAAATGGCGGAACTTTCCAGTAAAATAAAAGAGCTGATCGGCTGACGGTCAAAAAGGCGGCTTATTTAAAGGCCGCCTTTTTTATTTTGGCTCTGAATTTGCTGCCCGGATCATGGTTGTGATTGTTGCCGTAAACGGCCTTTAAAAATATTATGGATTTTATGTCTTTCCTGTGATACAATAATCAGATGACGGGTTTTAATGTTAATAATTACGAGGGAAAATGAAGATCAAATTCAACATTATTTTAGTTCTGTTGATTGTCCTGGCCGCCTTTGGCCAGGCGCAGGCCACCGCCACCCGGCAGGAGAGTCTGCCAGGCATTTCAGCTTTCACGCTGGATGACCAGGATATGTTCAACCAGCCTTCGCTGGCCCCGTTCTATTACCGGGCGGCTATAGTGGACCTGAGTCCTGACAGCAGTCAGATAACCGGGCAAAGCTCGGTGCTGTTGACCTATGCCAACCGGGAACAGACCTTTGGGGTCATAGGGCTGGCGGTCAATTACCGCTCGGATGCCGCTCAGAGTTTAATCAACTACATTAATCCTTTTGTGGATACCCTGGGCATTGGTATTAACCTGATAGACAAGATCAAGGATAACGGCCAGGGCCTTAACCTGCCGTTGATCCCGGAACTGGGCTCGGAGTACGGCCTGATATACGCCCGCAAATTAGGCGAGTGGACCGCCGGCGCCAGAGTCGAGCATTCCTTTGGTCAAAGCAGTTACTCATATTCCAATGTAGAGAACTTGGCTTCCTGCTTGGTCACCGGACTGACCCTGGGCCTGGGCTACGAGCCCAGCGATGCCATCAGAGTCGATGCCGGGCTTAGTTACAGTAAGCTGTCGTTTGAAAGCAGCTATACCCTTTCCCTGCTGGATTCAACCGAATCAATGAATTCCAAGGGGCTGGGTTATCTGGCATTTTCCAGCCGGGCGTTCTTGAGCCTAAATGAAGAGATGGTGCTGGTGCCACTGATCAATTTCAGTTATTTCGATCTGGGTTACGATTACGCCAAGAACTATACTCTGGTGACCGCCGGGGGAACAAATCAAAGCACCGGCCTGTTCTTGGGATGCGGCTGGCAGTTCCGGCCGGATAACAGAATGACCCTGCTGGCCGGGCTGGGTTATGGGTATCAGAACATAAAAATAAACGATTCGCTGGTCTATCACACCCGGCAGGAAAAAACAACGGCCAGCTATCCGGCCATCACCGCCGGGGTGGAAGCCAATTTAACCGGCTGGCTGACGGTACGGCTGGGCGCCGAAAAGAAGATATTATCCCAAAGCAGTACCTCCGATTTTTTTGATAATACCATACTGGTGACCAAAACAGTTACCCAGCCTTATGAACTGAACTTGGGCCTGGCCCTAAAAATGCGGGGATTTACCATGGACCTGATGCTTAACCCCAAGCAGATCTATTCCGGGGGAAACATTGCCAGTGGTAGCAAGGATTGGCCGTTCACCAGGGCTTCGCTGGTATATAGATTCTAACCAGGCAAAGACAGGATTTACATGATTTTATTGTAATTTAAATCATATTAATCATGTTAACCAGGCCTATTTTAAAAAGATTTGTTGGTCCATTATTAATACAAGGTTATAGTGAATTTTTTGTGGGCAAAGAGTTAAAAAATAATCAGCGGGTATCAGCGGAAATCTGCGTCCCAAAAGATTTGATCCGTATTTAGGGCTTGAATTTTAAGGCGAAATTGATTATAATTATAGACTGCAATAATCTGCATTGACATAGTCGCTCTTACAAATATATAATGCTTTGCTTTGCAAGGTGTTATATATTTTTATTGGTAGCCGTGTAATAACAGAAAATCAAATATCAACCATTAAGTACTTAGGAGGGTTTAAAGCTTATGTCTACCTTATCCAATATCAAGCCGTTGGGCGACCGGGTGTTGGTAAAGCCGTCGGAAGTCAAAGAGACCAAAAAGGGCGGTATCATAATCCCTGACACGGTCAAGGAAAAGCCCATGGAGGGCGAAGTGGTGGCCGCCGGCCCGGGCAAGATCTCCGACAGCGGCACCCGCATGGCCATGGACCTTAAAACCGGCGACAAGGTGCTCTATGGAAAATATTCCGGCACCGAGGTCAAGATCGGCGACGTGGAATATCTGATCATGAACGCCGACGACATTCTGGCGGTGATCGGCTGAAATCCTAAATCTAATTGATTTGCCACCAAGGCGCTAAGACACAAAAACAAGAATTGTATATTCCTTATTGCGAGATATTGGTGCCTTAGTGTCTTTGTGGCGGAATTACTAAAAGCAATAAATATTTTTAATAAACAAGGAGAACTGTTATGGCAAACGGCAAGATGATCGAATACGACGTCAAGGCCCGCGAGGCTTTAAAGCGCGGGGTTGACAAATTAGCCAATGCGGTCAAGGTGACCCTGGGACCCAAGGGCCGCAACGTGGTGCTGGAGAAGAAATTCGGTTCGCCCCTGGTGACCAAGGACGGCGTGACCGTGGCCAAGGAAATAGAGTTGGAAGATCCCTACGAGAACATGGGCGCCCAGATGGTCAAGGAAGTGGCCTCCAAGACCTCCGACATCGCCGGCGACGGAACCACCACCGCCACGGTGCTGGCCCAGTCCATATATAAGGAAGGCCTTAAGAACGTCACCGCCGGAGCCAACCCCATGGACCTGAAGCGGGGCATTGACCTGGCAGTGGAATCGGTGATCGCCGACATCAAGAAGATCTCCAAGCCCACCAAGGGCAAGGCCGAGATCTCCAACATCGCCACCATCTCCGCCAACAACGACCGGACCATCGGCGATCTGATAGCCGACGCCATGGAGAAGGTGGGCAAGGACGGAGTGATAACGGTGGAAGAGGCCAAAGGCATGGAGACCACCCTGGAGACCGTCGAGGGCATGCAGTTCGACCGGGGCTACATCTCCCCCTACTTTGTCACCAATTCCGAGCGGATGGAATCCGTGATGGAAGACGCCTACATCCTGATCCACGACAAGAAAATATCGGCCATGAAGGAATTGCTGCCGGTGCTGGAAAAAGTGGCCCAGCTGGGCAAGCCCCTGGTCATCATCTGCGAAGACCTGGACGGTGAGGCCCTGGCCACTTTGGTGGTCAACAAACTGCGCGGCACCCTGCAGGTCTGCGCCGTCAAGGCCCCCGGCTTCGGCGACCGCCGCAAGGAAATGCTGACCGACATCGAGATCCTGACCGGAGGCAAGGTGATCTCCGAGGAGACCGGATTTAAGCTGGAGAACACCCAGCTGAGCGACCTGGGCAAGGCCAAGCGGGTGACGGTGGACAAGGACAACACCACCATCATCGAAGGCGCCGGCAAGGAAAAGGACATCAAGGCCCGCATCGCCCAGATCCGGGCCCAGGTGGAAGAGACCAAGAGCGACTACGACAAGGAAAAACTGCAGGAACGCCTGGCCAAGCTGGCCGGCGGAGTGGCAGTGATCAACGTCGGCGCCGCCACCGAGACCGCCATGAAGGAAAAGAAAGCCCGGGTCGAGGACGCCCTGCACGCCACCAGGGCGGCAGTGGAAGAGGGAGTGATCCCCGGCGGCGGTGTGGCCTTCATCCGGGCCATTGCCTCGCTGGATGCCATCAAGTGCTCGGGCGACGCCAAGATCGGCGTGTCCATCATCCGCCGGGCCCTGGAAGAGCCCCTGCGCCAGATCTGCACCAACGCCGGAGTTGAGGGCGCGGTGATAGTGGACGAGATCAAGAAGGCCACCAACCCCAGCATGGGCTACAACGCCGACACCGACAAGATCGAGGACCTGGTGGCGGCCGGAGTGATAGATCCCACCAAGGTGGCCCGGATAGCCCTGCAGAACGCGGCCTCCATCGCCGGCCTGCTGCTGACCACCGAGTGCGTGATCGCCGAGAAGCCCAAGGAAGAGAAGCCGATGCCCATGCCCCAGGGCGGCGGCTACGGCGGAGACATGTACTAAACGACCTCACCCAACCCTCTCCTAATGATTTAGGAGAGGGCAAAGGAATAGCCTACAGAAGAACCCCGCCGTCCAAGGACGGCGGGGTTCTTCTGTTTACAGTGGGCGGTGTTTAGAAGCTGATTTGAAAACCGGCCTGTTGCTAAATAAAACCCCCGCTGGATTTATCCAGCGGGGGTACAGTCCTTTGGCTCCGGCTAAAATTTTATAAACTTATTGAGACAGAGTCAATGAATGTTTTGTCATACCCGTAGGCATCTGCCCCGGAGAATTTATACCACAGCGTAGCCGGCGATCCCCCCACCGAAGCGGCCAGCGCGGCTATGGCCGCATTGGTATAAGTAATGGACAAAGTGGCCGTGGTGGTGCCGCTGATGAAAAAAGAATAATGAACTGGTTCGGAATCTATGATGATCGGAGTTATGCCGGGGCCGATCAGTGTTTCCTGTTGCGTGGTAATGATCGCATCCATCTTGTTTTTGCTTTCAAAAGTAATGGTAACGACCGTATCCTTGCCCCCGGGGCTTAGCGGGGTAATGCCGGTGACCTTTACCTCTGGCGCCGGGTAGATGGTGCTGCAGCCCATAATGACCAGGGTAATCAGGGCTACTACCAAGGTTAAACCGATAAAAGGTTGCTTTTGCATGAATAAACCTCCCTTAAATTTTTTTATTAATTTTCGGTAGTTGTGGTATTACTTAAAAAAGCCCTTACAATAGAGTAGTATATTGCAGGTTAGCCGTTCTGTCAAGAGAAAAATTTATTTTTTTTATTTTTTTTAAAATTTCTCTTGACAAACTACCTACAATTATAATAAAATGGCAAAGAGGACGTCAATGCATAATCATATATAGTTAATCATAGCTCACTCATCTTATCGAGGGACATATGCCGGTATCACCAAAAGATATAGATTCCGCCAAGCTTTACACGGTCACCGAGACCGCCCGCATTTTGGCCGTTACCGACCAAACAGTGCGCAAGCACCTTTGCCAAAAAGGCCTGATCGGCAAAAAAATCGGACAGCGCTGGCTGATCAAGGGCACCGAGATCCAGAAATTCATAGGCGAGTAAATTTTTTATAATATAATGGGTTCCTCAAATGAACACATTAAATAAGAGGGATAGTTAAATGTTCTTCGGTAAAAAAGCAGCCACCCTTGGCCTGGACATAGGAAGCAACCAGATAAAGTTCGTCGAGATCCAAAAGACCGGCAAAGGGATCACCCTGACGAACTATGGTTCCGCTCCCTTACTGCCCGAGGCCATTGTGGAAGGCGAAATCATGGACCGGACCCTGGTCATCGACACCATTAAGGGCCTTTTCGAGACCCACAAGGTCAAAGGCAACGAGGTGGTGGCGGCGGTTTCCGGGCGCGGGGTCATCGTCAAGCGGATCACCATGGACAAACTTAAGGAGTCGGAGGCCAAGGAGCGGATCAAATGGGAGGCCGAGCAGCATGTGCCGTTCGAGATCTCCGACGTGGTGCTGGATTTTCAGATACTGAACCCGGATCTGGGCAATAATCAGATGGAAGTGCTGCTGATCGCCGCCAAGAACGACACCATCAACAGCCATCTGGACCTGTTAAGCGGGGCCGGCCTCTTTCCGGTGATCATGGATTTCGGGGCCTTCGCCGTTCAGAACGCCTTTGAAGCCAACTACGACATCCCGGCGGATGAGATGGTGGCCATAGTGCATATCGGCGCCGATGGCACCAGCATCAATTTCATAAAGAACAAGATACCGCATTTTACCCGCGACCTGCCGATAGGCGGCAACGCCTGCCTGCAGCTGATCCAGAAAAACCTGGGGATATCCTACGACCAGGCCTCCGAACTGACCAAAGGCGAGAACGTGGCCGACGTTAGCCCGGAATCAGCCAGCGAGGTCTTTGCCAGCTTTGCCTCGGATTTTGCCGGTTCAATTGAGCGCACCCTTTCGTTTTTGGCCATGTCGGGCGGCAGCGATAAAATGAGCCGGATATTCCTTTCCGGAGGCGGGGCTCTGATTCCTTCACTGCAGGAACATTTAAAGGAGAAATTTGGGATTCCGGTGGAGATCATCAATCCATTGAAGAATATTTCCTATGATCCCAACCTGTTCGGGGCCACCGGGGCCGAGCGGATTGCTCCCATGTTAACTTTGGCGGTGGGCTTGGGTTTAAGGGAGGTAAAATAAATGATACAGATCAATCTGATCCACGACCAGAAAATCGCCAAGGTGGGTGCTCCCCGCATCTCCGGCGCCGGTTTTAAATTCGCCCTGCCCCGGCTTCCGTTCAACGTGGGGATGGTGGCGTCGGCCTTGCTTTTTATAGTGGTGATAGTGGCTTCGATCATTGCCTATGGCTGGCAGCAGACCGATGTCAGGATAACCAACGGAAAAATCAAAAGAGACAGCCTGAAGATAGACAGCCTTAAAATTCTCAACAGCAAGGTTCAGGAACTTAAAAACAACAAAGATCAGGTTGAAGCCAAACTCAACGAAGTCAACCTGATCAACCAAGGGCGGTTTTATGAGGCCCGGCTGCTGGAAGTGGTTGATCGCTGTCTGCCGGACTATCTATGGCTGACACTTCTTTCCGAGGATGAAGGTAAAGTTATCTTGGAAGGCTCCACTTTCTCCAATCTGATAGTGGTGGAGCTGATGGATAACCTTAAATCCTCCCGCTGCTTCAGCGGCATTGAACTGACCCAGACCTCCAAGGCGGACATCGAAGGCCGGGAGATGGTAAAATTCAGTTTAACCGGAAACTATAACCCTGAAGTTGCCAAGCCCTCCCCCTCATATGCAATGCCCCAGGATCCCAAACAGCCCGCCAAGCTGACTTTAGGCTGGAGCCGGGTCAGCCAGGCCACCAACTATAACATAAGTGTTTCAGCCAGCGATTCCTTCAATAATCTTATTGCCAACCAGCGGTTGGGAGATACCACCAGCTTTACTGTTAATTCGGGACTGGAAGAGGGGAAAAAATACTTTTGGCGGGTACAGGCCTATAACAGTTATATTTCAGCTGGTTCCGATTGGTCCAACCCGATGCCGCTTTTTATTGGCGGAGGAAAGGGGAATAAATGAGCATCGATATCAAAGACATAAAAACCCAGATCACCATAGGATTGGTGGTTTTAAGCCTGGCCATCGCCGCCATGTTCTATTTTTTGACTTTCAAGCCTACCGGCGAGCGCCTCAGCCAGCGCAAGGTAAGGCTGGATTCGCTTGCGGCCGGGATTCGGCTGTTGGATGCGGCGGTCAGTGAGTCCACCAAGTTTAATATGGAATTGAAGAACATGAGCAAAAAACTGCGCCAGGCTGAAAAGTTCTTACCGGATGAAAAAGACATTCCCAGTCTGTTGCGTCAGATCACCCAGGCCGGAATCAAAACCGGGGTCCGTTTCACCGCCTTTAAGCCCGGCGCCCTGACGGCATCGCCGAATGCCAAATTGTCTTCAGTGTTAACGGTGGATGTAAGCGTTACCGGCTCCTATAGCCAGTTGGGGGATTTTATGGCCAATCTGGGCAGCTTAAACCGGATAGTCGTTCCCGCCAAGCTCAAGGTATTACCCAATAACGATAAAATTAAAACAGTAAAAGCAGACTTTGTGGTAAAAGCTTTTGTATTTAATAAAGCAGGAGGCGTAAAATCAGATGCTAAAGATACAGGTAAACCCAGGAGGTCCAGCTAGTCTTAATTTACTGGCGTTGGCGACAGCCTTGGCCTTGGCCTGCGGTTGCCAATCCGGTGATAAGACACCCAGCCAGGCAACTCCGGCTCCGATGCCCAGAACGCAGGCGGTTCCGGTCAATTTGCCGCCGGCCGGAGACACCCTTTTAAAAAGCGAAACCTATGAGTATCCGCTGAAAGGCACCCGCGACCCGTTTAAATCGGTGGTTCAAAAGCGGGGAGAAGGCAGCGGGGAGAATAGCATCGGTACGCTGGATATTTCCAACATTTCCCTGACCGGCATCATCGAGGGGCCTAACGGGCGTTTGGCCCTGGTCCACGACAATCAGGGAGTGGGGTATGTGGTGCAGGAGGGTGACCAGCTGATAGGCGGAAGGGTGGTGGCCATCAAAGACACCAGCATAGTGTTCCGGCAGGAGGTGGAAAAGGGGAAACCGATAGATTTTTCCCTGCCGCTGATGCGGGAGAGCCAGGATTTGCGAATCAACCAATAAATGATATATAAAGTCTATAAAAAAGGCGAAGCAAATGAGTAAATCCAAAATCGGAATCAGGCTGGCTCTGGTTGCCGGGGCCGTGCTGGCCTTAAGCCAAACGGTTTGGGCCATCAAGATCAACGACATAGTCGTCAGGAAATTCGAGGGCGTTACCGAGGTGGTCATCAGTTGCGATGACGTGCCGGATGCCAAGGATTTTACCCTGACCAAGCCGGACCGCCTGGTGCTGGACATCAAGGGAGCCACCATCGGATTCGGCAATAAGACCCTGAACCTGAACCGGGGCGGCATCAATACCATCAGCACCAGCCATTTCGACCGGGAGGGCGGAATTGCCAGGGTGGTGATAGAGATGTCCTCATCGCCTTCTTATATTCTGATGACCGAAGAAAGCGATATCGTCATCAAGCTTACCACCAAGGAGACCGCCCAGTTTGCCGAATGGAAGGCCACTACTGCCGAAATGCAGGTGGCTTCAGCGCCGGCGACAGCTGCATCCCAGAATGCCCCCGGCGTTACCCCGGTGATGGAAGAGACCCCAACTCCTATGGCTCCGGCAGTGCCAGTAACCCCAACACCTTCGGTTCCGGCAACTCCGGCCCCGGTGGTAGAACAGCCGGCCATGCCTTCACCGCCGCCGCTGGCCACGCCCAAGACTCCGTCCACTCCGCCTCCGGTGGTGGAAGAGATGCCTGTTGCGCCAATGGCCCCGACGGCTCCGCCGCAATATCAGGCTTTGCCTGTTACCCCCATGCAACCATCACTGCCGGTCTATGTGGCTGCCAAGACGCCTACCTATCCCGCCAGGAGCAAAAGAGGCCTGGCTGGCAAGAAAGTGTCTTTGAACTTAGAGAATTCCGACATCGTAGCGGTGTTGCGGGGAATGGCCCAGCTGGCCAACTGCAACCTGATCATCGGCGGCGATGTCAAGGGCAACATCAGCATGCGTTTAAAGGATGTTCCCTGGGTAATGGCCTTCAACGAAATGGTTAAATCGGCCGCCATGATAGCCGACTGGGGCGAAGATTCCACCATCATTCGAGTGGGAACCCCGGCCAAAATGCAGGAGGAAGTGCGCGGCCGCAGCCTGGGAGTGGAACTAAAGACCGTGGTTTATCCCATTCAGTATGCCGTGGCCAGCGAATTGTCCGGTTCCATCCAAAAAATATTAAGCGACCGGGGCGGCATCCAGGTTGACAAAAGAACCAACGCCCTGGTGATCACCGATGTATCCGATAAACAGGCGGAAGCCAGAAACCTTATAGTTCAGCTGGATACTCCGACCCAGCAGGTGGAGATCATCGCCCGGATCATAGATGTTGATATGGATGCCACCAAGGATCTGGGGATAAACTGGTCTTTGGCCAATGTGGGAAGCTATGCCGCCAATCTGGAAACCAAGAACATAGGAACAAATCCTGGGATTCAGGTGCCGCAATTATTGCCCACCGGAGACCGTCCCGGGGTCAATGTCGGCACCATTCGCTCCTTTGCCCAGTTGAATGCCACTATCTCGGCCCTAGAGTCCAACCGCAAGGCTAATACCATCTCCAACCCCAGGATCTCGGCCACCAACAACAAGGAAGCCAAAATAGTCGGTGGTAAAAAGATACCTATCTCGTTGAGAGATGAAAGCGGCAATACCGTGACCCAGATGTACACCATCGGTATGGTGCTGACGGTTACCCCCCATATCAATTCGGCCCAGAACATCACCATGGACGTCAAGACCGAGATCTCGGATCTGGACGCTACCGCCACCATCCTGGGCGGGGTGGTCATCCTGACCAACGAGGCCACCACCCAGATTATGATCAACGACGGCGAGACTGCGGTCATAGGCGGTCTGTTGCAGACCAAGGGCGGCAAATCGGTCAAAGGGGTGCCGATCCTGATGAACATCCCGGTGATCGGCGCGCTGTTCCGTTCCAGCAGCAGCACCACCGCCAAACGCGAGATATTGATATTCCTGACTCCCAATATCATCAAATAAGGTTTAAAGGTCGAAAAAAGTTGCTAAAGCTGCTCTAACTTGTTGTAAAATAAGGGAAAACGACAGATATTTTACAATGCATTATAAAAATGCCCTCATTGTGGTTCTTATCGGACCAAACGTTTTGGTTTTCAAAAGAGTCAACAGCGCTATCGCTGCCAAGAATGTTTATCTGTTTTTCGCAACAAACCAAGGCCACAAAAAGTAATCCGTCTTTTATGGAATAAATATGTCTTGGGGCGTCAAACGTTAAATTCCCTGGCAAAAGAGTTCGGGCTCAGCAGAAAACGTATTCAGCGATACTTCTCATCCCTACCCTACTGTAATCCATCGCTGGTAAATCTAAAGTCCCCTTTGGTTCTGGTAGCAGATGCTACTTTTTGGGGACGAGGCTATGGAGTAATCGTCTTTCGCGCTCCGGACCTAAAGCGCAATCTGTGGTGGACCGAGATACGAACCGAGACGGCTGATAGCTACCACCAGGGACGTCAATTATTACTGGATCATAATATTCGCCCATCAGCGGTGGTTATTGACGGAAAGCCCGGTATTGCTGAAGTTTTTCAGGATGTCCCCGTCCAGATATGCCATTTCCATCAAATCGCCATCGTCCGACGTTATGTTACCAAACGGTCAAAATTGCCTGCCGCACAACAGTTGCTCTCTTTAGCGGAAACCTTGCCGAATACTAACGAGAATACTTTCCAAACCGAACTGGCGGCTTGGTATGACCGCTGGCGCCAGTTTCTTTCTCAAAGAACCTTTAACCCAGACACCGGCAGATCGCACTTTACCCATAAACGGTTACGTTCCGCATACCACAGTCTGCAACGGCACCTTAAATACCTTTTCACATACCAGAGATTTACCGAGCTGGGAATACCTAATACCACTAATTCCTTGGAAAGTACATTTGGGTATCTCAAACACTTATTAGAAGTCCACCGAGGAATAGCACGACCACTTCGTTACAAGTTTATCTGTAATATCTTGACTAAAAATAGCAACTAAAAACGGCCTTTAGACCTCAAATAACATCAGTTGCTGTAAAACGAAAAAAGAATCGTCCCGTGCTTGGCCGGGACGATTCTTTTATGGTATAATGTGATTATTATTCCAGGGAAGAGGGTTAAGCTTTCTTGGAGGCCTTGGCCAGACGGGATTTCATCCGAGCAGCGGTATTCTTATGAAGAACTCCCTTTTTTGCGGCCTTGTCAATCTGTGAATAGGCTGTAGGAAGCTGTTCCCCGGTCTTCACGGCGGCTGCCTTTTTAATGGTACCGCGCAGCTTGCTTTTTACCGCCATTCTTGCGGTTCTTCGCTTGATGGCCTGACGGGCCCGTTTTACCGCAGAATTTATCTTTTTCTTGGTATTCCTTTTTTTAGTCTCTGCCAACTTGATCTCCTCCAAATAAATTTTGTTGATTATTGATTAAGCGTTAGTTTTCTCTTTACAAAGCATATAAAAATATCATATCATACCATTAAAGTCAAGCTATATTTTACCGATAGCTATCCGGAATTAACCACATAAAGCACATAAATCACAAAGCACCGCCGCTGAAGCTTTGGCACTCGATGAAGATATTAATAAAAGCGTAAGCGGAATGAGTTACTTGAAGCGGATGTTTTTACCAAGAATTAGATTATTTTGCGTGCCGAAACTGAGACATCCTCATTAGAAACATCTATGGGCTGCTGTTGCTTAATTTTCAGTCCAGTCTTAACCCAGGCGATCTGCCATCCATTTTGTGCCCTTTGTGCCTTTTGTGGCTGAATATTTATTTTATCCATTAATAAACCCGACACCGTTTGATAAGGAATTGCTTATGGACCGCACCGAAGCCAAGAGGATAATCGAAGCCCTGCTTTTTGCCACCGATATCCCCCTGCCCGTCGCCAAGATCAAATCCACCTTGGGCGAGATAGACATCAAGATATTGCGGCAGCTGCTGCACGAGCTGAAGGACGAATACGAACATGACGGGCACAGTTTTTCGCTGGTGGAGCTGGCCGGGGGATTCCAGATATACACCAGGCCGGAATATTCCAAGTGGGTGGGCGAGCTGTTCCGGGGCCGGAGGGTGTCCCGGCTGACCGCCGCTTCCCTGGAGACCCTGGGCATTGTGGCCTACAAGCAGCCCATCATCAAGGCCGACATGGAGAGCATCCGGGGGGTGAACGTGGACGGGGTGACGGCCACCCTGCTGGAGCGCAATCTGATCACCGCAGTAGGCCACGACAACCGGCCCGGCAAGCCGGTGCTGTTCGGCACCACTCCGGAGTTTTTGCGCTATTTCGGCTTAAGCTCGCTGTCGGACCTGCCCCGGATAGAGGATCTGGAGGAGTATCTTAAATCCAAGCAGGCGGAAAAGGAAAAGATGGACGCCGAGATCGACGCCGAGTTGGGATTAAAGAGGCTTTCCGGTTACGGAACCCAGGAGGAGGTCCCCTTTGAATCACCAGTCGTCATCAGTGAAGAAGAACCCGGCGGATCCCGGCCGGAAGCTGTTAATGAGGAAAGCCCGGCTCAGGAAACTGAGGCCGGGCCGGTGGAAAACGAAGAAGAAAAATAAAAGTTGTAAAACGCCCAATTTCTTTTATCAGGAATCCAGCCTGTCCGCCAAAGTGAAACGTAGGCGGGGAATAACGGAATTGTTTCCTGGTTTCATGGATTCCTTATAGATGTCCAGAGCTATTTCTTGCCGGGGGATACTTTTACTTTGTATATCTTACTGGCCGTGCCTTCGGTGACCGTGAATTCCAAACCCTGAATGCTGAAACTTTCGCCGGGCAGCGGAATTCGCTGCAACTCTTCGGACAGGTACCCAGCCAGGCTGTGGGCCTTGGAGCCGGTTTTGATCTTGAACTGGCCGGCAAACTTTTCCAAAGGCATCCGGGCATCTGCCAGGAACGAGCGGTTATCCAGTTGCTTTAAGTACTGATATTCCCGGTCCAGTTCATCCTGCATCTGGCCCACGATCTCTTCCACCAGGTCCTCGCTGGTTATCAGGCCGGAGGGCGCGCCGTATTCATTGATGGCCAGGGCAATGGAAATCTTTTTTTTGCGGAACTCGGACAGGGCCTGGGAGACCTTGATGGTCTGGGGCAGGAACACCGGCAGCCGGATGAACTCCACCGCCCGCAGGCTGCCGGATCTTTTATGCCATAACCTTAAAACTTCCTTGACGTGGATGATCCCGATGATGTTGTCCGGGGTCTTTTCATAGACCGGAAACCGGGAGTGTCCCGACTTCAGGCAAAGTTCAATTATCTGGTCCACCTTGGCCGAGGCTTCGATGGACGAGACCTGGGGCAGGGGGATCATCACCTCCCAGAGCGGGGTCTGGGACAGCGACAGCACCCGTTGCATCATATGCCCCTCCTCCCGGGTAAGCGCATTCCGGGACACGGCCCGGTCCAAAAATTGCTGCAGTTCCAGGGGGGTCAGCTTATCGGGGTCTTTTAGTTTTAGCTTTGCCAGCAGTTCTTTTAAGGGAAGCATCAGGTTTGTCCAATGAGTTGGCGATGGTTAGGTTTTGGGGGGAGACCATTCCGCCGGAGACGATCAATTTTAGGGCTTCCTCCACCGACATCTTCACCCGCAGCAGGCGCCGGGGAGGCACCAGCAGTATCCGGCCGCCGGTGGGGTTGGGGGTGTTGGGCAGGTAGACGGTGTGGACCGTGGTCCCGTTCTCCATCTCCCAAGTCTGGTCGGAAGTAAGGAACCCCAGGGCATAGGTGCCGGGACGGGGATACTCCACCGCCACCACTTGGCGGAAGGCGAAGCGGTTGCTGAAGAAATTATCGGTGAACTGCTTGGTGGTGCCGTAAACCAGCCGGGCCAGGGGAACCCGGGAGATGAAGTTGTCCCAGACATTCAACAGCTTCCGGCCGATCAGGTGCGAGGCCAGGAAGCCCACCGCATAAATGACCAGCACCAGCAGTACAAAGCCCATCACCAGGCGGACCAGTTCTGGTATATCCTGCAGGTAGGGTATATAGACCAGTAGCTGGCCGAATATCTGCCCGCTCCAGGTGAATAGAAACCACAGCAGGTAGGCGGTCAGCAGTATCGGCAGCATCACCACCAGACCGGTCAAAAAATATTTTTTCATTGGTCTCCCTGAGGAATCCTGTTTTTTTATGAATTCCATAATAGTTAAAGTTAGTAGTAGTGATCGTCAAGGCAGTATTAAAAGGCGTCATATTATTAGGCTAATTCATCCATTTCCATTGCCACCCCGATACATCGGGGTGGTTGAAGGATAAGAAAAATCTCTTGGGGTTTCAACCCCGCTTGTCCGCCTGCGGCGGAGATTGCGAATTCATATTCTGAGCTTCCCTTGGGCTAAAGCCCAGCGGGTTTTACTAGATTTCATACCACATACCACGACCTGAAGGTCGTGGCAATACTTGCAAGACCTGACATACCGTTAAAATTATCATAAATTACCTGCCGCGTCAAGATTATTTATTCTTAAAATCAATGAAACTATATCTCAGACTGATATCTCACATCAAACCCTACTGGAAGCAGTTCAGTTTGGCGGTGCTTTGCATGTGGCTGCTGGCCCTGTTCTCCGGCGCGTCGCTGGGGATGATTGCCCCGTTCATCAAAGTTTTGTTCAGCCCGGCCCAGGTGCAACTGGCTGCGACCGCCCCCGCCGTCCGTTCGCTGGATGTCAACCAGGTAAAAGACCTGGCCTTTTGGTGGCTGTTAAAGGACGGCCGGCTGGCCGGCCTGATCAAGCTCTGTTGGCTGATACTGGGCGTATTTTTCCTGAAGAACATTTTCATGTACCTCCAAAGGATACTGACAGTTTATATCGAGCAAAAGGTAACGGCGGATCTGAGAGAGGAAATGTACAGCCATCTGCACAAGCTTTCCCTATCCTATTTTCACCAGCACAAGGTGGGAAACACGGTATCCCGGTTGACCAACGACGTGGGGCTGGTGCGGGGCGCCATCACCGACGGCACCGTCTCCATCATCCGCCAGAGCAGCCTGATCCTGGTATACCTGGGCCTGGCGGTGATCGCGGCCCCCAAGCTGGCGCTGACCTCCCTGCTGGTGCTGCCATTAAGCATCGGGGTCATTTCCCTGATCGGGCGCCGGTTGAGGCGCCGGGGCAAAAGGCTACAGGAGAAACTGGGGGATGTGACCGCGGTACTTACCGAGACCATCTCCGGCATCAGAGTGGTAAAGACCTTTGCCATGGAGGAACACGAGAAGACCAAATTCTCCCGCTACAACCGGGATTATTTCAGGGCGGTGTTCCGGTTCGAGACCCTGGCCGGGCTGACCCCGCCCCTGACCGAGTTTTTGGGGGCCATCGCCGGGGTGGTGATAATCTGGCTGGCCCGGGACCAGGTGGCCGGGACGGGAGCCATCAGCCCGGAAAGGTTCTTCGTCTTTCTGGCAGGGGCCTTTTCCATGCTCCAGCCGCTGAACGGGCTTTCCAACGTAACCCCGGTGGTGCAGCAGGGGCTGGCCGCCTCCGAACGCATCTTCGGCCTGATAGACCTGGAGCCCGAGGTTAAGGACCTGCCTAATGCTTTTGTTCTTAGTGAATTTAAGGAGTCCCTAAAATTTAGCGGTGTCTCCTTCAGCTACAAAAGCCGGGGGCAGGGCGGGGCCGGGCCAAACGACGAAGACTTTGTGCTGAGGGACATCACCCTGGATGTCAAAAGGGGCGAGATGCTGGCCCTGGTCGGCCCCTCCGGGGCCGGAAAGTCCACTTTGGCCGACCTGATCCCCAGGTTCTATGACTGCACCAAGGGCAGGATAGAGATAGACGGCAGGGACCTCCGGGAACTGGATTCCAAATCGCTTAGGAGGCTGCTGGGAGTCGTCGGGCAGGAAACCATCCTCTTCCACGACACGGTGTTCAATAACATCGCCTACGGGCGTCCAGGGGCCTCCCAGGCCCAGGTGGAGGAGGCCGCCAGGGCCGCCAACGCCCACCAGTTCATAACCGAGATGCCGGACGGCTACCAGACCGTGATCGGCGAGCGGGGGTTGAAGATCTCGGGCGGCCAGAGGCAGAGGATGTCCATTGCCCGGGCTATCCTGAAAAACCCGGCCATTTTGATCCTGGACGAGGCCACCTCGGCCTTGGACACCGAGTCCGAACAGCTGGTCCAGCAGGCCATCAATAATCTGATGAACAACCGCACCGCCATTGTCATTGCCCACCGGCTGTCCACCATCCAGCGGGCCGATAGGATCATCGTGCTTGAGGACGGGAGGATAACCGAGGCCGGGAAGCATTCCGAGCTGCTGGCCAAGGACGGGACCTATGCCAGACTGTATAATTTGCAGTTTGCCAAGAATAAGGCGTAAAACGGGGCTGGGAATTTATAAGGAATCCATGAATGCAGGAAAAATTAAGCTGACCATCACGACAGAAGTAACATTAAGCAATTTAATGCGTTATCGTGAGGTTGAGGACGCCGTACATGAGGTTTAGCTCGCCAAACATGAGGTTGAAGGCGCCGAACATGGGGCAGAGAACACCGTACATGAGGTAGAAGACACCAAACATGAGGTTTAGCTGGTCAAACATGAGATAGAGATCTCCAAAATTGTCGGTCATTAGAAGTATAATAATACTAATGGGCAGTACGGAATTGCATACCATAGTGCACCAAAGAAATTCACCGAACTAAGGACAATTTTGCAACTATTGGCCATACCCTTAAGTGTTGATGTAAGAGAATGTATTAACTCAATTAAAACGACTAAGCAATGATGAAAAAACTAAATGCAGTATCCCTTTTTTCCTGTATTGGCGTAGGCGAATACTATTTAAATAGCATTGGTATAAACACAGTGGTTGCAAATGAAATTGAACCTATGCGTTGTCAAGCTTACAAGTATTTCCATCCTGACACAGAAGTAATTTGCGGTGACATTATTGATAGCAATGTTAAAAATAAAATCCTTACTGCTTCTAAAAAGCACAGTATTGATTTAATTATTGCAACACCACCATGCCAAGGTATGAGCTCAGTTGGGAAAAACAGAAAAGATGGAACTTTGCATGATGACAATAGAAATTTATTGATTTTAGAAACATTGGAAATCGTTGATTCTATTTCACCCAATTATGTAATCATTGAAAACGTGCCGCGATTTTTAAAAGTAAATTACATCTACAATAATAAAGTGCTGACAATATCCGAATTGCTGAAAGAGAAATACGGAAAGAAATACAACATTGAAGTGGACATTTTTAATTCGGCAGATTTTGGGATACCCCAAGTTCGCAATCGTGCTTTTATTAGGCTTTACAAAAAAGGATTAAAGTGGAATAAACCACAGTTAGAAAAAGAACATATTTCTGTTGCTGATGCAATCGGAAATCTTCCTTCATTAGAATCGGGAATGAAATCTGATTTGAAAAATCATTGGGCAAGAGTGCATCCGAAAAACCAAATTGAATGGATGAAGTTCACACCAACAGGTCAGACAGCATTTAGCAATAAAAAGCATTTTCCAGTAAACAAAGACGGACGAAGAATAAAGGGTTACAATAATTGCTATAGACGAATTGATTGGGACAAGCCAGCACCGACAGTAACAATGAGGAACGAAATAATATCATCACAAAACAACGTTCACCCAGGAAGAAAGTTGAAGAATAATACATGGAGTGATGCAAGAGTATTAACATTAAGGGAACTATTAATTCTAACATCTTTGCCCCCCGACATTGATCTGCCAACAGATATTTCGGACACGGCATTAAGGCAATTTATTGGAGAAGGAATTCCACCTAAAATGATGAAAAATATATTAGAGGGAATTTCAAAATGAGTGCAAATAAGAATATCATTGGAATTTCAATGTTTTCAAGTGCAGGGATAGCGGAAACCTATCTCAATGAAATTGGCATTGATATTTTGCTTGCAAATGAGCTGGTGAAGGAAAGGGCAGACTTCTACAAACACCTTTATCCAAAAACGAAAATGATTACAGGAGATATTCTCAACAAAAATATATTCAACGAGTTTGTAAATGAAGCAAAAATAATAAAACCAAGTATTTTAATCGCCACTCCCCCATGCCAAGGCATGAGTAGTTTGGGAAAGAAAGATTATGAAATAGATGAAAGAAATTATTTAATATTTTCCGTAATTGAAGTTATTAAACAAATAGATTTTGATTTCATCTTGATTGAAAATGTTCCCAAATTTTTCAAACTATTGTTTCCATTCGAAGGAAAATATCTCGGGATTAATGAAATACTTGAAATTATATTCAGTGAAAAGTATCATATTGAGCATGCTGTTCTCAATGCAAAAGATTACGGAATCCCACAAAGCAGACCGAGAGCAATAATAAAACTGTTTAAGAAAAATAAAAAATGGAGCTCACCCGAAAAGCAACCAGAAATAACTTTAAAAAAAGCTATCGGACATTTACCATCTTTGATGCCAGGGGAAAAATCATACCTAAAATATCATTACGCTATGAAACATAGTACAATGCAGGTTGAGGTAATGACACATACACCCGAAGGAAAAAGTGCAATGGTAAATAAAGTATATTACCCAAAAAAAATAAATGGAGAAAAAGTTAGCGGATTCCATAATACATACAAAAGAATGAAATGGAATGCACCGTCACCAGCAAGAGCAACAAACAACGGATTAATAAGCGGGCATAACAATGTTCATCCGGGTAGGCAACAGAAAGACGGAACATGGAGTGACCCAAGAGTATTAAGTTTACTTGAACTATTCATTGTTTCTTCTTTACCCGAAAATTGGAATATTCCAACTGACTGTAAAGATTCCTTTGTCAGGTTGCTTGTTGGTGAAGCAATTCCTCCGCTTATGCTTAAAACTATTTTATCAAAAATCAATCAATAACAACAATGTATAACTCAGAAATTGACAGAACCTCAAAAAAGAACAAATGGACTTTAATGAAATACATTAAAGATTTTGATCTTATGGTTTTGTATGCAGATGCGGTAAGATCAGGAAAAGCAGATATTTCAGACGATGCGTTGAAAGAAATTCTTTTGGGAATGGAAACGGATAATTTGTATAATCCACGTTTTGGAAAGCCAAGTGTTTTTACAATCCAATTTAAGGTTTGTCAAATTGTGTACTACATGTTTGGATATAAATTAAAAATTAAAGGAAATAAAGTTGAGAGGGTTGTATTTAGTCCATTAGGGAACTTATTGTTAGATAATAAGAAAGACAAAAAACTTGTTAGCAAAACATTTCTCTGTATGCTTTTTGGTATGCCATTTGCACATCCTTTCAACAAAATGCACAAGTCGTTTAATATTTATCCTTATCGCTTAATATTCAAACTGCTTACAGATAAGCGACTTGACTACAAATTAAACCATGATGAAGTATTTTATCATGTAATGTTTTACAAAGATATTGACAGGAAATCATACAACGAATTAGTGAAAGAGATATTAGCTTTTAGAAGTATTCCATCATCTGTAAAGTATAGGCTATTTACAAAAAGAAAGAATGTTGAAGATGTTTTGGCAAATGCATTGCATGAATGGAATTATGCGGCAGGTGTCCTTCAGCAAGCAGGTATTCTTGATTGGAGCCAAGCGGATGACAATCATGGCGTATTAATACATGGTAGTGGAAGTGGTCGAAGGAGATATAAAAGTGATTCAGTAAAAGTAAAAGCAGAGATATTAGAGTTTGTTTCAGTCCTTGTAAAAAATTATTCTTACGAAGAAAAACCGAAAGACTTGACCGAAAAACTACAATTGAACTCAGAGTATATAATTCAGCTATATAATTATTATCCACCCGAATTAATTCAAGAACTTGGTATTGACAACGAAGAACAAGAGAAAATAATTTCCATTTTAAAAATAACAGACGACATTAATTTATATGCAAGAAATTCTGTTTATGGAGATGCTTACAAATTTGAAGATGTTCTTTGTGATGCTTTTAACTATTTCTCTGATGTCGATGCTGAAAAACATGCTTCAGCAGGCACAACAGATATTGAATGTGTTTACACTCCTGTGGATGCAACCGACAAGAAATTTGATGTTGAAGCAAAATCGACAAAAAATAAATTAATGAATTTAAGTGCAGGTCGGTTAAGACATCATAGGGAGCAGATAGGTGCCGAATACACAATCGTAGTAACCCCTAAATACATAAACGCAGTTTTGGAAGACATTAAAGGAACACAAACAGTTTTGATGAGGTCTGGTTCTTTTTCTAATTTTCTTTATCAATCAATTTCAAATAAAGGCAGAGACATCAGTTACAAGCCTATTGATGAAATTGTATTGACCAATTTAGGGAAAGATATTACAGAAAGAATTAATCAATATGTTTACGAGAACTTTGGGGTAAGCACACGTAAATCGAGTTAAGAAATAGTTTGTAGGCCGTTGCACCAAAAAGAAAAAGAACCACCAATTTAACGCACCATGATAGGTCATAAAGTAGGGAAAAATCAAGACAAACAAAGAAGTGCGGCATACAACCAATAGACTTAAAGTACTAATCACCATCATGCGCATACCCAAAACTGAAAAAATATTCAAGAAGGCCATGATCGGCCTTTTCTCTGCCTTCCTGTCCGACGTTCTTTATTCCCCGGACCAGGTGGACCTTGGTTCGGTCAAAAGCATCCTGGTGATCCGCCAGCACGACCAGCTGGGCGAAATGACGACGAATTGCGGGACTATTAAAGAACTTAATTTGATTTGCGATGTTATGAAAAAGGAATTGATGCCGGCGTTGGAGGGTAAATAATGGGCAAAGCGCAAAAAAAATCTGTTAAAAGCAAGGGTGGTGAAATTCTTCTCTACCAAGCAGAAAACGGTGATTTGCGGATTGAAACAAGACTGCAGGATGGAACTGTTTGGCTGACACAGCCCTTGATGGCGGAACTGTATCAAACCACCCAGCAGAATATAAGTCAACACATTCAAAACATATATGAAGAAGGTGAATTGACGCCTGAGGCAACTCACAAGAAATTCTTGTTGGTTCGCTCCGAAGGTCAGCGGCAGGTTCAGCGCAATCTGGAATATTACAATCTGGACATTATCATTTCAGTGGGCTATCGGGTTAAAAGCAACATTGCCACCCGATTCCGCATCTGGGCGACTAAAAGGCTCGGGGAGTATATTGTTAAAGGCTTCACCCTGGACGATGAACGTTTGAAAGAACCCGAAGGCGGCCGCTACTTTGAAGAACTGCTTGCCCGTATCCGGGACATCCGCTCATCGGAAAAAATATTCTGGCGAAAAGTGCTGGATATATACGCCACCAGTATTGATTATAGCCCTTCCGCCGAAACCTCTAAAGAGTTTTTCAAGCAGGTGCAAAACAAGATGCACTGGGCAGCTCATGGACATACCGCCGCTGAAATCATATACAATCGCGCTGCTGCTGCCGAGCAAAATATGGGCATTACAAACTATCCAGGCAAGAAACTGCTTAAACGGGATGTTGAGGTCGCAAAAAACTATTTGAGGGCAGAAGAACTCGTTCTGTTGAATCGTATGGTAACAGCCTATCTGGAATTGGCGGAAATTCAGGCTATGCGTCGGATACCCATGACCATGAAGGATTGGAGTGAGCGTTTGAATCAGTTCCTAACCATGACCGGCAGAGAATTATTGACCCATTCCGGAAAAATCAGCAACGAAACAGCAATAGAAAAAGCTCATGAAGAATATGACAAATTCCGCCGACAGCAGATTGAGGAACCGACAGAAGTAGAAAAGCATTTTGTAGAAGCAGAACAGAAATTAAAACAAATTGAAGCTTCCACCAAGAAAATTGTTGATCACAATGAATAAGCAGGCTTAAAGTATTTAAAACAGAGTTGTTTCTTTAATAAATAGGTTTATAGTACCATCACCCTCATGCGCATACCCAAAACTGAAAAAATATTCAAGAAGGCCCTGATCGGCCTTTTCTCAGCCCTCCTGCCCGATGTGCTTTACCCCCCGGACCAGGTGGACCTTGGTTCGGTCAAAAGCATCCTGGTGATCCGCCAGCACGACCAGCTGGGCGACCTGATCCTGACCACGCCGGTATACCGGGCCTTAAGGCAAAGATTTCCCCAGGCAAAAATAACCGTCCTGGCCCGCTATTACACCCACACTGTCCTGCAGAACAACCCCAACATTGACCAGGTGCTGGTCTACCCGGAAAAGCTTAAATTAGCCACGCCCAAAAGGCTGTTCCGGCTGTTCCAGGGCCTGAGGCAGCCCTATGACTTGTGCATAGTGCTTAACACCGTTTCCCACTCGCTCTCCAGCGATATCCTGTGCCTGCTGTCCGGAGCCCGTTACCGGCTGGGGACGGCGGAAATGCCGTTCTACAATTTCCGGCCTAATCTTTTTTACAATGTACTGTCCTCTCCGTCAGTTTCACCCATTCACGAAACTAAGCGCAGTCTTTTGATCCTGGAGCACCTGGGCATCCCCACCGGCGATCTGTCGGAAGAAGTTTACCTGACTCCGGAGGAGAAAGAGCAGGGGAAAAAAGTTTTGTGGGACCATCACCTGGTGCCGGAGAAGACCATTGGTCTGAACCTGGGCGCCTATAACACGCCTAACCGGTGGCCTTACCAGAAGTACGCGGCCCTGGCCGACTGGCTGGCCAAAGAGCTGGGATTCCAGGTGGCCGTGTTCTGGGGACCGCGCGAGGAAGACCTGGGCGAGCGGTTCCTGGGGGTGGTCAATGCCAAGGTGACACCCCTGCCTGGCCTGGATATACGGCAGCTGGCCGGGGTCATCAGTCAGCTGAGACTGGTGGTGTGCAACAATACCGGCATCATGCACCTTTCGGCGGCGGTGGGAGCGCCCACCTTCGCCATCTTTGGCCTGTACGACCCCGAGCTGTGGCGGCCGTTGAACAAGGATTTCTACGGCGTCCGGGGGCTGGACAAGACCTGCACATCGGCCGAGCTGGAGGTGGTGCAGTCGGGGATAAAGAGGATGCTGGAGAGACAGAAATAAATGAAAAGTGGATAAATGGGAAATGGGAAGAAGATAAATGGGAAATGGCTAAATGGGAAATGGGAAGTGGAAAGTGGGAAGTGAAACCAAGGGCAGTGGTTCCTATTTCCCATTTTTTAATTACTTCCTATTTGGAATGATCCACAGAATGATCCAATCTTGTTGACAAAACCACCGTCCTCTGTTAAAATCAATATTGGGCCGGGCCCGATGGAAGTGATGTTTGCCAACCCCGCCAGGACCGGAAGGTAGCAACGGTAAGCACGACCTCTCCTTGTTATCGGATAAGCCTGGCCCACTTACTTAAACCCTAAAACCTAATATCGAAATCCTAAATAATATCCAAACCACAAACCTCAAACAGTCTTTTTGGATTTTGGTAATTGATATTTGTTTAGAGTTTAGAATCCTTCGGCTTCGCTCAGGACAAGTTTAGAAATTAGTAATTATTATAGATGCTGGTTTTGTTATGTCATATTTAGTCTTAGCCCGCAAGTGGCGGCCCCAGAATTTTGAGCAGCTGATCGGCCAGCAGCATGTGACCACCACCTTGCGCAATGCCATCAAATCCAAGCGCATCGCCCATGCCTACCTGTTCTCCGGGGCCCGGGGGGTGGGCAAGACCTCGGCCGCCCGGGTGCTGGCCAAGGCGTTGAACTGCGCCGAGGGTCCCACCGAGACCCCCTGCAACAAATGCTCCTCCTGCGTGGAGATCACCGGTTCCCGCAGCATAGACGTGCTGGAGATCGACGGCGCCTCCAACCGCGGCATCGACGAGATCCGCGACCTGAGGGAGAACGTCAAGTACACCCCCACCCAGGGCAAATACAAGATCTACATCATAGACGAAGTCCACATGCTGACCAAGGAGGCCTTCAACGCCCTGCTGAAGACGCTGGAGGAGCCCCCGGCCCACGCCATCTTCATCTTCGCCACCACCGAGATCCACAAGGTTCCCATCACCATCCTGTCCCGCTGCCAGCGCTTCGACTTCCGCAAGGTGGAGGTTTCGGTGGTGGTGGATTACGTCAAAAGAATGCTGGAGGGCGAGGAGGTCCAGGCCACGGACGACTGTCTGTACCTGGTGGCCCAGAAATCCGAGGGCTCAATGCGCGACGCCATCAGCCTGCTGGACCAGCTGATCTCCTACGGCGGCCAGAAGCTGACGGCCGAGGACGCCCGGCAGGTGCTGGGCCTGGTGGACGAGGCCCTGTTCTTCAAGACCGTGGATCTGATCCGGAGCAGGGACCAGGCCGGACTGCTGGAATTAGTGGAACAGGTGTCCTCCGGCGGCTACGACCTGCAGGAATTTGCCCTGGGCCTTTTGGCCCACTTCCGCAAGCTGATGGTGATAGCGGCCGGCCAGCCCAACATAGCCCTGTCTGACGTTCCGGCCGACGCCCGGGGGAATTATCTGAAGCAGGCCGGCGGGATCCAGGGCCGCGATCTTCTGCGGATGGTCAGGATACTGGTGGAGACCGAGACCACCATGAAACGAAGCAGCCAGTCCCGGCTGGTGCTGGAAGCGGCCTGTTTACGTCTTTCGGACCTGGACGAGACCGTAAAGATAGAAGAACTGATAAACGGTTTGGGAGGCGATAACGGTCCGGAATCAAACCCCAGGCCGGTGCAGAACAGCGGCAGGGAGGATGTCAAACCAACCGGCTTGAAAAGTGCGGCGGTTGCTCCCCCCTCGGTACGCCAGCCCCCGGCTGCGGTCTATGCCGCCACTCCGGTCCGGGAAGAGCCTAAAACTTTGCCCGCAGTCTTGAACGGAGATTTTGAAAACCTGTGGAAGGACCTGGTGTCATCAATCAAAAGCCGCAACATGCTGCTGGGAACCTGTCTGGAAGCGGCCAGGCCCGTGGGCATCAGCGATGGAAGGCTGACCGTAAGCTACGGCACCAACTCCAAATTCTTCACCGATTCCCTGGAGAACAAGGCCAACCAGCAGATGCTGGATGAAGAGACCGTTCGCCTTTGGGGCCAGCGGCTGAAATTGTCCTGTCAGATAACTCAGGAACAGGCGTCAACAGGCAACGGCCAGCCGGCCCGGGCCAGCCTGCAGGACGAGACCGACCGGCGCCGGAACCAGGCGCTGGGCTCGGCCAAGATCAAGGGTTTTTTGGACCAGGTGGAAGGCGAAGTACTGTAAACCGAGAACAACTAATTTACCACAGAAAGCACAAAACCCACAAAATATATTTTATAGTGGTCTTGCTACTACAGGTAGTATAACTCTTTATATTGATTTTTGTGTCCTCTGTGCCACTTCGGCACAGCTCAGCGCATGTTTTTGTGGTTAAAATAAATACTTGAAAGCTGAATATGGCTAAAGGAATGGGGGATATTTTAAAGCAGGCCCAGATGATGCAGTCCAAGATGGAAAGCATCCAGAAGGAGCTGGGGAACAAACGGGTGGAGGCTTCGGTGGGCGGGGGCATGGTCAAGGTGACGGCCGACGGACAGCAGAACATACTGGACATCAGGATCTCGGCCGAGATCATCAAGCCGGAGGAGGCCGGGATGCTGCAGGAACTGGTGCTCAGCGGGGTGCAGGAGGCCCTCAAGCTGTCCCGGGAGTTGGCGGCAAAGGAGATGTCGGTTTTGACCGGCGGGATGAGCAGTTCGGCAAGCTCACCGTTTCACCTGCCGGGGATGTTTTAAACCGAAGCCTTGCCACCAAGGCACAAAGACACAAATACCACTTTCAAACAACAAAACGATTAACGAGTTAGTGCCTTAGTGTCTTAGTGGCAAAAAGGATTCTTTATGAACTACGGATCGGAAATACTCAACCGTACAGTGGACGAACTGATGAAACTGCCGGGCATTGGGCGCAAGACCGCCCAGCGTCTGGCCTTTTATCTGTTGAAGTCCTCTCCGGACGACGCCGAGGCTTTGGCCCACGCCATCCTGGAACTCAAACAGAAGGTGCGGTTCTGCCAGCAGTGCTTCAATGCCTCGGAGCAGGACCTGTGCGACCTGTGCCGGGATGCCGGCCGGGACGACTCGATCTTCTGCGTGGTGGAGGAGGTCAACGACCTGCTGGCCCTGGAAAGGACCGCCGATTTTAAGGGCCGGTACCACGTGCTGCAGGGACACCTCTCTCCGCTGGACGGCATCGGCCCGGACGACCTGCGGGTGCGGGAGCTGATGGAGCGACTGGAGAAGACCGACGTCAAGGAGATCATCATGGCCACCAACCCCAACGCCGAGGGCGAGGCCACCGCGCTTTACCTGATGAAGCTGATAAAGCCGATGGGCATAAAGATCACCCGCATCGCTCGGGGTTTGCCGGTGGGCAGCGATCTGGAGTTCTCGGACGAAGTGACCCTGAGCCGGGCGCTGGAAGGCCGCCAGGAGATGTAAACCCGAAAACTTTCAACAATTCATTAACAATTTGCTTTCTTTTAAAGGATCGTTTTGCACCAGACCATAGACTGTAAACATTTTAACGGCTACAAGCCGTGTCATCCCGGCTGGCTGTGCCGGGGCTGCAAAAAGCGCGAGCCCCGGGGCACCAGGATCCTGATCATCAACCTGGACGCCCTGGGCGCGGTGCTGATGACCACGGCCCTGCTGCCGGCCATCAAGCGCCAGCATCCCCAAAGCACCATCCACTGGGTGACCCTGCCGATGGCTGTCCCTTTGCTGCAGAACAATCCCTATATCGACAAGATCTGGCCCTACGACTTTGAAACTGTCTCCATCCTCCAGGCCATGAGCTTTGACAAATTATATTCCATAGACAAGGCCCACCGTTCCGACGCCCTGGCAATTTTGGTCAAGGCCAAGGAAAAACTGGGATTTGCCATGGATGAGAACGGGGCCATCACCTATTTCAATCCCGAAGCGGAATACGGCTACCGGCTGGGGATAGATGACGAACTGAAGTTCAAGAGAAATAAGGTCACCGGGATAAAATTCCTGGCCCAGGCCATGAAACTGGATTACAAAAACGAGGACTACGTCCTTTGCCTGACGGACGGGGAAAAACAGGCGGCCAAAGACTACCGGCTGAAGAATGGGATCAAGGGGACCGGCCTGGTTATAGGGTTCAATACCGGATGCTCAGATCTTTTTCCCAACAAAAAGATGACCATCGAACAGCATGTTCAACTGATAAAACAATTCCATAAAAAATGGCCCGGGACAAAAATAATGCTGCTGGGCGGCAAGGCCGAGGCCGGGCGCAACGCCGAGATCCGGAAAAAGGCCGGGGCCTTCGTCATCGACAGCCCCACGGATGAGGGCATCCGCCGGGGCATGGTCTACATTGAGGCCTGCGACCTGATCATCACCGGGGACACCTCGGCCCTGCACATGGCGGTGGCCCTAAAAAAGTGGGTGGTGGCCTGGTTCGGGCTGTCCTGCGGCACCGAGATAGAGCTCTACGGACGGGGCGAGAAGATATTCTCGAAACTCGCCTGCAGTCCCTGCTGGAAGAAGTCCTGCGGCCATCTTTCCTGCATCAAACAGCTGGACCTGGAAGCCATAACGCTGGCGGTCAGGCACGGCTTGGAAAGCCTGTCCAAGGGGCCAAAGAACAAAAAATCAGCATAAGGGGCTTTGTGGGAGAGAAAGGGTTTAAAAACATACTGGTGGTCCGAAACGACAGGCTGGGGGACCTGGTGCTGGCCCTGCCCGCGGCAACCGTTCTAAAGCGCCGGTTCCCGGAAGCCAAGTTAACTTACCTGGTCTCGAAAAACACGGCATCCCTGATCCCGTTGGCTCATGATATTGATGAAGCTTTGATAGATACCGGAAAAAGCTTTTTTGAATTAGCGGGAATGTTGCGGGCTTACAGGTTTGACGCTACAGTACTTCTGCACCCCACCCTTCGTCTGGCGGCGGCCCTTTGGCTGACCGGGATCCCGGTCAGAATAGGCACGGCCTACCGGGGGTACAGCTTGCTTTTCAACCGCCGGGTAAAACAGCACCGGAAGCAAAATTTAAAACATGAACTGGAATACAACCTGGATCTGGTCTGTCAGGGTCTGGGATTCCAGCCAGCGGACGGCCAGCGTTATCTGCCGCCGGTTTTGACGGTGCCGGACGAGCTGAAAGAAAACCTGGTCAAGGAATACGGCAGGGATTTCATACTGATCCATCCCGGCTGCAGCGGGTCATCCAAACCCTGGCCCCTGGCATCATTTGCCAAGCTGGCAGACAGGATCCAGGGCGCAGGGGGCAGGGTCATCATCAGCCTGGGGCCCCAGGAACTGGATCTTAAAACATCGTTGAAAAAGCATTTGACGGCCGAGGTCGGCTGGGCGGAAAACCTGCCTCTGAAAGACATGGCGGCCCTGATCTCCCTGGCCAAAGTGCTGGTCACCAACAATACCGGGCCTCTGCATGTAGCAGTGGCGGTTAACACCAAAGTCATAGGCCTGTATTGCCCCACCTGCGAGATAAAACGCTGGGGGCCATACGGGGTGGAGCACGCGGTCATCCGGCCCCCGGCAGGAAGTTGTCCAAAATGTCCCGGTCAAAAGTGCCCGGAATACGATTGCATGGAGAAGATCACGGTGGAGGAGGTCCTGGCCAAAGTAACTGAGACGAACAAAACCGGCAATAGTTAACGACGGTTCAAAATATCAATGAACAATGCCAAACTAAACATCCTCTGTCTTTTAGCCGGGCTGGCCGCGGGTATGGCCGGGTCCTCACCGGCCGCCGCCGAACCTTTCCGGAAGTTCAACCGGGGCGAAAAGATGACCTATACCATAGAATATGCCGGCATCACCGCGGGGTATTCCTACCTGAGGGTTGACAGCGAACTGACCTACGTGGGCCAGCGCAGCGCCTACCACATCGTCAACGAGACCTGGTCCAACCCTTTCTTCTCCAAATTCTACCAGGTACACGACCGGTTCGAGGCCTTCACCGACTACGAACGCCTCTATTCCCTGCGCTACCAGAAGAAGATGCGGGAGGGCGGCTACCGCCACGAGGAGTCGCTGGATTTTGATCAGGAGCAGAACCAAGTCACCTATAACAACGGGCAGGTGATAGCCACCACGCCCCAGGCCCGGGACATCCTGACCTCGCTGTACTATGCCCGGACCTTTTCCCTGGCGGCCGGACAGTCGCTGTATATCGACAACCATACCGACAAGAACAATTATCCGCTGGAGGTCAAGCTCCTCCGGAAGGAAAAGATCAAGACCATCTTCGGCAAGGTGGAATGCCTGGTGGTGGAGCCGGTGCTGCGCTACCCCGGGCTGTTCCAGAACAAGGGGCGGCTTTTGGTCTGGCTGACCAACGACAGCCGCCGGATACCGGTGCTGATGAAAAGCAAGATCCTGGTGGGCTCCATCAACGCGGTGCTCAAGGAATACAACCAGGGGATAGACGGCCCGGACTACCTGGTCACCGAAAAACAATAAAGACGGTAAGGCCATGAAAAACTTCAAGGAAATAGACATCTCCAGGGTCAAAAGCCATTCCATCAGGGACCGCTGGAGCAAGGTGGACCTGGGCCAGCTGGCCAAGACCGTAAAGCCGGGATCTTCGCTGGCGCAATTTTTTGATTCCCTGCCCAGGACGCTGAAGGTCAATGACCTGTTTTTACTGGCCCAGGCGGTGCGGAAGGCCCGGAGCCGGGGGCGGCCGGTGATCGTGATGATGGGGGCCCATCCCATAAAATGCGGGCTTTCCCCGGTGCTGATAGATCTGATAGAGCAGGGCTACATCACCCACCTGGCCACCAACGGGGCCGGGGCCATCCACGACTTTGAAATGGCCTGCTGGGGCAAAACCTCCGAGGACGTGGCCGCAGGCCTGGAAGACGGCAGTTTCGGCATGGCCAAAGAGACCGCCGACGGCATCAACGGCGTCATCAAGGCCGCCAGCCTCTGCCGGATGGGCTACGGCCAGGCGCTGGGACAGTACCTGAATGGGGTAAAGGCCAAATACCAGAAGTTCAGCCTGCTGGCGGCCTGCAGCCGGAACGAGATACCAACCACGGTCCACGTGGCGGTGGGCACCGACATCATCAACCAGCACCCCAGCTACGACGGAGCCGCCGCCGGCGACTGCAGCGCCCGGGATTTCCGGATCCTGGCCCAGTCGGTCACCAAACTTTCCGGCGGGGTGGTGATCAACATCGGCTCCACCGTGATCATGCCGGAGGTTTTTTTAAAGACCCTGACCGTGGCCCGCAACCTTGGGCACAAGGTCAAGGATTTCACCACCGCCAACTTTGACATGATCCAGCACTACCGGCCCAACGTCAACGTGGTCAGCCGCCCGACCCAGTCAGGCGGCCGGGGATACAGTTTTACCGGGCATCACGAGATAATGCTGCCTTTGCTGGCGGCCTTGATAAAACAGCAGGATAAAAAATGAAAATAAGCTACAACCCAAGGAGGCTTGAAATGCTGAGGCCTTTGATCCTGATCGTCCTCATGGCCCTGGCCCCCGGCTGGGCCCATTCCCAGAAGCTGAAGACAGCCGCTCCTGAAAAACCGGTGCTTTTGTTCCCGGTCAAACAAGCCGGCAAGTGGGGGTATATAGACAATGCCGGAAAACTGGCGGTGGCCCTGCAGTTTGATTCGGCCGGGGCCTTCAGCGAGGGGCTGGCGGCGGTGCGGCTGGGCGACAAGTACGGGTTCATCGATCCCGCCGGCAAGTATGTGATAGATCCCCTGCTGCTCTATGCCGACGCCTTCAGCGAGGGGCTGGCGGCGGTGGGGGTGGTGGGCAAGGACGGATCCGGAAGCTATTGCTACATCAACAAGGCCGGGAAGATAGTGGTTAGTTTCAAAAAGGTCAAGCCGGAAGACATCGGCGGGGTCTATCGTTTCAGCCAGGGCCTGGCCCGGGTGAACATCCAGGACAAGTTCCGTTTCATCGACAAGACCGGGAAGTTCATCGGGATCCAGAAATTCGACTGGGCCGGTGATTATTCGGACGGACTGGCCCCGGTCAAGATCAAGCAGGCTGGTTATGTGGTGGAAAAGCTCTCCTGCGGCTATATCAACAAAACCGGCAAGATGGTCATCAAACCCCAGTTCGACGACGGCGGTCCTTTCGTGGACGGCCTGGCCCGGGTGAAGACCGGAGGCAAATACGGCTATATCAACAAGATCGGGAAAATGGTGATCAACCCTGCGTTTGATGACGCCCAGGACTTCAGCCAGGAGATGGCCGGGGTAAAGATCGAGGACAAGTGGGGCTTCATCAGCAAGGGCGGCCAGCAGGCGATAGAACCGCAGTTTCTGGAGGTCCGGCCGTTCTCCGAGGACCTGGCCGGGATAAAGGCCGGTGAGGTTTGGGGTTATGCCGATAAGACCGGGAAGATCGTCATCGACACCCAGTTCGACGAGGTATTCAAATTTGCCAACGGCCTGGGGATGATCAAGAACGACGGCGATTACGGATATATCAACAAGACCGGGGAATCCATCTGGGAACCGGTGGAATAGATAGCCCCTGCGATGGAATTAAAAAAACCGCTCAGCTGTCTGCCGAGCGGTTTTTTAATCTTTTGGATCAACCCCGGGTGATCCTTTTTACCATCACTATCCCGGCCTGCCAACCTCCGGCAAAATTCTGGCTGATCTTGTCGCCGAACAGGTTCAGCAGGGTGCCCACCGGGTGGGACCTTTCCTCCCTTAGTTTCAAGGCCAGGGGCAGGGTAAATATCCTGGCCAGCGAGGAAAAGGCAAAGAGCAGGTGGAAGTTGATCAGGGTATGCCCCAGCAGCACTAATTTGAAATCATGCAGGGCGTTGGCCAGCCAGCCCCCGGCCAGAGAGGCCAGGAACACGGCGAATCCGGTGGTTACGGTATAGATCGAAAGGTAGGAGGTCCGGTTCTGCTCGGGCGCGGTCAGCAGCAGCAGGTTGAAGCCGGCCAGGGTGAAACCCGGCCAGAAAAAACCGGTCAGAAAGGCATCCACCCAGATGGGCAGATAAAATGAAGGGGTGGCGAACAGCCAGAACAGCGGCAGCAGGAAGATGCCGACCAGGTTGAATATCAGCACCGGGCGGTTCCCCAGCTTGTCGATTATTTTTCCCCACAAAGGCTGAGTGGAAAGGTTAAGTATCCCGGCGACGATGGAATAGAGGGCGATCACCGAGTATGGCATCTTAAGATTCTTGATCATGTGGGCCCCGAAGAAGGGCCCGGCCACGGCGGTGGACAGCGACCAGAAGATGAAGAAGGTCAGCAGTTTTTTGAAATTGGGGTCGGCGAAGGGCAGTTTTACGATCTCGTAAATGGAGAGGGACTTCTCCCCCTTTAACGGCGGCTCCCACTGGCGGTTCAGGATCAGCCCGGCGATCACGGCAAACAGGGCGGCCAGCCCGAAGATCAGGGCAAACCCCTGGTCCTGCAGCCCGGCCGCTTTCATCCGGTCAAATCCCCAGCCGGCCCCGTAATTGGTTAGCATGGTCACCGCTCCCAGGATGGCGCTGCGCTTGCCGAAATAGACGCCCCGCTTTTCCGGGGGCACCAGGTCGGTCATCCAGGAAAGCCAGGCGGTGTTGGCGGCGCTGAGGATGGTGTTCCCCAGGAACATCACGGCAAAGAACAGGGCCAGCTTAAAGCCGGGCATGATCTTGATGAAGGGCAGGACGCAGAGCAGGGCCCACAATGCTCGCCCGACGGTGGCCCCCCAGACGGTCAGCTTTTTGCGGCTACCCAGCCGTCCCAGGATCTGGGCGCTGATGACCGAGCCCACGGTGGACAGGGCGTTCAGGGCCGCCAGCAACCCCAGGTGGAAATCGTTGGCTCCCAGCATCAGGGCGTATCCGGTGACCAAGGCTCCCAGACTGACGGTGATGTGGACCGTGGCAAAACTGCCTTCGATGATGGATATCTTAAGGCTGCGTTCCGGCTCGATGCTTCCGGCAGAGGGTGTATGAATGCTGTTTTTGGCCATAGGGCAGTAAGCATATACTATTTCACCGCAAAATGCAAGACTTGAGATATGCCTTGAAATTTTAAGCATTTAGGAATATAATCAAAGGGTGTTTCCCCCGTCCTGAAAATAACAGGGCGGTTTATTTTAAAATGCCTATCCAACTTGATCAGGAGAAGTAGAAAGAATATAGTGGATAAGGTAAAATCACAGGTTTTACCAGGTTATATTCTTTTCTTTTTGTACCGCCAAAAAGAAAAGAACCAAAAGAAAAAGCTCGTCGCTGAAAACTCTCCGGGCGTTGCGCTTCTCGTCGCTGGCGGGCTTGTCTGAACTCGGGCTTTGGCCAAGCCCTCAAACAGGCCAGACAAGCTTTTAACCGCCATCAACTGCGATGCTCACTGATCGTTTTAACGCGACAACCGGGGTTGGCACGTATTGCTCACGTGTTTCCTGAGCTGCTTGGATAATCATTTATTTTAAGATCAATCATGAACGCAGTAAAGATAAACATAAACGGCATCGTCCAGGGGGTGGGCTTCCGGCCCTTCATCTACCGGCTGGCCAAAAAGCACGGCCTGGCCGGCTGGGTTCTTAATTCCAGCCAGGGGGTGGAGATCCATGTCCAGGGCTGTTCCGACAGCATCGACCTTTTCTTGTCCCAGGTCAAAAGCGAACTGCCGCCCCAGGCCCTGATCGATGCCATGGCCGTTTTCCCGGCCGAGCCCGGCGATCACAAGGATTTTGTCATCAGGGAGAGCTTGAAAAGCGGCGGCGTCACCAGGATCTCCCCCGACATCGCCCTGTGTCCAGACTGTCTGGCCGAGATGCTGGATGAGAAAGACCGGCGTTACCTGTATCCCTTCATAAACTGCACCAACTGCGGGCCGCGGTTCTCCATCATCCAAAATACTCCGTATGACCGGCCTTTGACATCTATGGCGGGATTCACCATGTGCCCCGACTGTCAAAAGGAATACGACGATCCGGAAAACCGCAGGTTCCACGCCCAGCCCAATGCCTGTCCGGTCTGCGGCCCCAGGGTCTGGCTCTGCGGCCGGGACGCCAAGGCAACTGCCGAAAGGTCCGGGGCGATGACCAGGGCCGCAGAACTCCTTTTGGCTGGTGAGATTCTGGCCATCAAGGGAATAGGGGGATTTCACCTGGCCTGCGATGCCGGCAGTGATGCCGCGGTCAAAAAGCTTCGTCACAGGAAGAACCGCCCGGACAAACCGCTGGCCCTGATGGGCGGGTCGCTGGATGATGTCAGGGATATCTGCCGGGTAAGCGGAGCGGAAGAGAAAGTACTGGGATCAAGCCAGGCGCCTATTGTGCTGTTACATAAGGCTGAATTCAAAAGGCAGAATAAAAATAATATTTCAGAACAGTTAGCACCGGGGAACAATTATCTGGGAGTGATGCTGCCCTATGCGCCGGTGCATTACCTTTTGTTCCGGGAACTGAAAAAAATAAACCCCGATCTCAAGGCCTTGGTGATGACCTCGGGCAATGTCCAGGATGAGCCGGTGGCGGCCGGCAACCAGGAGGCTTTGAACAGGCTGGGGGGCCTGGCCGACCATTTTCTGATGAACGACCGGGATATTGAGAACCGCAATGATGACTCGATAGTCTTTATTACTGGGGCAGAAAATCAACCCTTCGACAGGGGCTTCGGCAGACTCAGCCCGGCAGCTCAGGGCAAGAAATCAGAAATCAAAAAGCAGAATGATCAGGAATCGTTGTCAAACGAGAATCAGCAGATCGTTCAGATAGTCCGCCACTCCCGGGGCTATGCCCCAAACCCGATAATCCTTCCGGTTTCGGTGCCTCCGACCCTGGCGGTGGGAGGGGAGATGAAGAACGTCTTCTGTCTGGCTTCCGGCAACAAGGCCTATCTAAGCCAATACATCGGCGAGATGGATAACCTGGCCACCCTGGAATATTTCAAAGAGATGGTTGAGAAATACCAGAAGTGGTTTCAGATAAAGCCGGAGGTCATTGTCCATGACCTGCACCCTGACTACCTTACCACCAGATGGGCCAAGGAACAGACCGGCGTGGCTCTGAACACGGTACAGCATCACCAAGCCCATATCCTAAGCACACTGGCCGATAACGGCAAAATGATCCCGGCCATCGGAGTGGCCTTCGACGGCACCGGTTATGGCGAGGACGGCAAGATATGGGGCGGGGAGTTCTTCCTGTTCGACGGCAAAACGATGGACAGGGCCGGGCACCTTGAATACCTGCCCCTGCCGGGCGGCGAAACCTCCATCAAAAAGCCCTACCGGATAGCCGCCGCCTACGGCAAGTATCTTTTGAACGAACTGCCGGCGCCGGTGTTCCCCAAGGAATACCAGCCCGAGCTGGAACTGATATCCAAACAATTGGACAGCAAATTCAACCTGGCCTGGACCTCCAGCCTGGGGCGCCTGTTCGACGCGGTCAGCGCATTGCTGGGAGTATGTCCCGCCATTACCTTTGAGGCCCAGGCGGCCATCGCGCTGGAGAATTGCGCTGATCACGGCACCACCGGCAGATACGATCATCAGATAATTCAATCAGACGGACAGTCAATAGTCCGGTTAAAAGAGATGTGGCGGCAGTTGAACGACGACGTTAAAAAAGGCGTGGCACCAGGCGTTTGTTCGGCCAAATTCCACAATACAATCGTTGACTTTACCCTGGCAATGTGCGATAATTTAAAGCTACGATCGGGGATAAAAACCGTGGCACTTTCCGGGGGCGTGTTCCAGAATAGAACTTTGTTGGACCATGTCCGGCAAGGATTGTTGCAAAAAGATTACCAGGTGCTGATCCACAGACAGGTTCCTTCAAACGATGGCGGCATTGCCTTAGGGCAGATATTGTCGAGCATAAAAAATAGGTAAATGGGAAAATAAATAAATGGTGGATTTATGGATGATAGCCAAGTTAAAAAGGTAAAGTCCTTTGAAGATTTAACGGCGTGGAAAGCGGCCAGGGAGGTGCGCAAATATGCTTACCTTATAGCAAATAAATTACCCGTCTCAGAAAAAACTAATTTAGTGAGTCAAATCAAGCGAGCAGCCGTCTCAATCACTGCAAATATCGCTGAAGGGTATGGAAGATATCACTACCAGGAAAATATTCAATATTGCAGGCAGTCCAGAGGATCCCTATACGAAGTTAAAGACCATTTCATAACCTGCTTAGACGAAAATTATATTACCAGCGAGGAATATGCAAAAGGGGAAGCCCTGATGGATACTGCGGCCCGGTTGCTCAACGGATACATAAGTTATTTAAACCGGTCAAAACTAACTTGACCATTTTTTAATTTAACCATTTATTAATTACCTAATATGTGTTTAGCCATACCAGCAAAGATCGAGACCATCGAGGGGAACAAGGCCGAGGTGGACATCCGGGGCCTTAAGCGCAGCATCGGCCTTCATATGATGCCCGACGCCAAGGTAGGGGAGTTCGTGCTGATCCACGCCGGTTTTGCCATCCAGCGGATAGATCCCAAAGAGGCCGAGGAAACATACCGTTTGCTGGAAGAGACCGGCATCACCATCACCTGACAGCCAGCCAGCATGATCGATCTTGATAAATTCCGCGACCCGGTGGTGGCCGCAAAACTGGTCAAAAGGATAGAGAGCCTGTGCGACGGCCCTTATTCCTTCATGGAGGTTTGCGGCAGCCACACCATGGCCATATCCCAGTTCGGCATCCGGGGGCTGATCCCCAAGTCAATAAAACTTTTATCCGGGCCGGGCTGCCCGGTCTGCGTCACTTCGCTTTATGATATCGACCGGATGATAGCCATTGCCGGGCTGAAGGATGTCATCTTCACCACCTTCGGCGATATGATCCGCGTTCCCGGTTCGCACAGCAGCCTGCGGGAGGCCAAGTCCCAGGGGGCCGATGTCAGGATACTGTATTCTCCGCTGGATGCCCTGCAGATCGCAGCCGAGAACCCGCAAAAGCAGGTGGTCTTCGCCGGGGTGGGTTTCGAGACCACCTCGCCCACCATCATCGCCGCGGTGCTGGAGGCCAAAGAGAAGGGCATCGGAAATTTCTCGGTCTATCCGGCCTTCAAGACCGTGCCTCATGCCCTGAAAGCCATACTGGAATCCGGCCGGACCAGGATAGACGGGTTCCTCTGCCCGGGCCACGTTTCGGCCATCATCGGTAGCCGGCCTTATCAATTCATCCCGGCAAAATATCAGATCCCCTGCGTCATCGCCGGGTTCGAGCCGCTGGACATCCTGGAATCAATAGTAATGCTGCTGGAACAGCTCCGAAGCCATAAAAAGGACGGGCTGGCTTTCCGCGTTCAGACCGAGTACCGGCGGGGCGTGCCGGATGCCGGCAACCCCCACGCCCTGGCAATACTGGACAAAGTGATGCAGCCCTGCACCGCCGAATGGCGGGCCATCGGCAGCATACAGGAGACAGGGCTTTGCTTCCTGGAAGAATACGTTTCTTTCGACGCCGCAAAACGATTTAAGATCGAAGTCCCGCCGGCCATAGAGCCCCAGGGCTGCATCTGCGGCCAGGTGATGATGGGGCTTCATCAGCCTGATGAATGCCCGATGTTCGGGAATAAATGCACACCGGAAAGCCCGGTGGGGCCCTGCATGGTGTCCTCCGAAGGGGCCTGCGCGGCGTGGTACAAGTACGGGACGGGGACTGAAAAACAAAATATTAAAAATCAAAAATAAAAAACCATTGGGTGTTGCCGATAAAATACTTTTAGCCCACGGCTCCGGCGGGCGTCTTTCCCACGAGTTGATTGAAAAGGTATTCAAGACTCGTTTTTCAAACGCTCTGCTCAACCAGGGGGATGACTCTGCCGAATTCAGAATGGCAAAGGCAGAAAGCAGAATGGCTTTTACCACGGATAGCTACGTGGTCAAGCCGCTGTTCTTTCCCGGCGGGGACATCGGGCGGCTGGCGGTCTGCGGCACGGTCAACGACCTGGCCATGAAGGGGGCTCGGCCATTGTATCTTTCGGTTGGATTCATCATAGAAGAAGGCTTCTCCCTGGAAATGCTGGGAAAGGTGGCTGATTCCATGGCTGCGGCCGCCAAAGAGGCAGGCGTGTCCATAGTAACCGGTGACACCAAGGTGGTGGACAAGGGCGCCTGCGACGGCCTGTTCATCAATACCTCCGGGGTGGGGGTGATCCCTGAGGGAGTCGAGATCTCAGGCTCCCTGGCGGTTCCGGGGGATGTGGTGATCATAAGCGGTTCCATCGGCGACCACGGCGCGGCGGTGATCAACGCCCGGAACAATTTTGGCCTGAGCGGGAATCTTCTCAGTGATGCGGCTCCGCTCAACGGACTGGTCGGAGCAATGCTGAAGACGGGACTGATCCACGTTCTGCGCGACCCTACCCGGGGCGGGCTGGCCACCACGCTCAACGAGATCGCGCTGCAATCAAAGGTCATCATCAACATCGAGGAAGAAAAGATACCGGTCAAACAGGAAGTAAAAGGCGCCTGCGAGATGCTGGGCCTGGACCCGCTGTATGTGGCCAACGAGGGCAAACTGATAGCCATCGTGCCCCGGGAAGATTCGGAAAAGATATTGAGTGTCATGCGCCGGGACCCGCTGGGAAAAGATGCGGCCATCATCGGCAGTGTTCAAACCGGCAAACCGCAGGTGCTGCTGACCACGTTCTTAGGGAGCAGACGGCCGCTGATGATGCTGGAGGGCGAGGCCCTGCCGCGGATCTGTTAAAAGAAATTAACAAATGATTCTCCAATCGGCTCAGGAAAAGTAGAAAGAATATAGCCGGTTTGGTGAATTAGTAGATTTAGCCTGATTACGTTCTTTTCTTTTTGTACCGCCAACAAGAAAAGAACCAAAAGAAAAAGCTCGTCGCTTAAAACTCTCCGGGCGTTGCGCTTCTCGTTGCCGGCGGGCTTGTCTGAACTCGGGCTTTGGCCCAGCCCTCAAACAGGCGCAGACAAGCTTTTTCCGGCGTCAACTGCGATGCTCACTGATCGTTTTAACGCGACATACCGGGGTTGGTACCGGGCATTCAACCACTATCCTGAGCTAATTGGATAGGCATTAAATGAAATTAACAATATAAGGCGATAGAGATGAAGATCAACGAAATACTGGAGCTGAACTGCATCAAGGTTCCGCTTAACGGGACCACCAAGGAGGAGATCATTGCGGAACTGGTGGCTTTGATGGCCGGGGCCGGGCTGATAGAGAACCAGCCGGACCTGCTCCGTTCGGCCATGGAGCGGGAAGGGCTGATGTCCACCGGGATCGGCAAGGGAGTGGCCATTCCCCACGGCCGCACCAAAGAACTTAAGAAGATGACCGGAGCCTTCGGCATCAGCCGGCTGCCGGTGGACTTCGGATCGCTGGACGACCAGCCGGTGCAGATCTTCTTTTTTGTGGCCACCCCCCAGCATTTCATTGCCGACCACGTCAAGGCCCTGGCTTTGGTCTCCCGGCTTTTGAACCGGGACCAGATCCGGGAGCAGCTGGTGAAGGCGGCCAGCGCCGAAGAAGTGCTTAAAATATTCAGTCAGGTGGAATAAGAAAATAATGCGGAAGAAACTATTGATCTGGGGCCCGGTAGCCGCCTGGCTGGTTTTGATGATCACGGCCACCTCCATCCCCAATTTAACGACCCCGGCCGGGTACCCCCATGCCGACCTGGTATTCCACATTGTGGTGTACCTGGTGCTGGCGGTGCTGGCGGCCCGGGCTTTTTCAATGACGGGATACCGGCATAAGGGGTTGTGGGCGGTGATGCTGGTAATGGGGCTGGGCCTGGCCGCCATTGACGAATATCATGAAGTGATGGTCCCGGGAAGGACCGTATCATTGTTGGACTTCTCCATGAACGTCATAGGTTTTACGGCGGGCACTGGAATCTCCAAACTATGCTACAAGAACAAGGATGAAGAAAAATGAAATTTCAAGCCAGCAAGGGCACTTATGACGTGATGCCGGACCAGGTCCATCTCTGGCAGCACATAGAATCGGTGATCCGGGAGCAGGCCCGGATCTACGGGTTCAAAGAGATCCGCACCCCCGTCTTTGAGGACACCGCGCTGTTCGTCAAGGGCACCGGGGACACCACCGACATCGTCCAGAAAGAGATGTACACCTTCACCGACAAGGGCCAGCGCTCCATCACCCTGCGGCCCGAGGGTACGCCGCCGGTGCTGCGGGCCTTGATAGAACACAACACACTCAAGGAACAGCCGTACGTCAAGGTCTTTTATCTGGCTCCCATGTTCCGCTATGAGCGGCCCCAGGCCGGCCGGATGCGCCAGCACACCCAGTTCGGGGCCGAGGTGCTGGGAAGCAACAGCCCCCTGGCCGATGTGGAGGCGATCTCGCTGTTGTTCTTCACCCTGCAGAAACTGGGTCTGGGAGGCTTAAGCCTAAGACTCAACAGCCTGGGCTGCGCCCAGTGCCGGCCACCCTACCGCCAGAAACTTATGGACTATTTCAAACCCATGCTGCCGGAACTCTGCGACAATTGCAAGGACCGCTATGACCGCAATCCCCTGAGGATACTGGACTGCAAGATAGACCAGGGAAAGTTCAAGGATGTCCCGGAGATGAAGGACTTTTTGTGCGGCGACTGCAAGACGCATTTTCAGACGGTGCAGGACAGATTAAAAGACATTGAGATCCCGTTCACCCTTGACAAGAACCTGGTGCGCGGACTGGACTACTACACCCGGACGGCCTTCGAAGTTGTTTCACAGCACCTGGGGGCGCAGGATGCCCTGGGCGGCGGCGGGCGCTACGACGGTCTGATGGAGGAACTGGGGGGCAGCCCCGCTCCCGGAGTGGGCTTTGGCTCAGGTCTGGAGAGATATGTTTTGGCGCTCAAAAATCAGGGAGTGAACCTGCCGCCGGAGAAGCGGCCCGATGTCTACATCGCCACTTTGGGCGATGAGGCGGTGAAGAAGGGCAGCCTGCTTTGCTCACAGCTGCGGCAAAAGGGATTGGTCTGCGAGCAGGAATTGCTGGGCCGCAGTTTAAAGGCCCAGATGCGCGAGGCCGGGCGGCTCAACGCCCGCTACGTGGCCCTGATAGGTGAGGACGAGATCAAGAAGGGCGTAGTGACGCTGAAGGATATGGACAAGCACGAGCAGGCCGAGGTGGCCTTTGATGAACTGGTGATCAATGTGCCGAAGTACTGCCAGTGCGAGTGAAGACCTCCCCCAACCCCCTCCGATGCGGAGGGGGATAAAGGGGGCGGTCAGAAACAAGGGTAATACTCTACCATAAAAATCCGGAGCAACCATGTCAGAAAAAACCAAAGAATTCAACGCCTACCGCACCAAGATGAACGACCGGATACTGGCGGCGGAGCATACCGGCATCAAGCGGTTCTTCAACCTGGACACCGCCGCCTACCAGGACGGGGCTCTGCCGGGCAAGACCAAGGAGATGCTGGGGCTGTGCGCCTCCACTGTGCTGCGCTGCAACGACTGCATCAGCTATCACGTCATCCAGTGTAAGAAGCTGGGGGTAAGCCAGGCGGAGTTCGATGAGATCATGAACATCTCGCTGGTGGTGGGAGGGTCCATCACCATACCGCATCTGCGCAAGGCATATGAGATGTGGGACGAGGGGGAATAACTTGCTTACGAAAGCATGTCCTGAGCCATTCGTCATGCTCATGGTAAGCTTCGTCGAAGGAACACGAAAGGGCACGAAAATAAATTTTACATTTTCATTAAAAATTAGTTGGAGAACATAAAATGAAAAAAGTTCTGTTTTCGGTAATTATCGGTATGTTTGCTTTTTGCCTTGTTCCAAGCATAATACTGGGCCAAGACAATCCTATGCAAGAGAGATATACGGTAAATGAGCAAGGTTTCAAAGAATACACAAATGAAAAAGACGGCTCGGTGCTAATTGAGATTCCGTCGGGTGAATTTATTATGGGCCTTGATGGTGATAAAGGAAAACGCAAAAATAACGGGGCATCAACTCTGCATAATGTTAACCTTAGTTCATATAAAATCGGCAAGTATGAAGTCACTAACGAACAATATGCGAAATTCCTAAATGAACATGGTTCCGTAACAGACAATGCTGGAAACATACTTATTGTGCTCAATGAGAAGAAAGTTATTGAGTTTAATATTGGTGGCAACTATGCTTTTTCAATTGTAAAATGTCGCATTGAAAAGGATGGAGATAGATACACCGTTGAAAGAGGTTGTGAAAAACACCCGGTGCTTTATGTAACTTGGTATGGGGCCAAAGCCTATTGTGATTGGGCTGGCTTGCGCCTTGTTGCTGATGCAGAATGGGAAAAAGCTGCTCGAGGAGTTGACGGTAGAAAATATCCCTGGGGAAATGATTTTGATGAGTCTAAATGCAATGTGGCAATATCTAAATATGCGCCTGATGCAAAGAATCTTTATGATGTTGTCAAAATCGACAGTTTCCCTGCTGGCATATCCCCCTATGGTTGCAGAGATATGGTTGGAAACGCCATGGAATGGTGTTCGGATTGGTTCAATCAGAACGGTTATGAAACTATCACAGATAGCATATCTATTGGAACAAAACGGATTTTACGCGGAGGTTCTTGGAACAGTAAAGACGGAATAGACTTTTTAAATTGCTATTCACGTAACTCATTGTCACCAGATGGCGGGAATAAAACATTTTCTAAAAATCCGGCAGGTTATGAAATCGGTTTTAGAGTGGCAAAATAATCATTAATATTTAGAAATTTAGCAATATTTAAGACAACCATGAAACTAGAAACCTTAGGCGCCTGGCAGCGCAGTCACACCTGCGGGGAGCTCCGCTCCTCCCAGATCGGAAAAGAAACAATCCTCTGCGGCTGGGTGCACCGCAGCCGCAACCACGGCGGGCTGATATTCATCAACCTGCGGGACCGCTATGGCATCACCCAGATAGTCTTCGACCCGGCCCAGAACGCGGAGCTGACCGAAGCGGCCAGCGAATTAAAATCGGAATTCGTGGTCGCGGTCAGGGGCACGGTGCGGGCCCGGCCCCAGGGCCAGGCCAACGCCGAGATGCCCACCGGGGAGGTCGAGGTGCTGGCGGCGGAGGTCAAACTGCTCAATTCTTCCGCCGTGCCGCCGTTCGTGATAGAGGACAACACTACCGCCTCCGAGGAACTGCGGCTGAAGCACCGCTACCTGGACCTGCGGCGCCCGGCCCTGGCCAAGAACATCATCCTGCGGCACAAATTCGTGCTGGCGGTCCGCAATTACCTTAGCGCCCAGGACTTTCTGGAGATAGAGACGCCGCTGTTGACCCGCAGCACGCCCGAAGGCGCCCGGGATTATCTTGTCCCCTGCCGGGTGCATCCCGGCAAGTTCTACGCTCTGCCCCAGTCGCCCCAGATCTACAAGCAGATCCTGATGGTATCGGGCTTCGACAAGTATTTCCAGATCGCCCGCTGTCTGCGCGACGAGGATTTACGGGCCGACCGCCAGCCGGAGCACACCCAGATAGACATCGAGATGAGCTTTGCCACCCAGGACAAGGTCTTTGCCCTGGCCGAGGGCATGTTCAAGGAGGTATTCTCCAAAGTGGCCGGGATTGAGATCCAGACGCCGTTTCCGCGGTTGGCCCATGCCGAGGCCCTGCGGCGTTTCGGTTCGGACAAACCGGACATGCGTTTTGGCATGGAATTATGCGATGCCGCCCAGGTTGCCATGAAATCGGATTTCTCGGTTTTCAAGCAGGCCCTCGAGAACAAGGGCCAGGTGAAGGGCATTTGCGTGCCTGGCGGGGGCAAGTGGTCCCGCAAGGACATAGACGGCCTGACCGAGTTCGTGAAGATATATGGGGCCAAGGGTCTGGCTTGGGCCAAGGTTCCCTCGACACCGCTCGGGAACCAACCTCTGGCTTCACTTGAAGGGCCTGTTGCAAAATTCTTTGCCGGAGAATTGGGCAAGGAACTGATGCAGGCCCTGTCCGCCAGGGAAGGGGATATAATGCTGTTTGTGGCCGACAAACCTTCTGTGGTCGCGGCCGCTCTAGGTGCGTTGCGCATTGAATGCGCAAAACGGATGGACCTGATCCCAAAGGGCAAGTTTGCCTTTGCCTGGATCACCGATTTTCCGCTGTTCCACTACAATGAAGAGGAGAAACGCTGGGAGGCCGAACACCACATGTTCAGCATGCCCAAGGAGGAGCACCTGGAATATCTTGAAACAGATCCCGGCAAGGTGCTGGGCCAGTTGTATGACCTGGTGGCCAACGGCTCCGAGCTGGCTTCGGGTTCAATACGAATTCACCGCCGTGACATTCAGGAAAAGGTGATGAAGGTGGTGGGGCTGTCCCCCGAAGAGGCCCAGAAGAAGTTCGGCTTTTTGCTGGAGGCTTTCGATTACGGGGCACCGCCCCATGGAGGTATAGCCCCCGGAGTGGACCGGATACTGACCATGATCACCGGCGGGGACAGCATCCGCGATGTGATCGCCTTCCCCAAGACCACCTCGGGCAGCGGCCTGATGGAGGGCAGCCCCTCGGAAGTGGATGATCGGCAGTTAAAGGAACTAAAACTTAAATTGGACATGTAAACCTGGCGGGAGCCATACAATCAACATAAGGATCAATAGTGCTTGCCAAACCCAGCATACCGATTCCCGTGCAGCTGGCCACGGCCGATACGGCCATCTCCAATGGGCTGTCCAGCCCCGACATCCTGAAGAGGCTGACCGAGGCCGGCTATACCGAGGCCAGGATCAACGAGGGGCAAAAACTTTACCAGGCGGCCCGGATGGCAGTCCAGGCTCACACCGCCCTGATCGCGGCCCGGCGGGAACGTGAGGCGGCCTCTGCGAAGACCGACAGAAACGCCCGGGAAGCCTACCAGTCATTGGCTGATGTGGTCAGGAAGATCTGGCCCGAAGACCGGGAACAGATGCAGGCGCTGGGGACCACTGTCCAAATGCCCGGAGAACCGGCCCTGTTCCTGAAAGCGGCCGATGTCCTGTTTCAGGCCCCACAAAAAGACCCTGAATTCATGGACATCCTGGCCGGCCTGGGATATCCCAGACTTCTTCTGGCCACGGAACGGGCCAAGATAGACGCGCTGGGGAAAATGATCCGGGATGGGGAGACATCTGAAAAAGAGATCCGGGCCGCCGACCAGGAACAGCAACTGGCGCTTAAGGTCCTGAATGACTGGATGGACAGGTTCATAAAAAAAGCCAGGGTGGCGTTGCAGAACAAAAAGGACCTTCTGGACAAGCTGGGGCTGTTGGACCGCAGCCCCAAGGCGGAGGCCCCCAGAAGCGCCCAGGGCCCCAGACAGGCCAAGCGGGGGTAGTGACCCAAATATCTGATTGACCGGAGACATGGTCAAATATCCGGCGAGGTTGACTTTTAAGGTCTATTCGCCGGATACCTGGCGGTACCGGATCGGAGATCACCGGCTGTTTTATTCCATAGATCAGAAGTATAAGATCGTTTACCTGCTTACTGTTGACCACCGGAAGGATGCGTATCGCTGAAGAACCCCCCGAACCTCCGGTTTTCCGGAGGTTTTTGCTGTATTTTGGGGCTTGAAACAACGGGGATTATTTATATTTTGCCTTGTAAACTCTCTTTTCCCGGCAACTCTTATCTTGAAAATCAGTTTCATCTGTGTTACAATCACAGTTTGTTTTCCGAGATCACTAAAATCTTCATATATATCCAAAGGAGAAAGATACCATGCCTAAGTTCGTGTATTTCTTCGGGGGCAAGGCCGCCGAAGGCGGGGCCAAGGACAAGAACCTGCTGGGCGGCAAGGGCGCCAACCTGGCCGAGATGTGCCATCTGGGCATCCCGGTGCCGGCCGGTTTCACCATCACCACGGAATTGTGCACCGTCTTTTACAAGAACAACAAGAAATATCCCGCCGAGCTCAACCAGCAGGTCAACAACGCCCTGGCCAAAGTGGAAAAGGTGATGGGCATGAAGTTCGGCGACGCCAACGATCCCCTGCTGCTGTCGGTCCGCTCCGGGGCCCGCAGTTCCATGCCCGGGATGATGGAGACCGTGCTGAACGTGGGGCTGTGCTCCAAGACCATCCCCGGGATGATCAAGAAGACCCAAAACCCCCGCTTCGTCTACGACGCCTACCGCCGGCTGATCATGATGTACTCCGACGTGGTGATGGAGAAGGCCGCCGGGATCGAACCCGAGGAGGGCAAGGGCATCCGCAAGCAGCTGGACGACATGCTGGGCGCGGTCAAGAAGCAGAAGGGCTACAAGACGGACGCCGACATCTCCGAAGCCGACCTGAAGGACCTGTGCGACCGGTTCAAGGCCAAGGTCAAAGAGGTGATCGGAAAGGACTTTCCCGATAACGCCGCCGACCAGCTGTGGGGCGGGGTCGGTGCGGTATTCTCCTCCTGGAACGGCCGCCGGGCCATCTCCTACCGACGGATCGAGGGCATCCCCGACGAGTGGGGAACCGCGGTCAACGTCCAGGCCATGGTCTTCGGCAACATGGGAGACAGTTCGGCCACAGGGGTGGCCTTCTCCCGCAATCCGGCCAACGGCGACAACCATTTCTACGGGGAATGGCTGGTAAACGCCCAGGGCGAGGACGTGGTGGCCGGGATCCGGACACCCAGCCCGCTGAACGAGTCAACCAAGAACGAACAGAACAAGTCACTGCCGTCGCTGGAGACCGCCATGCCGGTCCTGTATAAGGAACTGGACGGCTACCGCAGCCGGCTGGAAAAGCATTACCGAGACATGCAGGACATAGAATTCACCATCCAGGACGGACGGCTGTGGATGCTGCAGTGCCGGGTGGGCAAGCGCACCGGAACCGCCGCTTTGAACATGGCCATGGACATGGTGGAGGAGAAGCTGATCGCCAAATCGGACGCGGTGATGCGGGTCTCACCGGCCCAGCTGGACGAGCTGCTGCACCCCATCGTGGACCCGGCGGCCGAGGGCAAGGCTGCTGTCCTGGCCAAGGGCCTGCCGGCCGGCCCGGGCGGAGCCTTTGGGCAGATCGTGTTCACCGCCAATGACGCGGTGGAGTGGCTGAAGCAGGGCAAGAAGGTGATCCTGGTCCGCGAGGAGACCAACCCCGAGGATGTGGAAGGGATGCGGGCCGCAGCCGGGATCCTGACCGCCCGGGGCGGCATGACCAGCCACGCGGCTTTGGTGGCCCGGGGCTGGGGCAAGTGCTGCATCGTGGGCGCCGGCAGCCTGAACATCGATGTCCACACCAAGACCATGAAAGCCGGGGACAAGATCTTCCGGGAAGGCGACTTCATCACCCTCAACGGCACCCGGGGCTACATCTACGCCGGCCAGCTGGCCATGATGGACGCCACCGAGAATCCCCGCTTCCTGACCTTCATGAAATACGCCGACTCCTTCCGCCAGCTCAAGGTCCGCACCAATGCCGACACCCCGGAGGACGCCGCCAAGGCCAGGGGTTTTGGGGCCGAGGGCATCGGGCTGTTCCGGACCGAGCACATGTTCTACGGCAAGAATTCCGAGGAGCCGCTGTTCCGCCTGCGCAAGATGATCGTTTCCAAGGACCAGGCCGAGCGCCGGGCGGCCCTCAACGAACTGTATCCCTTCGTCAAGAAGGACATCAAGGCCACTTTGGAGGTGATGGACGGACTGCCGGTGACCATCAGATTGCTGGATCCGCCGCTGCACGAGTTCGTGCCCACCCGCCAGGACGAGCGCAACAAGCTGGCCCAGTCTCTGGGCATTTCCGCCGATGAATTGAACAAGCGGGCCGACGGCCTGCACGAATCCAACCCCATGATGGGCCACCGCGGCGTTCGCCTGGGCGTGACCTTCCCCGAGATTACCGAGATGCAGGTGAAGGCCATCTTTGAATCCACCGCGGAATTAGTGAAGGCCGGCAAGAAGATTATGCCGGAGATCATGGTCCCGGTGGTGGGGATGAAGAACGAGCTGGCTGACCAGAAGGCCATAGTGGACCGGATCTACGCCGAGGTCTGCGCCCAGCAGGGCGTCAAGAAGATAGATTACATGTACGGCACCATGATCGAGATCCCGCGGGCCGCGCTGACAGCCGGAAAGATCGCCGAGACCGCCGAGTTCTTTTCCTTCGGCACCAACGACCTGACCCAGATGACCTTCGGCTTCTCCCGCGACGACATCGGAGGCTTTGTGCCGGACTACGTGGAAAAGAAGATCCTGCCGGCCGACCCCTTCCAGCTGCTGGACCAGGAGGGCGTGGGCGAGCTGATAGAGATGGGCATCAAGCGGGGCCGGGGAACCAGGCCGCACCTGAAGGTCGGAATCTGCGGGGAACACGGCGGGGAGCCGTCCTCGGTAGAATTCTGCCACCGGGCCGGAATGAACTACGTTTCCTGCTCGCCGTTCCGGGTGCCCATCGCCAGGCTGGCGCTGGCCCAGGCGGCCATCAAAGAGCTGAAGGCAGGGAAGCCAACCAAAGAAAATGGAAAATCGGGAAATGGGAAGCGGAAGGCTACACCTCGACACGGTCTTCGACAGGCTCAGCCCAGCGGCTCGGTGTCCGCGGCGAAAAAGGCTGCACCGAAGAAGGATGTGAAGAAGCCCGCCTACACCAAGGCTTCCTCCTCTGCGCATGCTACGGCGGGCAAGTCGGCGGGTAAAGCAACCAAGAAAAAAGGCACACCTCGACGTTGACTTCGACAAGGCTTCGGCCAGCTCAGACGGGCCGCTCAGCCCATCGGCTCGGTGTCCATATCGAAAAAAGGCAAAAAGTAAATCGGACTCATATCAAAAGCCCCTTCAGTAACGAAGGGGCTTTTGATATACAAAAATAAATCAGTTTTACGGGAACCTTACCTGCCATTATAGCCTCTAAATCTTATTATGGTCGAAACTTGAAATTGTGTAATAATTAGCCAAACTGGAAGCAATCCTTTTAAGTCATTAAACAGCTTAACAATAAATAACATTATTGACATGAAGTGGGCAAAAAAAGGCAATGGGCAATGGTACAAATTATTTGAATTGGAACTTTGCGAAGGATGCTTTAAGGATTTAGCAGGCATTTATTTGGTATTTTATCCCGCAAAAAATTCATCTTTGGATAATTCCCAATATTCTGTGTTAAAATTGGGTCAGGGGCATGTCAAGACAAAGCTTTTGCAGTTGCGCAATGATCCGGGAATGATAAAGCATCAGGACAAAGAACCTTTTGTGACCTGGATAGTGGTTCCCCCCGAGTTTTTGGATAAAATTGAGCAGTTGCTGGCCAAAAATCTGGAACCAATAATGGAAATGTGACCGCGCTTCCAAATATTGAAAAAACTGTTCCCACCGCACGGTATTCAGCCGGGCGGCGGAAAGTCACAAAAAAGGAAGAAGTTAAGTGGCCAGTATAGCAGAAATAATGAATGAGATCGAAGATCGGGTTAAAAACGCCAACGTGATCAATTACAGCGTTTGGTGCATTGGGGTGACCTCCTCGCCCTCAGAATGCCAAAAACTGCACAATCAACCGCCCCACTTCAAATCTTGGGATGTGAATTCGCCGGAACTGGCCCGGGAAATAAAGAATACCTATATTGAAAATGGCATGAAGGAGGCTTTTGGCGGAAATGGTAATTCCCCCGATCACGTATTTATCTTCTAACTGCTATCCTTGTGATTTAGGAAAAACAAAAAATTAAAGCCCCGAAGCATAATGCTTCGGGGCTTTTGGCTGTTATCAAGCCCGTAGTTCACCAATCCATATATCTTATAAAGTTATCCAGCGCTATTTTGCGTATCTCTTCATTACTAAAACCCCGTTTCTCCAGCACCTTCAGCAGGTCAGGAATCTTGTCCGGACCCTCCAAACCCTTAGGTACCTCTGTTATTCCGTCGAAATCAGAGCCCAAGGCCAGGCACTCAACTCCGGCAAGCTTCTTCATATGGTCAAACTGATCGGCCACGGAAATGATATCGGCCGGTTTTCGCTTTTCCCCCAGGAAGCCGGGATAAAAATTGACCCCGATCAATCCCCCGGCCCGGGCCAGGGCCTTTATCTGTTCATCGCTCAGGTTCCGGAACTGAAACTTCTTGTTTAAAGCCCGGGCGCAGGAATGGGAGGCAAAAGGCGGTTTCTTGGCAACTTTCAGCACATCCCAAAAGGTCTTCTCGGAAGAATGGGAGAGGTCAATCATCACCCCCAGCGAGTCGGCCAACTTCACCAGCTTTAAGCCTTCAGCTGTCAGCCCAGGGTCTTTCTTGGTCTTACCGGCGCTGAAGCCGGAGGTGGCGAATTTGTTGGAATTGTTCCAGGTCAGTGTCAATATCCTTACTCCGAGGGAATGGAACATTTTCAGGTTTTCCGCCTTCTCTCCCAATGCGTGGCCGCCTTCGATGCCCAGCAGTACTCCAGTCTTCTTCTCCTTTATGCATTTCTGCCAGGAAGCCCTGTCGGTCACCAGCATCAATTGGGATGAGTGGCTTGATATTTGGGACTTGGTCATGGATATCATCTTCAAAGTGTAGTCAATGGCCTTCTGGCGGCGGTAAGTTGGCGGAACCCAGCAGGCGAAGACCTGAAGTCCGATCCGGCCTTTCTTCAGCTTGCTGATGGTAACATGGCTGGTTTTATCGGTCAAAGTCTTTCCCTTGACGATCTTCATGGGTGCATCGCAGTGGAGGTCGGCGGCAAGGCGGGAGGGGTCTGTTTTGGGCATGGTGTCGGCCTTTGCAGTGGAGTTAAGAATGATCAGAAATGTGAATATGAAAGCAGAAAACATCATAACATAACTATACTATAAAAATCAGGGACTCGCAAGTAAATTTTGCTTGACAAAAAGCTTAAGTTGTTATAATGTTATGTATTAGGGAAGCTTTAGAACCAAACACTGGAACAAGGAAACACCGGCAATAACATCAAATATTGTTCCTGAAATATTGTTCCTGCATTCCTGCCTGTCCGCCTTAGCTACAACGGTGGCGCAAGGCAGGGTTTCCTTATAGAATTAAAGTGTTTTTTAATTTCCAATATCCTTTAAAACTAAAGGAGCCATACATGAGACGGTTTTCCCATTTTGGTGCCGGGTGCTTTCTGTTAATAGCGGCGTCTCTGATGATTGTGATCGCGGGTTGTGCCAAACGGGAAAAATATCCCCTGGGCGAGGCCGGGGGAACGCTGACCATCGGCTCGCTCAACGAGCCGGCCTCGCTGAACCCGCTGCTGCTGTCGTTCACCGCATCCAGCGACATTCAGGAAAAACTTTTCCTGAGCCTGCACCGCTTTGACAAATCGATGAACATAGTGCCCGAGTTGGCTGAGAGCTGGAAGTTCTCCGAGGATTTCAAGGAGGTCACTTATCATCTGCGCCAGGATGTGAAGTGGAGCGACGGGCAACCGGTAACGGCTGAGGATGTCAAATATACCTTTGACCTGATGACCGATCCCACGGTCAACTATTCCCGGGCCGGGTACCTCCAGTTCGTGGAAAAGGTGGAGGTGATAGGCACCTACACCGTGCGCTTCAAGTTCAACCGGCTGTACTCCGATGAATTGTTTGATACCGGGATCATCGTGCTTCCCAAACATTCTTTGGAAAAACAGTCCAGCCTGGGTTCCGGCGAGTTCGACGCCAGCCCGGTGACCGACGGGCCATACAAGGTGGAACAGTGGATCCGGGGCGACCGCCTGGTGCTGGCCGCCAATCCTGATTTTTACAAGGGCCAACCGGCCCTGGAGCAGATCGTGATCCGGTTCTTCGGCGACGAAGCCGCGCTGGCAGCCGCCCTGCAGAACGGGGAGGTTGATATGACGGAGGATCTCTCGCCCCAAAGCGTCCTGAAACTGCAGGGCGATCCCAATCTGGTCACCATTGACTATCCCGGAAGGTCGTATACCTATATGGGCTGGAACCTGAAGAGCCCGCTGTTTGCCTCGGCCGAACTGCGCAAGGCTTTTGCCATGGCTATCGATCCCTCCGAAATGATTCAGAACGTGCTGCTGGGCAAGGGCCAGACCGCGTCCGGGCCTATTCTGCCAAGTTCCTGGGCCTATGACGAGAACCTAAAAGCCATGCCCTACGATCCCGAGCCGGCCAAGACCGTCCTTTCCGATCTAGGTTGGAAGACCATAAACAAGGATGGTTTCCTGGCCAAGAACCCCCGTCAGGTGCTGCAGATAAACCTGCTTTTAGCCCAGGGCCAGCCGGTGCTGGAGGCTTCAGCCGCCATCATTCAGAAACAGCTGAAGGTGGTGGGAGTAAAGGTCAATGTGCAAGTGGCCGACGCCAGGACCTTCATTCAAAAGATCCGCACCGGAGCTTACGATGTGATGATGTTTTCCTGGAAGAACGACCAGAAGGTTGATCCCACAGCGGTGTGGCATACCAGAATCGAAAGCAAGGGGAAATTCAATCTTTTGGAATACTCCAATCCCCAGGTGGACAGCCTGATCGAACAGGGGTTGGGGACCTTAAGCCGGCGCAAGGCCAAGGATATTTGGGTCAAATTCCAGCAGGTGGTCTTCCAGGAACAGCCCACCACCTACCTGTTCGTGCCCAATGTGGTGGCCATGGTCTACAAAGGGGTAAAGGGCGCCGAGAGCGACGCCCGCGGTCCCCTGGCTTCATTGGACGAATGGTGGATACCATCGGCCGAACGGCGAGGCGTCCAAGTGGCGGCCGTTACCCCGCCGGCCCCGGAAATACCGGCCTCCGCACCTGCTCCCGAGCCGGAAACTCCCACTCAAGCACCGGTCAACAACAATCCTGTCCCGGCAGAGCCCAAACCTGTTCCGGTCAAACCGGCCCCGACTCCCAAGCCGGTCAACCCCCAGGACATTCTGGTAGCCGAAACCCCGGCTCCGGCCCCGGCCACAGAAGCTGTGCCCGAGCCGGTGGCAGCCGCGCCTGAACCGGTAGCGGAGATCCCACCCACCGACCCTGAACCCACCAACATCGGCAAGGCCGAGTATCCCGACCTGGCCAAAAAAGCCGGGATCACCGGAAGGGTCTTTGTTAAGGTGATCGTGGGAGCAGACGGCAAGGTCAAGAGCGCCGAGGTGCTGAGGGGCATCGGCGGCGGCTGCGACGAGGCGGCCTTGACGGCGGCCAAGAAATCTAACTTCAAACCGGGTACGGTCAATGGCCAGCCGGCCGACCGGCCTTTTACCATACCGTATTCGTTCAGGTAAAAAGTGTTTTTTTATCGTGAAACAAAATATAAGATCAGCGATGAATGAAAAATATATTCAGGAAGAGCGGGAGTGGTTGATGCTCACTCCGGTTCAAAGGATTATAGAATCAGGTAAATTATGGAAATTATATCTGTCATTGGGAGGTAGCCTTGACTGCGAACCCGATCCTCAAAGTCCTTTTAACTTTTCAGAAATACGGGGTAAAAAGCCTGCTCATCGGCGGGCAGGCCTGTATCATCTACGGCGCCGCTGAATTCAGCCGGGATTCTGATTTCGTGGTTTTCTGTAACTCGGAGAATTTGGACAGGCTCAGAAAGGCTTTGCGGGCGCTCAAAGCCAGGTCCATTTATGTTCCGCCATTGAAGGCAGAATTTCTTGATCGGGGTCATGCCTGCCACTTCAGATGTTCTGCCGCATCGGTGAAAAACTTAAGGATTGATATCATGGCCAGGTTGAGGGGTTGTGATGATTTTGTAAAATTATGGAAAAAAAGGAGCACGGTTAATGTACTCTCAAACAGATCCATTGAGATTATTGGGTTGGAGGATCTGGTACAGAGCAAAAAAACCCAACGGGACAAAGATTGGCTGATGCTCAAAAGGTTGGTTGAAAATGACATGATTTTGGCCAAAAAAGACACTGGGGAAAAAATCAGATGGTGGCTGACAGAGTGCCGGGACAGCAGTAAATTAATGCTGCTGGCAAAAAAAAATGCCAAAGCGGCCAAAGAATGCCGCATAAAAAGGCCCCTTTTGAAAGCAGCCATAGAAAATGATTTTAAGGGTTTGGAGATATTACTGAAGCGCGAAGAGCTGGCGGAAAGAAAAAACGACAAAAGATATTGGGATCCTTTAAAAGCAGAGTTGGAGAGGTTAAGGCACGAAAAGCTAAACCGGTAATAGATTTAGGCAACTGCTTATAGACATAAAAAAGACGCCATCCGAAGATGGCGTCTTTTTTTATGCCCGGCTATTATTTATTGGGGTTGCTGCCGTGCTTGGCCAGGGGAATCCCCTTTTTGCAGAGGGGGCAATTGTCCGGCTCGAAGGTCTCCACCTTTTCACCGTAGATCCCCAGGAAGGGAACCCCGAAATCCTGGGCTTTGGAACTGCGGTCTATGAAAACCGCCACGCCCATCAATTGCGCTCCGGCCCGTTTCACCGCCTCTATGGTCTCGACCACCGAGCCTCCGGTGGTCATCACATCGTCCACCACCAGCACTTTTTCGCCTTTGGCCAGGGACATTCCCCTTAAAAAACCCCGTCCCTCGGGCGTCCGTTCGGCATAGATCGCCTTTTTGTCCATCTGCCGGGCCACTTCGGAGGCTATGATGATGCCGCCGGTGGTGGGTCCGACCACGGTCTGAATTCCGGCATCCTTGAAATGCTCGGCGATCATTCCGCAAAAGGCCTGGCTGTCCTTGGGGTACTGCAATATTCTAAATTTCTCGAAATAATACCGGCTGTGCTTCCCCGAGGTCAGCAAAAAGTGGCCGTCCAACAGCACCTGCCGGTTGACCAGAATATCTTTGATCTCCTGTTTACTTAAGGGCATCTTGGATCTCCTTTTGGATGTTGTTGGCGGCGGCGTTCCTGTCCTTGGCTCCGGTGATGGGCCGGCCCACCACCAGGTAATCTGCTCCCAAAGCTATGGCCTGTCCGGGCGTCAAAAACCGTTTTTGGTCGCCGGCCTCGGCATCCAGCGGCCTTATCCCCGGGGTCAGGATCACGAAATCTTCAGGCATATTCTTTCTCAGCAGTTCTATCTCCTGGGGCGAGGCCACCACGCCGTCCAGACCGGCGCTCTTGGTCAGCCGGGCCAGGTGCAGCACCTGTTCCGGGATGCCGCGGCCGGGGGCGCCCAGCACATCGCTGAAGGTGGCTTCGTCAAAGCTGGTCAGCACGGTCACCCCCAGGATCACCGGCTTGGGTTTCTTGAACCGGGCGCAGGCCTCGATGGCCGCGCTGCCGGCTTCTTCCATCATCTCAAATCCTCCCATGGAATGAAGGTTGAACATGTCAACTCCCAGTTCCACTGCCGACACGGCGGCCTTGGCTACGGTGTTGGGAATGTCGTGGAATTTCAGGTCCAGAAATATCTTTCCGCCCTGGGCTTTTATGAGTTCCACTATCTTCGGTCCGCAGGCGGTGAACAGCTGGCTGCCGACCTTAAAATATTTTACCGGGCCGGAGATATCCTTGATCAGCTTCTCGGCTTCGGCGTAGGAAGGTACGTCCAGGGCCACTATCAGTCGTTCGTTGGCTGGTATCTGCATCGCTCTCCTTGACTCGTTAATCGTTATCCGTTAATTGGAAAATGGGAACCGGGATTGATAATTGTTTGATGTTCATTGCCTGTCCGACGAAGCTTTGTTGAATATGAAGCAGCGTAGTCGGATTAATTATCTGGCTGCTGGATGATCTCCAGCCGGACCGGTTCCACCCCGTCGATCCCGATCTTTCTGGCCGCGCCCTGGGACAGGTCTATCAGCCGGCCTTCCACGAACGGCCCTCGGTCGTTGATCTTGACGGTCACGCTCTGGCTGGTCCTGAGATTGGTAACCCGGACCATGGTGCCGAAGGGCAGGGTGCGGTGGGCGGCGGTCATGGCCTCCATGTCAAAGGTCTCGCCGTTGGCGGTCTTGCGCCCGTGGAATTCCCGGCCGTAGTAGCTGGCCAGGCCTTGCTGGGCCGAAAGAGGCCAGGGTTCGATTTTGGCCGGGGGCTGGGTTTTATGCTCCGCCGCAGTTTCTTTGACCGGGCTGGTGCCGGCCGTCCCGCTCCGGTAGATGGGGGCGGGGGCGCAGCCCAAAAATGCGGCGGTGAGCAGTAATGCCCAAAGGATCTTCTTCATACCGTCCGTTATGAACATTAGTTTTTTATTATCACATCAATTAGGACAAAGGTCAATGACGCTAAGCCCAAGGTCCTGGGCATCAAGTAACTTCTTTGGATTGACACCAAAGTCTGCCTTATGCAAAATGCCCTCTATGGTTAAACTTTTTACAGGCTTGATACCAAGGTGGCTGAAATAATGCTCTATCTCATGGATTATGTGCTGGTTTTCTTTTTCGCCTTTGCCTGCGCGTATGGCAATTGATATTCCGATTTTACCTTTTGGCATCGTGGTACCACCGTCTAAAGTGTTGCACCAAGGTGTACATCTGTCAAAGAATACTTTTAACTGACCAGTAACATTGCCCCAATAAGAAGGCGATGCAATTAAAACCACATCGGATTCAAACATTTCTTTTAAGATTAATTCCATATCGTCTTGTTGGACGCAATGCCGTGTTTCGTAACAAGATTTACAACCTTTACAATAATTAATATTCATTGAACCTAATACATACCGTTTAATGTCAATGTTATTTGTTGACATACCCTGTATGATTTTGTCAACGATAAGTGCAGTATTCCCATTTTCATTAGGGCTGCCGATAATGCAAATAGCTTTCATAACAGATTCCTGTTTCCATTCCTCGCGGTTAAAAAATTACTATTATTACTTATACCGCCAACTTCCCCGTGATCTGTGAAACTTTGGAGTATCCCTTTTTAAGGCAGTAATCCCTCAGTCCGCCGGTGATCTCCTTGACGGCGCCGGGGTTGACAAAGGAGGCGGTGCCGATCTGGACTGCCGCCGCCCCGGCCAGCAGGAATTCCACCGCGTCATCAGAATTCATGATGCCGCCCAGTCCAATCACTGGGATCTTTACCGCCCGGCTGGCCTTGAATACGTTGTAGAGGGCCACCGGTTTGACGGCCGGTCCGGAAAGGCCGCCGGTGATATTGCCCAATACAGGCCTCTGCTTATCGATGTCCACGGCCATCCCGTAAAGGGTGTTGATCAGCGAAATGGCGTCGGCCCCGGCCTGCTCCACCGCCCGGGCGATGGCCGCGATGTCCGCCACGTTGGGGCTGAGTTTTACTATCAGTGGCTTATCTATTGCCTTTTTCACCAGGGCGGTCAGTTTGGCGGCCTGGACGGGATCCGAGCCGAAGGCCACGCCGCCCTGTTTGACGTTGGGGCAGGAGATGTTCAGCTCGATCCCGGAGATGCCCGGATGGCCTTTGAGCATCCCGGCCAGTTCAATGTATTCCTCCATGGTATTGCCGGCGATGTTGACTATCACCACCGGGTGGTGGGATAGCAGCTCGGGCAGTTTTTCACTTAAAAACTTTTCCGCCCCCACATTGGCCAGGCCGATGGAATTGAGCATTCCGCCGGGGGTCTCATAGACCCTGGGCGGCTTGTTTCCGGCCCGGGGCAGCAGGGTGATGGTCTTGGTGATCACGGCCCCGAACAGGCCGGGGGGGACCAGGGGGAGGTATTCCGTCCCGTAGCCGAAGGTGCCGGAGGCGGCCAGCACCGGGTTCTTCATTTTGATCCCGGCGATCTCCACCGAGAGGTCAATGGAATTCTTGGTTCTGATGTTTTTCATAGGCCGGACTCCTGATCCCAGTCTATCTCCCGGCTGTCGAACACCGGGCCCTGGCGGCAGACGGTGACATATTCCTTTATCCCTTTGACCACACAGCCCTGGCAGGCGCCCACTCCGCAGGCCATGAAAGCCTCCAGGGAGACCTGGCAGTCGATGTGGTGCTGACGGCAGATCAGCGCAGTGCGCTTGAGCATCGGCCAGGGGCCGCAGGCGTAAACCACCGGCTTTTTGAACTTGTCGATGCGGGTCAGGAAGGCATCGGTCACAAACCCCCGGTACCCGCAGCTGCCGTCGTCGGTGGCGATGACCTTGCCGGGAGCCGGGCAGGGCAGCATTTCCTTTTTGCCGGAGCATCCGTAAAAAAGCCGGGTCTCAAGCTTCCTGGCCTTCAGGCGGCTGGCCAGAAACTGCATCGGGGCCAGGCCCATTCCCCCGGCCAGGATCACATGCTCTTTGTATTTCCGGCTGATCTCAAATCCCTTTCCCAAAGGTCCCAGCACATCCATCTCAGCTCCCTTGGGCAGGGAAGAGATGAGGGAGGTGCCCCGTCCCACCACCCGGTACATGATGAACAGGTTCTTTCCCTTGACCCGGTTGATGCTGAACGGCCGCCTTAACAACAGGGGTCCGGAGTCCGATGGCTTTAAATGGACGAACTGACCGGGCTTGGCTTGGGCGGCCATCTGCGGCGAAGCAAAGGCCAGCAGGAAGACTTGAGGGGCGATCTTCTGGTGGGAGGTGATATTTACTTTTTGTTTTAACATCATTTATCTATCTGTAATTGGTTATCATTGTCCGGCGGTCCTGGAATGGCCGGTGCCGGTGTATCCTGAGGGCCGGGCTCTGACTGCAATTCAGCCGGCGGCCCTGCGGAATCCGGCCGGACCGGTGCCGCCTTGGGTTTTAGCTTGAATTCTATGGTGGGTTCGCTGTCGCTGACCGCCAGGTCGGGAGGTAATCTCATCTCCATCCGGGCGGCGTTGGCGTAACGGGTATAAGGGTACTTTTCCACTAACTGCAGGCGATAGCTTCTGACCAGTGCGGAGTCCCGCTGGTATTTGTCCAGGGTCCAGGCAGCGGCATACAGCGATTTTGGGGCTATGGGCGAAGAGGGATATTCGGATGCCAGTTTCAGGTAAACCGATGCCGCCGAATCAGGTTGGTTAAGCCCGAACAGGTAGTGCTCGGCCATCAGGAACAGCAGTTGGGCGTTTTGTTCGGCCGCTGCGGAGTCCAGCTGCTGGCGGTATCCACCCAGTAGCGAGATATTCTCCATCTTCTTCAGCGACAGGTCGTGGATATTGCTGAATAGTGGGAAATCGAGACCATCTTTGGGGCGCTGGCTGGCCAGGGTATACAAGGTTTTGGCGCTGTCCAGGTTTTGGGAGGATTCCTGGAGCTCTCCCATCCGGAAATAGGATACTGAAGCGGCCAGACTTTTGGGGTATTTTTGGGCCAACTGGTCATATATCTTCATGGCTTCAGGCCCGGTGGCAGTTCCGGCCAGTATCTGGGAAATAAAAAGTTCAATAAGGTCAGCCTGGGGACTGCCGGGCCGGGCCTTTTTCAGTAAAAAACGGTATGTCGCCAAAGCCTTCTGAGTCTCTCCCTGGGTTTGATAGCTTTGGGCCAAAAGCATTTTTACCTGATAACCTGTCCTTTGGGGAAGGCGCTTGCCGGCCAGGATCTCCAGTTCCAGTCCGGCCTGGCGGTGCTGACCCAGGGCGATCAGACACTGGGCATATTTGAATCTGGCGTCAACCGTAAAATCGCCCTTGGGGTGGTTGAACAGAAATCTCTGCCAGAGGATGGCCGCCTGGGAATAGTCTCCGGATACTTGGGCGATCTCGGCTTCCAGAAACGAGATCCGCCGTTGGATCTCCTTATCGGTACTGGTCCTTAATAACTGGATGTCGGTCAGGGCGGAGGGGTAATCACCAAGCTTGTAATTCAATACCGCTGAATTCAGCCGGGCCAGAGGGGCATATTTACCCGATCCATAGAACTGGCAGACCTCCTGATATTTACGCAGGGCTTTTTCATTCTGTCCGGTAAAGAAAAAACAATTCCCCATGTAATACAGACTGGGCGGAGTCCAGCGGCTGCCGGGATAACTTCCTGCCACCCCGGCAAACTTGTCGGTGGCCTGCTGCAGGGCGGCGGCCTGGGCTCCGGCGGCGGCCAGGGTATCGGGGAACCCCTGGCGGCTGCGGATACCTGAATCATACAGCTTCTTGGCGTTGTAATAGCTGTTGAAATAAGCGCAGCCGCCGGCTGCTGAGACCAGCAGGGCCGCCGCCAGGAACCGGGGCATCAGCTTGGCAATTATTTTCATATTGTTCTTCATCTTCACCCGCCTAAAACAACAGGTCAGATTAATCTGACCCGTTGTTCAATTTATTATTTTCAGGAAACCCCGATCTGCACTTTTTGGAAGCGGGCCGGGGCCACCCCGTGACCCACGTGAGCGCTTTGGCCCGGCTGGCCCTTGCCGCAGTTGGGCACGCCCCACAGGTGCCAGGATTTTTTGTTGCAGACCGCGTCGCAGTTGTTCCAGAAGGCCGGGGTGATCCCGGTGTAAGTTGCGTTCTTGAACACCCGGCCGGTCAGTTTCCCGTTCTTGATCTCCCAGGCGATCTCGGTGGCGAACTGGAAGTTGAGGCGCTTGTCATCGATGCTCCAGGTCTTGGTGGTGTCGAACAGCACCGCGTCTTTGGTGTCGGCGATCAGGTCCTGGTAATTCCACTTGCCCGGCTCCAGGTTGATGTTGGTCATCCGGATGATGGGGATCCGGCTCCAGCCCTCGGCTCGCATGGCGCCGCCCGAGGCCAGGCCCAGCCGGGGGGCGGTCTCCCGCGAGGTCAGGTAGCCCACGAACTTTCCCCTCCGGATGATGGGCACTTTCTGGGCCGGCACCCCCTCGTCGTCCCAGCCGAAGGTCCCCAGGCCGCCGGGGGTGGTGGCGTCGGCCGTGACGTTGACGATATCCGATCCGTATTTAAGATTGTTCAGTTTGTCGGTGGTCAAAAAACTGGTGCCGGCGTAGCTGGCCTCGGTGCCGTAGACCCGGTCCAGTTCTATGGGGTGCCCGATGGACTCGTGGACCTGCAGGGCCAGCTGGTTGGTGGTGATGATGATGGTGGAGAGCCTGGCGGGGCAGGGGGGGGCGGTCAGCAGCATGGCGGCTTCGGAGGCGGTGCGCTCGGCATTTCCGGCCAGGTCCATCTGCTCGATGAACTCGTAGCCGGCCTGTCGGGTGTCGCCGCTCATGTTGGGGTAGCTGCGGGTCTGGACCTCGGCGCCCTCGATGGCAAAGGCGCTGATCTCGCCGCCGGATTCGGTGCGGTCCTCGCTGACCAGCGTTCCCTGGGTGGAGGCGAAGACCTTTTCGCCCTTTAAGAACCACAGACCGCCCTTGGCCATCTTGATCTTCTTGTTCCGGCGCAGGATGCCGTCGGCCTTTAACAGCAGGTCTATCTTTCTTTCCAACGGGACCTGGAAAGGATCGATCTTTACCGGGGTCTTGTAACTCCCCTTTTGGGGCTTCAGCCGGGACAGCTCCACCTTTTCCACCTTGGTCAGGCCGCTGGCTTTGGCGATCTCGATGGCGTCCTTGATCACTTTCTTGATCTCACCGGTCTCCAGCCGTGAGCTGGAAGCGAAGCCCCAGGCCCCATTGACCAGCACCCTAAGCCCAAACCCGGAGTCGGAGTTCTTGGTGACCGCCTCCACGCTGCCGTTCTTGGTGGAGATGAACTCGCTGAGCTGGCCGGTCACCCGGACATCGGCGTAATCCAGGCCTTTGGAAGGAAGGGCCGCCAGGACTTTTTGGGCAAAGGTCTTCATGGAATATTTATTCTCCCCGGAATTATTTGGTTGAATTTCAAATGTTCAGTATAGCATAACCGGTGTAAATTATCAAGATTATTTGAAGGCGGAAAGCGATATTTTTATTGCATGTAAATGTTTAAAGTGGTATATTTCAAAATAAGAATAATTATTCCTTCTTAGAGGCACCCCGCCATAGGCGGTGGCGGTGTTTTAGCGGGTATAAATTGTCTTAATCAGTGTCAGGCTTTAGACTGAGTTTGCCGAAGCCTGGGTCCGATTTAGGGGGTTTGGCGGTTCCGGGACAGGCGTATCCCCATAATAATCAAAAAGTATTTGACTTTTACCATATTTTGAGCTATACTAACTATTTACTTTGGCATTTTCAGTCTGGGGACAGTTTTTTATCCTACTGCAATTTATAGGAGTTATCAATATAATATGATCGAGATTAGATGGCATGGACGGGGCGGTCAGGGAGCCAAGACCGCAGCCCTGCTGCTGGCCGATGCCGCATTGTCAGCCGGCAAGTATGTACAGGCCTTTCCCGAGTATGGGCCGGAGCGGATGGGCGCCCCGGTGCAATCCTTCAACCGCATCGACGAACAGCCAATCCTGATGCATTGCCCGGTCAAATCGCCCAAGGTGGTGGTGGTGCTGGATCCCACCCTGATGGCTTCGGTCAACGTCACCGCGGGCCTGGGGGCGGACGGCATGCTGATCATCAACACCGGTCTGGACGCGGTGGAGATCAAGAAGTCCGTCAAGTTCGACGGCAAAATATTCACAGTGGATGCCTCCAAGATATCCGAGGAGACCATAGGCAAGAACATCCCCAACACCCCCATGCTGGCGGCCCTGGTAAAGATCACCGGGATCCTGGATTTCAAGAGCATGATGGAGGACACCGAAAAGAAGCTGGCCAAGAAATTCGCCCACCGGCCGGAGGTGATAGAGGGGAACATCCAATCCATGAAGCGGGCGGCAGAGGAGGTAAAATCGGCATGAGCGAATTGAAGAAATACAAAGAACTGGCCCTGGGCGGTAATATAGAAAAAAGCGGCACCGCCGTGGATTTCAAGACCGGGGACTGGAGAAGCTCCAGGCCGGTGTACCATCCCGAGAACTGCATCCAGTGCCTGTTCTGCTGGGTCTACTGTCCCGATTCCGCCGTCATCCTAAAGGACGGCCAGGTGACGGGGTTCAACCTGGACCACTGCAAGGGCTGCGGCATCTGCGCCCACGAGTGCCCGGGCAAGAAGAAGGTCAAGGCCATCGTCATGGAAGAGGAGGTCAAATAGCATGCAGAAGATAATACTGGCCAAGACAGGCAACGAAGCCATGGCTCTGGCCATGAAGCAGATCAATCCCGACGTGGTGGCCGCCTATCCCATCACCCCGGCCACCGAGATCGTCCAGATATTCTCCCAGTACGTGGCCGACGGCGAGGTCAAGACCGAGTTCGTGGCGGTGGAGTCCGAGCATTCGGCCATGTCGGCCTGCATCGGATCATGCGCGGCCGGGGCCCGGACCATGACCGGCACCAGCTCCCAGGGCCTGGCTCTGATGTACGAGATGATCTACATCGCCGCCGGGCTGCGCCTGCCCATCGTGATGGCCGACGTCAACCGGGCGCTGGCGGCCCCCATCAACATCCACTGCGACCACTCCGACACCATGGGCTGCCGCGACGCCGGCTGGATCCACATCTTCTCCGAGAACGCCCAGGAGGCCTACGACAGCATGATCCAGGCCATGCGGATAGCCGAGCACAAGGACGTCCGCCTGCCGGTGATGGTCACCACCGACGGTTTCATCATCTCCCACGGCATGGAGCGGATAGACACCCTGCCCGACGCCGATGTCCAGAACTTCATCGGTAAGTACGATCCCATGATGCATCTGCTGGACATCAAGAAGCCCTTTACCGTGGGGGCCATCAACCTGACTGATTATTACTTCGAACACCGCCGGGCCATGGTGGACGCCCAGAACAACGCCCTGAAGGTCATCAAGGAAGTGGGGGCCGAGTTCGGGAAGAAGTTCGACACCAATTACGGCCTGATCGAGAAATACCAGCTGGACGACGCCGAAGTGGCCATCGTGGCCTTGGGTTCCACCTGCGGCACCGCCAAGGTGGTCATCGACAAGCTGCGCAAACAGGGGGTCAAGGCCGGACTGCTGAAGATCCGGGTCTTCCGCCCCTTCCCTGCCGAGGAGATCGCCAGGGCCCTGGAGAACATCAAGACGGTGGCGGTGCTGGACCGCTCCGACTCCATCGGCAGCTTCGGTGGCCCGGTGTTCACCGAGGTCCGCTCGGCCCTTTACGGCTCGGCCAAGAAGCCACAGATAGCAGGCGTGATCTACGGCCTGGGCGGGCGGGAGATAGACATGGAGCAGATCGAGGGCCTGTTCCTGGACCTGAAGGCCGGCAAGGTCAAGGCCGATGCGGTCAGCTACCTGGGGGTCCGGGACTAAATACAAAAACAGAAGGCAGAATTTTGAATTTTGAATTCTGAATTTAGAATTTTATTACAAGGATAATATATAAAATGGCAAATCTTAAAGAACTGGCGGCCCGGGGCGACAAGTTCACCGGGGGACACCGGGCCTGCGCCGGGTGCGGAGCCACCATCGTGGCCCGCCAGGCATTGCTGGCGGCCGGCGACAAGCCGGTAGTGGCCACCTGCGCCACCGGCTGTCTGGAAGTGGTCTCCACCATCTTCCCCTATACCGCCTGGGACGTGCCCTTCATCCACAGCGCCTTCGAGAACTCGGCGGCCACCATCTCCGGCGTCGAAGCGGCCTACAAGTCGCTGAAACGCCAGGGTACGGTCACCGAGGACATCCGTTTCATGGCCTTCGGCGGCGACGGCGGCACCTACGACATCGGGCTGCAGGCCCTGTCCGGCGCCATGGAGCGCGGCCACAACATGCTCTACATCTGCTACGACAACCAGGCCTACATGAACACAGGGATCCAGCGCTCCTCGGCCACCCCCAAGGGCAGCGCCACCACCACCAGCCCCAACGGCAAAAAAATCCCCGGCAAGATCCAGTTCCGCAAGAACCTGACCGAGATCATAGCGGCCCACGGCATTCCTTATGTGGCCCAGAGCGTGGTGGGCAACTGGTCCGATTTCACCAAGAAAGTGGAAAAGGCTTTGGCCAAGGGCGGCCCGGCCTTCATCGCCGTATTGCAGCCCTGCCGGCTGGGCTGGGGCTATCTGCCGGAGCTGACCGCCGAGCTGGGGCGGCTGGCGGTGGAGACCAATTTCTGGCCGCTGTACGAGGTGGAGGACGGCAAGTACAAGCTTAACTACACCCCCAAGGAGAGAAAGCCCATCACCGAATGGATGTTCCAGCAGGAGCGGTTCCGCCACCTGAAGCGCCCGGAGAACCAGGCCATCATAGAAGAGATTCAGAAGGACATCGACCTGCGGTGGGAGAACCTGGGCAAGAAGTGCAGCCTTTAGCTTAGCAAATCCTAATCACTAAACAATAAATCCGAAACAAATACCAATAACCAAAACGCTCAATCCCTCGAACAGTTTGCGGTTTCGAGATTAATAAATTCGAGCTTGTTTAGATATTCGATATTAGATATTAGGATTTACCGAAACGGGAGCCTCAATAAGAAAATTTTTAGAGGTGAATTAAAGTGCCGGTTGAAAATTTAAACGTGTTCGAGGACGATTTTTGGTCTATTAACGAGCTATTGAACCAGCTCCTTAAGAACACCAATTCCCTGGCGGTGCTGCTGATAGACAAAGCCGGCCAGCTGATCACCACGGCCGGGGACATCAGCCAGCTGGACACCACCTCGTTCGCCTCGCTCTCGGCCGCCGATTTTGCGGCCACCAGCCAGCTGGCCATGCTGGTGGGGGAGAAGGAATTCTCCACCCTGTTCCATCAGGGGGAGAAACAGAACATCTACGTAGCCTCCATCGAATCCAGGGTGATGCTGGCGGTGATTTTCGACCAGCGTACCACCTTGGGCCTGGTGCGGGTCCGCACCAAGCAGACGGTGGCCGAACTGATCAAGATGTTCCAGACCATCTTTGCCAAGTTAGAGGAATCACCCCCGCCCCCGCCGCTGTCGGGTTCAAATTTCGGTTCCGATTTCGCCTCCGAGGCAGAATCCGAGCTGGATAACCTTTTTAAGTAGCCGGGAGCGCCAAAAGTGTCGTTAATAAATTATTCATCGCGCGAGATCAACTGCAAGATCGTCTACTACGGATGCGGCCTTTGCGGCAAGACCACCAATATCAAGCACATTTACACCAAGGTGGCGCCCGAGGCCAAAGGCAAGCTGATCTCCCTGGCTACCGAACTGGACCGGACCCTGTTCTTCGACTTTTTGCCGCTGGACCTGGGGAGCATCAAGGGATTCAAGACCAGGTTCCATCTTTATACGGTGCCGGGACAGGTGTTCTATAACGCCAGCCGCAAGCTGATCCTGAGGGGCGTGGACGGGGTGGTGTTTGTGGCCGATTCCCAGGTGGAAAGGCTGGAGGCCAACGTGGAATCCATGGCCAATCTCCAGGACAACATGACGGAGTATGGGCTGAACATCCAGACCATTCCCTTCATCATCCAGTACAACAAAAGGGACCTGCCCAACATTGCTTCGGTGGATGAGCTGAGGGGGCAACTGAACAAGTTCAACTCTCCGGAGATCGAGGCGGTGGCCCACCAGGGCTATGGGGTGTTCGAGACCCTGAAGTCGGTGGCCAAGATGGTGCTGAAGAACCTCAGCTGACACCGGAAATTCTAATATCAAAATCCTAAATCCTAAACAAAATCTAATATCCGAAATCAGGCAATCTCCAAACTGTTTATGGTTTTTTTAGTGCTTTGATATTGTTTAGGTTTTAGAGTTTAAGTTTTAGAGTTTAGGGTTTAGTTTTTAGGGTTTAGAGTTTAGGGTTTAGGGTTTAGAGTTTAGGAACTGTAATGTTCAATACTATCATATAACAATACCATGTCCACCTACGATATCCTTTTGCTGGTATTTTACTGCCTGATGATGCTGGTGCTCTCGGTGTACTCCTTCCATGCATATCTGATGGTCTATCTTTACCGCAAAAACAGGATCAACCGCCAAAAGGTCCGCTGCCAGATCACCGAATGGCCCACGGTCACGGTGCAGCTTCCCATCTACAACGAGAAGTATGTGGTGGAGCGGCTGATAGACTCGGCGGCCGCCCTGGACTATCCCAAGGACAAGCTGGAGATCCAGGTGCTGGATGACTCCACCGACGAGACCAGGGAGCACGCCGGGCAGCTGGCCGAAAAGTACCGCAGACAGGGGATCAACATCGTCCACCTGCACCGCACCGACCGCAGCGGCTTCAAGGCCGGAGCGCTTAAGGCCGGACTGGCCGCGGCTAAGGGCGAGTTCCTGGCCATCTTCGACGCCGACTTCGTGCCCCCGTCCGATTTCCTCAAGAACATGATGCCCTATTTCTCCTCGCCCAAGATCGGTCTGGTGCAGGCCCGCTGGGGCCACATCAACGGCCAGGCTTCGCTGCTGACCAAGGGCCAGGCCATAGGACTGGACGCCCATTTCGTGATAGAGCACGGGGCCCGCAATTCTTCCGGCATCTTCATGAACTTCAACGGCACCGCCGGGGTCTGGCGGAAGGAGGCCATAGTCAACGCCGGCGACTGGCAGCAGGACACCCTGACCGAGGACATGGACCTTTCCTACCGGGCCCAGCTGGCCGGATGGGAGTTCGTCTACGTCAACGACATCGTCTGCCCGGCCGAGGTACCGGAGGAGGTCCATGGCTACAAGGCTCAGCAGTACCGCTGGGCCAAGGGCGCCATCCAGACCGCCAAGAAACTTCTGCCCCGTATCTGGCGTGATCCCAAGCTTTCCGGCCTGCGCAAATGGGAGGCCACCGTCCACCTGACCAACCACATCGTCTTTCCGGTGATGCTGATGGTGACCCTGCTGTCCTTCCCTATGATGATCCTCAAGGTTTCCCAGGCTGCTTCCCGGGGCTTCTTCATCGGGGCCACGGTCTTCACACTTTGCGCCTTCAGCTATCCCATCTTCTACATCTACGCCCAAAAGGAGATCTATCCTGACTGGCGCCGCCGCATCTGCTTTTTGCCGATCCTGATGGCCGGGGCCATCGGCTTGTCGGTGATCAACTCCAAGGCGGTGTTCAGCGCCCTGCTCAACCGCCAGAGCGCCTTTGCCCGCACCCCCAAGTACAATCTGACCCTGGGCAAGCCCAAGGGCTGGTCGGGGAAGAAGTACAAGGCCAAGTTCGAACTGACGGTGGTGCTGGAACTGCTTTTGGTGGTCTACACCTCGGCGGCCTTGTGGTACGCCTTTGAGCACATGCAACTGGCCTCGGTGCCGTTTTTGCTGTTGTACTGGCTGGGATTCTTGTTCGTGGGGAGTCTGTCGGTGGCGCATAGTTTTAGAAATTAGTCCTGGCCGGTGGTTGAGTGCCCCGCCTGGCTTCGATACATCTGGCATTTCGAAGTGCAAATCTATCGAAATGCCAGCCACTCAGCCGACGGCGGGGTGTATCGAAACCACCATCCAGATAAAACCCTCTCTCCTGGTAATCCAGGAGAGAGGGTTTTTGTTCCCCACTCCAATCATCGACTCAGCCCAGTGCAGACATAGGAGAAGGAGGTAGGGGAGATAAAATATTTCTTGATTTTGTCAAGATTAGGGTGTATTCTTATAAGATACTTTACACTCGTTTGCATCCGCTTTTTACCATATATAATGAGGGAGGAACTAAAATGTGGACTGCGATCATCGGCCAAAATGCCGGGGCAATATGGAAAGCGCTAAACGCCAAGGGGACCCAGAACCTCAGCTCCCTTAAAAAACTGGCCAAGCTGGACGACAAGCAACTTTACCTGTCCCTGGGCTGGCTGGCCCGGGAGGGCAAGGTGAAGTTCACCCCGAACAAGGCGCAGACGTTGGTGGGATTGAAATAGGGTGACCGTTTGCCACCAAGGCACAAAGACACAAAAGATATTTCATCTGGGTAAGATTACCCGTATGAACACGGCGAGCCGTGTTCATAAACAGGGTTGTACCAAACAGTCCTGCGGATACCGCAGGACTGTTTCTTTTGACCCCCCCATGGTAGGGACACGGCATGCCGTGTCCCTACCATGGGGGGAGAGGTAAAAAAACAATTGAGCCTTGCCCCAAAATAAGGTATAATCATTTATATGAGCAAAACCCTCAAATCAATAGCCGGGATGTCCTTGGGCACCCTGTTCTCGCGCCTGACCGGGTTCGTCAAATGGGCGGCGCTGGGGGCGGTGCTGGGCTTTACCCCGCTGGCCGACGCCTACAACCTGGCCCACGTCCTGCCCACCATGATCTACGAGCTGATCCTGGGCGGGATCCTGTCGGCGGTGTTCATCCCGGTGATCGTGGAACAGCTTTCCCAACAAGAGCCAAAACAGGCCTGGCTCAACATCAGCCAGGTGATCAACGCCGGACTGCTGGTGATGGCCGCCACCACCCTGGTCTGCTTAGCCGCCGCGCCCTTCCTGGTCTACATCCAGACCCTGAAGGCCCAGACCGCCACCCGGGAACAGGTGCTGTTCTTCTTCTGGTTCTTCATCCCCCAGATCTTCTTCTACGGGCTTTCGGCCATCGGCGGGGGGGTGCTTAACGCCCGGGGCAAGTTCGCTGCGGTGGCATACGCCCCGGTGGCCAACAACCTGGTGGTCATCGCCTCCCTGTTCGCCTACAAACTGTTCCCCTGGTTCGGCCCGGCCGGGCTGGCCCTCGGCACCACCTTCGGGGTGCTGGTCCAGGTGCTGTTCCTTCTTCCCGGCCTTAAGGACTGCGGCTTTAAATACCATTTCACAGTGGACTTCAGGCACCCGGCGGTGGTCAAGACCTTCCGGCTTTCCCTGCCGGTGATACTTTACGTGGCCTTCAACCAGCTGAACCTGACAGTCCAGAACAACCTGGCCATCGGCATCCAGGGCGGGGTCTCGGCCCTGCAGTACGCATTCGCCTTTTACATCCTGCCCCACGGCCTGCTGGCGGTGTCCATCGGGACCGTTTTGCTGCCGGGGCTGTCCCACCAGGCGGTGAAGAAGGAATGGGAAAGTTTTGCCGGCTCCGTCCGCCAGGGAATAAGCTGGAGCGCTCTCTGCATCATCCCGTCCATGGCGGTGCTGATCACCTGCAGTTTTCCCATCGTCCAGTCGCTGATGCAACACGGGCGCTTCCACGCCGCCGACAGCATTCTGCTGGCCCGGGTGCTGTCCCTGTATTCGCTGGGGCTGTTCTCCTTTACTTTATACCTTTTCCTGAACCGGGTCTTTTATTCCCTGCAGGACACCAAGACCCCGATGGTGCTCAACTTCATCGGCAATGCCTTCAACTCCGTATTCAACCTGCTGGTGATCGGGAAGCTGGGGGTGGACGGGCTGGCCCTGGGGCATGCCGCCGCCTACACCCTGATTGCGCTTTTAAGCCTGTGGCTGATCCGGTCCCGGGTCCGGGAGATCAAACTGAGTTTGCTGCTGCCGGTGCTGCTGAAAACTGCGGCGGCTTCGGTCCTGGTAGGCCTGATGGGCTGGGGTCTGAGCCTGGGCTGGCTGCGCTGGGTGGACGGCGGGCATCTGGGCCCCAAGATATTCTACCTGGCGGCCATGATGCTGGGGCTGGGGGCGGTCTATCTGGGCCTGGCCCGGTTGTTCCGGATAGCCGAGCTGATGGAGATGTTCAAGATGCTGAGACCGGCCGGAGCTAAACCAGAGAAACTATAAGGAAACCATGAAGACAGGAAAATATTTTATACCTCAGATGCCAAGGAAACCATTTGGAAACTCTGAACCAAATAATCATTCCTGTAATTCATGGATTCCTTATAGAAAATATCAGATGAATACAAAAAGAAGACCTGAGATCACAGGTCAAAGAACTAATAACCTCCCGGAAGCTGATCCGCTCCGGGGATCACGTGCTGGCGGCCTTCTCCGGCGGTCCGGATTCGCTGTGCCTGCTCCATGTCTTGAACGAATTGTCCGGAGAACTGGGTTTCAAACTGACCGCCTGCCACATCAATCACCATCTGCGGGGAAAAGCCTCGCAAGCCGATGCCGCCTGGGCCAGGCAGCTGGCTGAACGCTGGGGGGTAAAGCTGATCACAGTGAATGTGGATGTCAAAGCACACTCCCGGAAGAACAAACTCTCCCTGGAAACTTCGGCCCGGGAGCTGAGGCGGGCGGCCCTGCTGGATGTCTCAAAAAAACAAAAATGCAGCAAGATAGCCACCGGCCACAACCTGGACGACCAGGCCGAGACCGTGCTGATGCACCTGATCCGGGGCTCCGGCTTAAGCGGCCTGGCCGGGATCCCTTTGGTCAACGGGCCATACGTCAGACCTCTTCTGGGCTGCAGCCGGGAACGAATCGAAGCCTACCTTAAACAGCACAAACTAGCCGGGCGCAGGGATGCTTCCAACAGTTCCCAACAGTTCTTCCGCAACCGGGTCCGCCATCAGCTGATGCCCCTGCTGGAAACTTATAATCCCCAAGTAAAGAAGGCCTTGTCCCAGCTGGCGGGTAATGTGGAGCACGATCTGGAGATCATAAACGAACAGGTTGAAAAGGCTTTTCGCTCGTGTACAAAATGCGATAAATCCAAAATAGCTATTGATTTATCAAAATTTAAGTTATATAATAAAGGGTTACAGCATAATATATTACGACACTGTTCGGAGCTGCTTTTAGGCAGGGGGGCGGTGCCGGATTTGTTGCATATCTCCAGCGCCATGGAACTGATCCACAACGGGAGAACAGGGGCCAAAGTCAATTTGTCGGGAGATGTTTGGATCGAGAAAATATACGACCGGGCGGTGCTGACTGCCCAAAAAGCAAAAGCAGAAAGCAAAAATCAGATTCCGGGGCTTAAAGCCGGGGCGCTGAAGATACCGGGAACCACCAGGGCCGGAGCATATTCCATAAAAGCCCGGCTGGCCGAAAAGCGGGATGTCCGGAATATCAACAAATGCCCGCCGGAGCTGGCCTGCTTCGACGCCGCCATAATGGACGGCAGTCCTCTGCGGATCACGGGCAAAAAGGACGGGGACCGGATGATCCCCTTCGGACAGAGGTCGGACAAGAAGATCAAGGACATTTTCATAGAGGCCAGGATTCCGCAGGCACAAAGGGCGGGCTGGCCGCTGGTCCGCCGGGGGAAAACCGTGGTCTGGCTCTGCGGGATCAGGAGATCAAATGCATACCCCGTCACGGCAACAACCAAAAAGGTGCTATGCCTGGAGTTTCTAACCATAAAATAACGGAAACTATAAGGAATCCAGGAAGGCAGGAAAACTTGGGGCTTTATGGTTTCAAAAAAATACATAGAAGAACGGTAACTATAAAAAATCTAAATGACTATCTAACTTGATCAGGAAAAGTAGAAAGAATATAATGAATGCGGTGAAAACGCAGATTTTATCCGATTATGTTCTTTTCTTTTTGTACCGCCCCTTCGTTTGCAAGGTAAATAGCCTTCTCAGGGCAGGCTCCAGCAAAGGACCAAAAGAAAAAGCTCGTCGCTTAAAACTCTCCGGGCCACGCTTACGCCAAGGCTTCAGCGGGTCCGCGCTGCGCTTCTCGTTGATGACGGGCTTGTCTGAACTCGGGCTTTGGCCAAGCCCTCAAACAGACCAGACAAGCTTTTAACCGCCATCAACTGCGATGCTCACTGATCGTTTTAACGCGACAACCGGGGCGGGCACCTAATGTTCTCCATGTTTCCTGAGCTGATTGGATAATCATTAAAATCTATTGAAAAACGATAAATTCATGGCTTCCTGGTTTCCTTATAAAAATTACCCAGGCAGCGATGCGGTTTGTTCCTCCAAGGTCTGTCCTGAGTATGGGCGGCGGGTTATACTAACGAAGGGTTTGTGAATAATTTAATTTGCTAAAGTGAATAAAAAACTGAAGACCCGCAGGGTGCTGATCTCCAAAGCCCGGATCCAAGCCAAAGTAAAGCAGATGGCCCGGAAGATCTCATCCGACTATAAGGGGAAGGACCTGGTCCTGGTGGGCGTGCTCCGGGGATCGTTCGTATTCATGGCCGACCTGCTGCGGGAGATCTCAATCCCGGTGGAGGTGGATTTCATAGCAGTGGCCAGCTACAAGGGCAGCACCAGGACCTCCGGCGTGGTGCGGCTCAACCATGACCTCTCCACCGGCATCCGGGGACGGCATGTGCTTTTGTTGGAGGACATCGTGGACAGCGGGCTGACCCTGTCCTATCTCTTGAAGAACTTAAGGACCCGGCGCCCCGCTTCCCTCGAGGTCTGCACCCTGCTGGAAAAGAAGGACCGGCGGCGGATGCAGGTGCCGGTAAAATACAAGGGGTTTAACATCCCCGATAAATTCGTGGTGGGTTACGGGCTGGATCACAATCAGCTCCATCGTAACCTGCCTTACATAAGCTGGATTGAGGAGGAATAATGGCGGAAGGGAATAAAGGCGGCAAGGGACTTAAGAGGATCACCGGCCCCAAGGGTTTTAACGAAGGCATACGTTCGGTGCTGATCTGGGTGATACTGGTGATGCTGGCCATATCTCTGTACAACCTGTTCTCCAAGCCCAGGGACCGGCAGATGGACATCATCTACAGCCAGTTCCGGGAGGAGCTCAACGCCGGGAACATCACCCAGGTGATCTTCACCGGGCGTGAGGTCAAGGGAAACTTCAAGTCCACCAAGATGGAGGTCAAGGCCGGGGTCAGGCTGGAATACCCCAAGTTCAAGACCTTTCTGCCGATCGAGGACCCGAACCTGATAGCTGAGCTGGAGGCCCGGGGCGTCAGGATCAAGGCTCTGTCCACCGAGCCCAGCGGCCTGGTGGCATTCCTGATGAACTACGGTTTTCTGATAGTGCTGGGCGTGCTGTGGTTCCTGTTCATGCGCCAGATGCAGGGCGGACAGAAAGGCGTCTTCAACTTCGGTAAAAGCAAGGCCAAGCTTTCCCAGGACAAGATTAAAGTTACTTTCAGCGACGTAGCCGGAGCCGACGAGGCCAAAACCGACCTTCGGGAGATAATAGAATTTCTGAAGGAGCCCAAAAAGTTCACCAAGCTGGGCGGCAAGATCCCCAAGGGGGCATTGCTACTAGGCTCTCCCGGCACGGGCAAGACCCTGCTGGCCCGGGCGGTGGCCGGTGAGGCCGGGGTGCCGTTCTTCTCCATCTCCGGTTCGGACTTCGTGGAGATGTTCGTGGGAGTGGGGGCGGCCCGGGTGCGGGACCTGTTCGAACAGGGCAAGCGCAGCGCCCCCTGCATCATCTTCATCGACGAGATAGACGCGGTGGGCCGCCACCGGGGGGCCGGGATGGGCGGGGGCCACGACGAGCGGGAGCAAACCCTGAACGCCCTGCTGGTGGAGATGGACGGTTTTGCCGGCAACGAGGGTGTGATCATCCTGGCTGCCACCAACCGGCCCGACGTGCTGGATCCGGCCTTGATGCGCCCGGGGCGCTTTGACCGGGTGATAGTGGTGGACCGGCCGGACGTGGTGGGCCGGGAGGGTATATTGAAGGTCCATACCAAGAACAAGCCCCTGGCTGCTGACGTGGACCTGAAGATACTGGCCCGGGGCACCCCGGGTTTTTCCGGGGCCGACATCGCCAACATGGTCAACGAGGCCGCCCTGCTGGCGGCCCGCAAGAACCACGACAAGGTCTACATGCAGGACATGGAGGAGGCCAAGGACAAGGTGCTGATGGGGGCCGAGCGCAAGAGCATGGTGATCACCGACGACGAGAAGAAGATGACCGCCTACCACGAGGCCGGGCACACCCTGGTCAGCCGGCTGACCAAGGACACCGACCCCATCCACAAAGTGACCATCATCCCCCGGGGACGGGCCATGGGGGTGACCGTCTCCCTACCCACCGACGAAAAGCACAACTACTCCCGGACCTGGTGCCTTAACCGGATGGCCATCATGCTGGGCGGCCGGGCAGCCGAGATGCTGATATTCAAGGACCTCTCCACCGGATCGGGCAATGATATCGAGCAGGCTACCGAGCTGTCCCGCAAGATGGTTTGCGAATGGGGGATGAGCCGGAAACTTGGGCCGGTGACTTTCGGGAAAAAGGATGAAGAGATATTCCTGGGCCGGGATTACGGCCATATCAAGAACTATTCCGAACAGACTGCCGAACTGATAGACTCCGAGATCCGGACCCTGGTGGACGGCGCCAACCAAAAGGCATCCAAACTGCTGAAGGATAACCGGAAGATTTTGGAGAACCTGGCCGCCGCCCTGCTGGAGCGGGAATGCCTGGACGGCGAGCAGGTGGAGCTGATCATCAAGGGCCAGACCCTGCCGGCCCGGGAAACAAAGACCAACGACAAGAACGGGGAAGAGAAGAAGCAGAATGGCAAAGCCCAAAGTTAAGATAAAAACCTTGAACGGGCCGAAGATAGAGCAAGCGGTCAGGGACCTGCTGCTGGCCATCGGCGAGGATCCCCGGCGGGAGGGCCTGCTGGACACTCCCTGCCGGGTGGCCCGGATGTACGAGGAGGTAATGTCGGGCATGTCGGCCGATCCCATCGACGAGCTGAAGGTCTACACCGCCAAGAACGAGGACGAGATGATCCTGGTTAAGGACATCACCTTCCATTCGCTCTGCGAGCACCACCTGCTGCCGTTCTTCGGCCGGGTCCACATCGCCTACATTCCGCGCAACAACAAGATCACCGGGTTCTCCAGTTTGGTGAAGGTGGTGGAGGTCATGTCCAAAAGGCTGCAGCTACAGGAGCGCCTGGCCGCGGACATTGCAGATCTTTTGATGAAAAAACTGAAACCTCTGGGCGTGCTGGTCGTAGTTGAGGCGGAGCATCTGTGCCTGACCATGCGGGGGGTGAAAAAGCCGGGCTCATCCGTGGTCACCTCGGCCATCCGGGGCGGGATGAAACGAGAGTCGACCCGGCTGGAGGCGCTGTCGCTGATAAAGGGGCGGGGATAAACTGCCCACTAAAAATCACGAAAACACCTAAAACATAAAGCTTAAGGCTGTAAGCTATAAGCTATAAGCTTTATGCTTGCAGATTGGCAGACAACAGATGATCTGGCAGTGCGGCAAATATAAACTTGACGTAAGTCACAGGCCCCTGGTGATGGGCATCCTCAACGTCACACCGGATTCCTTCTCCGACGGCGGCAGATACCTTGATCCCAAGACCGCAGTGGAACAGGGCCTGCGGATGGCCGCAGAGGGCGCAGACATCATTGACATCGGCGGGGAGTCCACCCGGCCTGGGGCACAGAAGATATCATTGGACGAGGAACTGCAGAGGGTGCTGCCGGTAATAGAACAACTGTCGTCAAAACTAAAACTACCGGTCTCGATAGACACTTACAAGTCACAAGTGGCCAAAGAGGCGCTGGAGGCCGGGGCCTCCATAGTCAACGATATCTCCGGCCTAAACTTCGATCCCGAAATGGCGCGCACCGTTTCTGCTGCCAAGGCAGGCCTGGTGCTGATGCACATCAAAGGCACGCCGGAGAACATGCAGACAGATCCCCAATATGACGACCTGCTGGCCGAGGTAGGCTCCTATCTGAAGGCCTCGATAAAGATGGCGGCGGAAGCCGGGATCAAGCATGAGACAATGGCCATAGACCCGGGCATCGGTTTCGGCAAGACCGTGGAACACAACCTGAGCTTGATCAAGGATCTGGAATATTTCAAGAGATTCAATTGCCCTCTGGTTGTAGGCGTTTCCCGGAAATCGTTCATCGGCAAACTGAACAATGACATACCGGCCTCCGAGCGGCTTCCCGGCAGCCTGGCGGCCGCCCTGCTGGCCGTTCAGAACGGAGCTTCTGTTATTCGCTGCCACGATGTAAAAGAAACAGTCCAGGCCTTTATAGTCTACCAAGCCGTAAAGAATATATGATCGAAAGATTAAATTTCACCTACCATCTGCCGGGGGCCCTGTCATTCCTGACGGTGCGGCCTCTGGACATCCTGGACATCCTGCTGGTATCCTACATCATCTTCAGAATATTTCACCTGATGAAGGGCACCCGGGCCATCCAGATGCTGTTCGGGGTGATGGTGCTGGTGGTGATCGGGATAGCGGCCCAGCTTTACAGTCTGCCCGGCACCGGCTGGTTCATGGACTCATTAAAATCCCTGTGGGTGGTGGCCTTTGTCATCTTATTCCAACCCGAGATCCGCAACGCCCTGACCCAGCTGGGGCGCAACCGCTTTCTGGGGATCTTCCTCAAGGGCGAGGCCAAGGCCATCGACGAAGTGGCCCGGGCCTGCCAGACCCTTTCCCAGAGGGGATTCGGGGCCATCATCGTCTTCGAGAAGAACGATGGGCTTAAGAATTTCAGCGACACCGGCACCGAGATCGGGGCCAAGGTCTCCGAGCCCCTGCTGATGTCCCTGTTCGTCCCCGGCGGGCCCCTCCACGACGGCGCGGTGATCATCCGGGGCGACATGATCATATCGGCCGGCTGCACCCTGCCGGTGTCCCAGGATCCGGAGATAACCGCCAGCTACGGGATGCGGCACCGGGCTGCCCACGGCCTGACCCTGGAGACCGATGCGGTGGCGGTGGTGGTGTCCGAGGAGAACCAGGCCATCTCGCTTTGCCGCTACGGGAGACTGGCAAAATTAGCCGACTCTGCCGAGCTTAAAAAGGCGCTGACCCGGTCCCTGCATGCCAAGGTGGAGGCCGTTCCCGAGCAGCCGGCCCAGAGCTACCAGGGGACCTGAAGGACCAATTTCTAAATACTAAACCCTAAATCTTAAACAAATGCAAATATTCAAAACATCACAAACTCTAAACGGTTTGCATTTTAGGATTTCTGGTTTTGGAGCTTGTTTAGGATTTCGACATTAGACATTAGGATTTTTCGGAATTAACTTATAAATCAGATATACTTCATCCTTAATCCACAGCAAGGAGCATCAGTTAAATGCAGAAGGAAACCAAGATCAGGCTGCTAACCGGGCTGGGCGTGTTTTTGACGGCTTTCGTCATCTACGTCAAGACCATGGCCGCCACCACCTCGTTCTGGGACTGCGGGGAATTCATCGCCATCTCCAACATCCTGGGCATTCCCCATCCCCCGGGATATCCCCTCTACGCGGTGATCGGCCGGACCACCATCCTGATGTTCCAGTTCCTGCCCGAGATCGCGGCCCGGATCAACCTGCTCTCGCCGCTGTTCTCAGCCGCCACGGTGGCTTTCGTCTATCTTTTGACCGTCAAGCTGATCGTCTTGTGGCGGGGCGAGCCCAAGGACGAGTTGGAACGGTTGATGCTTCATTTAAGCGGGGCGGTGGGCGCCATCTTTTTAGCTTTCGCCCCCACCTGGTGGGATAATTCAGTCGAAGCCGAGGTTTACGGCCTGGCCATGTTCACCTTGACCCTGACGGTCTGGCTGGCCATGCGCTGGCGGGACAACATGGGGCAGGTGGGCAACCGCAAGGTCATTCTGCTTTTAGCTTTCTTGTTCGGCCTGGGTTGGGCCAGCCATATGGCCACTCTGTTGGCGGCCCTGCCGATCCTGATCTTCATCCTGATGGTGGACTGGAAGGCCCTGATGGACTGGAAGATCTGGCTGATAGGCGTGGTGTTGTTCTTCCTGGCCCTGACCATCAATGCTTATCTGCTGGTGCGGTCCAACCTCAATCCGGGCATCAATGAATGCGCCCCTCGTGACTGGGATTCAATGATGTACGTGCTGCAGCGTAAACAGTACGAGCCATTCAATTTCTTTCAGCGCAAGGCCGACTTCATGTACCAGTTCAACCACATGTTCTTCCGCTATTTCAAGTGGCAGTTCAACGTGGTCTCCATGGCCTTGGGCATCTTCGGGGCCCTGATGCACCTGTGGGAGGGAGAGGACAAGAAGCTCTCCACCGCAGCTTTGGTTCTTTTGGTGGGCGGCATTCTCTTGGGCGTTTTCCAGGGCAGCCCCCTGGCCGCAATTTTGATAGCTTTGGCCATCGTCTTCGGTTTCTTTCACCTGCTCAAGCGCAAAGATAAAAGCTTTTCCCTGGTGGGACCGGCCTTCCTGATCACCGGCCTGGGCTTGGTGGTCTACCTGAACATGGGAAATCCCCAGCCCCGCGACCGGGACTATATCTATGCGCCCTGCTACCTGTTCTTCGCCATCTGGATCGGGATGGGCACCTGGCGGCTGATGCACCTGGTGCGGGAACTGCTGGCCAAATACGCTAAAGAATGGACCCGCTATGCCATCATTGCTTTGGGTGTGATCCTGCTGGGGGTTGGCCTGTTCAACGTCAAAAGGTACTATCACGAGAAGGACCGCTCCAACAACTGGATCCCGGCGGACTACGGCTACAACATCCTGCAGTCGGCCCTGCCCGGCGGCATCATCTTCACCAACGGCGACAACGACACCTTCCCGGTCTGGTTCGTGCAGGAGGTCTGGAGGGTTCGCAAGGACGTACGGATCGTCAACCTTTCCCTGGGAAACACCGAATGGTACCTTAAGCAGATGAAGCAGAACGGCGTGCCTATGGATATCTCGGATTATCAGATTGACCAGCTAAAATATAATTTCCCTGCACGCACCAAAGATGGTCAGATCTTCAAAATATCCGACATAGCAGTCCGGCTGATCATCGCGGCCAACTCCGGAAAAAAACTTTCTTTTGCCCAGGTGCTGGCCCCGCCCAAAGAATTCGCCGCCCTGGTCTTCGGCAAGGATTATCAGGAGCAATATCCCATCTACTTTGCAGCCACGGTCTCGGACGACAACCTGACCGGGCTGGAAAATTATCTCTCATTTGAAGGCATGCTTTACCGGATACTGCCGGACAGCTCCTCCAAAAAACAGCCCAACATCCAGGTTACCCAAAATAATCTGAACAATGTATACAAGATGCGGGGCCTGACCGATCCCAAGGTGTTCAAGGACGAGAACACCCAGCGGCTGCTGGGAAATTACGCGGTGACCTACTGGAACCTGGGGATGGCCCTGCGCCGCCAGGCCGACCAGGCCCGCCAGAACAACCGGCTTCAGGAGTCCAAGGAACTGCAGATGCAGGCAGTCCAGCAATTCGAGCAGGCCCACAACATAATGCCTGAGGAATCGGCCGGCCTGAACTGGCTGGGGGTGACCTACGCCGAACTGGGCGATTTCCCAAAGGCCTTGGGTTATTTCCGCAAAGTGATGCAGAAGGACCCGGCCAACCCCTATATCCTGATGCAGATGGGAATGTCCTTTCAGCAGGCAGGGGTGCAGGACTCGGCCGAATATTATTACAAGAAAGGCATCCAGATCAATCCCAATTTAGGCGAGGGATACGGCCGGCTGTACACCTTCTATTTGGCCCAAAACAACACCGCCCAGGCCATCGCCACCTTGGAGCAATGGCTGGCCCGCAATCCCGGCGACGAAAATGCAAGGGGCGAGCTCATCAAGCTTAAAAAGACCCGCTGATGCACGAACTGGCCATCACCCAGAGCCTTTTCAAGATAGTGCTGGAGCAGGCCCAAAAAGCCGGGGCGGTGAAAGTATCCCGGATCAATCTTAAGATCGGCCGGCTGACCGGCTATGTGCCCGAGGCGGTGGAGATGAATTTCAACCTGCTGGCCTCCGGCACCATCGCCCAGGGGGCCGGGCTGAAGATAGAGTGGGTGCCGGTCAAAGTTCTCTGCCGGGAGTGCCAAAAGGAATCGGAACAGCAGGACCTGGGATTGGGTTGCGCCCATTGCGGCTCAATTAACGTTCAAATAGCCGGGGGCCGGGAAATGTACATAGACAGCATGGAAGTGGACAATGGCTGAGATAAAGATCTTAAAGAACATCATGGACGAGAACCTGTCCCAGGCCGCCTTGAACCGGCAGTGGTTCAGGTCCCGGAAGATCCTGGCGCTGAACCTGATCGCCTCGCCCGGGGCCGGCAAGACCACTTTTCTGGAGCAGACCATCAAGGGCCTGTTTCCAAAATACAAGCTGGCGGTGATCGAGGGCGACATCACCGGGGACCACGATGCCAGGAGGATAGAGTCCCTGGGGGTTCCGGTGGTTCAGATCAACACCGAGGGCGGGTGCCATCTGGATGCCCACATGATAGACTCGGTCTTAAGCAGCCTGGACCTGGACGGCCTGAAATATCTGTTCATCGAGAACGTGGGGAACCTGGTCTGTCCGGCCGAGTTTGACCTGGGCGAAGAACTGAAAGTGGTGGTGCTGTCCACCCCCGAAGGCCACGACAAGCCGGCCAAGTATCCGCTGATCTTTTCGGAGGCCCAGGCGGTGATCATCAACAAGACAGACCTGCTGCAGGCGGTGGACTTTGACATTGAAAAGGCCGAGCATGACATCAGAAGGCTCAATCCGAACGTTCCGATCTTCAGACTCTCCTGCAAGACAGGTGACGGCTTGGACAAATGGCTGGAATGGCTCAAAACGCAGGGAACAGGGAACAGATGACAGGGTATAGGGTCTAGGGTCTAGGGTCTAGGGTCTAGGGTATAGGGTATAGGGTATAGCATATAGCATATAGCATACAGCATACAGCATACAGCTTAGAGCTTAGAGGTAATGTCAAAAAAAGAAATATCGATAATAGGCGGCGGGGCCTCGGGGATGATGGCGGCTATTGCCGCCGCCCGGGGCGGGGCCAAAGTGCGGCTATGGGAGAAGGACCACTCCCTGGGCCGCAAACTTTTAGCCACCGGCAACGGACGCTGCAATTTCACCAACCGCGACCTGGCGCCAAAACACTTCCACGCCCAGGTTCCGGCGGTGGCCGACATGGTACTTGCCCAGTTTGAACTGCAGCAGACCCTGGATTTTTTCAATGAACTGGGGATAGAATATTACTGCGATGCCCGGGGCCGCTATTTCCCCAGATCCAACGAGGCGCCCTCGGTGCTTTTGGCGCTGGAAAGGGAATTGGAGCGTTTGGGTGTGGAGGTCAGACTGCATTCAGAGATAGTGGGGATCAAAAAGAACAAGACCGGCTTTTTACTACACCAGAGGGGGGAATCGCACCCGGCCCAGGCCGTGATCCTGACCTGTGGCGGGGCGGCCGCGCCCCAGCTGGGGGGCGGGGAGGGTGGGTACCAGCTGGCCGGGCAGCTGGGGCACAACATCACGCCCTTAAGGTCGGCCCTGGCCTCACTGGAACTGGAGGGTAATTGGTTCCACAAACTTCAGGGCATCCGGCTGGACATGGACCTAAGCATTTGGGAAGGTTCAAAGAAGGTGCTACAGCTGACCGACGAGGGTTTGTTCACCAAATACGGCCTCTCCGGGCCGCTGGCCTTGAAGAGCAGCCGGCTGCTGGGGGAAGGCCGCAAGCAGTGCTTCCTGAACTTTGTGCCGGGACAGACCGGCCCGGAGATGATATCCTTCCTGTCAAAACGGACCAGGCGCATCAGTCCCCGGCCGGCCCAGGAATTGTTCAACGGCCTGCTGCCCCAGAAGATCGGCCAGATGCTGGTTAGGGAGTCCAGGATAGATCCGGAAAAAGATACCGTCCGTCTTTCGGAAGCCGAGATAAAAAAACTATCTGCCAACCTTACCGCCTGGCCGATGAAGGTAAAGTCTGTCAGGCCTTTCAAGGAAGCCCAGGTAACGGTGGGCGGGGTGGACCTGCGCGAAGTCATTCCCGGGACGCTGGAATCAAAAAAAATCACCGGGCTTTACTTTGCCGGGGAGATCCTGGATGTGGACGGTGATACCGGAGGTTATAACCTGCAGTGGGCCTGGAGTTCGGGGCAGGTGGCGGGAAAGAGCGCGGCGGTTATTGATGTTTGAGAACCAAAGTTAAAGCCCTGAAGGGGCAATAGGACATAGCCTGTGGCTTTGGCCACAGGCTATAAATGGGATGAATGCCCGCCCTGAAGGGGCGGAGGGAAAAGAGGGTTTATGGGAAGCACATTGACGCATCTTGTTTATCACATTGTGTTTTCGACCAAAGGACGTCAGAATATCGTTACTCCGGCATTGCGCGAAACCTTGTACCCGTATATCGGGGGTATCATTCGCGGGGAAAATGGTGCAATGCTCAAAATTGGTGGCACGATGGATCACATCCATATTCTCGCGTCTTTGCCGCCGACACTATCAGTTTCTGATGCCTTGCAATGCATCAAAGGGAGTTCCTCAAGATGGGTGAACGAAGGCGGCAGGATAAAGGGTCATTTTGCGTGGCAACGGGGCTATGGCGCATTCACTGTAAGTGAATCTATGGTTGAAACGGTTTTACGGTATATCGAAAACCAAGAGGAACATCACAGGGGAAAAAGTTTTAAAGAGGAATTCTTGCTGCTACTGAAGAAACATGGGGTCAAGTATGACGAACGTTACATTTGGGACTAGGTTTCCTGCGGCCCTTCAGGGCGCCTTGAGAGGCGTTACTGCCATTGCCGGAGGCTGAAGCCACCGTCTTTATTCCTGCACGCTTTCAGCGTGAAAATTCAAATCCGGCGGCGGCTGGTAGTCCGCAACGATGAACGTTGCCTGCCTGAGAAAAATAATAATAAAATCCGGTTATGAAAAGAAACTTATTGCTGCTATACATCTTCTGCGCCCTGGCCGCCTCCCTGGCGGCCCAGCCCCGGATAGACCTGGTCTATCCCCGGGAAGGCGACAACATCGGTCCGGTGGCCAATTCCTTCATCATCGGTTCGGTCACTCCGGGCAGCCAGTTGTGGGTGAACGGGCAGAAAACGGATGTCCACGAAGACGGGGCTTTCTTGGCTTACATCCCTTTCTCTGCCGGACAATTCCAGATCAAACTGCTGGCCCATAAGAACGGCCAGAGCGACAGCCTGATCCGCAATGTCAAGGTGGCTCCCCGCAGCATAATGATCAGCCCCGACAGTCTGGCCATAGTGCACGGCACCATCACTCCCGGACAGGAGCTGGGGGTCAGGGCCGGAGACCGCATGGCGGTAACTTTCAGGGGTACGCCGGACCGCAAGGCCAGCTTCTCCATCGGCCGGGGGCAGGGCATTCCCATGGAGGAAAGGATCGGCAGGATGGAGCAGGATGAAAAGGCGCTGGCCTTTTCCGATTCCATCGCTCCCGATACTTTGACCCTGCCCGGAACCTATATGGGAAGCTATCTGGTATCCGGCCGCGACCAATGGTACTCCGAAAAAATATATCTGTACCTGGTGGACACTTTGGGGATGATGGTGGTGGATTCTTCCGAATCCAGGGTCAGCACCTGGCCGGAAAGCCTGATGGTCTGGGCGGTCACCAAGGATTCGGTGACGGTGCTGAAGACCGGTCCCGATCTGGGATACGAGATATTTCTGCCCCCGGGGGTGAACCTGGAGCTGACCGGCAGCGCCGGGGAAAATTACCGGGTCAAGTTGACCGGTAGCAAGGAGGCATGGGTCAAAAAGGAATCGGTCGTTATAAAGCCGTGGCCGGGACCGATGGTTCGCGCCAAACTGGCGGTGGGGCGCACTTTCAAAAACGAGGAGAAGGCCCTGGTCAGGTTCTCGCTTTCCCGGGCCTGCGCCTACAGCGCCAAAGCCTCGGCCGACGGGATGTCGCTAAAACTTCTGGTCTTCGGGGCCCAGGCCGACATGGACTGGGTGCGCTACGATCCCCTGGACAAGCTGGTCAAGGACATCCGCTGGCGGCAGGTGCAGAACGGCGAGGTGGAACTGGAGATCTTCTTAAGCCAGCCCTTGTGGGGATTTGACGCCCGTTATCAGCAGAATAACCTGGAGATAGAGATAAAGCCGCGGCCCAGGGTACAAAAAAACCGGCCTCTGGCCGGAATCAAAATAGCAGTGGATGCCGGGCATTCGCCGGAGAGCGGCGCGGTGGGGCCGTTGCGGACACTGGAGAAGGAGGTCAACTGGCAGATATCCAGGAGGCTGGGAAATCTTTTGAAGAACGCCGGGGCCAAAGTTTATTATCCCCGGGAAGGAGACCAGCAGGTGGGCATCTATCAGCGGCCGGCCCGGGCCGCGGCCTGGGGGGCGGACATTCTGGTCAGCATCCACAACAACGCCTCGCCCGACGGGGTGAATCCCCTGGAGGACAGCGGCTTTTCCACTTACTATTACCAGCCGTTCAGCCGGGACCTGGCCTTTGCTGTCCACCGCCAATTCCAGAAGACATTGCAGGTGCCCGATCACGGGTTCTACTACGGCAACCTGGTGCTGTGCCGGGCCACCCAGATGCCGTCATTCCTGGTGGAGCCGGCCTTCATCATAGTGCCAAAGGAAGAGGCCCTGCTGTTGACCGCCGAGTTTCAGGAGAAGATAGCCAGGTCTGTGTTTCTGGGCATTAAGGAATATCTTTTGACTATAGCTGGCAAATAATAGCCCAGTCCTTCAGGTCTGGGTTATTATTTCAGGGATTCATCGCCGCCTTCAACTGGCCGCAGGCCGCCTTGATGTCCTGACCCTTGCTGGCCCGGAAGGTCACCGCCACTCCCAGCTGGCAGAGCTTGTCGTAAAAAGCCCGCCGGGCTTCCACCGACGACGGCTGCAGGGTCTCTTCCCGGCCCCCCGGGTTGTAGGTGATCAGGTTGACCTTGCCGGGGATGTTCTTTAACAGCCGCGACAGGTTCTCCGCATCCTCCAGGCTGTCGTTTATTCCCTCCAGCAGGATGTATTCAAAGAAGACCAGCTTGCCCTTTTTGTTGCTGTACTTTTTTACCGCCTCCAGCATCGCCTTTAGGGGATACTTTTTGTTGATGGGCATCAGGCGGCTGCGAACCTTGTCGTCGGCGGCGTTCAGAGAAATGGCCAGCTTGAACTGCTCCGGCTCCTCCATCAGCCTCAGTATCCCCGGCACCAGCCCGGAGGTGGAGATGGTGATATGCCGGGCCCCCAGGTTGAACCCCTGATGGGAGTTGATGATCCGGGCGGCCTTAAGCGCCTGGTCGTAGTTCTCCATTGGCTCGCCCATTCCCATGAAGACGACGTTGGTGATCCTGTGCTCCGGCGACAGATCCTGCAGCAGGCACAGCTGGTCCACTATCTCGGAGGCAGTCCAGGTTACGGACCAAACCCATCTTGCCGGTGGCGCAGAAGGCGCAGGCCAGCCGGCAGCCAGCCTGGGAGGAGATGCAGGCGGTCAGACGGCCGGGGGCGGTGATGACCACGGATTCCACCTGCTGGCCGTCCTGGGCCTGCAGCAGCAGTTTGGTGGTGCCGTCCCGGGAGGATATTTTTTTGGCAATGGACAGTTCGTGCAGGCAGAACTCCTTGTCCAGCTTTTCCCGAAAGGCTTGGGACAGATCCGTCATGGCCGAAAAACCGGAAGCGTTCTTCTGGTATATCCAGGCCATCAGCTGCTTCACCTGAAAGGCTTTGAAACCCAGCGGGGCCAGCAGTTCCTGCAGTTCCTGGGTCGAACGCCCGGCCAAAGATGTCTTTGTTTTCATGAAAGTAAATAAGTTGCAGGTTACCTTTGGCTATTTAACCACAAAAAGCACAAAGGGCACAAAAAAAGAAGAAACTAAAAATAAAATAAATAGTTTGTGTTTTATGTGCTTTCTGTGGCCAATTGGTATAGCTTCTTTAGTGCTATGTTCCAAATGATAAGTGACCACGGCCCAAAAGTCAAGCAATAAACGATGATCGACAGTTTCATAAAATACCTTAAGACCGAGCGCAACCTGGCGGACAACACCCTGGAGGCCTACCGCCGGGATGTGACCCAGTTGTTCCTGTTCCTTAAGCACCAGGAACCGGGCAAGGTGGGACGCAACGACATCCGGCGTTACCTGGGCTGGCTGCAGCAGCAGGGGATGGACAAGCGCTCGCTGGGACGCAAATTGTCGGCCGTCAAGTCTTATTTCAAATATGCCCTCAGGGAATCGGCCGTGGAGACGAACCCGACGCTGGGCCTGCGCTCGCCCAAGCAGGATAAGAAACTGCCGGGCTTCCTTTCCCAGCCCCAGGTCATTCAGGCTGTGGAATCCAACCAGGGCGATCCCGCCGATAAGATCCGCGATGACGCCATCATGGAACTACTGTACGGCAGCGGCCTGCGGTCCTCGGAACTGCTGGGTTTGAAGTCCAGGGACCTTGACCTGTCAAGCCTGCAGGTCAAGGTAAAAGGCAAGGGGGGCAAGGAGCGGATAGTGCCATTGACCAGGGCTTCGGCGGCGGTCCTCAAACAGTTGCTGGAAGGGAGGGAGGATGAAGGATTTGTGTTCCTGGGCAAGAACGGGAAACAGCTGACCAGACGGCAGCTGCAGAGGATAGTAAAGGCCCGGATCCGCCTTTCCGACTACGGCGGCAAGGCCAGCCCCCACGCCCTGCGCCATTCGTTTGCCACACATCTGCTGGACCGGGGGGCCGACCTGAAGGCGGTCAAGGAACTGCTGGGCCACGCCAGCCTTTCCACCACCCAGATATACACCCACGTGACGGTGGACAGGCTGAAGAAGGTTTACAAGCAGGCGCATCCCAGGGCGGAGGACGAAGATTGAGGAAAAATGTGTTTGGGGTTTTGTCTCCGGGCGCATGATCCTGCGGGAAATGAGGCTTACCCCATTTCAATTCTTATTGCGTTTACCTAAAAAATTGATTATAATAATCCATAGACCCCATATTCCATTTATTGCCCAGGGTAATGGCATAGTCATCAGCCAAACCGCCAAGCGGTAATAAGGAGCAACAAAATGTCCGAAGACGATGTAAAATTTGTCAAGGTCATCCGCCAGGACCTGGGGCGGCTCTTTCAGGACCTGGGCCAGCTGGCCCATCCCTCGTACCACCTGAATGACCAGGCGGCCTGGCAGCCCTATGCCGACGTTTACGAGACCGAGCAGGAATTCGTGATCAAGCTGGAGCTGGCCGGGGTGGCCAAAGGCGACATCGCCATCACCCTGATCAACGACAACCTCTGCATCCGGGGCTTGCGGCGGGAACTGGCCCACGGGGACGGGAAACGATGGTATCACAAGATGGAGATCATCCAGGGCCAGTTTGAGAAGATGGTGTCCCTGCCCCAGGGGATCGCCTCCGACCAGATCAAATCCAGCTTCAGCAACGGGATCCTGGACATCAGGCTGCCCAAGGACATCAAGCGGACGGTGGAGGTCCCGGTGGAGTAACTACTGAGGCTATTTAACCACAAAAGGCACAGATGACACAAAATATCAGGACAAAATATTCTAATTGTAATTCCGTTTATATCTTTTAGGGTTATCCTTAAAAGAAAATATTTTTGTGAGTTTTGTGCTTTTTGTGGTAAATTTAAGATATTCTAATCTCAGCAACAAACTTTAAGGAACGCATTACATATCATGCCCGAAGAAACCAAAGATACCAAGGAAAACAAGGACATCAAGATCCCGTCCGAGCTGGCCATCCTGCCGGTCAAGGGACAGGTGGTGTATCCCTATCTGATCATTCCCCTGGTGATCACCAACGAACGGATGATCAAGCTGACCGACGAAGTGCTGACCGGTTCCAAGATCGTGGGGCTGTGCACCCAGGTGCGCCAGGATACCGACGATCCCAAGCCGGACGAGATCTACCAGTTCGGCACCGCGGCCCTGATCATCAAGATGCTGCGCTTCCCCGACGGTAGCATCCGCCTGCTGGTCCAGGGGCTTAACCGGATCCGGCTGGCCAAGTTCACCCAGACCGAGCCGTATTTCAAGGCCAAGGTCGAGGTCATCAAGGAAAAGTCCCGGAAGACCATCGAGTCCGAGGCCCTGATGCGCAATGTCTCCAGCCTGTTCCAGAAGATCATCAACCTGGCGCCCTACCTGCCGGACGAACTGCAGACCGTGGCCCTGAACGTGGAGGACCCCTCCAAGCTGGCCGACCTGGTGGCCTCCAACCTTAACCTGAGCGTGGCCGAGCGCCAGACCATCCTGGAGACGGTGGAGCCCAAGGAGCGCCTGGAAAAGCTGATCCCGATGCTGACCAAGGAGCTGTCCATCCTGGAGCTGGGCGACAAGATCCGGGGCCAGGTCAAGGCCGAGATGGACAAGGACCAGCGCAACTATTTTCTGCGGGAGCAGATCAAGGCCATCCAGCGGGAGCTGGGGGAGGGCGACGAATACTCGGTGGAGATCAGCACCCTGCGGGATAAGATAGAAAAGGCCAACTTCAGCCCCGAGGCCCTTAAGGCCGCCAAGGAGGAACTGGACCGCATGGCCCGGATGCCTCCCCACGCCGCGGAGTACACCGTTTCCCGCACCTACATCGACTGGATGCTGAACCTGCCCTGGACCAAATCCACCGTGGACAACATGGACATCATCGAAGCCCGCAAGATACTGGACCAGGACCACTACGACCTGGTTAAGGTCAAGGACCGGATCGTGGAGTACCTGGCGGTGCGCAAGCTTAAGAACGACGCCAAGGGGCCCATCCTCTGCTTTGTGGGGCCGCCTGGCGTGGGCAAGACAAGCCTGGGCCGTTCCATCGCCCGGGCTTTGGGCCGGAAATTCTACCGGATGTCGCTGGGCGGGGTGCGGGACGAGGCCGAGATCCGGGGCTTCCGCCGCACCTACATCGGCTCCATGCCGGGCCGGGTGATCCAGGGGCTAAAAGCATGCGGCTCCAACAACCCGGTTTTCATGCTGGACGAGGTGGACAAGATCGGCCAGGACTTTAGGGGCGACCCGGCCGCGGCCCTGCTGGAGGTGCTGGACCCGGAACAGAACTTCTCCTTTGCCGACCATTATCTGGACGTGCCGTTCGACCTGTCCAAGGTGATGTTCATCACCACCGCCAACATCACCGATCCCATTCCCTCGGCCTTAAAGGACCGGATGGAGGTGCTGGAGCTTTCCGGCTACATAGAGGAGGAAAAACTGCAGATCGCCGTCAATTACCTGGTGCCCCGGCAGATCAAGGAGAACGGGCTGAAGCCGGAGCAGATAGAGATCCCGGAAACCACCATCAGGAAGATCATCTCCGAATACACCCGCGAGTCCGGGGTCCGCAACCTGGAACGGGAGATCGCCTCGGTCTGCCGCAAGATAGCCAAGGACGTGGCTTCGGGCAAGGACAAGAAGCGGGTGATAACCCCGGCGGTGCTGCCGGACCTGCTGGGCCCCCAAAAGATCTTCCCCGAGCTGGCCGAGCGGGCCGGCGAGGTGGGGGTGGCCACCGGCCTGGCCTGGACCTCGGTGGGCGGGGAGATCCTGTTCATCGAATCCACCAAGATGCCGGGCAAGAAGGGAATGCAGCTGACCGGCAGCCTGGGCGAGGTGATGAAGGAATCGGCCATGGCCGCCCTGTCCTACGTCCGCTCCAACGCCGCCAAATACCAGGTGGACCCCAAATTTTTCGACCGCTACGACATCCACGTCCACATCCCGTCAGGGGCCATTCCCAAGGACGGGCCCTCGGCCGGGGTGACCCTGGCCGCTTCGCTGGTCTCGCTGTTATCCAACCGCCCGGTAAAACACTACCTGGCCATGACCGGAGAGATCACCCTGCGGGGCAAGGTAATGCCGGTGGGTGGGATCAAGGAAAAAGTGATCGCCGCCCAGCGGGCCGGCATCAAGGAAGTGATCATCCCCAAGCAGAACCAGAAGGACCTGGAGGAGGTCCCGGATTACGTCAAGAAGAAACTCCAGTTCCATTACGCCGAGACGGTGGATCAGGTGATGAAGCTGGCCTTTGAGGACCGGCGCCAGAAGAAAGCGGCAATTAAGCCACCAAGGCACAAAGGCACCAAATTTACCAAATAGGAAATGGGAAATCGGAAATCGGAATTGTCTTCGTGTCTTAGTGGCTAAAAAATACTAACAGGAAAACAAACAAATGGGACTTTTTACCGACCTGTCAATAGATTTTTCCCGGCGGTTCGGGCGGCCACCCCGGCTGCCTATCGCCAGGCATATCAGCCTGCCTAAAAGGGTGTTGATCTTTCCGGCCCAGGCCGAGGGCGAGGTGCTGTGGACACTTCCGGCTTTAAGGGCTTTGCGGAAGCATTACTCCGACAGTCTATTGTCCCTGATGCTGGACGAGAGCCGCCGTAGCCTGTGGCATTTTGACGACGAGGTGGACGAGATCATAGACTACCGGCCCCAGCTATTGAAAGGCCGGGGCAGCGCCGAGTTCAAGCGGCTTAAGGGGCTGATCAAGTCCCGGCGATTTGACCTGCTGCTGAACCTTAATTACCAGGATTGTCCGCTGACCGACTATCTCTTTTATCAAACCATTCCCGGTTTAAAGTACGGGGCTTTCTCCAAAGACGGCTATCCCTTCAAGAACGTGATGATCCGCCAGGAGAACCTTCCGGCCGACGAAGTCCGGCGCAATTTTGCCATGCTGGGGTTTTTGGGGCTGGAGGCAGCCGGCCATCCCATAGTATGGCCGCGGTTAGTGGACACCGAGGGCCGGCGGGAGTTCAAGGAGCGCCTGCGGGTGGAGGGCCTGCAAAAAGGCCAGCAGCTTATTGCCCTGGATGCCGCGGCTTTCAAAAGACAATCCCTGGGCGGATTTTTGCGCCAGGCCCAAAAGCATGGTAATCTTAAACTGATGCTGATAAATTCCAGCCCCGAACTTCAGACCGCCAGCCCGGCCGGGGCCTTGATGCTGAATTCCCTGGCCACGGTAGAGCTGGCCGATGCCCTGTCCTTTGCCAAGGCCTTTATCGGCATAAAGAACGACCTGTTCTCGCTGGCCTATCTGTTAAAGGTTCCCTGCCTGATATCGGCCCGTCAGGGTGAAAGGGGAATGCCCGAGCCCGGCGAAAGTCTGCAGATAGTGGAGTTCAAGCATAAAGTTGATTTTCCCCAAAGCCATGCCCTTAAAATGCTGGAAGCGCTTCTTTAGTTAAACGTTATTCGTAATTCGTGAATCGTAAGACCTTTAGTCTTTTATCGTTTTGAGGAAAAGGTATAGGAATATCCTTGGGAATCCGTTTTCCATGGGAAACATTTTCGTGCATTTCGTGGGTAAAGTCGTAGATTCCCCGGCAGGGGCTTTGCTAAATATTGCAAATTTATAAAAAAACATATTGACAAATTCCCTAATTCGTTGTATTATAATAATATGCCGATATACGAATTCGAGTGCCGGCAGTGTCAGCACAAATTTGACCAGTTAATGCGGGCTGCAGATCCCGATCCCAAGTGCCCGGAATGCCAAAGCACTACGGTGGAAAAACTATTTTCAGCCTTTGGCTGCAAGAGCCAGAGCGGTTTTGTTTCCTCGTCTTCCAAGTCCGGATGCCACAGTTGTTCCTCGCATAACTGCGGGAACTGTCATTGATAGGTCATATTGTTTCATTATCCATACAGCGTACCAAAAGGAGGGAATTTCATGACTAAGGCTGATCTGGTGAAGATTGTCTGCGATAAAACCGGTTTTACCCAGCGCGATGCCAAGATCATTGTCGATTCGTTTCTGGATTCCATTATGCAGACGCTATCCGAAGGCAAGAACATCGAGATCAGAGGTTTTGGACGCTTCAAAATCAAGGAGCGCAAACCCAGGCTGGCCCGCAACCCCCGGCGGCCAACGGAGACGGTCCAGATCCCGGCCCGGCTGACGCCGGTATTCCAGGCCTCCAACGAACTTAAAGCCATGGTAATGCAAAAATAAATTCACTTTAGAATACAGAGGAAGAAAGGTTTTTTATGCCCTGCGGTAAAAAGAAAAAAGGACACAAGATGGCCACCCACAAGCGCAAGAAGAGGCTCCGCGCCAACCGGCACAAGAAGAAGATCCGTTAGTGCTATCTCCTGGGCAGTTTCCGTTAAACGGGAACTGCCCATTTATTTTGCAACTGTTCAGGCAGTGGGAAAATGGCATCTTTTTTACGCTAATTATTCTATTTCCATTGCCACCCCGATACATCGGGGTGGCTGAAGGATCGGAAAAAATCTCTTGGGGTTTCAACCCCGCTTGTCCGCCTACGGCGGAGATTGCGAATCAATATTCTGAACTTCTCTGGGGCTAAAGCCCACCGGATTTAATATAATTGCATACCACCACGACCTGAAGGTCGTGGCAATACGGTTGACAAACATATCCTTTACAATTAAGGTCTGACTAGTTATTATTATTTTTGTATTTTGAGGCCATAGTCTTGACTTTTACCGTAAGTTGGTATAAACTATCAAGTGTAAAACGAAAATAAATCCACAAACCATAATTAACTAAAAGGAGAAACAGGCATGAAGAAACTGGCAGTGGTGTTATTGCTGGTGGCGGTGATGGCCGGAATGGCCTCAGCCGAAGGGTATGAAATGGGGAAAACAACGATTGGCCCACTAATTGGTTTTAGTTGGCATGATCTGATGATCGGTGCCCAGGGTGAATACGGATTTAACAAGAACATAAGCGGCGGTGGAATTATCGGCTGGTCTTCACAGTCAGAGGATTATTATTATGCAACTTGGAGTTATACCTATATCTCTATTGGAGCTCAGGGGAATTATCACTTCAAACCTGGCCAAAGACTTGACCCTTTTGTTGGTGCTGTGTTAGGTTATGACATAGTATCCTCTTCCGTTGAGTATGCTGCCGGATATGGTGATTGGTATACATACAACTACTCAGCTTCAGCTAGTGCAATGTTTTTTGGAGCCAATGCCGGTATCAATTATGATTTGACACCGACGGTTATTGGTAATGCCAGAGTCGGTTATCCATACTATCTGGCAGCCGGCGTTTCCTTCAAGTTCTAATCCGGCATTCTTTAAAACGCCCCGTTTTGTGCGGGGCGTTTTTTGTTTCCCAATAATAAACCTTTTTACACCTTCAGCAGTCTAATACTTTGTAAGCAGATGATCGATCAGACTCAAAACGACATAAAAACCAGGCCTCAATCATATGATCTCAAAGAGGTTATAGCATCCAACAGCCAGGCCATCTACCGCCTGTGTTACCGGCTGACCGGCAATGTTGAGGATGCCAAGGACCTTACCCAGGAGGTGTTCATCAGGGCTTACAAGGGGCTGGACAGCTTTAGGGGACAATCCGAGATCAAAACCTGGCTGTACCGTATAGCCATTAACCTGGGCTCCAGCTGGCGCAAGAAAGAGGTCTTCAGCTCAATATCTCTGGACGAGATCCCGGAACCGCCGGCCCCGGATGGGCAGGACAGCGGCACGGTGAGGGCGGTCAAGAAGGCGGTCAGCGAACTGCCTTACAAACAGAAAATGGTTTTCGTGATGCACCAGTATGAGGGATTCAAGCACGAGGAAATTGCCAAGATGACCGGAAGGACCGAAGGCAGCGTCAAGGCCAACTACCACCAGGCGGTGGAAAAACTGAAAATAAGCTTAAAAGATCTTTCACCTTAGCTGAGAACAATCACACAAAGCCACGGAGACCACAAAGAGTAACTCATAAAACGGAACCAGGATAAATATATGTCAAATCCTTAGTGCCTTTGTGTCTTAGTGTGAAAATAGTACCAATAAAGATAGACGATGAGAAGCGCATGAATAAAAATAAAGAAAATAATACACTTGACCAAAATCTGGCTAAATTGCTGGATGCCTGGGAAGTGGAGATGCCGGAAGACAGGTTCTTCATCAACCTTCCGGTGGTGGTGGCGGAAAGTTTAAGAGCCAAGCCGGTTTCCTGGTGGCAGAAGGGCTGGATCTACTGGGGAACCCTTTCCGGGGCCATGACCGCGGTGATGCTTTTGTTCGCCTGGCAGCTGGGTTCCGGGATCAACTCCAGCAATAAACTGGTTAGAGCGGCCTCGGAATGGGGCATAGACGATTACGGCTGGGGAAAAGTGGACGAAGCGCTTAGCCAGGCCGATCAAAATACCCAACTCTCTTCCAGCCTTAAAGACTACAGCAGCGAGATACTGCTGGAATATAGCATCTCCGACCAGGACGATTACCAAAGCGCCACTCAGGATCTAAGCGATGAAGAGTGGAAAGACGTGCTGGAACAAATATCAGCCAAAGAAAGGACCATATAAAATGAAAAAAAACAGTATGCTGGCGTCAGCCTTGATACTACTAATTTCCACCTTAGCCTGGGCCCAGCCCGGCCCGCAGGACGGAATGATGTCCCCGCCGCCCGGTATGATGAACGGCGGCGGACCGGGAGCCTGCGAAGAACCCTGTCCGCCCTGGGACAAAGAGCGCAAGATGCTGGAGGCAGTACGGATCAGCCGAATGACCGAGACTTTGGAACTTTCCGACCAGCAAATAGCCCAATTTTTCCCAAAACTCAAAGAGATGGAGACCAATCTGAGGGAAGCGGGCAGGCAGCAGCAGAAGTACATCGGCCAGCTGGACAGTCTGCTGAGCGCCGGAGCCAAGGATCAGGATCTGAAAACTAAAATGATCCAGATAGAGAACGCCGAAGCCGAAAGATGGCAGCAGATGAAATCCTTTAAAACCAAGTTGGACGGGATTTTGACCGTCAAGCAGAAAGCCAGGATGCTGGTCTTCAATCAAAAGTTCGACGAGGAGATACGGGACATGGTGAGGGACATCCGGCAGAAAAAGATGAGACGCTACGGGCAATGACCAGTCGTCAGTCAACAAAATAATATTTACCGCGCGGGTTGATATTAATAAAACAAAACAAACAAAACAAAATTAAAGGAGACATTAGAAATGAGGAAGACATTTATCCTGGCGATCACGCTGCTGATGGCAGCCGGTCTGGCTTTGGCCCAGTGCCCCATGGGGCAGGGCAAGGGAGACGGCCCCAAAGGCGGAGCCATGATGGAACAAGGCGGAATGAAGGATTGCGGAAATCCCGGAATGGGGATGGGACGGGGTCAATGGTGGGAGAATCCTGAGATCGCCAAGAACCTGGGTTTGAGCGCCGAGCAGACGGAAAAGATCGACCAGCTGTCATTGAAACACCGCAAGGAGATGGTGAAACTGGAAGCCGAGATGAAGATCGCCCGGATGGAATACCAGGACATCATGGAAGGCAACGCCACCGACAGCGAGATCCGCAAAAAATCCGGCGAGATGAAGGCCCTGATGAACAAACTGCATGACGCCAAGACCGAGCATTTGCTGGAATTGCGCAAGGTTTTGACCGCCGACCAGCAGAAGAAGCTGAAGGCCGAGCACCGTGGAATGCGCCGCCAGATGAAGAACAATCCCGATTGTCCAAACAAATAAGCAGGCTAACATAATATAATAGCCCAAACAAAGCGCCTTCCCGCAGTCCTCCTGCGTCTGCCCCGTGGCAGACTATGGCAGACGAGCCTGCGGGAAGGCGCTTTGTTATTTAAAAAATCCAGTTGACACCGGAAAATTGTTATGGTAGACTATTACCCATGAGTAACAGATGGCAGAGATACGAGTTAGAGACCAAGCTGGCCGGTTTTTTGATAATGCTGGTGCTTTTGGTCATCAACTTATCAGGGATCTGGCTGGTGTACAAAACAAAATCCCGGATGGACTCGGTCCAACTCAATCACATGGAATTGCTGGGAGGTTTGGTCCAGGCCGAACTGGTAACAGCCAGAGATCTGCCCAAGGACTCGCTTTGGTCATCCTGGCAGCGCCTGGCCCAAAAGACCGGATTGGTCAGCATAGGTTTGCTGGATGTAAATGGCAGGTTGGTTTTTAAATATGACAAATACCAGCCCTGGAACCGGGAGCCTAAAAATTACGAAAGACCTTCAGTGGTTGTGCCGCCGTTCGCCTCGTTCAGTGAGAACGGAGTGGCCATTTCCCCCGCCTACCAAAGGCTGGGGCTTTTGTATTTTACCGCCTATTATAAGACCGGCCAAGGCCAGAACATCCTGGCCCTGGAATACCCGGCCGGCGAAGATTTTTCCCTGGCCAGGGCGGCCAATGTCCAGGTATTGGCCGGAGCGATAGGCTTTGCTTTGACCCTGATCATAGGACTTTTCTATCTGCGGAGTATTTTTTCGCCTTTCCGGCAGATGGCCCAAAGCGCCCGGAGCAGACTGGGAGAGACATCGCCCGGCCAATCCGGCTCCGACGTGGACCTGGTGGTGAAAACCTACGATCAAATGATAGAACAGCTTAAGGCAAAAGGCCAAAGCCTGCAAAAACTTTACGACAATGCCCGCGACCGGGCCGAGCAGAGCGAATTGATAAAAAAGCAGATTGTGGACAGCATTGACAAGGCCCTAATAACACTTGACAGGAACGGGGAGGTAACCTCGTTCAACCGGGCGGCGGCCCAGCTGGCAGGCGGAGATGAGACTGTGAATATCGCCCGATGGTTGAAAGATAACAATCTTCCAACCCGGACCGAAAACAAAAAGCCGCTGGTGTGGGAATCCAATCATCTGAAATACGGACATCGGTATCTGCAGGCAGAAATGTATGATCTGGCCGATGCTTCGGGACAGAACTCCGGCAGCATCTTAGCAGTAACCGACATCACCGAGATCAAAAGCATGGAAGAACAGGCCCAACTATACGACAGCGCCCTGCTGATGGCCCAGGCTTCCCAAAAACTTCTGCAAAGGATAACGCCCGAGATCGCGGCCTTAAAAGATCCGGCCTGCGCCGCCTTGGCCCAGCCCGGCCTGTGGCAAAAACACGTGGCCGAGATTGAGCGGGCGGTGGGGGACATGGGGCAGTATCTAACCTACCAACCGGCCGGGGCGCTGGAAGCGGGGAAACATGAGATTATCCATGCCTCCCAGGCCATGGCCGATGTGCTGGAGATGGCTCAGAAGGTGGCCAAGACCGAAAGCACGGCGCTGATAACCGGGGAATCCGGAACCGGCAAGGAGCTCATCGCCAGGGCCATCCACCGCCAGAGCCCCAGGTGCACGGGACCTTTTGTATCCATCAACTGCGGGGCCCTGCCCGAGACGCTTTTGGAGTCGGAGCTTTTCGGCTACTTGCGGGGCGCCTTTACCGGGGCCTCCAAAGACAAGCCCGGGCTGTTAAAGGCGGCCGAGGGAGGCACCTTCTTTCTGGACGAGATCGGCGAACTTCCCCTTTCGCTTCAGGTAAAGTTGTTGCGGGTACTGCAGGAGCGCGAGGCCACCCCGGTGGGCGGCACCAAGCCTTTCAAGGTTGATATCCGGCTGATAGCGGCCACCAACCAGGATCCGGAACAGCTGGTAAAGGCGGGGAAGTTCAGGCAAGATCTGTATTTCAGGCTTAACGTCTTTCCCATTGAACTGCCCCCGCTGCGCCAGCGGTCCGAGGATATCATTTTATTGGCCAACCATTTTGCGGAAAAACACTGCCAAAAGACCAAAACAGCGGTCAAGCATTTCAGCAAGGCCAGTCTGGATATCTTGACCGGCTACCAGTGGCCGGGCAATGTAAGGGAGTTGGAGAATGTCGTAGAACGAGCGGTGGTGATGGCCATGGGGAATCTGATCAAGCCGGAGCACCTGAACATAGCTGAAGAAGAAGGTAAAAGCGTTTCCAAAAATGAAAAAGGGCTGGGTTTGCTGGAAGTCTCGGCCCGGGCGGCGGCCGCCTCCGAGGCTCAGATGATCAAGGAGATGCTTAAGGAGACCGGGGGCAACAAAAGCGAAGCTTCACGAAAGCTAAAGATAAGCTACCGGGTGATGCTGAAAAAGATCAAGGATTATCATCTGGAGTGAATTCCTGTCTTTTTACATTAGGAAAGACAGGAGAGCCTTCGCTGAAGATACTGCACTCGAGGATGCAAATATAATAGCATAAGCGAATTAACATGATTTATTTTTCCCTGAGGTTAGCACCAGATTTTACTAAAATTTATCTTGATATTGCGGAGTTCAGTCGTTTTTCGTATAATGACCCAAAACGATCAAGTATTACCACAGGGTAACAATAAATGCGGATTTATTGGAACATATATATATTGTAACAATAATATAAGTGATTTACCAACAATGATTTACAGAATAACTAAAATTTTGGCATAAACATTGCACATTTAATAGCTAGGGAGATAAAAATCATGAAAGAAAAAGGGTTCACATTAATCGAGCTGATGGTGGTGATTACCATAATAGGCATTGTGGGGGCTTTTGCGGTGCCTAATTTGCTGCGGAGTTTGCCCACCACTAGGCTCAGAGGTTCGGCGGATGGTCTAAGGAGCAATCTGATGGTAGCCAGAGTTAAGGCCATCAGCGAGGGCGTGCCCTACATCGCCTTGTTTACCGCCAATGCTGATACTTTTAGCATAATCAAAGATTTAAACAGCGACAACACCATTGACAACGGAGAGCCGATGGTTACCTATAAATATGAAACCAGCATTACCAACGATGTCATCCCCGCCACCAATCCTTCAATAGTAGTTTTTTCTCCCAGAGGTGACGCCTCAACCACTGGAAGCATTAGGCTGACCAATACGCGCAACGAAAAAGTCACAGTACATGTGGTCTCTTCGGGTTCGGTGCTTAAAGAATTACAATAAGGAGATGATAACCATGAATGATGCATTAAAAAATAAAATCCGCTCATCCAAGGGCATGACCATGGTGGAACTTTTGGTGGCGGTGCTGGTGCTGACGGTGGGCATATTGTCCATAGCCGGAATAGTGCCAATGGCCACGCGCACGATAACCAAAAGCCGGGTACTTTCCAAGGCGGTGGAATACAGCCAGCAGGAAATGGAAACTTTAAAAAGGCTGGGTTTTGATAATTTAGCCACGGTTGGCACGGATCATTTTAATCCCAGCGGAGATACCCGGTACGAGTCCTGGGTTACAGTCACCAACAGCATCGGCGATGTAGATAATATCCGGATGGTAACGGTAACCACATCAATGCTGCCCGGAGTGGACGAAGCCAATCTTACGTCCAATGACGTCATTACCATGATCAGCTACTTTACCCGATAAAGGAATTATCTAATACCAAAAACCGGAGGTGTTTGCCATGAATACAAAAAACTTTAAGGGCCGCGGCTTTACCTTAGTAGAGCTGATGATAACCATGGTTATGCTGTCAATTATTGTGGTGGCCATAGTGTCAGTGGTAATTAACAGCCAAAAAGCCAAGCGCAATACAGAACTGCTTTCCGAGGCCCAGCAAACAGCCAGAATGCTGGTAGACATGATCAGCGACGACATCCGCTCGGCAGGATACGGGGCCAATACCATTTCCGGCCATACGCCAATTGTTTATGCCGGACCTTTTGACATTATGATCTCGGCCAACCTGGCGCCCTACCCGGACGACCCGGCAGCCCCGGCCAGCCCAGCGGCAATAAATCCTATCAAGCGTCCTTTGCCGGGCGGCAGCGCCAGCCCGCTTTATAATGGCGGAGCAGGATTTACCGACGGAGCCGAGACCATCCGCTATGCTTTCGATTCCAATAACGACGGCACAGTAACCAATACCGACCGGGGAGACGACCTGGAAGAAAGACTTACCCGCAACGATAGTTTATATTCCATTACCCGTCAGGTATTCGGATATAACAGCGTTTCCGACAGCAACGGCGGCACTCCGCTGCCGGTGGGCCTGGCTCGTTCCGACTTTCCCGTCCGGGTTTCCGGGGTAATACAACCGCTTTTCCAGTACTGGATATCTACCTCTGATGGTGATGTTTTGCATGGCGACGACGATGGTGACGGTTCTTTGTCGGATGCTGAAATAGCCGCCTTGGTCCCGGTTCCAGCCGGCAGTTTAAGGTCCATTTCCAGGGTTATTGTAACGGTAACCACTGCTACCAGGACCCCCAATAGCAAGAACAGGTATGAGCAGGTGGAGATCTCCACCACCACTACTATAACCCGGAACATTACAATAACCGAGGGCCGGGTCATTTCCGGCAAGGTGGCCATCGATGCCAACAACAACCAGGTTGTGGACCTCGGCGAAACCGGAATATCCAATGTAAGGGTGGAGAACCGCACCGATGGTCAGGTTACAAAGACCGATGCCAACGGCGATTACTCTTTTAACGTGGAAGCCAAAAGTCACACCATTGAGATCACGCTGCCGAATGTAATATGCGGTTCCACTACTGGTTATAAGGCGGTGGATCCGGCCAAGCTCTCATATCTGGTGGATGCCACTACCGCCAATGCTACCCAAAGCTTTTCTCTGGCCCAGTATACCCCCGGCAAGGTGCAGGGGGTGGTGTTTGTAGATCTCAATGGGGACGGGCTTCAGGCTGGTGTGGGGGAAGTGGGCATTTCCGGATGCAACGTTTATCTTAAAAGTTCGGTAAGGTCGGCTTATACGGCCAGCGACGGAAGCTATTGTATCGCGGCGGAACCGGCGACGGACAGCGTAAAGTGCATAGTAATAGTCAACGATCCGGAATATACGCCAACCATTCCTAATCCTCCGGCGCAGACAGTTACCATAACCGCCAACGGCACCGCCTATCAAAATTTTGGGTTTGTAACCGCCGGCCAGTGCACTCTTAAGGGCAAAGTATTTTTGGACAATGGCAACGGGGTGTACGATGGCGAAGCCGGAATAGCGGGGGTGGAGCTGGCCGTATATTACCGGGCTTCGGCCGTAGCCCCCCTCACTTCCGAGCAATGGCTTCCCGTAGACCCCCTGCCGGTAACTGCCGCGGACGGCACCTTTGCCATAAAAGTGGCGGCCCTGCCCGATCGTTATTACAGTCTGACCGAATTTGATCCCAAAGGATATTTTTCCACCACCACCAACCGTTATGAAGTTGGCGTAGTAAACACCGGCGACGTTAAAACAGGATACAATTTCGGAGATATGGTGCTTACGGCGGTATCCTTCTCGGCCTCCAACGTGCTTTCCATGACGGTCAACGATTTCCGGGAATATGAGGTCAACATGGCCACCGAGAAGAACGATACCGACATCGTGCTGGGCACCAAGTACGAAACCGGCCGCGGCAACATCCGGGGCTGGTTCAACAAGCGTTATTTAAAAGACGGCACCCAAACCACCGATGTAAACCAGTTGTTTGAACTGGGCAACGTTTCCACCACCCGCTTTCAGTATGCCTACGAGCAAAAACAGTTCCCGGCCAATGTGAATATTCAGGCCATTGCCAGCGACACCATGAACCATAAGGCCTATATCACAAAGTCGGGATCAGTCTATTCAATTTCAACCCCAAATTTTCGCAATTCCCGGCACCGCAAGGATCTGGTATTGGGCCTAAGCAATACCTCCAGCATTACCTACAACGTAGCGGTATGGCCCAGTATGGATACCTGCAAATATCTGGCCAGTTCGGGCTTTAGCTGGGACTCCATAGGCGCGGCGGTGGTTCAGGACTCGGTACCAAATACCAGCCCTTACATATACCGCTTAATTGCCGGGGGCAACAGCGCTTATCCGGTGAACGCCTTGGCTGTATCCAATTTCGGCAATGACAGCTATGCCGATATAGTGGCCGGGTTCAGCAGCGCTACCAATACCGGCGGATTTCAAATGTGGATAAATACCTTAAAAATACCTTCCCTAAGCGGTAAATACGGAGAAACCCGGATATTCCCCGACTCCACTACCAAACAGCGCTGGACCGGCATGGGTGAGGTACTGGCCTTGAATGCCGCCTATCTGGTGGGCGGCGACACCAAGAATGACCTAGTAGTGGGTACCAGGGACGGGACCTATACCGGTTCCATAATAGTTTATACCGGAACCGGAACGCCAGTCGGGACGGATAAATGGTTCACCAAATTAGTTACCTTAAACGCCCAGGGCGAGGTAACCGCCCTAAAAATTATTGACATTAATAACGACGGCAAAAAGGATATCGTGGCTGCGGTAAGAACCGAAAACTATAAGGGCGAACTGCAGGTTTGGCTGCAGGATGCTTCGGGAACGACCTTTGGCATGCTTAACTCTGCCAGCGAAAGAGTATGCTCGTTCTTTGCGCCTTTTGCCGATGCCGAGCCGGTGTGCCTGGATGCGGCTATGATGAAATGGTACACGGCTGCTGTCAATCCCCACATCGTGGTGGGTGTTCGCAGTTCTGATATTGCCGGGAAAACTCTGATATTCGACTGTTCCGGCGGCGTATTACCGGAAGTTGGTTCCGATGCTTCGGGCGGGGCTTATCTGGGGGCAGTAGCGGCGGTCAAGATCGCCGACTTCAGCATGGACGGCAGAAAAGATATTGCCGTGGCCGATAAATACGGAACCGATCTCGGACGGCTGATAATTTATTACGCTCAGTAAAAAGCAAAATTTATAAAAGCAGGAGGTAAATATCATGCAACAAACATACAAACAGGAAAAAGGCATAGCCTTGGTGATAGCTTTAATGCTGCTGCTGGTGATGTCGGTGATGGTGGCCGGCTTTATGCTAACCATTACCAACGAACAAAAGATGGGCGGCAACCAGGTGCGCTATGTGGAGGCTTTGAATCTGGCCGAAGCCGGCATCAGCGAAGTATCGGCCCGTTTAAATCTGTCAGGCGGCTTAAATTCCATAGCTGAGGACAAACCCAAAAATGCCGACTGGGAGGCCAGGTTAATTAACGAAACCAACCTGCCGGGAACGCCTACCGGCACCCATATCCAGTATTATCCCACTTTGCTGGCCGGCACCACCAACCAGTTGAACTATACCGTCAGCGACATTAACAGCGCCGACACCCAGTATGTTTTAACCGCCAAATATAAAACCAACAGCGCCGGGACGGCCATTTATTATTACGATTACGGCACCGGCACCCAGCGGCTGGTCAACGGCCCGCCGTTTGCAGCCCCCAACCAAAACTCCTTTCCCATCTGGGTGATCCGTTCCACCGGTATGGTGGGCAATGTCCGCCGCAGCGTGGAGGCGGAAGTGACCAAGAGAAAAGTAGAGATAAATGTTACCGCCGCGGTAGCCTGCAATGCCGGGGTATTTGCTACCGGCGCTTTTTCCGTTTGCGGCCACAATCATTTAATGGCCATACCGGGAGGAACAAGGGTCCAGGAAGGCGGGAATGATTTTCCCTGCCACGACGAATATTGGGAGGTTTGCGACCAGGATGCCGATGGGTATGTGGCCGACAGTTGCCTGGCGGGCGGCTGCCTGCCTGGCATAACCACCACCGGTGACGACAACGAACCGCCTAACGGCGGCGGCACCGAGATTGGATATCCGGTCGGCAACAGCAATACCGGGACTTTTAAACCCCTTTGGGAGGTGCTGGGTTTTGCCACTGAGGATAGTATGCGGGCCGCCTATAATATTATTCCCATTACCTCAAAAGGCGCGGTAGAAACAGAATACGGAAATAACCAGAATGGCGGTTTTTTTGAATATACCGGCGACATGGCTAAGGATGGAGTGGGGACCAGTGAATTATGCGTTACGGATTTTCCCGATTCCTGCGGAGGCATTTTATGGGTACGGGGCCCGTTCAATGGAATTGGCACCTGGGGAGGAGCTAATCCCGGAGTTTTTAAGGGTTTGGTTTATGTAGACGGTGAATTTGTTACAAGTGATAAATTTTGGCTTTTGGGCGCTTTGATGGTTAACGGCGATGCCACAACGTATGACGAAGTATCAAATGACGGCGGGAGACCAGGACGCGGGATGCATATGCGCGGCAATGCCGATCTGCTTTATTCCAGCGAAACATTGCAATACATTATGCAGCAGATAAGCAGCAATTCAAACGGCCTTAAGCAAATCTCCTGGCGGGAGATAGATATTCATAACTAAACAGGCAGTTTTAAAAGCCGTTCCGGAGCTTTCCGGAACGGCTTTTTTGTTTGACTTTTGACCAGTTTTATATTATACTTAAGGGTTATTATTGCAATAGGTAACTCATTCAAAACAAGCGGGTTATATTCAATTAGCCAGACTGGGTTCAGCTTGGTTATGCCCCGGCAGTTGATAAAGGTTCCGTCGTGAAGACAATGAACAGTTTACTGCCCCAATTCACAAACATCCAATCCCAAGCCACTGTCAGATGCAGGTATTCATTAACGAATCGGCCTTCTGGGGCCTGCTTGTCTCGGCCATCGAGGTCTACAAAAAAGAATCCTACGGCTTGCTGCTGGGCCATAAGGATGGCGATATGTTTATGGTGGTCAACGCCGTGGCCTGCCAAAAGGCCGAGCGCCATTCCACCTGGGTGAAGGCCCGGGACAAATCCTACGCCCGGATCGTCAACTTCTTCCAGAACCTGCCCAACCTTTATGTGGTGGGCGACTTTCATTCCCACCCCCTGCACAGCACCGACCTGAGCGCAGAAGACATCGGCGGGATGAAGCCCGGGCAGGTCTACATAGTGCTGGAGATCAAGGACAAGGCCAAGGACAAATACTGGAGCTACAACGACGACGGCACCCTGTCCGGCACCACCGACAGCTGGTTCATCAAGGTCGCAGCCTATTACATAGACCCCCAAACCATGAAATCCAAGATGGCCGACGTGCTGTGCCCGTTTGCCATAGGGTTCGACATCAAGCCCAAGGAAAGAAAGCGCAATGGACAAGGCTGAGGGCTAAAGCCCGTCGGGTTTTATGAGATTGCCTACCACGACCTAAAGGTCGTGGCAATAAGGTTATTTAAATTTGGCTTTCCATTGCCACGAGCTTCAGCTCGTGGCTGAAGAATCAAGGGAAAATCTCTGGGGGTTTCAACCCCGCTTGTCCGCCTGCGGCGGGAAGGCTGAGGGCTAAAACCCGGCGGGTTTTATAAGACTGCCTGCCACGACCTAAAGGTCGTGGCAATAAGGATAATCGACTGAATAGTTACGAAGGAAAACAAAAAGAACCATGGACAATAAACTGGAACAACTGGAAAAAAGATACCGGGAGCTGGAATCTCAACTGTCCGATCCAGCGGTGCTGGCCAACCAGGCCAAGTTCCGCGATTACGCCCGGGAGCACCGCTCTCTTGGCGCCACCATCTCCAAATACGACGAGCTGAAGAGCCTGCGCCGGCAGATCGATGACAGCCGGTCCATGGTCGCCGCCAACGAGGACCCCGAAATGACCGCCATGGCCAAGGCCGAGCTGGAGGAACTGGAGCCGAAGCTCAAGGTGCTGGAGGAAGATATCAAGGCCATGCTGGTGCCCAAGGATCCCAACGACTTTAAGAACGCCATCGTGGAGGTGCGGGCCGGCACCGGGGGCGATGAGGCCGCGCTTTTTGCCGGGGACCTGTTCCGGCTGTACACCCGTTATGCCGAGCGCAAGGGACTTGAAGATAGACCTGATGAACTCCAACCCCACCCAGCTGGGCGGATTCAAGGAAGTGACCTTTGGGGTGGAGGGCGAGGGGGCCTACGGGCTGTTCCGCTACGAAAGCGGCGTCCACCGGGTGCAGAGGGTGCCCCGGACCGAGGCCTCGGGCCGGATCCATACCTCGGCCGCCACCGTGGCGGTGATGCCCGAAGCCGAGGAGGTGGACATCCAGATAAACCCCGCCGACCTGAAGATAGACATCTACTGCTCCTCCGGGCCGGGCGGCCAGTGCGTAAACACCACCTATTCGGCGGTGCGCCTGACCCACATTCCCACCGGGGTGGTGGTGGCCTGCCAGGACGAGCGCTCCCAGCTTAAGAACAAGGCCAAGGCCCTCAAGATCCTGCGCTCCCGGGTGCTGGAGAAGCTGGACGCCGACCGCCACGCCAAGGAGGCCCAGGACCGCAAGAGCCAGGTGAAATCCGGCGACCGCAGCGAGAAGATCAGAACCTACAACTTTCCCCAGAACCGGGTGACCGACCACCGGATAGGGGTGACCCTGCACAGCCTGGACCAGGTGCTGGAGGGGCACATCGACCAGCTGGTGGAGGGGCTGATCAAGGCGGCCCAGGCCGAGGAACTGGCCACTGCGCTGGAGTAAGGGCATCTGCCCACTAAAAGCATGCCCTGAGCAGACGGACTGAGTGTGTCGAAGTCTGGCCGAAGTCCGTGCCGAAGGGGCACGAAAAAATATTTCTAACTTAATAATATTGAACTCATCCCCCGCCCCCTTCTTATATGGTAACAGGAGCGCAAGGGGTTGAGTTTGTAAGTTGGTTGTTAAAAACCTTTCGTGTCGTTTCGTGCGTTTAGTGGGAAAAACGGTACCATGTTCTTCAATATTAAATTATCAAACCATGACCATCGGCCAGCTATTGCAATGGGGCGCTGAGGCGCTAAGACAGAAGGGCATTGAGAGCCAGGAGCTGGAATCAGAGATACTGCTTTCCTTTGTCTTTAAATGCGGCCGGGATCGGCTGTTCATCAGGAATTCCGAGCAGGTCCCTAAAAATCTGGAACTGAAATTCAAACGGGCGGTGTCTCAAAGACAGACCCGACGACCCTGGCAGTACATAACCGGGGAGACCGAATTCTACGGTCTGAAGATCAAAGTGAACAAGAACGTCCTGATCCCCCGGCCCGAGACCGAGCTTTTGGTCGAAGCGATCATCAAGCGCTGGAAGCCGGAGTGGTCAACAGTCCTGGATATCGGGGCCGGCAGCGGGGCCATCTCGATAGCCCTGGCCAAGAACCTTCCGAACGCCAGGATCTGGGCCAGCGAGATCTCGCCAGGGGCCGGGGCGCTGGCCAAAAGGAACATTGCTTCTCACGGACTTTCCCGCCGGGTGAAAATAGTGAAAGCCGACATTTTTCCGGTCATAAAACAGAGATACGACTGCATAGTTTCCAACCCGCCGTACATCCCATCAAGCCAGTTAAAATCACTGCAGCCGGAAGTGTCTCTCTACGAACCATGGCAGGCATTGGACGGCGGCCGGGACGGGCTTGAAATTCTACCGCCTGATCATCCAAGAAAGTGAAAGAATATTTGAATCCCGGCGGCCTGCTGGCCTTGGAAATAGGGCAGGGACAGGGATCCCAGGTCCGGGAACTGCTGAAAAACTCTAATCCGGGAATTAAAGTAGAGATCATCAAGGACTATTCCAAGATACAGAGGATAGTGCTGGCTTACGGCTGATCAAAATTAGTCTTGGGCATTATTGACAAGCCGGGCATAATAGGATATCATTAAAAGCTATACTGCGGTCTGAAAATAAAAACGCCACCGCCTTTGGCGGGGTGCCGCCAGAGGCGGCAAAAACAAAAGCAAACTAATCAACCAGAATATGTCTGCCGGAAAAATGAGGATAGAAACCCACCCAATTTTGGATTTTCAAAGAGGCCCCAAGGTCACTTTTTACTTTGAGGGCCGGCCCGTGGAAGGCTTTTCGGGCGAAACCGTCGCGGCTGCGCTGCATGCCGCCGGGGTCAAGATCCTGCGCCACAGCGTCAAGCTCAACCGGCCCCGGGGCTTTTTTTGCGCCATCGGCAAATGCTCGTCCTGCCTGATGGAAGTGGACGGCGTGCCCAACGTGTTTTCCTGCATCACTCCTATCAAAGAGGGAATGCAGGTGAGGCGCCAGCAGGGCCGAGGCCGTATTACTTTGTCCTGATCCACTCATTACTTCGTTAATACTTTAATACTCGTCCTACGTTACTACTTTAATACTTTTAATGTCCATGAATACTCCTGACTTTCTTATAATCGGCGGAGGACCGGCGGGCCTGATGGCGGCGCTGGCGGCCTCGGACTTCGGCCTGAAGCCCCTGGTGATAGACGAGAACCAGAAGCTGGGCGGCCAGCTGATCAAGCAGACCCACATGTTCTTCGGCAGCAAGGCGGAGCGGGCCGGCACCCGGGGCTTTGACATCGGGACCGAGTTGGCCGGAGAAATGGAGAAACGGGGGATAGAGTTTTGGAGCAATTCCCCGGCGGTGGGCTACTACCCCGACGGGACCGTGGCGGTGCTAAAGAACGACAAGCTTTACGGCTTAAAGCCCAAAGCGGTGCTGGCGGCCACCGGGGCCTCGGAGAACTTCGTCACCTTTCCCGGCAGCGATCTGCCCGGGGTTTACGGAGCCGGCGCGGTGCAGACCCTGATGAACGCCTACGGCATCAAGCCCGGGCAAAGCGTGCTGATGATAGGTTCTGGCAACATCGGGCTGATCGTCTCCTACCAGCTGATGCAGGCCGGGGTGCGGGTCAAGGCCATCATCGAGGGACTGCCCAACATCGGGGGCTACCTAGTGCATGCCTCCAAGATCGTCCGGGCCGGGGTGCCCATCCTGACCCGCCACACCATTCTGGAGGCGACAGGCAAGGACCAGGTCAATGGCGCGGTGATTTCCAAGATAGACGACAAGTGGCAGCCGGTTGCAGGCAGCCAACAGAACATAGAGTGCGATACCATCTGCCTGGCGGTGGGCCTGACGCCCCTGACCGAAATGCTGTGGCAGGCCGGGTGCCAGATGAACTATGTCCCCGAGCTGGGCGGCCAGGTGGCCTGGCACGACGAACTGATGATGACCTCCATCCCCGGCATCTTCACCGCCGGCGATGTAACGGGAATAGAGGAAGCCTCCACCGCCATGCTGGAGGGCGAGCTGGCCGGGCTGGGCGCGGTCAAATATCTCAAGGGCGGATCCCAGGAACTGCAGTGCCGGATAGACGACACCGCCTGCCGTTTGGCTGGTCTCCGGGCCGGACCCTTCGGGCAGAAGGCCAGGGAAGGGAAGTGCAAGCTGAAGGAGTACAGGAGATGAAGATACATAAAAAAAATATTGTCATCATGGAACGGCTGACCCGGATAGGGGGGAAAGATGATTTTGACAGCATCTTTTGGGCCAAAGCCGGGGTGCAAGCCAGATTCTCGGCCTTATGGCACGGAGTGAGCACTTATTACAAATTAAAAGGCAAAGATGGAACTGTTCCAAGATTACGAAGATCTGTTGAACGCATTCAACGCCCGGGGCGTTAAGTATCTGCTGGTAGGCGGATACGCCGTTTCGTTCTATACCGTGCCGCGGTTTACCAAGGACATGGACCTCTGGATACGGCCAGATGAACGGAATGCCCAAAAAGTGTACCAGGCACTGGGAGATTTTGGAGCGCCTCTGGTAAATATTGTGCCGGGTGATTTTGTTGTCCCTGGTACTGTCTACCAAATGGGCGTGGCTCCGGTAAGGATAGATATAATCAACACCACCAGTGGCGTGCCGTTTGATGAAGCCTGGAAAAATAAAAAGACCGTGAAATACGGCAAGGCTACGGTACAGATCATCGGGTTATCCGAGCTGATAGCCGTAAAAAGAGCGGTAGGCCGGAAACAAGACATGATCGATCTGGAAAAATTGGTCAAGAAAATACCCGGGACAAAACGAAAGACGGGCAAATAACAGCAAACGCAAAAGAATATTAAGTTCGGTATAAATGCTTTCCGACAAATTAAAATCAACCGGCCTGGCCGATGCCGCCGACATTCAGGCTGCCTGGCCTTCCGAAGAACGGCTGAAGAAGGGCCCGGTGGCCGTGGTGGAATGCTTCCAGGAGATCCCCTGCAATCCCTGCGAGACCAGCTGTCCCCAGAAGTCCATCGTGGTGGGCCAGGACATCAACGCCCTGCCGCAGGTGGACCACTCCAAATGCAACGGCTGCACCATCTGCGTCTCCCGCTGTCCGGGACTGGCCATCTTCGTGATAGACCAAAAGTATTCCGAGACCGAGAGCGCTGTCACCATGCCCTACGAATTCCTGCCGCTGCCCCAGAAAGGGGACACGGTGGAAGCGCTGGACCGCCAGGGTCTGACCTGCTGCCAGGCAAAAGTCATCCGGGTGGTAAACACCAAGGCCCAGGACAAGACGCCGCTGGTAACTTTGGCCATCCCCAAGGGCAAGGAAAAGGATGTAAGGTTCTTTAAACTGTTCCCATGATTTCTTTTTACCACAAAGACACAAAGACACCAAACCATATTTAAAATTGAAAATCAGAGATCGTTTTTGTGCCTTGGTGTCTTAGTGGCATTGCTGAGTAGTTATCAAACATAAATATAAACCCACAAACAAAAAGGGACGTTATGGGCAAACTGAAAATGATCCTGCTGGCCTGCCTGCTGCTGCCCGTTCTGGCTTTGGGGCTGGAGCCGCCCACCGATCTCAAACTGGCGGATGCTCCCAACGATGACGGTTCCATAGTCATCATCACCTGGAAGCCGTCGGTCTCCGAAAGCGAGCCCGGATTTGCCGGCTATAACATCGAACGGTCGGAATTCCCGTCCGATTCGTTTGCCATGATAGCCTGGGTGCCAAAGGGGACCGATGTCCACGAGGACAATTCCATCGAGACCATGGGCAAAAACTATTATTACCGGATAGCGGCGGTCACCGGGGACAGCGGCATCGCTTTGAGCGCCATTGCCGGGCCCATCGTCACCACCCAAAGCTGGTTCAACACCGGCAAGCTCAACACCTTGTTCGGCACCATTTTGTTCATCTCCATCACCCTGCTTTATATCTTCTGGGCCCGCCGGGGCAACCTGTTCATCCGGCGCATTGCCGGCCTGGATGCGGTGGAGGAGGCGGTGGGCCGGGCCACCGAGATGGGCAAGCCGATCCTGTACTGCAACGGCATCGGCCTGATAGACTATATTTCCACCGTGGCTTCCCTTAACATACTGGGACAGATATCCAAGAAAATAGCCGAATACGACACCCCCCTGACCGTTCCCACCGCCGATCCGGTGGTCCATGCGGTGGCCCGGGAAATGGTGAAGGAAGGCTACAACAGCGCCGGCCGTCCCGACCTGTTCAAGGAGGACTCGGTCTATTTCATCACCAGCGACCAGATGGGCTATGCCGCGGCCCTGGCCGGGATCATGGCCCGGGAAAAACCGGCCACCAACTTCTTCATGGGCTATTACGCCGCCGAGTCACTGGTGCTGGCCGAATCCGGGGCGGCCACCGGGGCCATCCAGATCGCCGGGACCGACCAGATATCGCAGCTGCCGTTCTTCATCACCGCCTGCGACTACACCCTGATCGGCGAGGAACTTTACGCCGCCTCGGCCTACCTATCCAAAGAGCCTCTGCTGGTCGGCAGCCTTAAAGGGTCAGGACGCCTGCAAGCTGCTTGATCATTCTGCTCCGTGCTGATTGGGCACCATTGCCGCCCTGCTGTCTTCCGCTCCGATTTCATCTACAATCTTATTCAGCATTCATTAAGGATCAGTAAATATTTATGAAAAAAAATATACCATTGGCCATAGTTTTTGATTCTGGGGATAGGCTTCATCATCCAATTCTTCATCCCCAGCCAGCCTTCCCAAATGGCCTTCAACACCATGATCGAGTGGGACCTGATACTATTATGTGTTTGCCTCCATCATCGCGGTGGACAGCCTGGTCAGGCATCACATCATCAAGATAAACCGCAAGAACAAAGGCTGGGGCTACAGCGTGGTCTATCTTGGCGCCGCGTTGTTCATGGTGCTGGCTGCCGTCTTCAGCGGCACCCGCGAAGGCAGTTTTTACATGAAGGTATTCTATTACACCCTGGCTCCCATGCAGTCCACCATGTTCGCCATCCTGGCATTTTACATGGCCTCGGCCAGCTACCGGGCTTTCAGGGCCAAGTCCTTTGAAGCCACCTTGCTGTCTGATCTCGGCCTTCATAGTGATGATTGGGCCTGATTCCCCAGGGAGCCGCCCTCTGGAGCGGATTTCCCAAACTTTCGGAATGGCTGATGCTGGTGCCCAACATGGCGGCCAAGCGCGGCATCACCTTCGGCATCGGACTGGGGCGCTACGGCCACATCGCTGAAGATCATCCTGGGCATCGAGCGCAACTGGATGGGAGGATATTGAGATGTTGAAATTATTTGGCCAAATTCGGCAAATTGGACCGGAGGCTGGTATTCGTCCTTTTGATCGTGACCATACTGATCCCCCTGTTGTTCAGCGTCAAGTCGCAGTTTTTATGTGGATTCTGCCACCAGGGGGCTGTACGATTACATAGATAAGATAGAACCCAATGGCCGGCCGCTGCTGCTTTCCTTTGATTACGATCCCCAGGTGGCGGCCGAGCTGGATCCCATGGCCCGGGCGGTTTTGCGCCACTGTTTTGCCAGGGGAGTCAAGAGTGATGGGCATGTCGTTTGCAGCCCCAGGGCGATGCCATCGGCGAGGCCATCATGACCCAGACGGCCAGGGAGTTCGACAAAACAAAACGGGAATAGACTATTGTTATTTTGGATTCCGGCCCGGTGGTCACTATAGTCATGCTGCAGATGGGGGTGAATGTCAAACGGGCCCTACCGCTGGATTACTACCAGATGCCTTACGACAGCCTGCCCATGATGCACAATATCCACAATTATGACGACATCGCCATGGTGCTGAGCCTGGCGGGTTCGACCTGGCCATATTTGCTGGATTATTTACGCCGGGACGAAGTTCAAGGTCAAGATCGGGGCCGGCCAGACGGCGGTGATGGCTCCGGATAACTATCCGTTTCTACAGACCGGCCAGCTGGTGGGCCAACTGGGCGGCATGAAGGGCGGGGCCGAATACGAACAGCTGATAGTGGACGCTGGCTATTACCAGAAGCCGGGCATGGCCAGCAAGGCCATGAGTGCCATCGCCTATTCCCATATCCTGATAATACTGCTGATAGTTCTGGGCAATATTGGATATTTTGTTACCCGCCAGCTGGAAGGCTCCAAATAAGAATATTTAAATTCATTGACAGAGGATAAAAATCATGAGCTTGAATCCCTGGGTCTGGATAGCCGCGCTTTTAAGCCTGGCTATATTTTCCTATCTGTACAAGGACAATCCGGTCTTCCGTTTTGCCGAGCATCTTTTTACCGGCCTTTCGGTGGGATATTATCTGGTGCTTTACTACAACAACTATGCCATACCCTATATCGTGATCCCGCTTTGCTGAACACCGCTGGATAACCCTGATTCCCATGGCTCTGGGGATGATGTATCTTTTCCGTTTCATTCCCAAGCTTGAACTATCTGATCCTGATCCCCATCGCCATCAGCCTGGGATTCGGAACGGAATGAGCATACCGCTGACCATTGAGGCCGACGTGCTAAAACAGGTTCAGGGCACCATGATAAATACTTCAATGATGAAAAACATTTGGGATCCTCAAAACGGCATGATAGCCGGGATACTGATACTAGTAGGCGTAGTTTCATCCATTTCCTATTTTTATTTCTCCCGGGAGCATAAAGGAGCTTTAAAGGTCAGCGCTAATTTGGGCATCTGGTTCGTGATGATAGGCTTCGGGGCCACCTTCGGATATACGGTAATGGCCCGGGTCTCCCTGTTGATCGCCCGGATGCAATTCCTGTTCACCGACTGGATACATTTGATCAAGTAAACCGGTGACTGTAATTGATTTTCAATTGCCACGAGCATCAGCTCGTGGCAAAAGGGTCAGATTATATCTCTGGGTTTCAACTTCGCTTGTCCTCCTGCGGCGGAGATGGCAAAACATAGTTTATAATCTCTCTGGGGCTAATTTATCCGCCGACCTGTCCGCCGTAGCAGTTGCGAAGGCGGAAGCTTTAGCGTAGGAGGGAGCCCACCAGATTTCACTAAATGTCTGCCACGACCTGAGGCCTTCGCTGAAGCTACGGCCCCCAAGAGAAGCCAAATATATAGCATAAGCGAAAGGTCGTGGCAATGGGTGATAAACGAATCCTTTTCGATCAATGCCTGAATAGTAATCAAATCCAGGTAAAAATCCAAGAAATATAATCAACCACAAACGGAGAAAATCGATGAGGCAAAAAATACCGGGGATGCTTCTGGTTCTGCTGTCGGCTTCGCTGTGCCTGGCCCGGCCGGCCCAGCAGGTTTCCGGGGCCGTCGAGCCAACGGCGGCCATTGCCCTAACCCCGGGGGTCACGGCCTTTGACACTCCCAACGACGGGGGGCAGGCCATCACCGTCACCTGGCAGGCTTCCCCGGACGAAGCCCGGGGGCAGGTGGACGGCTACGAGATCCTCCGTTCCGAGACCCCGGAGGGGGTGTTCTCCCGGGTGGGGTATGTGCCTTACGGCTTTACCAGCTATGATGATCAGGAAGTTCCCAAAAATGCCAGAGATTTCTTTTATCAGGTCAAGACCGTGGGCAAGGGGGAGACGGGGTTTGCCATCAGTGCAGTCTCCAATCCCGCCCAGTCCCGGGAACAGTGGTTCAATGCCGCCAGGATCAATGCCCTGATCGCCACGGTATTATTCATCATAATAGTGATCCATTTTATTACCAGGGCCAAGCGGGGCCAAAGCCTGTTCATCCGGCGGATCGCCGGGCTGGCTGCGGTGGATGAAGCGGTAGGCCGGGCCACCGAGATGGGCCGTCCCATACTTTTTGTACCGGGGATATCTTCCATTGCCGATGTGGCCACCATCGCGGCTTTGAATATTCTGGGCCAGGTGGCTAAAAAAACGGCCGAATACGGGACGCCCTTATTAGTGCCCAACAAGGACCCTGTCGTTTATATAGTAGCCCAGGAAATAGTAAAGGAGGCCTACACCGAGATAGGCCGGCCCGATGCTTATAATCCGGATTCGGTCTTCTTTTTGACCGACAGCCAGATGGGATATGCCGCCGGGGTGGATGGTATAATGACCAGGGAGAAACCGGCTACCAATTTCTTTTTGGGAATGTTTTATGCCGAGTCCCTGATATTAGCCGAGACCGGTGCCGAGACCGGTGCCATCCAGATCGCCGGCACCGATGCCGTCAACCAGCTGCCATTTTTCATCACTGCCTGCGATTACACTCTGATCGGTGAGGAATTATACGCCGCTTCCGCCTATCTGTCCCGTGAGCCGATGCTTTTGGGTACCCTGAAGGGACAGGATTGGAGCAAAGCGGTGATCGTTTTGTTATTGATTGCCGGGGTGCTTCTTTCATGGATCAACCCAGGGGTCAGGCAGTTAATATTAAACCTGCTTATTGTAGGGTAAGGAGAAGATAAATGAAAAAGCAGTTACCATTAATAATAGTCCTGGTTTTGGGCATTACCATGGCCCTTCAGTTTTTTATCCCCAGCCATATTTCTACTGTCACCTTTGAAACCCTTAACAGATGGATAATCGTGATCGCCGCCTTTGCCATTTCGCTGGCTGTCGGCAGTCTGATCAGTCATCATGTTATCAAGATCAAAAGAAGAAAAACCGGCTGGTGGAACAGTTATGTCACCTTAATCGGGTTGGTGGTCATGGCTCTGCTGGGCATCCTGGGGAGGATAAACGGTTTGAATTGGATGTCGGCAGTTTACTTTAAATTATTCAAATATGTCCAAGCTCCTATGGATTCCGCCATGTTCGCGATATTGGCTTTTTACATGGCCTCGGCCGCTTACCGGGCTTTCCGGGCCCGCTCCAAGGAAGCCACCCTGCTTTTGATTTCCGGCTTCATCGTAATGCTGGGGGTCATTCCCTTCGGATCCCTGATCTGGGATAAAATTCCTGATATCTCCGAATGGATCATGATGGTGCCAAACATGGCATCAAAACGGGGCATTTTATTCGGAGTCGGACTGGGAATGACGGCAACCTCCCTGAAAATAATTTTAGGGATAGAGCGCAACTGGCTGGGAGGAGGAGGCAAATGAAAATTCTGGAAAAATTAACTAAGATCGATCGCCGGGTAATCTTCCTTTTGGTGGCCTTGGCGGTCATCATTCCTCTGGTGGTCCCTCTGGGTTTGCCAGTCAAACCCAGCAAATACAGCCAAAAACTTTACGACGTGGTGGACAATATCCCGCCCAACAATCAACCAGTGCTGATCTCGGCCGATTACAGTCCGTCCATGATGCCGGAACTCCATCCCATGTTCAAGGCTATTATCCGGCATTGTTTTGCCAGGAGGATCAGGGTGATGGTCATGACTCTGGATCCTACCGGAGCGGCTTTGGCCGAGGATGCTTTAAATGAAATATCCAAAGAATATCCGGTGGAATACGGGAAGGATTATGTTTTTCTGGGCTTCAAGTCAGGCACCTCAGCCGTAATGATGGCCATCGGCCAGAATATCCGCCAGGCGTATCCGGTTGATGCTTATGGCAAACCGCTTGATGACCTGCCGATGATGACCGGGATTCGCAATTATGCCGATATACCGCTGGTAATAGACATCGCCGGCAGCTCCATCATTAACCTGTGGGTGAACTACGCCGGCACCAGATATCATGCCAAGGTCGGCGCCGGATGCACCGCGGTCAGCACCGCCGACTACTATCCGTTCCTGCAGGCTGGTCAATTGATAGGGTTGTTGAACGGTATGAAGGGAGCCAGTGAATATGAGTATTTAAACGAGAAAAACGGTTATTCCAAGGCTTCAAAACAAGCCAGCAAAGGGATGGATGCCGTTTCTATCGTGCATTTGATGATCATGTTGTTAATTATACTGGGCAACATTGGCTACTATTTCGCCCGGCAAAAAAGCTCCAAGAAATAGAAGAAAGAAGAATTAAAATGATTTTTTCAACCGATCCCTGGGTTTGGGTGGCCGCCATTCTGACGCTGGCCATATTCTCCTTTCTTTACAAGGAGAACCCGGTATATCGTTTTGCCGAGCATTTGTTCGTCGGCATTTCCGCCGGTTATGGCGTGGCCATCTATTGGAACAATGCGATCGTTCCCAATTTAATAGTTCCGGTATTTAAACAGCACGAGTATCTATTCATCGTTCCCGGCATTTTGGGATTGATGTTCTTCTTCCGGTTCGTACCCAAAAGAGGGTATCTAATGCTGATCCCCCTGGCAGTCTATATGGGGGTGGTCAACGGGATGTCCTTGGTTCCGACAATCCAGACCGATATCATCAAACAGATGCAAAGCGCCATTGCCGATGCTACAACCTTTAATCATGGCGCTTGGGGTTTGGTGTGGGGTGTGATCACGTTGATAGGTGTGATAACCACTTTAAGCTATTTCTTTTTTTCCCGGGAGCAAAAAGGGGCATTAAAGCTTTCAGCCAACATCGGGATCTGGTTCATCATGATAGGTTTTGGGGCCAGTTTTGGCAACACCGTGATGGGCCGGGTTTCCCTGCTGATCGGCCGGGTGCAGTTTCTGCTGACCGACTGGATACACATCATTAAATAACTGGAAAATAGGAAATGGGAAAATGGGAAGTGGTAACCAGAACGCTCTGTGAGACATGTGAACACTCCCTATTTCCCATTTAAATAGTTTTCAATTTATCTGAATCTATGGCAAACAACACCGACAAAATAGTCTGCCGCTGCGAGGACATCACCGAGTCCGAGATACTGGAGGCCATCGCCCAGGGAGCCACCACCGCCGACGAGGTCAAGCGCCTGACCCGGGCCGGGATGGGGCATTGCCAGGGGCGCACCTGCCGCCGTCTGGTCAACCAGATGCTGGCCAGAACGCTGGGACAAAAGCCCGAGGATCAAAGGCCCATCACCCAGAGGGCCCCGCTGCAGCCCCTAAGCATCAAGGCCCTGGCGGAGTACAAGGAATCATGAGCGCTCACAAGTCAGACGCCGTCATCATCGGCGGGGGCATCATTGGAACGGCCTGCGGCTACTATCTTTCACAAAAGGGCCTGAAGGTGGCGATAGTGGAGCAGGGATATCTCTGCTCCGGTTCCACCGGGCGCTGCATCGGAGGGATCAGGCAGCAGTTCACCTCGTCCGGTTCCATCAAGCTGATGATGGAGAGCGTCAAGCATTTCCAGAACATGGAGCAGGAGCTGGGGACCGACGTCCACTGGCATAACGGGGGGTATCTCTTCCTGGCCCACAGCCCCGAGAAGAAACAGGCCTTTCTGTCAAACATCGCGGTCCAGCAGGCGGCGGGGCTGAAGGACGTGCGCTGGGTGGATGCTGATGAATGCCGGGAGATAGCTCCGGGAATGGACGCCTCCGGTCTTTTGGGCGGTTCCTACTGCCCCTCGGACGGACAGGCCTATCCCTTTGCGGTGGTCCAGGGCTACGCCGGAAAGATCAAGCAAGCCGGCGGCAGCATCCACACTTTTTCCAAGGTTGCTCAGATACTCCAGCAGGGGGGAAAGGTTACCGGGGTCAAGACCGAAGGCGGCCGGGAATTCTCGGCCGGAGTGGTGATCAACGCGGCCGGGCCCTGGTCCAAGGACATCGGCCAAATGGCCGGGATAGAGATCCCGGTGGAGGCCGAGCGGCACGAGGCCCTGATCACCGAGGGGGTGGAGTATATGAACATCCCGATGCTGGTGGACTACCGGGCCGACGGCGGGTATTTCCAGCAGTACAAGCACAACGGGCAGTTCATCGGCTGTTATTCCCCGGTACCCAATGTGCCTGGCCATTCGGTGGATTCCACCTTTGAGTTCCTGCACGAGATGCCCAAGCGGATGCTGAAGCTGGTTCCGGGGCTTAAGGATCTGAAGGTCATAAGGCAGTGGGCCGGCAGTTACGAGAACACCCCGGACGGCAATCCCATTCTGGACCGCACCGGCCTGGAGGGTTTCTACACGGTGGCCGGGATGTGCGGACACGGCTTTATGCTGGGCCCGGCCATGGGGCGGGTGGCGGCGGACCTGGTGCTTTCCGGCGGCAAGGATATGCCTTACCCGGAATTTGCCCTTAAGCGGGACTTCTCCCACGCCGAGGCAATGAAATAGGGGCTTATACAAATAAGCCCTTTTTCTTTTGGGAACCTTTCGGACGCAGATTCCCGCTGATTTTACTGATTGTGCAAAAAAATGCCTTTCCCCCGAAAAATCCAAACAGCTGGAAATCTTTTAAAAGTTTTATCCTTTGTGTCTTTGTGGCTAAATTTAAAAGGCAAATATTTGTAAGCGTAATGATCAAAGCCTTAACCATAATCATACTTCTGTCAACTGCGCTGGCACTGCCCGCCGCGGCAGCATCGGCTGACATTCAAAAGGCCCTGTCCCTGCAGCAGGCCGGGGAGCCGGAGCAGGCCCTGATGCTGCTGGACAGCCTGGGGCTTGATTCTGCGGCCTTTTATGCCAAGTCCGGCCTGCTGATCTCATTGAAGCAGTATCCCCAGGCCTTGAAAACATTGAACCGGGCGGTGACCCTGTGGCCGTCCAACGATTCCGATGTTCCCTGGCAAAGGGCATACCTCTACCAAAAGGCCGGGGCCTATCAGACCGCCCAGGCGCTTTATGCCCAGGCGGCCCGGGCCGACGCTTCCCTGAAAGACTACGCCTTGCTGGGTTTCAGCCGGTGCTACTCAGGCATGGAGGAGGACAAAAAGGCTGAAGGCTTTAATCTGGCAATAAAGGAACTGAGCAACTGGGTCTCCTACATTAAATCCGGACAGACCTCCGCCAAAAAACCGGCCTTCACCGCCCCGCCGCCGCCCCGGTCCAGCACCGCCATCACCTCGGCCAACCGGCTGATCCGGAAGAAAAGATTTTCCAAGGCCCAAAAACTGCTGACTGATTTCATCCGGCTCTATCCCAACAGCCCCAACCGGGGCGAGGCCGCCTATACCCTGGCCCGCAGTTACGAACGGCAGGGGAAGACGGAGCTGGCGATGGAGGCCTACCAAAGAACGGCCGAATATCAGCCGTCCTCGGTCTGGGCCGATGATGCCGCCTTCAGATACGGGTGGTGCCACTATAAGACCGGGCACAAAACCGCCGCCTTGGAGCAGTGGAACACTTTGCTGCGCCGCTATTCCACCGGCGACCGGCTGGACGAGACCCTTTACTGGTGCGGACGGGTCTCAGGCGAACTGGGCGACAGCGCCAAGGCCTTCCTTTACTATCTTACTGCCGCCAAAAGCTACCGCTACAGCTATTACGGGCTGAAAGCCCAGAACGTTCTGGCCTCAAGGACCTGGAGCGAAATGACCGCGGACAGTCTTGACCTGCCATCATTGCTGAAAGGGCTGATGAAGAATAAAAGGGGAAGCGATGACCAGCTTTTGGCGGAAGAAGACGATCCTTCTGCCCGGCAGTGCCGCCTGGCCTTCAGGCTGGCCCGGATGGGTTTTCTGGAAGACGCGGCGGCGGCGGCCCGGGGGCTGGAGCCGGGTTCGGGGCAGAGCTCCTATTCCCATTACTATCTGGCCCGCACCTACCAGCTGTGCGGGATGCCGGCCAAGGCCATCTACTGGGCCCAGAAGGCCATAGTACGCTTGCCGGATTCCCTGCAGATTAGCCTGCTGCAGATGATCTATCCCCAAAAATATTTGAGCTCCATCACCCAGAGCCTGAACGGATCAAAACTGGACCCGGCCCTGGTGCTGGCGGTGATAAGGCAGGAGAGCAAGTTCGAAGCTTCGGCCCGCTCCCGGTCCGGGGCCCGGGGACTGATGCAGGTGATGCCCAAGACCGGCAAGCACATGGCCCGGATGTCCAAAGTAAAGAAGTTTGACACCAAAACATTATACCATCCCCAGGTCTCAATAGACTACGGCACCAGATTCCTGTCATCCATGGTCAAGATGTTCGACGGCTCGCTGGTGAAGGCGCTGGCGGCCTACAACGCCGGGCCGGGCCGGGTGCGGGAGTGGCTGAAACCCATGAAGGACAAGGATGACGAGGATTTCCTGCTGCAGGAGATACCGCTGGCCGAGACCAGAAAGTACGTCAAGGTGGTGATGGAGAACTACTACATCTACAAAATGTTACTTGAACCGCTATGAAACAACAATTTCCCATTTCCCATTTCCTGATTTGGACGTTCATATTATTTCTGCTTTTAAGCTTTGCAGGCAAAGGAATGGCCCAGGAGTATCAGCCGTCCTTGCTGGTCTATCCGCCGTTCGGGCATTCCATGGGGTTCCACAAGGCCGGGACGTTCTACCTGAAGCTGCTTTTGGGCTGGGGCTCGCGGTTCGAGGATCCCCAGGGCATCGCCTGCGTCCGCTTAAAGGAGACCGATGATACCGGCACCGGGGACGACGACGATGATGTCACGGTTTACATGGTCAACTCCGGGAGGCATCAGATAATTTACAACCAGGGGTTGAGCGGCCTGAAGTCCTTCGGCCGGATGGGCAGCGGTCCGGGGGAATTCCACACCCCGCGGGGCATCGCCGCTACTGAGGACGGCAAGGTCTACGTGGCCGACCTGAACAACAGCCGGGTGGTCTGTCTGCAGAACCGGAAGGAAACCCTTAAATTCGTCCGCAATATCGGCGAAGGTATTTTGCTGCATCCCCAGGGCTGCGCGGTGGACAACCGGGGACAGATCTATGTCACCGATACCGGGCACAACCGGGTAGTGGTCTACGATTCGCTGGGCACCCAGACCTTCAGCTTCGGCGGCGAGGGAATTTTGGACGAGCCCTTCGGGATAGCGGTCCAGGGCTTTGGCGACCGCTGGACTTTTTTCAAGGAGACGGCCGTCATCGTGGCCGATTCCATCTGCGCCCGGATCCAAAAATTCGACCAGCAGGGCCGGCTGGTGGCCCGGATCGCCAACACCGACATCGGCCTGCCGGGGGCTTACTTCTCCTACCTGGCTTTGGACTATTTCGGAAACCTTTACGCCACCGACATGGTCAACCACCAGGTGCACAAGTTCGACCGAAACCTTAAATACGTGGCCGGGTTCGGACGGAAGGGCTTTAGCGAAATGGAATTCGAGTCGCCCCGGGGCATCGCCATCTGGAAGCGCTTTGGGCAGGTGTTCGTGATGGAGCGGGAGTCGGCCCAGTATTACTGGATAGGGATAGACGGATACATCAAGCAGGTCTCGCCGCTGGTGATAGACAGCCTGCACCCCGGGGCCACCATAGTGCTGCAGCTTTACGAGCCGGCTGACCTGAACATTCAGATCCTGGATTCGCTTGAACCAGCCGGTGCGGCAGCTTTTGAACGAGTTTAGGGAAAAGCTGGGGGAGAACTTTTTGATCTGGGACGGGGAGGACGACAAGGGGAGGCCGGCCCCAGCAGGGGAGTATACGATCAGCGTGACCATGTCTCCGACCTATTCGGCCAAGGGGTATTTTACCAAGACGGTGAAGGCTAAAGTGAGGAAGGCTGATTGATAATATTTTATTTGCCACAGAAAGCACAAAATACACAGAGGTAATACTGCACCATTGTAAAATAGGATCGCCTGTCATAAAAGGCCAAAACTTGAAG
>CAWAAX010000026.1:0-251996 GCA_963780225.1 uncultured bacterium | reverse complement strand
TAACCAACCGGCATCAGATTCTATCCCCCAATATTTTCATCCGGCAGTTGCCTTGGCAGATTGTCTTTGCTTTAACAATGAAAACGTTAGAAACAGTGCGCCCCATTTAGGGGGCGCTTTTTAATTTCTATCCCCTGCTTACTTGACTATGCTCAGCTTGCCGATCCGCGAGCAGCCCGGGGTCGTCAACCGGTACAGATATATCCCGGCCGATACCCGCTGGCCCGACTCGTCCCGGCCGTCCCACCGCACCGTGTGTTTGCCCGACATCATCACGCCTTTGGCCAGCGTCTTCACCTTCTGTCCCGCAATGTTGTACACCGCCAGTTCCGCCAGTTCCGCCTTCGGCAGTTGGTAGGCGATAGTCACCGCGCTTCGCGCCGGGTTCGGGTACGCCAGCCCCAGATGGTACGTCTGCGGCATAACGGGCGTCACCTCCGGGGGGCCAGCCACCCCCAAAGGTTCCAGGTGCCGAGTGATCCGCACTGCCCGGCGGCTTGCCAGGGGCATGGCGGTGCTTGCATAGCTGTGGTTGTACAGCAGCTGGCTGCCAACGGTGCCGTTTTGCTGGAAGCCAACACTGGGGTATACCGGGGAAATCTCCCCCTTGCCGTCGGTGAACAGATTATACTGCATCACCACATCATGATAGGGGTCTGGGACCGTCGAGTCACAATAGATCACCTGAAACTTGTTGAACAGCAACGTACTGTAATAAACGATGCTGTCGTATTCCACTATGAACCGGTGGTTCGCCGCATCATTATAGTAGCCCACCCACCGGGAAGTGGCATCAAGGTCGTTCCACAGCGGGAACACCGTCGGCGCCGCAAACGCCGCCGCCGGGATCGCCAAGTTGTCGTACCCTGGATTGCTGTTCGGCCCGAAGCTGATCCACCCGTTGCTGCCCACCGACAGCGCCGTGTAGTCCGTCCCGTACCAGTTGAACGTGAACGGCAGCGTTACTGAGGCAATACCATCATCGTTCAGCGTCAACTGCGTCCCGATCGGCCGGATCTCCGCCCACTGGTACACCGGCGCCCGCCCCACCCCGTCAGAATCCTCCACTGCATAGTACCAAGGCGTTCCCGCCGTGTTGTCCGGCGTCGGCTGGTACCGCAAATCACCCACCGTTTCGTTCCAGTTGTACATCCGGTCGCTGGTCCCGGTTGCTTTCATCACCAGCGTCAGTTCTATAACGGTCCCCGCCGGAACGGCCCCCACCGCCACCGTGAACGAGTCCGATCCCGTCCCCACCGCCCCGGGGTTGATCGTCCCGTATCCGGCGGTGGAATCGGTGATCGTTACCAGCAGGTTGCCGCACCGCAGCACGGCTTGGGTGTTGTAGCTATAGCCCAGCCCGTTGTTCTTCAGATTTACCGTTAGCTTTGTTGCTTCATTCGGGTAAAAGCGCCCCGCTTTGCTCTCGAACGCCAGCATTGCCGTCCCCACCGTCAACGAGAAGCTGGAGTTCCAAACGCTGTCGTTCCCGTCCCGGCATTCCAGCGTCAGCGGGATCGCCGTTCCGTTGGTATCCGCCGGGTTCACCAGCAACCCGAAGCCCGGGCCGTAGTAGGCCGAGTCGCCGGCGCCGATGGTCCCAAAGGAGTAGTTGCTGTCCGCCGTTACCGTCCCGTTCGGACCCAAGGTCCGCAGGATCGCCGTTACATTATCCGCCTGGGATATCCCGTAGTTTTTCACCCACGTCGGCAGTTGCACCGTTTCCCCGGGGTTGGCCACTCCGTCATTGTTCCCCGCTGCGTCGCTGATTGTGTGCTTCAGGTGGGCGATGTACGCCGCCGGCGCTATCACCGGCACCAGGCCCTCGTAGGGCTGGTGGTTCCTGGCCGTAACGGTGACATGCATCATCTGCCCGGCTGTGATCGTATATGTTTGCAGCGTTACGCTGCCCGAGGCATCGGTGGTGTCATAGACATAACTGTCTTTGGACTCGGTCATCAGGCACACCAAGGCACCCTGCACCGGAGTTTTGACCTCGTCGCTTACACTGACCGTGTAATCGGTATATCCGATCAGGGCCGAGGCCGGATGGTTTACGGTCAACGCCACCGGGTCGCCGGTCAATATTGGCAGGGCCGGGTCTCCAAAGCAGTTCAGTTCATACAGACACCAGCGCATTACCCCATCCCCGCCCTCAGCTATCGCTTCCGGAACCCAGGCGTTCTTGGCCGCCGTCAGGGCCTGCCCCTGGCGGTATGTTCCGCACCAGAAAATGCGGTTAAAAAAGGTGGTGTCTATCCGCTCCGAAGTGCCCATAGTCGAAAATTCTCCCCAGCCATAGCGCGAGTTCATCATCACCCCCACCGCCCCGCCGCCAAACCGGTTGATGATATGCTCGGCCAGGCAGTCACCGCCCGGCACCTCGTCCATGGCGCCGGTGAAACAACCGTTGGCGATGTGCACCCCCTGGTTATCGCCGTTGTTGGCGGCATCGGCATCGGCAGAACTGTAATACGCCCCTGGCACATAGTAAACGCCGTTCTCGTTGCCATGGCTCAGCCAGTGTCCCAGGCCAGCACCGAAATCCATAATGGCCACCATTGCCCCATCCGATAGTGCCTCATTGCGCTCGAACAGGGTGTCGATGCTCCAGCCGGCCGGGGTCATCGCGGCAATCGCCCGCTGGGTCGGCCGCTCTTCATATTCTTCCCAAAGTATGGCCGCTGGCAGAAGCATTGTGGTAACATATCCGCCGGGATTGTTTTTTTCGTAAGTTAAAGTCTTAGCCACAAAATTCTGGGCCTGGGCCACGTTCAACACCGGCGCCCGGCCCACGAAAACGTCGGAGTACAGGTTGACATCGTCACCCAGCTCGCCGTAAATATGGTTGCCATTGGCGTCCCAGGTGCCGTCCAGATCGGAATAATACCAGTCGGACGGGATCTGGCTATCGTCAACGTAGTCGCCACCGGTAGTAAACGTATTATAGTAAGCATGCCGGGCCGGAATCAGGTTCTGTCCGGCGTTGAGATCGTCTCCCTGGCCGGCCAGCAACACGAACACCGTGCCCCAAATGTTCCTGGCGTCAATTATGAAGTTGCGGATCTTTTCGGCGTCATCATAACCGGGGTAAACGCTGTAGATGGAGGAAACGTTGACCACCGTGTCGCGGTAGCCCTTCTTGGTATGCCAATCAGCCAACCGGGCGAAAATGCTGTCGAAAGCGGCCGAGCCGGATATGATCAGGCTGCGATAATCGCCGGCCGGCAGAGCCTTGGAGGCGGTGAGGCTGATCTGCGGGGCGAACCGGTCGACATCGCCCGGGTTGGCTACCAGTATTTTCGCCTGCTGGCCAAAAATCACCTGTTGATCCTTGGTGGGAATGGTGGCCTTTGCCTGGCTTTCCTGGAAGAGAATGCGATAGGTAACGCTCTTGCTGAAATATAGTTTTTTAGTGACCGGGTTGTAGCGCAGAGGTGAAATAGCGGCATGACCTATCCGGTATCCGCCCAGACTACCGGTGGTCAGTCCCTTGACTGTCATCGCGGGATACAAAGAGTTACGGCCGTAGATCGCCGGGTCAGGTTTCAGCGCCTCGGGCTTGAATATTTTACCAGGCATCGGTAGAGGCACTGCCTTTTGGGAGGGGATAATGGCATACGATCCGTCCAGTTCACGCTCATCGACCGAGATGATATCGACCCCGGTGACGACAGCCCCGGCCGGTATCACCAGCGCCTGCACCAGGCAGGGCAAGCGCGGCGCGCCTACGGCGTTGATCGCCGGCACTCCTGCCAAGTTGACCCGGTCGTACCCGTCGACCCGGCTGAAGGACAAATCCTGCTGCTTGAACGTAACCGTTTGCACCAGCTCCCCTGCGTAACTGCCGGCAGCTAATGAAAGCAAGGCAAGCCCCAGGACGAGCGTCTCCCGATGTTTCATGTCGGTCCCTTTCACAATTGTTGCTGAAGGACTATCCCCTGCTTACTTGACTATGCTCAGCTTGCCGATCCGCGAGCAGCCCGGGGTCGTCAACCGGTACAGATATATCCCGGCCGATACCCGCTGGCCCGACTCGTCCCGGCCGTCCCACCGCACCGTGTGTTTGCCCGACATCATCACGCCTTTGGCCAGCGTCTTCACCTTCTGTCCCGCAATGTTGTACACCGCCAGTTCCGCCAGTTCCGCCTTCGGCAGTTGGTAGGCGATAGTCACCGCGCTTCGCGCCGGGTTCGGGTACGCCAGCCCCAGATGGTACGTCTGCGGCATAACGGGCGTCACCTCCGGGGGGCCAGCCACCCCCAAAGGTTCCAGGTGCCGAGTGATCCGCACTGCCCGGCGGCTTGCCAGGGGCATGGCGGTGCTTGCATAGCTGTGGTTGTACAGCAGCTGGCTGCCAACGGTGCCGTTTTGCTGGAAGCCAACACTGGGGTATACCGGGGAAATCTCCCCCTTGCCGTCGGTGAACAGATTATACTGCATCACCACATCATGATAGGGGTCTGGGACCGTCGAGTCACAATAGATCACCTGAAACTTGTTGAACAGCAACGTACTGTAATAAACGATGCTGTCGTATTCCACTATGAACCGGTGGTTCGCCGCATCATTATAGTAGCCCACCCACCGGGAAGTGGCATCAAGGTCGTTCCACAGCGGGAACACCGTCGGCGCCGCAAACGCCGCCGCCGGGATCGCCAAGTTGTCGTACCCTGGATTGCTGTTCGGCCCGAAGCTGATCCACCCGTTGCTGCCCACCGACAGCGCCGTGTAGTCCGTCCCGTACCAGTTGAACGTGAACGGCAGCGTTACTGAGGCAATACCATCATCGTTCAGCGTCAACTGCGTCCCGATCGGCCGGATCTCCGCCCACTGGTACACCGGCGCCCGCCCCACCCCGTCAGAATCCTCCACTGCATAGTACCAAGGCGTTCCCGCCGTGTTGTCCGGCGTCGGCTGGTACCGCAAATCACCCACCGTTTCGTTCCAGTTGTACATCCGGTCGCTGGTCCCGGTTGCTTTCATCACCAGCGTCAGTTCTATAACGGTCCCCGCCGGAACGGCCCCCACCGCCACCGTGAACGAGTCCGATCCCGTCCCCACCGCCCCGGGGTTGATCGTCCCGTATCCGGCGGTGGAATCGGTGATCGTTACCAGCAGGTTGCCGCACCGCAGCACGGCTTGGGTGTTGTAGCTATAGCCCAGCCCGTTGTTCTTCAGATTTACCGTTAGCTTTGTTGCTTCATTCGGGTAAAAGCGCCCCGCTTTGCTTTCGAACGCCAGCGCCGCCGTTCCCACCGTCAAAGAGAAGCTGGAGGTCCAAACGCTGTCGTTCCCGTCCCGGCATTCCAGCGTCAGCGGGATCGCCGTTCCATTGGTGTCCGCCGGGTTCACCAGCAACCCGAAGCCCGGGCCGTAGTAGGCCGAGTCGCCGGCGACGATGGTCCCAAAGGAGTAGTTGCTGTCCGCCGTCACTGTCCCGTTCGGGCTCAAGGTCCGCAGGATCGCCGTTACATTGGCCGCCTGGGATATCCCGTAGTTTTTCACCCACGTCGGCAGTTGCACCGTTTCCCCGGGGTTGGCCACTCCGTCGTTGTTCCCCGCTGCATCGCTGATCGTGTGCTTCAGGTGGGCGATGTACGCCGCCGGCGCTATCACCGGAACCAGGCCCTCGTAGGGCTGATGGTCCCTGGCCGTAACGGTGACATGCATCATCTGCCCGGCTGTGATCGTATACATTTGAAGGGTTACGCTGCCCGAGGCATCGGTGGTGTCATAGACGTAACTGTCTTTGGACTCGGTCATCAAACACACCAAAGCGCCCTGCACCGGAGTTTTGACCTCGTCGCTTACACTGACCGTGTAATCGGTATATCCGATCAGGGCCGAGGCCGGATGGTTTACGGTCAACGCCACCGGGTCGCCGGTCAATATTGGCAGGGCCGGGTCTCCAAAGCAGTTCAGTTCATACAGACACCAGCGCATTACCCCATCCCCGCCCTCAGCTATCGCTTCCGGAACCCAGGCGTTCTTGGCCGCCGTCAGGGCCTGCCCCTGGTGGTATATATCACCGAAGAAAATTCGGTTAAAGAAGGTGGTGTCTATCCGCTCCGAAGTGCCCATGTCCGGTGGGTCTCCCCAGCCATAGCGCGAGTTCATCATCACGCCCACCGCCCCGCCTCCGGCCCGGTTGATGATATGCTCGGCCAGGCAGTCACCGCCCGGCACCTCGTCCATGGCGCCGGTTAAACAGGCGCTCGAGATGTGCACCCCCTGGTTATCGCCGTTGTTGGCGGCATCGGCATCGGCAGAACTGTAATACGCCCCTGGCACGTAGTAAACGCCGTTCTCGTTGCCATGGCTCAGCCAGTGTCCCAGGCCAGCACCGAAATCCATAATGGCCACCATTGCCCCATCCGATAGTGCCTCATTGCGCTCGAACAGGGTGTCGATGCTCCAGCCGGCCGGGGTCATCGCGGCAATCGCCCGCTGGGTCGGCCGCTCTTCATATTCTTCCCAAAGTATGGCCGCTGGCAGAAGCATTGTGGTAACATATCCGCCGGGATTGTTTTTTTCGTAAGTTAAAGTCTTAGCCACAAAATTCTGGGCCTGGGCCACGTTCAACACCGGCGCCCGGCCCACGAAAACGTCGGAGTACAGGTTGACATCGTCACCCAGCTCGCCGTAAATATGGTTGCCATTGGCGTCCCAGGTGCCGTCCAGATCGGAATAATACCAGTCGGACGGAATCTGGCTATCGTCCGGGAAGCCACCGGTAGTAAACGTAGTATAGTAGGCATGCCGGGCTGGGATCAGATTCTGTCCGGCGTTAAGATCGTCTCCCTGGCCGGCCAGCAACACGAACACCGTGCCCCAAATGTTCCTGGCGTCAATGATGAAGTTGCGGATCTTTTCGGCGTCATCATAACCGGGGTAAACGCTGTAGATGGAGGAAACATTGACCACCGTGTCGCGGTAGCCCTTCTTGGTGTGCCAATAGGCCAGACGGGCAAAAACGCTGTCGAAAGCGGCCGAGCCGGATATGATCAGGCTGCGATAATCGCCGGCCGGCAGGACCTTGGAGGCGGTGAGGCTGATCTGCGGGGCGAATAGGTCGACATCGCCCGGGTTGGCTACCAGCATTTTCGCCTGCTGTCCGAAAATCCCCTGCTGATCCTTGGTGGGAATGGTCGCCTTTACCTGGCTTTCCTGGAAGAGAACGCGATAGGTGATGCGCTCGCTGAGATAGAGTTTTTTAGTGACCGGGTTGTAGCGCAGAGGTGAAATAGCGGCATGACCTATCCGGTATCCGCCCAGACTACCGGTGGTCAGTCCCTTTACCATCACCTCCGGATAGACGGCGTTACGGCCGTAGATCGCCGGGTCAGGTTTCGGCGCCTCGGGCTTGAATATTTTACCAGGCATCGGTAGAGGCACTGCCTTTTGGGAGGGGATAATGGCATACGATCCGTCCAGCACCCGCTCGTCGGTCGATATGATGTCGACTCCGGTAACGACAGCCCCGGCCGGGATCACCAGCGCCTGCACCAGGCATGGCAAGCGCGGCGCGCCTACGGCGTTGATCGCCGGCACTCCTGCCAAGTTGACCCGGTCGTACCCGTCGACCCGGCTGAAGGACAAATCCTGCTGCTTGAACGTAACCGTTTGCACCAGCTCCCCTGCGTAACTGCCGGCAGCTAATGAAAGCAAGGCAAGCCCCAGGACGAGCGTCTCCCGATGTTTCATGTCGGTCCCTTTCACAATTGTTGCTGAAGGACTATCCCCTGCTTACTTGACTATGCTCAGCTTGCCGATCCGCGAGCAGCCCGGTGTCGTCAACCGGTACAGGTATATCCCGGCCGATACCCGCTGGCCCGACTCGTCCCGGCCGTCCCACCGCACCGTGTGTTTGCCCGACATCATCACGCCTTTGGCCAGCGTCTTCACCTTCTGTCCCGCAATGTTGTACACCGCCAGTTCCACCAGTTCCGCCTTCGGCAGTTGGTAGGCGATAGTTACCGCGCTTCGCGCCGGGTTCGGGTACGCCAGCCCCAGATGGTACGTCTGCGGCATAACGGGCGTCACCTCCGGGGGGCCAGCCACCCCCAAAGGTTCCAGGTGCCGAGTGATCCGCACTGCCCGGCGGCTTGCCAGGGGCATGGCGGTGCTTGCATAGCTGTGGTTGTACAGCAGCTGGCTGCCAACGGTGCCGTTTTGCTGGAAGCCAACACTGGGGTATACCGGGGAAATCTCCCCCTTGCCGTCGGTGAACAGATTATACTGCATCACCACATCATGATAGGGGTCTGGGACCGTCGAGTCACAATAGATCACCTGAAACTTGTTGAACAGCAACGTACTGTAATAAACGATGCTGTCGTATTCCACTATGAACCGGTGGTTCGCCGCATCATTATAGTAGCCCACCCACCGGGAAGTGGCATCAAGGTCGTTCCACAGCGGGAACACCGTCGGCGCCGCAAACGCCGCCGCCGGGATCGCCAAGTTGTCGTACCCTGGATTGCTGTTCGGCCCGAAGCTGATCCACCCGTTGCTGCCCACCGACAGCGCCGTGTAGTCCGTCCCGTACCAGTTGAACGTGAACGGCAGCGTTACTGAGGCAATACCATCATCGTTCAGCGTCAACTGCGTCCCGATCGGCCGGATCTCCGCCCACTGGTACACCGGCGCCCGCCCCACCCCGTCAGAATCCTCCACTGCATAGTACCAAGGCGTTCCCGCCGTGTTGTCCGGCGTCGGCTGGTACCGCAAATCACCCACCGTTTCGTTCCAGTTGTACATCCGGTCGCTGGTCCCGGTTGCTTTCATCACCAGCGTCAGTTCTATAACGGTCCCCGCCGGAACGGCCCCCACCGCCACCGTGAACGAGTCCGATCCCGTCCCCACCGCCCCGGGGTTGATCGTCCCGTATCCGGCGGTGGAATCGGTGATCGTTACCAGCAGGTTGCCGCACCGCAGCACGGCTTGGGTGTTGTAGCTATAGCCCAGCCCGTTGTTCTTCAGATTTACCGTTAGCTTTGTTGCTTCATTCGGGTAAAAGCGCCCCGCTTTGCTCTCGAACGCCAGCATTGCCGTCCCCACCGTCAACGAGAAGCTGGAGTTCCAAACGCTGTCGTTCCCGTCCCGGCATTCCAGCGTCAGCGGGATCGCCGTTCCGTTGGTATCCGCCGGGTTCACCAGCACCCCGAAGCCCGAACCGTAGTAGGCTGAGTCGCCAGCGTTGATGGTTCCAAAGAAGTAACTGCTGTCCGCCGTCATCGTCCCGTTCAGGCTTAAGGTCCGCAGGATCGCCGTTACATTATCCGCCTGGGATATCCCGTAGTTTTTCACCCACGTCGGCAGTTGCACCGTTTCCCCGGGGTTGGCCACTCCGTCATTGTTCCCCGCTGCGTCGCTGATTGTGTGCTTCAGGTGGGTAACGTACGCCGGCGGCGCTATTACTGGAACTATGCCCTCGTAGGGAACCAAATTGAATCCGGTAACAGTAAGAAACACCGAATCAATCTGGCTGGTGCTGATCGGCAGGACCACATCTCCCGAAACATTCGTATAGCCGGTGGACTGAAACAAAGTATCCGACTTCAATGTGGCGCACACCAATGCCATGGCAACCGGCGTTCCGCTGCCCTGCAACCCTACATGCACCGTCAGGTTTACGCCGGGCGCGGCCGGGATCATTGCCGAATGCGTCACGGCCAGCTGCTTGGGAGTTGTCGTCCGGATCGGCACCGAAGCGTCACCAAAGATGTGCCAGGCTTGGAACATGTCGATCGCTGGATCCAAGCTGTCGGCGCAGATCTCCATCATCCGGCACGAGCCATTGTAAAAGAACCCTCCGGCCGTCACTTGGATTCCCTTGGCGATCAGGTTGGTCGCCTCGCGTTGCGACAAGCATGGCGGCACCCACGACTGGTTGATGGAAGAGCCGTAATGTACAACCGAGCCCGTTGGCAGGTCGGCTGTACCGGCCCACTGCCAGGCCTCGCAGAAGCACTCTTCGGTCCCGGCGAAATCGCCCACCACGCAAGCCACGGAATTGACCACCGGAAGAAGATTGTCGTTAGCCAGGGTCTGTACGTCGAATACCGTATAGATAACGCTGGCCCAGCTGGTCTGGGAACCATGCCCTATGTAATTAACCAGTCCCCGGCCGGCGTTGACGGAGTTTGTGATTGCCGCAGCGGTGCCGTCCAAAGTGCCCTGATATATCTTGTCAACCGCCGTGTATCCGTATGTCAACAAAGTGTCCCGGAGCCAGTTCATCCGGGTGGAATCGTAAATACTTGCACCACCATCTTCGTTGCTGGCAATGCCCACTGCAGTGCTATACCAGGTCCCGCCGATCTGGGGTGTGCGTTCATAGCTGATCGATTTGGCGACCTGGACATCGACGTGTGCGGCTGAGCCGGCCGAGAAGCGCCCGATGAATATGTCAGGATAGTTATCCGCTCCGGCCAGCAGGCTATAGATCGGGTCCGATGTCTCCCCACTGGCGGTTCCTTCCGTGCCCACGCCCGGAGCCACCTCGGTGGCCTCGCCCACTAATAAAACATAGCTCGGGCGGTTTGTGTCGTATTCGTTCTGGATGTAATTCTTGATGCTGGCCGCATTATTTCCGACCGTTGACACGTTGACCACCTTGACCTGATAACCCTTGCGCCGTTTCCACTCTACCAGCGGCTGCAGGTTGGTGCGGTATGCATCGGCAGTGATGACCAGCATCTTGAGCCCGGTCTCGGCCAGCGTATCGTATTTAACCGCCTGAGGTACGTAATTAAGGAACAGGCTCTGGTACAGAGGTTGAAACTCACGATCGATCGCATTCGAACTCCGCCGCAGCGCATTGGTTTCCGGAGACCGGTTCGTCAAGACTTCCACTACCACCCGTTGGATAATGATCAACTCGCCTTTGGCAAAATCATATTGTACCGGGAATAGCTGAACCGTGGCTGCCCGAAAATCGCGCAGAATGAACGGCAGGGATAATCTGGCCGGGCCGGCGGGATACACTGCAGCCGATCCATAAACGGGCCCAAAGGAATAGGGAACGGTTTGAGGATCAATGTCGCGATACAGATTGCCTTTAGAAGGAACCGGCGGCGGACACTTCATCCGCGAGGTTTCGATCGATACCAGCTTGATATCGGCTCCGCCGGCATCGGGAATGATCACGCTTTGGGCGAGCACGGGAAGCTCGGGAGATCCCTTGGTAAGGCTGGTTCCGGCACCGGGCATTTCGATCGTGGCATACTCCTTGCCATTGATCTCCGCCCGGCCCAACTTGAACCCGCCCGGCAGTATCTCAAAAGTTACCGATCCTGTGCGATCTGCCAGCAGTTTGACCTGCGGCTGTTCAAGACGGACTCCGATCCAGGTGGCCCCGTATACATCGCCTGCCCGGGCCAGCACCACTAACAGCAGGAAGGTATTTAGGTGTTTCATGGTTCTGTTATCACTTTATTGGTTGCCCGGAATCCCGCTGTCGTCATCCGTTACCGGAAGACCACACCGCCGAAAGTCCGGATTAAACGCACCTTCGTCCTTCAAACCAATCCCTGACGGCCTTAACCTCGAGTTATACCTCCATCCCAAAGAATGCCGGATCGTTAACCACCATTTTTAAAAAGTGGCTATTCCACCGGCTCGGCCTTCTCCACCTGTAAAACAAATCCCTCTTCCTGTCTTACCCACTTTCCAACCAGCCTGATGCTTTTCCCCAGATAATCCGACAGCAGGGCCGGCCGGTTCCTTGGTCCGCCGGGGCGGGGCGGAGGCACCGATATGGGCAGCCAGGGCTGGACCCGGATGCTGTTCCCCTGGCCGTCGCTGAGGGTGATCTTGAGGTCGGTAAAATAATTTATTCCCGAATTACTCAGCACTCCTTTTACCTGCACCAATTTGCCGTCGTATTTGCCTTGTTCTCTGGTCAGTTCCGACAGGCGTAACTTATAAGGCTTCACCGTCCCCACTCCCTGTCGGCAGCATCCAGCGGACAGCATAACAGCGGCCGCCATCGTTATAATTAGAAATTTTCGCATTTCTTCCTCTTGAATAATATTTTGAAGCGTTGACCCAAGAAAACTGGGTCAATGTTGTTTAGCAATTATCCCCCGGAGCTAGCTTGAAATCCTGTAAATCCGCTTGCGCTTCAAAGCCGGACTTCTTCAAGCGCCGAAGCTTTCGCTTACGCTACCTGCTTGCCTTCCCTTGGGGGCCGTCCGCTTACGCTTTAATATTTGGCCGCCTCGAGTGCCAAAGCTTTAGCGGAGGCACTAGCTTTAGCTAAGGCCTCAGCGGAGGCGCTCCTGTCCGCCCCCAGGCCGCCCCCGTAAAAACCAAAACGAGGCCGAAATAAATTCAACCTCGTTTGGCAAATGGTTTTGAGTTTAAAAAGACTTGGCCATGGCAAAAATGCTCTTCAGCTTTTCATTGGTCTCCCGCAAACGGCCCGAAAGGGTTTTAATGAAAACCGAAAGCAGTTTGTAGGCCAGTTCCTTATCCTCGGAGAGCATCTTTTTGAAATCCCGTTTGTAAATGGCCAGCAGCTTTACCGGCCCCTGGTGGGCAATGGCCGCAGCCGAACGGGGAAAATCATCGATCAGGGACATCTCTCCGAAATAATCCCCGGGGCGCAGGATCTTCAGGGCCTCCTCGCCCACCCCCGGCACCATGGTGGAGATCCTGACCTCGCCCTCGGTCACGATGTAAAAGGCGTCGCCGATCTCGCCCTCCTGAAATACGGCCGTTTCCTTATCGTAGCTCTTATCGTAAGCCAGGCCCATTATCTTTTCCAGCTCCGGCTGGGAAAGATCGTTGAACAAATAAACCTTGCGTAACAATTCTGAACTTTTATTTACCGGGGACATAATACCTCTGTTGGAAATTTATTGGGGCCGTACTAATCAATATCCTGGAGAGAAAGAGCCCGCTTAACGTCCTCATGTTCCAGATATCCCAACTCCACCAAACACTCACCTATCTTCTTTCCCCCTTGCTGCATCTGATGGAGCCGGGCTTCATTGATGTGCTCCACCGTAACATATCCCAGCGAGACTAAAATCTCTCCTATCAGTTTTTTTTGTGCGGCCATTTGTGCTTGCTTTGCTTCAGAGGTTAAAGTTTTAGTTGCTGCTGATCGGGACCTTTTTTATCAATCGGATACGGTCTCCTGCCTTGATGTCCTCCAGTGTCGAATTAGTTATATAAGCCGAGCAGGTGGCCAGGCGGGGATTCAGCACCTGGACGGTGCCGATCACTGCTTCCAGCTTCTCAACGTTGCCTCCTCCGGCGGGGTTGGACATCTTGCCCTGCAGACGGTATATCTCGAAAACATCCCCTATGCCGATGCCGTCATCGGTCCCCTTGTCCAGAAAGACCACCCGGTAGGCGGTAGCCGCTTCAATCGGGGATTTGGTGGCTACGATATAACCTTCCGGGGTCTTGGCCACAGCCAGCAAGGGGTCGCCCATGATGACTTTGGGTACATTGAATTTTTCGTAACGCTTAAGCATTTCCTTGCGGGAAATGGCTTCTATGCTGCTGATAATTTTGGCCTTGCCCGACTGCGGTCCCACTTCGGTCAACCGGACCAGTCCCACGATGGTCACGATCTTGCCCAGATTCTTGCCGCTTTGGGGATGGGAGACCTTTTCGCCTATACGGTAGATGGTGAGGGTATCGCCAACATTAAGGCCGCTGTTGCTTCCGGCCGTTATGTAAACGACATCGTTGGGCATCAGGTAATCGCTGATGGGCTTGTCGGCGCCGTTGATGTAAGCCAGGGGCTTCTCCTCTTCGGTCGTGATGTAGCCCGAGGAGAAGACCAGTTCCTCGGAAACCACCGGAATAATGAGTTTCTTGACCACTACCTGGCCGCCAGAGCTTTTAACCGGTCCCGCGGTTTGCGGCTCGGGTTCCGGCTCGGGCTCGGGTTCCGGTTCTGGTTCTAGTTCCGGTTCCGGAGCAGCCTGAACCTGGACCGGTGTGGTGTCAACCGCTGCCGGCGTCATAACCTTGGAGGTATCCGGGGCGGCGGCCATGGCTTCGGGGGTCAGGGGAATGATCAATTCCTGCCCGGGAAATATCCAGTGCGGATCTTCGATCTTGTCTTTGTTGGCATTATAGATTATGGGCCAGGATGCCGGGTTGCCGAGATACTGTTCGGCCAGACCGTGCAGGGTCTCGTCCAACACTACCGTATGAGTGGTCTTGCCATCCTGCGCCCGGGCGGTAAAGCCCCAAAAGGCCATAACCGCAGCGACGATAAGGAAAAACCCAAACCTCTTCTGGGACATGATGCTTTCCTCCTAAAAGTTTTTATTTCTTTACTTGCGAAGCCGCGGCGTATTTAAGCCGCAGCTCGTTAAGTATCTCCATGCACAACCGATTTTCGGCCGGAGTCAGGTTCCCCCTGGTCTTTTCCTGCAATAATGTGATAGTATCGATGTTGTGGCAGGCCATTACCAGGTCGATCTTCTTCTGCTGATCCATCGGGTTAGGTACTTCGCCCAAGTTCACCAAGGCCGAAGTGGCCAGCATATAAAACAGAGATTCCATGCTGGGCGAAGGCAATGAATTATTGGTAGGTTCCGTCATTTTGCTTAACTTGTGCTTTAATATTAGTTTTTATCATATTTTGGCTTAAAAAGCAATAGTTATTTTTCTTTTTTTTAAATATTATTGCATCACAGGCCATAAAAGTAGTAGAATATATGAAATGCGGACTAAATCATAAAATTTCCACTGTAAGGACACTTTATACCATGCAAAAAACCGCGATAAATAAACACCTGATCTGGGTTGAGCTCAGCAAAAAATCCCTGCTTAAGAATCTGCAGGCCTTCCGTAGCCTGCTGGGGCAGGGCACAAAACTTTGCCCGGTGGTCAAGTCCAATGCTTACGGACACGGAGCGTTTCAGGCGGCCGGCATGATCCAGGATTCCAAAATGGCCGGCTGGCTGGCGGTAAACTCGGTGGACGAGGGACTGGCCCTGCGCCGCCAGGGGATAAGGCTTCCGTTGCTGGTGCTGGGCTACGTACCCCTGGAAAGGCTGCCGGACGCGGTTCTTCATGACTTGCGCCTGACGGTCTACAATATTGCGACAGTCCGGAAACTGAGTTCATTGAAAACCAAAAAGAAGGTATACCTCCACATAAAATTAGAGACCGGCACCAACCGCCAGGGGGTTGATCTGAAAGGCGCGCTGCTGCTGGCTAAAATGATCAAGATCTCTGGGAACCTGGTGCTGGAAGGCTATTCCACCCACTTCGCCAACATCGAGGACACCACCGATAGAAGCTTTGCCGGCCGCCAGCTTTTGCGCTACCAAAAGATGATAGAGGAATTGGAGAAAAAAGGTTTTAAGGCCCAGGTCAACCATATCGCCTGCACCGCGGCCTCGCTGGTATTTCCCCAGACCAGGCTGCAGCTGGCCCGGATCGGCATCGGGCTTTACGGGCTGTGGCCCTCGCGCGAGACCATGGTCTCGCTTAAGGAGCAGGGGTCGGAATTCAGACTGGAGCCGGTGCTGTCCTGGAAGACCCGGGTGGCTCAGGTGAAAACGGTGGCGGCCGGGGAATACATAGGCTACGGCTGCACCTTCAGGACCAGCCGCAGGACCAGGATCGCGGTGCTGCCGGTGGGCTATTACGACGGCTACGACCGGAAACTTTCCAACACCGCCTACGTGCTGATCAAGGGAAAGCGGGCCCCCATCCGGGGCCGGGTCTGCATGAACCTGTGCATGGCCGACATCACCGACATTAAGGGGGTCAAGCCCGAGGACGAGGTAGTGCTGCTGGGAAAGCAGGGCAGGGAGCAACTTTCCGCCGAACAGCTGGCCCAGTGGATCGGGACCATCAACTACGAGGTGGTGACCAGGATCAATCCCCTGCTGCCGAGGGTGGTGGTGTGATCGTATCGTCCCAAATTTTCGTTTCCTTTCAACCCCTTATGTATATTCATTGTACAAAAGACAATTGCTTTAAGATTTACAATACGCTGCACAATTCATATCACTTACTGGTCAACCTTACGGAGTCAATATGCATCCCCTCGTAAAATATCTCTTACTACTTTTGGGTTTTGTTATGACAACAGCAATTGAGATCCATGCAGCCAACGCGCTGACGTCCCCGTCCGATACCGGTGGAATTTTACCGATCTCTACCCGCGGACACAACATGGGAAAACGCCAAGCAAAAATTCATTAACGAACTCCCCGCCTCGAAGGATTTAACGGACATCTTGGGACTTCGGCCGACCAGTTGTTCGGCTGCCTTGACCTGCGCGACATCTTGAACAAAGATTTCGCGCTGATGTTCACTTATGTGAACCTAAGTTTGGATCAGCATCTGCGCTGTCAACAGTATTTGGCGTTGCAACAGGAACTGGACCAGGCTGGGACCGCTTTCGATGAGCGCACCGCGTTCATTGAACCGGAAATTCTCAAAATCGATCCCGACACGATCCAATCCTTTCTCAGCACCATATAGGTCTAGCAATATAGCGTCATTAGTTGTGCGAGCTTTTCCGTGGAAAGTACATTCGCACCGAGGGGGAAGATTTATTCATGGCCTTAGCCGGACCGCTGGTGGACGCGCCGTCCAGCATCAACGGCATGTTCCTCAATGCTGATTTCCCATACCCCGAGATCACGTTGAGCGGCGGCGTCACGCCAAGCTAGAGTTAATACGCCACGGCGATTGCGGGTTTCCCCAAACCGCGATGACCGGCGAAATGCATTCTTGGCGTACATGGGACGGTTCAATACTTTCGCCGCACATTCGGAGCTCTGATGAACGCCCAAATCCAGAAAGATCTTTTTTACGTCAAAGCGCGGTGTTATTTTTCCTGCTTTGTAATGTTCGCTTATGCCGACAATATCCCGGCCGCCGTCTATGCCAGCCTGGTGGACAACGTCAACCGGAACCTTGGCACGTTCCACCGCTACCTGAAACTGCGGAAACGAATCCTGGGAGTGGCACAATTGCACGAGTATGACCTTTCGGCGCCGTTGCTGGCCGGGATCGATCCAAAGTACACCATCGTTGAGATGGAAAAGAAGATACTGGCGACGTTCATACCACTTGGCGGGGATTACACGCTATGCGAATGGACTGGTGTTCTATTTTTCACACGATAAAAGAACTATCACATGGCAGGATATAACTAGGATATCCTTGAAACGTGGTTTTATAAATATGAAGAAAATAAAGGGAGCCTATTTTGCTACCAACAAAGAAAACGACTATTTCGCATTTACAATCACCTCTGATGTTGACAATTATAAAGAACTAATACCTTTGATCATTAATAACTGCGACCATATTGGCAAAGACAACATGAACAGTATTCTGAAAGATTTTGAGACAAACAATGCCGACCAAACCAAAAAACAAAACAAACTGTAAACGATTAAACAGTAAACTGTCTAAAGGCAGACCTTTCTACGAGCTGGTGGACATCTTCGCCCGGCTGCGCGCCCCCGGCGGCTGCCCCTGGGACCGGGTCCAGACCCCCAAGACCCTCAAGCCCTATCTGCTGGAGGAGGCCTACGAGGTGCTGGAGGCCATAGACGAGAACGACCCGGTCAAAATGAAGGAGGAGCTGGGCGACCTGCTGGGCCAGATCATCTTCCATTCCCAGATGGCGGCCGAGAAGAAACTCTTCGACATCGATCAGGTGGTTTCGGGCCACGCCGAGAAGATGCGGCGGCGCCACCCCCACGTCTTCGCCCAGGGCCATGCCAGGGACGCCAAAGAAGTGCTGATGAACTGGGAGGAGATCAAGTACCAGGAGAAGAAGAACGTCCGGCGCTCGGCCCTGGACGGCATCCCCCGCCGCCTGCCGGCCCTGCTGAAAGCGCACCGGATCCAGGACAAGGCCGCCCGGCTGGGTTTTGACTGGGAGCACATCGACGGGGCCTTCGCCAAGCTGGAGGAGGAACTGGGGGAATTCTCCCGGGCCTACAGCAAAGGGAACAAAAGGGAGATCCAGGACGAGCTGGGCGACATCCTATTCACTATGGTGAACCTGTCCCGTTTCCTGAAGATCGATCCCGAGGACGCTTTGCGGCTGACCTCTGAGAAGTTCACCCGGCGCTTCAAGTACATCGAGCAGCAGCTGGAAAAGACCGGCAAGACCTTCAAACAGAGCAGTCTGGAAGACCTGGAAACCCTGTGGCAGCAAGCTAAGAAGCAGCGCCGGAAGAACTAAAACGTCATTACGAGATGTCCCCCTGCCTTACTGGCGAAATAATCCGACTGGTTGCTTGTTGGACCGCTTCGTTTGAAATCCCATGAAGCCGCGCTCGCGGTGACCGTTATTGGTATAATAGAAAGAGCCCCGCTGTAAACAGCGGGGCTCTTTATTATGCCGTGTTAAGCTTGCTTATTCTACGAAGGAAACTTCCACCTTGGTGTTGAGGGCCCGGGCGGCATTGGTCTTGCCGGCGGGGGTGACCAACTGGCCAACGGTGGTGATGCGGGCGGCGTCGATGGTGGCTTTTACCAGCTCGGCCCGGATGGCATCGGCCCGGTCAGTGGCCAGCTTCTGGTTCATCTTCTTGCCGCCGATCCTGTCGACATAGGCAGTGATGACAACTTTGGCCATGGGATTGTCCTGGATCATCTTGACCAGGGCTTCCACGTTGACGGTCTTGATCATGGCCTTGTTGGCGGCGGTCCACACAACCTCCACCGGAACCACTGCGCCCTTCTTAAGCATGGCGAAGTCATTCATGGCGGTGCCCTTCTCGGTGATGGCGATGGCGGCCATCTTGTCGAAGTAGCCGGCCGCGGTGACGGTGGCGGTGTAGTTGCCGACCTGCAGGTTGGCATTGTAGGCTCCGGCTACGACCTTGGCGGTCTCGGCCTTGGGTCCGGCAAAGGCTATGCTGGCTTCAACCGGGGCTCCCATGGCATCCTTGACCATGCCCTTGGCGGCGCCCATCGGGATGGGCTTCAGATCCAAAGCAAAGTCCTGGACGGCCGGGGTCTTCTTGTTCTTCTTGGTCAGGATAACCGAGGCGCTCTTGACGATGTACAGCTTGGCATCGGCCTTGATCTCCATCGGGGCCTTGGTGATCGGCAAGCCGGCCAGGGTGTAGGCGCCGGTGGCGGGATCGGTGTTGGCGGTCAGTCCGCCGGCGGTGATGGTGGCGGCCAGGCCCTTGCCCTTGGCATCGGTAACCTTACCCGAGATGCTGGCGGTGGGGGCGACCTTGGGGCCGGCGGTCTTCACCGGGGCGTAGGCTAAACCAAAGTGACCGATCCAATCGGGGTTGCCGGCGCCGCCCTTGCTGGCGATTCCGTCGGCGGTGTCTATCAGGTTATAGGAGAATCCAGCGGTCAGGCTCATCCCGAAGGGGAAGCAAACCTGGACGCCAGGAGTCACAAAAGCGTTGTAGTTCATGAAGCTGCGGGCCTTGGCACCGGTACCGTATGTTGTGGTGGTGTCCATCTCCAGGCTGGTGGTGAACTCCACGAAGGGTTTGAACATTTCGCCGGCCTTATAGCTGAAGGCGATTCCCATCGGAATGGTCATGTTCGGATATACGCTGGTGGTATCATCATCTTTGTCTAGATCATAATCCAAGCCAACATTCAGGTTCAGGTCGGAAGCGCCGAAATTGAATCCGGCCAGTAACAAACCGTGCACGGCTCCGGTATGTTTATAGGGGGCAACCGGCTTTAAAGTGGTGTCGCCGATAGCTCCGATGGTCGGAATGTCGTAACCCAGATAGAGACCCAAGCCTATCATGTCGCTGGCTTTCATGGAATACTTAAAGCCAACCCGGGTGTCCAATAAGCCGTTGGTGCTGGTGGTGTCCACCTTATGCATCTGATAAGTGGTGGCAAATGATAATTCAAACATGTCATTGATGGAGAAATAGCCAGCGGGCATAACGCCAATATAGGTTAGCTTGGTGGGGAATACATCGGTTGAGTCATGCATTATGATTGCCCCGTTTACACCAATCCCGTAGTTCATCGGACCGGCGTTGCCGGGAGCGACTGTCCAGATCAGGCCCTTGGAACCGTTCATCGAGGGCTGGGCCATGGCCATGCCGGACATCAGGGCTAAGACTGCTAAGACTGCGAAGACTCGCTTCATTTGGGTTTTTCCTCCTGTTTAAGTTAGTTTGTTTGTGTTCTTTTTAGGTTGACCCAAGGCGCCGTTTCCAATGGGGGCGCCTTTTTAGTTATAAACTTTTAAAAAATAAAACCCCGTTGCGAATATTTAGGGATTATCACCTCCTGTTTTTCGCATTTGATTTTGTATTAAAATTATTGCTATATCACAGGACTATAACGATTTCGTTAAACATCTAATAATATTACCAACTTATGCCCTATTTTGTCAAGGCTTTTTTTTATTTTCTTATGGTATTTAGCAACGTAAAAATGCCCGGTCTCTTGACCGGGCATTTTTACTACAACCAAGTTGTTTTTTATTCGACGACTTTGATCTCGATTCTGCGGTTCTGAGCACGTCCGGCCTTGGTTTTGTTGGTGGCGATCGGCATGCTGGAGCCGTAACCCTTGGCGGTCATGGCGGCCTTGACATTGTTGGTGATCAGCCAGGCCACCACTTCGTCGGCCCGGGCTTGGGACAGTTTCAGGTTCTTGGCCTTGGAACCCATGGCGTCGGTATGTCCGGCGATCTCGACCTTCATGTCCGGATTGTCCAACAATACCTTCAGCAGGGGCTGCAGTGCTTGCTCGATCTCCGGAGTGATGGTGGCCTTGCCGACCGCAAAGTTTATATTGTTGAAGCTGAAGACCTCTTTCTTCTTGACCAGGCCTACGTTCTTGGTTACCGGTTTGCCGTCGGCGGCGTTCACCACGAAATTGTTGATGTTGTAGCCTTCGGCCACGACCTGGGCGTCATACTTGCCCTGTTCCAGCTTGATGGTGTAGGCGCCCTTGGCGTCGGTATTGGCGGTCATAACCTTGCCCTTGGCATCCTTAAAGGTCAGGACGGCAGTCACCGGGAGGCCGGTTTTATAATCGATCAAGTTGCCGGTAATCTCGCTGGGCGGAATTGGGGTCAGATCCAGGGCAAAATTCTGAATGGCCGGGGTCTTCTTGTTCTTCTTGGTCAAAATCACCGAACCGCTCTTACTGTTATACAGCTTGGCAACGGCCTTGATCTCGGTCGGGATCTTGGTGACCGGCAGACCGGCTATGGTGTAGCTGCCGGTGGCCGGGTCGGTATTGGCTGTCAAACCGCCGGCGGTGACTGTGGCGGCCAGACCCTTGCCCTTGGCATCGGTGACCTTGCCAGCCAGGTTGGCGGTGGGCGGAACCTTGGGTCCAAGTTTGCAAATGCCATAGCTCAAGCCCATGAATGCCTGCCAGTCCTGCATCCGCTCGCCGACAACGTTGCTGTCATTCTGCAGATTATACTCTCCGCCCACGTCCATCTTGACATCGCCGAAGGCGAACCGGAGCCCGCCGGTAACCCACAGCGGGTTGTCCATGAGTCCGCGCGAGGTACTGTCCGCACCGTATGGTACGCTGTCCACTACGTAGCTGCCGGACACTTCCATGAAAGGCATAATGGTTCCGGCATCATAAGAGAAGCCCAAGCCGAACGGAATGGCCATTTTGGGATAAACATCATCCACTACCGGGGTTCCGACTTCGTACTTGTCCAGGTTATAGTCCAAACCAATGTTGATGTTCAGCTTGACGGCGCCCATATCGAATCCGGGGATGGCCACAAAGTGGATGGTTCCCATCGGAGAATAGGCGGAGTCCTTTACAAAGGCAGAACCGTCCCAGCTGTAGTAATCGGTGTTGAACTTCTTGCTCCAGCGGAAGTCATAGCCCAGGTAGGTGCCAAAGTTGAAGCCTTCCCCGCGGATGAAGGTGGCCTTCAGGCCGAACCGGGTATCCTGGGATCCGTTGTTCCATCCGGAGGTGTCAGGGGTGGTCATTGACCACTGGTTGAAAGTGTAGGTCGGGGCCACCGACAGTTCCAGCATATCACTGAACGAGAAGTTGACCGTGGGTATGGCGTCGATGTTCATCCATGACATGTTGGTGTCAATGTCACCCATGGACATGAAACCGCGGGCGCCAATACTCCAGCTCATCGGGCCGCAATTGGTCGGGGAGATGGTCCTGATCAGGCCGTTGCTGCCGTACATGGAGGGAGTTGCACCGGCCAACCCGGCCAGCAAAGCTAACCCGGCAAACATTACGAAGACTCGCTTCATTTAAGTTTTCCTCCTATTTTGTTAATAATTGGTATTTACTCCATATTATAACAAATATGCCATTATATTAGAACTTAACTCCCTGTTTGTCAAGGGTTTTTTTATTTTTTTTTGGTCGTCAGGTGCAATTAAAAACTAAAATCCCTAATCTTATGTATTTTATATGGTTATGTTCCAAACCCGGCAAATTATCTATTGTTCATAAAAATAAAATAGAGCCGCCATCATTGATATGATGGCGGCTCTAAAAACAAAAAAGCATTATGTCCTGAGCGATGCGCCGAGCGAGGTCGAGGTTAATGGCTGTCAATCTGAAAAAACGAATGGCGTTCCCAACGGGATTCGAACCCGTGCTGCCACCGTGAAAGGGTGGTGACCTAAACCGCTAGTCGATGGGAACACACTTCAGATTACAGGGAATAGATTTTTGGGATTTGTGGCGCTGGGGTTGGCCAGTGCCAGGTCTGCATCAGACCTTGAGGTGGCTCTGGATGTAAAGCCGGCGGAACTGTTCGTTGTCCACGATGGCCCGGTTGATCAGGAAGTAGGTCTCCAGATTCTCGTTGGTGGACTGGATGCGGTCGCACAGCATCTCGGTGATGGCCAAAAGGATCCGGGCCGAAAGCTGGGGCTCCTTCACCAACAGCCGCTGAAATTCCTCCTTGGTCAGGACATAGACCTCGGAGTCAACCATGGCCACGGCGGTGGCGGTGCGGGGCTTGTCGGTGATCAGGGCCATCTCGCCGAAGAACGAGCTTTCCTGCAGTTCGGCCAGGACCAGCTTGGACTCGTTGCGGGAGATGGATATCTCCACCTCACCCTTGGTGATCAGGTACATCTCGTTGCCAGGGCTGCCTTCGTTGAATATCTTTTCGTCCTTGGCTACCGCCCTTTTCACCAGCCGGTCGTGCAAGGCGGCCAGCTCGGTGGATGACAGGTACTTGAAAAGAAACACCTTCTTCAAAACATCGGTCGGAGCCATAATAGATGCCCTCCCAATTTTATGGTGATGTTTCCTGGTGAGCCAGATGAGATTCGAACTCATGACTCCCGCCTTAAAAGGGCGGTGCTCTACCGACTGAGCTACTGGCTCATTTTGTGCGACTTATCGCAAACTGCTAATTTTACTACAAAAACAGCGCCCCGGTCAAGTAAAAAAGAATTACCTGATGCCCATCCGCAGATTTTACAGATTCACGCAGATTATTAACGTTAATGGAATGAAAAAAGTGGTTATGATCTGCGTTAATAGTTCGGTTAACACTCACTACAACGTCTGCGGATAAAAATCCCCGGCAAGAAACTCTGGTTTTAAAACTTTGACCTGAGGATGGTGGCCTGGCGCTCCGAGCCAACTGAGATGATGCTGGCCCTGGCCCCGGACAGTTTTTCAATGGCAGCGACATATCTTTTGGCGTTGGCCGGCAGCTGGCTGTAGCTGCGGAGGCCGGCGGTGGGCTTGTCCCAGCCGGGCAGGGTCAGATACTGGGGCCGGCACCCGGCCAGTTCTTCGGTGCTTTGGGGATAGCCGTCTATCTTTTTGCCTTTATGGCTGTAGCCCACGGCGATCTTGACCTCCCTGAAACCGTCCAGGATGTCCAGCTTGGTCAGGGCCAGCTCGCCGGCCCCGTTAAGCTGCACCGCCCGCTTCAGCATCACCGCGTCCAGCCAGCCGCAGCGCCGGGGGCGGCCGGTGGTCCGGCCCACCTCATCGCCGGCCTTGGCCCGCAGGAAGTCGGACATTTGGGCATCGAACTCGGTGGGGAAAGGCCCGTTGCCCACCCTGGTGGTGTAGGCCTTGGCCACCAGGATCACCCGGCCCACCGCATTGGGCCCTATTCCCAGCCCGGTGCAGGCCCCGCCGGCGATGGTGGAGGACGAGGTGACAAAGGGGTAGGTGCCGAAGTCCACGTCCAGGAAGGTGCCCTGGGCCCCTTCGAACAGCACCTTTTTGCCATTGGCCATCTCCCGGTTCAACAGGCCGGAGACATCGGTGATATATGGCCTTAAGACCTTGGCGTAAGACCGGTACAGGGCCAGGGTCCCGGCATAGTCGGCCTTTTTGTGGCCGTAAAATTCTTTGAGGATGAAGTTCTTCTCTTCCAGGTTGCGCTTTAAGGTCTGGGCGAAAAGTTCCGGGTTCAACAGATCCACCATCTTCAGGCCGCTGCGGTAGGCCTTGTCGGCGTAGGTGGGCCCTATGCCCCGGTGGGTGGTGCCGATGGCCCCCTCGGCCCTGGATTCCCGGGCGCTGTCCAGCAGCTTGTGGTAGGGCATGGTCAGGTGGGCCCCGCCGCTGATCAGCAGCCGGCCCTTGACGCTGATCCCCAGTTTTTTCAGGTACTCCATCTCCTCCAGCAGGCTCTTGGGGTCTATCACCACCCCGCTCCCGATCAGGCACAGCTTGCCGGGATGGACGATGCCTGAGGGGATCAGGTGCAGCACGAATTCCTTTTTGTTGACCTTGACGGTGTGCCCGGCGTTGGCCCCGCCCTGGTAGCGGGCCACTATGTTCACTTTCTCGGCCAGCAGATCGACAATTTTGCCCTTGCCCTCATCGCCCCACTGGGCCCCCACGATGCAGATGTTCTGTTTCACTTCTCGCTCTGTAATTTCAGGTTTAACGTTTGCTGTTTAACTATGTCCGCACAATTCCCAAGGATCGGATCCCTGTCATTCGCTTATTTTGTCCAATGCTTTTTGCAGGATCATGAATTCCTCCAGATACAAAGGCAGCTTTTGGTAGACTTGTAAAGCTTGTCCGGCCTGGTATGTGTGGGACATCAGGTTCCTCGCCTCCAGCATGGAAAGCCAGGCCTTTTCGTCCGTGATCCATCCCAGGGCAAAAGCCTGTTTCAAACAGGCTTTGGGCGAAAGACAATCTGGCAACCCTTCCCCGGCGGCGGCTTCCTTGATTGACTTCCAGGCCAGCTCAAAGCAAAACTCATAATATTTCAGGCATCCGGCCTGCAGCAATTCATCCTCCGCTTTTCGGGCCAGGGCCTTCTGCAGCTGGGACACCGCTTTTTTGTAATCTTCGAAAACCAGTTTGAATTTATTCACAGCAATACCTCCGTTTTGCTGGTGGCCATTTCCAGAAAAGCCGGCGTCACCCGGTTGAGGTCGACCAGTTCAATTTTATAAAGGGTCGGCAGGCTTTCCAGGGCATCCTCAATGTCGCTGAATATTTCTGAGGCCAGGGGCTTTTCACCTTTTATCCCGATGTCAAAATCGGAAGCGGGGCGGGCCCCTCCGCCTACCCGGGAGCCGAACAGAATGACCTGATGGTCCTGCAGGCTTCCGGAAAATCCGGCCAGGGCCTGTTTGATCATTGCTTTGATTTCTTCTTCCCGTGCCATGCAATATCCAGTTATTATATCTGTTTCCAGTTTAACGTTTGCCGTTTACCGGTGACCTCACAAACCCCTAAGATCAGTTCCCTGCTCCCAGGTCAGGCCGCGTCCTGCTCCTTGCGGACATACTCCGGCTCCTGGTGGTTGACTATGACCTCGCGCCCGATGGTGCACTTGGTGATGTCCTTGCTGGAAGGCAGGTGGTACATGATGTCCAGCATGGCCTCCTCCAGCACCGCCCGCAGGCCCCGGGCCCCGGTGCCGCGTTTTAAGGCATCCTCGGAAATGGCCTCCAGCGCCGGGGGCAAAAATTCCAGCTCCACTCCCTCCATCCCGAAGTAGGTCTGGTACTGCTTGACCAAAGCGTTCTTGGGCCGGGTCAGGATCTCCATCATGGATGACTTGTCCAGCGGATCCAGCGAGCAGATCACCGGCAGCCGCCCGATCAGTTCGGGGATCAGCCCGAATTTCAAAAGATCGTCGGGCTGGACCTTGGCCAAAAGCTCGTTGGGCTGCAACTGGCTCTTCTCCCGGATGTCGGCCCCGAACCCCAGGGTCTTGGTGCCAATCCTGGAGTTGATGATCTTGTCCAGGCCGTCGAAGGTGCCGCCGCAGATGAACAGGATGTTCTTGGTGTTGACCGGCAGCAGCGGCTGTTCCGGGTGCTTGCGTCCGCCCTGGGGCGGCACGTGGGCCATGGTTCCCTCCAGGATCTTCAGCAGGGCCTGCTGCACCCCCTCGCCGGAGACGTCCCGGGTTATGGACGGGCCCTCGGACTTGCGGGCCACCTTGTCCATCTCGTCGATGTAGATGATCCCGATCTCGGTCCGCTTCAGGTCGTAGTTGGCCGACTGCAGCAGCCGGACCAGGATGTTCTCCACGTCCTCGCCCACGTAGCCGGCCTCGGTCAGGGTGGTGGCGTCGGCGATGGCGAAGGGAACTTTGAGCATCCGGGCCAGGGTCTGGGCCAGCAGGGTCTTGCCGGTGCCGGTGGGCCCGATCACCAGGATGTTGCTCTTGTCCAGCTCCACCTCGGAATCGCCGCCGTAGGACAGGATCCGCTTGTAGTGGTTGTAGACCGCCACCGCCAGGGCCTTCTTGGCCCGGTCCTGGCCGATCACGTATTCGTCCAGCGCCGCCTTGATCTCCAGCGGCTTGGGCAGGTCCTCCTTGGCGGGGAATCCGCTGTATTTCTTGTCCTGGGTGATGACCTCGGAGCACTTGCTTACGCATTCGCTGCAGATGGCCGCCTCGCCGCTGTCTATCAGCTGGGAGACCTCGCTGGAGGGGCGCCCGCAGAACGAGCATTTGTTGTGCTTGGGGTAGAAATTGTCTTTGGGCATGCGGCACCTTAATTGTTGAAAATATTATTTGTAACTATTCAGGGATATCTTACTGAATCCGCCTGCGGATGTATTTTTATCGTTCCGTTGCCACGAGCTTTAGCTCGTGGCCGTATAATCCGGGAAAATACCTCTTTGGGGTTTTAACCCCGAATGTTTAGGGCTAAAGCCCCTTAAGTTTCATAAGATTGTCTGCCACGACCTAAAGGTCGTGGCAATATAGGTTATAAACACATCCTTAAACTAATAATGCCTGAACAGTTTCTATTATTTTACTTTAACACAAGATAAAAGCCAATGCAAGAAGAAAATCAACCCTTCAACACCGCTCAGGGCAAGAAATCAAAAACAAAATATTTTTGTTTTTAGTTTCTTCCGCACTCCCCGCCCGCACCCCGCAGGATCTCTATCCCGTGCGCCAGCGCCGGGAGCACCGCCTCCAGCGACTCCCGCGCCCCCTTCTCGCTGCCGGGAAGGTTGATGATCAATGTCTTTTTGCGGATCCCGGCCGCCGCCCGCGACAGCATGGCCTTGGGGGTTATCTGCATGCTTTTGGCCCTGATGGCCTCGGGGATGCCTGGCACCAGGCGGTCGATCACGTCCAAAGTCGCTTCCGGCGTCACATCCCGGGGCGAAAAGCCGGTGCCGCCGGTGGTCAGCACCAGGTCGCAGCCAAGGGTGTCCGCAAAGTACTTGAGCTTATCGGCGATGAGCGAGCGCTCGTCCGGCACGATCTCGTAGGCGGCCACTTCCGCGCCCAGCGGCTCCATCATTGCTTTGAGGGCCGGGCCGGAGGTGTCGGTGCGCTGGCCTTTGGAGCCCTTGTCGCTGACCGTGAGGATGGCAAGTTTGATAGACATTTATTCTATTTTTCCCCGATGTATATGAGGTGTCTTGACGCTCCAACCGTGGCAGATTCGGCGCTGGTCCGGAAAAGAAGGTCCAGCCATAGTTCCCTACGCTTTCCCTCCAGGGTATTGTAAATCTCGTCCTGGGCAGAAATACCCGGCTCCACCCCCGCTACCATTAGGGTTTTAAACCCGGCGGACTCGTGAAGGGGGGCCAGTTCCGATACGTTTGCAAAGTAACCGCGAAAATTTCCTTTGGGATAATGCTCCGGGTCACGGCCAAGCTCCAGCAGCGATCTTACCTCGGATTCTTTTTCGATCCACTCCGGTACATTTTTCATCAACTCGCCAAAAATGCCATAGCGGCTGATGAAGGTGGAAAAAATAAGGCCGTCTTTTCCCAGGCGGGTAAAAGCCTCATTTAATGCCTGTTTTCTGTCGTTTTCGTAGACCAAATGGTAAAGCGGGCCCATCATCAGAACGGCATCAAAATCATTTTTAGAGACCAGGCCCAGGTCCCGGGCATCGGCAACCATGAATTTCACTTTATGTTCCAGGCCTTCGGACTGAAGGAGCACACGGCATCTATCAAACAATTTTTCTGATATGTCCACGGCGGTAATGTCGTAACCCCGCCTGGCCAGTTCAATGGTATACCTTCCGGTAGCCGCTCCAATCTCCAAGATAGAGCCTTTCGGCGGCAAATATTTTTTCAAATATCGAAGGGTAAGATCAAATTCAAGTTGGTGCCGATCCAAACGAAAGTGCTCGGCATCCGGATTGTTATTATAAAAAGCGGCAATGTCGCCTATGTCATCGATCATATTTTTCCCGTTCATGGAGCTTCAATTGTTATATTGTCTCCGGTTTTGATCTCCCCGCCTTTTATGACCTTCGCAAACACGCCCTCCCTCGGCATCACGCAGTCGCCCACCTGCTTTTTTATGGCGCAGTCGTTGTGGCACTCCTTGCCGATCTGGGTGATCTCCAAAATGATCTCGGACCCAACCAACAACCTTTGCCCGATTTTCAATTTACTTAATTGTATATTCTCTATAGTGAGGTTCTCGGCAAAATCCCCTGGGTGCAGCTCAACCCCCTTGCCCCGCATCTGGTCCACGCTCTCTGTGGCCAAAAGGCTGACCTGGCGGTGCCAGTCCCCGGCATGGGCGTCGCCCACGATGCCGTGGTTCTCTTTGAGCATAGCGGACTGAACGCTGGTCTTCTTTTCGCCCTTGCTCTGGCTGATGTTTATGGAAACTATTTTACCCATATTACTTTGCACAATCATCCCCTCTAAAAAGAGGGGAACGAGGGGTGTGTAGACCTGATCCCGTGGGAACTATGGGTGTGTAGGCCTAATCCCGTGGGAACGAGGGGTGTGTCAGACCTCATCCCTGAGGGGAACCAGTGGTGTATTCCAGTATATGCTTCTCGATCCTTTTCAATACCGAATCGATATCCTCTATCACTTCTTCATCCTTGAACCGCAGAACCGTTATGCCCAGATCCTCAAGATAACCCTGTTTTTTATGATCCTTTTTAATGACCTCTTCAAAGGTGTGGGTGTACCCATCCACTTCAATCACCAATTGCACCTTGGGACTATAAAAATCTGCTATATAATTACCAATCGGCTTTTGGCGATGGAAGTCGCAGCCCATCACCTTTTTACCTTTGATATGCAGCCAAAGACGGATCTCGGCCCTGGTGCTGTGGTTGCGAAGCTGGCGGGCTCTCTCTTTTAGTTTGGAGTTGTAATACACCTTCATGGATACACCGCTTCGTAAGCATCATACAAGTACTACTCAGTGCAGGCCCTAATCCCCTCTTGCCAGAGGGGACTTTAGTTCACCGCACCCAGCGCCCCGATTTTCCCCCTTGTTTCTCCACCAGCCTGATCTCTCCGATCACCATCCCCTTTTCCACCGCCTTGGCCATGTCGTAGATGGTCAGGCAGGCCGCGGCCACCGCGCTCAGGGCCTCCATCTCGGCCCCGGTCCGGTCGGCGCAGCGCACCGTGCTGGTGACCTCGACCAACGATCTTTTCTTGTTAATCCGGCAATCCACTTCGATATGGGTCAGCGCAATGGGATGGCATAAAGGAATGAACTCAAAGGCCCGCTTGGCCGCCTGGATGCCCGCGATCCTGGCCACGCCCAGCACGTCGCCCTTGGCCAGCTGGTTCTTGGCGATAAGCTGCAAAGTGGCCGGTTTCATTTTGACCTGTCCGCAGGCCCGGGCCATCCGGTCAGTCTTGGCCTTTTCTGTGACATCGACCATCCGGGCCTGGCCCTTGGCATTTACATGGGACAATTTCCCTGAATTTTTAATTCTGCCTTTTGCCTTCTGCATTTAGTTCACCCCCCCACTTCCGCCATGTGCCGCGCAATGTCCACGCCTCCCTGGTCCATCTTGTGGCAGGACGGCTTCAAACGGAGAGCCTCGTAGAACACCCGCCGTAGCTCGGTCCCGGCCATCCCGCTCCGTACCGGAACCCGGATGTTGACCTCGGTCTTGGTGGCCAGGCAGGGTTTGAGGAACCCGTCCGAGGTCAGCCGCAAACGGTTGCACTTTTTGCAGAATTTATCGGAGAGCGGCGAGATGAAACCCACCGTGGCCGGACTGTTTTCGATCTGATACTCGTCGGCTATGCTGTTTTTGTTATTCACTGGGACAAGCTTTACGCTTTCAGCTATAAGCTTCTTTATCTCTTCTGTGCCCAGCATTTTGGAACTTTCCCAAAAGGCGTTGCCCACCGGCATGAATTCGATGAAACGCAGCCCGATGGGCTTGTCCTTGACGAAGGTTACGAAATCTGCGATCTCGTCTTGGTTGTACCCGGCGATGGCCACCACGTTCAGTTTGACCTGCTGAAAACTCGCGCCCAGCGCGGCCAATATCCCGTCATAAGCCTTCTGCCAGTCATCACTGCCGGTCATCTGTTTGAAGCGCTCGGGCTTCAGAGTGTCCAGGCTGACGTTCACCCGCAGGATGCCGGCGTTCTTCAGATCTTTGGCCATGGGGCCCAGCAGCACCCCGTTTGTGGTCAGGACCAGGTCCTTGATGCCCGGGATGGCCGACAGTTTTTTCACCAGGTCCAAAAAACCCTTGCGCAGCAGGGGCTCGCCGCCGGTCAGCCGCACCTTCTCGATGCCCAGCTCCGCCCCGGCCCGGACGATGGTCTCTATCTCCTCGAAGGTCAAAAGCTCCGAATGCTCCTTCAGCGGCACGCCCTCCGGCGGCATGCAGTAGCGGCAGCGCAGGTTGCAGCGGTCGGTGACCGAGACCCGCAGATAATTTATCTTTCTTCCGTATTGATCAGCCAGCATCTTCGCACTAACTTTATACATTTACCACTTTTATATTAACCAGGTCACTTAATATGAAGCATAGCACTCTAAGGAAAACGAATTTATTTTATAAGGAAGCCAGGAAAGCAGGAATCAATCAGGGTTCCCACAGTTTAGTATTCATGGTTCGACACACTCACCACAAGTGGCTTCATGGATTCCTAATAAAAAATGGTACTTATTTATTGGCCCCATTTATAACATTTACTTCATTTAAACTTTGGGCCTTACCCGCCAGTTATCAGATGTATCGCCTCCACGCTGTCCCCGTCGCTGATCATGGCCGCCTGGTACTCCTCGGGCGGAACGAACTTCTCGTTTATCCGCACGATGATGGCGTGATAGACGTAATTCTTTTCCTTCAGCAGCTCTGTTATATTCAGCCCCTGCCGCCAGGGGTGCTCCGTTCCATTTACTTTGATCATTTCTTAAATCCTTTTATTTCCCTCTCCCATTGGGGGAGGGATCAAGGGAGGGGTCGATGCGCGGATCCGGCCCCAGCAGTATCTCCAACGCCTGGTTGGCCTGCATACAGGCGGCCATCCCCACCCGGGGGGCCATCAGCCCGAAGCCCGGCCCGGCCTCGCTCCGCTCGTCCCCGCAGATGTAGAGCATTCCTGTCTTCCTGGTCTTCATCAGGTCGTTGGCCCCGTAACCCGCCATGCCGCTGCCGATCACGATGGGCGTCTTGGAAAGTTTTGCCAGCACCGTCTCCACCAGCATCTGCTTCTGGTCCGCCATGTCAAAGGCCTCGATGATCACGTCGCACTTGCCGAACAGGGATTCCACGTTCTCGGGCACTATCCGAAGATGGTGGGATTCCACCTTGGTGAAGGGATTGGCCTTCTTGATTATCTCCCTCAGAGCCTCCACCTTGGGCAGGCCGATATGCGAAACGAAATACTGCTGGCGGTTCAGATTCGATGGCTCCACCACGTCAAAATCGGCGATGATCAGCCGGCCCACCCCGGCCCGGGCCAGAGCGATGGCCGCGGTCGAGCCCAGCCCCCCGCAGCCGGCCAGGCCAACCGAAGCCTTCTTCAGTTTCTCGGCCATGCCCGGAGTATGCCGGGCGGACAGCAGATGCTCCAGTTCATTTTTGGAAGGCACTTCGCCCTTCTTAATCAGCACCAGACGGTCGCCCTCCTCCACCGTATGTTCCAGGAGACAGGGAAAGCCGTTTAGCACGCAGACCTCGGCCCCGGGCTTGTGCTGTTTCACCAGCTCGGCCACCCTGGCGCCCTTCTCGGCCTTGATGTGCTTTTCGTTGAGATAGATCTTCATAAAACCTCTCTTTCATAATTCTGCCTCTCTCCTACCAGGGGAGAGGCCTGCACTGAGATGGCTTTTAGCCTGCCAGTTCGAAGTGCTGGAGAGGGGTTACATCAACTTAACTTTTTTCTTTCCCTTGACCACCTGCCCGATCACGTAAGCCTTGGGCGAAAACCCGTTCAAACCTTTTAACCCCCTTAAACTCTTCAGCGCTGCGGCCGCATCGGGCTGGGCCACGACCAGCACAAACCCTATCCCCATGTTGAACGTCCGGTACATGTCGTCCTGCGGCACCCTGCCCTTCTTTTGCATAAGTTCGAAGACCGGCAGCACCGGCCAGGAGCCGAGCTTGATCTCCACGTTGCAGTCCTTGGGCAGCACCCGCGGGATGTTGTCCAGGAAGCCGCCGCCGGTAATGTGGGCCATGCCCTTGACCAGTCCCTTGTCCAGCAGCGGGGTGACCGGCTTTAAGAAGGAAGGATGCACCTTGAGCAAAGCCTCACCCACAGTAGAGCCAAGCTCCGGCAGGCGTGTAGATACTTTGTAATTACATTTTTCGAACAGGATCTTCCGGGCCAGGGAAAAGCCGTTGGTCTGCAGGCCGTTGGTGGAAAGTCCTATCACCACGTCCCCGGGCTTGATGGTCTTTCCGGTGATCAGTTTTTTCTTGTCCACCGCGCCCACTATGAACCCGGCCAGGTCGTAGTCGCCGACGGCGTACATCCCCGGCATCTCGGCGGTCTCGCCGCCGATCAGGGAACAGCCGTTCTGCTTGCAGGCCTTGGCGAAGCCGGTGACGATGGCTTCCAGTATCTTCGGCTCCAGCCGTCCGAAGGCGGCGTAGTCCATGAAGAACAGCGGCTTGGCCCCCTGGACCAGAATGTCGTTGACGCAGTGGTTCACCAGGTCCTGGCCCACCGTGCCGTGCTGTTTGGCCATCAGGGCCACCTTGAGCTTGGTGCCCACCCCGTCGCAGGAGGAGACCAGCACCGGCTGCTGGTAGCCCTTGAGCGAGCCGTCGTACAGGGCGCCGAAGCCGCCGATGTCCGTCAGCACGTTCTTGGTGAAGGTGGAGCGGACCACTTTTTTTATCCGTTGGACCGATTCGGTCCCGGCGTCTATGTTGACGCCAGCATCTTTGTAGCGCATGATTCGGTCCCGGCGTCTATGTTGACGCCAGCATCTTTGTAGCGCATAGTATTTCTATTGACTATTCTTTGTTAAATGTTTCACGGTGCTTCTGTGCGATCTTTTGGGCCTCCGGTACATCATACTTTTCAAGAAATTCTGCTGCAGAAATTACAATGTATGGATTCTTGTCTTTTAACAATGGCATAACCGATGAAACGGCATTTTTTGCCTTTGTTGGCTCCAGGTTTTTCAATAATTTAATAATTTTAAATTTCTGATTTGTATCGTCTTCTGTCAAAGTCTTGATAATGTTGGGCATTATCTGATCGGCATTATCTATCATGTACCTTTCTGACACCAGTCCATCTTTAAACCCAAGCATTATGAGTTTTATCTCTTGTTCGTTTTTTGGACCAATATAAGCTAAAGCATCGATGATGTTTTGATTTCCTAAAGACTGACTGCCCTTATAATCTTCATGAAACATCTCGACTATTTCTTCATCTAAAGAATCTGTCCCCAATAAAGCATATGCTGCATATATGTTTCCTTTTCTGAACGACCCATACAATTCAGTCATACACAAGTTTCTTGCCAACCATGCTGATTGAGCCGCTTCAAAACAAACGGAAGGGTTTTCATCGTCAAACGAAGTTAACAAGGCCTTAGTTTTTCTTGGGTCATTATATTCAATATCACCTAAAGCCATTGCAGACCACCTTCGTGTTTTTACATCGCCCTTTGTTGCTGCATAAATAATTGTATTAGTAGCCTTTGAACCTATTTTTTTCAATAACGTTGTGGGGTTCTTATACCTTAATACTATTTTTTCATTATCAATGCGATCTGAAAATTGATACAACACGCCCGAAGGATAAGAGTCTGCATAATGACAATGTGCTATGATCGTAACTAACTGTAATCCCTTTTGGGGGTCACTCTCGTTTTTTAATTTATTGGTAATTTTACTTATATATTTAAATTGATCTTCGTGACTCAATCTAAAATAGTCATCTTCCGCTGCCTTTTGAGTTGTATGGTTTCCAGATATTAGGCCTTTATCAAGTGAGTGAAAAGTCCCGCAACCTAAAAGTGTTATAAATAGAGAAGCCGTAAAGATTGCTAAAATATGTTTTCTCATCTAAACACCTCTCATTTGAATTCTATAATTTATTAGCTAATACGATCAAATCATCTTGCAATTCGTTATTCTCCCGCACTTCGTGCCGTTTGACCTTGAACCCCGCTTTCTCTATCTCTTTGATTATATCCTCCGCCCGGCCGAAATACCTTCCCGCCACGCCTCCGTGTATTGTACACCGCGACTCGGGATCGTACATGCTCAAGACTTCCGGTTCCTTCGGATCTCCGCACATGCTGCTGACATAAAATAACCCGCCGGGCCTTAAGACCCGGTATGCTTCTTTAAGCATTTCAGTCCGGTCGTCACCTATGATGCAATGCAGGCAATGTCCGTCGACCACAATATCAAAGACCCCATCTTCCCATCTTCTCAAGTTCCGAACGTCGCCTTCGATAAATTCTGCCTTTATATTCGCTTTTAGGCTCTTCTCCCTGGCCCACTCTATGGCGCTCGGTGCAATGTCAATACCGGTGACCTGATAACCCCTTTCCGCAAACAGCAGGGACACGTCTCCGGCCCCGCAGCCCAACTCCAGCACTTTGCCCGACTTCGGAAAGCCATCCGAAGCGATCAGGGCAAGTATTTCCGTCCGCCATTCGCTCCAGTCCTTTTCGTCGTTCCAGCCGGTCTTGCCCTCGGCTTTGCGTCTTTTGTACCGGGCGTCGTGGCCTATGTAATTGGTTTTTAAGCTCATGGTTTCGACCTCACCCCTGCCCCTCTCCAGGTAAACCTGGCGAGGGAGGCCGCAGTTCACCAATACGTTTGACCACCGTATCAAACTGGTCTACGACCAACTCGTTGGAAAACCGGATCACTTTAATTTCATTCCGGCTGATTATCCTGTCGCGCAGTTTATCATAATCCTTCTGGGTCTCGTGAACCCCGCCGTCTATCTCAACTATCAGCCTTAACTCATTACAATAGAAATCTGCTATAAACCCGTCAATGATCTGCTGGCGGCGGAATTTCAAGCCATGGAGTTTCCGGCCCCTGACCCCGTTCCAAAAACACCGCTCGGCATAGGTCATCTCCCTCCGCATTAGCTTTGCCATCTCAAGCTTTTCATTCTTGATCCGGCGGCCAGTACTGACACCAATGTTCTTTAAACTTGTCATACAGTTTTACTGGTTACCTCCTCCCTCTCCAAATGCTTTTGGAGAGGGGCAGGGGTGAGGTCGAAACAGGTCACATCTTCTCCGGGGCGCTAACCCCCAAAAGCCCCAGCCCGTTCGCGATCACGGTGCGGGTAGCCTGGCACAGGTCCAGCCGGGCGTTGGACAGCGCCTGGTCCTCGGTGACCACCCGGTGCTGGTGGTAAAAGTTATGGAAGATCCCGGACAGCTCCTGCAGGTAAGTCGGTATGCGGTGCGGCTCCCGCGACAGGGCTGCGCCCTGCACCAGTTCCGGGAATTCCAGCAGGGATTTGATCAGCTTTATCTCCTCCGGTTCCTTCAAAAGCAACAGGTCCCCGGCGGCCCGCACCACGCCCTTTTCCTTGGCGTGTTCCAGTATCGAGCAGATCCGGGCGTGGGCGTACTGCACATAGAAGACCGGGTTCTCGTCGGATTTCTTCTTGGCCAGGTCCAGGTCAAAGTCCAGGTGCGATTCCATCCGCCGCATCAGGAAAAAATAGCGGGCCGCGTCCGCGCCCACCTCGTCGAACAGCTCGTCCAGGGTGACGTAGGTGGCCTTGCGGGTGGACATCTTCACCTGCTCGCCGCCCCGCATCAAAGTGACAAACTGGTATATCCGGACATCGATCCGCGAAGGATCGAAGCCCAGCGCGCCCAACGCGGCCAGCACGTCGGGGTAGGTGGCCTGGTGATCGCTGCCAAAAACGTCTATCACCAGATCGAAGCCCCGCTTGAATTTTGTAAGATGGTAGGCGATGTCCGGCAGCCGGTAGGTGGGCTCGCCGGTGGAGCGCACCAGCACCCGGTCCTTCTCGGCCCCGAACTGGGTGGCCTTGAACCAGACCGCGCCCTCGTTCTCGTAGGTCAGTCCCTTGTCTTTGAGTGTCTGCAGGGTGCTTTCGATCTCGCCTCTCTGGTAAAGGTCGCTTTCGTTGTAGAATACATCGAAGACTATCCCCATCCGGGCCATCGTGGCCTTGATCTCTTCAAAGATCACCGCCACCGCGCTCTGCTTGAAGTATTCCAGATCGGCCTCGGTCAGCGAATCGCCCTTTGCCTTGCGGCAGTTCTCGGCGATATCCCTGATGTATTCGCCCTGGTAAATGTCCTCGGGGAACACGATCTCCTTGCCCAGCGCCTGCTGGTAGCGCAGGAAGACCGACTGGGCCAGCTTCTTCATCTGAAGCCCGCTGTCGTTGAAATAATATTCGCGGGTCACCTGATACCCGGTGGCTTCCAGCAGCCGGGCCAGCGAGTCGCCGATGGCGGCATTGCGGCCGTGGCCGATGTTCAGCGGGCCGGTGGGGTTGGCTGAGACGAATTCCACCTGGGCCTTCTTGCCATTCCCGATTTGGGATCGGCCGTATTTGGAACCGTGGGACAACAGCCCGGCCAGTTCCTGGTAAAGCCAGTCAGAGGTCAGGGTAAAATTGATGAACCCCGGCCCGGCGATCTCGGTCTTGGCCACCAGTGCGGGGTCCAGAGACAGGGAATCAACTATCTTCTGGGCGATTTCCCGCGGCTTGGCCTTCAGCTCCTTGGCCAGCGACAGGGCGATGCTGGTGGCCCAGTCGCCATGGGCGGCCTGCTTGGGGCGCTCCAGCACAACGGCCTGTTCTTCCAGCCTGGTGCCGGCGGCTTTTTGAACGGCCTGGATTATTTGTTCCTGCAGGTATTGTTTGATCATAATGTGGCGCAGCCTAAATCCTACGCCCCTTCCCTGGCGGGGAAGGGGATGGGGGTTAGGTCCTCAGTCCTTTACCTCCTCCTTGGGGGCGTCGGCCCACAGTTCTTCCAGCGCATAGTAATCGCGGGCCCGGGGCTGCATGATGTGCACCACCACGTCCACGTAATCCAGCAGCACCCAGGTGGCCCCGGCCATTCCCTCCACGTGGTGCGGCTTTACGCCCTTGGCCCTTAAGCCGTCCTCGATGGCGTGGCAGATGGCCCGGACCTGAATGTCGGTGGCCCCGGAGGCCAGCACAAAGTAATCGGCCACGGACGACAGGTCCTTGATCTCCAGCACGCTGACGTCGAAGGCTTTTTTGCTTAGGGCCAGCTGGGAGATCTCGTGGGCCAGGACTTTCACCTGGTCCGGCGCTTGCACCGAGCCGCGTCGAGGTGTGGGTTGTGGCCGGACCGTTTTCTTCTGGACCGGCGCTGTTTTCTTGATCACCAGTTTTCTGACCGGAACGGTTTTCTTGACCGCCGGTTTCCGGACGGCGGCCTTTCTCCGGGCCAGGGATACTTTTTTGGGCCTCCTCAAGGCTTTAGAACCGGCCGAGGAGACCTTTCTTTTGGGGACGGATGTAGTCTTTGCCAATTATTACTGTTACCTCCAAATATGATCTTGATTCTAATTGCGGGATTATGTTTTTGCATTTTAAGGCCTCGGCCACGTAAGCGGCGTTGCCGGTGCTGTTGTCGGCCCGGTCCACCACAACCGTCTCGGGAAAACTGTCGTTCTCGGCGTTGGCGATGTCCACCACGTCAAAGCCCCAGCGGCGCAGTTCGTCGGCCATCTTCTGGGCCAGTCCGGCCTCCCTGGTGCCGTTCAGCACCTGCACCCTTATCTGGGCGATGCGCCGCTTCTTCTCGATCTCGTGGTTCTCCTTCCAGCGCCAGTAGAGGGAAAGGCCCACGGCCCCGCAGACCACCACCAGCAGCAGGACCGCGGTGAACATCAGTTTTTTCCGGCCCTTCCCGGCCGGGCGTTTTTTTAGATCAACAGGGGACATGATTTTACCGATTTTGATGTTTGTTTTTTGGTTTCTGTAACACAGTGCTGATCACCAACACCAAAGTTCCATTATCCGTTTCTCTCGCATGGCTGGAACAGAATAGGTGGTCACTAATTTTATGACCGGACGGCAGACCTTGAGAATGGTGATCCTCAACGGCACCTCTTGGTCCTGGGGCAGCTCTGCCACAATCTGTCCGGTCGCGCCGTCAATGAAGCGCCGGGGCTCGGAGTCTGGATCCCTGCTGGTGCTGGGCAGAATGATCCTGCGGACGCCCCCGGCCTTCATTCCCGCAATGCAGGTGAAGAAATATTCGGGGACCTTTCCTGACTGAACCTGACAGGGAACACCCTGGTGTCTGTCGGTGTCGATGGGCGGATAAATAAAACTCATTTGGCCGGAGCTGGTGGTGTTGCCATCGTTGTCCAGCACTTCCACCAGCAGGGTTATCCGGCGGCCGTGTTGCACTACCCGCCCTTTTCCTTTGGTTATATCCTCGGGTTCGAAAGAGGCCCGGCCTTCTTCATCCTGGGCCAGCGCCACTGCCATGCGGGGACTTAGATTTCCATGATCGTACCAGATGCTGCCGTCGCAAAGTTTATTGAATACAAATATCCCCGTCAGGATCAGTAAAATTACCGGCATCAAGAAACCGAGCAGCTTACCCGTGTCAATGTGAATGTGCATGGTCCCGTCAAACAGAATTTCTTTGCAGGTATTTCTCGCACTCAGCCAATTCCTCCGGGGTGTTGATCCCCAGCACTTCCCGGCTGTCTTCGACGATCTGGGCCGCGATCTTCTGTCCCTGCTGTTTGAATATCCCGATCACGTCGGTCAGGTAATATTCGCCCTGCTTGTTGTTGGGTTGTAAGAGCCCCAGCGCTTCCACCAGTCTCTGGTTCTCGAAGGCGCAGATGGCCGGGTTGATCTCCTTGACCGCCAGTTCCGCGGAAGAAGCATCTTTGGCTTCGACGATCTTTGCTACAGAGCCATCAGCGTCCCGGATGATCCGGCCGTAGCCCCCCGGCTGGTCTATGATCGTGGTTAGCATGGTGCAGGCGTTGCGCTCGGCCCGATGCTTCTCCAACAGTGCGACGATGGTCCCCGGCTTGATCAGCGGCACGTCGCCGTAAAGCACCAACAGTTCGCCGGCGAATTTTTCTATGATCGGCAGGGCCTGCATCACCGCGTGGCCGGTGCCCTTCTGCGGGGACTGAAGCACGAACTCGACCTCCAGGCCCTTTAGTGATTCTTTGACCTGTTCGGCCTGGTGGCCGACGATGACCACGGTCCGGGCCACCCCGGCCGTTTGGGCCGAGCGGACCACGTGCTCCACCAGCGGCTTCCCGCATAAAGGATGCAGGACCTTGGCCAGGCCGGACTTCATCCTGGTTCCATGCCCCGCCGCCAGTATCAGGCAGATGCAGTCCCTGGTCATAGCTTGGTCTTCTTGGCGATGCGGTTCTTGTCGTCCACGCAGACAATCTTGGGCTGGTGCTTTCTGGCCTCGGCGTCCTCCTTGTAGCAGGAGGAGATGATGATGATCTTGTCGCCGGCCAGGCCCAACCGCGCCGCCGCCCCGTTCAGGGTGATGGTGCCCGACCTCTTGGGGGCCTTGATGACGTAGGTCTCAAAGCGGTTCCCGTTGTTGATGTTCACCACCTGCACGATCTCGTTGGGCAGGATGTCGGCGGCTTCCATCAGGGTCTCGTCGACGGCGATGGAGCCGGAGTAGTGCAGGTTGGCCCCGGTTAGGGTGGCGCGGTGGATCTTGGATTTGCATAGGATACGGAACATGGGTGCCTTTCTCTTTGATTCAAACGAATATTACGGATTCAGACGGATGGGTTCTTTCGAGCCATTCTAATATATTCCAGCTTGGGTGTGCCAAAGTTGGATAGCAAACCCACTTCATATGGGGTCGCCTTTAAATAAGAGACTAGCTGTTCCTTGGCTACTTTGGGGAGATACTCTAAAGCCTTGATTTCAATTATCACTTTTTCTTCAATCACCAAATCCAACCTGAAAGAACCGACGATTTTCTTGTTATAAATTACTTTGATTTCTTTCTCTGTTTTATACTCAATGCCTTCATTTTGGAATTCAAGTTCCAATGCCCTTTGATATATTCTTTCCGGAAAACCACACCCCAATTGGGTATGCACTTTAAAGAACAACCCAATTATTTTATAGGTGAGATCGGAATGTATCAGCTTTTCGTCCTTATCCATATTCCCATCCGTTTGAATCTTATGGAATCTGTATGAATCTACACGACAATATTGTCGATCAGCCTGGCACTGGGAAATTTCACCGCCAAAGCTATCAGGGTATTTTCCCGAATTCTTTTCACTGGTTCCAAGGTTCCATTGTCCACTATTTCAATATAATCTATCTTCCCCAGCGGCGCATCGTGCTTCAGCAACTTGACAATTTCTACCTTTATCACCTTTACATCCTTTACCCCGTTTCTAACTTTTAGCTCCGCCAGCTTTAGCGCCCTGCTCAGAGCCACGGCCTGCTTGCGTTCCTCCGGGGTCAGATACGCATTGCGCGAGCTCATGGCCAGGCCGTCCGCTTCCCGCACTATCGGCGCCCCGATGATCTTCACCGGCAGGTCCAGGTCCTTGGTCATCTGCCTGATCACCGCCAGCTGCTGGGCGTCCTTCTGCCCGAAGACCGCGGCGTCCGGCTGGACGATGTTGAACAGCTTGCTGACCACCGTGGCCACGCCCCGGAAGTGCCCGGGCCGCGAGGCCCCGCACAGCCCTTGGGTCAGGTGCTCGACGTTGACATAGGTGGAAAAGCCTTTGGGATATATCTCCTCGGGAGAAGGTGCAAAGATCAGGTCAGCCCCGGCGGACTGGCAGAGCGCCGCATCCTTCTTCAGGTTCCGGGGATATTTCTTGTAATCCTCTTTTGGCCCGAACTGAGTGGGGTTAACGAAAATCGAGACCACCACAAAGTCCGAATGTTTATTCGCCAAACGGATCAGCGACAGATGCCCTTCGTGCAACGCCCCCATGGTCGGCACAAAGCCGATCCGCTTGCCCCGCTTCTTCTGCAAAGCAACGGCCTGCCGTATTTGTTTTATTGTTTTAACTATTTGCATTCGCAACTTTACTGAATACTGTATAGTGACTACTGACTACAGTTATTGAGTTCTCTGTGTCTCTGTGGCAGAAATCACTCCTCCGAAAAACTCTCCTCCATGTTCGGAAAACTCTTCCCCTTAACATCCCCGATGTACCCCTTAAAGGCTTGGCGCATATCCTTGGCTATGTGGGCATACTGCCTGACGAACTTGGGAACAAAATCCTCGAACCTCCCGTCCATGTCGTCCACCACCAGGATCTGCCCGTCGCAGTGCGGTCCGGCCCCGATGCCGATGGTGGGGATGCTCAGTTCCTGGCTGACCCTCTGGGCCACCTGGTGCGGGATCTTTTCCAGTACGATGGCAAAACAGCCGGCGCTCTCCAAAGCCTTGGCCGCCGCCAGCAGGCGCTCGGCTGACTCCTTGTCCTTGGCCTGCAGTTGGTAGCCCCCGAACTTGTGGATGGACTGGGGGGTCAGCCCCAGATGGCCCATCACCGGTATGCCGCGTTCCACCAGGTTCTTGACGATGGGGGCCGCCACCCGGCCGCCCTCGATCTTGACCGCCTCGGCCCCCGATTCCTTGAGGAACCGGCCGGCGTTGTAGGCCGCGTCGGCGATGGAGGTCTGGTAGGAAAGGAACGGCATGTCGGCCACCACCATGGCCCGCTTGACCCCGCGCTTGACCGCGGCGGTGTGGTAGAGCATGTTTTCCATGGTGATCGGCAGGGTGTTCTCGTAGCCGGCGAAGACCATGGCCGCCGAGTCGCCCACCAGTATCAGGTCTATCCCGCACTCATCCAGCAGCCGGGCGGTGAGAAAATCATAGGCCGTAAGGCTGGCTATCTTCTCGCCCTTTTGCTTCATTTTAAGCAGGGTCCGGGTAGTGATTTTTTCGCTCATAATTCTATTCCTGATAATGTATTGAACAGATAATCATACACCAAAAAACACAGGATATCAAGGAAAAACGAAAATGGAGGCGACAAAGATTTATATTGACAAATCATATCTTTTGATTGTATAGTTCTGACTAAGAACTTGGTAATTTATACCCCGTTAGATCCGCAAGTTGAGTTTTAGATACAATATAAAACAACGGAGGATTCCATGAAACGCATCAGCCTTGCTCTGACAATTGTACTATTCCTTTGCACCTGCGCCTCGGCCCAAAGGTATTATCCAAATGTCTATTACCCAAGCTCGGGAATCACTAAGAATATCAACTTGCACGATTCTTCAAGTTACAGCATCGTTGACAGGCTGAATGAGTATGAGATACTGAACTCGGTGTTGAACCTTTCAAAAGATATCGACGACCGCTCTCGGGAGCGCATATATTTTGAAGTTCATGCCGGGCCGGGCCTTTGGCACAGTACCACCGGCCCCAAGGAACACAGGGATAGTGTGGGCATTTTTATGTCATTCAAATATAATCTTCATAACCCAAAAAGAGTCCGTAACAACTATGTGCTGACCAGGATCGCCAAGCTGCGGAACATTCTTTCCGTCACCGAATTTCCCTTCAAGGACTCCATGTTGATCCGGGCAAAAAAGATCGAAGACGAAATCACTGAGTATGAGCAGCATTTTTGGTGGAAAAGGCTTTCCGTAGGGTTTGGATATTACTTTGACGGAATTTATGGAACAGAACACCAACCGATAGTGGGTTTTATCGGATATGATTTCGGGGACCACCTAACCCTGCAAACCGGGCTGTCTAATCACAGCCAGTTGTATATAGGTGCTTCAGTGGATATATCCACTCCGGCTTATATCTTTGCCCAAAATTTCTTCAATATTGTGCTCAGAAAAACAAACTTAGGATCTGGCTCATCTACATACTACGGGGACTCCTATCAGTAATAATAACTACTGACGCAAAAGGGGGGAACATTGTTGACAATGTTCCCCCCTTTTTTACAGGACTGCATCATTTATAACTCATCCCCTTGTACCTGATCTCCGTCACATAGAACACCTCGCAGGAGCCACCGCCCTCATCCTCCCGGCTGAGCGAGCTGTTCCAGGTGAATTCCTCGCCCTCGGCCTGGCTGACGTTGACTAAGTAACCAGAAAGCCCTATGCTCTGCCCTTCCCGCACCAGGCCCAGCACCGCCCGGAGGTTGCGGTTGGCCGGAATGATGTGGTTGTTGGCGGAATACCGGGCCACGAAGACATTGTCAAAGGGAAAGTCATCGTTATAGCGCCACAGATACCACCGTCCCTCTTGCGACCACTTGAGCTGCTTGTAAAGCTTGGTCAGCACCAGTTTGTTCCAGGCGATGGCCAGATCGTATGGGGCAATGTCGGCCCCCCGGTCGTAAACATATCTTTCCTTGCCCAGGACCACACCGTCCAGATAATATTCGGCCCTGGGTTTGATCAGGTATTTTTTGCGGTTAGGCTGGAAGATGAACTCCGGCACGTCATCTACCGGGTATTGCTCCGGCTCCCGGTTGATCTCAATTGCTTCAGAATATGGCGTACCCTGGGGCCTTGGCCCGCAGCCGAAAAAGACCAGCAAAACCAGGACTGGGAAAATAATCTGCCAGAATATTTTATGTTTGTTTGACATATTTCTTTCATGAAAAAATAACCTGCTACAAAAGCCCCTTCCCGCATCGGGAAGGGGTTGGGGTTAGGTCGTCACGGGTATATCTTCTCCAGCATCCGGGCAAAGGGTATGGCCTCGCGGATGTGCGACAGGCCGCACATCCAGCAGACCGTGCGCTCGATGCCGATGCCGAATCCGGAGTGAGGCACGCTGCCGTAGCGCCTCAGGTCCACGTACCATTTATAAGGCTCGTAAGGCACCTTGTGCTCCTCCATCTTCTTCAGCAAAAGGTCCAGGTTGTGTATCCTCTGGCTGCCGCCTATGATCTCGCCATAGCCCTCCGGGGCGTAGAGGTCGGAACCCAGCACCACTGATGGATCCTGGGGATCCGGCTGCATGTAAAAGGACTTGATGGCCGCCGGAAAGCGGTCCACGAACACCGGCCGCTCGAACGAGCCTGCAATGGCGGTGTCGTGCGGGGCCCCAAAATCCTCCCCGTATTCTATGTGGACCCCGGCCTTGTTGCACAATTCCACCGCTTCTTTGTAGGATATCTTCGGGAACGGGCCCTTGATCTTCTCCAGCGGAGCGGTGTCGCGCTCCAGTGTCTTCAGTTCGCTCTGGCATTCGCTTAAGACCCTCTCCACCACTGCGCAGATCATCCCCTCCTGGCACTGCATGTTCTCGGCGTGCTCAAAGTAGCTGGCCTCGGCGTCCATCATCCACAGTTCGGTCAGGTGGCGGCGGGTCTTGGACTTCTCAGCCCTAAAGGCCGGGGTGAAGGTGTAGACCTTGCCGAAGGCCGCGGCGGTGGCCTCGATGTACATCTGCCCGGACTGGGAGAGGAAGGCCGGCTCGCCGAAGTAATCCGTCTGGAACAGAGTGGTGGTGCCCTCGCAGGAGGTGGGGGTCAGAATAGGGGCCGGGGTATGGATGAACCCTTCTTTATGCATGTAGGCGTGAATGGCCTGCTCTATGGTGTCGCGGACCCGGAGGGTGGCGTGCTGCTTGGACGAGCGCATCCACAGGTGGCGGTGCTCCATCAAAAAGGCCGGCCCGTGTTCCTTGGGAGTGATGGGATAGTCCTGGGTCAGCTGGACTATCGTCAGACCGGTGATCCCCATCTCGTAACCCGAGGGCGACCGCTTGTCCTCCTTGACCAGTCCCTTGACGATGATGGAGGATTCCTGGGTGACCTTGTCGCCCAGTTCAAAGACCACATCCCCCACCTCGCTCTTGACCATTACGCCCTGGATCACGCCCGAGCCGTCCCGGATCTGCAAAAAGTGGATCTTGCCCGAGGAGCGCTTGTTATAAAGCCAGCCCTTGAGGGTCACCTCCTGGCCCAGGTGTTTTCCTATTTCCGAAATGTAAACCCAGTCTAATTTCATAGATCCTCCATAAGTTTAGCCCTTTGACAAACAGCAATTTATTTAGTATTACCAAAAAGACACTGAATGTACTGAAAATAAATAGCACAGCCTTTTTATTTTTCGGCCGTAATTCCGTGTTTCAGTACTTCCGTAATTCCAGGGCAGGCCCACAATCGTAAATTTACCAAACTTAGTGCTGTTTAGTCAAGCAAAAAAGCCCGTTTAAAACGGGCTTTTTAATAGCAGTCGTATTTAGAAATTAGTTCAAAATCACCAATTTTTTAAAACCTGCCTGTTTCCCGTTTATTATAACCCTCATGAAATAAAGCCCCTGTGGAATATTCCGGCCAAGATTCCAACTAAAATTGGAATTGCCCGATGACAGGTATCCAAAATCCCTTCTGATTACTTCCTGACCAACAATATTATACAATATCGCGGTTGTTTTTCCCGCATCAGGTAAATTCAATGCAATTTCTGCTTTATCCGATACTGGATTCGGCACAATTTTTAAGCTAAAGGCTTTTATTGCACTATTTCCCGTTCCATCGCCGGCGACGCCAGATGGTGTTTGTATTTCAAATCCATTGCTGTATCCCGCAAACGACTTAGTGGAGAAATAGGAACAATATATGCTGTCCGCGGCGTTTTCGGTCCCTATGGTAACATTCCCGCTCCAGACTCCGGAAGCAAATGCCCCTGACGAATCCGGGGTTATGGTTCCGGTATTATCCCAAAGATCCACTTTACCGGTAAAGGTGGTTACCGTGTCTCCAAAAAAGTTACTGGCAATAATGCTTATAACAAATGGGACATCCACCGTTTGCGGCGTTGTGATGGGTTCAAAACTGAAGTGATGTAAGCCGGCATCGATCACCTCAAAGCCGTTACTGACGGCAAAGGTATCCCCGTCGCTTATTTCAATGGCGTTGTCGGCCATCACGTCATTAATGACCGGATTGAAATTACATACCCCGGAAGTAAAGGTGGCGGAAATTGGAGTAATGGTTCCGGTTAACTCCTTAACCGATACCGTGCCGTTATAGGTGTAAACAGTGTCCCCCAAGTCATCCTTGGCTACTATGGAAACGGGGAACGCCACTCCCAATGTTTCCGGGCTGGCTATAAAAGCAAATTCAAAGTGGTGATTGCCGCTTACGGTGCTGGTGTCAATATAAGTGACTACTGCAAAGATGTAATTTACATAATAAGTTGCATAAGTTTTCGGAATAAATTTTATATTTAAATTATTAATATCCTGCCAGGTCCAGGCAGCTTTTTGACTGGTGATATTGAAAGAGTTAAGAACCTCGGTGGTCCCCACCCTAATGGTGCCAGACGTCAATCCGGCAGAATCGCCCCAATAAGGTTGAAGTAGCATTCTGGATTTGGAATAGCTGGAATAACCCTTGGTATAGATGACAACCTGGGTGATGGTTCGATTGATGGTGTCCGTAATATTCTCCAAGCCCGCCCGGAAATAGTATTTCCCTGTAGGCGAGCCAATTCCGCTGGCATAAAGTGCATCGTCGGCATAGCTATTGGAAAGATTATTCCAGGTTCCATTGCTGGCCAAGATTGAATTCGCCGGCAAAACTGCTGATTCGGCCCATCCTGTTGAGACACTAATAAACAATAACAGGAGAACCATAATTATTTTATTCAAAATTTTCATATTACCCTCAATTTTTACAGTGTAATCCGGTTTTTTTATAATTGATTAGCTATCATTATTTTAAGTGCAAGATATATTGTCAATAATTTAATTTAGCTAAAATTATATCTATATTCTATTATTGCAAGTTTTGTGCCAGTTTTGCGATATTTGCAACATGTTGCAAATCATATTATTGCAAAACGGCTTGATCCACTCTGTTGCAAAATTGATACTTTTTGCAATAATGCCTATCCAATTTGCTCCGATGCCATACTCCTAAAACCTTTTCTATCTGCTCACGCCACAGGAGTTTCCGTCTATATGTATAATCCTGCGGTGGTAGAATATTTAACAGAGTTAAGTTAACTATCCCTATACAATGGCAGATTTTTCTATGCAAGTTTAATTTTTTAGGTGCAAAATTTCGTTATAATCTGTATTAATCTGCACGTACATACCCGGAGGTTCTGCCCATGGGTATCTACATATCATCGTTTTGTTCTGTTTTATCAAACTTGCCACCGGTTTTTAAATAGGCAAAAATGAACTTATCCAGGTCGCCGTTCATCACTGCCGGCACATCACCGGACTGCTGGCCGGTGCGGTGGTCCTTGACCATGGTGTATGGCTGAAAGACATAGGAGCGGATCTGGCTGCCCCAGGCGATGTCGGCCTTGCCGGCTTCCAGATGCTGTCTTTTCTTGTCCTCCTCGGCCTTATAGTGCTGATAAAGCCTGGCCCTTAGTACCTTCATGGCGTTGATCCGGTTCTGGTACTGGGAGCGTTCGTTCTGGCTGCAGACCACGATTCCGGTGGGAATGTGCACCATCCGGATGGCCGTCTCCACTTTGTTGACGTTCTGGCCCCCGGCCGAACCGGCCCGGTAAACGTCGATCCGCAGGTCAGCCTCGGCGATGTCCACCTTGATCTCGTCGTCGACCTCGGGATAGACGAAGATGGAGGCGAAGGAGGTGTGCCGCCTTTTGTTGGCGTCAAAGGGGGAGATCCGCACCAGCCGGTGCACCCCGATCTCGGCCTTGAGATACCCGAAGGCGTATTTCCCGATGACCTCCATGGTAACGCTTTTGATCCCGGCCTCATCGCCGGGCTGGAGATCGATCATCTTGTAAGCATAACCGTTGCGGTCCATCCACCGGGTGTACATCCTAAGCAGCATCTCGGCCCAGTCCTGGCTTTCGGTGCCGCCGGCCCCGGGATGAATTGACAGGATTGCGTCCCGGGCATCGTCCTCGCCCCGCAACATATGGCGGTACTCCAAGGACTCTATTCCCTGGTCCAGCGACTTCAGGTCGTTTTCTATCTCTGCCAGCGAAGCAATATCATCCGCCTCCACCATCTCCAGCAGGTCGGCGGCATCGGTGCATTTCCTGTCCAACTGCCGCCAAGCCTCCACCCAATCCTTGCGCAAATTGGCCTGGGCTATCACTTCCTTGGCCCTAAGGTTGTCGTTCCAGAAACCTGGCGAGGCCATCTGATCCTCGTATTGCAATAATTCCCGCTCTAACTTACCGAGGTCAAAGATACCTCCGCAGGTTTTTTATGTTTTCATCGGCTATCCGGCAGCTTTCTTTCAATTCAGCGATTGTCAAGGTATAACCATCCTTTGTTAAAATTAATCTTTCTTATGATTGAAATTTGATTTCACCCATTCCCAATTAAGGATTGTATGGAGGCCGGAGGTAACTATGGTCATGCATCCGCCTAACAAATGTGTCTTCTTCCAAGCTTCGCTCCGGCCAGAAAATACACTGCTCCAGTCTCTGCCTGGACTATAATGATCCGGAAAAGAGCTCGGATATCAGATTATTGCCGCCTTTATCGTTTAAAGAGGTGACGCGTTATTCTTGCTGTGTTTCTTTTGATACATGAGCAGGTCCGCCTGCCTTAAGATTTCCTCCAATGAACCGTTCTTTTCGCCGGTAGCAGCTCCGCAGGAAAAACTCAAGGGGATGTCCTTGTTCTCTTTATTGTGGAATTCAAGGTCGGCCCTAATTCTGTTTAGGGCGCGATCCACTACTGCTGAATTTGCCTTAGGCATTAAAATTGAAAACTCATCCCCGCCAACCCTGGCTACCACATCCTCGGACCGGAAGGCCTCTTTTAGAAAGAGGGCCGCTTGTTGCAGCAGTTTATCGCCGGCCTGATGGCCGGCGCTATCGTTGACTTTTTTAAGACCGTCAATATCGACGACCACGATGCTGATTGGAAAGTTGCGGCCGTTGTCTAAACGGGCCATTTCGGCTTCAAAAAACCCTCTGTTGTACAGCCCAGTCAAACTGTCATGGGTGCTTAAATACCTCAGCTGCTTTTCGGTCTGCTTGCTCTCGGAAATATCGTGGATCACTACCTGGACGGACGGCTCGCCCTGAAAAACCAAGGGCATGGAAATGATATCTACGTCCAGCATTTGGCCGTCAAGCTTTAACATCTGGGCATTAAGGAAAGTTGACACTTTCTTGCCCGATTTTACCAGGGAAATGCGCTGTTTGGCCTTTTCCCTCTCTCCGGGAGGGATCAGGTCGTAAAGGCTTCTGCCCACCAGATCCTCTTCCCGTTCGGCCTTCAGCAGTTTTACCGCCGAGGGATTGACATACACCAGCCTTTCCTGGCTGTGAACTATAATGGCCACCGGGGAAAGGTCCACCAGTTGCCGGTAGTTATCCTGGCTTTGCTTGATCTCGTTTTTGGAATTTTCCAAAGCCGCCAGCATGCTGTTTATCTCCTCGGACAGGTACGACAGTTCGTCCTTTCCTGAGATTTTCATTCTAACGGAAAGATCCTCGCTTTTGCCTACCTTTTCCACCTGAAGACCAAGGTCGGTCAACCGCAATAATACCACACGCTCCAAAAACAGCAGTATTGTCGCCCCAAAAATAAAACCGGCTCCCAGCATAAAGAACAGGAATAAAACAACACCCCGCCGGCCTTCCTGGTAAATATCCCTTGACATTTTAGCTTCTAAAATCAGAGCCGGCCGGCCATTGATGTCGGGTAACATTACAAATCCTGATATTTGATCGCTACTAAAAGCGAAAACCGTAGAATCCCCGGGATTATTCATTTTAGAATAAATCGTTTTGTTCTCAGCCAGCAGGTGTTCACGGGAAATAATATTTATGGTAGTAAATGATTCCCGTGAGATTTTCTCGATTTCCATGGAATCAAGATATTTGCCGAAAATCAAGGCGCCCCTTATCGGGCCCTTGGATTCGGAGGTAACCACCGGACGCGATGCCATCAATATCAAATTATCAGATAACGCCATGATACCGGTCAATCTGGCGCGGGTTTCCTTATGCCGGAAGAGCCTCGGATCTTGGAGGATTGCATTTTGAAGACCATTGGGCACCGGAATCTCGGCCATGGTGGACAGATCAAAAGATTTCGCTAAAAAAACCTTCCCGGAAAGATCCACAAAAGCGATCAGATCGATCCCTAATTGTTTAAGGATATTGGCGTTTACGTAGGTTTTTACAAAACCGGGGTTTCTATTGGCCATAAAATTGTAAGTATCATCCCAGTTGGCCCAATCGAAATCAAGGGAATTAAGCCAATCCAGCTCGCGGTTTAAAACGCTGACCGACCTCTGGGTATTATGCAAAACATATTGGCGTTCAATTTTGGCCAGGTTGTTAAGAAAAATAAAGCGGGAGCCGGCATATAAAATCGCCATTAAAACCACCAGGGTTCCGGCAGTAATAAGAATGGTTTTTCTGCGTAATGTCATATAACCTCTCGGATTTTTATTTTATGCTCCGCCAAACTTCCAAAACCTTTTTCTGTAGTCCGCTCATACTGCTGCGATTTTCAATGACCCAATCCGCCTCCTGGCGCATCCTCCTGGGTGAAAGCTGTTGGGCCATTATGCTTTTGGCGCGGGTTGATGAAATTCCTTTTATCCGCATACGCTCCAATCTTGTCCTGACCGGAGCATTGATCATTATAATATAATCCAACCACTTTTTCCAGCCCCACTGGATAATTAAAGCTGCATCGATAATCACAATGCCCCGGTATCCGCTTTTTTTAATATTGGCTATATTTCCCTTTATCCGCTTCAAAATATAAGGGTGGACAATTTTATTGAGTTTTCCCAGTTCCCTTTTGCTGCCAAAGACAATTTTACCCAGAGCCTTCCTGTTTATCCTGTCCCCGGTCACTATGGAAGGGCCGAAGGCCTTGATGATCTTGGCATGGCAGGGTGAGCCTTTTTTCAGCAGGTCGTGCCCTATCCGGTCGGCGTCGAGGACCCGGGCCCCCAGTTCGCGGAAATATCTGGCCGCAGTGCTTTTGCCTGAGCCGGCTCCGCCGGTCAGGCCGATGATATCAGTTGTTCTTTTCATCACGCCCCTTGGATTTCTGGCTGTAATGTTTTCCACAGAATATGCTCATGATCATTGCCGTCAAAAGCAGGATGAAGGCAACGACGAAGTTGGCCATGAAATTTATCCTTGAAAGCAGCACATACCCCAACAAGGGCCCGGCAGCGCCCCGCAGGCCGGTTAGGGTCACATGGAACCCCTGGTAGATAAAAGAGTCCTTGCCGCCGGAGAACTGCAGCGACCCCAGGTTCCACAGTACCGAAACCCCGGTCAGACCCAGGGAATAGAACAGCAGGGAACCGTAAGCCAGCGAATGGCTCTGGGACAAGTAGGAAAGGCCCATCAACAGCGGATAGCCCATCAGTATGGCCATGGATGCCGCCCAGATCTTCCAGAGGTTCATCCGGTCATACACCGCCCCGGCAAAGGGTATCAGCAGCATCATAAATAGCTGGGCGTAGACTCCGTTGGCCCGGGCCATTTGCGAATAGGTGAAATGCAGGCGGTTGATGAGGAACAGCGGCACCGCCGGGACCATGATCATAAAGGCCAGCCCGTAGATCATGAACACCAGTTCGAACATCAAAAAATCGGTGCGCTTGAACATGGCCTTATAATCCCGGAGCGCAGCCCTGATGTAACCGGACTGGGGCTTGGGGTATGAGGTCTGCCGGTCCATCATGAGGTACAGGACGTAGGTTATGGTGCCGCTGAAGGCCACCGACAGCAGGATCGGTTTGTAATAAAGCGGCGAAATGTCCATCAGTTTACCGGCGGCCAGGGCGGCCGCCATGGAAAACGACATCATCACCATCCGGGAAAGCCCGAACACCTGACCCCGCTTTTGGCCCAGATGGTTCTGAAAGAATGAGTTGAAGACGGGGATCTGCACCGAATACATGGAATAGTAGAGGAACAAGACCAGCAGAAATGATCCGGTGCCATTGATCATGAACGAGAACAAGAATATCAGCCGGCCCGCTGTCATCCCGGCGATCAGCAGCCATGATTTTCTGCGGTTGTTGAAGAAAAGCCCCACCACCACCGAAAAAACCATGGTGGCAGAGGCTATCATCCCAATCAGCGACACCTGAAGATCGCTGGCCGACAGGGCCTTTTTGGCGATGGTCTCCTGCAGCAGAAAAACCCCCTGGGTCAGCCCGTCAAAGACCGAGGAAAGCAGAAGAAGCCAAAATATGCGTTTTTCTTTTTGGGTAAATACCCGGTAAAAACCGAACAATGAGTTTGCTGTCATATTATGGTTTATGGCCGATAAATCTTATGAACTAAATCTATTTTTATATTCCCGGCGCCTTTGGCCAACGTAATTTACACAGCAGGTCTTTTTATCCCGGTAGTTCGACTATCTGAGTTAACTTTGTCCGCAAAAGGGTAAGGAATCTTTACTGATTAATTTTCATTTTAGTGTGTTTAGTGGGCTGGGTCCTGGTTTCCCCAGGTGTCAGTGCGCCTCGAACCAGTTGTCCCCCTCGCCCATCTCCACCACTATCGGCACCGAAAGCTCCACCGCCTGCTCCATCTCCTGCTTGACTAATTTCTTCACTTTGGCCAGCTCTTCCTTATGAACCTCGAACAACAGTTCGTCGTGGACCTGGAGGATCATTTTGCTTTTGATCTTCTCATCTTCAAACCTTCGGGCAATGTTGACCATGGCCAGCTTGATCAGGTCGGCCGCCGTGCCCTGGATGGGGGTGTTGACCGCGGTCCGCTCGGAAAAGGCCCGGCGCTGGCCATTCTCGGAGTTGATCTCCGGCAGGTAGCGCCTTCTGCCCAGCATGGTGCAGACGAAGCCGTCCTTTTTGGCCTGGGCGGTGGTCAGGGCGATCCAGGCCTGCACCTGGGGGAATTGGTTGAAGTAGTGCTCGATGAAATGCGAGGCCTCCTCCACCCCTATCCCCAGCTGCTGGGAAAGCCCGTAGGGCCCCATGCCGTAGACGATGCCGAAGTTGATGGCCTTGGCCTTGCGCCGCATGTCCGGCTCCACCTGGTCGGGCTTGACACCGAACACCGCGCTGGCCGTCTCGCTGTGGATGTCCCGGCCCGACTTGAAGGCCTGCCGCAAATGCTGGTCGCCGGAAAGGTGGGCCACCAGGCGCAGTTCAACCTGGGAGTAATCGGCTGAAAGCAGCAGCTGGCCCTTGGGCGCAATGAAGCCCTTGCGGATCTCCCGACCCACGCCCTCCCGCATCGGGATGTTCTGGAGATTGGGATCGGAGGAGGAAAGCCTGCCGGTCTCGGTCAGGGCCTGGTTGAAGGTGGTGTGCAGCCGGTGGGTCTTGGGATCGGCGGCCAGCGGCAGGGCGTCGCTGTAGGTGGATTTCAGCTTGTAAAGCTGGCGGTAATCCAGGATCAGCTTGGGCAGGTCGTGGTGCAGGGCCAGCTTGGTCAAAACGTCCACGTCGGTGGAAAAGCCGGTCTTGGTCTTTTTGCCCTTGCCGATCTTGAGCTTTTCGAAAAGTATCGTCCCCAGCTGTTTGGGCGAGTTCAGGTTGAACTCCTCCCCGGCCATCCGGTATATCTCCTTTTCCAGTTTCAGCACCTGCCGCTCCAGTTCTTTTGACATCTGGCTGAAGACCGGGATGTCCAGCAGTATCCCCTCCGTTTCCATCTGCACCAGGATCTTCACCAGCGGCATCTCGATCTCCCGGAACAGTTGGACCAGTTCCTTGTCCTTAAGCTCCGGCTCGAATTTGGATCTCAGCGAGGAAACCGCATCGGCCCGCCGGGCCATCAGCTCATCGGTCAAACCGGACTCGGCCGAAAAATCAAGCTCGGTCTGCTTCTTGGCGGGCCCGCCCGGCTGGGCCAGGCTGATCCCCAGGTGCTCCTCGGCCAAAGCTTCCAGCGACTGGTGGTTGCGCTTGGAGGGGTCCAAGAGATATGAGGCGATCATGGTGTCGAACATCGTCCCGTTCAGTTGGATGCCCGACAGAGCCAAAGCCTTGATGGCCTTCTTCAGGTCGTGCCCGGTCTTTAAGATATCAGCGTCTTCAAAGGACTTCTTTAGTTTATCGATGTCCGGGCCGCCGATGATATGGGCCTGGCCCCGGCAGAACAGGCAGAGTTTGGAGGGCCGGCCTTCGGCCGTCTCCAGCTCCAAACACATCTCGCCCTCGCGCCTAAGCCGCCCGAGCAGCAGTTCCAGCTCGGCCTGGCCGGTGACCGCCTGGGGCGCCACCTTCTTGATCTGCCCGGAGACGAACTCGTGGTACAGAGAATTGAATTCCAGATCTTTGAAAAGTTTGGCCAAAATTTCCTGGTCCGGCTGGTGGGTCTTAAGGGAAGCCAGCGAAATGTCGGGAAGCTGGTCCAGGTGCAGTGTCACCAGCTCCTTGCAAAGCTGGGCCTGGTCTTTGTGCTCTTCCAGAAGATTTTTTATCCGGGGCTTCTTGACCTTGTCCAGGTTCTTATAAAGATCGTCGAACGAGCCGAACTGGATTATCAGGTCGGTGGCGGTCTTGGGGCCGATACCAGGAACCCCGGGCACGTTATCAGCCGTGTCGCCGGACAGGGCAAAGATGTCCTTGATCTTGTCCGGGGTTACCCCGTATTCCTTAAAGACCTCCTCCGGGCCGTAGATGGATTCGTCGCTCTTGCCCAGCCGGGGCTTGATCACCTTGATCCGCTCGGTCACGACCTGCAAAAGATCCTTGTCCCCGGTGGCGATGTAGCTCATCCAGCCCTTGGCCTCGGCCTGCTTGGCCAGCCCGGCCAGCACGTCGTCGGCCTCATAGCCGTCCTGCTGCAGCACCGCGATGTTCAGGGCCTTCAGGATCTCCTTGATCCGGGGCAGCTGGGAGCGCAGCTCCTCGGGCATGCCGGGGCGCTGGGCCTTGTACTCGGCGTACTTCTTGTCGCGGAAGGTGGGGGCCGAGGTGTCGAAGGCCACCCCGATGTAATCGGGCTGGTGCTCCTTGATCATCCGCATCAGCATGTTGGTAAAGCCGAAGGAGGCGCTGGTATTCTCCCCCTTGGAGTTGATCAGGGGGTTGCGGATGAACCCGAAGTGGGCCCGGTAGGCCAGGGCGGTGCCGTCGACCAGGATTAGTTTAGGCATGTGTCCTCGGTGATTTCAAAGTGTAAATAACTTGTCCTGAGAAATGCTGCCTTGGTTGGCAAACGAATGGATGCAAAATGCAAAATAATAATTCCCAAATATTTCTTTAACATTCTTGTTTTAGGTAAATGTTTATATCGTTTCAATCATACCTTTAAACCCAACCAAAATCAAGTGTTTTCTGATTTCAGCTGGAAAATCAAATAATCATGAAACTTTCCCGGTTTTTACCCGTAATCATCTATTTTAAAGGGTTTATGTTTTTTAGCTATCCGCGGGTCAGGTCAAAGTGCATCAAACCGCCGTTTCGCAACCATTGCCCCTTGACAAAAAAAAATATGTTTTTTATAATATAGGGTTGTATCCCCCGGACCAAAGAAGTCAGTAATTAAAGGAGAATATAAGCCATGGAACAGTTCAACAACGACGACATCAAGAAGCTCAACGAGGAGATCGAGAAGAAAAGCGTCATCGTCCAGACCATCACCGCTGAGATCTCCAAGGCCATCGTGGGGCAGAACTACCTGGTCAGCCGGATGCTGGTGGGCCTGCTGGCCAACGGCCACCTGCTGATCGAGGGCGTGCCCGGCCTGGCCAAGACCTACGCGGTGCGGACGGTGGCGGCGGCCGTCAAGGCCCGGTACCAGCGGATCCAGTTCACCCCCGACCTGCTGCCCTCGGACATCGTGGGCACGCTGATCTACAACCAGAAGACCGGGGAATTCATCACCAGCAAGGGCCCCATCTTCGCCAACTTCATCCTGGCCGACGAGATCAACCGCACCCCCCCGAAAGTGCAGAGCGCCTTGCTGGAGGCCATGCAGGAGCGACAGGTGACCATCGGCGAGCAGACCTTCAAGCTGGACGACCCATTCCTGGTGCTGGCCACCCAGAACCCCATCGAGCAGGAGGGCACCTATCCCCTGCCCGAGGCGCAACTGGACCGCTTTCTGCTGAAGATCAAGATCACCTACCCCAGCAAGGAGGAGGAAAAGGAGATCGTGGAGCGGATCGCCGGGGCCGGCGAACCCAAGATCAAGCCGGTGATTGACACCTCGGACATCATCAAGGCCCGGGAGCTGTGCAAGAGCATCTACATCGACAAGAAGATCAAGGATTACATCGTGGACCTGGTGTTCGCCACCCGCGAGCCGGAGAAATACGGACTTAAGGAGCTTAAGGGCCTGGTCCGCTTCGGGGCCTCGCCCCGGGCCTCCATCAACCTGACCACCGCCGCCAGGGCCCTGGCCTTCCTTAAGCGCCGCGGCTTTGTGATCCCCGAGGACGTCAAGGAGCTGGCCGGGGACATCCTGCGGCACCGGATAATCCTGTCCTACGAGGCCGAGGCCGAGGAAGTAAGCACCGACGATGTGATCCAGAAGATCCTGGCCGGAGTGGAGGTTCCCTGATCACGCAACGTTTCAAACGGTTCAAACGTTTGAAACTGTTTAAAACTGTTTAGTTGAAAATGCTATCTCCTGAATTCATAAAAAAGATCCGCCAGATCGAGCTTCACACCCGGAAGATCGTCAACACCACCTTTGCCGGTGAGTACAAGTCCACCTTCAAGGGCACCGGCATGGAGTTCGTGGACGTGCGGGAATACCAGCCCGGCGACGACGTCCGGTCCATAGACTGGAAGGTCACCGCCCGGATGGGGCGCCCCTATGTCAAAAAGTTCGTGGAGGAGCGGGAGCTGACCGTGATCCTGTGCGTGGATGCCTCGGGTTCCGGCTACTTCGGCACCCGGGGCCGCTTCAAGGTGGAGCAGGCCGCCCAGGTGGCGGCCACCCTGGCCTTTTCGGCGGTCAAGAACAACGACAAGGTGGGCCTGCTGTTCTTCACCGACCGGGTGGAGAAGTACATCCCTCCCAAGAAGGGCCGGCTCCACGTGATGCGGCTGATCCGGGACATCCTGTATTTTAAGCCGGAGAACAAGGGCACCAGCCCGTCCTCGGCCCTGGAGTTCCTGATGCACATCCTTAAGCACCGGGCCATCGTGTTCTTCATCGGAGATTTTTTGGGCCGGGGATACCGGCCGGAGAACTTCAAGACGGCCCTGGGCATCGCCTCCCGTCGCCACGACCTGGTGGCCGTGTCCATCAGCGATCCGGCCGAGCAGAGCCTGCCCCCGGCCGGACTGGTGGACGTCGAGGACGCCGAAAGCGGAAAGATACACACCGTGAACTTTTCCGACAAAAGCCTGGCCCGGGGATTCTTCAGCTACACCCAGAACGCCCTTCAGGAAAAGGACCGGCTGTTCAAACAGCTCAGCGTGGACCAGATAGACATTTCCACCACCGAGGACTTTACCCCCAAACTGCACAAGTTCTTCAAGCAGCGGGCCAAGAGGTTCCATTAAACTAAGACCAAGGCCTTCATTTATTAGGAAACCACTTGTAGTAAGTAAATCGAACCATGAATGCAGGAAATATTTACTGGTTATATACTTTATACAGCTATGTTATATCTTCATAATCTGCGTTGATCAGCGTCCAAAATAAGAAACCCAAACCCATACCGAAAACAATGACCCATCTGCTTCTGACATTGCTGCTTTTGACCCAGCTGCCCTCCGGCCCCTCGCTTTCCACCAAATGCTCCCCTAAAAAGCTGACGGTGGGCGATCCCTTTTACGTCGAGCTGAAGCTGACCTACTCCAACAGCAGCAAAATAACCGGCCCTCTGGCCGACAGCCTGGGACCGTTCCTGATCCTGGACCAGCAGCTTAAGACCAAGAGCCGCCAGGGCTACAACGAGAACCTGTACCGCCTGAAGATGGCCGGGTTCAAGGCCGGCGAGCAGGCCCTGCCCCGGTTGTTCTTCTTGCTGTCCTCCGGGGACAGGACCGACACCCTGCGCAGCGACAGCTTGAAGGTGAAGATCAACAGCGTCCTCTCGCCCAAGATGCAGGACATCAACGACCTCAAGCCCGAGGCAAAATTCCCCAACTACTGGCTGTGGCTGATCCCGGCCCTGATCCTGGTCCTGGCCGCCTTGGTTTACCTGAGTTTGCAGTTGTACAAAAAGCTTAAGAAGATCAAGGAACTGGCCCTGGCCCCGCTGCCGCCCTGGGAGGAAGCGTTGAAAGCATTGGACAATCTGCCCAAGGACGAATGGCTGGCCAAGGGTTTTGTCAGCAAATATTACTACGCCTTGTCTGAAATCCTCAAACGCTACATCGAGCGGCGTTTTGAGTTCAATGCGGTGGAGCAGACCACCACCGAGATCGTCTTTAATTTAAAAATTTATAAGACACCTTTGCGCCAGGAATTCTCCGACTTTTTGAACCGGGCCGACCTGGTCAAATACGCCAAGGCCGTGCCCCCGGAACAGGAGACAGCTCAAGCCATGGCAATTGTCAGGGATCTGATAACCAGGACCATTCCCCTCCCTCCCGAACCCGCCGGGAAGGCTAAAAGCGAAAAGCCTGCAACGGAGGCCGTATAGATATGCGTTTCGCTTCGCCATTATATCTGCTGCTGCTGCTGCCCATCGCCCTTCTTTTGTGGCTGGAACTGAAGAAGAGAACCGGAGCGGTCATCTTCTCCGACACTTCCTTCTTTGCCGCCTATAAGAAAAGATCGGATATTCTTAAATACCTGCTGCTGGCCTTGAACATCTCGGCCCTGGTCCTGATGACCCTGGCTTTGGCCCGCCCCCAGCGGGGAAGGGTTTACGAGGAGGTGGAGACCAAGGGTGTGGACATCATGCTGTGCCTGGATGTCTCGGAGACCATGAAATACGAGGATTTCAGCCCCAAGAACCGGCTGTACGTGGCCAAGGAAAGGGCCAAGGAGTTCATCGCCAAGCGGTCGGGCGACCGGATCGGGCTGGTGGCCTTCGCCAACGGTTCCATGGCCCAGTGCCCGCTGACCGTCAACCGTACCATCCTGGGGGGCATCATCGACCGGCTGCAGGTGGGAACCATCGACCCCACCCGCACCGCCATCGGCATGGGGCTGGCCTCGGCCGTCTCCCGGGTAAAGGACTCCAAGTCTAAAGACAAGCTGATCATCCTGCTGACCGACGGCCTGAACAACGCCGGGGACATCGACCCCCTGACCGCCGCCCGGCTGGCCCAGAGCTTCGGCATCAAGGTCTACTGCATCGGCATCGGCACCAACGGCCCGGTGACCATCATGGTCAACGACCCCTTCTGGGGACAGCGGCCCCAGACAGTCAATCTGGAATTCGACATGAAGCCTTTGGACGAGATCGCCAAGATAACCGGGGGACAGGCCTTCCTGGCCACCGATGACGAAGCGCTGAAGATCATCTACGACGAGATCAACCAACTGGAACCCACCACTTACAAGGTGAACCGACATACCGTGTATTCAGAGAAAGCCTATCTGTTCCTGTTCCCGGCCCTGTTCCTGATGCTTTTGACAATGGCCCTGTCGCTGACCGTGGCCCGGAGGCTGCCATGATCAAGTGGGCCCAACCGCAATATCTTTACCTACTGCTGGCCCTGCCCCTGATGGTGCTGGCCCTGCTGTGGGGTCGCTGGCTTAAGGCCCGGGCCGGTCAAAAGCTGGCCGACCGGGAGATGCTGAACAGGATCAGCGCCAATTACAGCGGCAGGCTGGCCTTTGCCAAGTCGGCGCTGCTGCTTGCCGGCCTCTTCTTTTTGATCCTGGCCGCGGCCCGGCCCCAGTGGGGGGAAAAGCTGCAGAGCTACAAGGGCCGGGGCATTGACGTGGTGATCGCCCTGGACGCCTCCAAGAGCATGCTGGCCGGAGACATCCAGCCCAGCCGGCTGGAGCGGGCCAAGGTGGAAGTGTCCTCGCTGCTGGACAACCTTAGCGCCAACCAGGTGGGCATCACCGCCTTTGCCGGCGACTGCTACGTGATGTGCCCGCTGACAACGGATGTGGACGCCGCCAAGATGTTCTTGGACATCATCGAGCCCGGCAACATTCCCAAGCCCGGCACCAACATCCAGCGGGCCATCGAGGTCTCCTCCACCCTGTTCGAAGCCAAGGAGAATGCCTCAAAGGCCCTGGTGCTGATCACCGACGGCGACAACCTGGAGGGCGACCCCATGCAGGCGGCCAAGCTGGCGGCCGAGCAGGGCATCCGGATCTACGCGGTGGGGGTGGGCACTTTGGAGGGCTCCACCATACCGGAGAGCGACCAGAGCGGCTACGGTGTTTCCTACAAGAAGGACAAGGAGGACAAGGTGGTGGTCTCCCGGCTGGCCGAGCGCCTGCTGCTGGTGATGGCCAAGGCCTCAGGCGGCCGCTATTTCCGGAGCCAGGCCCTTAACCTGGACGCCCTGCTGTTGTCGCTGGACCAGCTGAAGAAGAAGGACATCGGCGGGGGAGATTTTGTGCAGTACCAGGAACGCTATCAGTACTTTTTGCTGGCGGCCTTCATATTCATCATAGCCGGGATATTCATCAGCGACCGGCGGGGAAAATGGTTCCCTGAACTAAAGCTATCTCGTTTCAAATTTACAATTCTGATTTTTGCCTTCTGCCTTCTGCACTCTGCAGTCGCAGAGGCCGGCATCGGCTCCGAAATGCGCTCCGGCAACAAGGCCTACAAAAAGGGCAATTACGAGGAAGCCCTTAAAAAATACCAGGAGGCCTTGGTTTTTGAGCCGGATAATGTTAAGATACACTATAACATCGGCCGGGCGCTCTACAAACTGAACAAATATCCCGAGGCCGTTTCCGAGTTCCAGCTGTCCCTGCTGACCAAGGACAAGAAACTGCAGGCCCGGACCCTGTACAACATCGGCAACTGCCAGTTCAAGGAGCAGAAGCTAGACGAGGCCATCGGATCATACACCGCCGCCCTGGTGATGGATCCCGGCGACCGGCAGGCCAAGCAGAACCTGGAATTTTGTTGGAAGAAAAAAGAGGAGTCCAAAAGCGATTCCACCAAACAGGACCAACAGCAAAGCCAGCAGCAGCAGAAACAACAGCCCCAGCAACAGCAGCAGCCCAAACCCCAGCCCCAAAAGGGACAGATCAACAAGGACGACGCCGACCGCATGCTTCAGGCCCTGCAGAACAAGGAAAAGGAGAACATGAAGAAGCAGAAGGAAAGGCCGCAGGACCAGAACAAAGGAGACAAGGACTGGTAACCATTTGTGGTCTGTGATTTGATATGAGGGATTTGGGTACCACCTGCCCGATGATTTACTCGATAGCTTACAAACTCCAAACACCAAACTTTTAACAGTAAACACTTTTGTTTGACAGATTTTTAAAATATTTTTATGTTTCGGCTGCAGTGCTTGCCCTGCCCGGTTTGCTGTTGGCTGCCAGCATTGATTTCAGCGCCTCGGTGGACCAGAGCACGGTGGGCTTGGGAGAGCAGTTCACCCTGACTGTCACCGTCCAGGGCGAGGGCATGGCCACGGCGCCCAAGCCCCAGCTGCCCGACCTGCCGGATTTCAACCTGCTGGGCAATTCATCCTCGCAGTCCACCAGCATCTCGATCATCAACGGCAGCATGAAAAAGCAGGCCACCGTCAACTTCGTCTACTACCTCAGCGCCAAAAAGGCCGGCCAGCTGACCATCGGCGCCTGCAAAATTAACTACGAAGGCCAGGAATACCAGAGTCAGCCCATCAGCATCGAGGTAACCAAGACCGCCCAGGCAAACCAGCCCAGACAGCAGGCGGGACAAAACCCTCAAACCCCGCAGGGACGGATACCGCTGGACGGGAACCTTTATCTTTTGGCCCACTGCGACAAGAAGACCGTCTATCTGGGCGAGCAGATCAACGCCGAATTCGTCCTTTACAACCGTTTTCAGATCAACGGCCTGAACCTGGCCGAACAGCCTTCCTTCAGCGGTTTCTGGACCGAAAAGATCTACGACGCCCAGAAGATAGAGTTCAAGCGCCAGACGGTGGACGGCAAACAGTTCGACGTTTTCCTGCTGAAGAAGGTGGCCCTGTTCCCCATGTCCAGCGGAAAGCTGGAGGTAAAACCCATGGCGCTGAATGTGGAGATAGTCCAGCGCTCCCGGGACATATTTGACTTTTTTGGATCCACCCAGAACGTCAAGGTGGAATCCAAACCCCTGCTCTTGACCGTGCTGCCTTTGCCGGAGAGCGGCAAGCCAGCGGAATTCACCGGCGGGGTGGGCAGGTTCACCATGACCGCTGAGCTGGACCGGGACTCCACCACCGGCAGCGAGCCCATCAATCTGACCATCAAGATCTCCGGCACCGGGAACATCCGGTTGATCGAGAAACCAGTCATTCCGGCCATCACGGGACTGAAGATCCTTGACCCCGAGATCAAGGACCAGGTCCAGACCTCGGGCGATGTCATCAAAGGCTCCAAGACCTTCCGCTACCCTGTCATCCCCCAGGCCGACGGCAAGTACGTCCTGCCTGTGATCAAGATGGCCTACTTTGATCCCGGCGACAAAAGCTACCACACCCTGCAGTCCAAAGTGCTGGAATGCACCGCCACCGGCTGCACCCCAAACGCCCCGCTGGTGGAGGCCACCGGCCTGAAGGTGCTGGGCACCGACATCAATTACATCAAGCCGGACAGGACGGAGATCAGACCAGTCGCTCAGATGCCATGGTGGTTGCTGGGATCGGGCTATCTGCTGTCGTTGGCTGTATTGGGTGCCTCATTCTTCTACCGCGCCCACCGCAATAAATTGGACAGCGACCGGGGCTACGCCCGCAAATATAAATCCGGGGCCCTGGTAAAAAAGAGGCTGAAGGCCGCCGAAAAGCTTCTGCAGGACGATCCCCGCCAGGAGTTTTACGCCGTGCTTTTCCAGGCGGTGCTGGGATATGTGGGCGACCGCTACAACCTGGACACCCAGGCCCTCTCCAAGGACCAGCTTAAGGCCGGGCTGCTGGAACTGAGCCTGGCGCCCGGGCTGGTGGACAAGATCATTGAGATAATCGAGCAATGCGACATCGCCCGGTTCTCTCCGGGACAGGCCGCATACAAAACGCCCCGGGAGCTGTTCGAAAGGTCCCGGGAGATCCTGAGCCAACTATAGCCCCCAATTTAATCTTTTGATATCATGCTGACCCATCTATTACTTTATATCACAATAGCCTTGAGCCCGGCTGATTCGTACAACCAGGGCAATAAGTACTATTCCCAGAACGACTATCCACAGGCCGTGGCCGCCTACCAGCAAGCCCTGCAGGCCGTGCCCGATGCCGCCGTGCTGTATAACCTGGGTAACGCCTATTTCAAGGGCGGCCGGACCGGGCAGGCCGTGGCCAGCTACCGCCGGGCCCAGTATCTGAGCCCCCGGGACAGGGACATCCGGGCCAACTTGGAATTCGTCCGCAGTTACCGGGCCGACAAGATATTGACCGTACCCGACCCTTTTTCCAGGCTCCTTTACGACCTGTTCCACTTTTTCCCGGAGCGCGAAGCCGCTCTGATGGCCATGATATGCTTTGGGCTTGGCTCTTTGATGCTGGCCCTGTTCGTGATCTACGGCAAAAAGGCTTATGTTTACATCTCCGCTTTCTGGGTTTTGGTTTTCATCTTTTTCCTGGCCGACCTTTTAACCTGGAGGAACGAGCGGCAGCAGCTCCCGGTGGTGATCACCGCCGCCGAGGTCAGCGCCTTGAGCGGACCGGGCCCGGAGTACAAGCAGATCATCCTGGTCCACGACGGCACCGAGGGACAGATAAAGGAGACCAGGGGCGATTACCTGCTGATCCAGCTGCCCGGGGGCATCGGGGGATGGGTTAGGAAGGGTGAAGTGGAACGGGTGTTTTGAGTGGTGGCTTCGATACGCCGCCGGGCGCGGCTACTCAGCCACCTGGCCTTACACTTGCCGGGCGTGGTTACTCAGCCACCTGGCCTTACACTTCCCGGACGCGGCTGCTCAGCCACCAGAGGTTATGCTTGCCGGGGACTGAGTAGGGCGCAAAGCCCGTATCGAAGTCCCCCGATCTCTTGTTAACGCAAAATAGCCCCCGCCTATTTATCCGACGAAGCCTTGTGCGTAGTCGGACGGCGGGGGCTATTTTGTTTCCCAAACTATTCTTGCTATTTGGCTGCAGCCTGTGCTAACGCCTGTTTCTTCTTTCGCAGCAGGAACAATATCCCCCCGATCACCAGCGCCAGCACGATCACCAGGGCGATGATATTATGGGCGATCATGGAAACAATGATGGTGACCAGCGATAGCACCAGGGCGATGGGAAATGTCATCAGCCCCACCACGAAGCGGCTGGCGGTGCCCAGGAACGGCAGGACGTCCAGCACGGTGTGCAGCGGGCCCAGCAGCATCAGCATCCCTATCCACATCATCAAAAAGCCGATGATCCGGCCGATCCATCCGGTCATCTTGTACTCAGACTTAAGCTGGGCTATGGCCTCGTCCCTGGTCCCTGGAATGGCCCGGTAGAACTTGGTGTCGCCGTTTATAAGGAACGGCTCTATGGCGCCGCCTATCAGTTTGCCGAAGACCGTCATTTTTCTGCCGGAGAGGATGGCCCCGAAGCTGACCCGGACATCGCCCACCTCAGGCTCGGAAAAGGTGCCCATTCCTTTGAAAAGATATCCCTGGACCAGCTTGAAGTCTGCCGTCAGGTTTGAGGACAGGTCGTTCTGCCCGATCTCCAGCTTCTGGGCATCCGGCAGCCGCATGTTCTGGACATCCAGTTCATAGGCGCCCAGGTTGGCGTGGGCGGCGTAAAATTCCTTTTCCGGAGTGTTCAGTCCGGGATTGGCGTGGCCCTCCGGCTTCTTGAACTCGGTCGAGTTCTCGGGGTTGGAGGTCCATTCTTTTTCGTAGGTGTAAGTGGTGGTGGTGGTCTCGCTGCCGCCCATGTTCTTCTTGGATTTGGAGCTGGAGCGCTCCCGCCAGGCGTACATCTCCACCGTCCGCTGCAGCATGATGTAATTGCCGGGCCGGATGAACTCCTGGTCGCCCACCGAATCCGGGGTCTCCAGCGGCCCGGTGGCCGAGACCAGCCTGTCCTGGCCGTTCTGGTCCACGGACTGCGTGGACAGGGCCACCGCCTTGGCGGCGATCTTGGCGTAGTTGGTGCGGCCCTCGGTCTTCCACAGGACCACGAAGGAGAAGAAGAACAGCAGGATGCCTATCAGCACTCCCATGAAGGAGTTCATGATCCTTTTGCCCCACCCGGTGGTGACTGTCTCGGTGAACTGATCCGCCATGATATTCTCCTTAATTTGGCGATACTAACTTATTTGATCTTAATCTTTGATTATTATAAAACCTTTGATGAATAACGCAAAACCCAGTAATTCCAACACTCCAACCAACGCCGAATGCAGATTGACCATTGCTCCCACCAGAAAGGCTGCGATAATTACCACCATCCCGGATATCACAAACAACAAGCCCCTTTTCCGGTTTTGTTTTCTCGGTAGCTCCGTCACCTCCACCTTGACCGGTTTGTATTCAATATTGGCACTCTCCTTTTTTTCTTCGGAAGTACAATCTGTGCAGAGTCTGGCTTGACGATCAAAGCACATCTGGCAAACCTCCTTGCCGCATTTTTTGCATTTATACATCGACTCGTTACGTACTATAACCCCCCTGGAGCAAATAGAACAAAATAACTGAATTACTTCCTGAATGGATTTTTGTTCCATGTCTTTATCCTTTTGTAAATTGTTTCAGTACTTCGCCGCCACCGGCATTCGCCGGCCTGACCCAAAAGCCTTGCTGGTCACCTTCAAACCCGGCGCGGCCTGCCGCCGCTTGTACTCGCTGTTTCTTACTGCCTTGATCACCCAGTCCACCACCGCCGGTTTGTAGCCGCGTTTGATTATCTCTTCCCGCGACCGGCCATCCTCCAGATGATACTCCAGGATCGCATCCAGCACCGGGTAGGGCGGCAGGGTGTCCTGGTCTTTCTGGTTGGGCCGCAGTTCGGCCGAGGGCGCCTTCTTGATGGTGGCCCTGGGGATCACCTCCCCCTTCCGGTTGACATATTCCGCGATCTTGTAGACCAAAGTCTTGGGAACGTCCGAGATCACCGACAGCCCGCCGCTCATGTCGCCGTAGAGGGTACAGTAGCCCACCGCCATCTCGCTCTTGTTGCCGGTGGAAAGCACGATGTGCCCAAACTTGTTGGAGAAGGCCATCAGGATGTTCCCCCGGATGCGGGCCTGGATGTTCTCCTCGGCCAGTCCGGGTTTGGTGCCCTTGAACGTGGCCTTCAGCGAGGCCAGGTATTTTTGATAAAGTTCTGAGATGGGAATGACCTTGAAACCTATCCCCAGGTTCTCCGCCAGCTTTCTGGAATCGTCCACGCTGCCTTTGGAAGAATAGGGCGAGGGCATGGAGATGCCCATCACGTTTTTGGGACCCAGCGCCTCGGCCGCGATCGCTGCCACCAGGGCCGAGTCAATGCCCCCGGAAAGCCCTATCACTGCCTGGTGAAAACCGGTCTTCTTGAGGTAATCCCGCAGGCCCAGGACCAGCGCCTGATAGACATCCCCGGCCGGATCGGGCTTTGGCCATTTAATGGAGAGTGCCGTGTGCTCAATGTCTAATATTGTCAGTTCTTCCTCGAATGCCTTCATTGTAAGGACCGTTTGACCTGCTTCGTTCACCGCAAAACTGCGGCCGTCGAAGACCAGCTCGTCGTTGCCGCCTATCTGGTTGACGTAAATGAAAGGTTTGTGGTATTTCTTGGCCAGCCGGGTAAAAAGGCCGGACCTGAGGGAAGCTTTTCCCATCTCGAACGGCGAGGCCGAAAGGTTGATGAATATTTCCGCCCCGGCTTTGGCCAACGTTTTTATTGGATCCAAAGTGTACGGTTTCTTATCTCTGGGCCACAGGGCCGCATCGTTCCAGGCGTCCTCGCAGATGGAGATCCCCAACTTTTTGCCTTTGAAGTTTACCACCGACACTTTTTCCGCCGGCTTGAAGTAGCGGGTCTCGTCAAAGACATCATAGGTTGGCAGCAAAGTTTTGTGCTGGGTGAAGATCACCTTGCCCCGGTGGATCAGCAGGGCCGAGTTATACAACCGGCTGGAAGTCTTTTCTACGACTAATGTCGGTGCCCCGATCAGTATCCCAATGTCCGGCCGCTTGCCCGACAGCTTGGCAATGTCCTTGATCGCCTGCTTGATCTTCTTCAGGAACCAGTCCTTCTCCAGCAGATCGCGGGGCGGATAGCCGGTCAGGAACAGCTCGGGAAATACCAGCAGGTCGGGCTTCTGCCTGGCGTTGGACTTTAAAGCCGAAGCGATCTTGGCAAGATTTCCGTCGATGTCTCCCACCACCGGGTTATATTGGCAAATGGCTATTTTCACCTGTTTTGGAACCTCAAAATATTATTGTAAAGATAAATTAAGATAACGTAAATCCGGGCCAAAGTCAAGAAAAAAAGGACGGTCAAAAATGACCGTCCTTTAACTTAAGTCCTGAGTCTATCTAATCCTGGTTCTGCGCCAGCAATTTGGCCGTCTCGGCCAGCTTGATGAACTCGGCCCGGTAGCCCTCCTTGTCTTGCCCCTTGGCACCGCGGGCCAGCGCCAGCGCCTGTCCGTAGGACGCCTTGCCCTTGAACTCGGAATCCCTGATCAGCAGGCCGAACTCGGCCACCGCCGCGGCAAATCTGAAATCTTCAGAAGCTTCCGCCATCTCGCCGTTCCGGTCCATGATCACTTTGGAGATCAGCTTGCTTTCGCTCTCGGCCGGCAGTTTGTAGCGCAGTTTCACCGTCATCATCTCGGAACTCTTTGAAGCATTGGGAGAAACCTTGATCTGCTGGTATTTCAGGGGATCCACCCCCGGAACCTCTTCCTGTGAACCGGCCGGGATGATCTCGTACAAAGCGGTCACGGTGTGGCCCGAGCCCAGCTCGCCGGCGTCCTTCTTGTCGTCGTTAAAATCCTCCTTGTTCAGCAGCCGGTTCTCGTAGCCGATCAGCTTGTAGGCCTTCACCTTTGCCGGGTTGAACTCCACCTGGATCTTGACGTCCTTGGCGATGGTGAACAGGGTGCCGCCCATCTGGCTGACCAGCACCTTGCGGGCCTCGGTGATGTTGTCGATGTAGGCGTAGTTGCCGTTGCCCTTGTCGGCCAGCTGTTCCATCCTGGAGTCCTTCAGGTTGCCGGTGCCGAAGCCCAGCACCGAAAGGTAAATGCCTTCCTCCCGCTTCTGCTCGATCATCCGGATCAGTTCCGAAGTGGAGGAGACGCCCACGTTGAAATCACCGTCGGTGGCCAGGATCACCCGGTTGTTGCCGTGCTTGATGAAGTTCTCCTTGGCTGTCCTGTATGCCAATTGGATCCCGGCCGCCCCGGCGGTGCAGCCCCCGGCCTCAAGTTTGTCCAGCATTTCCAGGATGGTCTTCTTGTCGCTGCCCGGGGTGGAGGGCAGTACCAGCCCCTCGGCGCTGGCATAGACCGCTATGGCCACCCGGTCCTGGGGCCGCAGTTGGTTGACCAGAAGTTTGAAGGCCGATTTTAAGAGCGGTAGTTTGTCCGGGCTTTGCATCGAGCCGGAGACGTCCAGCAAAAAGACCAGATTGGTCGGGGGAAGCTTGTCCAGCGCTATTTCTTTTCCCTTCAGGCCTATCCGGACCAGGCGGTGGCCCTGGTTCCAGGGGCATTCGGCCACTTCGGTATGGACCGCAAAGGGGCGGCCGTCGTCGGGCTGGGTGTAGCTGTAGTCGAAATAGTTGATCAGTTCTTCTATCCTGATGGCGTCCTTGGGCGGCATCTGCTCGGAGCTTATGAAACGCCGCATGTTGGCATAGCTGGCCGGGTCCACGTCGATGGAGAAGGTGGAGAGCGGGTCGGCCTTGACCTGTTTGAAGGCGTTCTCTTCTATCTTGGAGTATTCCTCGGTATTGAAATCCTGGGGCTGCCCCCGGTAGACCATGCCAGAGCCAACCGGCATGCAGGCCGGGGCCGATTGCTCGCAGCACTTTGCCGCCATATCGTAAACCAGCCGGTTCTTCTCGTCCTTGGCCGGAACAGAGGCTTTGAGTTTGAAGTCCATAGTGATGGTTGAACCGGCCTTGACGGTGATATTTTTCCTGATCTGGGCATCATACCCGGCGGCCGAGGCCTGGATGGAATATTTTCCGGCCGGGACATTTTTCATGAGATACTTCCCCTGGTTGTCGGTCAAGGCGCTGAACTGCGTGTTCAGGATATTGACCGCGGCCCCGGAAACGGCCCGGCCGGTCCTGGCATCGGTTACAGACCCGGCCAGGCTGCCGGCCTGCTGGGACTGGAGATAGCTGAAGCAGCTCAGAATCAGGGCCGCTGTCAGGGCTATCAGGGTAAGTTTTTTCATTTTCCTTCTCCCTTAAAGTAATTTGGTTTTTGGTTGGCTGTTTATATATACTTTTAGGGAGACGGGATTATTCCCGGGCGGGATAAATTTATAGCCCAGGCCTTCCTCCTACGCTAAAGCTTCGGCGGATAAATATAGCCTGGGCGAAATAATGCAAAGGGGCTGGCATAAAATGCCAGCCCTTTGCAAACATCTATTTTCTTTAAAACTCAACCCCTTTCTCCCCTTCTCTTATAAAGAGAAGGGGACGGGGGATGAGTTCCGGCAATATTATTCCCCTTCTTTTAACAACCCCTCTTTCTTCTTCAGCTCCCAAACCATCTTCTCCAGCACATCGCTGGAGAACCCTTCCTTGGCCGGCTTGGTCTTCTTGATCTCCGGCGCCAGGAACATTTTGGCCCCCTTCTTCTCGGCCGGCATTCCCGGCAGGGCCGTCCCGCCCAGCTCGGAGAGGATCTGCTTGGAGGTCATGCCGCAGACCGGCTGGATGGCCTGCTTAAAGTGCTGCAGCCGCCCCTCGGAATTGATGAAGCTGCCGTCCTGCTCGGCAAAGGCGCAGGTGGGGAGCACAAGGTCGGCGGCCTTGGCGGTCTCGGTCAGGAACAGATCGGCCACCACTAATTTCTCCAGCTTGGAGAGCGCCTGGCCCAGCTTCTTGCCGTCGGGCAGGGAGCCCAGGGGATCCTCGTTCCACAGCACCGCGGCCTTGATGACCCCCTTCTCCATCTGTTTGACGATCTCGGCCGCCGGAACGGTGGCGAACCGGTCCACCCCGTTCAGGTTGGCCTTGGCCCTTAGGGCTATGAAGTTCTCCGGGGTCTCGTTCAACAGCAGGAAGTTGCCAATGGCCTTGGCGGTCTCGCCGTCGATCAGCTCGGCGTTGAAGGCGATCAAAAGATTCTTGTTCTGCGCTAAGACCTGGGAAAGCTGCTCCAGTTCGGCCTTCTTCAGCCCGCTTTCCTTGATGGCCGCCGCCCCGGTGATCTTGGCCAGTCCTTTTTTGTATTCAGTGAAACCCGCCAGGTTGGAAGAGGCTGTCAGTGTCTTCAGCGCCCCGTTCAAGGCCCAAGAGATCCCGCCGGCCTTGGCAGTGAACTGCCCGGCCGCGATCTCGGCCAACGGTCCAAGTTTTTCCGATAAGATGTAGACCGGCACGCTCTTTTTGGCCGCCTGCCTTAATATCTGCCCGAACACCGGATGCTGGGTGTAGGGGTCGGAGCCCACCAGTAGTATGGCCTGGGCCTTTTCCAGGTCGGCGTAACTCTTGCCGTTCAGCCCGCCCAGTATCTTTTCCAGCTGGTCCAGGGCCCGGCCTTCGGAATAAACCAGGCTGGAGAATTTGGTTACCCCCTTCTTGGCCGCCCAGGAACGCAGGCCCTCGGCCTCTTCCAGCGAGGTCCGGCCCGAGGCCAGCACCGCCACCGCTTCCGGCCCGTGCTTCTTGACTATGGCGTCGATGTCCCCGTTGACCAGGTTGAAAACCTTCTTCCATTCCACCGGGACATGGGATTTGCCCTGTTTCACCAGGGGAGCGGCCAGCCTTTCCTGGCTGTGGATCAGCTCGAACCCGAACTTGCCCTTGAAGCAAAGCGATCCCTGGCTGGCCGGGCTTTCCTGGTTGCCGGTCAGCTTGACCGCCTTGTTGTCCTTGGTATGGATCTCGGTCCCGCAGCCCACCCCGCAGAAGGTGCAGACCGAATTGGTCTTGGGCATCTCCCAGGGGGCCGGTTTCAGGTGGCGGGGACGCTCGGTCAGCGCGCCCACCGGGCAGGTCTCGATGCAGGCCCCGCAGGACACGCAGCTGGATTCGGGGAAGGGTTTCCCCAGCGACGGGGCCACGATGGTGCCGAAGCCCCGGTAGACGAAGCCCAGGGCCGAGGCCCCCACCACCTCCAGGCACATCCGGACGCAGCGCCCGCACAGGATGCACTTGCTCTGGTCGCGCACCAGGAAGGGATGGCTCTCGTCGATGGGGTGTATCTTGACCTCGCCCATGAAGCGCTTGACCGAAGCCTGGTACTGGGTGGCGTAGTCCCGCAGTTTGCACTCCACCACGTCGGCGCAGCCGCACTCCAGGCAGCGCTGGGCCTCGTCGGCGGCCACGGTGGAGACGAAGCCCTTTTCCACTTCCTCAAAGTTCCGGCGCTGGGCTATGGGCAGCATCGGCATCTGGGCCTTGGCCGCCTTGGGGATGTGGGCGAAAAGTTCCTTGGGCACTTCGTTGATCTTGCCCTTGGTGATGTTGAAGTTCTTGACCGGTTTGGCCGCCTGGCCGGTCATCAGGTAGGAGTGGATGGCTTCGGCCGCCCGGTGGGCCCCGCCGATGGCCTCCACCACCGTGGCCGCGCCGGTCACCAGGTCGCCGGCCGCGAACACCCCGGCCACGCTGGTGGCCCCGGTCTGCTCGTCGGTCTTGATGGTGGACCACTTGGTGGTCTCCACTCCGTGGTTCTGTCCGAGCACCGAGAGGTCCGGGGCCTGCCCGATGGCCGCGATGATGGTCTCGGCCTCCACCTTGTAATCAGAACCGGCCTGGGGCACGGGACGGCGCCGGCCCGAGGCGTCGGGCTCGCCCAGTTCCATCTTCTGGCAGATCAGACCGCCACCCTCTGATTGGGTGCAGGCGATCACCCTGGTGGGCGCGGTCAAAAACTTGAACTTGACCCCCTCGTGCCGGGCCTCCTCGATCTCGAAGGGGTTGGCCGGCATCTCCTTTTCCGAGCGGCGGTAGACTATGCTTACCTCCTCGGCCCCCAGCCGCAGCGAGGTCCGGGCCGCGTCGATGGCGGTGTTGCCGCCGCCGATCACCGCCACGGTCTTGCCGATCTTGATCTCCTGGCCCATCGCCAGTTTTTTAAGGAAGCCGATCCCGTCCCAGACCCCGTCCGACTGCTCGCCCTCCACTCCCATCTTGGTGGAGGCGTGGGCCCCGAAGCCCAGGAAGACGGCGTCGTACGATTTCCGCAAAGAGTCTATGGTGAAATCCTGGTTCAGGGTCTGCTCGCATTTTATCTCTATCCCCAGGTCGGTGATAGTCTTGATCTCCTGGTCCAAAACCTCCTTGGGCAAACGGTACTGGGGAATGCCATAGCGCAGCCAGCCGCCGGGCTTGGGCAGGGCCTCGAAGATGGTGACCTGGTGGCCTTTTTGCCTTAGATAGTAGGCCGCGCTCAAGCCGGCCGGCCCGGCCCCCACCACCGCCACCTTTTTGCCGGTCTCGGGGGCGACCTTGGGAAGATACGGCTTTCCGGAGTTAAGGTCGAAGTCGGCGGCCCGGCGCTTAAGGTAGCAGATGGACACCGGCTCCTCCACCAGGTTGCGGCGGCACTCGGTCTCGCAGGGGTGGGGGCAGACCCGGCCCAAGCTGGCGGGCAGCGGCAGGGTGTCCTTGATCAGCCTGATGGCCTCGGCCTCCATCCCGTTGGCGATCAGCGCGGTGTATCCCTGGACGTCGCAGCCGGCCGGGCAGGTGGCCTGGCAGGGGGCGATGCAGTCGCCGGAGTGGTTGGAGAGCAGCAGCTCCAGGGCCAGCTGGCGGGCGGCCCTGATCTTCTGGTTGTCTATGTCCACCACCATCCCGTCGTAGACCTTGGTGGCGCAGGAGGGCACGAAGCCCCGGGCCCCTTTCACCTCCACCAGACAGACCCAGCAGGAGCCGAACGGCTCCAGCTTTTTGTCGTGGCACATGTTGGGAATATCCAGGCCCTGCTTTTCTGCCACTTGCAGGATGGTCTGGCCGGAATCGCAGATAACTTCTTTGCCGTTGAGCTGTATTTTTATTTCGGACATCTTCTGCTTCCTTGTTAAGTTCTTGTGATTAAGATGTTTTTTAGATTTTTCTTCAGTTGGCATGGCAGGATGCCTGCATGGCCTTGAAGGCGATCCCGTACAACTCCTTCAAGGGTATGGACAATTTGTCCATACCCTTTAGATAATTCTGCATCCCTATCCCGCATTTTATTGATATAATCCTTGATGTTCACGCTGTCAGTCAACGCTAAAACCACATCTTCCACCACAAACCACCATTCATTTTCAAATAGTGTTTTTCTTATTTTTTTGCCTTTGAATAAAGCGATTTTTGTCGTTTCCATAATTTTCTGATAATCTTTTTGCAAATATTAAACTTTTACAATTCCCTATTCTAACCCGGACAAGCTGGAACCATTTTTTTTAATGACAACATGCTGTCGTTAACTTCCAAATAAGCTCCTAATGCCTTGGGAGAGGGACGGGGTAAGGTTAGTTGACCCCAATCGCGTCGAACTTGCGCTTGCCACGCAGCTGCCGGCATCGTTTAACCCAGGCAGAAAAGGGTGCTTTCATTTTATTCCCTTATTCATATCCTCTTTAAGAACAACTATCCCCTTTGCTAAAACAGGATCGGATCCCTGGCGAACATCCTCAACAGTTTTATGCACTGCTATGTCGGGATCAATGCCCACGCCCTGCCATATTTCGCCATTGGCATAGGCCCCGACATTTATGCAAACTCTAAGCGTTCCATAGCCCGGCAATATGCTCCAAATGCCGTTCCCTGTTCCACCGGCGGTTGTTTCTCCAATAATCGTTGTTCTTTTGCGTTCTCGAATGGCCGCGGTAAAATCTTCGGCAGCGCTTCCGGTATACCTTGAAATCAAAACCACAAGCGGTCCTGAAAAACGTTTCCCGGTTGAGGGCTTTATTGTACTTATTTCTTCAAACCACTCTTTATTAAGCGACATCAGCCATATATATGCTTTTGCAAGTAAATTTGTATTTGATTTAATTGCCCACTTTTTACGGGCTTTAAACAGCCAAGCTTTTAAAGATTTATCGATTAGATGCGAAATGACCACATCGCCCACATAAGAGTTGCCGCCGCCATTTTCCCTTACATCAAAAATCATACCTCTTGTTGTTGATAAATCTAGTTTATTAAATTCCAGTTCGAACTTCTGAATCACTGTGTCTGAAGGCCAAAAAGCTCTAAAATTAAAATATACGATGCCCGGTTCAAGCTCTTTTGCCTCTAATACAGGCACGTTATCCTCACTCTCATACATTTCCGAGTTTCTCGCAAGCGTAATTTCTCGTACCTTGCCGTTTAAATCTGCTATTGTTATTTTTACTTTGGTATTCTTCTCTCCAGCTAATAAATTGTTAACTCTATACGATCTTTCCCATTGAACTTTTGATAACGGCAGATAGGGTAATGTATTCTTCGCAAAATACTCCTTTACGGGGATTCCTTCAACCTTTATTATTTCAACGCCAGCTTTGAATTTTTGTTCTTGAATCTCCGGGCTATCCTTAACTTTTGTTATTACGAATTTATTCTCGATGAACTCAACTGAAATAACCGGTCTATCAATATTATCCTGAATGGTTTTCGGTAATTCTACCCGTGTATGATTGTCCCTCAGTCTGGCAATTATTGTTTGCAGCAGTTTATAATATTCTTCGGCACTTTCCGCCTCAATAACCTGTGGTATATACTGAATAACAAGTTCATCCCAATTTAACTCGGGAACAATTGTGAAACCGGCAAAATAATGTTTCACCGCTGCATACACCTGCATCAAGCCCAATATTTTTTGCCCGTCGATCCCTTGCCAATCGTAGCCATGTTTCTCGATGCATTCCTGCAAAGCCTTGTTTCTTTGTGACTCATTATAGGTTGGCCAGTCATATTTAGAGGCTAACCGTAATGCTCGCACATATAAATCGTGCGCCTTGACATGGTTGCCGGACTTGGACTCGGCATACCCAGCTGAAGTTATTTTTACCATATCTTCCTTAGAACCAGCATATAGTCCCGCAGTTATTCTGCTTAGGCAAAATATGGCGATAATTATAGCTCGCATAAAACTGCTATTTTTTCGAATTGGTTTTGTAAATTGTGTTTCTATTTGTGAGGGATCATGGCGATTAGTTTACTCTTATGGCATCGAACTTACATTTGACCACGCAGCTGCCGCACTTGACGCACTTGGCCTGGTCTATTGTGTGGGGCTTCTTGACCGCGCCCGCTATGCAGGACGACGGGCAGACCCTGGCGCAGGCCGTGCAGCCCACGCATTTCTCGGCGATGATCTCGTAGGTCAGCAGTTCCTTGCAGCTGTGGGCCGGGCATTTCTTCTGCTTGATGTGGGCCTCGTACTCGTCCCGGAAATACTTGATGGTGGTCAGCACCGGGTTGGGCGCGGTCTGGCCCAGCCCGCACAGGGAGGAGACCTTGATCTTGTCGGCCAGCTCCAACAGCATCTCTATGTCGCCCTCCACGCCTTTCCCCTTGGTGATCCGGTCCAGTATCTCCAGCATCCGCTTGGTGCCCACCCGGCAGAAGGTGCACTTGCCGCAGGATTCCTTCTGGGTGAAGTCCAAAAAGAACCGGGCGATGTCCACCATGCAGGTGGTGTCGTCCATCACCACCATGCCGCCCGAGCCCATGATGGCCCCGGTCTGGGTCACCGAGTCGTAGTCGATCACGGTGTCGGCCAGGGCCGCCGGGATGCAGCCGCCGGAGGGCCCGCCCATCTGCACCGCCTTGAACTGGCGCCCGCCCTTGATGCCGCCGCCCACCTCGTAGATGATCTCCCGCACCGTGATGCCCATGGGCACCTCCACCAGGCCGCCCCGCACGATCTGCCCGGCCAGGGCGAAGACCTTGGAGCCCTTGCTCTTCTCCGTTCCCAGCGCCGCGAAGGCCGCCCCTCCGTTCAATATGATCCAGGGCACGTTGGCGTAGGTCTCCACGTTGTTGATGTTGGTGGGCTTGCCCCACAGGCCGGAGACCGCCGGGAATGGCGGCCGCAGCTTGGGCATCCCCCGCTTGCCTTCTATCGAGGCCATCAGGGCCGTCTCCTCGCCGCAGACGAAGGCCCCGGCCCCTTCCTTGATCTTCATCTCAAAGTTGAATCCGGTTCCCATGATGTTCTTGCCTAAGAGGCCCTTCTTCCTGGCCTCGGTGATGGCCAGCTTCAGCCGCTGCACCGCCAGCGGGTATTCGGCCCGGACGTAGAGGTACCCTTCCTGGGCCCCGATGGCATAGGCCGCGATCAGCATCCCCTCCATCACGTTGTGGGGGTCGCCCTCCAGCACCGAGCGGTCCATGAAGGCGCCGGGGTCGCCCTCGTCCCCGTTGCAGATGATGTATTTCTTGTCGTTCTTGCTGTCCCGGGCGAACTGCCACTTGCGGCCGGTGGGAAATCCGGCCCCGCCCCGGCCCCGCAGGCCCGAATCCAGCACTTCCTTGATCACCTGCTCCGGGGTCATGGTCTTCAACGCCTTCTCCAGCGCTTTGTAGCCCTGATGATCCATGTAATCCTGGATGCTCTCGGGGTTGAACACCCCGCAGTTCCTCAGCACTATCCGCTTCTGCTTGGCATAAAAACTGTCGTCGGGCAGGGCCTGGTTGTGGGCCCGCACCAGCCAGTCGGTCACCGGCTGATGTTTGGCCAGGTGCTCCTCCACCAAGCGGGGCAGGCGCTCCGGGGTCATGTTGCCGTAGGTGAAAAGATTGCCGTTCTTGTCGTAAACATCCAGCAGCACCTCGCGGTAGCACATCCCCACGCAGCCGGTCTCGGCCAGGGCCACGTTAAGCTTGCTTTTTTTGATCTCGTCCTTAAGGGCCGCCATCACCTTGTGGCCGCCGGCCGCGATCCCGCAGCTGCCCAGCCCCACCACCACCCGGTAGTCGGGGCTTTTTAAGGATCTTTTCTTGGTTTCAGCAGCAGTTCTCAAGAGGCTTTCCCTCCGTTATATATTGGTTATTCTGAATTTTTGACTTTCAAGCGCGACCATACTTACACGGAAACACTGAATTGGGAAACTATAGGAACTTTATATTTATGAGGAATCCAGGAAGACAGGAAAATATTTGTTGATGCCTGTTTCCAGATAAAATTTGAAATGGTTGTTGATTATTAATGAGGATTTCAGAAAAGAAATATTCCTGGTTTCATGGTTTCCTTATAAAAATCCAAGCGTTTCTTAGCTATTCTCTGGATTTCCAGACATACTTCCCGGTCCGATCAACATACCCCCAGGTCCCGCCCTCGGTGTTGCCGTAGGAGTTCATCTTGCCGCCCATGTTCACCATGGCCAGGCCGTGCTTGAAGTCCCATGCGAAATCGAACCGGGGCTTGATCACCATCTGCCGGTTTTGTTGTTGGAGTCTATGGATCCGGCGGTTAAAGAGGGATTCTCCTGATCTGTTAAAAATCCTTGGCCGCCTTGCGGGCGCTGTCCGGGGTCAGCCGGCCGTAGGTCTCGCTGTCTATCATCATCACCGGGGCCAGGCTGCAGCAGCCCAGGCAGGCCACCGTCTCCAGGGTGAATTTTCCGTCCTCGGTGGTCTCGCCGTCGCCCACCTTCAGCTCGTCCTCCAAAGCCTGGCTGATCTTGACCGCCCCGCTGACGTGGCAGGCGGTGCCGTGGCAGACCCTCATCAGGTGCTTGCCCACCGGCTTCAGCCGGAACTGGGTGTAAAAAGTGGCCACGCCGTAGACCTGGCTGGACGGAAGACCCATGATTTGGCTGATCTGTCCTCGATGGTCTGGCCCGACAGGTAGCCCAGCTCGGCCTGGACCTCCTGCAATACCGTGATCAAAGCCCCCTTGTTGCCGGCATGCCGGGCCACCGCTTTTTTCACCGCCGGGGCCGTTGCGCCCTTGACCGTCTTGGGAGCTGCCTTGGCCTTTTTCATATGACTCCTGCTGATAGCATTGCTTGATTGTTTTTCATGAAGTGGAAAATTTATTCTAACATATAAAATCAAACCATTGCAAGACCCAAATCAACATTTTTCGGCGTATTTTTAAGCGGCTTGAAATTTGGTCCTAAAAGCTATTGATTTTATCCCGTCATCGGGTTATATTTGAAAGGAACTGAAATAACCTTATTGCCACGAAACACTGAAGGGCGAATCAAAGACAACAAGCTGCCTTTATGGGTAAATGTTTTTTCAAGCATTTTCGCGTTATTTCGTGATTTCTGTGGGAAATTGAAATTAATCCATTAAATCCTATTACATCAACCCTTACTGCATCATTACAAAAGGGGGACAGCATGGCCGAAAGCAAAAAGGCAAAAAAACTCTTCGTGCTGGACACCAACGTGATTCTGTACGACCACACCTGCATCGAGAATTTTGAGGAACACGACATCGTCATCCCCATCGTGGTGCTGGAGGAACTGGACAAGTTCAAAAAAGGCAGCGACCTGATCAACTTCGAGGCCCGGGAGTTCATCCGCAACCTGGACAAGCTGGCCGGGGAGCATCTTCTGACCAAGGGCATCTCCCTGGGCAAGGGCCGGGGCAAGCTTCACATCCTGGTGGGCGACCCGCATTCGGAGAGGGTCTACCATTCCTTCGCCGCCGACAAGGCCGACCACCGCATTTTGGCCATGGCCGAGGAGCTGACCCGGAAGCATGCCGGACCGCCAGGTGGTGATAGTCACCAAGGACATCAATCTGAGGATGAAGGCCAAGTCGCTGGGCCTGCAGGCCGACGACTACCAAACCGGCAAGATCCGGCAGCTGGACCAGTTGAATGTCACCACCCGGGTGATAGAGGACATGGACAAGGATTTCATCTCCCAGTTCTACCAGGAGCCCTACCTGGTGCCCCGGGCGGCCTTCCCCTTGAAGGAAGAGCTGTTGCCCCACCAGTATTTCGTCTTCAAGAACCACAGCTCCAGCGTGCTGGCCCATTACAACCCGGAGAAGGACGGCCTGGAGAGGCTGGTCAAGCGGCCGGCCTACGGCATCGAGCCCCGCAACGCCGAGCAGATCTTTGCCCTGGACGCCCTGCTCCGCCCCGAGATCCAGCTGGCGGCCCTCACCGGCAAGGCCGGCACCGGCAAGACCCTTTTGGCCCTGGCCGCGGCCCTGGAGCAGCGCCGCAACTATCACCAGATATTTTTGGCCCGGCCGGTGGTGCCCCTGGCCAACCGGGACATCGGCTTTTTGCCCGGCGACATCAAGTCCAAGATCGACCCCTACATGGAGCCGCTGTGGGACAACCTGGCCGTGATCCGGCACCGCTTTGCCCCGGAGAGCAAGGAGCACAACAAGATCAACGAGATGATCCAGAACGAAAAACTGGTGATCTCGGCCCTGGCCTTCATCAGGGGGCGCAGTTTATCCAACATCTTCTTCATCGTGGACGAGGCCCAGAACCTGACTCCGCTGGAGGTCAAGACCATCATCACCCGGGCCGGCGAGGGGGCCAAGATCGTCTTCACCGGGGATGTCTACCAGATCGACTCCCCCTATCTGGACGCCCAGAGCAATGGGTTGAGCTACCTGGTGGACCGGATGAAGGGCCAGAGCCTGTTCGCCCATGTCAATCTGCTGAAGGGCGAACGCAGCCCCCTGGCCGAGCTGGCCAGCAATTTACTGTAAGTTAACAGGTGAAAAGCACAGAGGATATTACTTATTACTTATTTCTTCTTTCAACCTAATGTTTATGACAGAGGAGGGTAATACATATGCCGAAAACATAACAGGATATTTAACTTGATCATTGGCTTACCCCTGCCCCTCCCCGCATGAGAAAGGAAGTAATGGAGGGATCACGATATCGCTGGAGATTTACCAAGGTTCGTTCCATAACAATAAATTGGAGGGTATCATGAAACGTATATTACTACTTTGCATGGTTTTTTTATTCGGCACAACAGTACTGCAGGCAGCTAAAGTAAAATGGGATGCTCAAACTATTTCGTATTCCATTCCTGACAGTTTTATAGCGGGAAAACCAACGACTGTTATATTTACCATGAAGAACACGGGCACCGGAACAATATGGGCGCCTGGGACGGTATCGCTAAAAATAACACTTAATAATAGTTTAGCAACAACTTATATAGCTTTAACCGATACGGTGTTGCCAGGGGAACAATATGTTTTTACTAAGGTCCTTATGTTAGATTACGATGAGGACCAATTACAAACAATGTATTGGCAGATGTACCATGTAACTAAAGGTCTGTTTGGCCAAGTCGGTAGTTGCGAATATTTGATTTGTCAAAGCGAGATCATCTTAAACATAGATTATTTTACTTTAACTTTAGGTGAGCAGTTTCCTGGTGCAATTGGATCTCTATCGTACGAGTATAGCAATAATATGCCATACCCGGCAGATCCTGCCGATATGGGTTATAAACTTGGTATATATTATGATTTAAGTAACCCCACAAGCCAATATATCAGTGCTGAATATAGTCTGATCTCCCATTTTTGACAAGAGCCGTTGTTTTTAATGTTAAATCAAATCCCGGTATTAATATTGTTCTGCGGGTGCAGGATGAAACAGGAGAAGTGCTGCAGTACAGTGCCCGTCGCCCATATAAAATAACCGATCCCAACGGGTGGTATCTACTGACTTTTGATTTGAAAGCACCGCCAGATGGCTATTGGGGTGGGACAAATCCGAATGGAATTCTTGATGGGGAGATTTCATGGCTGGCAATTATTCCTTGCAATCCGATTGACAGAACCCCGGAGAATGCGATAGGTTGGGTATATATAACAAATGCTCGATTGATTTATGATCTGCCCGTTGCCAATGTGCCGCTTCCAATGAATATTAATGACTGGGTGCTTTACCTTGGCTTGGAATTCCCGGGCGCATTGGGTTCACTTACGTATGATCAAGGGCAAACCCAGCAACGAAAAATACTGTTGTGGTATGATTTAACTAACCCTGAAAGCCACTATGTTAGTGCGATATACAACATGCCAACACCTTTATCGGCAAGAGCAATTTCATTTCTGGTTAAACCCAAACCCGGGATTCAGGTTTATTTACGCGTTCAGGATAGCACAGGACAAACATTGCAATACCGTTCCATATTACCATTTGTGGTAGATGCTAATGGTTGGTATCGTCAGGTAGTTGATTTGACAACACCTCCGGATGGCTATTGGGGTGGTGATGGAACTTTCAGTGGAAAGGTTACAAGTATTGCTATTATTGCTGGCGATCCATTACATTGGGATAGGACAGACGCCTTTGGAACACTGGAAATAGAAGATGTAGAAGTATTAGATACCCTTTTACCTGTCGATGGTAATTTGCTGTTATCTAATGGTAGCTTATGGGCACCGATATACGATGCTGATGTACTTTCAAGGCTGGGGGTGGTCACCTGGCCGGATTACCGGGCGTTGGATAGTGCCAAGGCAGCCGGTTTTTCCTGGATACGAACGGATCTGACTTGGACAAGAGTGGAACCAGAGCCGGGTGTGTGGGATTTTTCGTATTATGACGCTTTATTGGATTCTTTGGATGTCCCGGAACGAAATATGAAAGCCCTGTTTATTTTAGATTATGGTCATCCATTTTACACAGGGGGTTTACCACCGACAGATTCCGCGGCTGTTGCTGCTTTTGGACGTTTTGCAGATACTTGTGCCCGTCATTTTCAGGAACAGGGTTATAATAATATAGCCTATGAAATATGGAATGAGCAAAACGATTCAACTGTGTTTTGGCCACCGGATGCTGATCCTGATGATTATTTTAATTTAACGCAAGCTGTAATTCAACGATTGCGTGCAGTCGATCCAAATATTAAAATAACAACCGGCGGACTTGCCCTGGTAGATTTTAGTTATCTGCGGAGATTTTTGTCTAATTTCAACGTAACTAATCCGCAATATCCCGATGCTATTGGTGTTCATCCTTACCGCCCTGAAGGGCCAGAATCCGCCACCGATGATATTGCCTATTGGCGTGCCATCATTAAAACGTACCTACCTACTACTAATCCCCCAACATGGAATACGGAATGGGGATATTCATCATCATGGGACGGTTCATCAATGTGGAGCAGTTTCGTTGATGGACATTTAGAGGAAAATCGGATCAGACAAGGGATTAATGTTGCTCGCGAGTTATTGACAGGCACGGCACTTAACTTCCCACTAATGATATATTACGATATTAAGGATACTGGACCTGATCCTTTTAACTTTGTAAGTAATACCGGCTTGTTGGATTATTATTATAACGATAAACCTGCAATGCAGGCCGTGCGCACATTTACAAATGCAATGAAGGACTGTGATACTGTAGTGGTGCTTCCAATCGAACAGGCGAATGTATATGGAATGTACTGCCATAAAAATAATGGGTCGGGGAGCACGGCAATCATGTGGTTCCGAGGTCCAGGCCAGGCAACGGTTGATTTGCCGGATACAGGAAACTACAGCATTTCTCAGATCACCGATGTATTCGGCAACGAAATGCAAATGCCAATTTCACACCAGTTGACACTGACGGATTCCGCTGGACCGGTTTATCTAAATTTCGGGTATAATACTTATGCGCTGAGTAAACCGATAGTGGACGGAAAGCAAGAGCACAACATATACGAAAACGCTTACGAAAACTGTTTGTATGGATCCAAACCCAATCCCAGCAAAGGATTGACAATGATTAGATATTCCATAAAACAGACGGCGCCTGTAAAAATAACGGTATATAACGTGATGGGGCAGTTAGTGTCCACGCTGGTAAATGAGGTAAAGCCCGCGGGTATGCATAGTGTCCAATGGAACGGTAAAAATGGGACTGGACAAACAGTATCAAACGGGATTTATTTATATCGGATACAAGCCGGAAAATTCAGGGATACCAAAAAAATGATAGTGGTGCGGTGACGCCCTTCGGACATAAGGCTGGGAAATAGGAAAATTAAAAAGGACCGGAGCAAAAGCTTCGGTCCTTTATCGTTAGCTGGGGGATAGCCCGCCTGCGTTGTGATAGCAATATGTGCAAACTTCGGCGGACAGGGGATTCCCCTGCCTCGATGATCATAAAAATCATTTAGTGCGGCGGGTCGACCGCCGCTATAGGCACTTCTATAAATATTAGGCGGAGAACCCTACCATTTTGCGGTATCGGGGTTCTCATAAAAACAAAAGACTGAAGTAAAAACACTTCAGTCTTTTTTATGGCTGGGGGACAGGGATTCTGCGCCAGAGGCGCATCCGCCGCCGCGCGGCATCGGCAGGGAGCATCAGGCGGAGAACCCCGCCATTATAAAAATGGTATCGGGGCTATTTTCCGGGCAAAGCAAAAAGACTGCGGTTAAATCCGCAGCCTTTTTATGGCTGGGGGACAGGGATTCGAACCCCGATACCATGGTCCAGAGCCATGTGTCCTGCCGTTGGACGATCCCCCAGTGTTATTTAATTGTTTTCTTGAGTATTTCCCGGCCTTTTCCTGATTTTAAATATCTTTCTCTTTGCAAGGCTTCGGCCTTGGTTGTAAATGATTCTTGGTGTACTAACATCCAGGGGCGGTGTCCCTTGGTAAAACTACTTCGTCCGGCGTTATGGTCGGCTACCCTCTTGTGCACATCAGAAGTAGAGCCAACGTACTGGGTGCCCTTGCTTATGCTTTTTATCACATATACGTAATATGGCATAGGGTGGGGATTCCCCGCCTAAGGCATTATATAAGACCTGATACGCGGCGGGTCCGCCGCCGCCGGGCTTTCCTGCCGGACATCAGGCGGAGAACCCCGATACCATGGTCCAGAGCCATGTGTCCTGCCGTTGGACGATCCCCCAGTGAAAATTAGTCGCTTCTTAAAAACAGCATCAGGGACATCAAACCTTTCAGCCCCTGATATCTTTTAATTATAACCTAAAAAAACCTCTTTTGTCAACCGCTTTAAGGCAAACCTGTTAAGTTTTCGCAAAGTGGTTAAAAATACTAAGTTCATTTAGCGTTGACAGCCGGCAGGTCCGAGGTGCAATTCGGGCATTTGACGGCCTTGAGGCTGATGGCGGACACGCAGAACGGGCATTCCCTGGTGGTGGGCACGGCCGGCGGCGCTTCCTTTTTGCGCTGCAGCCGGTTGACCAGCTTGATCACCAGGAAGATGACGAAGGCCACGATCAGAAAATCTATCACGTTGTTAAGGAACATTCCGATCCTGATCACCGGCAGGCCCATATCGGTGGCCGCCTTCAGAGTGAGCTTGGTGAGGTCCATCCCCTCGGGCTTGGCCAGAGGGATCACGATGCTGCTGAAGTCCAGCTTTCCGGCCAGCCGGCCGATGGGCGGCATCAGCACGTCGGCCACCAGCGATGAGACGATCTTTCCAAAAGCCGCGCCGATGACCACCGCCACGGCCAGGTCCAGCACGTTGCCCCGCAGGATGAACTCTTTGAACTCTTTCAGCATGATATGTTCTCCACAAAGTTAAGGTTATATGATAGCAGTTCCATACAAGTTAAAGCGACAAGCAAAAAGCGGCCGTGGCTTTCGCCGCGGTCGCTTTTTCCAGGGTTCGTTTATTCCTCGTCCTCTACTTCAATGCCTTCCAGGGCCTTCAATATCTGGTCCAGCTTGACATTTATCTGGTCCAGCTCTTTCCGGAACTGCTCCGGGCTGGCTCCGGCGGCCGCTTCGGGCCGGCGGAAGCTGTCGGGACGGGAGGGTCCGGAGAACCTGCCCGGGCGGAACTGGCCGGGGCGGCTGGGGGCCCGTTCTTCCTGGCCTTCCATCTTGCGGAAGCAGTCGCGGCAGTAGATCGGCTTTCCCCCGGTGGGCTTAAAGGGCACTTCGCAGTTGGTGCCGCATTCGTCGCAGACCGCCGGGTGCATCTGCTTGTCAAAGGCGGGACGTCCGCCGGAAGGCCGGCTGAAGCCGCCTCCGCTGGGACCTTTTCTGTCCGGCCGGCCGAAAGGCTTCTTGCCGAATTTACTGTCCCGGTTAAAAGTCTTCATCATCTCTTGGGTATTCCCTAATTTGTGGATTATGGACATTCGCGGCTTTTTCTTGGTTGAATGGCCGCCGTCTTAAGGTAATTATACACCCAAACGGCTGCAAATACAAGGGCAAAAGAGTGGCTTGACTTTTGGGGCATAATGTTATAAAATATAGGTCTTAGACGGCGCTATCGTCTAGTGGCCTAGGACGGATGGTTCTCAGCCATCAAACCGGGGTTCGATTCCCCGTAGCGCTACCATGTTTGTTAAGAGAACCCCGCCGACGATTTTTCGTTCCTGGCAAAGTTAGGGTTTTCTTTAGACAGGATTTACATGATTACGATTGCGAGTTTTCCCCACCATGTTTGCATTCGCATATAACAGTAGCCTGCTGTAACGTGGTTGTAGCGGTTTCATGTTTGTTCATACAATCCCGACGATTTTTGTCTACATTTTGTCTTTCAGCTGGGATTTATTCCTCTCTAGATTATGCTTTCAGGTTCTTGGAAATGAAAAAGCCCGGCTTAACGCCGGGCTTTTATTTTTACAAGAATCATTTGCTACATTTGCGTTACCCTGATATTCCCTCTTAACGTAGAGGATTTTCATGGCACACAAGCTGAAATTTCAATCTGTGATAATCTGCGAAATCTGCGGATAAGCAATATCCTACTTCCACTTGAACAGCTTCTTGGCCTCTTCCGCCGCCTTCTTCTTCAGCTCCTCCGCCTGTTTCTTGGCCGCTTCTGCGGCCTGCTGCTTGGCCTTGTCGATCTCTTCCTGGGCCTTGCCTTTCAGCCTGGCCTGGGCCATCTGGGTGTCCACCCCTATGCCCGGCTTGGGCGACTGCCCCTTTACCAGCAGGTCCAGCACCACCCGGCCCTCCTTGTTGGTAAAGAGCGCGGCCACGTTGCCTCCCTTGCCCTTGACCTTGTCCGATTCCTCCTTGGTCAATGTTATGGATACCCGGTAATCCACGTACCCCAGGAAGCTGGAATAACCGGCGATGTTCACATCCCCGAACTTGCTGGCCATCTGCAGGTCGTCTAAATAGATCTTCTCGTCCGCGATCCGGAAACCCATGGAAAGCGAGCGGAAGCCGACCTCCCGGGTCTCGCTCAGCTTGCAGTAGCTGAGAATGTCGCCCAGCATCGGCCAGTTGGTGATCTTGCCCTCGCCGGTGCTGGCCCGGCCCTGGCCCTTCAGTGTCTTCATGATCAGGGCGCTGTCCGGGGCCAGCCCGGTAAAGTCGCCCTTGACGTCCATCTTGGCGTACATCCGGTTGTCCAGGGGAGTCAGGGCCGTCAAAAAGTCGTTGGCCTCCAGCTTTTCGGCATTGGCCCCCAGCCGGTATTCGATCTTGGTGAGGTCGTTGAGATCGGCCCAGACCGAACCCAGCACCCTGCCGGAATAAACGTTGACCTGTCCGTCCAGGTTAAGCTTGCGATTGGCCATGGTCAGTGTGCCGGTCAGGTTGTCGAAGTCCATCTTCAGAAACTTGATCTTGGCTATCCGCACCTTGCCGTCCATCAGCATGTCTGGCAGGGGCAGCATCTGCGGGGGCGGTGTTTGGGATTTGGTGTTTGTGGATTTTTCGCCGGGTCTTCGGTAGCGGCGGCAGGATCTCATCCAGGTCTAGCAACGGAGAATTCAGAGCGAAGGTGATCACCGCCTTGTCCGCCTTGGCGGATTTGGGCAATGCCATCGCCGGGGCCTGGCCTTTTTTGGGGGCCGGCTGTTCCGGCACCAGGCTTAAGAAATTCTTGACCTGCGCGGTGAAGGACATGGAGGACTTTCCGATCTTGCAGGAGATGTCCGGGATGTTGATCAGGTTCTTGGTCAACTGCACCGTGCCGTTCATGTCGCTGACCGGCTTCAGCAGGGCCGCGGTGGCGAAGTTCAGGCTTTTAAGATCTATCCGGCCGTCCATCTTAAAGCTGTTGACATCCCTGACCTTTCCCTCGGCCTTGAAATCGGCGTCGATCTTTCCCGACATGCTCATCCCGGCCTCCAGCGGCACGTAGTCCTTGACCTCGCCCAGGTCAAAATTGCCCTTGAAGGCGGCCTTGACATAGGGGTTCTCAAAATCCTGCACCAGGCAGGAAAGGGCGAATCCGGCCGTGCCCAGCTTGGCCGAGATGTTTTTGATGTTCAGGTCCTTCTCGCTGAAGGCGATCTGGCCGTTGACGTCGGAGACCGACTTGGGCAGCATGGCGTACTTGATACCGATGTTCTTAAGAACCACCGAGCCGTCGACCTTGGGCAGGGATTTTGGGTCCTTGGGATCTATCTGCCCGGTGATCTTCAAGCCCAGCTCTATCTTCCCGGTGGCGGTGACGTCCTTGGCCTGGGCCTTGATCTCCGGCGGCAGGGCGTTGATGATCTGTTTGATCTCGATGGCGGTGGTCTTAAGCGCCAGGTCCAGCACCGGCAGGCTGTCGAAGTTGGCCACGGTGCCGCCCAGCGACAGGGCCAGGCCCTGCGGGGCCACGGTGATGTCGTTGATGGTGATGAGCTTCCCGGGCAGGTTGACCGAGATGTCGTGGCTGACGTTGACGTAGATCTTGCTGACCTTGAGGCCCGGCACCTCGGCCGTGATGTCGGCCACCTTGATGGTCCCCTTGGTCCGGATGTTCTCCAGCTTCAGGTCGGCCGACAAGCTCAGCTCCTCGTTGATACCGGAGGCCACGGCCTTGACCTTGCCCTGTTTGTCATCCAACTCGAACCGGCCGTCTTTGATCCTAAAGGACTGCATGGCCAGCGACACCGGCGAGGACGAGGGCGGCGGGGCCGTCTTCTGGCCGGCCGGCACCGGCTTGATCAGGTCGTCGAAGTTGAAGACGCCCTTGATGTCCTTCTCTATCATTATCTCGGGCTTGTCCACCACCAGGCTGGAGATCACCAGCTGCCGTTTCAGCAGGCCCAGCAGGTTGACCTTAAGCACGATCGATTCCACCTTCACCATCGGTTTTTCGGCGAAGCTCTTGGCGTTGGCCAGTTCAATGCCCTCCAGTTCCACCCCCAGCCCGGTCCAGACCTTCAGCGAGAATTTATTGACCGTGACCTTGCGCCCCACCGCCTCCTCTATCTTGGGCATGATCAGGATCCGCAGTTTTTCCGGGGTGAAGATCATTTTAAGGGTTATCCCGGCGGCCACGAAGACGACCACCAGCACGGCCGTGATGATCAGGATGACTTTTAAGAATTTGGGCATTTTATTTCTCCGATTTCCAGGGATTATGTGGTTTTGATTGTTTTTTGTTGGCTAAAGCCTGAAAATTAATCCCGAAGCTAATCCCGAAGCTAATCCCGAAGTCTTAAGCCAGAACATATCGTAGGCTGCGCCCCTTACCCTGCGGTTTTATCACGCCTATCGCTGCCAGTTTTCGCAGTTCATCCAATGTCGCCCGGTCTGATATGTTCAGCATCGCGCGCAATTCCCGGTTGGTAATCTGCCCTTTTCCCAAAACATGCTCCACGATTTTCATCTGCCGGGCGCTTAGGGCAACCTGGCCCTTGTCTTTAAGGATTTTCACATCCCGGCTTAGCCCAATTACCTTATCTTTGACCGCTTTGATGCTGACCGCCACGCCGCCGGTAAAGTACTCCAGCCAACCGGTAAGGTCCAGAGTATTCTTGTCCACGCTTTTTAGGGCGCGGTAATAGGCCGGACGGTCGTGGTCGTAGTAATCGTCCAGGGCAAAGAACCGTTTAACGTCAAAGCCCCGTTTGTAGAGCGCCAGCGAAGCCAAAACCCTGGCGGTGCGGCCGTTGCCGTCAACAAAGGGATGGATCCTCACCAACTCGTAATGGGCTATGCCGGCTTGCAGCACCGGGTCTATTTTTAGGGCCACAGGCGAACCAAACCACTTTAAGAGATCTACCGCCAAGGGCTTTACCATTTTAACCGCCGGGGGCTCGAAAACGATCTGGCCGGTGGCCTTGTTCACCACCGCCACCCGGCAGGTTCTGAACGCGCCTTCGTCCTTGGGGTCATCCAATGTCCCGGCAGTGACCGTTTTGTGCATTTTTAGAAGGCCGGGAAGGCCCAGGGCGGTCTTTTGGGAATTCCTGGGAATCTCTTCCAAAGCCTTCAGGTAATTTATCACTTCCTGCTTGTCTTTTCGCTTTACCATGATGTCCCGGCCCTGGGCCAGGGCGCTGACCTCTTCCAAGGTCAGTTGATTGCCCTCGATGGCGGTGGAGGCATGGGCGCTGTGGATCAGAGCATCCCGGCGCAATGACACTTCCCACTTGGGCACCAGGGGAGCATTCAAAATGATCGCCCGGGCCTCGGCGATCAAGGTTAGAGAGTTGACGATACTATCGGTATAGAAATATTTTGGTTTGAACATAACTCTCCTTTTAGTGCCGCTGGATGTTCTTTACTCTATCACTCCCCCGCCCAGCACCAGGTCTCCTTTGTAGAACACCACTGACTGCCCCGGCGTGACGGCCCTCTGCGGGCTTTTGAAAATCACTTCGGTCATCTTGCCGTCCAGCGGGTTTACCACAGCCTCAGCTCCTGCGTGCTGGTGACGGATCTTGACCATCGCCTTGACGGCCCTTTGGGGCTTGGGAACTATCCAGTTTACATCCGAAGCCAATAATCTGCCGGTCATCAGTTCCGCATCCTCGCCCACCAGTGATCCTGTTCTGGGCGGCGTCTATCGAGACCACATACTGGGGCCTTCCCAAGGCTATACCTAAGCCTCCCCGCTGGCCTATGGTGTAGTTGGCTATGCCCTGGTGCTGTCCCAAGACCTGCCCCTGCTTGTTGACTATCGTGCCGGGACGGGAGCCGATCGCCTTTTTCATGAATTCGGAGTATTTGCCCTCGGGAATGAAGCAGATCTCCTGGCTCTCCGGCCGTTTGGCCGACTCCAGGCCGTAGCCTGCGGCCAGTTCCCGGACCTTCTGTTTGTCCAGCCCGCCCAGAGGGAAAATGACCGAGCCCAGCTGTTGCCGGTTAAGGGTCCACAGGAAATACGACTGGTCCTTTTTGGCGTCCTTTCCCCGGGCCAGCACTGGCTGTCCCTTGACGGATCTGATCCTGGCGTAATGCCCGGTGGCCAGCAGATCGCAGCCCAAACCTTTGGCCTTGTTCAGCAGCAGGCCGAATTTGATCTTCTGGTTGCAGGCCACGCAGGGATTGGGGGTCCGGCCCTGCCGGTACTGTTCCACAAAATAATCGATGACCGAAAACTTGAACTCCGGTTCGCAGTCCACCACGTAATGGGGGAAGCCGAAACGCTGGGCAGCCTGCCTGGCTGCCTCGATGGACTTTAAGGAACAGCAGTTCTTCTCGTTGTCTATTCCCTCATAGCAGAACAGGCGCATGGTCAGGCCAATCACCCGGTACCCCTTCTTTGTCAGCAGGGCCGCCGCCAGGCTGCTGTCCACCCCGCCGGACATGGCCACCGCCACTGTCTTGTTCTCTGGCGTCTTCATTCCAACGGCACTTCGTAAACGAATATTTTGGATAGATCTTTTTCCCGGTTAAACAGAAACAGCACCCTCACCCCGGCCATGATCTGGGGGCTTTCATACCGGCCGAAATAAGTTATGGCCAGGTTTCCCTGATCATCGGCCAGGACCGCTCCCGGCTCCAGATCATCTATGATGTCCCTTTCCCGGCGCTTAAGCCCGGAAGCGATCTCGGCCAGCAGTCCGGGATGCCCGGCAAAATATCTTTTTGCCTGCTCGATCAGCCGGGATTGCTCTTTGTCCGGTTTGGCCGTTGAAAACTGGACCGCAGGCTGGTGATAGGATACCATGGACCTGTCCCCGGCTTGGAGGATCTTCATCCACTGGGGCTGCTCCCGGCACCCGGCCAACGAGAGGATAACAGCAATAAGGATATTGACAGGTTTTTCATTTCATCTTTTTACAGGTAATATCTTTTTGTTTTGAACCGTTGCAAAATGAAATCCGTGTTTATCCGTGTCCCATAATTTTATCCAGAGCATCTTCCAGCTTGGCATATGTCTCCTCCAGCCCCTCGGAGATGATCTTGGCGCCTGAGATCACCGGCATGAAGTTGGTGTCCCCGTTCCAGCGCGGCACTAAGTGCAGGTGGACATGGTCCGCGATCCCGGCCCCGGCCGTCCTCCCCAGGTTGAAACCCAGGTTGAACCCTTCCGGCCGCATGGTCTTTTGCATTATCTTCTGGCAGAGCTGCGACAGCTTCATCATCTCCAGCAGTTCGGACTCGGTCAATTTTGTAAAATCGCCGACATGCCGGTAGGGCGCGATCATCAGATGGCCGTTGGTATAGGGATAAAGGTTCATCATCACAAAGGCCTTTTTGCCCCGGTGCAGGATGTAATTGGCCTGGTCCTTCTTCTGTTTGGGCTTCAGGCAGAAGATGCAACCCGGCTCATCCTTTTCGCTTTGGCCGCTGATGTACTTCATCCTCCAGGGGGCCCAGATCCTTTTCATGTCTTCGTCTCCATATACAAATTGTTGCCCGGTAATGGTAAAAACTATTCCTCGGTAAAACAACAGCTTTGGCCAAGTAGTCACACTAATGCTAACTGGACCTCTCCCTGCCTGACGGCTTCCCTCCCCGTTGCGGGGAGGGAATAAGGGTGGGGTCGGTGCCCCGCCTTTAAGTGGAGCGGCTTGACTTCAGCCCCGAAAAAGCAGGCATTGCGTTATTGGCTTTCCGCACGTTCTGGTCCAATGACTGCCGGGGCGTAAGCCTTGCTTTCCGCGGAACTTCGGCGGAAAAGACTTCTTTGCATACTTTCTTAGTCATAAGAAAGTATGATAAAAGTGTTTAATAGATACAACTTCGGAATAATGTAGGTCCCGCTCACAATCTAACTGCGATCATTTGCCTTTATCCCGGCGCTGATCCGGCTCAATGCCGCCGGCAACTGATCTATGGTCTGAATGATCTCATCCGGCCGGTCCTGCGGGCCTTTTATCCCCTGATCTATCCCGGTGATCTTTATATAGCTCTGGGTGTACAGCCTCTCGTGATCATCCTTGGGCGCATAGGAAATGGTCCTGAAATCCTGGTCCAGCCAGACCGTCTTCATTCCCAGCATTTTGGCCGGGCGGATGTCGTTGTCTATCCGGTCGCCCACCATGATCGAGTTTTTGGGCTCGGCCCCGGTCTGCCTTAAGGCCTCCTCGAATATTCTGACATCCGGCTTGTGGTAGCCCACCAGGTCGCTGATGATTATGCGGTCGAACAGGTGCTTCAGGTCGTGCTTCTCCAGTTCGTCCAGGGCCAGGCCCGGCTGGTTGGCTATGATGCCCAGCCGGTAAGAGCCGCGCAACTGTTCTATGATCGCAGCTATGCCGGGAAGCGGGTGGTTGGCGCCGGGATACAGGTGATCCCAGCCTTCCACCGCCTTTTGCCGGATGCTTTCGGGAATGCCGGGGGCGTATCGTTGGGCTATCAAACGCATGGGCGTTGTCCTGCCGATAGAATCCACCATTAAGATCTGTTCCCGGTATTCCATCACTTGTTCAAATGATGCCTGCCATCCGGCTTCCTTCAGGGTCAGATAAAAGTTGCTCCATATCCTGGCCAACAGCGGCAGGTCATAAAAGATCACGTTCCCGATGTCAAAGAAGACCCAGTCCTTGACCGGGTATTTTATATTCGTTTTCTGCATTCTGCTTTTAGAACATCTCCATCTGTTTTTTCCCCTTACCCTTGGCCGGCTTCTCTTCCTCTTTCTTTTCGTTTTTGCCCTCATCGAAGCTTATCGTTCCAAACTCCCCGTCATATCCCGGCAGGATGTGAACCTTCCCCGCCCGCATTTTCAAGATCGATTCGGCCACCGAAAGAGATGTGACCCGGGTCAGCTCTCCGGCCGGGGCTTCCAGCAGGACGTTGAACTCACTGCCGAAATGCGAGATCAGCTTGTGGTATTCCTGATTTACCTTCTGGGTGCCGGTGCCGACCTTCAGGGCCAGGCTCAGGATCTCCTCCAGCGGAACCAGCGATTTGAAGGGAATGGCATTCTCCGGCGCATAGCCTTGGGGCCGGTCAGACAGGTCCTCCACCCGGTGCAGGACGCCGACCGTGATCTTCTTGCCGCAGACCGGGCAAAGCCCCTTGTGTTTTTTGGCCTCGGCCGGCGAAAGCCTGATATTACACGTCCGGTGTCCATCGTAATGGTACTTGCCCTCCTGGGGGAAATATTCCAGGGTCTGCAAAAAGCGGGCTTTATCCTTGTCCTTCAAGACCCGGCGGATCGTAGCGTAGTCCATCTGGCAGTCAAAGACGCAGGCCTCGCGTCCCAGCCGGGACGGGCTGTGGGCGTCGGAACAGGAGATCAGGGAATACTTGTCCAGGGCGGACAGCCGCCAGTTCATGGCCGGGTCCGAGGACAGCCCGGTCTCCATGGCAAAGATGTTGGGGGTCTGTTCCTCAAAGCAGTCCTCGATGGAGTCGAAACCTGAGTTGGCCCCGAACAGCGAGAAATGCGGCGTCCAGATGTGGGCCGGTATGACCATGGCTTCCGGGGAGGCTTCCAGGACCATCTCGGCCATCCGCGAGGCGTAGACCGGCACAATGGGCCGGCCGTCGCTGGTCAGGTCGGCGTGGACCTTAAGCCGGGCGTTGATCTCCTCGGCCGCCTCCAGCGACGGAGCATACAGCAGAGTGTGGACCTTGCGCACCTTGTCGTCCTTGGTGAAGATGCTGCAGACCTCGGCCGAGAAGATGAAGTTGACCCCCCGGTAATGGTATATCCCGCCGCCTTTGGGCTCCAGCTTAAAGCGCAGTTCCTTCAGCCAGCCGGGATGGGTGAAGTCCCCGGTGCCCAGCAGTTCTATGCCCTTGAACTTGGCCCACTCGCAGATGTGCTCCAGGTCCATGTCCCGGCTGGTGGCCCGGCTGAACTTGGAGTGGATGTGGAGGTCGGCTATGAATTTCATTTTTCTGACATTCAGTTTAAGGTTTACTGGCCAGGAAGGTCACCCTTTTGGTTTCCTCTGACGGCTGGTCCTGACTGTTCTGACGGAAGCATTCCACTAGAAAAAACCCGGTTTTGTTCAAAGCCTGTTTCAATTCATCCAACGGGTAGGCCCGCTCCTGGTGGTGCTCTGTGATTTTCTCATAAAGCTCTCCCCGAGGAATGAAGACCGTCAACTCCAGATTCGAGGTCTGCGCAGCCGGCAGGTACCGGTTGCTCCAAACAGATATCACTCCCTTGTCATTCCGCATTTCAGTGTTATCGCCCCAAAAATGCGACAGGGCATGGATGGTATTGACGTCAAAGACGAAGACCCCGCCCGGCTCCAGTGCTTGGTGGACCGAGGCAAAGCAGGCGGCCACGTCCTCCGGGGTTAAAAGATAATTGATGCTGTCAAAAAAACAGGTAATTACATTGTAATTACATCCGGTTTTAAAGTTCCGAATGTCCCCCTGAAAGAATTCCATCGCCAAGCCCTGATCTGCTGTTTTCTGCCGGGCAACCTGCAACATCTCCGGCGAAAGGTCCATTCCCGTGGCTTTATAGCCGGCCTGTGCCAAAAGCAGGGTCATGGCCCCGGTGCCGCAGGCCAGGTCCAAAAGGCTCTGACCGGGCTTGGCTCCGGCCCTTTCCAACAGTTTCAGGATGTACTCCGCCCAGGACTTATAGTCCACGTCCGACATCAGGATGTCGTAGATGGGAGCTATCTGCCCGTAAGGCGGTAGGTTCGTATTTTCAGTCATGAGTTACCTATATTTTTGCCACAAAGACACCAAGTCACAAAATACGATATACAACTATTCATTCATTAAATACCCGTTAGTGTCTTTGTGTCTTCGTGGCATGGTATTCTTCACCCTTTTTGCCCAAGTTCAAAGGCCTTCTTGTTCATCTCCACCGTCTTGGGCGGCACCCGGCCGGCTATGGTCTCGATCCACTTTTCGGCCGGAAGATTGAGATGCTTTGACAGAGCCCCCAGCAGCACGATGTTGATGGTCTTGGCGCTTCCGGACTGCTCGGCCAGCTTCACCCCGTCGCAGACCACCACCTTCACCCCCTGTTTCTTGATCTGCTCCACTATGTCCTGGGGGTACTCGGCGGCCCCGGTGGCCACGGTCATGGGCATCACCTGCTGGCGGTTTATCACCGCCGTTCCGCCTGACTTTAAGAAGTCCAGGTACCGGGCGGTCTCCATCTCCTCGAACGACAGGATGACATCGGCCGTGCCCTGCTGGATCAGGGGCGAGTTGACCTTCTGCCCGTAGCGGACATGGCTGACCACGCTGCCGCCCCGCTGGGCCATCCCGTGGACCTCGCTCTTCTTGGCGTCAAAGCCGCTAGCGATGGCCGCCTCGGCGATGATGTCCCCGGCCAAAAGCACTCCCTGGCCGCCCACTCCGCAGATAAGTATATTTACTGTGTCCATTGTTTCCTTTCTATCGTAGTAACGTATTAACGTTTAACGTTTGGCGTTATTTTGCTTTAAGCTACGCTGTAATCCTTTGAGCATCACGCTAATCTCAACAGCCTCTTGTTGGTTACTTTGGTAATCCAAATCTTCAATCAGTCCGATTTCCCGTGCGATATCCAGTCCAGCCATAACTTCGAAAGTGGATCTTTGCGCAATATCAAGAAAGCGATGAAATTCTTTTACCGAGCCGCTACCGGCCCCTTCGGCAATATTCAAGACAATAGAGTATGAGGCTCTTCTTATTTGTGAGGTCAGGCCAAGTATTTCACTTCTGGGAAATTTAGCCGTTATATCATAAATGGCTCTTGAGTATTTAACTCCCTTTTGGTAAACCCTAAGATCTCTGAACTTATTCATCTTTGCGTCCCCTACGTTATTACGCTTATCGTTAGTACCGTCAACGTCCCATGGCCTGTTTAGGACAAAGTTGCGCGCAGACCTGGCATCCGATGCAGTACAGGGGATCTATATGGGATTTTTTCTTGGCCTTGTCGAACGAAATGGCCGGGCATCCCAGCTTCAGGCAAAGCTTGCAGCCGATGCACTTGTCCTCGTCCACCCTCAATGCCGGCTGGAATTTCTTCTCGATCAGGATGCAGGGCGACTTGGCGATGATCACCGAGACCCCGGGATTGTTTATCGCTTCTTTGATAGACGCCTCGGTCTGCTTCAGGTTCAGGGGATCGATGATCTGGACATGCTTGACCCCGCACGACCTGACCAGTGGTTCCAGGTCCACTATCGGGGCCTCCTGCCCCTGCAGGGTCTTGCCGGTGCCGGGGTTTTCCTGGTGCCCGGTCATGGCGGTGATCCGGTTGTCCAGGATTATCAGCGTCCCTTGGGAATTGTTGTAGACCATGTCTATCAGCCCGGTGATCCCGGAATGGAAGAAGGTGGAGTCGCCGATCACCGCCACGGTCCTTTGGGCCATCTCAACGCCCAGCGCCTTCTCCAGTCCCATGGCCGCGGTGACGCTGCCGCCCATGCAGATCACGGTGTCCATGGCGTTGAGCGGCTCCATCATCCCCAAAGTGTAACAGCCGATGTCGCCGGTCACCGTCAGCTTCAGCTTGTTTAGGGCATAGAACACCCCGCGGTGCGGGCAGCCGGGACACAGCACCGGCGGCCGGCCAGGGACTTGAATGTTCTGATAGGCCGGCTCTTTTTGCAGGCCAAAACTTCTGGCCACCGCGGTGGGATCCAGCTCGCCCAGGATCGGCACCTTGGATTTACCGGTGATCTCCTTCTCAAAAGCGCTCTGGCCTTTGACCTGGTAACCCATGGCTTTTATCTGTTCTTCCAGGAAGGTGTCGTTCTCCTCGATCACATAAACTTCATCGACCGAGTTGATGAAACCGGCGATCAGCTTCTGCGGCAGGGGAAAAGTTAGCGAGAGCTTCAGGTAAGAAGCTCCGGGAAAAATGTCCTTGGCGTACTGATAGGAAATGCCGCTGGTGATGATCCCCAGCTTCTGGTCCCCCTTTTCTATCCTATTGTAGGGAAAGCTTTCGCCGTACTCGGCCAATTTCTTCAGGCGCTCTTCCACCTTAGCGTGCATCTTTCGGGCGTGGGCCGGGATGGTGATGTTCTTGGCGATGTTCTTGACATAGCCGGTGGGTTTGTGCTCCTTCCGCTCGCCCAGCTCCACCACGCCCTTGGAGTGGGAGATCCTGGTGGTCAGCCGCAGCAGCACCGGGGTGTCGTACTTTTCCGAAAGCTCAAAGGCCAGACGGGTCATCTCCAGGCATTCCTGGGAATCGGAGGGCTCCAGGCAGGGGATCTTGGCCATCTTGGCGTAGTAGCGGTTGTCCTGCTCGTTCTGGGAGGAATGCATGCCGGGATCGTCGGCCGAGACGATCACAAAACCCCCGCTGGCCCCGATGTAGGCCATGGAGAACAGTGGGTCGGCCGCCACGTTAAGCCCCACGTGCTTCATGCAGGTCAGGGCCCGGGCCCCGGCGAACGAGGCTCCGGCCGCCACCTCCAGCCCCACCTTTTCGTTGGTGGCCAGCTCGGCGTAGATCTCCTTGTACTTGGCCAGGTTCTCCAGTATCTCGGTTGAGGGCGTGCCGGGATAGGCCGAGACCACATTGACCCCCGCCTCCCAGGCCCCCCGGGCCACTGCTTCGTTGCCGGATAAGAGTTTTTTCATCAAATGGACTCCAGTTGCTTTATGATAGTTGCTATGTTGTTCAGGACCTCTTGATTAGTAAAACGTATCACTCTTATTTCGTGATCCTTGATCACCTTGTCTCTTTCAGCATCATAGTCTTTTTGTGATTCATGTATGCCGCCGTCTATTTCCACCACCAGCTTGAGCTTGTCACAGTAGAAATCTGCGATAAAACCTTTGATGATCTGCTGCCGCCTGAAGTGCAGTCCTTTTACTTTATTTCCCTTTACCGCCTGCCAAAATACCTTTTCTGCCGGAGTCATTCTTTGGCGCATTAGTTTGGCAAGGAAAAGCTTTTTTTGCGAATAGAACTGGTTTCTTATCATTTCCTTTTAACCCATCCCCTTTCCCCTTCCCTCGAGGGAAGGGGCGGGGGTTAGGTTACCATTGTTTGGTTCAGTCCACCAGCATTTCCTTGATCACTTCTTTTACCTTTTTTATCACCGTCTCGTCGGCCGCCCCCAGCCGTTTGACCAGCCGCAATTTGTCCACTGTCCGCAGCTGGTCCAGCACCACCCATCCCTGCTTGCCGGCGAACTGGAGCGGCACCCGGCTGGGATAGGGGTGAGAGGCGGTGGTCATGGGGGCGATGATGACCGTGGAGATGTTGCCGTTCATCTCGTCCGGGGAGATCACCAGGCAGGGCCGGGATTTTTTTATCTCGTGGCCCCGGGCCGGGTCCAGCGAGATCATAAATATATCGTACTGGCGAACTACCATTTCCAATGCTCCATCTCCAGGCCGATCTTGTCGTCTATCAGCAGGGCGTCGTCCCCGTTCTGCCCCATCAGCCCGAAGGCCTGGTCCCAGCCCGCCCGGGGTTTTCTTTTGGCCGGGGCGATCACTATCCTGTCATTCTCTATTTCCAGGGTGATATCCTTCTTGATCCCGCATTGCTCCAGCACCAGTTTGGGTATGCGGATCCCCCTGGAATTCCCTATGGTTATTATCTCGGCTTTCATTTGTTCTCCTTGCATTGTAATTACAATGTAATTATAATGTAATTACAATTATTTGTCAAGGCCAGACCGCCCCTTCGTTTCCGCTGTTTGGATGTAACGGGGAATAGGTTACAATATTGATGTATTTTATACCCATTTATCGGCACAACACAACACGCAAAAACCCCGGCCTTTTCAAGTCCCGGGGCCCTTTTTTAAAAATCCCTTTGTGGCTTTTGTGCTTTCTGTGGTTAATTAATCTTTTCACTCCGCCACCTTCAGTATCTCCAGCATCTTTCTCAGCGATTCGGCTTCCGGCATCATCATGAAATATCCGCTAAAGCCGTGCTCCTTCTCCCCGAAGCTGAACTTGTTTTGGACGTAGGCCACCAGGCCGGCCTCGGTCCGATCGGCCAGGATCTTTCCCAGAATGTTCTTCATCACACCCGAAAGCATCAGCGGAGTGGAGGGCACTGTCATCAGAGACAGCATATCCTCCATAGCGTTGAGATAGGCGCCTGTCATGATCTCCGAGATCTCGCGGTGGATCTTACCAAAGTTGAACTCAGAGGACTTCCTGGCCTGAGGCATGTGCTGCCAGCACTGCTGGGCAAAATCGCGGGCCTTGTCGCCCGGCATCAACCAGACCGTGGCCCCGGAGACGTCCCCGGCGAAGATGTTGACCAGGCTCAAGACAGGGATGCCCGGCTTGGCCAGGGCGTCCAGCACTTCGTCCACCGGCTTGATGCCGATCATGGGAACCGAGACCATCACCTTAAGCCCCAACACCTCGGCCAGGGTGGTGGCCGCCTGGCCCGACCCGATGTTGAACACCTCTTTTAAGGCGTCCTGCTGGACCGGAGTCAATTGCTGAAGAGTGGACATTAGCAGAAATAAGGAATTAATGATTATCTAACTTTCTCAGGAACCTTTATCCACAGACGTTGTAGTGAGTGGTTACCAAACTATTAACGCAGATGCTGTCGTGAGCGTTAGCCGAATGATGGCAAAGATTATATTTGTACCTAAATATATTAACGTGAATAGAAATAATCTGTGAAAATCTGTGAAAGCGTTCGACTGAGCTCACGCCGAAGTCTGCGGATAGAAATACTTTTGGGGTATGTGCATGAGCTAAAAGGAATTAATTGGCTCATGACCTTAAGTATACTGATATTTTGGATTAAGTCAACCAATAAATATAATTATTTTGCCCCGTCAACAAAAAGAGAAGCCTGAAAGGCTTCTCTTTTCAACACCACAACACATTTATTTTACAAACACCAGCTTGGCTGATGCCTGTTGTTGCCCTGCCGTTAATTTTACCAGGTAAATTCCGCTGGAAACCATCCGCCCGGCTTGATCCCGGCCATCCCAGCTTATTTGATGGGTTCCAATCGCCCTTTCCCCGTCCGCTAATATTCGGACCAACTGCCCATTAAGATTGTAAAGTTTTAATTGAAGTGACCCGCCTTGTGGCAATTGATAGGTTATTATATTGCCACACGTTTTTAATTTTAGATCAGACCATTTAATTGTTTTTGCCTCTTCGTAATTCTCAACCCCGGCGGGGCCTTCAACATTTTGCTCTAAAAAATCAATAACTTTTGTTTGCACCGCCAAAATATCGGATAATGCCATGGTATCCAATATGCAGACCTTGTTCCCCTCGTCAAGAGCGGCAAGGGTGTCCGTCTCTTTGGTGGTGGTCACGGCCAGAGAGGGGTAGGTTAAATTGTACCCGCACCCGCCATCTGCGGCCAAGCCGGACCGGGCCAGACAGCTGGCCGTTATAAAACCAAAACCGTCGTAGAATAATGCGTTGGCTTCATAATTTGTGCCAAATTGGCTGGTATACTGGGCATTTGCGGTGCTGTCGGCAATTGCTTTTGATATTGTTGCACCACTATTTGTGAAATACAATAATAAAACAAACAAAATAGTAATATTTATTCGGCTGATCATAACCCTCCTCAATAAGATAATTGACAAATCTATTTTAAACCAACAAGGTAAAATTGTCAACTAAGAAGCCCCGCTTTTTGCGGGGCTTCTTTTGAGTTTAGCTTGCAGGTTTTTGCTGAATGGTGTTGTTATTTACTTTACAACAATCAGTTTCTTAGTGGCAGACTGCCCCCCGCAACTAAGGTTGTAGAAGTAGACCCCGGCGCAAGCTCTATTAGCGTTCCAAAGCACATTGTTAATGCCATCCTTGCCCTGGCCGCTTTGGTTATAAACCAATTGCCCAGAGATGTTGTAAACCTTAAGGGTGTATGGACCGGGTTTGGGCAGGTTGAACGAAAAAGTGGTTGAACTCTTCACCGGGTTGGGGTAGTTTGACAGAAGTAATGATGACCTGGGTTTATCGGTTTCGGTTGGTTGGCCTTCCACCCCAGTACCATAATTGATGCCGTTCAGGGCGAACCGAAAGTCTAGCTGCCCGTATGTTGCTACGGAAGAAAGATACATCCAATCGGTGCCAAAGCCAAAACCATTACCGGGGTTGAACTGGGCACCTTCAATGGTTCCGGCCACCACCTCGCGTACTGCCCAATACCATTGTTCAGCTGGGTCGTAGTTCATCATGGCCTGCATCACGAACCAGTAATGGCCCGGCATCAGGTGGGCCCAGTTAGGCAGGTTTATCACAAAGGAACCCGCATTGTCCGTGTAGTTGGCCGGTAAGATGTGTCCAGACCATACCGTATGGCTTAAGGCTGGGTAGTTAGAGCTATCGGTAGTTATGGCTAAATAAAGGCTGTCTGTGGGGCCTGTGGCGCTGTAGGAGCCTATAATACTAACGCTTTTTACGATAGCCGAGTCTCCCCACACAAAGAAATCATCACCGCCCCAGCTGTCGTAGATGTCATAGGCAGTCTCAAAATTCTGGGCGCTGAAGGCGTTGCCGACCAAGGTTGGGTCGGTAGACTGATCCCAAGACCATGGGTCGCTCCCCCCGGTATTTAACTTTTTCAACACCAAGTGATAGTTGTCTTCAATGGCTTTGCTGTCTGTTATTTGAACACCTTTATTGATAAATTGATAATTAATTTTTATGGCCTTGCTACTTAAACTTTGAGCATCATTAGAAACATTAGCAACACAATTATAATTGTCTACTATGGCCTTGCTGTTTGTGCTTGGCCCTTTAGAACCTTTATAACCAAGTTGGCTAACCTTTATATAGTACCTGCCACTTAGGCTTAAAACATATTCAATCCGTGAACTATAATAGAGTCCGGGCCAATCATCGTTACCTGTAATATAGGTCGTGCCATCAGATGCATATAGTGCAATGTAAGAATCTAATGTTGAGCCGGCCAAAATGTTGTATGCATAGGCTGTCATTTGAACACTGTCACCTGCTGCCCCATCAAAGTAGAACCAATCATAATCCGCCTCGGGATCTATTACACAAGCGGTTAGCGAATCCCCATAATATATGTGGTAGGCTCCGGTGTAAGTATCATTTGGCTCATAGGGATCGCCAGTCCCCATAGTAAAGTTCGCCGTCTCAGTTATTGGCCCGTTAATGGTTATATTTGTTGAATTCGTAGTCCCGGTATACGACCCCGTGCCGCTACCTGTCCAACTGCTAAAAGTATAACCAGTATTTGCCGTGGCACTGATGGCCTGCGTAGCTGCCGCGTTTTTCCACCCGCTGGCCGGGCTTACCGTACCGCCAGTTCCGGGAACCATTGTTAAGTAATATTGGGTGGTAAAGTTGCAGGTATAGGTGGTATTACTCGCTGGTGTCGTTATTGTGTGCGACTGAGCACCGCCATCGCTCCAGCTGGAATAAACATACTGTGTCCCGGTTGTCCCGGCTTGAGGTGATGTTGTGTTAATAGTATGCGTGGATCCAGCGGTCCAGGCAGTAGTTGACCATGGGGTAGTATACGTTGTCCCGTCTACAATGATTGTCCTGCCAGTTGGGTTACCGTTGAAAGATATAGTCAACACACCATTTACCGTAAAGCTTGCCGATTCAGTTATCGGACCGTTCATGGTTATGTTTGTTGCATTCGTTGTTCCGGTATATGACCCCGTGCCACTTCCAGTCCAACTGCTAAACGTATAACCGGTATTTGCCGTGGCACTGATGGCTTGCGTAGCCGCTGCGTTTTTCCACCCGCTGGCGGGGCTTACCGTGCCGCCAGTTCCGGCAACCATTGTTAAGTAATATTGGGTGGTAAAGTTGCAGGTATAGGTGGTATTACTGGTGGGTGTCACAGTATGTGACTGTGCGCCAGCATCGCTCCAACTGGAATAAACATACTGTGTCCCGGTTGTCCCGGCTTGAGGTGATGTTGTGTTTATAGTATGCGATGAACCAGAGGTCCAGCTAAAAGTTTGCGGGGCGGTATAAGTCGTTCCATCAACTATTATAGACCTTCCGGCGGGGTTGGTAGTAACGGTAATTGATACAAGAGGTGCCACAAAATTAGCAGTTTGTGTAACCGGCCCTCCTAAGTATATTGTATTTGATTGTGTTGTGCCTGTGTATGAACCTGTCCCTGAACCAGACCAGTTACTCCAATTATACCCTGTTGAAGCGGTGGCATTAATTGGCACACCAACATTGTCTCTCTGCCATGAGGTACCAGCTGTAGGTGTAGTTGTGGCGCAGCCCGTACCCTTTACCATTGTTAATTGATATTCAGTATAATAATCACATTCAATGTTTGTGTTGGCCGTAACTGAAGTACTAACTATTGAATTCCAAGTTGATTGAAACGCACCGTCTTTCTTCCACAACATAAATGTATATTGTTTGCCGGTCCCGCCGCTTTGTGTAAATGCTTCTATTGAATGGGTAGCGCCGCTGAACCATTTTTCTGTAAATGGCGCTGTTTTTGCAACACCATCTATTTTTATTTGCAAACCAGATGTAGTGCCGGTAGTATAAGTAGTGAAGTTAACATTATATAATGTTGGAATAATGGTGTATGTATCGCCATTACCACCAGGGTATAATTCTACGTTGCCAACATGGTCGTAAGCCCGCGATTGGAAATAATAGGTGTGCCCGGTCCTTGCTGTGAAACTGGACGATGTTGTTGTAACCCCTACCTTCCAATCCGTCCAGGCACCACCATCAATTTTATATTGAACATCATATTTCCATAAACCTGAATTGCCAGATGCGGTCCCATCTGAACCGCTCCAAGAAACCGTAAATACAGTATCAGTTCTGTTAATTGTCAATGGTACTACTGAGCTTGTCGGCAAATCAGCATCTGAGTTACAATAATATGTTTTAGTTTGCAACACGGGGTCAAGAAGAAGCACATCTTCTTTAAGTTCAATGCTTATTGCCCCGCCATAATTTGTATACTGTGGGTATATCCAAAATAGTCCGATTACACGTTTTTCGTTGGCAACCATGTCATAATGGGCTGATTCATTAATAGGTACTCCTGAGGGTATGGTCATAAAAGGGTTCCATGGAAGAGCCGGTTCAGAAGAAATATTTAGATAATACTTGCCGGCCGTAGTTGCTGTTACTTCAACACCGTGATAATAATAGGTAAGTGCTACCCCAGGGTATGGTGCCTGTACATAAAGATTTGTGCCAGATACATACGTGCCTCGATTATTATATGGTGCGGCCGTAAAGTAATATCCATATATATTGCTGATATAACCTGAACCTTTTGGTGAAGTTGCTTCACCATAATATGCGCTATCTTCATCTGTTTTTGCTTGTACTTCTGGCGGTAGAATAACGGGACCGTCAATAACAATAGACGGAGTGTTTGTTTCGGCCAATGCTGCTGCGTCATAAAAAAAGAAACCAGCAAGGAGTAATAGCAATACAGCTTTGCTTTTTACCTGAAAACTTTTTCCGTACATGTTCCCTCCCTTATTTGCTTTTATTGATTTTGTTAAATAAATAAAACATCCAAACGAAAAAGGCCCCGCCCTTTCCTTTTCAGAAAAGTTCGAAGCCTTGACATTCACACCACCCACTTTTTTATATAAGGGGTGGTATTCTGGTCTGGTCTGGTCTGGTCTGGTCTGGTCTGGTCTGGTCTGGTCTGGCAAATGTTATGCCAAGATATGCTGTTTTGTTTAGGGTTTCCATTAAAAAGCTTTATAATTGTTAAAATTTGCTTTAAAATGTTGTATTCACTATTATTGAATTCCGAAACCCTGTATTTTATCTAAAACAATTGTTTATGATAATACGATAATAATCTTATTGTGTCAAGCAAAATAATGTGTTTTATATGATATTTTTAATGCTCCGATTTAGACCGGCCAGGTATAAAATATATTTTCATGCACCGGGATTGACAAACAATGAAAACCGTGTTTATATTGACCTAAGGGGAACATTCACGATTTAATGCTCTTTTCATTTATAATCACAAAATGGTGAAAGTGAGCAGAACAATGCCAAACCAAAAGCAACTGATAGGAAAGCGCATCCGCGAACTGCGAAAAGCCCGGGGCCTGACCCAGGAACAACTGGCCGAACGGTCCGGGTTGGACTATACCACGATCGGTGCCCTGGAACGCGGCGTGTTCAATCCCTCGCTGAAAACCGCGGAAAAAATAGCCTCGGCAATGGGCATGGGGGTCACTGAACTAATAACCCTGCCCGGCGGCAAACCGGCCACCGAAAAAGAAATAGTCGTCCACCGCATCACCGGCCGGTTGGATAAATTAGATACGCCGTCAACCCGCCTGATAGACGAGTTCATCGCCTCGATAATTAAATGGTTTAAAACCAATAAAAAATAGAAACTGCCCTTTAATAGCAGTTTCTATTTTTTCGCAAAAGAGAAAGACCGTTCCCAACAATTTGGGAACGGCCTTTTATTTAGTCAACCAAGTTCAGTGCGCTTCGTTCTTGCTTACCGGCACGTCCAGCTCCAGCGCCTTGGCTATCAGCTTGACGGCCCAGTCCACTTCCTTCTTGGTGATCACCAGCGGCGGGGCAAAGCGGATGGTCTGGGAGTGGGTGTCCTTGGCCAGCATCCCCAGCTTCATCATCCGTTCGCAGTAGGGGCGGGCCTTGCCGGCCTCGACCTTCAGCTCCACCCCGGTCAACAGGCCCAGGCCGCGGACCTCTTTGATTTTATTGGTCTTTAGGCCACGGATCTGCTTGCGGAAATAATCTCCCATCTCCCGGGCCTTCTTGTCCAAAGCCTGTTTTTTCAAAACGTCCAGGGCCGCGCTGCCGATGGCGCAGGCCAGCGGGTTGCCGCCGAAGGTGCTGCCGTGCTGGCCGGGCTTGATCACGTCCATCACGTTCCAGCGGGTCAGCACCGCCGAGACAGGGTAGATCCCCCCGCCCAAAGCCTTGCCCACGATCATCACATCCGGCTTGGCGTTCTCGTGCTGCCAGCAGAAGGGCTTGCCGGTGCGGCAGAACCCGGTCTGGACCTCGTCCAGGATGAACAGGATGTTGTGGCGGCGGCAGATCTCCTTGCACTTGGTCAGGTAGCCCTTATCGGGAACGATGACCCCGGCCTCGCCCTGGACCGGCTCTACCATGAAGGCCACGGTATTAAGGGTGATGGCCTTCTCCATCTCCTCGGGGCTGTTGTAGGGGACTATCTTGAAGCCCGGGGTGGCCGGCCCGAAGCCCTCGTAGGCGTCGGGATCGGTGGAGAAGCCCACGATGGTGGTGGTCCGTCCGTGGAAGTTCTCGGCGCAGACTATGATCTCGGCCTGGTTCCGGGTGATCTTCTTCTTTTCGTAGCCCCATTTGCGGGCCAGCTTGATGGCAGTCTCCACCGCCTCGGCCCCGGTGTTCATGGGTAGGGCTGCTTCCATCTGGGAAAACTGGCAGAGCTTCCTCAGGAACGGCCCCAGCTGGTCGTTGTGAAAGGCCCGGCTGGTCAGGGTCAGGCGGCCGGCCTGCTTGACCATAGCCTTGATGATGGCCGGGTGCCGGTGCCCCTGGTTAACCGCCGAATAGGCGGAAAGCATGTCTAAATATTTCTTTCCTTCCACGTCCCAGACCCAGATCCCCTGGGCCTTGCTGATCACCACCGGCAGCGGATGGTAATTGTGGGCTCCGTATTTCTCGGTCATCCGGATCATATCCTTGCTTTTGGACATATCGCCGCTCCTATATTTATATGATTATTATGACTGATAGGTTCTTCCTGGTGCCATACCACTGAAACACGGAAATTTAAAAACACGGAATTATTTCAATTCGGCTAAACTAATTGTAGACACTATAGAATAATTATCCTCTGTGTCTCCGTGTCTCTGTGGCGAGTTATTTCCCGGCCACTTTCTTGATGCACTGTTCCATGATCTCCATCCCCACCTTGGCCTCTTCTTTGGTGATCACCAGGGGCGGGCAGATCCTGAGGGTGTTGGTGCCGCAGCCCAGCATCAGCAGTCCTTTGGTGAAGGCCAGCTGGATGACGGCCTCCATTTTGTCGTGGGACTTGACCTTGGTCTTCTTGCTTTCCACCATCTCCACCCCTATCATCAGGCCCTGGCCCCGCACGTCGCCGATGATGTCGTATTTTTTCTGCATCTTCTTGAACTCGGCCATCATGTAAGCGCCGACGGTGGTGGCGTTCTTCATCAGGCCGCCCTGGATCAGATCGAAGGTGGCGATGCCGGCGGCGCAGCAGACCGGGTTCCCGCTGAAGGTGTTGCCGTGGCTGCCCGGTTTCCAGTTCATCACTGCGGCCGAGGCGATGATGGCCCCCATCGGCATGCCGCTGGCTATGCCCTTGGCCACGGTGATGATGTCCGGCCTGACCTTGCAGTGCTCGACGGCGAACCATTTTCCGGTCCGGCCCATGCCTGACTGGATCTCGTCGGCTATCAGAAGGATCCCGTGCTTGTCGCACAGCTTGCGGATGGCCTGCATGGCCGCCACCGGCGGTACCACGTATCCGCCCTCGCCCTGGATGGGCTCGATAATCAGCCCGGCCACTTCCTCCGGGGGCAGGAAGGTCTTAAGGACGGTGTTCTCTATGTATTTGACGCATTCCAGGCTGCAGCCGGGATAGGTCTTGTTGAATACGCAGTGATAACAGTTGGGGTAGGGAACGTGGGTAACCCCGGGCATGGTGGGAAAGAACCCCTTCTTCTGGGTGGGCTTGGAGCCGGTGCAGGAGACCGCCCCCATGGTCCGTCCGTGGAAGGCCCCGATGAAGGAGATGAACTGGGGCCGGCCGGTGTGGTAGCGGGCCAGCTTAAGCGCGCCCTCGACCGCCTCGGCCCCGGAGTTGCAGAAGAACACCCGGTTGTCCTTGCCGGTGGGCGAGATGGAATTGAGCCGCTCGGCCAGGGCCACTTCGGGCTCGTAATAGAAATCGGTTCCGGAATAATGGATGAACTTTTCGGCCTGGCGCTTGATGGCCTCCACCACCTTGGGGTGGCTGTGGCCGGTGGAGTTGACCGCTATCCCGGCGCAAAAGTCCAGCATCACATTGCCGTCCACGTCGGTCAGCCAGACCCCCTGGCCCCGGTCGATCACCGCCGGATAGTCGCGGGTGTAGGAGGGCGAAAGTGAACATTGGTCCCGCTTGACGATGGCCTTGGCTTTGGGTCCCGGCAGGGCGGTTTTAAAGATCGGTCTTTTGGGGGAAGACATGGCGGCTACCTCCTGATTTTATTTGTATATTTTTCGATTTTCGAAAGCTTACTAAAACATATCATTTTATCATATTTTGCCGGTAAAATCAACCCATGATTCCGGTTTCTTAGATTCAGGTAGCCGGAGGGAATGGCTTGAAAACTATATGATTGGCAAGAATTCGGGACAACATTGCCACGGTCTTTAGACCGTGGCAATGAAAAACTAGAAAGATATGGGCTTTAGCCCATAAAGTTAGGGGGTTAAAAACCCGAAGAATATTTTCCTGATCCTAACCCACGAGCTAAAGCTCGTGGCAATTTGAAATTTGCGAATGAATAACAGGCTTTACCCGGAACAGCTCTCCGATTGCCGGAAAAGAACAAGCCGCCCATCCTTGCTGGGCGGCTTTCCAAAAAAGATCCTGTTGATTTTTCCGGTCACTCGGTCTTGGTCACCAGCTGTTCCTTCCACTTGTGAGCCAGTTTCAGGAATTTGGTTACCAGTTCCGGATCAAACTGCTTACCCGATTCCTTCTTTATTTCTTCCAAGGCCTGCTGATGGGTCATGGCCTTGGCGTGGGGCCGGTTCTGGCGCATGGCACTATAGGCCGCAGCCAGGGCCAGGATCCGTGATTCTATCGGGATCTTCTGGCCCTTCAGCCCCTGGGGGTATCCCTTTCCGTCCCAGCGCTCGTGGTGTTTAAGTATCTTTTCGGCCACCGCCATAAGATGGGGGGTAGATAGCGCGATATGGTAACCGATCTCGCAGTGCCGTTTCATTTCATCTTCCTCGGTCCGGTTCAAGTGTCCGGCTTTCAACAAAATATTGTCAGCCACCAGCACGTTGCCGATGTCGTGGTAACGGGCCAACAGATCCATCTCCGCCAATGAATTCCCCCCCAGCCCGGCCGCCTGGGCCAGTTCTTTCATCAATTCCCCCAATTGGAGGATCTGCTCCTCGCTGCTTAGGTTTTTTTTCTGCAGAGCCTGGATGAAATTCTTGACCATCACATCATGATTGTTGACCTTTTCCCGGTACATCTCATCGTCGGCGGTATGGAAAAGCCGGTTGGTGTCCAAATCCTTGCCCGGCCGTACTGCCCAACCCAATGAAAGGCTAAGCGGCAGCTCCGGATTTTTCCCGTTGTATTCCGTGGTGACCTGGCGGATCCTGGAGCATACCTGTTCTATGGCTTCCACGGTACAATTAGGCAGGATGGCGGCGAATTCGTCTCCGCCGATCCGGGCCACCACGTCGCCCTGGCGGCAGGCATCGGTGATGATCCCGGCTATCACTACCAGCAGGCCGTCCCCGGTTTTGTGTCCCATAGTGTCGTTGACCAGCTTCAGGCCGTCCACATCGCTGATCAGCAGGCCCACCGAATCCAGCCGGGCCTTGGACAGACGCTCCATCTCCTCCTCAAAATAAGCCCGGTTATAAAGCCCGGTCAGCGAGTCATGGAAAGACAGGAACTTGAGCTGTTTTTCGATATCCCGGCGCTCGGTAACATCCCTTATTATTGCGGTATAGACATTCTGCCCCATCACCGAAGCCGCCGAAACCGCAAGTTCCATAGGCATCTCCCGTCCGTCCCGGCGCAGGCAATATAGTTCCAAGGACTCCGTCCGGTTCCCGGCCGGGCTATCCACAATCAACTGTTTAAAGCCCTTCTGCTGGAGACCTCTAAAACGCTCGGGGATCAGCATGTCCGAATCCTGACCCAAGGCCTGGGCGGAGGAGTACCCGAAGATATTTTCGGCCGCCTTGTTCCAAAATATTATCTTGCCCCGTTGATTGATGCTGACGATAGCGTCGGCCGCCGAGTCGGCCAGTAACCGGAACCGTTCCTCGCTGTATTTCACCGACTCCACCGCCGCCTGCTGGGAGGTAATATCCTCAGAGATGTCAAGTATCCCCCAGTCCATGGAGAATATCCGAGTTCTCAAATATACGCCCCGGACCAAACCTTCGGCAACCTGGTCCTGCCCGGTTTCAATGGCTTTAAGATAAGCGGCGTATGATTGGTTGTTTTTGAACGAGGGAATAAGTTCCGCCAGGTTGCGGCCTTCCAATTCCAGGATCGGCCGGCCCACGAAGTCGGAGTAGGCCTGGTTGCAGTAATAGATGGTCAGGTCCTTTTTTAGGGCCAGTACCGGGGACTGGATACTGTTTAACAGCCGGCGGTGCTTCTCCTCGCTTTCCAGGATCTTCTGTTCCATCCGGCGGCGGCCCGTGATATCACGGGCATTGACCACTATGCCGCTGATGGCCGGATCGCCTAAAAGGTTGTTGGCCAGAGCCTCCACGAATATCCACTGGCCCTGCTTGCTTTTGATCTTCAGCTCCAAAGCGGGAGCCGGGCCCGGCTGCTTAATGTAGGTCTTGAACAATTTTTCCGCCGCCGGCAGATCATCGGGGTGGATATAGTCGAAGACGGGCCGTCCCTTGCTCTCCTGAAACCGGAAACCGGTAACGGCCTCCACCGAGGGACTCTGGTAACGGATGGTGCCGTCGGAGTCCAGCACTATTATCATGTCGCTGACGTTCTTGATCAGCATCCGGTAATGATTTTCGCTGCGCCGCAGCAGATCCTCTATCGCCTTCTTTTGGGTGATATCCCGGAAAACCCCCAGCGCTCCTTTAACCTTGCCTTGATAATACTGCGGGGTCAGGTTGCCCTCGGCCACTATTTCCCGGTCATCGGCAGCCACAAAGGTGATTTCCAGATTATTCCAGGTAACGCCTGTCATTACCCGGGAAAAGGCCTGACGGCAGATCTGCTTGGACTCGGCGTCCACCGTGTCACAAAAAGGCATGTTCTGGCTTTGGCTCCAGCTGTAGCCCATGGCCGCCAGCCAGGCCTGGTTGACAAAAGTAATGCGCCCGGAAGGAGACAGACTGAGTATCATCTCGTGGGCGCTCTCCACCAGCTGGCGGTACTGTTGTTCGTTTTCCTGTAGTTCCTGCTCGATCTGCTTGCGGTCAGAGATATCCTGGCAGGTGGTAACGATGGCGGCCGGCTGCCCCCGGCTGTCAAGGATCAGGTCGGACAGCAACAGCACCGGAAACTGCTTGCCCTCTTTGGTGATATTGATGCTTTCGCGTTTCCAGCGTTTTAGCTTTTGAAGCTCGTCCAAACTCATGGGATGTCTTTGTTCCGGAGCAGCGAAACGCCCGATGTCATCGCCGATCAGTTCCTGCTGGTCATACCCGTGCATCCGAGCCTCGGCTGGGTTGACGTAGATTATCTTTCCGGTCAGATCGGAAACGGTCACCCCCAGCTGCATGTCCTCCACCGTCCGCTTGAGGGCCGGCAGGCTGATCTCCTGGTTCTTATCCCAGAAATGGTCCGGATCGGGCTGAAACGGGCGCTTGAGATGGCGATAGACCAAGAAAAAGGCTACCGAAATAAAAACCATCCAGCTGAGACCAGAAAGCAGAAACAACCGGGCCGGATTGTCCTCCATCCAGGGAAGGACCAGTTCGGTAAACAAAAGAAAGCCCAGGCCCAGCAACAAGTGAATGGCCGCTAGGCGGATCAGGCGTTTTTTATTTTGGTCGTCCTGATACATTTGCGATTTGGAATTTGAAAGTTGGTCATTTCTTGGAGAAACATTACCATGCCTGCATGCCCGGTCTTAGTATAGCCGGTGGTTGAGTGCCCCGCCTGGTTTCGATGCTTCGATACACTCAGCACAAGTACGGCTGGACATTGAGGGCTTCGATGAACTCAGCCCAAGTAGTTTAAGCGCATCGAAATGCCAGCCACTCAGCCGACGGCGGGGCGTACCTGTGCTGAGCAAAGTCGATGCATAGAAACCACCGGCCACTGAAACAAATAACAAACAGGCAAACCAAGTAAAAGTTCTCCGGAAAAAGAAAACAGGAGAGCCGCTCAAGCCCCGGTCTCTTTTACTCCAGATGACGAGGTGGTGTTACGCGCCGCTCTCCTGTTTCTTTTTGTGCAAAGTGTGATCACAAACAGGCCATTATGTTTTTCATCCCATCAGGTTATGTATTTATGATAATACTAAAATCAGATGGTGTCAAGGTATTTTTTGAAAAATATTTGCTGTTTGTGGGGGAGATGTAAATTATAGCCCCGTAGGGACGGGGATGGATAAATATCTGGTGGTAAAATATTTCTTACGGCAGGTGTATGGCCCGGCCCAAGGCCTGCAGGGCCGCTTCCCGCACCGATTCGTGCAGGGTGGGATGGGCATGGATGGCCTCGATCAGTTCCTCCAGTTTCAGCTTGGAGCTTACCGCCAGGCTCAGTTCGGCGATCAGTTCGGTGGCCTGGGGCCCGGCAATAACCCCGCCGATTATCTCTTGAGACAGCTTGTCGGCGATCACCTTGACAAAACCCTCGGGCTGGCCCAGGCAGCCGGCCTTGCCGCTGGCCGAAAAGGGGAATTTTCCTACCAGGATATCATCCTTGTTCTCCGGCCGCTCCAGGATCCCCACCGAGGCGATCTCGGGGTGGGTGTATACGCAGCGGGGAACGGCGGAATAATCCAGCCCGGCGCTGTGCCCCAGCATGTTCTCCACCGCCGCTTCGGCCTCGGCCGAGGCCACGTGGGCTAAAAGCCAGCCACCGGTGCAATCCCCGGCCGCATAAATATCTGTGACGCTGGTCTCCATCCGGGCGTCTATTTTAATAAAATTCCTTTCTATGGCTACCCCGGCCTCCTCCAAGCCGATGTCCTTGATGAAAGCCCGGCGCCCCACGCTCATCAAAACATTCTGGGCCGTTATCTCCAGCGTCTGTCCGTCTTTCAATTTAACGATCACCGCCAGGCCGGGCCCGGCCTGCCTGATCTCCTCCACTTTGGCTTCCAGATGGATATCCACCCCATGCTTGGCCAGCGCCTGGTGCAGCACCCTGGCCGCCTCGGCGTCCTCGCCGGGAAGGATCTGGGGCATCATCTCCACGATGGTGACCTTGGAGCCGAAGGTGGAATAGATGTCGGCCATCTCGCAGCCTATCACCCCGCCGCCGATGATCACCAGGTCCTTAGGAACTTCCGAAAAGGCCAATGCCCCAGTGCTGTCCACCACGCCGGGCAGGCCGGCTCCGGGAATGTTCAAGGCTACCGGCTCCGAGCCGGTGGCGATCAGGATCATGTCCGGCTCCAATGTCTGCTGTTTGCCGGAAGCATCCGTGACCTGAACCTTTTTGCCGGCCAGTAATTTGGCCTGCCCGGCGATCACTTCCACCGATCTGGCTTTAAGCAGCAGTCCCACCCCGGCGGTGGACTTTTTGACCACCCGTTCCTTGCGCTTTTGTACGGCTCCCCAGTCAAAGCCGATATTTTCCGCCTTTAGTCCGAACTGCCCGGCCGATTTGAAATGGCTGTAGACCGCGGCCGAGGCCAGCAAAGCCTTGGTGGGGATGCATCCCACGTTAAGACAGGTACCGCCCAGGTTCTCTTTTTCTATCAATGTTACCTTGGCCCCCAGTTGGGCGGCCCGGATGGCCCCCACGTACCCGGCCGGCCCCCCGCCGATCACCACGATGTGCTTTTGCATGATGTACAAATCTCCGATGGTATATTATGTGTGAAATGTTATTCTACCGAAACCTGAAGCAATTTTATAAGGAAGCCAGGAATGCAGGAATTTTCATGGCTTCATGGGTTCCTAATAAAGATCGGCGTCTCGCTCCGCTATCTGTTTGCCAGAAAATAGCTCAGGGTCTCCAGATCCACACCCAGGTTCACCCGCTTCACCGCCACGTCCTTGGGAACGTTGATCTGCCCGCTGGGGAAGCATAGTATGGCCTTGACCCCGGCGGCCGTCAGGGAATCGGCTGCTGCCTGGGCCGCCTCCGACGGCACCGCCAGCACCCCCAGTTCGATTCCCAGCTTTTGGACCTCTGACGGGATCTGGTCCAGCGCCTTCACCACCACTCCGCTCTCCAGTTTCTTCCCGATCTTTTTGGGGTCGGAGTCGAACACCGCCGCGATCTTGAATCCCTGGCTACGCAGTTCCTGGTAGCGGAACACCGCCATTCCGATGTTGCCGGCCCCCACCAGGGCCATCGTCCAGGCCCGGTCCAGCCCCAGGATCTTCCCGATCTTCTCCCTGAGCTTGATGATGGAGTATCCCCGCCCCCGGTGGCCGAAGGTTCCGAAATAGGAAAGGTCCTTGCGCACCTGAAACGGGGCCAGGCCGTAGACCGTGGCGATCTCGCGCGAGGAGATGGTCTCCACGCCCAATGACTGCAGGCTGGCCAGATGCCGGTGGTACAGGGACAGCCGCCGGATGGCCGAGTCGGGTATTTTTATCTTGTCTTTCATGTTTCCTTTTTACTTGTAGGGACACGGCATGCCGTGTCCCTACATTGATTGAATGACCTTACAGGAATATCTTCTCCGGGTTCAATATCCCCTCCGGGTCCCAGGCCTGCTTCACCGCTTTCATCATGGCCAGGGCCGGGCCGTTCACCGCCAGCGGCAGGTATTTCTTCTTGACGTATCCGATGCCGTGCTCGCCGGAAATTGTTCCGCCCAGCGCCATCACCTCGCGGAACATCTCATCCAGCAGTACGGGAAGCATCCGCTCCCAAACCTCCGGGGCCATCCCCTGCTTCATGATGTTGACATGGACGTTGCCGTCGCCGATGTGGCCGTAGGAGATGATCTCCGCCCCGTGCTTTTCCGACAGGCCCTTAAGCTTGTGGAACAGCTCCGGGATGGCGGCCCGGGGCACCACCACGTCCTCGCGCTCGCGCACCGGGCTCATTTGGGTCAGGGCGTCGGCCATGCAGCGCCGCATCTCCCAGATCCGGTCGCGCGACGGCCGATCCTCGGCCACCAGCACGTCCAGCGCCCCGAAGTCCGAGACTATCCTGCCTATCTTTTCGTAATCGGCGGTCAGCGCCTGGCGGTCGTCGCCGTCCAGTTGGACCAACAGATGCGCCCCGGCCTCCCGGAACGGCGCCCGCTTTTCCAGGAACTTTTCCGCCGCCAGCACCGCCCTCTGGTCCATGAATTCCATGGTGGCCGGGATGATCCGGCCCCTGATCACCGCGGTGCAGGCCCGCACGGCGTCCTCGATGGAGGAAAAGGGGATCATCAGGTCCACCGCCAGCGGCGGCTTGGGCACCAGGCGCAGGGTGATCTCGGTGACCACGGCCAGCGTGCCTTCTGACCCGCAGATCAGGTGCATCAGGTCGTAGCCCGAAACGTTCTTGATGGTCTTGCCGCCCAGCCGCGATATTTCCCCGTTGGGCCAGACCACCTCCAGCCCGCACAGGTAATGCCGGGTGACCCCGTATTTGAAGGCCCTTGGCCCGCCTGCGTTCTCGGCGATGTTGCCGCCGATGGAACAGGAATCCAGGCTGGCCGGGTCGGGCGGGTAGAACAACCCTTTTTCCTCCGCCGCCAGTTGCAGTGTCTGGGTGATCACCGCCGGCTGGGTGACGGCCATCAGGTTCTCTTCGTCTATCTCTATGACCTTATTCAGCCGTTCCAGGGAAAGCACTATCCCCCCGCACACCGGCAAAGCCCCGCCGGAAAGCCCGGTGCCGGCCCCCCGGGGAGTGACCGGGATCTTTTCGGAACTGGCCAGTTTCATTATGGCCGAGACCTCCGCCGTGCCGGCCGGCTTGACCACCGCCGCCGGCATGAACTTGTGGTTCAGGGTCTCGTCGTGGGAATAGGGCTCCTTGTCGTCGTCCAGGGTTATCAGGTATTTCTCCCCGACGATGGCCTTCAACTTTCCTATGATCTCAGGATTCAGGGTAAGATGATTTTTCATTTAAAGTCAGGATAAAGTTGTTTTGCGCTGGTTATTTACTGCACCCGTATTCCAGGCATTCGAAAGCCTGTTTTATTTTTTTGTTGTCCAAGCCCTGCCCCAGCAGGATCATCAGCTTGATCCGGGCCTTCTGCCCCGGCAGGTGCCCGCCCAGGATGACGCCCAGTTTTCTCAGCTGGGCCCCGCCGCCCGGGTAGGCGTAGGTGTCCAGCACCCGGCCGCCGATGCAGCGGGTGCATAGCACCACAGGCAGGCCTTTTTTGACGGCGTACTCGATCCCCGGCACCACCGAAGGCGGCACGTTGCCCCGGCCCATGCCCTCTATCACCAGGCCCCGGGCGCCGGAGTCAACAGAATACCTGATCAGCCTGTCGTCCATGCCCACCGCCATCTTGAACAGGTCCACCCGGGACTCGATCTTTTTGACCGGGTGATATTCCCGGTACAGCGGCTGGCGGTAGAAAAGCACCCGGTCCTGGTCCACCCAGCCCAGGGGGCCGAGGTCGGGGCTGCGGAAGGTCTCGAAGGAGTCGGTGCTGGTCTTGGTGACCTCGCCGGCCGAGTTGATGGTGTTGTTAAGAAAGACCAGCACCCCCTTGCCTTTTGACTGCGGGGACAGCGCTGTGCGCACCGCGCCCATCAGGTTGGAGGGCCCGTCCCAGCCCAGCTCGGTGCAGTCCTTCATGGCGCCCACCACCACCACCGGCTTCTGGGAATTGAGGCACAGGTCCAGAAAGAAGGCGGTCTCCTCCAGGGTGTCGGTGCCGTGGGTGACTATCACCCCGTCCGTGTCCTTTTGTGACAGGTGTTTTTTGACCAGCTGGGAAAGCTCCAGCATCAGCCGGGGGGTCATGTGCGGGCCGGGGTACTGGCCGAAGTCGTGGACCGTGACCGCGGCGATCCTGGCGATCTCCGGCACCTGGCGCAACAGGTCTTTTCCCTTGAGGGCCGGCACCGCCCCGCCCTTCTGTTTGCTGGCTTTCATGGCGATTGTCCCGCCGGTGAAGATGATCGTGATCTTTGGTTTTTTCATTTCGTATCGTATTATAGTTGGGGCAATTCATGAATTGCCCTTACGGTAGGTATCTTTCGTGATCTTAGTGGGAAGAGATCATTACTTGCCAGGTTTGTCCCCGCCGACTTCCATTTCCTTGGGCCAAAGCTCCTGCGGCAGGCCCAGCCGCTTGACGTACCCCACCAGCTTCACCACCCGGTCGTAGCTGTTGGCCTTGACCTCCTTGAACCGCTTGTTGTAGACGTCGTGGGAGCGCTTGGTGTACTGGGCCTCGCTCTCCTCCTTCTGCCTGCGGACGCTGATCTGCTCCAAAGTGGCCACGTTGGCGCTGTAGTCGTAGGTAATATCCAGCAGGGCGAAAAGCTCGTCCTTCAGGTCCTGCCATTCTTCTTGGGACAATGGTTTGATCTGTTCTTCCATCTTCTGTCCTATCTAATTATAAATATTTCTCCTCTGTGTCTCCGTGTCGGAGTTTACCCTGAGTGTATCGAAGGGTGGCAAAACGTTCCCCCGGTATCACATCTTCCACAGGTCCGGCACCAGCTTGTAGATCGCCAAGGTGGCGCAAAAGCAGATCCCCGCCCCCAGCTGCAGGGCAAAGGGCGCGCCCCAGCGCGAGGCTATGGACCCGGCGATGAAGCTTCCGAATGGCATCATCCCCATGAACATCATGGTGAACACCCCCATCACCCGGCCCCGCATCTGGTCGCTGACCGTGCTCTGGATCATGGTGTTGACCGTGGCCACCTGGCTGACCATGGAAAGCCCCACCAGCGGCAGGATGGCCAGGGACAGGATGTAATTGCGGGAAAAAGCAAAGGCCAAAGTGGTCAGGGAGAAAACTATCCCGGCCCAGAAGACCAGGGTCCCTTTCCTCTGGATCTGGCTGAAGGCCGCCAGGGTCAGCGATCCGGCCAAAGCCCCCAGTCCGGTGGCGGCCATCAAAAAGCCCAGCCCGCTGGCGCCCTTCTGCAGGATGTCCCGGGCAAAGATGGGCATCAGCACCACATAGGGCATGCCGAAGATGCTGAACAACGCCACTATCAGGATCAAGGCCCTTACCGTCTTGTGGTTCCAGACATATTTCAGACCCTGCTTCATGTCGCCCCAGGGGGAATCGGATCTTTTGGAAACCGGGACGTCGGTCCGGATCATCAGAAGGCCGATGATCACCGCCACAAAGCTCAGGCCGTTCAGGAAGAAGCAGCCCGCGGTGCCGATGACGCCGATCAGGATCCCGGCCAGGGCCGGGCCCATGATCCGAGCCCCGTTGAAGATGGTGGAATTGAGGGCGATGGCGTTTAAAAGATCCTTCTTGCCCACCAGTTCTATGAAAAAGGACTGCCGGGCCGGGCCGTCCAGGGCAAAGACCGTGCCGCCCACGGCGGCGATGGCCACCACGTACCAGACCTTGAGGACGATGACCCCGGTGTTGTGCAGGTGGGTGAGGGCCGCCAGGATGAAGGCCAGGATCATGGCCACGGTCTGGGTGAAAAGCAGTATCCGCCGCTTGTTCACCCGGTCGGCGATGACCCCGCCCGGCAGGGCGAACAGCAGCACCGGCAGCGAGCCGATGGCGTTGACCGTGCCCAGCAGAAAGGCCGAATTGGTCAGCTGCAGCACCAGCCAGCCCTGGGCCACGGTCTGCATCCAGGTGCCGATCAGCGAGACGAACTGCCCGGTCCAGAACAGCCGGAAGTTCCGGTGCTTCAGGGCCGAGAAGGTCTGGAGCGTCCTGGCTTTTATGTTCTGCCGGGTTTCATTCATGTTCTATCCATAGTTCAATGTCTCTGAGATCCCCGGGGGCTGAGTAGGTCGTTGTGACCGTATCGAAGCCCCGATCCCCCGGGGGCTGAGTAGGTCATTGTGACCGTATCGAAGCCCCGTCTCCGGGTTGACAAATGACTGATTGTGGGTTAACATAATTACTAAACGGGGTCTTCGATACGGCTTTGACGGCCTGCTCCGCCCCCGACAGAAGACAAGTGGTGACTGAGTGACCGCCTGTGGCGGTTGTACCGAAGTCACCGCTTGTGCCTAAAAATCATTTTAACATTGAAAATGAAAGACTTTATGCCCAAAACAATATTCTTCTTCCTGTTTCTCCTGGCTTCCTCCGCCCTGGCCCAGGACACCTGTCCGCTGGGGCTGAAGAACGACTCCCTGCCCGGTCAGTGCGCCGGTTACCGGGACACCAATGTTGACAGCCTCTGCGACCTGTCCGAAACCGAAGGCCTGGCCGCGCCGGCTGCCCCGGCCGCGCCACGGGTCAACTACTATTTCTGGGAGATCCTGATCATCACCGGGATACTGGGACTGGCCACCGAGCTGTTTGCCAGAAAGAACGTTAAAAAGATCCCGATACTGCAGACCATGTGGAACTGGCTGCTGCTGCTGAGTTTCCTGGGCTCGGCCTTAAGCGGGCTTTACTTCGTTCTGCCGTTTGACCAAAGACCTGCCCTGGGCTTCAATTTTTCCTACTGGCACACGGTGGTCAGCATCGCCTTCATTGCGATAGGACTGTATCATACCATAAGACGTTTCGCCTGCCTGCTGGGCAAGCCCGGACCCTGCCTTAAGAACGGAGCCTGCAAGGAAGTAAAGAAGCGGTCCGAGTGATTAGTATATTCCAAATTCCTTTAAAATACAACCATAATTATAGCCCAGGCCTTAAGGCCTGGGCTATAATTTTACCATGATCTAAAACCCTATAATCTGTTCCCTGTTCCCAAGTCCCTAAGCTTATACCCAGCCCCTAATCTTGCAGGCATCGGCCACGCGCTGAATGGCGATCATGTAGGCCGCGTCGCGCATGTAGACCTTCTTTTCCCTGGCCAGGGCCGAAACCTTCAGGAAGGCGTCGGTCATCTTGGTGTCCAGCTTGGAAAGCACTTCGTCCTTGGTCCAGAAGTAGTTCATGTTGCACTGCACCTGCTCAAAATAGCTGCAGGTGACGCCGCCGGCGTTGGCCAAAAAGTCGGGGATCATGAAGATGCCGCGCTGGTGGATGATCTCGTCGGCTTCGGGGGTGGTCGGCCCGTTGGCGCCTTCCACGATCAGCTTGACGTTCTTGCCCATCTTGGGGGCGTTGTCCTTGGTGATCTGGTTCTCCAGGGCGGCCGGCACCAGGATCTCCACGTCCTGCTCGATCCAGGCGTCGCCGGAAAGCACTTCGTAGCCGGCGGCCTTGGCCTTGTCCTTGTTGATCCCGCCGAAACGGTCGGTGAACTTCAGCAGCTCATCGGCGTCCACTCCGCTCTTCTTGAGGAAGGTGTATGACTTCTGGTCGGTCTGGTCCCAGCAGGACACGCAGACCGGGGTTCCACCGTATTCCTTGTACAGCTTGACGGCGTACTGGGAGACGTTGCCGAATCCCTGGAAGGCCGCCTTGGTCTTCTTGATGTCGATGCCCATCTCGCGCAGGGCCTCGCGCATGCAGTAGACCGCGCCGTAGCCGGTGGCCTCGGTCCGGCCCAAAGATCCGCCCACGCCCAGCGGCTTGCCGGTGATCATGCCCGGGAACTTGCCGTTGTGGATCCTCTCGTACTCGTCCATCATCCACACCATGTGCTGGCCGTTGGTCATCACGTCGGGGGCCGGAACGTCCTGGACCGGGCCCACGTTGAAGGCCACCTGGCGGATCCATCCGCGGCAGATGCCTTCCTGTTCGCGCTCTGACAGGTGATGCGGGTCGCAGATCACTCCGCCCTTGCCGCCGCCCAGCGGAATGTCAACCACCGAGCACTTCCAGGTCATCCAGGTGGCCAGTGCCTTGACGGTGTCCACTGTTTCCTGGGGGTGGAAGCGGATGCCGCCCTTGCAGGGCCCGCGGGAGTCGTTGTGCTGTACCCGGTATCCCTGAAAGACCTTGACCGAGCCGTCGTCCATCCGCACCGGGATGGAGAAATGGATCTCGCGCAGGGGGGTGCGGAGCAGGTCGCGGGTGGCCTGGTCCAGGCCCAGCTTTTCGGCAACCTTGTCGAATTGCTCCTGGGCCATTTTGAAGGCATTGAAGGATTTGTCCGCCATGGCAGTTTCTCCTTGAATTTTGGATTTATATTATGGGTTATTGGTTACAAAAGGAACGAGGCACCAATATAGCCACCAAGACACTAAGGCACTAATTTCGTTAATTTAATTGAAGATCGTTAATAGTATTTGTGTCTTTGTGCCTTTGTGGCAAAGGTAAAAATGATTTTGAAAAGTATGTTTGGTGATCGGGTTTAGTGTCTTTGTGCCTTTGTGGCAGAAGAAGAATGTGAATTTTATCACAAATCAACTCCAAAGTCAAAGGGTAGTTTTTATTATATTTTCTTCTTGACTGCAATGTTTTTTAAGCGTATAGTTAATGATTATAATCCGTTAATGGGCCAACGTTTGCTTAGAGGAAACCATGCCAGATATCACCCTTGGTTACGGCCTAGGTAAGACCACCCTTTCCCTTCCGGAAGCCAATCTGTCAGGCATTTTAAGCCTGCCGACGGTTCCCGGACTGGCCGATGTTCCTTTGGCGGTGACCCAAGCCCTGGAGCGCCCCATCCAAAGCCCTTCTTTGAAGGAGCTTCTGCTAGCCCGGTGCCCCAAAAGCATTTTGCTGATTCTGTCGGACCACACCCGGGTCATTCCTCATTATCCCCAGATACTGAACGCCCTATGCGACCAGATGAATCTGGCCGGAATAGAATGCAACCAGGTCCGCGCCCTGATAGCCACCGGCAGCCACCGGGCCCCCACCTGCGAGGAGCGCCAGGAACTTTACGGAGAAAGGGTGTTCGACCAGCTTAACCTGTACGCCCACAACTGCGACAAGGGATGCATCTCGGTGGGCAATGTCAACGGCCGGGAGATAGAGCTGAACGAGCTGCTTTTAACCTCGGATTTCACCATCGCCACCGGCAAGATCACCCCCCACTACCTGGCCGGGTTCTCCGGCGGCCGCAAGGCGGTGATGCCCGGCTGCGCCGCCAGGACCACCATAGCCCAAAACCATGCGATGATAACCCTGGGACATAACGCCCCGGGCAGGCTGGAAAGCAACCCCATCCATGAAGAGATGGAAAAGGCGGCCGAACTGGCCGGGATAGATTTTCTTTTGAACGTGGTTCCCACCCCGGACGGCGAGATCGCCGGAGTTTTCGCCGGACACTGGCAAAAAGCCTGGCTGGAAGGGGTGGAACTGTGCCGCCAGGTCTGGTCGGCGCCGGTGAAAGAGCCGGCGGACTGCGTGATCGCCTCGGCCGGCGGCCACCCGCTGGACATAGACCTTTACCAGATGCAGAGGATCCTTAACAACGTGGCCCCGGCGGTAAAACCCGGCGGAACGATCGTGCTGGTGGGCCAGTGCCCCGAAGGCGCGGGGCAATTGGATTTTGGGCGCTGGATGCGCGACTACTCCGCCGCCGAGATCCTGCAGACCCCCCGGGAGCAGATCACCGCCGAGGCCCACCGGGCCTACGCCACGGCCTTGGTGATGAAAAAATGCCGGGTGTGCCTGATCAGCGGAATGGACCCGGCCCTGGTGGAAAAGATGCAGTTCAAGAGCCTGCCGGACCTGAATGCCGCGGTGGAGTATTTAAGGGAAAGGCACGGGAAGGATTTTAGTTGTTATGTGGTGCCCAAGGGCAATGCGATAATGCTGGGGTGAGCAATTCACAAAAACACAAAATACTTGATTCATGAAAGGCCATAAAGATGTGGTCAGTAGCATTAGCTAAAGTCATAGGGGCAACGGTAATCCCTTCTGTTTTCTATCATATTTTAATTTGGGCATGGTTGCGTAAATCGGAAAAGATAGATGAAAACAATAGGAAGAAAAACTGGTATATGTTCTTTACTGTTTGGACAATAAACGGAGCTATATATGCTTTTTGTGGAGAGAATTTTTATAAACCAATTATGGGTTTGAGTACTGTAGCTTTAGTAATTGGTGGAATATTATTCTGGAGTTACAGTAAGAACCATAAACAATAAGATCGGACAATTACAATTTGATATTTGTATTTTCAGATTTCATTATTTACCCCCAGGCAATAACATCGACCAGCAGGCATACTGGATTTCATGTTCCGTAGCACAATATATAAAAATACTCAACATAGAACAAAATCAACAAATAGTACTACCGCATAGTTATTATTGCTTATTCGTTAATAGGAGATTTATTATGCATCCTACCAATGAACCTTCGCGGTATTGTATGTCAAAAGCTATGTACAATCAGTATAAAAACGATCCAATATTTATTTCATTTCTCACTTTTGGACGTATATTGAACTCTATCAACTACTGCAGGAATACTTTAATTGCCATCAAACCAGGTGCGAGCAAGCCTTCGGAAATACGTGCTACACAAAATTATTTCTTTTTTATATGCGGGATACTACATGAAGGAATAAACGAACTACGTAAAAGCAAGAATATTTATAAAGATTTTGAAATTTATAAAACTAAAACAACTTTGTACTTAAAAAAAGTAAACCACTTTGATAAAGCCGTTTTGGGGAAAATACGAAAGAAAACAGCATATCACTATGATAAAGAATGCTTCCAGAAGTCCATAAACTCATTATCTCTCGATGAATACACACTCTTATTAAGCTCAGACAAAAGCTATGATGGCACATATTATATGTTGTCTGATATTATTGCATTGAATATATTATTTGATGATATTAAAGATGAAAAAGGAACGTTAATATTTATTGAGCAAATCGCATCAAATATTAAATCATATACAGATGAATTTGTTGCAATTGTTTCAGAAATTATGACGGAGTCAATAAACAAAATGGGGTGGTTTCCTGAGGGACCACAATCAAATACTGGCAGTTCTATATACTTAGCAAAAGATGGAGAAACCAGAGCAACGTAATCACATGCACTTTCGCACGATTCATACAATTCGTAGCACGAATTAAAGCCCCGGCCGCCTGGGTTGACCGCCCCACTTCGTTAGCATAAATACTTGTCCCACTCAGTGCATCGCCTGCCCCCCTCCGTTGCGGAGGGGGAGTCAAAGGTCCCTCTCCACATTGGAGAGGGATTAAGGGAGAGGTCAAACAAAAAATAATTTCAATTTTCATCTTATGCCCACACCCATCAACATCGACCAGCAGGCCATCCTGGACCCCTTTGCCCAGAAGCTTTTAAACCTTATGCCCTACAAGGTGCGCAGGGTGCTTCTGGCCGCCAGCCTTTACGACGCCTTCATTCTGGAAGAGGACGGCCGGCTGGCCGACCTGCTGGGCCAGGCCTACAAACAGCGGGACCTGGGCTACGTCCCCTCCATCACCCGGGTCACCGGCGGGGCCAACGCCCTGGAGCTGCTGGGCAAGGAAAGCTTCGACTTGGTGGTCTGCATCCAGCGGCTGGGCGACATGGACCCCTTCACCTTCGGGCAAAAGGCCAAGGAGATCGTGCCCGGACTGCCGGTGGTGATCCTGGCCTTCAACACCCCGGAACTGGCCCGGCTCCAGCAGATGAACGACTTCAGCAAGGTGGACGGCATCTTCGTCTGGCAGGGCGACGGCAAGATATTGACCGGCATCATCCAGCTGATGGAGGATTTCAATAACGCCGAGAGCGACACCAAGGCCTTAGGGCTTCCCAATCTGCTGATAGTGGAAGATTCCATCAGCTTCTATTCCAGCTATCTGAACGTCCTGTTCGACGAGCTGTGGGACCAGACCGACCGGCTGCTTAACGAGGACCTGGGCTTCAGCCAAAAGGCGTTAAGACAGAGGGGCCGGCCCCGGGTGCACCTGGCCCAGAACTATGAGCAGGCGGTGGAAATATATGAAAAGTTCAAGGGCCATCTGCTGGGCGTGTTCACCGACGTCCGCTATCCCAAAAACGGAAAGCTGGACCCCACCGCCGGGATAGAGTTCGCCAAAATGATCCGCCGCGACCTGCCCCACCTGCCGCTGGTGATCCAGTCCAGCGAGCCGGAGACCGAGCAGATAGCTGCCGGCCTGAAGGCCGAGTTCCTGCTGAAGGGCTCGCCGTCATTGACTGATGAGTTCCGCCACCTGCTGGTGGAGCACATGGGCTTTGGCGACCTGGTGCTTAAGAACGCCGACAACAGCGAGGCCGCCCGGATCCCAAATCTGGAATCATTCATCTCGATCATCGACAGCCTGCCCCAGGACCTGCTGCACCGGAACCTGATGCGGGGGGACCTGAAGCGCTGGCTGCTGGTCCGGACCGAGTTCGGACTGGCCGAGCAGGTCACCAAGCTGGCCTTGGCCGACAACGACGATTTTTCATCGCTAAAACTCCTGATCAAGGAAGCTTTGGACCAGAACCACCGCCGGCAGAACCGGGGCAGCATCGTCTATTATTCCCGGCGCTTTAACCTGCCCCAGTGGCACTTCACCCGGATGGGCGGCGGCTCCATCGGCGGCAAGGCCCGGGGCCTGGCCTTCGTGGACAAGATCCTCAACAGCCAGTTCGACCACTCGCTCTATCCCGGGGTCAATATCTCCATACCAAAAACCCTGGTGCTGGGGGCCGACATCTTCGACGACTTCATGCGCCACAACAAGCTGTTCAAGCTGGCGACGGAGGAGGATTCCGACGCCCGCATCGTCAACGCCTTCTTAAACGCCTCCCTGCCCCCCACCGTGGTGGGCGACATCCGGGACTTCATCCGGCAGGTCAGAAAACCCCTGGCGGTGCGCTCTTCCAGCCTGCTGGAGGACGCGCTCTACCAGCCCTTCGCCGGCATCTACTACACCAAGATGGTCCCCAACAACCAGTCCGACCTGGACGCCCGCTTCCTGAGTCTGGACAACGCCATCAAGCTGGTCTGGGCCTCCACATTTTTAAAGCAGGCCAAGAGCTACATCGAGTCCACCAACCACCGGGTGGACGAGGAAAAGATGGCGGTGATCATCCAGGAAGTGGTGGGGGCGGATAGGAACGGCCGCTATTATCCCGACTTCGCCGGGGTGGCCCGCTCCTACAACTACTACCCGGTGGGCCATGCCAAGCCGGAGGACGGCGTGGTGAACGTGGCGCTGGGCCTGGGCAAGAGCGTGGTGGACGGCGGGGTCTCGCTCCGCTTCACCCCGGCCTACCCCGAGATCCTGCCCCAGTTCGGCACCGCCGACGACATGCTGGACAACAGCCAGAAGAGCTTTTACGCCGTGGACATGCGGCCCCGATCCAACACCGCCTTCGCTGAGGAGGACCAGTATCTGCTGAAGCTGGGGATCGATGAAGCGGAGAAGGACGGGGTGCTGGAGCGGCTGGGCTCCACCTACTCCTTCGAGAACCAACAGCTGCAGGACGGGATCGGCCAGCCCGGGCCGCGCATCGTCAGCTTCGCCCATATCCTTAAATACAAGATGTTCCCCCTGGCCGAGCTTTTGGACCATCTGCTGAAGCTTTCCTCCCAGGCCATGAGCTGCCCGGTGGAGATGGAGTTCGCGGTCCGGCTGGACCCCAAAAACATCTTCCCGGCCGACTTCGGCTTCCTCCAGGTTCGGCCGCTGGTGGTCTCGGACGAGCTGGTCAAGATCGACGTCTCGGCCGATGACATCAAGCAGGCCCTCTGCTTCAGCGACAAGGCTTTGGGTAACGGGGTGACGGCCCTAAGCGACATCGTCTACGTCCGGCCCGGCTCGTTTGACGCCTCCCGCACCCCGCAGATGGCCGAAGAGGTGGGGCAGCTGAACAAGAAGCTGAAGGAACAGGGCCGCCCCTACGTCCTGATCGGCCCCGGCCGCTGGGGTTCCAGCGATCCCTGGCTGGGCATCCCGGTGAAGTTCGACCAGATCTCCCAGGCCCGGACCATTGTGGAGGCCTGCCTGCCCAACATGAACGTGGATCCCTCGCAGGGCTCGCACTTCTTCCAGAACATGACCTCGCTCCGCATCGGCTACTTCACCGTGCCCACCGACCCCGAGCACGGCAGGATAGACTGGGACTGGCTGGAATCGCAAAAGGTGACGGACAGCACCGAGCACCTGCGCTGGGTGCACCTGGAACAGACGGTGGAGGCCCGGATAGACGGCCGCAGCGGGATGGGGCTGATCAGCAAATGATAATGCATAAATATTTTGATACTGATATGAAATATTTAAAATTAACACCGTTCTTTTTGTTGTTCTTGTTGCTTGCTCAAAGCAATACCGTACAAGCACAAACATTGAACAAATGGGTACATGCATATTGGCACTGCTCATTTTCGGTGAATGAGCAATTAAATTTAAAAGTTGCCGCGCCTGTTGAATTTGTTTCTATCCCTAAGTCATTTGAAACAAGTTTTACATCAATAGCTTTATTGAAGCAGCAAGATAAGTACTATGTGTCTTCAAACCCCCTCAACTTGTGTGTCCTTATTGGTGGTGCATTTTTAAAAAACATTTTTGCCAAAGAATCAAAATCCCCAGCCTATGGCGTTGCTGCGTTAATTGTTTTGTCCCCACAAATGCTGACTAATTTTAGACTTGGTTATGCTCCAAACGAAAATATTGCCTTTTTGGTTGGTCAACATACAGACTATTTTTTATTTTATAAAGTATCGAGGATTTGCACTGAAAGTTCTATTGGTTTAAAATTGTCCAATGAATCAATCAGAGCAACTATAGACATTCGCCTGCCTTGGACAAAGGGTTATTCAGACAATAAACGACCTTACCTTAATTTTGGATTAAGCTATTTTTCAAATTTTCCTAATTCGATCTATTAACGCACCGACCGCCCCCTCCCCTTCCAGGGGAGGGATAAAGGGAGAGGTCCGGCCGAACCAGTAGCACGATTCTGAAATTAGCAGCATAAAAGAAACAACCCATTAAGTATATTTTCCGTGTTTTTCAGCCTTTCCGTGATTCCGTGTAAGGTTCTCTCCCTTTCGAAACAACAATTAATCCCACAAGGAGCCAGCGCTATGCCCCACCACAAGCCCGAATGGCAGGTGATCATTGACCTGCTGCGCGACACCAATGTCATCTTGTTGAACCGGATCGGCCGTAAAATGATGAACCATCTCTACAAACGCAACATCAAGCAGATCGAATTGCTGATGCAGCAGCTGGAATCCTCGTCCACCGGCTGGGAGACCGGCGAGAACCAGCCTGTCCAGCGCCTGGAACAGGATCAGCTGGAGCGGATCATGGAAGAGGTGTTCCAGATCGCAGCCGAAAACATCCTGGACGACGAGATCACCGCCATGGTCACCCAGTGGCTTAAGCACGAGCAGTTCCGCTTCCTTTCCATGGCAGCCGAAAAGCGCGACGTGGCCCTGGTGGACATCAGCGATGCGGTGCACCGCTTCACCCGGATGCCGGAGGAGCAGCGCAAGCTGTCGCCCGAGGAACGCACCGGGATCCGGGTGGCGCTGATCCGCCGCTTCTTCTCGGATGACCTCCACTACATCAATGTCGTCAAGAGCTGCGCCAAGGTGGAGGACTTCGCTCAGGTGCTTTCGCACACCGTGGGGCCGGCCTTGGGCAACGGCAAGTTGGGCGGCAAGGCGGCCGGCCTGTTCCGGGCCCAGCGGATACTGATGAACGCCAAAAAGGACTCGATCGCGCTCCGCAACCTGGCCGTCCCCAAGACCTGGTACATCGCCTCGGACGGCAGCCTGGACTTCCTCCATTTTAACGCCCTGGAGGAGATGCCCACCATCAAGTACCGGGACCCGGCCGAGATCCGCCAGGAATTCCCCTACCTGGAGCAGATATTCAAGAATTCTGCCTTGTCGCCCGAGATCATGGCCGGACTGTCGCTGTGCCTGGACGATTTTGGCGACAAGCCTTTGATCGTGCGATCTTCCAGCCTGCTGGAAGACAGCGTAGGGTCGTCCTTCGCCGGGAAATACAAAAGCCTGTTCGTGGCTAACCAGGGCACCAAACGCGAACGGCTGGAGACGCTGGTCGACGCCATCGTCGAAGTTTACGCCTCGGTGTTCGGGCCCGACCCCATAGAGTACCGCCGGGAGCGGGGTTTGCTGGACTTTAACGAGGAGATGGCCATTGTGATCCAGGAGGTGGTGGGCCAGCGGGTGGGCAAGTATTACTTCCCGGCCTATGCCGGGGTGGCCTTCAGCTACAACGAGTTCCGCTGGTCTCCCCGCATCAAGCGCCAGGACGGCATTATCAGGCTGGTGGCCGGGATGGGCACCAGGGCGGTGGACCGGGTGGGCGACGATTACCCGGTGCTGATCAGCCCCGGCCAGCCGGGCTTAAGGGTCAATGCCAGCCCCGAAGAAGTGCTTTGGTATTCCCAGAAGAACATCGACCTGATTAACATGGAGACCCGCCGGTTTGAGACCATTACCGTGGACAAGCTGTTCCAGGAGATCGGCAACGATTTTCCGGCCCTGTCCCAGGTGATCTCCATCTACCAGGAAGGCCAGCTCTTTTCGCCCACCGGCACCATGGTCAACCTCAACGAGGGCCAGCCTGTAGTCACCTTCTCCAAGCTGCTGACCCACGGACCCTTCATTCCCCAGATCAAGGAGATCCTAAGCATCCTAAAGGAAGCTCTGGGCTTTCCGGTGGACATCGAATTTGCCTGTGACGGCGACATCCATAAGCTGTACCTGCTGCAATGCCGGCCCCAGAGCCAGGCCGGAGGCGGCTCTAGCGTGGCTGTTCCCAAGGATACCCCGGCGGCCGACGTCCTGTTCACCGGCAGCCGCTATATTACCAACGCCCTGGTGAAGGACATAGAATACATCGTCTACGTCGACCCCATCCAGTACGACGCCCTGCCCAACATGGAAGAACTGATCCAGGTGGGCCGGGTGGTGGGCGACCTGAACCAGAAGCTGCCCCGCCAGAAATTCATCCTGATGGGACCGGGACGCTGGGGCAGCCGGGGCGACATCAAGCTGGGGGTCCGGGTAGGATACTCGGACATCAATAACACCGCCATGCTGATCGAGGTGGCCAAGAAGAAAAAGGACTACGTGCCCGAGCTTTCCTTTGGCACCCACTTCTTCCAGGACCTGGTGGAGGCCGGCATCCGCTACCTGCCGCTCTATCCCGACGAGAAGGGCGCGACCTTCAACGAAAAGTTCTTTGCCGATTCGCCAAATGTCCTTAGAAAACTGTTGCCCCAGGCCCGGAACCTGGAGCAGGTGGTCAAGGTGATCCATGTGCCCAAGGCGGCCGACGGCGCCACCCTGACGGTATACATGGACGGCGACCGGGAACAGGCCCTGGGCGCGCTTAAGCGGTAGATATGTCCCTGGCGGAATAAACCATAAGAACAGTCTGAACGGCCGCGCTACGTTTTGTTTAATTCGTAGCACGATTTAGGCATCCCGGACAAAGATCAGGTCACTCGCAAAACTACGGCAGTTTTCCATAATATAACGTATAGGCAAAGCCATGAAATTGAACTTAGGTTGCGGCAGCGATCTCCAATCCGGTTATTTAAACATTGATTTGCACAGGCCGGGTAAATCGCGCAGTGGGGTTTCTATCGAAGATTTTGAATTCCATATTGGTGACGTAGCCGATCTCTCCTTTGTTCCCGATGGGTCGTGTGAAGAAATACGCGCGAAAGACATCCTGGATCATGTTATCTATACTAAATTGGAAACTGTACTTGAGGAATGGATCAAGAAACTAAAACCAGCCGGCGTTCTTTTATTGTTGGATGTGCCGGATTTCCAATACATGTTCAATCGATATGCATCAAATAAATCACCTTCCTCCTGGCTTGCATTAAATCAGTGGGTTGATCGGTTTTCCTGCCCGGAGGAAAACTACCGGACTAAAAATATCATTGATTACGGGTATTTGAGATCATTGGTTCAAAGTTACGGGATGACTGAGGTCAAACATTGGCACACTGAAGACGGCAATGTTCACCTTCATTTTGTGAAAAAATAGTCAAATACGCGTTTTCTTTCGCCTATCAGCAGCCTTGACACGGCGTTATATTATCCAAGACACAGTCAATACACATATGCATAAAAAGCAGTTATTATGCTTCACTTACTTGACAGATCCCAATACGGCAATTTAAAGCATTGGTTCAAACGGCCCGAATACTCCCGGGCTTCGGCGGTGGTCCATCTGAACCGGGATGGCGAGATTTACGCCGACAGTAACAGGGACCCGGAATTGGTTTTCGTCAATACCACCAATTTCTCCTATATTGATGGCAACATTTCTAAACTGGCGGCCTCCGGTGATTTCAAAACCGCTTTTGACGGGGTCTACCTCAAGGACAAGGCTACGAACAAGAGAGTGCTCAAGATCGTTACTCCTGACGAAGAATGGGTCCCTGCCGTAAAGGATATGGTCAAAGACAAGTCCCCCTATATTATGCCGTACCTTGCCTACCAGTGCGATAAGATGACTTACGATTGGAAGAGCCGCCTGCCCGAAGATTTAAAAATGGTGGAATTTGACTCCGAACTAATCGACAATTGCACCGACGACAAGATACAGCATGCCCGGCGGCTTATCGAAGGAAGCTATTGGAACTCCAGGGAAAAGTTCTTTGAGAACAGCGGCGGCGTATGCCTGATGAAAGGAGATACGATCGTCAGCTATTCCTTCATGTTCTACAACCGGGGTGATGACTCCTATGAGCTGTCCATAGTGACCGACAAGGATCACCGGCTGAGAGGCTTTGGCGCTTTGACCACCGCCGCCTGTGCAGAGCTGGCCCTGAGCAGGGCCGCTATAGTGCGCTGGGTCTGCAAAGCCCGAAATGAAGGATCTTACAGGGCGGCTGAAAAGGTCGGCTTCAAAGGGATCCGGGCCCACGATATAATATTCATGGATCTGAAAGGATCCGAAACAAAGTGAACTGGTCGCTTATCCGCCAGACAAACCATGAAAGTGAATACTATAACCAATATTTTCACCAAGGCCATAACCCGCAAACCCTGCCCGGCCATGGTCAAAGGGATCACCACCGCCGGGCTGGGCAGGCCTGACATTAGTAAAGCCCTGGAACAGCACGGCCGGTACGTCCGGGCCCTCCAATCGTGCGGCTTGGAGGTGACGGTGCTGGAGGAGGATGACCGCTACCCCGATTCCACCTTTGTGGAGGACACCGCTCTCTGCACCGCGGACTTCGCCGTGGTCACCAACCCCGGGGCCCCAGCCCGCAACGGGGAAAAGGAAGAGACCCGGAAGGTCCTCGGAGGATTTTTCAATGAGCTGGAGGAGATAGTCTTTCCGGGCACGTTGGACGGCGGCGACGTGATGATGGCCGGCACCCATTTTTACATCGGGATATCGGAACGGACCAACCGGGCCGGGGCCGCCCAGCTGACCGGGATACTGGAAAAGCACGGCCGGACCGGCTCTCTGGTTCCGCTTGGGACCATGCTCCATTTAAAGACCGGCCTCTCCTACCTGGAGAACAACAACCTGCTGATCACCGGCGAGTTCTTGGACCGTCCCGAGTTCCGGGGATTCAACCGGATCGTGATTGAGCCCGGGGACGCCTATTCCGCCAATTCGCTGTGGATCAACGGGAAGATTCTGGTGCCGTCGGGGTATCCGGTGACCAGGGAAAGGATAGCGCAGGCCGGGTACCCGACGATTGAGGTGGATGTCTCCGAGTTCCGAAAGCTGGACGGGGGACTGAGCTGTCTTTCCCTGAGGTTCTAAAGGAAAATATGCGCGCCCATATCCTATTGCCATGAAGATCAAAAAAAGAATCATCATCAACGACAAGATGCAGCAAGGCTACTATCATCTTGCCGAGCCCGAGGGAAAGAATTTTCACCCCGATTTCAAGCCGGAGCTGACCCCGGCCCAGATGCTGGAACTGGGGATCTTCGGCGGCAGGTACATGACAGACTGCCGGAAGGAATTCCCCGCCAGCTGGTTCAAAAAGGCCAAGCTCTGCCCCCAAAGGCACGACCCGGCCCTTAATTTTTTCAGGGTCAATGCCAGCCAGCCGTTAAAAGTTTGGCAGAACAAGGGCTGGATCCACCCGGCCGACCCCCGGGGCTGGTTCCAGTGGTACTGCCGCTATTACCTGGGGCGGAGGATGCCGGAGGAGGACGCCCGCCAGATCCGGCGCTGGAAGGCCATCCGGCGCCACGCGGCGGCGTTGAAGAAGAACTGCCCTAAAGGGAAACTGGACTGCCGGCCCCGGCAGCGCCAGGCCCTGCTCCATTGGGCCTATGATTCCAGAAAGATATGAATATGCCAAACTCTGCCGGATCGCCGGTGAAAAAATATCTCTACCTCGCCGCCGGGTTTGTTTCCCTGGGCTTAGGCGTTATCGGGATATTCCTGCCTCTCCTACCGACCACCCCTTTTCTGCTGGTGAGCGCCTTTTGCTTTATCCGCAGTTCTCAGCGCCTGTACGGCTGGCTGGTCAATCACCGGATTTTCGGCGCCTATATCCATGATTACCTGAAATACCGGGCCGTCCCGATAAAGACCAAGATCTTTGCGGTAGTTTTGTTATGGGGCACCATCAGCCTGTCCATTTTCTTACTTCCCAATCTCATCGTCAGGATCGTTCTGGCCGCGGTGGCCCTGGGTGTCAGCTTTCACATCCTTTCCCTTAAGACCCGCCGGCCCGGCAAAACAGAGGAAATAGCAGGCCTGACCTTCCGGGAGATCGAGCCCCGTGACATCCCGGAGCTGCTGGTCTTACGGACCAGGGTCAAGGAAAACCGGCTGAGCCTGGAGGACCTGAACAGGATGGGCATCACCGAGGAATCGGTGAACGCCAAGCTCAATTCCACTTACAAGGGCTGGCTGTGCCGGGACGGAAGCGGACGAACGTTGGGCTTCTCGATTGGAAACAAAAACGACGGGGAGATGTGGGTAATAGCCGTCCTGCCGGAATGCGAAAGACTGGGGATCGGAAAAAAACTGATGCTTCTGGTCCAGGAATGGCTCTTCCAGTTCCACAACGAACTGTGGCTGACCACCGAGCACGATCCGGCCAACCGGGCCTATGGCTTCTATCAAAGCCTGGGCTGGCGGGAGGTGGGCGTGGAGAGAGGACATTCCAGATTTATCCTCAAAAAACCCAATCACTGATTATCCCGGAAGGCACGTAATGACAAAGCCCCGCATCGCTGCGGGGCTCTTTGGTTTTATTGAATACCAAGGCGGTATTACCGGATCAGGTTTTACTTTCCTGCTTTTTTGGCTTTTTTGGCCAGCCGTTTTTCCATCAGGCTTTTCCCGGCTTTCTTTTTGGTGTCCTTTTTAATGTCGTGGTCTTTTGCCATGGTTCTTCTCCGTTTATAAGGTTATCTTTAACTTTGCGGTCGTTTGCCGCCAAGCTTTTTTGTTTTGAGAATAACTGGCATCCATTTATGTAATTGTATCGCTCCAAATATTATTTGTCAACAGATATTTTGCAGTTCGGCAAACAATTCCCGGTAACTCAAGAGCCCCGCATCTCTGCGGGGCTCTTTTTCGTTCATTGACCAAAGACGGGGTTTTAAAGTTTAGACCACGCCCTGGGCCACCATGGCCTTGGCTACTTTGACGAACCCTGCGATGTTGGCTCCGGCCAGGTAATCGCCCTTGGTAGCGTAGGTCTCGGAGGCATCCAGGCACTGCTGGTGGATGTCCTTCATGATCCGCTGCAATTTCTGGTCGACCTCGTTGCGGTCCCAGTACCAGCGGGCGCTCTGCTGGGCCATTTCCAGACCGGAAGTGGCCACGCCGCCGGCGTTGGCAGCCTTGGCCGGCCCGTACAGCACGTTGTTCTCCTGGTAGATCTTGATGGCCGCCAGGTTGGACGGCATGTTGGCCCCTTCGGAGACCAGGAAGCACCCGTTCTTGACCATGGCCGCGGCGTGCTGTTCGTTGATCTCGTTCTGGGTGGCGGAGGGGAAGGCGCAGTCGAACTTCAGGCCGCCATCCTTGACCACATCCCAGACGCTCTTGCCTTCGTAGTACTTGGCGCTCTTGTATTTCTCGGCGTATTCCTTGGCCCGGCCCCGGCGCACGTTCTCGATCTCCATCACGTATTTCAGCTTCTCGGCGTCGATGCCTTCCTCGTCGATGATGGTTCCGCCGGAATCGGAGATGGACAGGGCCTTGCCGCCCAGCTGGGTGATCTTCTCGATGGTGTACTGGGTAACGTTGCCCTTGCCGGAGACCAGGCAGCGCAGGCCCTTGTAATCCTTCTTGCGGGTGGCCAGCATCTCGCCGCCGAAATAAACCGAGCCGTAGCCGGTGGCTTCGGGCCGGATCAGCGATCCGCCGTATTCCCGGGCCCGGCCGGTCAGCACGCCGGTGAACTCGTTGCGGATCTTCTTATAATAGCCGTACATAAAGCCGATCTCCCGGCCTCCCACTCCGATGTCCCCGGCCGGCACGTCCACGTCGGCCCCGATGTGACGGAACAATTCGCGCATGAAGGACTGGGTGAACTTCATCACTTCCAGATCGCTCTTGCCCTTGGGGTCAAAATCCGAGCCGCCCTTGCCGCCGCCCATGGCCAGGGTGGTCAGACTGTTCTTGAATATCTGTTCGAAACCCAAAAATTTGATGATGCCCAAGTTGACCGAGGGGTGGAAGCGGAGGCCGCCTTTATAAGGCCCGATGGCGTTGTTGAACTGGACCCGGAATCCCTTGTTGATCTGAACCTCTCCCTTGTCATCAACCCAGGGCACCCTAAACATAACTACCCGGTCCGGCTCGCAGATCCGTTCGTAGATCTTCCATTTGACGAACTCGGGATGCTTGGCCACGGTGGGCTCCAGGGTTTTCATGACCTCTTCTACCGCTTGGTGGAACTCCGGCTCTCCCGGATTCTTTCCCTTGACCTTGGCGATCACGTCGGTGATGTGGGACATGAATGTCTCCTTGCGTTATGGTTGTTGTGGTGTTGTATGATTAATATTTGGTTCTCCATATTCAAGGTTACTACGGAAGTCAGGCTGATGCTATCAGGGAAAACCCGAATTTAACTTCGATTTCCCTTAGTGGCCGGAAGGCCCGGAATCAGAGGTCGGTCAGCCCCTCCCGGATGGCGTATTTGGTGAGCTGGGCGATGCTGTGAAGGTTGAGCTTGTCCATGATCTGCTTGCGGTAGGTTTCGATGGTCTTGATGCTCAGGTTCAGCACCTTGGCGATCTGCTTGGTGGCCTGTCCTTCGGCCATCATCTGCAGCACTTCCCGCTCCCGCACCGAAAGCAGGTTGTAGGCGCTGGGCTGGGTCTGGTCCTCCCGGGTCAGGTATCCGTCTATCAGCAGGTCGGCGATGGAGGGGCTGAGGAACCGTTTTCCCTGAAGCACGGTCTTGATGGCCTGGGTCAGCTCTCCGAAGGCCGAATCCTTGAGCAGATATCCCTCGGCTCCGGCCTTGAAGGCCTCGGCCACGTAGCGCCGGTCGGCATGCATCGAGAGCACGATGATCCTGGTCTTGTTCTTTTCGGTCCGGATCAGGCGGATGGCCTCCAGACCGTTGAGGTTGGGCATGGAAATATCCATCACCACCAGGTCCGGCCGGTGCTTCTTGGTCAGGCTGACCGCTTCGGCCCCGTCCCGGGCCTCGGCGATGACGCTCAGGCCCGGCTGGCGTTCTATCAGGGACCGCAATCCCTCCCGCACCATCCGGTGGTCATCGGCCACTAATATTTTAGCGTTCATCCCTTAACTCCCGCTTTGGTTTCAATACTGATGGTTACCAGGGCCCCCTGCCCCGGCCGGCTGTTGACCGTCAGCTGCCCGCCGTACTGGACGATCCTTTCCTTCAGGTTGAAAAGTCCGAAACTTTTCAGGTCCGGCTGGAACTCCCCGTTGGTGGCCCGAACGAAGCCGGTCCCATGGTCCCTGACCCTGATCTCCAGGCTCCGGGGGAACCAGCGGACGGCGACCTCGGCCCGGGTGGCCTGGCCGTGCTTGACGGAGTTGATCAAAAGCTCCTGCACCGACTTGAACAGCAGTATCCTTAGGTCCTCCCCCAGGGCCCGGGACCGGCCGGCAGTTCTGATGACCACCCTCATCTTGTATTTCTGCCAGTAATGGTCGGCCAGCCATTGCAGGGCCGCGCCAAAGCCCAGTTCGTACACCACCAGCGGGCTGAGTTCAAATATCAGGCCCCGGATATATTTGATGGCCTGCTGGGACAGTTCCTTGATCTCCTCGATCTCCCGCCCCAGGCCGCTGTTTGCATTTTGGCCCTGCAGGGTCTGCAGCTTAAGCTTGATCATGGCCAGCCCCTGCCCGATGTGGTCGTGCAGGTCGGTGGCTATCTCCCGGCGCTCCCGTTCCTCGGCGGTGGACAATTTCTCCGCCAGGCTTTTCAGCTGCTCCTGGTAGGTCTTGATCTGCCGCTCCCGGCGGCGCCCCAGGGCCAGCTCCCGGCGCAGGTCGGTGTTGGCCTTGGTCAGGTCCCGGGTCCGTTTTCTTATCTGCCATTCCAGCACCGCCTTGGCTTTGGCCTGATGCTCCTGGTAAACCACGTTCTGCAGGTATGTTTTTAACATCACGGTCAGGGAATTCAGCAGCAGCACCTCTTCCTTTAAAAACGGCCCCCGGTAGGCGGGGGGCCGGACCTTCAGATAGCAGACCTCTATCGACCCTGCCTGCCCGGGGGCCACCTTGATGTCGGCCTTTTGGCTCCACCTGGTTTTTTTAAAACCCTTGGAAGCGTAGCTTTTTCCGGCCCAGGTTATTTTGACCGCCGCCACCTCTGAAAACTGCCAGGCCCTGGCAATGGCCTGGGCCAGGCTCCTAAGGGTGTGGGCCGGGGAGCGTCCGGAGCGGTTCAAGATCAGGGCGGTGCGGTGCAGGGCGGTCAGTTCCTTGACCCGCTCGCCCAGCTGCCAGCGGAGCCTGTCCTTTGTTCTTATGTTACCTGATGTTTTTATCATATCTTAAAGATAGCATAAATTAAATTTAAAAACAAGCGACAAACCATAATGAATCCATCGAATTTTATTGAATTCAACTATTTACTGATGAATTGAAACATATTCCGGCTTATTTCCGTATTCTATTATAATAAATGTATCGATTTTGGTCATATATTTACCCAAGAAGCGGAGGAACAACAATGAGATCAAAACCAGTTTATATCATTTTCTTTATGGCATTAGCGTTAAATCCCGGAATAATTTTGGGGCAGGCTGTGATCCGCCCGCCTGTAGCGAAAATAATCCTTAAAGCGGATACAGCTCACGGTGATGTTCGCTTGGATCCATACGCATGGCTTAGAGACAAGGATAATCCCGAAGTGATGAAGTATTTGCGGGCGGAAAACAAATACACCGAAAAGGTTATGGCCTCAACCAAACCGTTACGGGATAAACTGTTTAAAGAAATGAAGGGGAGAATGCCCGGGAAAGATGAATCTCTTCCGTACAAACTTGGCGGGTACTATTACTATTCCCGGGAGGAAGAAGGGAAATCGTATAGCATACGATGCCGGAAAATGGGGAGCCTCGAATCCACCGAAGAGGTTGTTTTAGATGAGAATGAATTTGCCCGCGGTAAAAAATATTTCAGCCTGGGGGAATATGAGGTTAGTTACGATCACAACCTGCTTGCCTTTTCATTTGACACCACCGGGGCTGAAAAATATATAATCAGGTTTAAGGATCTGCGCACCGGCAAGATCCTTGATGATGAAATCACGAATACCGGCGGCCTTAAATGGTTCAATGATAACAAGACAATTCTTTATACGACCAGGGATGACGCGAACAGGATATATAAAGTATATCGTCATGTGCTTGGCACGGATTTCTCCGCCGATGAATTACTGTTTCATGAAAAGGATGAAGCGTTTGATCTGTTCCTGTATAAGAGTAAAGACCAAAATTATATTTTTGCCCTGTCCCTCACTACCGATACCAGGGAGATAAGATACATTGATTCCAAAGCTCCCAGCGCTGAATTCAAGATCCTCATCCCCCGCAAGGAAGGTGTTAAATATTATGCCGAGCATTTTGAAGACAAATTCTCAATAAGAAGCAATGCGGCCGGGAAGAACTACGAAGTCTTCACCCTTCCAGCATCCGATCCGGCAATGGCAAACAAAAAAGTACTGGTTCCGCATCGGGACAGCGTGCTGATAGAGCAGGTTGAGTTTTTAAAAGGGTACGCTGTTCTCAAGCTTCGCCAGCAGGGTTTGGCGAAAATTCAGATCCTTGATATGGGAAATGGCGAAACTCACTATATCAATTTTGATGAACCGAATTACGTGGTATTTAGCACCTTAAATACAGAATACAACAGTGATACGTACCGCTACTCGTATTTTTCATTAACAACTCCACAAACTATTTTTGAGTATGACCTCAAGAACAGAACCAGCAAAATCGTGAAAATGCAGGAGATCCCCGGCGGTTATAATAAAGATGATTACCAGACCGAAAGGATTTTCGCCAAAAGCTATGACGGCACAAAGATACCGATCACCCTGGTTTATAAAAAAGGTTTGGCGCGCGATGGAAATAACCCGGCGCTGATGTATGGTTACGGCGCCTATGGCGGCACGATCGACCCCTATTTTTCCTCGGACCTGATCAGCCTTCTTGACCGGGGTTTTGTCTGGGCCATTGCCCACGTTCGGGGAGGCGGCGACCTTGGCCAGGAGTGGTACGATCAGGGGAAAATGCTGAACAAGAAAAACAGCTTTTACGATTTTATAGCCTGCGGGGAGCATTTAATAAATGAAAAATATACCTGCAGTGAAAAGTTCGCAATTGAAGGGGGAAGCGCCGGAGGTTTATTGATGGGGGCAGTGATAAATATGCGTCCCCGTCTATTTAAAGCCGTAATAGCAAGGGTAGCATGGGTGGATGTTTTGAATGACATGTTTGATAAATCACTGCCCGGAACCCCGTCCGAGCATACCCATATCGGCAATCCTGAAGATGAACAGGTTTACTGTTATATGAAATCATATTCGCCTTACGACAATGTGATCAGCCAGGATTACCCCGCAATACTCACAACCTGCGGCTTGAATGATTCCAGGGTATTTTTCTGGGAGCCGGCAAAATGGGTTGCCAAACTGAGAGCATTAAAGACCGGTAATAATCCGGTTCTGCTGCAATGCGACCTGTCAAGCGGGCATTTAAGTTCTTCCGATCGTTATGAACCGGTCCGGCAAAGGGCATACCAGTTTGCCTTTGTATTGGACCAGCTGGGCATTAAGCAATAAAGAACAACCAACAATTTTAGGAGTTTACTTAAATGAACACCACGTTCGGATCAAAGCTGGCCGAGGCCCTTAAGAACATCTTCGGGGTCGTGGTCAAGGGGCGCACCTACGCCAACATACTGTACCTTTTGCTGGCCTTTCCCCTGGGCCTGCTTTATTTCGTCTTTTTGACCGTGGGAATATCGCTGGGAGTGGGGCTTTATGTTTTAATCATCGGCCTGCCCCTGCTGGCCCTGATCCTGCTGGCCTGGCGGCAGTTCGTAAAGCTGGAACGTTTCCAGTCGCACCGCTTGCTGGGGGCCAGGATCGAGCCCGAAGGTATTTTACGCTGGTCTTCCGGCCAAAATGCCTGGTGCTGGTTCCGGGCCAGGCTGTCAAGTTCCTTGACCTGGAAGGGCCTGGGCTATCTGTTCCTGAAATTCCCCCTGGGCCTGCTGGCCTTTATTCTGCTGATAGTGCTGGGCGTGCTTAGCCTGGTTTTCATCTCCATTCCCTTCATTTACCAGCATGTGAACGTGGATGTAGGCCACGGCCTGGCGCTGGGGCTACCCCAGGCCTTGATATTCATGGTCCTGGGATTGTTCTTGGGCCTGTTTTCCCTGCATGTCTGGAACGGCCTGGCCTTTGTTTTCAAGTGGCTTTCGGTATTTCTCCAGTTCAAAGCTGAACGTTTCCAGTCGCACCGCTTGCTGGGGCCAGGATCGAGCCCGAAGGTATTTTACGCTGGTCTTCCGGCCAAAATGCCTGGTGCTGGTTCCGGGCCAGGCTGTCCAGCCCGGTGACCTGGAAGGGTCTGGGCTATCTGTTCCTTAAATTCCCCCTGGGCCTGCTGGCCTTTATTCTGCTGATAGTGCTGGGCGTGCTTAGCCTGGTTTTCATCTCCATTCCCTTCATTTACCAGCATGTGAACGTGGATGTAGGCCACGGCCTGGCGCTGGGGTTACCCCAGGCCTTGATATTCATGGTCCTGGGATTGTTCTTGGGCCTGTTTTCCCTGCATGTCTGGAACGGCCTGGCCTTTGTTTTCAAGTGGCTGTCGGAAAAACTGCTGACGGCCAGCCCCAAGCCGGCAATAATGGAATAGCTGTGCTAAACTCAAGCATAAAGCCCCGATGAGGTTCTCATCGGGGCTTTGCTTATCCTGGCAACAGTTGTTTTAAAAGTGAACCGTCAGGCCCCAGCCGAACTGCAGTCCCGAGGCCTTCAGGTCGATATCCTGCTGTGATCCGGGCATGGAGAAATCCTCAAAACTGTCCTGGGAATACATCCAGTAGACCCGCAGGGTCTCCCGGTCGGGCCTTAACCAAAACAAAAAACCTCCGCCCACCTGAAGCGTCTTGTACACCACCTTATCGTCGATTTTTTTGGTGACGGTGCTGTCAGTGGTAAATGTGCTGTCCACCGACGGACGCGACTGGTACTCGATCTCATGCTCCCCGTCGGCTTTGGCCGAGAAGCTGATGGCGCCATACCTGATCTCGACATATGGCTCCATATGGTCCCGGGGTAACGCGATCGTAAGATTGACCAGAGGGGTATGGGAGATGAAATTGATCTCCAGTTCTTCGGACTGCATCGTGGTTGAATACCAGTCGGACGAGAAGTTCTTTTCTATCGCATCCGGATATATCCGGAACTGGTACATCAGTCCCAGGGTGATATTGCGGCTGAGGGCAAAGCCCACCCCCGCACCGCCCCCCAATCCGCTGCCCACGAAATCATCTTCAGTGACAGACATGGTCTGGGTAGCGGCGCTATAGGGGTCGAAGGTGGAAACCTCCTCGTTACTGGAAGCCAGGTTCTTCACATAATCGAAGGAACAAAAATTGATCTTCCAGCGCCGGAGCGGCATTTTGGCCTCTATCTTTGTTTCCCGGCCGGGTGTGGGGACCAATTTCGCATTGTACGTTTTATAGCCCGACTTGACGGCCTTTATCTTGTACAGCGAGTCGGTCAGGTCCTCTATGGTTATGCCTTGCTCGGTGACGATACCCTGGTATTTTTTATTCAAATACAGCTTGGCCCCGGCCGGATCGGTCTTGATCTTCAGCTTTCCGGCCAGGCTCATCAGCGGCGCGCTTACCGTGTCCACTTTTCCGACGCTCACCAGCCGGCTGGTGGAGAACAGGCTGTAGCCTTCCTTGACTATTGAGATCTGGTGCAACCCCTCGGACAGGGGGTACACCAGATTCGGTGTCCGGCCGGTTTGTTCCTGGCCGTCCACCAGGATCTTGGCCCCATCGGGCTCGGTGACCACAAACAGACCGCCCGGCTTGGCGCTTTGGCCGGCGGTTCCCGGCTTCCAGGAAGAGAAAATCTCGGCCGCCTCCTTCATGGCGCTCAAGAGATCGGCAATCTTTCCGTAGTTGCGGGAGAAGGAGAGGTCTATGCCCCCGGTCTGGATGTCCAGCATCCGCAGTTCTATGGCATAGACGTTGCCCAGCTTGCCGATGGTCCCGCCGATCATCTTCTGAGCGCCCAGCAGCTGGCCGGCTTCAACCAGACATGAGGTCTGGTCGCAGGCCCCGGTCATCTGAAAGCCCTGTTCCTTAAGGATCTCGTCGCGCTTGGAGCGTTCCACCACTTCAAAGACCCGGTATTCCACCAGGCTGTTCAGCAGTTTGTCGGTCAGCAGGGCCATTTCCTTGGGGGCAAGCCCCGAGGTGGTGTTCAGGTCCATGACGGAGATGGTGGTCTTCTTCCCGGCGGCCAGGGCCCCGCCGGCCAAAAGAGAACAGAAGACCAGGATTGCTAATATTTTCTTCATTGAAGGCTCCTTAATTATTTAGTTCCGTTTTGGCCCCGGTTCCATCGCTTCCGCTATTGGGTCTTGTTCATTTACTCCAAACTGAAGCTAACCGGATACATAATCCATACCCTAACCGGAATATGGCCGGGGGCAATGGCCGGCGTGAAAATAAATTGTCTTGCTGCCGTTGTTGCGGCTTCATCCAATAGAGTGCTGCCCGAGGATATCGCTATATCAACTCGTTTTACTCGTCCATCAATATCTATTAACAAATATAAAATAACCCTGCCTTGATCGCCATTGGCCTTGGCGGCAGGTGGATAGATAGGTGCTACTTTTTTAACAATCTCAGGGGTTTCTTCCATGGCCTTGAATTCGCCATATTCAGCTGCACCCTTTATTAGATCAAAATCAACATGGATTAAAATCCAGACCTTCTGTGCCATACCATTACTATCAATGCCTGGTGAATATTCAAACTTATGAACGGCTTGTTTCGCCAGTGAATCCAATAACGTGCTGTTAGATGATTGTGCAAGTTCTATTCTTGAGATATTGCCTTCTTCATTTACAAGAGCATATAGATTAACTAACCCACCAATCCCTTTACTACGGATACTATCCGGGTAAAATATTTTTTCACTCTTTTTTAAAACCGGCGTCTTCTTGTATTTTGCTTTTAGGACGTTATCAAACTCTTCCTTTCCAATAATATCAGACAAGGCACGTAATTTATCCAAACCTTCCTTCTTTAGGCCAAAATCACCATAAGTTATAGTAGTGTCCTCTTCTTTTCCAAGGATATTGTTGGGAATATTGAATATAGTATCCGCTAGTTCTTTTACAGCGTTGTTTGTAAAATCATAAAGATCCTTTTTATAAGCAATATTTACATCAGTTTCTTTCTGATACAATACCTGCTTGTTTATCACGTCAAAAACAGTTGCCGAAAAGATATATTGTTGGTCAATTGAATAAAGTTTTGTATAAATTATTTTATTGGCATGCAAAACACCGCCGACCTTATAATAATCGTTGTTTGTTTTGCACCTGCTTAAATAGATACCTTTTTTTGCCAATGTGTCTCGGGCTTGCTTCAGGTCCAGTAATACCAAAAAATTTTCATTCTTTCCAAAGCTTGCTTTCATCCAGATATGAACATCACAGGCTAAAGAAAAAAGAGCATCTTCCGTCTCCGGCTCCAGGAGCAGTACTTTTGCAGGCTGGGCCAAGACCAATGAATTGGCCGCCAGCACCATTAGAACCAAAGAAACAAAAGATGCCTTTTTCATCAGAAACTCCTTGTTGTTTTAGAGTTCCGCTTTTCCCTTTTCTTAGCGATAGCCTTAAGGCTATCGCTATAAATCATCAAGTCCCTCTAACGAGGCCTGCCTGACGAAGCTGGATAGCGTATTCACGGCCTGTCCAAACAGCCAGATTTATCGGGGTTGATGATTAGTAGCGATGTTATTTCCTGTCCGCCTTTGGCGGGATGGCATAGCACCATGGAATCATGAATTGAAAATTGGATATTAGAGTTCCGCCTTGACCTCGAACTTGCTTCCCTCCACCTTGCCCTCGACAGCCTCCGCCTCCTGCGCACCCACCGTGCCCAGCATGTCCTGCCAGACCAGCTTCAGCACCTTCATGTCTTCGGAGCTTCCGGTTATCTTCAGGTACTTCAGCGGCGTCTTGACGCTGACCTTGGCCTCGCTCTTGACCTTGCGGACCGCGCTCAAGACCTCCATGGCGGCTCCGAAGGGATCGCCCTCGGCGGAAGCCTTGATGTCCTTGAACTCCGTTTCATCCGGCCAGTCCGAGGTGTGGACCGACATTTGCTTCCCGGACTCCGCCGCAAACATCCAGCTCCAGGCCTCCTCGGTAAAATAGGGGATGAACGGGGCGAACAGCCTTAAGATGACATTCAAAGTTAACTTCAGGGTGGCCAGGGCCGAAAGCTTGCCGGCCGAGTCCCCTTCCTGGTAAGCCCGGACCTTTATCAGCTCCAGGTAATTGTCGCACAGCTTCTCCCAGAAGAAGCTCTCCGTCTCCTGCAGTGCGTCGGCGTACTCGAAATTCTCAAAGTATCTTCCCGACCTGGCGACCACTTGTTTCAGGTGGCCGGTGAAACTGAGGTCCAGCGGGTCGGTGATGGCCTGTGGCGTGATCTTCGACTGGTCGGCGCTTAGGATGTGCCCGGCCGCGAACTTGACCGCATTGTAGAGTTTGGTAGTCAAGCGCTTGCCGTTGGCAAAATTGGCCTCGTCGTACATGGTGTCCACCCCCAGCCGGGCCTTGGCCGACCAGTAGCGGAACCCGTCCGAGGAGAACTGCACCAGCAGGTGTTCCGGAGTCACCGCCTGGCCCTTGCTCTTGGACATCTTCTTGCGGTCGGGGTCCATTATCCAGCCGTTGATCAGCGCGCTGTGCCAGGGGATCTGCTTCTCGTGCAGGTAGGCCTTGACGATGGTGTAAAAGGCCCAGGTGCGGATGATCTCCGGGCCCTGGGGCCGGATGTCCATGGGGAAGACCTTTTGGTGGCGTTCGGGATCCTTGGCCCAGTGGCTGGCAATCTGCGGGGTCATGGAGCTGGTGGCCCAGGTGTCAAGCACATCGGGGTCGGCGGTGAAGCCATGGGGCTTGTCCCGCTGGGATTCTTCATAGCCGGGAGCCGGGTGCGACTGGGGATCTATGGGCAGCTGTTCTTCGGACGGCAGGATCGGCTTCTGGTATATTGGGTTGCCCTCGGCGTCCAGCGGATACCATACCGGGATGGGCACGCCGAAGTAGCGCTGGCGGCTGACGCACCAGTCCTGGTTCAGTCCCTTAACCCAGTCCTCGTAGCGGGTCCGCATGTGAGTCGGATGCCATTTTATCTTCCTCCCCTGCTCCAGCAGTTCCTCTTTAAGGTCCATGATCCGGATGAACCACTGCATGGTGGGGATGATCTCCAGTGGCCGCTCGCCCCTTTCGTACATTTTCACCGGGTGCTCTATGGGCTTGGGCTCCTCGGTCAAGGGCGCTCCCAGCCCCGGCAGGGCCTCTCCATCTTTACTACGTAACATCTCTACTACTTTGGCCTGCGCCTGCTTGGCGGTCTTGCCCTTTATCTCGGAGTAGAACTTGCCCGCGGCGGCCGGATCGGCGCTGTCCCAGCCCGGGGCGCCAAAACTGACGTCCATCATCCGGCCATCATGGCCGATCACCTGGCGCAAAGGCAGTTTGTATTGCTTCCACCACTCCACGTCCATCATGTCGCCGAAGGTGCAGACCATCAGGATGCCGGTGCCCTTTTCCGGGTCGGCCTTCTCGTTGGCGATGATGGGAACCCTGGCCCGGAACAACGGGGTGACGGCGCTCTTGCCAAAATATGGCTTGTAGCGCTCGTCGTCGGGATGGGCGATCACGGCCACGCAGGCCGGCAGCAGCTCTGGCCGGGTGGTGGCGATGACAAATGACCCGCCACCCTCAATGCCGAAACGAATATTGTGAAAATGTCCGGGTAAGACCTTGTCCTCCACCTCGGCCTGGGAGACCGCGGTCTTGAAGTCCACGTCCCAGAGGTGCGGGGCGAAGCTGGTGTAAGCCCGGCCGTCCTTTAACAGTTTCAGGAACGACAGCTGCGAGGTCCGCCGGCAGTGGTCGTCTATGGTGGCGTATTCCAGCGACCAGTCAATGGACAGCCCCAGGTGCTGCCACAGCGACTTGAAGACCTCCTCGTCCTGCTTGGTGACCTGGTGGCATAGTTCTATGAAATTGTCGCGGCTGATCTCCTCCGCCGGTTCCTTCTTGTTGTTCTTTGGAACAAAATCCTTTTTATGGGACAGGTGGGGGTTGCAGCGGACGTGGAACATGTTCTGCACCCGGCGCTCGGTGGGCAGGCCGTTGTCATCCCAGCCCATGGGGTAGAAGATGTTGAGGCCCTTCATCCGGCGCTGTCGCACTATCACGTCCTGCTGGACATAGCCGAAGGCCGAGCCCACGTGAAGCGAGCCGGAGACGGTGGGCGGCGGGGTGTCCACCGCAAAGGTCTTGGCCCGTTCGATGGCCGGGTTCCAGTCGTAAATACCCTGTTTAAGCCAGGTTTCCACCCAGTGTTTTTCCACCAGGGAAAAGTCGTATTTTTCGGGGATGCTCTTCATAGTGCCTTTTATGTTATTGTGGTTTCTGATTTTACACTAATGCTTCTATTTCCATTGCCACCCCGATACATCGGGGTGGCTGAAGGATCAGAAAGAATCTCTTGGGGTTTCAACCCCGCTTGTCCGCCTGCGGTGGAGACAGTAAATCCATATTCTACGCATTATAATCTCTTTCGCTGCCTCTCTGGGGCTGAAGCCCCCTGTCCGCCGCAGGCGAACTTCCTGCCACGACCTGAAGGTCGTGGCAATATCGTCAACAATCAAGACCTGAATATTTGCTTTTATTTTACCTGTTAATATTTGTAAAGTCAACAAAAAATACAGGTGGAAAGAGTGTTTTAAGCAGACCAGGTTCTCTTGTTTTTCATCAGTAATGGCCCTGGATGCCTGCCATTTCAGAAATAGCATTGAAGCGGCATCCGACCGCCTTGCTAAAATGTTGGTTTTATGCTATTCTTTTAGCTACCTTAAAGACTGGGATTTATTAGGAAACCAGGAAAGCATGAAAAATATTTTCCTGTCCTTCATGGCTTCCTTATAGTTTGTTTTATCGGAATGGAGAAGCTTATGATACCCGCCTTAATGGGTCTTGACCTCGGAGGCACCAACATCAAATCGGTTTTGCTTGATGCCCGGTCGCTGAAGGTCATCGTCAAAAGACAGATCCCCACCCTGGCCCATCTGGGCTCCGTGGCGGTGGTCAAGATCCTGGCCGGAGAGATCGACTATTTGCTGAGGGTTGCCGGATCCAAGAACATCGGCGTGGCCGCCATCGGGCTGGGCTCGGCCGGGCTGGTGAACAGGGGAACCGTGCGCAACTCCCCCAACCTTCCCGGCTGGCAGGGAGCGGTGCCCTTGGAGCGCCTGCTTAAAAAGGAACTGCCGGGCTTGAGGATCCCCCTGGCCATAGACAACGACGCCAACTGCTTTGTGCTGGCCGAGACTTTTTGCGGGGCAGCCAAAGGTTTTCAGAATGTGGTGGGCCTGACCCTGGGCACCGGGGTGGGCGGCGGCCTGGTGCTTGACGGGAAGCTTTACCGCGGTTCCACCGGCGGCGCCGGGGAGCTGGGGCACACCAGCATAAAATACGACGGACCGCGCTGCCTCTGCGGGAACAAGGGATGTTTGGAGGCCATGGTGGGAGCCGGAGCCATCATTGAGCGTTACCGCTCCAGGAATACAGAATATAGAATACAGAATACAGCATTGAGCGTGGCCCAGATATCAGGCCGGGCAAAAAAAGGCGAGACGGCCGCGATAAAGGCACTGATGGAAACCGGAACCCTGCTGGGGGTGGGTCTGGCCAACTACGCCAACATCTTCAATCCCCAAGCCATCGTAATCGGCGGCGGGGTGGCCCAGGCCGGCAAATATATTTTGGACCCAGCCATTAAGGAAATGAAACGACGGGCCATGCCCTTCAATGTCCTTGGAATAAAAGTGAAACCGGCCAGACTGGGACCCTGGGCCGGGGCCATCGGAGCCGCGCTACTGACAAAAAAGATTTAACCTCAAGGAATAAGCAAAGGTCTAACTTCAATTTGTTAAACTAGTTAGAACAGATCAAAGATTAATAATCAGTCTTGATTAAAAAACGACCCTTTGGGTCGTTTTTTAATGCATATTAACATTATTAATTTATTTATTAATATTATTAATTTACTACTTGACATTTTTAACATTTTTTGGTATAATATAAACAATCAAAAAATAACCCTTTATTTAGGAGGTAAAATAAATGAAAAGCGTGTGGAATATTATTGAATCCGAAAACGGACTCAGCCCAGAAAGATCCAGGGCTCTAAGGATCCTGTTTTGGGAAGGAATGATCTGCCGCTACCTTAACCTGCCCGGCCAAAATTTTGTCCAATAAAAACCCGTCCTTTCTCAAATCTTAACAAAATGATCTAACGATCCACAAAGGATTTGCCCCATGCCCAAACAAACACCCAATACCTGCCCGGCCTGCCAGGGCTCCATGCACATCTCGGAACTAAGGTGCTCCAGCTGCGACACCACCGTCCAGGGCGAGTTCCCCCTGTCCCCTCTTGGCAGCCTTAGCGAAGACCAGCTGGACTTCATCAGGACCTTCGTCCTGTCCCGGGGCAACATCAAGGAAGTGGAAAGCCGGCTGGGCATATCCTACCCCACCGTCCGCAACAAGCTGGATGACGCCATCGCCGCCCTGTCCGGGCAGGCAACCCCGGTAATGAGCCGTTCGGAGGTGCTGGAGTCGTTGGAAGCGGGAAAGATCAGCGCCGCCCAGGCGGTGGAGCTGCTGGACCAGGCCGGATCGTAAGATAACAGTAAGGGCAGGTAGTAACACCGCCCCATCAAGTAAACGTAAGGGCAATTCACTCGTCCGACGTAGCCACTAAAGCTGGCGTAGTAGGATGAATTGCCCCGACCAATAAAAAGGAGGCCACCATGTCCGAAGAAACCATCAAAATACTGAAGATGCTGGAAGGCGGCAGGATCAGCTCCAAGGAAGCCGACTCCCTGCTCTCGGCCTTGAACAAGGGAAACCCAAACCGTCACCACCACTGGCAGGATGCTTCTGACCTGCACGAAACCCTGGGCCAGATAAACCCCGGAAGGATAGTGGCCGAAGCCATGGCCGGGGTCCGGGAAAGCCTGAAGGACATTCACATAGAAATCGATGATATCCACGGCTCGGAAAAGGCCGAAGAGGAAAAAGAGATCGTAGTGCCTGCCGCCGGGATCACATGCCTGTCCATCAACCAGCCCCGCAGCGATTTTGAGATCGTAGGCGCCGAGACAGACCAGATCACCATCACGGCCGACATCCAGGTCTGGGCCGAGGACCGGAACGAAGCCAGGGAAAAACTCAAATCCCTGGACATCAGCACCGAAACCGAGAATGGGGTTTTGAAGATCAAGGTGGACGGCCCCCCCTGGACCAAGAAGCGCCGGGCCAAGGTCGACTTCACCATTGTGATGCCGAAAAACATTGCCGCCGAGATATCCTCGGCCAGCGGAGAGATTTCGGTCCAGAACCTGCTCAATGGCTGCCGGCTCAACACCGCCTCGGGAGAGATCGAGATATTTGGATGCCGGGGTGAAAACAACCTCTCCTCCGCCTCCGGCGATGTCGAAGTCAACGGCTGCGCTGAAACATCCCTGAAGATCAACACCGCCAGCGGCGACATCGGGGTCAACGGCTGTTCCGGCGACCTGTCCTTCCAGACCATCAGCGGGGACGCCGGCATCTCCCTGTCGGGAAACATTCAGGGGCAGACGGTCAGCGGAGACATCGACATCAAGGCCGCCAGGTTTGGCGAGATAACGATCCGCAGCACCAGCGGCGACATCCAGTTCCAGGGTCCGGTGGCTGAAGGCAGCTCCGCGGCCATAACCACCGTCTCGGGGGACGTATCCTTGGAACTTGGCGCTGATTCCTCGGCGGCCATCGAGGCCGTTACCGTCAGCGGGGACATTGACTGCGAGCTGGAACTGAAAGATCTCCGGCAAAGCAACCGCAGTTTATCGGGGAAGCTTAGCGAAGGCAAAGGAGATCTGTCAATCAAGACGGTCAGCGGCGACATAACAATATCATAACAGTTAAACATAGAGAGGAAAGAAAATGGAAAAATCCACCAGCAAAGTTCTGCGCAAGATCCTGTGGGCCGGAGTTTTCATCGCCTTGGGCGTCGTCAGCCTGCTGGCCAATCACCAGGTACTGCCCTTTACCGTTTCATTGAAGCTGGACTGGCCGGTGATATTCATCGTGATCGGTCTGTCCAAGCTGATCGATTCAATTTAAAACAGTTTCTTTTCTACCACCAAGGCACCAAGACACAAATAATTACAATTCACGATTTGGCTTAGTGCCTTAGTGTCTTTGTGGCTTAATAGTTACTTAAAACCAAATATAACAAGGAGGTCAAATGTTCGTTTATTACCAAAACCGCCCACGCAAGATCCTGTGGGCTTTGTTCTGGATCGCCTTGGGCGCCCTGCTGCTGCTTTCCAACTACGGGCTGTACTCTTTCAACTTCTCCTTCTCCCGGGACTGGCCGATATTGATCATCGCCTGGGGAGTAATGAAGGTGATTGACTCCTTTGCCTGGCGCAAGTCCAAGACCAACGGCTCGGTGCTGGAGAGCGAGGGCGACAAGCAGTCCCGGGAGCAGATCCTGAAGGCGGTGGAAAGCGGTCAGATGTCGGCCGAGGAGGCCGCCCAGAGACTGAAGAACCTGTAGTATATTGTAAGGGTGGGTTTAAAACCCACCCCGGCCAACCGTAGAAGTAAAAGGAGAAAGAAACATGTCAGAAGACAGACTGCGCATATTGAAAATGGTGGAGGACAAGAAGATCTCCGCCGAAGAGGCCGCCAAACTTATGGCCGCCATGGACAACCCCGGCGGAACCAACGGCAAGCCCCGCTGGCTTAAGGTCCGGGTCTTTGATAAAGGAACGGACAAACCGAAGATCCGGGTGACCGTCCCCCTGACACTGCTGAAGATAGCCGGCAGCCTGGGCGGCAAATTCTCCATGATGATGCCCGATGAGGCCAAGGCTCAGATGGAATCCAAGGGAATAAAGCTGAACGCCGAAAGCTTTGAGGACATCGAGAAACTGTTCGACCAGTTCGCGGTCAACGGGCAGTACAAGATGGTGGATGTGGAGAATGACGAGTCCGGCCAGAAGGTGGAAGTTTACGTGGAATAGCCTTGGCACCTAAATAATAGTTAACCCTCAGGCATTTATACAATGTTCTATACAATTATCTAACAAGCACTATTATTACCTAACCCTATCAAATACCATGAAGATATTTTTTCTGGCTCTTTGCCTGATAACAACCTCTATTTGCCCGGCTCAAAATTTACAGCCAGAATGTCAATCCCTTCAGGCCGTCTTGATTGAACAGGCTCCTATCATTGATGGGGATCTATCGGATATTTGCTGGAAGGGGTTGGCTTCGGCTTCCGGCTTCATCCAAAAAACACCTGCAGAAGGACAGCCCTCAATCGAGTCAACTGCCATAAGGGTTTGTTATGACCACGAATATCTGTATTTTGCCTTTTGCTGCCAGGACAAACATCCCGACGGAATATCCGCCAAACTTATTCCCCGGGAGGATGGCGATTACGGGGATATAGTGGTTATCCTGCTGGACACCTACAATGACAAACGCGGGGCTTACAAGCTGTTCATCAATCCCAAAGGCATTCAGGGAGATGCTTATCTTTCGGAAGACGGCGCAAACAGTGACCTGAGCTGGAACGGCGTTTGGTCTTCGGCAGTTAAAACAGATACCTGCGGATGGACCGCCGAGTTGGCCGTTCCTTTTAAAAACCTTCGTTTCGCCGACTGCGACAATCAAACCTGGGGCATCAACTTTGGCAGGTACATTGCCAATCACAACGAAGTGTCGTATTGGCAACCGGTCACTAAACAAGAAGGCTACCCCCGGATCTCCAAATGCGGAAAACTGTGCGGGCTATCCGGAATAAAACCCGGGCGCAACCTGGAGATTTTGCCTTACGGCCTGGGAAGAATCGAAAATTTTTCAGATCAAAGAATTTCCGAAGGAAAGCTAGGATTGGATGCCAAATGGGCGCCCACTACCAATATGGCCTGGGATATTACCCTTAACCCCGATTTTGCCCAGATAGAAGCCGATCCCCAGAACATCAATCTTTCCAAGTATGAGACCTACCTGCCTGAGCGCAGGCCGTTCTTCATTGAAAGAGCCGACCTTTTCAATGCCGCCAGGCTCTCTAATTTCAGTACCGGACCTACCTGGAAGCCATTTTACTCGCGGAGGATCGGGAAAAAATTACCCGATGGGCAGTTGGTGCCCATTTTATGGGGAAGCAAGCTGACCGGTAAATCATTGGGAACCACTTTGGGCGCCATGATAGCCCGGACCGGGGGATTGGATTATGATGACTACGGGACGCCGGCCACCGAACCATATGCTAATTACAGCGTATTACGTCTGCGCCAGGATATATTTTCATCCTCCACCATTGGGTTGCTTGGCGTGAGCCGCACCATTCCCGGTGATGTTAGTAGTGTGGTCGTGGCTGATGCCAACATCAATGCGGGCCGCTTAAAAATGGCCGGAGCTTTTGCCCGGGCCCTAAATCAGGCTTCTGGATTATATGGCAATTTGGGGGATGTTTCGCTGAACTGGGATGATAAATTTTACCAGTTGTTCTTCGGCATTAAGGATTTCGGCCGGGATTTTTACATCAAAAAGTTCGGCTATCAGAGCGATGCCGGTTATAAAAACTGGGCGGCGGGGGGAGGAATCAAACCAGACTTAAGCAGCAGGGGCATAAGCTCCTTATGGGCCGGATTGTTTTATGGCCGAGGTAAGCAGTACAGTGATGATAAATACGGCGACGGCTGTACTTTTAATTTCGAGTTCAGCACTCTTAATGCCTGGGGATTTTGGGGAGGAACGGATATTAACCGGGGGTATATCGAGAGCGTTTGGCATAAAACCATTAACTATTGGGCCGGAATCAATTCTGACGAAAGGAAAAAACTGAACGGGGGATTTAATTTCTCCCAAAACGATGCCTATAATTACGATTGGGACTATTTTGGCCACACCCGCACTTTAGAGCTATGGTCCGGCCTTAATGTTTTATCTAATCTTTCTTTTTCCTTTACCGCCAATAACGTATGGCAGTATTACCAAAACTGGAAATACCACCGGGTCGACCTGACCTCCGGGCAAAGACTTCAGTACTCACTTACCAAGGACATTGCCTTAAGGGTTTTTGTCCAGCAAAACACCTCGGACCACAGCCATAATTTTAACGGTCTTATAAGCTGGAGTTTTGCCCCAGGTAGCATCTTTTATTTGGCATATAATGAGGTTCGGGATAATTCCTTAGGAAACTTGGCGCTGCAAAATCGTACTATCGTCGCCAAAATCTCTTATTTATGGAGCCTGTGATCTTGGCTGAGATAACCAGCAACTTCTTAATCAAAACGAAAAAAAGCCCTTTAGCATAAATGCTAAAGGGCTTTTCAGTACAATCTGGCTCCAGCGGTAGGGCTCGAACCTACAACAACCCGGTTAACAGCCGGGAGCTCTACCATTGAGCTACGCTGGAATATGGGTAATTATATTTTATTTTAAGCTTACTGTCAAGCCGTTTTTCAAGGGGGTGGCACCATAGGGACATGACCACGGGCATTTCCTCCTGTGACGGACAAGTAAGTTGGCAGAAAACAAATCCTAATGATTTCCAGTTTATAAGCCTTCTTATCACTTAAGCATTCCCTCATACACCACCCTTCCCCCGCTCTTCCCCGCCCCCGGGCCCAATTCTATCAGCCAGTCGGCGCAGCTTACCACCATCGGCTCGTGGGTGATGCAGAGCACCGTGCCCCCGGCCGCGGTCAGTTCATCGAACAATTTCAGCAGCCCGGCAATGTCCCCGGGATGGAGCCCGCCGGTCGGCTCGTCCAGCAGAAACAGGCTTTTACGGAAAGATGCCCCGGCCAGGCCGGCGGCCAGCTTTAACCTCTGCATCTCCCCGGTGGAAAGGGTGGACAGCGGCTGCCCCATCGGAAGATAGCCCAGCCCCGCCTTTACGGCCAGGTCCAGCGCCTGCAACACGCCGGCCCTCTCCTTAGGGGCGATCTGTCCGGAGGCAAATTCCCGCGCCGCGGATAGCGGCAGGGCCAGTATGTCAGCCATCGACAACCCGCCGGTGAGGACCTTCAGGATCTCCGGCCGGTAGCGCTTCCCCTGGCAGCTGTGGCAGGTCACATAAGCATCGGCCCAGTAATCCAGCGACACCGGGATAGATCCCGCCCCGCCGCACTCCGGACACCGGCCGTCCTTGGAAAGGAATGAAAAATGCCCGGCCTTGAACCCCGCCTCCCTGGCCTGGTTACCGCCGGCAAAAAGGTTCTTGAACGCATCGAAGATGCCCAGAAAGGCCGCCGGTACGGCCGTCTGGGGTTGGGGCGGGGCATCCTGCTCCACCATCACCATCTGGTCAAAATGCCCGCCCCATTCGATGTGCTTGCAGTTCACCGGCCGTTTCTCAGAGTATGACCTCCACAGCACGTCCGAGATCAGGCTGGTCTTTCCGCTGCCGCTGACCCCGGTCACCGCGATCATCCCGCCGGAGGGAATTTCCAGGCAGACATTGTCCAGGTTGTTGGCGCAGGCGCCGGCGATCTTCAGTCCCGGCAGCAGCCCGCGGGCGGTGCGCGGAACTGGCGGGGCCGTCCCGCGGAAGTCCTCCAGCAATTCGGGCCCGCCCTGGAACACGATCCGTCCGCCCTCCCGGCCCGCCGCCGGCCCCAGTTCGATCACCCGGTCGGAGGCCGCCAGCATCGCTTTGGACTGCTCCACCAGCAGGATGGTGTTGCCGGCATCCCTAAGGCCCGTGACCAGGCCGGAAATGCGGGCGGCGTCCGCCGGATGGAGCCCGAACGACGGCTCGTCCAGCACGTAGGTGACGCCGGTCAGGCCGGAGCGGATCTGCGACGACAGCTGCAGCCGCTGGAACTCCCCTCCGGAAAGGGTCGAAACCAGGCGGTCGGCCGCGATATAGCCCAGGCCGGCCCCGGTCATCGGCCGCAGCCTGGAGATGATCTCTCCGCCGATGGAATCCAGGATCCCTTTTTCCCTTGGCTGGTCGAAAGGGGGAATGGATGGCAGTTCTTGGCAGAACATCCGGAGCAGGCCGTCAATGGGCAGGGATGTCATTTCAGCGATGTCCCGGCCCGCCAGTTTCACCGCCAGCGGCTCCGCCTTCAGGCGCTTTCCCGCGCAGGCCGGGCAGGGTTGCTGCGACATCAGCCCCAGCATGGCCGCGCCCCGGTGGTCGGCGTGCTTGCGCTGGTACTCGATGTCCACCAGGCCGGCAAAGCCCTGCCAAACGCCCTTAAAATGATGCACCCCGGTGCGCCTGCCCCGCTGGTAATTCCATTCGACCTCCAGTTCCCGGCCGGGAAGCCCGTGCATCGCGACGCGGCGGGCCTCGGCGGAGAGGCTTTTCCAGGGGGCTTCAAGATCGATGTTCAAAGCCCGGCCGGCGGCCCGCAGGGCGGCGGTATGCTGTCCGCCGGGATCGCCGTAGAATTTTCCGGTCTTGGTCCCGTCCATGGCTCCGGCGGTCAGCGGCAGCGCGGGGTTCGTGACCAGCCGCTCCGGATCGCAGGCCGTGACGCTGCCGATCCCCCGGCACTCGCGGCAGGCCCCCTCCTGGTGGTTGAAGGAGAAGGCCGAGGACAGCAGCAAGGTCCCGCCGGCCCGGCTGTAAAGCAGGCGCAGCAGGTCATGCAGTCCGGTATAGGTGCCGACGGTGGAACGCGGGTTGGAGGCCGCCCGTTTGCGCCGGACCGCGATCGAGGGCGTCAGGCCGGAGGCCGATTCCATCCGGGCGTCGCCGGTCTTGCCCATCAGCTGGCGGATGGCGGGGGAAAGCCCCTCGTTGAAACGGCGCTGGCTCTCGGCGTAAAAAGTGTCGAACACCAGCGACGATTTTCCGCTGCCCGAGACGCCGGTGACCGCGGTGATCTGTCCCAGCGGAACGGTCAGGTCGACGGACTTGAGATTGTTGGTGGTGACGCCCCGCAGGCTCATTTCATCCGGCAGGTCGGTTGTTCTTTCCGGTTCGGGGGAGGCGGCGGAAAGAGGCGGCCTGGCGAGATGTTTTTCCAGTTCCCGCCCGGTGATGCTCTCCCGGCATCCGGCCAGTCCCGATACCGGGCCGGAATAGATGAGTTCCCCTCCCTCGTCGCCGCTGCCCGGGCCCAGGTCTAATGCCCAGTCGGCCGAAAGGATGAAATCGGGATGGTGTTCTATGGCCAGCACGGTGTGGCCCTTGTCCGTCAAGCCCCTCAGGGCGGCGACCAGAACTTTGACATCCGCCAGATGCAGTCCGGTGGTGGGCTCGTCCAGAAGGTACAGCGCCCGGCCGGCAGCCGGCCGGGCCAGATGGGCGGCCAGTTTCACCCGCTGGGCCTCCCCGCCCGACAGGGTGTTGCTGGGCTGTCCCAGTTTCAGGTAGCCCAGCCCCAGGCCGGTCAAGGTCCGGGTGATGGCCGTGATCCTGGGCTCTGCCTCAAAGAAGCAATGGGCTTCATCGACCGACAGTTGCAGCACCTCAGAGATATTTTTTCCGTGGTATGTCACCTGAAGCGTCTCGTCCGAGAAACGCTTTCCTCCGCAGGCCTCGCATACCACCTCGACGTTGCCCAGAAAGTGCATCCCGATCTCCTGCACCCCGGCCCCCTGGCAGGCCTCGCACCGTCCGCCTTTGACCACGAAGGAGAACTGCCCCTTGGCGTAACCCCGGCGCTTTGATTCCGGCAGCCAGGCGAACAGGTCCCGGATGTGGTCGGACATCCCGGTGTAGGTGGCCGGATTGCTGTTGGGGGTGCGGCCTATCGGCGACTGGTCTACGTGGATGATCCGCTTGAAGATGTCCGGGCCGGCGGCCTTTTGCCCGGCCAAGGTTTCCAGCAGGTCCTCGGCCAGCGAGGACTTGCCGCTGCCGGACACTCCGGTGATCACATTGAAGCGCCCGGCCCTGAACCGGGCCTCAAACCCCTTCAGGTTGTTCCTGGCCGCTTTATCAATCCCGAAGGACGGCCCGCCGTCGTCCGGTTGCGCGCGGTATTCAAAAGATTCTATACCCTTCAGCCAGGCCCAGGTGCGGCTGGCCGGCAGATCTGCCTTTATGAACTCCTGGTAGGGCCCGTTGAAAAGCAGCTCCCCGCCGGCCAGCCCCGGCCCCGGCCCCAGCTCGATGATCCAGTCGGCGGCCCGGATGGTCTGCTCGTCGTGTTCCACCGCTATCACGCTGTTGCCATTGTCCACCAGGGTTCGCATTACCCCCAGCAGCTTTGCGTGATCGGCCGGGTGCAGCCCGGCGCTGGGCTCGTCCAGCACATAGAGAACGTTGCGCAGTCCAGCTGCCGCCTGGTTGGCCAGCTTGATGCGCTGGGCCTCGCCGCCCGAGAGGGTGGCGGACCCGCGGTCCGCCGTAAGATATCCCAGGCCCAGTTCCATCAGAAGACCGCAACGCCGGAGCACCAGCTCCCGCACCGGGTCCGCCACCGCGGCCTGGGACGGCCCGGGTTCAAGCCGCTCAAAATATTCCGCCAGCTGCCTGATGCTCATGGCCGCAAAACCGGCGATGTCCATTCCCCAAAGGCTTACGGACAAAGCCTCCGGGTTAAGCCTTTTCCCGCGGCAGGTTGGACAGGGAAAGGAGCGGGCAAACCGCAGGATGTTGGGGTTGCGATCGCGCTTCAGGATCTCCTCCATCACCGGAATGATCCCCTTGTAATGTCCCTCCTGACGGGGCCGGGCGGTGATGCCGCTCCATTTCATCCGGGACTCCAGCGGGTGCTTGCCGAAGGGGATCAGCAGCTTGTCCGAGCCGAAAAGCACGATCTTCCGCTGTTCGCCGGTCAGGTCCTGCCAGGGGATGTCGGCGGAAAATCCCTCGGACCGGCAGACCTGGTCCAGCACCTCCATGGTGACCTGTGAGTAGATGATGTAACCGTTGGGCGTGGTCAGGGTCAGCGCCCCCTGGCGCAGGGTCCTGGACTTGTCAGAGATCAGCAGCTCCGGATCGATGAGGTCCGCCACCCCCAGCCCCTGGCAGGCCGGGCATTGCCCGGCGGGCGTGTTAAAGGAGAACAGACTGCGGTCCTGCCGGAACAGGGTCTGGGGGCTGGTACCCAGCCGGGCAAACAGCAACCTCAGATAGTCGTACAATTCGGTCAGGGTCCCCACCGTGGAACGGGGGCTGCGGAAGACCGCCCTCTGGTTGACGGTCAGCACCGGGTACAGGCCGGAAACCTTGGCCCGGGGCCGCCTCAGCTTTTTTCCGGCCAGGGGGTGGCCCTCCAGGAAGTTCTCCAGGAACAGCCTCTGGCCCTCCCGGCCGATGACGTCGTAGACCAGGGAGGATTTCCCGCTGCCGGAGACGCCGGTGACCACCACCAGCCGGTGATGCGGTATGCGCAGGGTAATACCCTTGAGGTTGTTCTCGGTGGCTGACTGTATGTGGATTTCTTTTTGCATCAAGGTCTCTGACGGGATTTTCGTTAAAGAAAGCCTTCAGCAAAAAGCTAAAGGCTTCTGTTTCTTTGACATTTCAAAACAAGATTACCGGACCACCACCACTTTCTTGACCGACTGGTTCCAGCCGGTGGAAAGTATCACCAGATAAAGCCCCGAAGGCGCTGGTTTCCCCTTATCGTCCTTCAGGTCCCAGTACCCGCCGGGCCGGCCGCCGGCCACCGGCAGAGAGGACTGGCGGGGCAGACGCTGGCCCGGATATTCTCCGGCCAGCTGGGTGCCGTAATCCAGCTGTCTCAGCATCCTGCCGTCCAAAGTGTAGACCCGGATGCTTACGTTGTAGGAATCCCGGGCCAGAAAATACGGCAGATAGATCCCGGCAGCGTCCGGCTTGGCGGGGTTGGGATAGGGGTCCAGCAGCTGGTCGCTCTCCGGAAGTACCACTTCGGGCGAGGTGAAATTTAGCGCCGACAGCCCGTCCGGGATGCCCCAGCCAACGCGGTAAGTATCGTATAAATCCAAAGTGTCAAACCCTGTTATATAGTAGCGGTGACCTGAAGCAATAGTTGCAAACTGGCTCTGGTCGGTACCGATGCTTTCGGGATGTGCCAGGTAGGTTTCTACTGTATAACGGTTGCTACCGCTGTATTTCAGGGCGTCCATCACCTGTTTGGGGCCCCAGGCTGGGTGCGCCTCCAGCAGCAGGGCGCACAGACCTGCGGTAAGCGCTGCCGCACCTGAGGTTCCGGTTCCATTCAATATCTCGCTGTAATTCACCGTATCCATGTTATTTGCAAAAGCCGTCTGCCAGGCGGCGGCTATATCGGGTTTTATCCGGCGGATAAATAACGAATCATTACCTCCGGAACGCTGGATTTTAGTGCTGTCAGCTGCCGGGCCTGCCGCTGGGCCGGTTCCGGTGGTCAAGCTAAAAGCCCACTGTTTTGTGCTGGGCCACACCCCCCCTACGCTGATAACGCTGTCGGCATCTGCCGGAGCGGCAATACAGGTGTCGGGCCTTTGACTGGCATTTTCCGTTTTTACATTTCCCAGAGAATTTACCACCAATATCCCTCGGGATACCGCGCTGTCGGCAGCCCGGCTGCAAAAGGCGGTCCGGCCGTCCATGTCGGCATAACTGTAAGAAGCTGAATCCGACCAGTAGCGATAACCCAATGAACTGGAAGCAATGTTCACCCCCAGGCTGTCACCCCATTGCAGGGCCGCCACCCACCAATCTTCTTCCTGGGTAAAATCTTCGCCGGCCAGTTTCTCGGTCTTGGCCAGCACGAAATCGGCATTGAAGGCGCTTCCGATCAAAGACCCGCCTTTATACCCGCCAACGATGGAAAGCATCCCTGTGCCGTGCTGGGTTTGCTGCCGGGTGATATCCTGGTCCGGCTCATAGGAAGTGATGCTGTCCGGCCGCCAAACTGAAGTAATTTCATCGCCGTTTTCATCCCTGGGATGCACCATTCTTTGAAAGTCACGCTCGGCCACCACGCTGGTCCTTAAAAGAGCTTCGTGCTGGCGGTCAAAGCCTGTGTCTATGATTAAAATCCGGATGCCGCTGCCGGTGTAGCCCTGGGTATGGAGCTGGTCTATGTTCAATAGTTTTATTTGGGCATCAGAAGAACCATAATCCAGGGCTGGCAGTGATTTTGAGCCGGTTAGTTTGGCGGTTTTAAGTTCGTCTACAGTCTTAAAGCGGGCCACTAGGTCAAGCCTGTCGACATACTGCAATTGCGCAATCTTAACGACTTGATCGGCACTGGCAGCAACGCTTACAGCGTTCAGCCAGGGACTGACAACCCTTAACTTAGCTCCTGACTTTTTGATGGCCTCAATATATTTTCCCGAAACCGGCAGATCGCCAAAACTCAAGGCCCGGCCCAGCTTCTGGCGGCGGTCTAAAGATCTTTTGTCCAGGGAACTTTTGACATTCTCCCCCTCCTTATCTGCCAAAGTCACCCAGCAGACATACTCTGCTCCCTTGGCTCCCCGGCCGATAGCCTGCTGCAGGGAAGGGGAGATCTTCTGGGCTGAAGCCGGAGCATTGAACAGCAGGGCTGAAAAACCCGCCAGGATCAGCATCTGAATTTTTGCTGTTTTCATTCGGCACCGATCTTTATTCGATTGACATTATTGTTAATGGAAAAACATCCCCTGTTAAACGGCAAAACACCGAAGACCATGGTTTTTCTTCGGTGTCATTTCTTTTTGCCGAACAACCCCCCCAAAACCCCTTTCTTTTCCGGTTCGGGCTTGGAAAGTTCCGGCGAAACAGGTTTGGACACAGGAATCTCCGCCAGCGGAGCCGGGGGCTGGGGTTTTTCCTCGGGCGGGACCGGCTTTACTGCCGGTAAGACTTTGATAAGCCCCGAAGACAGCAGTCCGTAGAGAACCTTGCAGGTCTCAAAATCGCCCAAGTGGGAATCCTTGATGATCTGGGTGATGGGCCGGGAGCCGTCCACCGTTGCCAGCACCTTCCATTCCAGTGGCTGCAGCTGGATGTCCTCGGTGCCGGCCGGCGGCTTTTCCTCGATGGTCAGGATCATATCCAGCGAGGGGATCAGTTTCTGGATGTCGTCCCATTCGTCTATCTGCCGGGCCGCCTCCAGCACCAGATGCATGATGGGGGTCTGCACATTATGCTGGCCCACCATCTCGTCGGGCTTGAAGATGAACGAACCCTTGCGCCAGCGCAGTATCCTGGTGATGGCGCCGTCTCCATGCATATCCCCGGCGGAGGCGAACACCGCACTGCCTTCCTCAAAGAATATGTCCCCCTTATCGCTTTCGGTGGACACGTTCAAGACCCCGGTCTTCTTGCCCAGGCTGATAAGCTGCAGGATGTCGGCCAGATCAAAATCTTTTAAATTGCCTTCTAGTCCCATTGCTGCCAGATGTTTTTTATTTAATGGTGAAGATTAGCATTCCCAAACCCGCCCCCAGCAGGTCGGCAGCCAGATCCTTGAAACAAAAATGATTGCCGGGGCGGGAAGCATCGCGGGTTTCCTTGGCTATGCCCCATCCCAGACTTATTCCCGCCGCCAGGTTTCTGGAAGATGCCACCGGTTTCTGTTGTTCATAGCGTAGCAGGTGATAACTGAAACCCACTAGGGCGGCGCTTAAAGCCAGATGCGAAACTTTATCCCGGGCCAGCCAGCGGTCATTGTAAATCTTTTCTTCAGTTTCCTGCCCCTGAAGCTTTCCTCCCCCGGCCAAAACCAAGATCGCCAGGATCAGAATGAACGCTGGGACTTTCAAAATCCCAGACCCAGCGAGAGCCGGTGGCTGGTTCCCAGATCATAATCGTGGGGCACAAAGGCATAATCAAAGGAATAGCTCCTCCATTTTACTCCCAACCCGGCGCTGAAATTTTCGCTGGAATGTCCGGTCTTGTATCCCAGCCTTAAGGCTGCCTGGTCCCTCCACAGATACTCCAGCCCGGTCCGGATCTGCCAATCGGCATCTATGGCTTTGATCGCATCTAACGCCAGCAGGCCCCGTCCGTTGAACAGTGTTTTGTTTGGACTGAACCCGGCGCCGATCTTGAAGGTGGTTGGTTGTTTATAAAGTTCCTTATCGAGTTTGAAGCGCGGCCCCAGGTTGTCTATGGTCCCGGCCAGGTCCAGCCCCAGTTCTTTGATCCTAATGTCGATGCCGGCCTGCAGATTGTATCCGTAACCGGTGTTCAGGTAGATCTTTTCGTAAAGCCTCCGGTAGGAAAGCCCCAGGGCCAGTTCCGGGATGGGTGAAAAAGCGTAGGAGAGTCCGGCAAAAAGATCATATGCCTGGTACTGGGCTATGGGATCCTCGGTCGGCAGTTCCTCCCTCAAGGGAATATCCCCGGTGGACAGCATCCGGACCGCGGCTCCTATCCTGTGCCGGCCGAAACTGTAGGCATAATAGATCTCATCCACCGAGGTCGAAGCTATCCATTGATTATGCTGAAAATGCAGACTGTGCTTGGTGGGAATAGCCGTCAGCCGGGCGGGGTTCCAGTAGCAAGCCGAGGCATCCGCGACCACTGCGATCCCGGCGTCGGCCATCCCTGCCGTCCTGGCCCCGGCTCCGATCTTTAGGAACGACAAGGCGGTGGAACCGGCGTTGCCGTTTATCTCGGCCGGAGCGGTTGCTGCCAGCAGTAAAATGATGGTTGAGATTATGGCGGTTGGTTTGATCATAACATCTCCCTTGGCAATAGCATTGATAATAGGTTCCCTCCCTGCTGTCAAAAATGATTGTGCCTACCTTAAAATGCTATATCTGCTCCCGAATGCTATTGGTTAAGGGTTTGTTTTCCTGTTTTTTGGAGGGATCCTGGGATCAGGTTTTCCGCAAATGATATTACCGTCCCAGCAGATAGTTGGATCCGTAGCTTCCCGGGCTGTTGTATTCAAACTGGATGATCATGTTTTGGGAGGGCTGGTATTTAAGCCCGAACGAAGGCAGGAACATCCCCTGGCGGCGGTTGTCTATCCGGTAGGCCGATTTGTTGAAGGCCGCCGGCAGATAGCTGTAAGCCAGATCCAGTTTCAGCTCCAGCTTTTGGGAAAGCCTGTAATTCATGGTGTTACGGTAGGTGTTTGACAGCAGGCTGGCCTTCCCCGAAGTGGCATAGCCTATGGAAAAACTCTGCTGCATGGTGAACCGGGAGGGATCGAACAAATTTCCCAGCCCGGTATTCAGGTTGTTGACCCCGCTGAAATCCAGGGGACCGGTCTGGGCGGAGGCCAGGGAAGCTAGGATCATTGAAGCCAAAAGAAATAATTTGAGTTGTTTCATTTTTTATCTCCTTCAGAGCTTTTGTTTATGGCGGGGGACGGCGCAGAAATGGCTGAGCTTTTGTCGGAATCGGCCTTGGCACTTTTCTGGTATTCGGAACTGCGGTATTCGGTGGCATAGAATCCCGCCCCTTTGAAAATAAGCCCGGAACCGTTGCCTATCAGACGCTCCACCGGACCGTTGCAGACCGGACAGGATTTAAGCGGGGAAGCTTTGATGGACTGAAGTTTTTCAAACTGGTGACCGCATTTTATGCATTGGTATTCGTAGGTCGGCATTATTTTCTTCCTAAAAGATTAAGTATACTATTTACAAGGCCTTAAGTCAATATCGTTTGAATTTTAAGGGACATTTATTAAGATAATATACCACTAATTCTGGATTAATACAAGATTTGAAAAGCTCGGATCATATTTTTATGTGATAACATCTTGACAAGCGCAGTTTATGGGAGTATTATGAATAATTACTTTTTTGTTAGATTTAAAGTCAAAATCAAAAAATAAGGAGACCCCCAATGCAAAAAAATATAATTATTTTCTTGATCCTGTGCCTTCTGGCGTTGCCCGGGCTGGGCCGGGCTGAAAACAATCGGGCTATCACCAAGCCCTACCTTAAGGGAGTGGTGATATTGAAACTCAAGAAACCCCCTATCCTGGACGCAAAGGGCTTCTCCTGCGGGGCGCCCCGGGTGGATGCAGTGCTGCAACAACATGGCTTGGATAAGATAAAAATGCTATATCCCCATAAGAGTCTGGCCAAGAACAACTCCGGACAGGAACTTTCCAGGATATGCCAGGCTAAAGTTTCGGAGACCGCCGACATCAAGGCCCTTTGCACCCAGTTGCAAAACACCGGTCAGGTGGAATATGCCGAACCGCGTTATGGATATCAAATGGAAACCACTACCCCCAACGATCCGTTATACACCAGCCAACAGGATTTTTTAAGCACGATCCAGGCGGAGGAAGCTTGGGATATTTCTCAGGGCGACGCTACCGTCTGGATCGGAATTGTTGACTGCGGGGTACAAGTGACCCATCCCGACCTGGCGGCCAATATCTGGATCAATCCGGCTGAGGACATTAACCACAATGGATATTTCGACAACTGGCCCAGCACCTATGACAGCATAGGGGAGTTCGGCGACATCGACAGCTTGGATAATGACGGCAATGGTTATAAAGATGACGTCCATGGATGGGATTTCGCTGGGCCGGATATCGCCGTCACTAACCCGAATGGGGATAATGATCCCAACGTTTATGGCAGCAACAATGACCATGGCACCCACGTGGCCGGTGATGCTTCAGCCGTAACCAATAACGGGATCGGCGTGGCCGGCATCGGCTGGAGCTGCAAACCCATGGCCATCAAATGCAGCTACGACAATGATTACACCGCCGCTGGCAAGTCTTATATTTATTTCGGCTACGACGGCATCGTCTATGCCGCCGATAACGGAGCCAAGGTCATCAATTGCAGCTGGGGCGGCTCGAGCTATAGTCAGTTCGCCCAGGATATTATCAATTACGCCTGGGAGGCTGGGTCGGTGGTGATCTGTGCAGCCGGCAATGACAACCTTGCAACACCCTTCTACCCGGCAAGCTATACAAACGTGATATCGGTGGCCGCCACTACCGATGGAGATGTAAAAGCCAGTTTTTCCAATTACGGCACAACCATTGATGTCTGCGCCCCGGGTGTCAGCATTTGGAGCACTGTTTATTCCAATACTTATGGGGGAACAGACTGGAGCGGCACTTCCATGGCCAGCCCTGTGGCGGCAGGTGTGGCGGGCCTGATCTGGGCCCATAATCCATCCTGGAACAACACCCAGGTAGCCACCCAACTTATTATGACCGCGGATAACATAGACGCACTTAACTCGTCTTATGCCGGGTTGCTGGGCACCGGCAGGGTCAATGCTTACAAAGCATTGATCACTTCGCCAGTCCCGCTGGTAAAATACGAAAATCACTACACCACCGACGGGGGAAATAACATCCCCGAGGCCGGCGAGACCATATCCTTGGCTGTGATCCTCAAAAACTGGTGGGGTAATGCGACGGCAGTTAGTGCTACCATTCAGAGCGATGATTATGCGGTGCAGATAATATCTAACTCCGGCAGTTACGGATCCATCAACGGCGGTTTTATTGACACCGTTGCCACTTTCAGCCTTACCGTGGACAACACCGCCCTTCCCCACTGGGCCATGTTCACGGTAGACATCACCGCCGATGCCGAAAGCCGTACCGATACGTTTTACGTCCAGATCGAGCGCTCGCCGATCCTGCTGCTGGACGACGACACCGGAGCCCGCAACGTAGATACCCTTTACAGTAAATCCATCTCCAAGCTGGGTTACTTTCACGACCGTTATGACCGTTCGCAAAGAGGCGCCCCGGATACCACCCTCCTCAAATCCTATTCTACCGTAATCTGGTTGTGCGAATGGGCCTTCCCCACCCTGGATTCAATGGACCGTGCCGCGTTACGGACCTATCTGGACCGGGGCGGCAACCTGTACCTGTCCGGACAGGATATCGGTTGGGACCTGGCCGACTCCGCCGGACTACCCGACAACCAGTATAATGCCGAGACCGAGGCTTTTTATCAGGATTACCTGCACGCCACCTATGGCGGGGACCACAGCGGGGTCACATCGATAGTGGGTGCGGCCGGCGACCCCATCGGAGACGGCCTGTCCTTCTCCATTTTACAGCCTTACGGCATTGGCCAGTATTACGATTACTTTTCGCCCCAGGGAGGAGCGGATGCGGTCTTCGATTATTCCGGTTTCTCCTCGGGCCAGGCCGGGATCAAATATTCAGGGATCTACAAGGTGATCTACACCGGTTTCGGCTTCGAGGCCATCACCTCGGAAACGGTCAGAGACACGGTCATGGACCGGATGGTAAAATGGTTCATGGGGGATATCCATATAGCCCATACCCCTCTGACCGACACCGAAGACACCTTGTCTCCCTATGTGGTGCAGACCACCGTAACCTCCAGCGCCGGAGTGGCCCAGGTCTATCTGTACTGGGATGACGACGGCGCGCTTCCCTTTGCCAATCGCACACTGATGACCGACATGGGCGGCGGACTTTACCAGGCTTCCATCCCGGCTCACAGCAACACCCAGATTGATTATTTCGTCTATGCCGTAAACAACAACGGCTTAAACAAGACACTGCCTAGCGGGGCTCCTTACAACTATTATTCCTTCTACGCCGGACCCGATCCCTACGCCCCGGTGATAACCCACACCCCGCTGTCCAACACCATCAACCTTTCCGGCCCTTACAAAATCAATGCCGTGATCACCGACAATTACGGGGTATTCCTGGATTCCAGTTATATCCATTACAAGGTGAATTCGGGATCGGAATATCAGCCGGTCCAGATGACAGCGGCCGGTAGCGACTTTTCCGGGAATATCGTTCTGCCAGCCCATATCTATACCGGCGACACCCTGTATTATTACATCACGGCGGTTGACACCTCCAGCCAGCGCAACATCGGACGCAGCCCGGCCAGCGACTACCATTCATTCGTTATGGTCGATTCGGCATTGGTAACTAATTTCGACAGCCCCGCAATGCTGGCGTTGTTCGATACCCTGGCCGGCACCAATCCCTGGAGGACATACTCGACCTCACCTCACTCTGCTCCCTACTGCATGCGAACCGGGACCACCAATTATGCCAATAGCGCCCAGATCACCCTACAGTTGAAACCGGAATATAGCTATAACCTGGATATCTATGCCGACAACGGCAAAACCGTAAAGTTATTCTGGTACCAAAAAGGAATCATCTCCACTACGCCTGGTGACACCGTTTTCATCGAGGCCAGCAAAGATAACATCACCTGGCAAATTCTTAAGTACCGAACGAGCGTCACAACCTCCTGGACTTTGGACAGCATTGAAATCAACCCCATGTTCGGCAGTAAAAGCGGAAACGATACCATCAGTTTCAGGTTCCGCCTACAATCGGATGCCTCCAGCAACAACTTCGGCTGGGTGATTGACGACATCACCATCAAAGTTCAGCCCATACTAGGCATAACCGGAGGCCTGCCTGGTATTTTAGAACCGAAAGTCCTGGCCCTTTTCCAGAACAACCCCAATCCCTTCCGGTCGGGCACCACCATATCCTACCAACTGCCGTCCGAGACCAAGGTCGCCCTTAAAGTGTACAACGTGGCCGGGCAATTGGTGCGGACGCTGGTGAACTCCAAGCAGCCTGCCGGAAGCTATGCCATAAAATGGGACGGCCGGGACGACGGCCGGCGCCAGTTGGCGGCCGGGGTTTATCTTTACCGCCTTGAAGCCGGGGAAACAAGATTTACCAAGAAGCTGGTGATGATAAAATAACCGGAACACCGGAACAAAAAAGCCCCCCGCCGGTCACTGAGCATGGTCAAAGTGTGGCGGGGGGATTTTTATTTTACCGGAATAATTACAGTATTACTCTTTTTCCTCTGGGCCGTGTTCATGAGCTGCCTCGGAAAGCTTCAGGCCCGGCCTTCCATTTTTGACCAGATAATCATTGACGGCCGCCCGGATCCCGTCCTCGGCCAGCACCGAACAGTGGGTCTTGACCGGGGGCAGGCCGTCCAGGGCCTCGGTCACCGCTTTATTTGTGACCTGCAGGGCCTCTTCTATGGTCTTGCCCTTTACCAGTTCGGTGGCCATGCTGGAGGTGGCTATGGCCGCCCCGCAGCCGAAGGTCTTGAATTTTACGTCGGTCACCACGTCCTTGTCTATCTTCAGCATGATCTTCATCATGTCCCCGCAGACCGGATTGCCCACCATTCCCACCCCGTCGGGGTTCTCGATCTCTCCCATGTTGCGAGGATTCATGAAGTGATCCATCACCTTTTCACTGTACATCTGCATCTCCGTTCCTTATTAATGTGCCCTGCATTCTATTACATTTGATGCCAAAAGTCAACTTTAGGATTCAGGCTGAGAATCCGCTGATCGTCTTCCGCAGTTCCTGAACCGCCAGTCCTATGTCCCCGGCCTTGGTGACGGCGGTGACCACCGCGATCTTCCGGGCCCCGGCCTTTAAGACCTGCCCGATGTTGGTTTGGTTGATCCCTCCCATCACCGTGAATGGTATCTTCAACCGCGGCGCTATCTGTTCGATGGCCTCCGAACCCAGCGGCTTCATGGAAAGTTCCTTGGTCTGGGTGGCAAAGATGGGGCCTATGTTGACATAGTCCGCTCCCTGTTCCTGGGCTTCCAAAGCCTCTTCCAGGTTGTGGGTGGAAACGCCTATTATCAGCTCGGGGGCCAGTTCCTTTGCAACAGCCGGCGGCAGGTCATCCTGTCCCAGGTGCACCCCGTCGGCCCCGCAGGCCAGGGCAATGTCCAAGTGGTCGTTGATGATCAGCAGCATCCCGGTCTTGGATGTCCTTTGCCGGAAGGCCTGAGCCAGATGGTAAAAATCTTTTTTTGAGGAGTGCTTTTCCCGCAGCTGGACTATCCGGGCGCCCCCGGAGATCAGGCCGTCAAGGACCTCCAGGTCGGTGCGTCCCAAAGACAGCCCCTGGTCGGTGACCGGATAGAGATCAATTTGGTTAAAAGCTTCTATCCGTTGGTTTTTGTTTTTCATTTTTGTATCTGTAAAATATGCCTGCTCTCAATTGAACTCGATATACATGCTTTCGTAATTGAGGATCATCTCATCGAATAAGCCTATATAATCTTGTCCGATAGAACCATAGAACATTTTACGATCAGAACGCAGATCTTCCGTATACACATCTATAGACGGCAAAATTGCCGTTTTGCCTCCTACCGAAATGGAAAATTCCTTCATCTTATATATTTCCCGCGTTTTCGTTTCACCCAGGGCCGAATACTTCAGGGAATCCGGCGCCCCGTTTTTTTCAACATCTTTGTCATGCTCGCAATAATATTTTTTATACAATTCCGTGGCGTTCGCACCGGTATCCAAAAGGCAATATATCGTATCCTTTCCGGCGGCAATATTTATAATGGATTTCGCCCCGCATAACGCCATGTTTTTCAATTTTTTTCTTACTGTTCTCTGGGGTATTGTCAAAGTGCCATCCTTTGAAAAATGCAATTCTTTCAATTGCTGGATGACTGGAAAACCGATTATACCGTTGATCTGGTAATTTATCTGGGGAAAAGACAGTTTATCGTCAGGCAAGACCAGGAAAACAACATTTTTGACGGTGATCTTGCCGATTTTGATGCTGTCGGCGATCATCAGTTCGGTTTTGTTCTCTTTCCCGGTCGATCCCTTGACTGAAACCGAGGTCTCGATTTTCCTGAGTTTCAATTTTTCCGCTAAACCTTTTCTTAAAACGCAAAGATCCGCCCCGGTATCGACAATAAAATTGCATTCCCTGCCCTGGACAGAGACCGGGATATTCGCCAAACCGGCTTTGTCCTTGCTAAGGGGTATTTGCGAGGTTTCGCCTATCTTGATTGTTTGGCCGGGAACGTTGGATAGCGGGATCCAAGTCTTCATGTTATTTTCTTCGTCGGCTACCTGACCGCTATCTAATACGTGAGCATATGATCTGACCAGCAATTCAGCCGTTTCTCCTGCCTGTTTATATTGGAATAATTTGGCATGATTGTCTTCCTTGATAAGCAGAATTTTGGCGATCATTGGGTCCGTTAGTTCGGACCTATGGTTGTGCAATAAGTAATTAATTTCATCATTTGATTTCCGGGGATTTAAAAAGGCATTTTCCACCAAGGCATGATAAAAAAGATATGTGCTCTTGTCTAAGGCGGCTTTATTCTGGATCAAAGCGGTTCTGAGTCCAAAATAATTTTTTTGATCCAAAAGATCTTGGAGAACGGGGGCGACGTCTGAAATGTTTTTCATATTTGATCCGCTTTGAGTTTTATTCTCTGGAATATCTGCCATTGCTATTTGTCCTGAAAAGCAGCTTTTGAAAACGGTTTCGGTCTGCAGGTTGCTGCTAAAAATGGCAAACAGCGGAATTAATAATAATATCCTCATGTCCATTTTTCCTCTTATCGCTTGTTTTTGGGATTTTGGCAAATCCATTGAAAGCTATCCCATGAATTTATGAGGTTACTGTCTATCGCTGTTATCAGTGAGTGACATTTTTTAGCTATCGCATGAAAAAGATTTATTTCTTAAGGTTGTTCTCAAACCCCTGGTCCCAGTCCTTCCACACCGTATCGTAACCCTTCTCTCGGATGCTCCGAGCCACCTCCTCCACCAGCCGGTCATCGCAAACGTTGAACTGCCCTTCGGCCGGCTGGCCCTGCTCATCCAGATACCCGCCCGGGGCGGTCTTGGACCCGGCGCTCATTTTGGTGATGCCCAGGCCTATCAGGTTGTCGCGCAGTTCCGCCGGCTCCCTGGTGGAAAGCACCAGCCCGGCGTCGGGCAGCATCAGCCTGAAGGCGCAGATCATCTGCACCAGCTCCTGGTCGCTGACGGGGAACTCCGGCCTGTATCCCCCGGCCGCCGGTCTCAGGCGGGGGAAGGAGACGGAGACCTGGCTCTTCCAGTAGTGCTTCATCAGGTAGGCGGCGTGGTGCATCAGGTAATGAGATTCCACCCGCCAGTCATTCAGCCCCAGCAACGACCCCAGGCCGATCTGCCGGAAACCCGCCGCCGCGCCCCTCTCCGGAGCGCCCAGCCGGTACTGGTAATCGCGCTTGGGCCCGGCCGGATGGACAAAGGAGTACAAGTCTTGGTCGTAGGTCTCCTGGTAAATGGCCAGCCCGTCTATTCCCGCCTGGTAAAGCCGCGCGTAGTCCGGTGTATCCATGGGGTATACTTCTATGGACAGGGAGGGGAACATTCCCTTCAGGTCGCGGGCTGTCGCCTCCAACAGTTCGACGCTTACCTCGGCCAGGCATTCACCGCTCACCAGCAATAGTTGGGAGAGGTGCTGGTTCTTTATCAGCCGGGCCTCGGACAATATCTCCCTGGGACAAGAGGTCCGGCGGTTGACCTTGTTGTGGATGTTGAACCCGCAGTAAACGCAGGAATTGCTGCAATGGTTGGAGATATACAGGGGGGCGTAGAGCTGGATGGTTTTGCCAAACCGCCGCAGAGTGATTTTCTTCGCCAGCCGGGCCATCGGCTCCAGCAGCCCGGCGGCGGCCGGAGACACCAGGACGGCGATGTCTTCGGGACGGGGAACGGCGCCGGAGTCTATGGACTCCAAAAGGGCCTTGACCTGCCCGGTGGTGACGTTCTGATGGTCTTTTTTTATCCGGGAACTGTCCAGAGAACTTATTATTTCGTGGAACGGACTCATCTTAAAAAACCGGTCAACGGACTGGAAGCGGAGGCGGCCTCGCCCTCGGACATTGGCCCGGCTTCCAGGCCGGCCAGGGACGACTCCACCGCCAGCTTGAACGATCTGGCCATCTGCACCGGATCCTGGGCCGCCGCCACCGCGGTGTTCAACAGCACCGCATCGGCCCCCAGCTCAAAGGCCTGGCAGATGTGGGAGGGCAGGCCCAGCCCGGCGTCCACCACCACCGGCACCGTGGCCTGCTGGATGATGATCCGGATCTGGTCGGCGGTCTTGATACCCCGCCCCGAGCCGATGGGCGAGCCCAGCGGCATCACCGCCGCGCAGCCCGCCTCCTGCAGGCGCTTGGCCAGCACCGGGTCGGCATTGATGTAGGGAAGCACGATGAACCCTTCCTTGATCAGGATCTCCGCCGCCTTCAGCGTCTCCACCGGATCCGGCAGAAGATAATTGGGTTCGGGGGTCACCTCCAGCTTCAGCCAGTTCCAGCCGGAAGCCGCCCGGGCCAGCCGGGCGATCCGGACGGCCTCTTCGGCGTCGCGGGCCCCGGAGGTGTTGGGCAGTAGCAGGTATTTTTTCTGGTCGATGTGGGCGATGATGTCGTCCTGGGGGTTGTCGAATTCCACCCGGCGCAGGGCCACGGTCACGATCTCGGCCCCCGAGGCCTCCAGGGCCAGGGCCATGACGGCGGAGCTGGAGAACTTGCCGGTGCCCAGGAAAAGGCGCGACCTTATCGTTCTCCCGGCGATCACCAATGGTTTCAGCATATTTTTATTTTTTGTATTTGATTTCTGATTTTAGTCATCCCCCGCCCACCAGGCGCACTATCTCCAATGTATCTCCTTCGGCAAGTTTGGTCTCATCATACAGGTCTTTCTTTACAATAGAGCCGTTGAGCTCCACCACCAAAGGCTTTCCCAGCAGGGCGCGCATTTTCAGCAGGTCTGCGATCGTATATCCCCCGGGTGTTTCGGTATTTTTTCCGTTTAATTTTATCTTCATGATTTCATCATTTGATGGCAGGGATTTGAGTATACGACTATTGACGGTAGTTGTCAATACCGGCTTCCTGGGGCGGCCGGCCCGAGATTTCACCCCCCAGACAATTGACTTAATTTGCCGGGAATGTTAAAATTGAAAGATGCAAAGAATAAAACTGAAAAAAGTGGAATGGCTCTACCTGGGTTTCGTTTCCGGTTTGAGCCTGCTGACCCTGTTGAACCTGCCACGGCTCAAAGGCTGGCCCTGGATATTCCTGATCTACGGGCTGACCATAGGGATCTATTGGCTGGTGATCTGGCTGGACACCCGCTGGCCTTACAAATTCTTTGAGCTTCTGCGGCGCTGGGCCCCCTATGCCGGCATTCTTCCCATATTCCAGAGCCTGGGGTACATCGTTCAGTATATCCAGCCGGACCTGGACGGCTATCTGATCAAGATAGACTACGCCATGTTCGGGGTCCACCCCACGGTTTGGCTGGAGCGTTTCACTTCCCCCTGGATGGTGGATGTGCTGGCCCTGGCCTATTCAAGCTATTACTTCCTGCCTGTGATCCTGGCCCTGTTCCTGCATTTTGACAAAAAGCAACACGAGCTGGAGCACATGTTCCTGGCGGTGACCATCGGGTTCTTCATCTCCTACCTGGGATATCTGCTGGTGCCGGCCATCGGCCCCCGTTTTACCCTGACCGGCAATCAGGCCGCCCCGGTCAAGGGCCTTTTCTGGGGAAATCATATCCTTGATTTTCTGACCGCCAACGAATTCAACAAGCGGGACTGCTTCCCGTCGGGCCACACCGGGATAACCCTGATAGTGCTGTATTACGCTTACGCCCACCATAAGAAGCTCTTCGCCTTCATGCTGCCGGTGGCGGTGCTGCTGATAATGGCCACCGTGTTCTTAAGGCTGCATTACGTGATAGACGTCATCTCCGGGTTTGTGCTGGCGGCCCTGGCCATTTTGATAGCCGAGATATGGAACCCGCAGTTTTTAAGGAACAAGAAATAGCTTTGAGAAAGCCGCCCGAAACAGGGGCGGCTTTTTTTATTAATAGGATCAGTAAATAGATTGTTTTTTATTAGGAATCCATGAAACCATGAATCCTAACCATTAGAAAACCCTGGTTAATTCCTGCCTTCCTGCCTGCCCGCCGTAGCTTTAGCGAAGGCAGGGTTTCCTTATAAAGTCAATTCGGTTATTTCCTGACGTTATGCAATCAATAAAATACTCTGATTAATATTTTCAGATCTTTTTCTCATACACTCTGTAGGTCTTATAGACCCTGGCCCCCACCGCTTCGCCCAGCCGGTTCATCATCAGGTTGTTCTCCAGCACCCAGGAAAGCTCCCCGGTCTTGGTGCCCTTTTTAACGGCGTTCTCGATCACCCGGCTTACCAGCCCGGCCTCGATGCCCCTCTTCTGGTAATCCTTTATCACCCCGGCGGTCATCACTCGGGCATGGGTGATGCTGCGGTTGTGCCAGAGGAATTTCATTATCTCCAGCGGGCCCATTTTGCCGTTGAGCCGCTTGATGGAATGATTGTAATCCGGCAAAGCCCACAGCGATCCCACCGGCTTCTCGCCGTCAAAGGCAAAGATCACGTACTCGGGTTCCACGATGTCCTTGAAGCTTTTGGCGTAATGGTCGATCTCGGCCTCGGTCAGCGGAACGAAGCCCCAGTTCTGGCTCCAGGCCTGGTTATAGACCTCCTTGAATATCTTGACCTCCTGCTCGAACGCCTTCTTATTGATGGAGCGGAAGGTTATTCCCTTTTGTTCGCACCGCCGGGCCAGCATCTTGATCCTGTCGCGGTCGATGTGCTGGACGTCCAGGAAATATGCCAACAGGTCCATGGCCTTGGCGTACCCGCAGGCTTCGACCAGGGCCGCATAGTACGGCGGGTTGTAGGTCATCTCTATCACCGGGGGGCGGTCGAAGGCGTCTATCAGCAGGCCTGCGGTGTCGTTGGTGGTGAAATTGAACGGCCCCCGCACCGTCTCCATGCCGTTCTCCCGGGCCCATTTTTCCGCTGCGGCGAATAGAGCCTTGGCCACGTTTGGATCGTCTACCGATTCAAAGAAGCCGAAGAAGCAGCATTTCTCGTTATGGAACTTGTTGCTGTTGTCGTCTATGTGGGCGCTGACCCGCCCCAAAACTTCCCCGTTCCGGCTGGCCAGGAAATAGGCGGCCCGGGCATGCTGAAAGAACGGGTTGTGCCCGGCATCCAGCATTTTCTTCTGCTCGGCAATCAGTGGCGGCACCCAGCTGGGGTCGTTCCGGTATATCGTCCAGGGCAGTTTTATGAATTGCTCCAGTTCCTTTTTCGATTCTACGGCCTTGACCAGAATATCGGACATCAGTTGTCTCCATCAGTTGCTGTGTGATTCTCGGCCAAAAGACAATTATCCTAAGTGCCCCGGTTAGTCTAAATGAATATAAAAGAAGTCCTATGGAATAATCTGCGTAAATCTGTTCAATCTGCGGATTGCACCCCGGTCCGCTTACCTGATCATGTCGCCCAGCCGGTTGAACCTGATATTCTCCCAAACCTTCCAGAACGGCTCTCCGTTCTCGGAATCCCAGGACCAGTAGATGAAAACCGCCTTGCCCAGGATCAGACTTTTGGGCAGCGGCCCCCAGAAACGGGAGTCCAGCGAATTGTCCCGGTTGTCGCCCATGGCAAAGACGCAGTCCTTGGGCACTACCACCGGGCCGAAATTATCCCGCATCGGCAGGTTCAGGAACTTGCGCTGTTCCCAGTCCCGCTGATAATCATTGCGCCAGAGCTCCGCCGACAGCATCTGGGGCAGGGTAATGCTTTCCCCCCAGGCCTTGTTCACTGCATAGGGCTCGTCCGGCCTTTGACCATTGACGTAGAGCTTCTTGTTCCGCACCTCCACCGTATCGCCCTCCACCGCCACGCAGCGCTTGATAAAGTCCCTCTTGTCCAATGGGTATTTGAAGACGATGATGTCCCCGGCCTTGGGCTGTCTGATCCCCGGCAGTATGGTTTGATTGGTGAACGGTATGTTCACCCCGTAGATGAACTTGTTGACCATCAAAAAGTCGCCCACCAGCAGGGTGTCCTCCATGGAGCCGGAGGGGATCTTGAAGGCCTGGATGACCAGGGCCCGGATGATCAGGGCCATCACCACCGCCCAGATTATGGATTCGCCCCAGTCCCGGTACCAGGATTTTTTTACGTTGTTTTGCCGAACAGCCATACTGTTTCCTTAGAAGGAGTTGTTTGAATGATGAAAATGATATTAACCGGAGCTAACCACCGAAACACGGAAAGATGAAGATTAAATAAAACTAGAGTATTTGATTTTAGTTCCGTGATTCGGATGTTCCGTGCTTCCGTGGTAAAGTTTTAGTAACCCGACTACCAGAGCTTCCGTCCTATCCGCAGCAACCGGAAGCGCCGCCAAAGGCTGGTTAATGGCAATTCCGAAAAACGGTCGAACGACCAGTAGACGAACAGGGCCCGGCCCCGGATAAGATTGCGCGGCAGCGGCCCCCAGAAGCGGGAGTCGAAGGACTCGTCGCGGTTGTCGCCCATCATAAAGAAGCAGTCCTTGGGCACCACTATTGGGCCGAAATTGTCCCGCACCGCGTAGGTCTGCAGCAGCTGACGGTGTTCCCATTCCTTCTGGAACTGCCCCTGGGTCATGGGCGGGTTCATCACCGGCACTGCAAAACTGTCCCGGTGAATGACAAAAGGTTCCGGCCGCTCTTTTCCGTTGACGTAAAGTTTTTTGTCCCTCACCTCTACCGTGTCCCCGGCCACTGCAATGCACCGTTTAACCAGATTCAACTTCTCCAGCGGGCTTTTGAAGACCACCACCTGACCGGACTTAGGCGAGGTCAGGGGCAGGATGGATATCTTGGTGAAGGGAATGTGCAGACCGTAGCTGAATTTTTCCACAATCAAGCGGTCGCCCGGCAGGATGGTGTTTTCCATCGAACCGGTCGGTACTTCGTAGGCTTCCAGGATGAAGGGATTGATCACTAATTTGACCACCAGCACCGCCCAGATCAGGGGCCACAGCCAGTCGTGCCAGAGTTTCTTGAAGGTGTATTTTTCGGACATTAGTATGCTCGCTTGAAATTATGTGTTGGTAAATTTATTTTTCCAAAACTACAGACAAACCCACTGGTTTTGAAACCTGATTTTTTGCCCTAAATAATATTTGGTTTTTCCCCGGTTTTAAAGACAGCGATAATTTGCTTTGACAATCTCCCCAGGATGTGCCAGTAACGCTAAATTCGTAACCTTCAAAATAAGCAAATGAATTGTCGAGAATGAATGACAACCTATCTTTGATTACTTGACATTCATGGTTTATTTTATTCATTTTTGGATAAAGATGATCACGTTCAGTGTGCTGCTTAAACATTGAACGTGGTTTCATTTGGAAAAGCAGGGCCGGGGATTTGCTCAACTCTTCCACCGTGGACAAAGAAGACCAGTTTTTAAAATAGTTCTGATTTCTATAGTACCAAATAACAGCGAATTGATCCAGCCAGGATTTCATGGCGCTCAAATGTTTACCTTTAGAATAAGCTGCCATAAGACGTTGTTTCTTTTTTAAAACAAAATCCCTTATTTCAATGGCATTCAAGGCTTCTTTGCCGCTTTTCCAATAACAATTATTCTGCGGATCAAATAACACCCATTTATCCAGTGTATTGCTCCACACTTCCGTTGCCCAATGCCCTTTTCCGGAACCGTAACTATAATCTTCCTTCAGAAGAGCGATCACCCGTGCCGGATAGCGATGAGTTTGCATTACAGCGGCAAAAAGAATTGCATACTCCTGGCAAGTAAACATTTTCTTTTGCCGGGCCTCGTTAAGAATGGTCACCGGACTTGAATTACTTGGTTTGTTTGCCGGGTCATGGGAAAAACTTTGATTTACCCAATCAAGACACTTTATAAATAGATCCCATTCACTTGACGCCTTAAACTGCGGCAACCGTTTCATGAAGCGGTCCAAATCTGTCTTTTCGCAAAACCTCATCCATTTCCAATTGTCAATGTTTTGATTCTCATATTTTACAATGGCTATGGGCTTGGCGTTAGAGTTTACTCTCTTGTGGATTTTTCTGAACGTTTTCAGGTCCCCTAAATATTTGGTCCCGTTCTTTACTTTGGCCAAATCATTGATTTTCTCTAAATCTGTATAACCCAACTGGGCGGCTTTGTTCAAAAGGGCAAGACCTTCATCAATTTGCTTGTTCATGATCGCCATATATGCAGCTGCCGCATAAGCCCAATTCGCGCTCTCATCGTTATGACACGAGTAATGCAGTTCTGCAGCTTTTATAAAGCACGTTTTAGCTTGCGAATACTTCTTTAACGTGTTAAAAAGTCTGCCTTCTCTTATCAAGGTAGTGGCGTTATTTGCAGCGTTCAAAGAGGGATCCCCTGTTATCTTTGATTAGTATACTACGGATGCCCTGACTATTTTGTTCCTAAAACTTGTTCCTGTCAAACTTCACTTCCACCGCCCGGCCCTCGTCGTTGTACATGATGAAGATGTTCTTGAATCCCTGCTTTTCGGCCTCGGCCTTGGTCAGTTTATTGGGCACCAGGGCCGCCAGCCCGGCCAGGTCGGACTCCAGTTCGCCGTTCCTGGTCTTCAGCCTTTCTATATCCATAGATTGCTGGGTGATGAACATGAACTCCAGCACCGCCACCCAGGCCAGCAGTACCGCGGCCACAAGAAAGGCCAGCTTGAACTTGTCGGAGAACAAATTTTGGAACATAATTTTGCAAATTTCTAAACTCAAAACTCTAAAACCTAAACAAATACTAATTTCAAATGTTTAAATCACTAAACAGTTTGAAGTATTTGAGATTTGATGATTTTGAGTTTGTTTAGAGTTTCGATATTGATATTTAGAATTTCCATTGATTTGCAATGGCATCTATTCGCTCTCCTCATCCCCCACTTTGAGCACCGCCAAGAAAGCCTCCTGCGGGATCTCCACGTTGCCCACCTGCTTCATCCGCTTCTTGCCCTCCTTCTGCTTCTCCAGCAATTTGCGCTTGCGGCTGATGTCGCCGCCGTAGCACTTGGCGATCACGTTCTTGCGGTAGGGCTTGACGCTCTCCCGGGCGATGATCCGGCTGCCGATGGCCGCCTGGATGGCCACCTCGTACTGCTGGCGGTGGATGATCTTGCGCAGCTTCACCGCCAGGCGCTTGCCCCACTCCTGGGCGTGGTCCTTGTGGATGATGGCGGAGAGCGCGTCCAGCGGGTCGCCGTTGATCAGGATGTCCAGCTTCACCAGGTCGGACTGGCGGTATTCCAGGAACTCATAATCCAGCGAGGCATAGCCCTTGGACAGGCTCTTCAGCTTGTCGTAAAAATCGAAGATGATCTCGGACAACGGGAACTGGTAGAACAGCAAAGCCCGGGTGGGGTCCAGGTATTCCAGCTTCTGGTAGATGCCCCGCCGGTCCTGGCCCAGCTTCATTATGTTGCCGATGAACTCTGCCGGCACCACTATCTCGGCGTTGACGAACGGCTCCTCGATCTGCTCCACCTTGACCTCGTTGGGCAGGTCCGAGGGGTTGTCTATCACCAGCACCTGGCCGTCGGTCTGGATCACCCGGTATTCCACGTTGGGCACGGTGTTGATCAACGACAGGTTGTATTCCCGCTCCAGCCGCTCCTGGACTATCTCCATGTGGAGCATTCCCAAAAACCCGCAGCGGAAGCCGAAGCCCAATGCGCTGGAGGTCTCGGGCTGGTAATGCAGGGCTGAGTCGTTCAAGACCAGTTTTTCCAAAGCCACCCGCAGGTCGGGATACTGCTGGTTCTCGGTGGGGTACAGCCCGGCGTAGACCATTGGCTTCACCTGCTTGTAGCCCGGCAGGGCCTCCGGGGCCGGGTTCCGGGCGTCGGTGACGGTGTCGCCCACCCGGGCTTCGGAGACGGTCTTGATCCCGCCCACCACGTAGCCCACCTCGCCCTGTTCCAGCGAAGCCTTGGGGTGCATCCCCATTCCCAGGGTGCCCACCTCGGTGACCTCGAATTCTTTTTGATTGGAGAAAAGCCTGATCCGCATCCCCTTTTCCAGCCGGCCCTCCACGATCCGGATGTAGGGCACCGCGCCCCGGTAGACGTCGAAGATGCAGTCGAAGATCAGGGCCTTGAGCGGGGCCAGGGCCTGGCCCTTGGGCGCCGGCACCCGGACGATGATCTCCTCCAGCAGTTCCTGAATGCCCTGGCCGGTCTTGGCGCTGGCCAGAATGATCTCGGAGGGGTCACAGCCCAAAAGCTCCACTATCTGGACCCGGCATCTTTCCACCTCGGCCGAGGGCAGGTCTATCTTGTTGATCACCGGAATGATGGTCAGGTTGTGATTGACCGCCTGGTAAAGGTTGGCCACAGTCTGGGCCTCCACCCCCTGGGTGGCGTCAACCACCAGGATGGCGCCCTCGCAGGCGGCCAGCGAACGGGAGACCTCGTAGCCGAAGTCCACGTGGCCCGGGGTGTCTATCAGGTTAAAGACGTATTCTTCCCCGGATTTGGCCCGGTAGTTCATCCGGATGGGATGCATCTTGATGGTGATGCCCCGCTCCCGCTCCAGGTCCATGCTGTCCAGCACCTGCTCCTGCATGTCCTTCTTCATGATGGTGCCGGTGACCTCCAGCAGGCGGTCGGCCAGGGTGGATTTCCCGTGGTCTATATGGGCGATGATGCAGAAATTACGGATGTGATCTTGGGACAATTGATTTTGCTCCTAAGGTAATATTAACCTTGTTTAAAATCCTTTACAATTTCCTTTAACTTTGACTCTACCATTTTATAACGTTTTGTTTGTATTAGGTGACTCATATTTGCCATAAGTGCTTCTTGCAGGATTTTATCTGATAGTATTCTTTTAAATTCAACATGCAAATATTTTTTTACATCTTCGGGCGCACGTGTTAATGATTCAACTAAATCAGTCCTATTGTCTAGTAAATATGTTATGTCTTCAAAGTCCTTGCTAAAGCGAGGGTCAGTACCAACTCTATCATGAAAAGCTGCAAATTTCGTCGCTAAATAATAAGACAATGGTAATAGATTAACGGTTATAGCACCAATTTTATGGTTTTCTAAATGTTTAAAACCAGGACCAAACCATGAATTAGAAGGTGCCCACCCCACTTCCTTAGTGCTCATTACATCCAATTTAATGCCTTGGTATAAAAACCGACAAATAACCTTTTCTTCAGGACTTTGTTTAAAGCCTTTTCCCACAAGCTTCAATCTAAGCTTCTCCAATTCAACAGTAGAAACGATATGCACAATAATATCAACATCTTTTGTTGGTCTAACATCTTCAGCTGCAGAATCGTTAGCATACAGACCAACGACAGCCCCACCAACAAATACTACTTCTTCCTTTAACTCTTCGAGCGCTTCTGCGATTTTAACAATTGCTTTTAGATTACTACTTTTATTTATCACAAAAGTCTTCTTTCAAGTTCCTCAATAGCAATATTTTGCTCCCGGATTTTACCCACGCGCAGAGCATCTACAAGTGCTAAAAGCTCATGCAATTTATTATCCCGCATACATGCTTTGGGTACTGATGGATGCAAGGGTTCAATACTTTGCCCCCTTACGTTACCTTCTGCATACGCCCAAACAAATGCATCATTGCTAATGATATACTTTTTCAATGGCAAATATGAAAGTGCCGTTGGAACACCTCTTACTATTGAACCTGGTTTTTGCGGATATACATAACGAATACCGTATTTTAAGAACTCCAGCAAGGCGGACTGCATTATTTTTTTCTTATCGGAGGCCAGCAATCCCGCCAACATGGAACGATTAAGGCTTTCGCTTACTTCGCTAGCGCTAATATCAAGCTCCATGGCCAAATCTTTCATCAGCCATGGTTGTTCTTTTTTTGAGGATATTTTTAGTAATACTACAATGTCATGGGGTCTCATCCCACTATGCTTTTTCATTTTACCCTCACCATTAAATTGGTCCTAAGTTTAAATTCGCGATTCGCGAATCGCGAATTTTATTTATAGCAATTCCTGTGTATCCCGTCAATTTTCCACACTATACTTGTGACCTACTGGCTACTGGCTACTGGATAGTGTATACGGTAGTCAGTAGTTAGTATCCTGTGGCCACTATTTCCTTTGCGCATAGTTTCCCGCCGCCCCGACAAATCTTTCAAACAGCCTCAGCTGCTCCGGCTGTTTTTCCGCGATCCGCTCCGGGTGCCACTGCACTCCCAGCATGAAACCAGACTCCCCGCAGGCCTCGGCCGCCTCTATCACCCCGTCCGGGGCCCAGGCCACGGCCTTGAGTTTGGAGGAAACATCCTTTATCGCCTGGTGATGGACGCTGTTGACCGGGAGCGAGGTGGTCCCCAGGATGGAGGCCAGACAGCTCTCGGAGGCAATGCTGACCGCATGCACCGGCAGGTCCGGGGTCTTCTCCCGCTGGTGGTCAAAGTCCGTGCCCTGCTCGTCGTTTATGTCCTGGTACAGCGAGCCGCCCAGGGCCACATTCATCATCTGCATTCCCCGGCAGACCCCCAGCATCGGCATCTTCCTTTGGGCCGCCAGTTTGATGAGGGCCAGCTCGAACTCGTCCCGCAAAGGGTTGAAGAATTTTGCCTTGGGATGGTTCTCGGCGCCAAGGTGCTTCCCTTCTATGTCGCCGCCCCCGATCAGCAGCAGTCCGTCCACCATTGACAGGGCTTCCTCACAGCGGTCAACTATCGCCGGCAGGACGATCGGATACCCCCCGGCCGCCGTGATGCACCGGACATAGGGCCCGGTCAGGATATGGTGGTAGCTGGTCTGGTCCGGGCTGCGCAGGGCGCTTAGCCCGATCACCGGAGATCTGTCTTTTTTGTTCATAACCAATGCCGGAGTTTGGGTTAGCTTACGGGTTCAACCTATTATGATATCACAAATATGCCCGTTTGTGCAAGCCGAAAACCGGAGTTTTGACAGGCGTTTTTTGTTTTTCCGGCATCAAGGGATGATGTATTTGTTGATTGTTCTTATTATGTTGCCACGACCTTTAGGTCGTGTCAGGCAATGTTTTAAAACCCAAAGGGCTTCAGCCCCAGAAAATTAAATCGAATCGCTGGCCAATAACAACAAGGGGTTAAAACCCCAATCCGTTTGATGGACCTTTTAACCTCGAGCTAAAGCTCGTGGCAATAAAAAACATCCTTGACAACCTGCCGTGATTTTTGATATCATTCATATATCCATATAGCTATATAAGCATATTGAGACGGAGCACATGAAAAACTTGGTAAAAGTTTTCAAGGCCCTGAGCGACCAGAACCGGATCAGAATCCTGAAGATGCTGCAGGAAAAGCCCATGAACGTGAACGAGTTAACCTCGATCCTGGGCATTTCCCAGCCCTGCGTCTCCCGGCACCTCCATCAGCTTAAAAATGCCGGCTTGGTGGAGGATAAGCGGGATACTCTATGGGTCAATTACCGGCTCTCCTCGGCGGCCGCCAATCAATATGTTCCGATCTTGCTAAGGCACATCACCCAGTGGGCCAACCAGGACAGCATGGTCAGCGATGACCATAAAAAAATGAAAAAAGCTGACCACCGGAAGATCAAGAGATCGCAGTGACAGCCGGGCTGCGGACCAGCCCCCGGCGGTAGTTTCCCTTGCCCCGTTTCCCTTGACATAATGCATTTATTTAAGGTAAAATGATAATCTTACCATAAGATTATTAAACATTTAACAATATCCACAAGGAGACCCTCATGGCCAAGTACAAGATAGCCTGGCTGCCGGGAGACGGCATCGGAATCGAAGTTATGGAAGCCGCCAAGATAGTGCTGGACGCAGTCAAGTTTGACGCCGAATACACCCACGGAGACATCGGCTGGGAATTCTGGTGCAAGGAGGGCGAAGCCTTCCCCCAGCGGACCATAGATCTTTTAGGCAAGGTGGATGCCGCCATGTTCGGAGCCATCACCTCCAAGCCAGTCAAGGCCGCCGAGAAGGAACTCATCCCCGAGCTTCAGGGCAAGGGAATGGTCTACCGCTCGCCCATCGTCCGGATGCGCCAGCTGTTCGACCTCTACACCTGCCTGCGTCCCTGCAAGGCCTACCCGGGAAGCCCCATCAATTTTAAGGAGGGGATAGACCTGGTGGTGTTCCGGGAGAATACCGAGGGGCTGTACTCCGGGGTGGAGTTCAACCCAGTGCCCCAGGAACTGAGGGATGTGCTGGCCAAGATATCCAAACCTTTCTCCGCCTTCAAGGACGTGGCCCTGGACCAGTACGCCATGACCTGCAAGATCAACACCAGGAAAGGCTCGGAGCGGATCGTCCGGGCGGCCTTTGAATACGCCAAGAAGTACAACCGCAAGAAGGTGACCATCGTCCACAAGGCCAACGTGGTGCGGGCCACCGAGGGCCTGTTCCTGGAGATCGGCAAGGAAGTGGCCAAGGATTATCCCGGCATCCAGTGCGACGACGCCAACGTGGACGCCATCTGCATGTGGCTGTTAAAGAACCCCATGAACTACGAGGTGCTGGTGGCCACCAACCTGTTCGGCGACATCATTTCCGACCTGTGCGCCCAGATGGTGGGCGGCCTGGGCTTCGGCTGTTCCGGGAACATCGGCCAGAAACTGGCGGTGTTCGAGCCCACCCACGGCTCGGCCCCCAAATACGCCGGCATGTACAAGGCCAACCCCATCGCCACCATTCTGGCCGCCAAGATGATGCTGACCTGGCTGGGCGAGACCGAAAAGGCCGACAAGATAGAGAAGGCCACCGCCGCCGTCATCCTGGAAGGCAAGGTCCGGACCTACGACATGGGCGGCAGCGCCAAGACCCTGGAAATGGCCGAGGCCATCGCCAAGAAACTGTAACCTTTCGTGCTTTTCATTGTCATTCCCGCGCAGGCGGGAATCCAGAAAATAAATGGATTCCTGCTTTCGCAGGAATGACACTCCTCCTGGTTATTAACCACAAACCTTATATCAGACAAACATGCCTGAAATCTTCATTCACGAAGTAGGCCTGCGGGACGGCCTGCAGATAGAAAAACAGCCGGTTCCCACGGACCTCAAGATCAAATGGATCGACGCCCTGATGGGTTCCGGGGTGGACATCATCCAGGTGGGCTCCTTTGTCCACCAGGTGAAGGTGCCCCAGATGGCCGACACCGACTCCCTGTTCGAGCATTACGCCAAGAACGGCAAGCCGAACCCCAAGACCATCCTCTCCGGACTGGTGCTGAACGAAAAGGGTTTTGAGCGGGGGCTGGCCTGCGGGGTGGAGATGTTCTGCATGGGCGTCTCGGCCAGCGAGACCCACAGCCAGAAGAACACCGGGATGAGCCCTGAAAAAGCCATGGAACAGATCCTGTCAATGGCCAAAAAGGCCCAGGACGCCGGCAAAAAGGTCCAGGCCTCGGTCCAGTCGGCCTTCGGCTGCGGCTTCGACGGCCCCATACCGGAGGACAAGGTGCTGGCCATGGTCAAGAAGTACCTGGAGGCCGGGATCAAAAACATCAGCCTGGCCGACACCGCCGGGCATGCCAACCCCCAGCAGGTGGAACGGCTGTTTTCAGCCATCCGGAAGATGGACCCGAACGTGGAACTGGCCTGCCATTTCCACAACACCTACGGGCTGGGGATGGCCAACTGCTACGCGGCCCTGAACTCCGGGGTGAAATACATCGAGACGGCGGTGGGCGGCCTGGGCGGATGCCCCTTCACCAAGGTGGCGGCCGGCAACGTCAGCACCGAGGATTTTGTCCACTCCCTGCAGCGGGCAGAGCTTAGGACCGACATCGACCTGTTCCGTCTGCTGGATGTGGCCCAGGAAGTCTCCGTATTCTTTAACCGCGAACTGCCGGGCGCCGTGCTCAGGTCCGGCTCACTGATAAAACCGAGGCCTAAAAAAATGATGCAGAACATCCGGGTGCTGGACATGACCAACGTCCTGTCCGGGCCCTTTTCCACCATGCACCTGGCTCTTTTGGGGGCCGAGGTGATCAAGATCGAGAACCCCGAGGGCGGCGACCTTGCCCGCAAGCTGGGGGCAGTTCCTGCCCTGAACCAGAAGCTGATGGGCACCTCCTTTCTGGCCCAGAACGCCAACAAGAAGTCCATCACCCTGAACCTGAAGGCCGAGGAGGCCAAGGAGATCTTCCGCAAGCTGCTGAAGACCGCCGACGTGGTGGTGGAGAATTTCCGCCCCGGGGTGATGGACCGGCTGGGCTTTTCCTACGCCGAGATCAAGAAGATCAATCCCAAGATAGTTTACTGCGCCATCTCCGGGTTCGGCCAGGCCGGGCCAGACGCCTTTAAGCCGGCCTACGACCAGATCATCCAGGGCCTGTCCGGGGTGATGGACGTCAACGGCGACGAGCGCCTGCATCCCTTGCGGGCCGGCTTCCCGGTCTGCGACACGGTGGGCGGGCTTAACGCCGCCTTCGCCATCATGGCCGCCCTGTATTACCGGGAGAAGACTGGCGAGGGCCAGTTCATAGACATCGCCCTGCTGGACTCCATCATGCCCCTGATGGGCTGGGTGGCGGCCAACCTGCTGATCGGAGGACAGCAGCCGGTGGCCATGGGCAACGACAACTTCACCGCCGCCCCCTCCGGGACCTTCGTCACCAAGGACGGCTTCGTCAACATCGCCGCCAACCAGCAGAAACAGTGGGAGGACCTGGCCACCGTGCTGGGCGTGCCGGAACTTTTGACCGATCCCCGGTTCCAGGAGCGGGACACCCGCAAGAAGAACCGCAAGGCGCTGACCCCCCTGCTGGAAGAAAAATTGAAAATACAGACCACCGATTACTGGGTGGAGGCGCTGAACGCCAAGGGCATCCCCACCGGCGACATCTTTAGCCTGGAGAAGGCCCTGGCCGCCGGGCAGGTAAAGTACCGCAAGACCATCGAGACCATCCAGGATAAGGATCTGGGCGAGCTTAAGCTGTTCAACCTGTCGGCCAAGTTCTCGGCCACCCCAGCCAGCATCGACGCCCCGCCGCCGACATTGGGCCAGCACCAGCAGGAGATCCTGACCCAGCTGGGCTACACCGCCGAAGAGATCAAGGCCATGAAGGAAAAACAGGCGATATAAAAGCGGTGGATACGAAGAAGATAATGAATGACGGAACTCACGACATTCCCGGAACCCAACCAGACCCAGCGGCGGGCCGGATGACCATCTACTGTGAACCCATCACCCATCTGGGCCGGAAATGGATCAAGCTGGATATCGGCGATGAGATCCCAGTGGCCGAGATCAAAAAGAGACTGCCCAGCTTGCACTGGCGGGCCGGATCCCATGAGGGGCTGATGCCCTGGCGGGAGAACTGGCTGGCCTACCTCCAAGCCAAGCTGGACGGCCTGGCCGAGGTCACCGGCGCGCCCCCGCCCAGCCGGCGGGCCAAACGGAGCGCTGACGGGCCCCGGACGGACGGGCGGAAAAGAAGGCGTTCATCTTCCCAAAGCCCGGCCCTGCCGCCGGAGTACCTGGAACAACTCCGCCAGCGCAATTACAGCGAGGCCACCGTCCGGGTCTATGTGTCTCATTTTAATTTGTTGCTGGCCCATACCGGGCACCGGCCGCCCCAGGAGCTGGGCCCGGCGGAGATCAAGGCTTACCTGGAATACCTGAGCGGCGAGAAGGGAGTGTCCGGGAGTTATAGGAACCAGGCCATGAGCGCCATCAAGTTTTACTTTGAGCAGGTGCTGACCCCGGCGCGGGAGATCTAAGATTAGCCACAGAGCCACCCTTCGATAAACTCAGGGTAAACCCTTCGCTCGCTAAGTCACTTGTCTTGCTCAGGGCAGGCTTCCGGCACAGAGAGTTATTAAAACATAATCTGCGGTAACAGTTCGGCCATCGCTCGCTACACAGTCTGCGGATAAAATATTTCATCATAAACGGTAATATAAGGAGAGCCCGAATGGGAATGACAATGGTCCAAAAAATCCTGGCCAAGGCCACCGGCCAGGCATCCGTCAAGGTGAACGACGTGGTCGAGCCCAAGGTAGACCTGGCCATGTCCCACGAGAACGGCGCGCTGGTGATCAACCAGTTCAACGAGATCTACAAGGACACCGGTATCGAGGCCAAGATATGGGATCCTTCCAAGATCGCCATCATCTTTGACCACCGGGTGCCGGCCGAGAGCTCCAAGACCGCCGGGAACCAGAAGAAGATCCGCGAGTTCGTGGCCAAACAGGGCATCACCAAATTCCACGACATCCGCGGCGACGAGGGCGGCATCTGCCATCAGATCCTGCCCGAGAACGGTTACGACCTGCCGGGCTCGGTCATCGTGGGCACCGACAGTCACACCACCAGCCACGGAGCGCTGGGGGCCTTCTCCTTCGGCATCGGGGCCACCGAAATGGCAGCAGTCTGGGCTTTGGGAAAGATCCTGAACGTGGAAGTGCCGGGCACCATCAAGGTGGTGGTCAACGGAATACTGCCGAAATACGTCGAGCCCAAGGATATAATTTTGAACCTGATCGGCAAGCTGTCCGCCGAGGGCGCCAACTTCAAGGTGATCGAGTTCCACGGCGAGACCATAAAAAAGATGTCCACCTCCGGCCGCCTGGTGCTCTGCAACATGACGGTGGAGGCCGGGGCCACCGGCGGCATCGTCCCGCCGGACGCCGAGACCGTCCGCTACCTGAAGCAGGAAGCCGGGGTCAAGAATATCCCCGAACTGTTCGGGCCGGACCCGGACGCGGTCTACGAACAGGTGGTGGAGATCGACGCCTCCAAGCTGGAGCCCCAGATCGCCTTCCCCCATACCGTGGACAACGTCAAGCCGGTGGGCGCAGCCCGCGGCATCAAGGTCCAGCAGATCGTGATCGGCTCCTGCACCAACGGCCGGCTGGATGACCTGGCGATAGCAGCCGGCATTCTTAAGGGCAAGAAAGTGGCCCGCAGCGTCCGGATGCTGGTGTTCCCGGCTTCGACCAGGATCTATCAGCAGGCTTTGAAGAAGGGTTACGTGGAGATATTCATGACGGCCGGCGCGGTGGTGATGAACTCCGGCTGCGGCCCCTGCCTGGGCGTGCACCAGGGCGCTTTGGCCGACGGCGACAAGGCTTTGGCCACCACCAACCGGAACTTCAAGGGACGGATGGGAAACCCCAACGCCGAGGTCTACCTGTGCTCGGCGGCCACCGCCGCGGCTTCGGCCATAACGGGAGAGATCACCGATCCCCGCACCGTGAGCCCGGCGCCGAAAGCCAAGAACGTTAAACGTAAAACGTCAAACGTCAAACGAACCGCCAAGCCCGCCAAGAAGCCAGCCAAGAAGGCCGTGAAAATAGCCAAGAAAACTGCCCCTCGACAGGCTCGGGGTGTCACCAAGAAAGGGAGGAAATAATCATGGGTAAAGTAGTATTGAAATTGGGCGCCGATATCTCCACCGATATCATTTATCCCGGCCGCTTCATGGCCACGGTGCTCCCCACCGAGACCCCCCAGTTCGCCTTCGTGGACGATGTAGAGTTCAACAAAAAACTCAAGGCCAAGCAGATCGAGCCCGGCAGTTTCATCGTGGCCGACAAGAACTTCGGCTGCGGCTCCTCCCGGGAACAGGCCGCCTCCTGCCTGGTGGGCTGGGGATTGAAGGTGATCGCCAAGAACTTCTCCCGGATCTTCCTGCAGAACTCCATCAACGTCGGTTTGTACATGGTGATCTGTCCCAACATCGAGGCCGGCGAAGGCGACGAGCTGGAGATCGAGAACGGCAAGGTGATCAACAAGACCACCGGCAAGAGCTTCGACATAGTACCCCTGCCAAAAGCCCGCCAGGCCATCATCGACGCCGGGGGGCTGATACCTTATACCAGGAAGATGATCATGGACGGTAAAAAATAGGATAGCTTTCCCACTAAAGGGCACTAAAAGTCGCGAAAACATTTAGGTAATTAAAAAAAACAAGAAAGCCCCCCGCCGGACACTGAGCTTAGTCGAAGTGTGGCGGGGGGCTTTCTTATGGGCATTATTGACCCAGCCTTAAAGGCTGGGTTAATAATGGAGACGTTAGTTCATCAAGACCGTATCATACCACAGCCGGTATTCCTGTCCCCGGAATACTTTTGAGGAATCCCCATTCAATTTGGAATGATCATAATTGCGCGACGGTTTGGCCTGGGGACCGACATACCGCCGGTGCAGCACCTCCCGTCCTTCCGCAGTATAGATATTTTCGGCCGGGGTGCCGTCCTGCCACGACCATAACACGGCCAGGCACTTACCGTATTTAACCTCTCCCACCGTCAGATCCACCACCCGGGCCGAATAACTTTCGTTCTCACCGGTTCTGAATATCCTGGGGAAGGCCTCCTCATCCTCCTTTAAAAACCTGACCCCGGGATATGATCCATCTGCGCCTATGCTCATCAGCCAGCGAAAGTCTTTTCCGGCATCCTCAAAATAATTCAACTCATTGGACTCCGGCGGCTCGCAGTTGGAATGCTCCAGCAACACTTCATAACATTTCCGGCCCAGCATCTCCACCTTTCTGACCACCTTGGTTTGCACGGTTGATGTGGGAATGCCGCCGGGATAGTCAAAAAAGGCACAGCTCTCCGAGTGGCCTTCTTCCAGGACCGACCCGAAGTACAGGCCCGGCCCTTTGGTCTTTATTTCCAGAATTTCCCCCGGCAGTTCCCGGATAGTTATTTTTGGAGCGGCGGCCAATGCTTCCGCAGTTCTGCCTTTTCCGTTCATTTTGATCTCCTTTCTGATTTGCAGGCGGCTGTCCCAAAGTCTGCGCTTGACTGTACCCAAGGGGACATCCAGCCGTTGGGCTATTTGTGTTTGGGAAAACCGGCTCAGGTAAAATAGCCTGGTGGTCTCCCGCAGCGGTGCGGAAAGACCGGCCAGAGCCTGCAGCACCGGACCGAGCCTGGCCGTCAGATCGCTTTCCCCATCATCCTCTTCCGGAACGGCCGTCTCAAATGCTTCGGATTGTTCGAGGGTAACAAAACGGGGGCCCCTGATCAGCTGGTTGCGGGCCATGTTGGCGGCGATCTTTTGCACCCAGGCCAGGAAATTGTGGGGTGGTTTCAGCAGATACAGCTTTTGGTAGGCTCTCAAAAAGGCCTCCTGAGCTATATCGTCCGCCTCGCCGGCCATACCGAAGGAATATGACAGGTCTTTCTTTACAGCTTTTTGATGGCGTCTAACCAGCTCGGCAAAGGCTAAAACACTTCCGTTCTGAGCTTCTAAGACCAACTCTTCATTCGTGCGGTCTTTTATCAAACCGGTTTCTCCTTTAGTTACAAACATAAACACCAATAAACCAGAAAGGTTCGGTTAATTCTGATTCTAATGGCCTTTATCGTATGAATAAAAACAGCCCAGGCATTAATGCCTGGGCTATTTTACCCCCTTACCTTTTTCTTTTAAGCCATTGGACCGGGTCCACCGGCTTGCCGCTCTTGCGGACCTCGAAGTGCATGATCGGCCCATCCACGTTGCCCCCCACCTTGGCTATCACCTGACCTTCGGCCACGGACGAACCGGTGAAGACCAGCATGTCGGTCAGATTGCCGTACAGGGTGTAATAACCGCCGTCGTGGTCTACCAGGATAACATTGCCGTATCCCAGAAAGCGCTCGGCATAGACCACCTTGCCCGGGGCCACCGCCACCACCGTCGAGCCGTAGGAGGAATAGATGTCGATGCCGTTGTTCTGGATATAGGTGTTGTACTTGGAATGCTTCTTCAGCCCGAAACTAGAATACAGCTTCCCCTCGGCCGGCCATAACAGGCCGCCCTGCTTGCGCTCCAGCACGGTGGTGCCGGGAGCCGGGACCGTCTTCCGGCGCTTCTGCAGCTCGGCCTTGCGCTGCCGCTCCAGATCGTCTATCAGGTTCTGCAGTTTTTTGGCGGCCGCCGCCAGTTCTTTTACCAGCGCTTCCTTGGAGACCTTCTCCTGGCGGACCCGGTCCAGCAGTTTTTTTTGCTGTTGCTCGTCATCCTTTAAATTGGCCATCTCCCGCTCGGTCTCGCCCTTGACCTGGGCCAGGGTGATCAGCCGTTCCTGGCGGTCGGCCTTGTCCCGGGATATCTGGGTCCTCTCTTCCTTGATGGTGTCATAGAGCCTCCGGTCCTGAAGGGAAAAGAGCCGGAGATATTTATAGCGCCTGACGATGTCGGCAAAACTGGCCCGGGTCACCAGCACCTCCCATTCGTACAGCCGGCCCCGCTTGTACATTTGCCGGATCCGGGTCTCCATCAGGGCCTGGCGCCGGACCATTTGGGATTCGGCCCTCAGCATCTGGCCGTCCAGTTTCTTGATCTCGGAATTAAGCCTGGCCTCCTTTTCCCTGAGGGCGTTCAGCACCTGACGGGTCAGGTTTATCTGCTCGGCCATCCGTTCCATCTGGCCCAAAATGTTCTTCTCCTGGCCCTTCAGTTCCTGGGCCCGTTCCCGGGCCTCGGCTAGCTTCTGCCGGATGGCCTTGAGCTGGCCCTCCTGGGAGTCCGTCTCCTGGCTTAAGGCCGGAGAAAAGAGGCCGGACCAGAGCAAGGCCAGGATAAGAATGATATGTTTGGTTCGTCCGAAGTTCATCAGATCACAAATGCTTCCCTGAAATATCCTGATCTTCCCAAACCGGGACCTTCATCATGTAATGCCGCGCTCCTCATCCCAAGGCCAGCTGGCCGTTGGCTTCCACCTTAATGATCAGGATATCTCCGTACAGCCCTTCCTGGGTGACGGTAACATGGCCCAGCCGGATCAGCTCCAGCAGGGCGAAGAAGGTGACCACCATCACCAGTTTCCTGGTCTCGTTGGCGAACAGGTCAAAGAACTTCATCCGCTTCTTCTCGGTGATCTCCTTCAGCACAAAGTCCAGCCTCTCCTCGATGGTGATGTCCTCGCCCACGATCTGGTAAAGCTTGACCTTGTCGATCCGCTCCACCACCTGGCGGAAGGCCTGCAGCAGGTCCAGCAGGCCCACCTCGGGCTTGGGCGGCTCGGCCGGCGCATCATCCTGCTTTTCAAAGGCCCCCTTGGGCCGGGGGTACATCAGACGCTGGTGCTCCTCGCGCTCCTCCAGCCGGCTGGCCGCTTCCTTGAATTTCTTGTATTCCAGCAGCTGCTGCACCAGGTCCCGCCGCGGGTCCTCGGCCTCCGGCCCCTCCAGCTCCTCGTGCCGCGGCAGCAGCATCTTGGACTTGACCTTGATCAGGGTGGCGGCCATCACCAGAAACTCCCCGGCGATGTCCAGGTCCAGCGACTTCATGATGTCTATGTATTCCAGGTACTGCTGGGTGATGCTGGCGATGGGGATGTCGTAGATGTCCACCTCCTGCTGTTTGATGAGGTATAACAGAAGGTCCAGGGGACCTTCGAATATTTCCAGTTTGACTTGGTAGGGTTGGTTGGCCATTTAAGTATATCTGCTCCTTTTGGTATTTGGATTTTACCATAGATCGCCACAGAGACTCAGAGGCACAGAGGGATCAATATTAATGGGGTCAATAAATAATTAACATTTTTTATTAGGAATCCATGAAGCCACTTGTGGTGAGTCTGTCGAACCATGAGTACTAAACTGTGGGAACCAGGATTGATTCCTGCTTTCCTGGCTTCCTTATAGGACTTGTACTGAGATATGCCACTGGCTTTGCTACCGAATGTATATATTCGTTTTCCTTAGAGTGCTATGCTTCAAATTAAGTGACCTGGTTAATAATACAACTATTCCCTTGTGCTAAACAATATTGGTATGCTCAGTGTCTCTGTGCCTCCGTGGCAGAATTATTCTTTCTGTCCCATGTGTTCCCTCAGATCCAGCCTCCTCAGCTTGGGCGCCGCCCAGGCCACCGCGCCCGCGACGACAAATGTCATCCCGCTGTTGAACACCAGCGACGGCACCAAACCCATCAGCTTGGCCACCACCCCGGACTCAAAGGACCCGATCTCGTTGGAGGAGCCTATGAACACGCTGTTGACCGCCGACACCCGGCCCCGCATCTCATCCGGGGTGTAAAGCTGGACGATGGTCTGGCGGATCACCACGCTGATGTTGTCCACCGCACCGGAGAGGGCCAGGGCCGCCATCGACAGCCAGAAATTGCGGGACAGGGCGAAGATCATCATGCAGGCCCCGAAGCCGGCTACCACCCACAGCAGTTTCTTCCCCGCATTATGTAGCGGAGGCCTGTGGGCCAAAGCCAGGGCCATCACCGCCGCCCCGGCGGCCGGGGCCGCCCTTAAGAAGCCCAGCCCCTTGGGCCCGACGTGCAAAATGGTATCGGCCACCATCGGCAGCATGGCGGTGGCCCCGCCGAACAGCACAGCGAACATATCCAGGCTCATGGCCGGCAGAACTATTGGGTTACCGAACACGAACTTCACCCCGCTGGCCAGGCTTGCCAGCACCGGCTCTTCCATGTTGCGGCGGGGCACCCCCTGCGACTTGATCAGGAATACCGCGGCCGAGCCGATGATCCCCATGGCCAGGGCTGTGGCGTAGGCCGCCCGAACCCCGAAAAAACCGTAGATCAACCCCGCCACCGCCGGACCGCCCACCGCCCCGATCTGGAACACCAGGCTGTTGTAAGCCGACATCCGGGCGTACAGCTCGCGGGGCACTATCTGGGCCGACAGGGCCATGGTGGAAGGCGCCAGGTAGGCCCGGATCAAACCCATCAGGGCTATCACGCCGTAGATCGGAAGGGTTGTTCTGGTAAGAAGGACCCCGCAGCACCAGGAGAGCCACAGCAGGGTCCCGGCGCACAGGGTCAACAGGGCGGAGGTAACGGCCATGGTCCGCTGGCGGTCGTGGCTGTCGGCGTAGTGCCCGCCGAACAAGGCCACCGAAAAGAAGGCCAGGGCCTCGGCCAGACCTATCATCCCCAGGGCCAGCGGGTCGCGGGTCAGCTCGTAGACCTGCCAGCCAACGATCACCGACACCATCTGGATGGAGACGACCACAAAGAACCGGCCGGCCATGAATTTCCGGAAGTCGGCTATTTTAAGGACGTCGTAGGCCCGGGCGTTGTTGGTCATTAAATTTATGATTTTTGTTTTATTTAGCCACGTCCTTAAGGGCGTGGCTAAAATATAATGCCTATTTCGTCTTCATAACGAACACGCCGTCCCAGTTCTCCGGCGGCGGCAGGACCTTGAAGTCCTCGCAGCGGTCGATATACGTCTTGCTTGGCCCGTCGTCGGGATCCACTTCCAAAGCCTGCCGGAACACGGCCTCGGCCTGGTCCCACTGCTTGGAACGATAGAGCTCCAGGCCCTTCAGGTATATCTCCACCGCCTTCTTTTTCTTTTCGCTGACGTCGGCCTCGGAAATTCCCAGTAGTTCGTAGACCCTTACCGGCTGTTCCTTGCCCACCACCCTCAGCATGTCCAGCTCCCGCACCGGGTACAGGCCCTGTACCTTGGCGTAGGTGAATTCCGACATCATGATGGCCGTGCCGTATTCCTTGTTGGCCCCCTCCAGCCGCGAGCCCAGGTTGATGGAGTCGCCCATGGCGGTATAGCTCTTCTTCTTTTCCGAGCCCACGTTGCCCACGGTCACCAGGCCGGTGTTAAGCCCGAACCGGGTGAAAAGATTGGGCATGCTGCGCTTGGCCAGGTCGGCGTTAAGCGTCTGCAGGCGCTGGTTCATGGCCCAGACGCACTTGATGGCGGTCTCGGCATGCTTGGGATCGTCGGTGGGTGCGCCCCAGAAGGCCATGATGGCGTCGCCCTCGTATTTGCTGATGTAGCCGCCGTATTCCAGCACCACGTCGGACATGGCCCCCAGGTACTCGTTGATCAGGGCGATCAGCCGTTCCGGGGTTCCCAGCTTCTCGGAGAAGCTGGAGAAGCCCTTGATGTCGGAGAAGAAGACGGTGACCTCCTTCTTGTCGCCGCCCATCAGCAGCATCTCGGGGTTGGCCATGATCTTGTCCACCAGGTCCTTGGACATGTAGCCCTGGAACATGTTCTTGATCCAGACCTTCTGTTTTTCCTCGGTCAGGTAGCGGTAGCCCAAAATGGCCATGTTGGTGAACAGGATTACGGTCAGCGGCCGGACAACCTCTATCCACAAAAGTGCCTTGTTGAATAGCATGATGGCGGCTGCAAAATATATAATTACCAGCCCGAACAGCACCAGGCTGGCATTTACCGGCTTGAATCGCAGGGAGATAAATACTGTTAACAGACCGGTAATTACAAGGATCGCGAGATTAACCCACTCCGGCAGTGCGTTGATAAACCGGCCGGTAAGCAATGTCTCCATAATATTGGCATGTATCTCCGGTCCGGGAAACTGATTGGAAAATGGCACTACCCGCAAGTCCATCAAGCCAGCCGCGGATGTACCGATAAGTACAATTTTGTTTTTGAAATATTCGGCCGGCACGTTTTCAGTCAACACGTCAGCATATGAAATATAACGGAATTTCTTGAATGATCCGAAATAAGTGATGCGCATCCAATTGTCATCGTCAATCGGTATGGTTCGTTTATCGCCCAGCCGAATAAATTTTCCGGGTTCTACTGTTACCTCATTCTGTTTTACCCCGAGGGCATCCATAACAATGCGCAAATCAAGCGAAGGATATGAGGTCCCGGCATAAGTAATAAATAGCATTTGCCGCCTTGTGACACCATCAATATCTGGCATGATATTATAATAGCCAGTACCTTTAGCCGCACTCATTAGTTGGCTGACAGGCAGCAACAAATCGGGATTAATTGGGTTTCCTTGAAAGTCCAGAGCCGAAAATATCCGGCTTATTGCAGGTTCGAACTTGAAACCGTGTTGTATTATCGACGTATCTGCTTTTCCAATGGTGTCACCGGTTCCAGAGGTAACGAATATTAACGGGAAATACACTTTCCCCGCAGCCTGGGCGACCTCACTGAATTCTTTGTCATATCCCCAATTGTTAAGCACCGTTGATATTACTTCAGAAGTTCTGTTTGAAGATATTTTGAGAGACGGCAGTTGTGCCAGACTGGCGTCAACATTTTCCTTTTTGGTTTGCACGAAAAAATCCACCATCTCGGGTTTCAGGCTGTCGCTTTCCGTGAAATATATATCAAAAGTGATCGCCTTTGCCCCGCCTTGAGCAAGATAATCCGCCACCTTAGCGTGGTAAAGCCTTGGCCAGTTTTGGAACCTCCCCAGCTGAGCCAGTGATGCATCGTCGATATCCACAATTACCACGTCGTCGATGTTCTGTTCGCCAACCGGACCGACCATGAGATTGCACCGTAGGTCGTAGGCCTTGTTTTCCATTGTGTTAAAGAAATTCAAAAGCCTCGACAACAAAATCACTGCGAACACAACTCCGATTCCTACCAATGCGCCGGTGGTCTTTTTGCTTCTCATTGCATTGCTCATTTTTTGTTCTCCTTCTCCAGCGCTTTGACAAATGCTTCCACCAGGGCCGGATTGAACTGGGTGCCAGCATCCTGGCGCAGGCGTCTGACCGATTCCTCCATCCCCAAACCCTTGCGGTAGGGACGGTCGGAGTTCATGGCGTCGTAGGAATCCCCCACGCAGATGATCTGGGCATCCATCGGCACCTGGTCGCCGGCCAGCCCGGCCGGGTAGCCCCGTCCGTCCAGCTTCTCGTGGTGGTGGCGCACCCCGGGGATGATGTCCTTCATTTGCTTGATCGGCTCCAGGGCCTCGGCCCCCTTGTTGGGGTGGTCCTTGACGATGGCGAACTCCTCGGGGGTCAGCCCCGACGGTTTCTTTAAGATGGCGTCCGGCATCCCGATCTTGCCCACGTCGTGGAGCAGGGCCGCCAGCTCCAGCCGCTTGCGGTCCTCGGGTGAAAAGCCCAGCTGGTCGGCAATCATCATGGAATACTTGGTGACCCGGGAGGAATGGCCGGCGGTGTAGTCGTCTTTGGCGTCGATCAGGCTGACCACGGTCCGGATGGAGTTAAGGAACAGCTCCTGAAGGTCGGTATAAAGGCTGGCGTTCTCGATGGCCACCGCCGCCTGGCGGGCCAGGGTCTCGAACAGCTCCACGTCCTCGCGGGTGAACAGCCCGCCTTTCTTATTGAGCACCTGGGCCACCCCGATCAGTTTGTTCTTGGGTTTCAGCGGAACGGTGATGGCGTTGCGGGTGATAAATTTCGATTTCTCGTCTACCTTGGAATAGAACCGGGGGTCCTTGGTGACGTCAGGGATCAAAAGGGTTTGCATGTGCTCGGCCGCCCAGCCCACCATCCCCTTGCCCCAGGGAACTCGGATCTGCTTGACCGCGTCGCCGGCGTCGCCGGTGGCGATCTCAAAGAAGAACTCGTGCCTCTCCTCATCGTACAGGAAGATGGATGAGGCCTCGGCATCTATCACGTCCTTGGCCACGTTCATCACCGTCTCCAGCACCCGCTTGACATCCAGCGAGGAGGAGATCAGGGCGCTGGTCTCGGCCATGGCGGTGATCCTCTCCACCTTCTCCCGGGCCTCGGAATAGAGCCGGCTGTTCTCGATCAGGGTGGAAAGATGGGCGCCTAACAGTTCTATGATCTCCAGGTCGTCATCGTTGTAATCCTCGTCCCGCAGTTTATTGATCAGCTCCACCACGCCGATCACCTCGGCCCTCGATTTTAGCGGGACGCAAAGGATGCTGCGGGTGGGAAAGTCCACGTTATCGGCGATCTCCTTCTTCCACTTGGGCTCGCTCTGAACGTCGTTGACGGTCAGCGGGATCCCGGTCTTGGCCACCCAGCCGGCAATGCCCTGCCCAATGGGTATCTCCAGCCCCTCCAGCTTGTGAGCGGCCGGCCCCTTGACGATGGAGAATTTCAGGTAGGTGCGGTCGGAGGACAACAGCAGCAGCGACCCGGCCTCGGAGGGCGCGATCTCGGTCACCAAATCCATGGCCCGGTCCAGCAGTGGCTGGACGTCGAAGGTGCTGGCGGCGATCTCGTTGACCCGCTGAAGCACCTTGAGTTTCATCTTAAGGCTGGAAAGCTCGCTCTTGGCGGTGGGCAGCAAGGCCGTCCTGGCGGGCCGGACGGGCGAAAGCCCTGATTTTTTTCTGGCTGACGGCATAAGATACCTCCTCGTTTGGGGTATTTTTATAAGATTTTTTATGCAGACGTAGTAATGGAGTTTGACAGTATATTTTATATCAATAAGTTGTTTTAAGCAAGCACTTTATTGGAGATATTTTAAAACGACTTCAGGGAAATAAAAAAAGCCCCGTGCTAACGAGGCTTTGTACATTTATGGAGCCCCACGGGCATAGCTCGTGGTGTCCTGCGTAGGCGGATGAAACTTCTCTATGAACTCCTCCAACCACATCATCCCGCCCAGCTTGATATAGATGACTTCATTAGTGGAGATGAGCAATGCAACCAGACAGTTTTAGACCAACGACCTCTCAAAGTCCACCGCATTCATGGCCGGGCTGAAGAAATACCCCTGCCCCATGTCGCATCGCAGCAGGCGCAGCACCTTGCACTGCTCCTCGGTTTCCACCCCTTCGGCGATGGTCTTCAGGCCCAGGCTCTTGGCCATGTTGGTGATCGAAGTGACGATGGAGGCGGTGTCGGGATCGCTGGTAACGTCGTGCACAAAGGTTTGGTCTATTTTTACAACGTCCACCGGCAACTTCTTGAGGTAGCTCAGCGATGAATAGCCGGTGCCGAAGTCGTCTATGGATATGGCCACTCCGACTTTTTTCAGCTGTTTCAGCACCGACTGGGCGAAACCCAGGTCCTCTACAAAGACGCTCTCGGTAACCTCCATGGTCAGCAGCCGGGGGTCGATGTTGGTTTCGCCTATTATTTCTTTGACCGTGTCCACCAAACCGTCGTAACGGAACTGCGACGGCGACAGGTTTACCGACAGCGGGAATCTGTGCTTGGTGCTTTCCATCTTCTTGGCCTGAAGGCAGGCCGCCTTAAGCACCCAGTTGCCGACGTCTATGATCAGGCCGGTGGTCTCCAGGGCCTTGATGAACCGGTCGGGGGAGACCGTGCCCAGTTCGCTGTTGACCCATCGGATCAGGGCCTCGGCCCCGGCGATCCGCCGGTGGTTCAGCTCGAAATAAGGCTGATAACTGACGGTATATTCGTTATTCTGAAGGGCGCCGAACAGCTGTTGTTCCATGGACATCAGGGCCGACATCCGGTTATTGATCTCGTTCGAGTACATGCGGAACTGGTTCAATCCGCTGGATTTGGCATGGACCAAAGCCACATCGGCGTTCTTCAGCAGTGTCTCGGAATCGATGCCGTCGTCGGGATGAAGCGAGGCGCCGGCTGACAAGGTCAGAAACAGCTTGCGGCCGTTGACTGCCACCCGCCGGGCGGCGTGCTTCTTGACGGCCATAACTATGGCGGTCACGTCTTCTGGATCGTGCACGTCCCGGAGGACGATGCCGAACTCGTCGCTGCCCATGCGCCCTATCACGCCCCGGTGGCCCACTTCTTTTCGCAGGCATTCGGCCAGCTGCATCAGCACCAGGTTTCCGGCATTGATGCCGAAAACGTCATTGATCTGCCGGAAGCGGTCGATACAGATGATCAGCATTGCGCTCCCGCCGGTCCTCCGGTCTATTTCCTCTTTGGCCTGGGCCTGGAAATAGTTCCGGTTGAACAGGCCGGTCAGCGGATCGTGCTGATGCAGGAAAGATAATTTAACCTCCAGCTGTTTCTGGGCGGTGACATCCTTTGACGTGACTACCAGATGGGTGGTACGCCCGGCTTTGTCAATGACCGGGGCCGTGGTCTGCGACACCTGCAGCTGATCTCCGTTCTTCTTGCGGATGAACGAGGCCTGTCCTTCCGTATCTTGGGGCTTGGGTTTGGAGCCGGCCGGCCGCAGAGAGTCCAGCGGCTTTCCCAACAGTTCCTCCAGGGCGTATCCGGTCGCCGCCAGCAGCGCCCGGTTGACTTGTTCTATGATCCCATCGGCCGTGGTGATGGCTACCAGATCGGTCGAGTTCTCCAGCGACAGGCCGAGCTTGGCCACTTCTTCCCGGGAATGTTGTTCTTCGGTTATATCCTGGATCACCGCGGCAAAGCCGCTCAGCCTGCCGGCGTCATCCCGCAGAGCATAGACCGCTTTCCGGACCGGAAAAGATCCGGAATCGTGGCGGATCAGAATCCCCTCGTCGCGGTCCTGTCCGCTGTTAATCGCCGCTTTCAGATGCCTTTCCGGGAGGCCCTGCTGAACCTGCTCCTGAGGAAAGAGTTTGGAGAAGTGCTTGCGCCTGACCTCGCCGGCGCTGTATCCAAACATCCGCTTCGCCCCCAGGTTCCAGTCGACCATCCGGCCGGAGGCGTCAAGCACAACCAGGGAGAAGTCCATGGCTTCGTCAATCAGCAGGCCGAAGCGAAGCTGGCTCTCCCGCAACAGCCGCTCGGTCGACCGGCGCCGGGAGAATTCGATCAACATCAGAAGATAGGCCACCACGGCGACGATGCCGGCGGCGATCACTATCACTACTACCGCAACAGCCAGCATCCGGAGAGAGTTCCACAGGTTATTGCGCCATGAAGCAACGACCTTTCCCTCATCCTCCTCCATGCGGTTGAGAATGGTCTTGATGCCGCTGAAATCCGGCCCGGGGACCGTTTCCGGCTTTATCCCGGCGAGACCCTTTCCCTTGCCTGCCGCCGGTTTAGGCAGTACTGGGGTCATCTTATAGACCTGATCCTGGACCAGGGTATTAAGCAAGGCGACCCGTTCCAACTGCACCGGCCAGTCGGCCGTCTGCCTGGCCAATGCGGTTATCTCCGCCCTGGCATTTTCGACCGTGTTCCCGTAGCGGACGGCCGCCGGATCGTCCTGCGGCGTACCGGGCGCCGGCCGGGTCATTTCCATCTCCCGCGCCAGCAGGCGCACCCGGCCTATGGCCGACAGGATCTCCAGTTTGGATGATCCGTTATCCACAGTCAGCGCAAGCTGCCGGGTGGTCTTAAACAGTACCAGCCCGGCGGCGATCAGCACCGCCAGCAAAAATATCAACCCGGCCCGGTACCATTGGAATCTTGTCAGTTTCATTATATCGTGCTCCTTGCGCCAGTAATGGCTACTTATGGAATTTTATGGGCAGGCATAGCTATGGAGTATAACAGTATATTTTATACCAATAAGCCGTTTAAAGCAAGCAATTTATTAAAGATATTTTAGGGCGGTTTTGGGAAAAGAAAAAAGCCCCGCGTTAACGGGGCTTTAATCATTATTTACTTATGCACCTTCCTGATGAACTCCTCCACCTCGGGTACCCCGCCCTGATAGATCAGATACCCGTTATAGGGCTCCCGGGGGGTAATCTCGTCGCTGACCGGCGCCAGCATCATCCGGTTTACTTCCTCCCGGTCCTGGGTCTGTCCCAGCACCCAGCCCAGCTTGATGTAGGCGGCTTCGGGAAGCATGTTCTCCAGCGGCACCACTCCCTTGGCCATCAGATCGCGCCCGGTGTCATAGACGAACATGTGGACGTAGCCCCACAGTGTCTGCACTGTCATGAAGATGTGGACCCCCTTGGCCACCGCCCGTTCGATGGCCGGGTACAGCGGCTTGTTGACGTGCCCCAATCCGGTGCCGATGATGATGATCCCCTTGTAGCCGCTGTCCACCATGGAGTCTATCATGTCCGGTTGCATGTTGGTGTAATAGTAGATCATTCCTATCTTCTCCTCAAAGTAGGGCATGATCTTGACCTGGCGGTCCTTGCGCCGGGGATGGTAATCCTGCTTGATGGGCTTGACCCCCTGGCGGGTAACTGTGGCCAGCGGGGTGTCCCCGATGGTGCGGAAGGTGGAACGGTAGGAGGAGTGCATCTTGCGGACCCGGGTGCCCCGGTGCAGAAAGCCGTATTCGTCGGAGGTGGGCCCGAACATGCAGACCATCACCTCGGCGATGTCCCCGTGCCCGGCGGCGGTAGTGGCGTGCATCAGGTTCAGGGCGGCGTCGGAGCTGGGGCGGTCGGAGGAGCGCTGGGAGCCTACCAAAACGATGGGCACCGGCGGGTTCTGGACCATGTAGGTCAGGGCGGCCGCGGTGTAATGCAGGGTGTCGGTGCCGTGGCCGATCACGATGCCGTCGATCCCGTTCTCGATCTCCTTGCCGATGGCCACCGCCAGCTTCTTGTACTGCTCCGGCCCCATGTTTTCACTAAAGACGGCGAACAGTTTTTCGGTGGACAAATTGCAGATGTCGGCCAGCTCCGGCACCGCGCCATAGAGCTCGCCCGGAGTGAAGGCCGGGATCACCGCGCCGGTGCGGTAATCAAGCCGGCTGGCGATGGTGCCCCCGGTCCCCAGCAGTTTTACCTTGGGCAGGCCGGGGGTGATGGGGAACTCCTTCTCCGGGATCTTGTAGTTGGCCTTCTTGTAGCCGGTCTCGGTCATCCCGGTGATGGTGGCGATGTCTATGCCCACATTGTAGCCGGTGGCTATCTTCAGCACTATGTGCTGGTCGTCGTCGCTCTCCGACCGGGGCAGTACCGTGCCCTTGAAATGCCCGCGGCTGGTAAGCACCTCGGCCTGTCCCCACACCCGGACGTTGAATTTCTTGAGGACCTCCAGCCCCCCGCCTTTGTAGCCTTGGAAGAAATCGTCGTTCATTATCGTCTGGTTCTCAATTGCTGTTTTCAGGTTGACCGTATTAGGCTTTGATCAGGTTCCAAAGATCTGCCAGTTTAATGTTCCCCAACGCCGGCTTCATCAATTGCCCTATGACCCAGTGTTTCTCGGCTTCCGGTAGGTTTGATGTTCTGATGCCCATGTGCTTCTCATTCAGGCCCGGCATCTGGTAAAGTATATTCCCTTAGAGAATTGCTTCCATCCAATTCCGTTTGTTATTTTACCCGTTTGTCTGTCCGCCCGGATTCTTCCAGCAAGCGGCGGTCCTTTCTTAATTCGCACAGCAATTCCTTCTCGCTGGGTAAATACAATTTATACCGCGATGCGAATATTTGCCTATTGTCTTTGGAAAGAGTGTAACGAACAACCGCGTCTTTTTTATCCTCGCATAAAATAAGCCCCACCGTGGGATTGTCGTCGTTTTGCCTGACTTCCCTGTCATAATAATTAACATACATCTGCATCTGTCCGATATCCTGATGCGCCAGCTTGCCGATCTTTAAGTCAATGATCACATAGCATTTCAGAATGGTGTTGTAGAAAACAAGATCGATATGGAAGTGGTCCCCATCCAGCGAAATCCTCTTTTGCCGGGCGACAACGGTGAATCCCTTGCCCAATTCAAGCAAAAATCTGGAAAGGTTATCTATCAGGGCTTGTTCCAGGGAGCTTTCATAAAGCTTCGACTGCGGGGAAAGCCCGGTGAATTCCAAGACATAGGGGTCTTTTATCATGTCGGCGTAGCTCTGGATCTCCTGCCCCTTTTGCGCCAGTTTTATAAGGCCCTTTTTGTCTTTGCTCAAAGCCAGCCGATCAAACAAAAGAGAACCTTTTTGACGTTCCAGTTCACGGGCAGACCAGCTATTTTTAACGCATTCAATTTCATAGAAAGACCTCGCCCCGGGGTTCTCCACCCGCATTAGAATGCGGTAATGTGTCCAGCTTAATTCGTGACGCAGTGCGTCACGTTTTGGATAGGCCAGATAGAATTGCCTTATGTTGCGCAGGTTTGACTCATCAAAGCCTTTTCCAAAATCAGCCATCAGCTTTTCCGATATCCGTCTTAATGCCTTTTCACCGTAACCGGCGCGAACCTTCCCGCGCTGTTCCTCTTCCACAATTTCTCTCCCAACCTGTCAATACGCCGCCAGCATTTCCGTGTTGACAGCCCTCGCCACATTGCCGCGCGCCTTCTCAATGATCGCTCGAATCTTGGCATAAAGGTTTTTCTCGGGTTGGCGCGTTTTAATCAAACCCCTGTCCTTGATTTGCTGATCTTTCATGTTCATCTATCAATCTTAATGGCGGCTAACCCCTAACCAATGCTTCCCATCAATTCTTTCAGAGGAATATTCCCTACTGCCATTTTTCTCAGTTGTCCCATGACCCAGTGTTTCTCGGCCACAGGAAGTTTAGATGTCTTGATGCTCTTGTATTTATCTTTCAGGAACGGGATCTTGGAAACTACTTCATCCTTGGAGAACCGCTTGAATTCAAGGTTCACCAGCACCGAATCAAAGTCCATCTTGGGATACTGGTACACCACCGGCAGCATGGTTTTGACTATCTCGGTATCCAGCTTGCTATCCTTTACGTATTTGTACAGGTCATAGATGCGGTCGTACGAGAAATCCGGCGACCTCTGGTAGTGTCCCTCGATGTTCTTCAAAAGATGCCCGAAAACACCCCCTACGGTCTTGGGATCCTGTCCCAGTTCTTTGACTATCTTCTCGATCACCGGATACAGGTTCCGGACAAAGATGTAGGTATAGCAATCCTCCGGCACGCCCCAGTCCTTCAACTGCCGGTAGCGGTCGGCCACCTCGCTGGGCACCATCTTCCTGATCTCCTCGATCCGGGAGTCCTCCAGCGGGATGGGCTTGGAATCGGTGTCGGGGTACATCCGGTCGGCCCCGGGCAGCACCCGTTCGAAGATGGTGGTCCCGTCCTCAAATGTTTTTCTGGTCTCGTTGGGCACCCCAGCAAAGGCCAGCCGGCATCGCTCGTCGATGGTCTCCAGTCCGGTCTTGATGTCCGCCTCCGGCCCCCAGAAGACTATCTGGGCGTCGCCATCAGAGGAGCGGAGCAGGGTCCGGACCTGGTCCCAGTCTTTGTCCGAAAGCACCGGCTCCAGTGCCTCGGAGCTGGTCATGTTCGGTCTCTCGATGCAGGCGATCACCTTCAGCCGTTCCGAGAAATCGTCGGCGAAGCATTTACCCGGCTGGGTAAAATGCGACAGGATGCCATGAAATCCCGGCAGGTTCACCGCCATCACCTTGTTCCCGTTGCTGAAAAGTTCCCTGGCCCGCGGGCTCTCCAGCTTCCCGGATAGGGATTTCAGCGGCTCGGAAACCATCTTCCAGTCCTTGGGCTGTTTCACCTTATTCTTGAGCAGATCGCGGATCTTCAGCAAAGCCCACTGGCGGAAGCATTCATTGTGGGTCAAAAGCGGTATCCACTTGGTGTGGGAGACCCCCTTCAGTTCCACCCGGGTGCCGCCGGTGCAGGAGACGTTGACGTCCTGGCGGGCCGCCCCGATGCCGGTGCGGACCTTGCCGGTGCTGCGGTTCAAAAAGCGGATGTAGTCGCAGGCCTCCTTCACCTCGTCCGGGTTTTTCATGTCGGGATAGGTCACGGTCTCTATCAGCGGCATGCCCAGCCGGTCGGTGCGGTAGATCCGGAGGTGGCCGATGTCCGAGACCTCGCGGCAGGAGTCCTCCTCCAGCGACAGCTGGATCAGGCGGACCTTCTTGTGCTTCAGCGGGATCGAGCCCTCCACCCCGATGATGGCGGTGCGCTGGAACCCGGTGGGGATGCTGCCGTCCAGGTACTGCTTGCGGGCGATGTGGACCTCGCCCACCAGGTTCAGCTTGGAGAGCAGGGCTATCTCGATGGCGATCTCCAGCGCCTGGCGGTTCAGGGGGAAGGGCGGGGTGTCGTCCACCTCGTAGGTGCAGGCGGTGGGGCTCTTGATGCGGTAGACGATGTTCTTCCGGGTCCGGAACTCCATCAAAGCGGTGCCGTCGTATTCCCCCAGCTCCGAAAGGGTGGGCCGCATGTGGCGGACGATCTCGGCGTCGTAGTCGTCTGACTTCTGAAAACGTCCGGCCGGGCAGCGGCAGAACAGCTTCTGGTCGGTCAGCAGCTGCTGGTGCACCTCCAGCCCCGACATGAAGCCGATGGCGTCGTAGGTGGCCTGGGTGGCCTCTTTGATCGGAACATATCCGGTGGAGGCCAGGGTGGCCCGGTAGTTATCCTGCGGATTTAACTTTGAACTCATGAAAATGTTTATTTAGCTTAATGATGATTTATAGATGACCCAAATGATTATCCAATTATCTCGGGGAATTCGTTGATCAACCGGGACCAACCCTGGTTGTCGCGTTAAATACTATCAGTGAGCATCGCAGTTGACGGCGGTTAAAAGCTTGTCTGCGCCTGTTTGAGGGCTTGGCAAAAGCCCGAGTTCAGACAAGCCCGCCGTCAGCGAGAAGCGCAACGCGGGCCCGCTGAAGCTTTAGCGTAAGCGTGGCCCGGATAGTATTTTGCGACGAGCTTTCCTTCGATTAGCTAAGCACGATGTCATCTCAGGACATGTTTAAGTTCTTTTTCTGGGAGCCTGCCCTGAGTATGCCTCCTTGCCATGCAAACGAAAGGGGCGGCACAAAAAAGAAACGCCGTGCTGAGATGGGTGCTGTGCTTTACTGACGAAGTAAAGAACATACCTGGGTGAAATCCATGTTTCCTTGGTACACCATCTTATCGTTACGACCCATAAGGATAATACAAATAAGCCCTCATGTCAACCAGGAAAAATACCTGGTTCCCTTTGGGGTATAGAAACGGTGCGAACAGGCCTGCCTTTGCAGCTGCCCGCACCATGATCGAACGATGGTTGGGATGATTATTGTCCGTTACCGGAAGTCAGTTTCAAACTATCTCTCAGGTCTTCTCTATCTTGACCGCGATGCCCCTCAGCTGCGGGGTCTTCAGGTGGTGGTTGGGCTTGGCCGGGGCCAGCAGGTTGCCGCCGAAGTGGACCGGCATGAAGGCGGTCTTTTTCACCAGATCGGGATTGGCCCGGGCCGTGGCCACCAGGCTTCCGGCAGCTGAAGTGACATTGATCTTCCATCCCGCCCTGACCCCCAGTTCCTTGATGTCATCGGGATGCAGTTCCACGTAGTTGCCTGCAAATTCGCGGGTCAGGTGATAGCTGTTGAAGGTCAGCTGGTCGTCCCCGTAAAGATGGGGATAGGCCGTGCCCAGTTCCAGCACAAAGCCCTGGGGAGCCGCTTTGGACAGATCGAAGGCCGCATCCCACCCGGCCTTGGCCGGCTGGGTAAGTTCATCCTTGGGATCCAGTTTTCCGCCGATCACTGATGCCATGGCCTTCAAGGAATCCTCCAGGGATTTGATCTCAAATTCCGGCTTGAGCGCCTGCTCGAATTTCTGCCTTTTACCGTCCAGGTTGCAGAACGAGCCTTCCTTTTCAAAGGACAGGGCCAGCGGGAATACCGCTTCGGCGTACTGATGGCTCTCGGAGACAAAATGATCGAAGGCCACCACCAGCTCGGCCTGGGCCAGGGCCTGGGAAACCCCCTCTTTTCCGCCCAGCGTCTTCAGGGGGTCCTCGCCCACCAGCACCAGGGCTTTTAGTTTCCCGGAGGTTAATGATTCCATCATCTCCAGATAGCCTTGGCCCTTGTCCGGATGCAGGATCCGGGCGCACCCCCAGTCGTTGGCGGCGGCGGCGGCCTGAAGCACCGAAAGTTTTTCCGGCAGAAGCAGCGACAGGCCGGCCAGGGCCGAGCGGGCCGCCGCCGCATCGTGGCCGGTGAACAGGCTGCGGCCGAAGATCAACATCGGAGCCTTGGCGGAGGCGATCATGGCCCCCAGCTGCTCCAGGCCCGGCAGCACCAGCCCGGTGTTGGACAGCAGGTTCTCCCAGGTCATCTTGGCCAAGGCTTCCTTGACCTTGCGGAAGGCCGGATCCTTGGATTCCATCTGGTATTTTTCGATCAATACTTTAAGCAGGGCCAGCAGCGCCCCGGCCTCATTGCCGGGAACGGTCTTCAGGAACAATTCCGCCGCACCGGCCAGCGCGCTTTTGCGGCTGTCCATCACCGCCAGCCGGGCCGGCTTGCCGGCGATGACGTGGTTCAGGTCGGCCGACTGATAGGGCCGGTCGGCCTCAGGCTTGCAGGCCGAGACCACCCTGGCCCCCAGCATGGGGTTCTCTTCCATCAGGTTTGCGCCCAGCACCAGGATCAGGTCGGCTCCGGCAATGTCAGTGGTGGCGGCTGTTTTCGGGAATTCCATCGGCAGGTACCCAAGCCGGGCGGCGCTGTCGCAATTCGGGGTTTCCAGAATGTCTTTGGCGAACGAGCGCAGGGCCTGGGCTTCCTCCACCGTCAGCCGGGAGGAGGCGATGACCCCGATGCTCTGGGGGCCGTGCTTTTCCTTGATGGATCTGAGCTTCTTGGCCGCGGCCTCCAGCCCCTTGTCGTAGCCGATGGGAGCCAGCCCGCCGTTCTTCTTGTAGAGCGGGGTCTTTATCCGGAGCGGCGACCATAACAACTGATAACCGGTCCAGCCCCGGGCGCAAAGCTGCCCGGCCGAAAAATAGTGTTCCTGGCTGGCGGTCACTCCTCCGGTCCGGCCATCCTGCTGAACCAGATAAAGGCCGCAGCCGCAGCCGCAATGGGGGCAAATGGTAAAGGTCTGTTTCATATCATCTTTATGTTATTGGTCGGGATATTAGGATCACTTTAGAATGGAACGTTCAGACTCCGGGCCTTTTCCGCCAGACCGTTGATATCTGCACCTTGCGGGCTGGCAAAACCGTAATACCCCAGCCCGTCCAGTATCTTTTTCTGTTCAGGATTCTCCTGACTGAGCCGCAGGAAAGCCTGGGTCAGTTTTTCCTCCACCTCGTAATTATCGCCCTTCAGGCTCAGGCACAGCCAGCCCGGCACCGGATCGGTGCTGGCCAGGGAGACCAGCTTTTCGGCCATCAACTGGTCCAGAATTCCTGTTCCGCCGAAACCTGCCTGGGCCTTGCCTTCGGCCACTTTTTTGACCACTTCATCCATGGTGCCGCAGATCAACAGCCGGTAATCCCTTCCCGGCAAAAGGCCCAGAGATCTAAGGTAGCAGGCCTGGGATAAAAAACCATCGGAGGACTGCATGGACGCTATGGCCACTAATTTGCCTTTAAGGGCTGAAGGACCGGCGATGTCCGAACCCTGCGGGACGAAGATCAGGCCCTGCGTTTCGGTCCGGCCAAGGGACACAGCGCTGATCACCAGCGGTCTGGCCCGGTGGGTCTTCTGCAGGGTCAGATAGGACAAGGGATCGCAGATCACGAAGTCCGCCCCCGAGGTCTCGATGGCTGCGCCCAGCCCGGCGTAACTCTGCCCCCAGATGTACTGGACCTCGTAACCGGTCTCCCGGGAGAGATAGTTAAGCAGCGGCAGGTATTTTTGGCCGGTCAAAGCGGTGGAATAGGCCGGCAGCACCGCCATCTTCACCGCTTCCTGGCTGAGGCTGCCCCGGGAGATGTTTCCGCAACCGGCAAAGCCGACAATGCAAAGTGAAAATATTAAAGTGTAAATTGCAAATTTACCAAAATGGATCCCTTGGCCTTTTGCTATTTGCATTTTGCATTTTGCATTCAGTTGTTTCATTTCCACATTCCCTCCCTTATCGGCCCTTCCACCGACTCCTCGCCCTTAACCTTCTTGGGGGCCAGCCCCAGGGCCACTGCCACGCCGTAGAGGATGGCCTCGGGCCGGGGCGGGCAGCCCGGGATGTAGTAGTTGACCGGGATCACCTTGTCCACCCCGCCGGTGACGTTATAGGTGTCAAACCACAGGTTGCCGCCGGCCCCGCAGGAGCCCACCACGATCACGATCTTGGGGTCGGGGATGGCCTCGTAGGCCCGCTTTAAGGACGGCAGGGCCTGCCTGGTCACCGGCCCGGACACCAGCATGATGTCGGCGTGGCGGGGGCTTCCGGCCAGCTTGATCCCGAAGCGCTCGGCGTCGTAATAGGGGGTGATCACGTCCACGATCTCGATGTCACAGCCGTTGCAGGACCCGGTGTTGACGTGATAGATCCACAGCGACTTGGGGAAGGCCTTGGCGCAAAGTTTTTTCAGGAACATCTTTTTACTCTTAATCTTATAATATCAAAATAGTTTGCCACTAAGACACCAAGACACAAATTAATTAACCCTTGGTGCTTTTGTGTCTTTGTGGCTATTGTAACGGGGTCTCCGCCTTGACCGGTTTGAACTCCCCGCCCTTCACCGTCCACAGCACGTAGGGTGCGGCCTTGATGTCCCCGTTCCCGTCAAACTCCAGCTCGCCCATGGCTCCGGCGAACTTGGCGGAATGAATCACCTTGACCAGGGAATCCCCGCTAGTGGTCCCGGCCAGTTCTATGCTCTTCAGCAGCACGGTGGCCGCATCGTAGGCGTAGACCGAGTAGGGCCCCAGCTCGCCGTAGCGGGCCTTGAAGGAATCGTAGAACCTGCCGGCCTGGGGCATGTCCTCCACCGCCGGGCCGAAGGTGAAGTATATTCCCTCGGTGGCCACTCCGCCCCGCTTGATCAGCTCCGAATTGGCGATGGCGTCGCCGGACATGAAGGCCGCCGCCAGCCGGCGTTCCTTGATCTGCCGGATCAGCATGGCCCCTTCGGGGTAACTGCCGCCGAAATAGATAAGGTCGGGCTGGTAGCTGATCAAGGGATCCAGCAGCGGGCCGTAGTCCGGGGCCTTGCCTTCGGTGATCATCTGGATCTGGGCGTCGGCCACTATGGTCACTTCCACCGCCTTGGGTTTGTTGTAAAGGAGAATTGATTTTTTGAACTCTTCGGCCAGCCCCAGCCCATAGGTGGTGCCGTCGGAGAAGATGGCCACTTTCTTGACCTTCATGACGTTGAAGGCGTAGTCGGCGGCTATCCTGCCCTGCTGGTCGTCGCGGCCGCAGGTCCGGAACACGTTGTCAAACCCCTGCTGGGTGAACCTGGGGTTGGTGGACGAAGGCGTGATCTGGGGGATCATCCTCTGGTTGTAGATCCGGCTGCCGGCGATGGAGCAGTGGCTGTTGTAGTGCCCCACCACTCCGGCCACCCCCTGGTCGCACAGTCGCTGGGCTATGGCATTGGCCTCCTTTTCATCGGCCCGGTCGTCCCCGGCGATGATCACCACCCGCTTGCCCAGCACCCCGCCCCGGGCATTGCACTCGGAGACCGCCAGCTGCACCCCGTGCAGCAGGTCCTGGCCGGCCTTGCCCTGCTCGCCGGTCAGCGGCCCGGCCACCCCGATCTTGATCTGCTGGCCGCCCGGCCCGCAGCCCGAGAACACCATGGTTGCCAGGGCACCTGCCATTAAGAGAATTGCCGTTATCTTCTTCATATCATCTGTCCATTGTATATTGGTTTTATTTGGATTTATTTCGTGCTACCGGGCCATTTCACACCTTTTCCCTCTCCGTTTCGGGGAGGGATCAAGGGAGGGGTCCACCTTGCCGTAGTTACCCTCCGATCAGGATCCTCAAAATGCACTTGGTGGCACTGTCCAACAGCGGGTGCACTATCTGGGGGAACACCCCCAGCACTATGGCCGCCACGGCCAGTATCACCATGCCCACCCACATCCCGGCCGGGACCTCGGTGGCGGTGGTGGCTTCGGCGCCGACAGCATGCACTTCCTTGGGCGACCAGAATATTTTGTACCCGGCCCTGAAGAAGCAGACCAAAGTGAACAGCGAGGTGATGATGCCGATGATAGCCGCCCACAAAAGATTGGCCTGTCCCACCGCCAGGAACAGGGTGAATTTTGAGACGAAGCCGTTGAAGGGCGGCATCCCGGACAGGGCGAAGATGCCCACGAAAAAGGCGAAGGCGGTGATGGGCATGTTCAATTTGATCTTTGACAACTCGGACACCTTGCGCTTGCCGGTGGCGTAGATCAGCGCCCCCACCGCCAGGAACAGCAGGCCCTTGACGATGGAATGGTTCAGCAGGTGCATCAGGCCGCCGTAGATACCCAGGTAGGTTCCCATTCCCAGGCCCTCGATGACGTAGGCGATCTGAGCGACTGACGAGTAGGCCAGCATCCGCTTCAGGTCGTCCTGGATCATGGCCATCATCATTCCCACGATCATGGAGATGGAGCAGAGAATGGCGATGAACAGCGGGATGGTGCCGTAGTGCGGGGCAAAGACCGAGATGGTGCGGGCCAGGGCGTAGGCCCCCACTTTGATGACGATGCCGGAAAGCAGAGCGCTTACCGGGGCCGGGGCCTCGGCGTGGGCGTCCGGCAGCCAGGCGTGGAAGGGCACCAGCCCGGCTTTGGTGCCGAAGCCGACCACCAGGAAGGCCGAGGCCAAAAGCACGATGTTAGTTGGTATCTTGGTGGCAATGGTCCCCAGCTCGGTCAAAAGCAGGACCCTTGACACCGGCAGGTAGGGAATGGCCGCAGCGTAGAGCAGGACCGAGCCCAGCAGGGCGAAGATCACGCCCACCGTGACCAGGAGAAGATACTTGTAACCGGCCTCCAAGGCCTGTTTGTTCCAGTGAAAGGTCACCAGGAACACCGTGGCCAGGGTGGTGAACTCCAGCGAGACGTACATCATGATGATGTTGTTGGTGGCGCAGGTCCAGTTCATCAGCCCCAAAAAGACCATGATCTGCCCGTAATAGCTGGTCATGCTGGTGTAGGGGTGGGCCTCGGCGGCCTCGGTCTTCTCCGAGAAATAGTAGATGGAGTAGACCACCACGATGGCCCCCAGCCCGCTGGCCGCCAGTTCCATCAGGGTGGCCAGGCCGTCGATGTAGAAATTGTTGTTCCACCAGGTCAGCACCTCGCCGCCCAGCACCCGGCCGGTCATCATCACCGAGATGGCCAGGGTGGCGAAGATCCCGATCAGGGCCAAACCCTGCCGGAAGAACTTGCCGTACCGGCCCAGGGCGAAGATCAGGCCCCCGAAGAACAGGGGAACCATGAACACCAGGAACGGCAGGATCGAGACCGCGGTGGGATTGATAGTAACGACCATATGATATCTCTATTTTATTGCTTTTGTACTGTTTTCAAAACTATTATCATTGCCCCGTCATTGCGAGGCTTGTCCCGAGAAGTACCCCATGTTTTGCAGACGAAGGGATCTGCACCCCTTGCATTACAGACGCCTGCACTGAGAATTGCCCCATGCTTTGCGGTTGAAGTGAAGCAATCTGACTGTGCGCAGTTACCGACACTGCGCCGCCATGCTGATCAGCTGCAGCCGGGTGTCCTTCAGCCGGGAGGCTATCACCAGCAGGATCTTGTGCATCATTTTGTAACCCAGTTCCTTCTCGGATTTAAAAAGGCTGACCAAAGCCTGCCCGTCGGCCACCAGCACTTTGGTGGGCTTTAAGGCCCGGGCCGAGGCGGTGCCGCCGCTTTTGGTGGTGTCGATGGCCGAGGACCATTCGATGATCCGCCCGGGATTGTCCTCCGAGGTCAGCATCAGTTTTTCGGCGCTGGCCGAAAGGCTCAATCCCACCTCCACCGCCACGCTGCCCTCCAAGAGTATCATCAGCTCCCGGTTCTCGGACTGCTCCGGTATCAGCACCTCGTTTTCCTTGAAGGACCGCTCGGAAAAAAGGGCTGCAATTTTCCCGATCTCCTTGTCCGAAAAATCGGAAAACAGCGAGATGCTTTTAAGGATGTTTTTATCTATCATTTACCTGGTTCCTTTCAAACGTTAAACGTTTTTACTGACTCGGGCCGGTCTATACGGCAGGAACAGCATCAGCCCTTCAGGCTGGAGAGTTTTAAGGTATCGGAAGATCCGAAGGCCTTGTAGATGCTGTCGGTTAAAAACAGCAGCATCACCGCGGCCACCACCACGTTGGAGACGATGCCCAGGATGGTGGTCACCGGCAGCTGGGGAACCAGGGTCACCAGGGCCAGGTGCACGCCGTTCTCTATCAGGTGCAGGCCGATGATTATCTTGACCGCGTCCCGGTGGATCACCAGCACGTAAAGCCCCAGCACAAAGATGGTGAAGGAAAGGGCCAGGGCCGAACGGGCCGGTTCCGCCGCCGCCGCCGCGGTGGGGGCCACGAAGTTGGCGTAGGTGTGGATCATCTGGTAGAAGGCCACCAGGAAGATGGCCAGCACTATGAACGAGACCACGAAGCTGACCAGGGGCTTGATCTCCATCACCTGGGTCTTCTTGATGTGGACCCACAGCAGCCAGGGGATGATGATGACCTTGGTGGCCACGGTCAAAGCCACCCACCAGTAAAGCGAGTAGTTCTGGCTGCGCCCGGCAAAGGCCGCAATGATCAGGGCCAACAGCAGGGACTGCAGCATCAGGAATATGGTGGAGGTCTTGAGGTTCCTGATCTCGGCCGCGCCCACCGAGGCTATGAAGTGGCAGACCATTAAGGTTGTGATTAGATCACCCATACTTTGACCTATAAGCTAATAAATTGGGTTTGATGTTTGAGAAGCAAAACTAAAAGCAATGCAACGATTGAGATGCCCTTACTAAACGCCGCGCGGTGTTTGAGATGCCAGCCATTTAAGCCCGGCAACGTTTTCACGTTTGAGAAGCCCGTCATGAATGTTCGGCAATGATTAACGTTGGAGATGCAATGATAAAAGCGGCGCACCGATAGTTTGGAAACTATTTCCGCAGGGCCTTTTCCAGAGCCATCAGCTTGAAATACATTTTATCCAGCAAGGGCTCAATGCCTTTAAAGTCTGCGTCAGTGATGTATTTTCTTTGCAGACCTATTTTCAGATTGGCCAGGGTTTCCACCAGGGAGCCTATGGAAATATTTACAAAATAGGCAAATTCCCTTTGGGTGTGCTTGCAGCTGCCTTCGGCAATGTTCAGAGAGACCGAGGTTATGGAGCGCTTGCCTTGCTGTTTTAGGATATATTCTTCGGACCGGGGATATTTTTCCAAAAGCGCATAGACCTTATCTATGCATTCCAGCGATATCCGCCATACTTCCAGTTTCTCGAATTTCAATTCCATACTCACCTCATCTTATTGTTTTCATCGTTTTAAACCTTGTCCAGCCCTATTTCGTACTTACCCCATCGTATATTGTCGCATACTTGTCTGACAACTCCATCATCGCCTTGCCCCTGTTTCGGCCTCCTCTATCGTATAGTATCGCTCTCTTGCCCAGCAGTTCCATCATCGCCTTGCCCTATTTCGAGCTCCTCAATCGTTAAGCACCTCTCCCTGCCCGCCATTCCTGAACCCCACGGTCATCATCTTGTCCAGAATGGTCTGGGTTTCGAAGCATCTTCCGCAGCGCTGGCAGGTTCCCATGTAGACCTCGGCGCTGATGTGCATGTCGTTGTGGACGTCGTTGGTCGCGGTCTCGAACTCCTGGGTCATGGTAATGGCCTTCTCCGGGCAGACGTCGGCGCAGCGCCCGCAGTAGGTGCAGCGCTCCAGGTAAAAGTCCAGCCGGCGCACCGCCTTCTTGTCGGTGACGATGATCAGCCGCGAGGGGCAGACGTTGGCGCAGCCGGCGCAGCCAATGCACTTGGACACGTCAATGGTCAGCTTGCCCCGGAATCCCTCCACCGGCAGGGCCTCGATGTTCCGCTTCAGGGGATAGGGAAAGGTGACCCTCAGGTTCTTGAAGCAGATGATGGCTTCTTTTATCTTTGATAGTATCATATCGGTTTACAGTTGTATTGTTTACAATTTACAGTTATTGTAATCAGTTAACTTTATATTTTATTCCCTTAATTTCAGTATTTCCCAGGTACTTTATCAAACTAAAGATCAAACGATTGACTTCCTCTGCCAAGGAAAATGTTTTATCGAATAAATCTTTGGTAATGTAATTTTGGTCCAATGCGATATACAATTGGCTTTTGACCTCGCCAGTGGAGCCTTTGGCTATTGATAAAAACTGAATAAATTCTTTTCTGCCGCCCCTGTCAAACCCTTCTGCAATGTTGGACATCATAGAAACAGCGGCTCTTCTTATTTGATCTCGCAGGCCAAAATCCTTTGAAAAACTTCCGTCCTTAGTGATTTCGTAAACCAACTTTGTCAACTCGCGCGCTTTTTGCCAAGCGGTAATGTCCTCAAACTTTCTGAACGTACCCATACAAACCTCCTTGCGTTATTCAAACAAACTTTTAAACTGTAAATTGTAAACTATCTGTTTAATATCAGGCTCCCACCAGTGCGAAGACCAACCCCACGATAGCCATCAATATCACCCCAAAATAGTAGACGATAGCCTGATCGATCCTCAGCCGGGGGTTGACCACGTCGATCAGCCCCACCAGCACCACGATCAGGATCACTTTGGCTATCTGGGCTACCACCGCCCACAGGCCAACCAAGCCCAAAGGCCAGGGGAAGAACAACTGGGCCAGGATCATGGAGAATATCACCTGCTTGGCGATGAAGCCCCAGCGGTACAGGGCGAAGGTCGGGCCGGACATCTCGGCGAAGGTGCCGCCCATCAACTCTCCCTCGGCCTCGGGGATGTCGAATGGCAGTTTGGAAAGCTGGGCCTGGATCCCCAGGAACAGCGCCAGCCCTGAAATTATGGTGGAAAGCGAGGTTCCGGAGATCTGCTGGTAGGCCGCCATGTCGGAGAAGCGGAAGTTGCGGGTCTTGATGGCCACGGTGATCAGGGCGATGAACAGCACCGGTTCCACCACGAACGAGGTCATCATCTCCCGGGCGGTGCCCAAAAAGCCGTAGGGCGAGCCGGAGTCCATGCCGGCCAGCATCACGCAGACCGAGGCGAAGCTGATCAGGTAGAGGAACAGGAAGAGATCTCCGCTGGCGAAGGGCGCGCTGTTTCCCAGCGGCACCAGCAGGCCGGCGGCCAGAATGGCGGCCAGGCCCAAAAAGGCCGGCAGCGGCCCCAGGAAAGCGTGGGGCGAACGAACGTCGTCCTTGCCCAAAAGCTTAAGGATGTCCCAGTACGGCTGCAGCAGCGGCGGCCCGATCCGGGAGTGCACCAGCGCCTTGAACTTGCGCAGGATGCCTTCCAGCAGCGGCGAGACGAACAATAGGACAAATATCATTATTGCTATTCTGATCATTAAACCACCCTTACTGTTTGAATCCCTTAATGGGCGAGGTTTTTAGGTACATTATCAACTTTGCAATCATGATTGATAGCCCGGCAGCTTCTTCTCTTAAAGTTTTACCTTCAACCTCGGTCAGAAACATCAATTCCTGAGCGATCCACAAATGGCTCCTCAACTCCCCGCAAGATCCTTTGGCAATATACAAGTATTGAATGAACTCCTTGTTGTTCTCCCTTTCAAAACCTTCAGCGATATTGGCCATGATTGAAACCGATGCCCGCCTTGTCTGGTCAACCAGTGAATAATCCCGGTTATATTTCTGTAAGTTGACTGCCGAATAAACCTGTTTTGTTAACTGTTTGGCTACTTGCCATATTTTTAGATCTTCAAAATTCTTTATCGTCATCACTCCACCCCTTCGTAAATTGTAAACATTTCAAACCATTTCCAACAGTTTCAAACCGTTTCTAACTGCGCTTGGCGGTCCAGTTAAACAGTTCCTCCTGGCTGTAGATCCTGACCTTGCCTGTTGACAGGTCGCAGACCTCCATCCGCTCGGTGCAGCTGAAGCAGGGATCGATGGAGCCCAGGATGATCGGCACGTCGGCCACCTGCTCGCCCTTGACCATCACCTGCACGGTGGGCAAGTTGGGATATGTTGGGCACCGCACCCGCCAGCGGTAGGGCCGGTTGTCTCCGCCGGTCAGCAGGAAGTGGACGTCCTCGCCCCGGGGCGCTTCGACAGCCGAGATGGCTATCCGCCCGGCCGGGATCTCGTCCCGGATCTCGGTGATGATGTCGCCCTCCGGCAGTTCCATTAAAGCGTCCAGACACTGGCGGACGATCTTGAACGATTCGATGGTCTCCAGGATCCGGACCACGGTCCGGCCCCAGACATCGTTGGTGTCGGCGGTGATCACCTTGAAGTCCACCGCGTCGTAGGCGCAGTAGGGATGGTCCTTGCGGGAGTCCATGTCGATGTCGGCCGCCCGGGCCACCGGGCCCACCGCCGCCCACTCGTGGCTCTGCTCGCGGTTGAGGATCCCCACCTTCTCCAGCCTCATTCTTAATGTGGTATCATCCTTGACGGCGTCCAGCACCGCCTGCCATTCCTTGTCCATGGCGTCGATCTTTTTGCGGACCTCGGGCACCTGGGCTTTGGTGATATCCCGGCGCACCCCGCCGATCAGGTTCATGCCGTAGGTCTTGCGGTTGCCGGTCAGTTTTTCGCACAGCCACATGATGGGCTCCCGCATCCGCCAGGTCTGCATCAGCACGGTGTCGAAGCCGATGATGTGCCCGGCCACCCCCAGCCACAGGGCGTGGGAATGGATGCGCTCCAGCTCCAGCATGATGGTCCGGATGTAATCGGCCCGGCGCGGGACCTTGATCCCGGCCGCGTGCTCCACCAGCTTGCAGAAGGAGACGTTGTGGACGAAGCCGCAGATGCCGCAGATCCGCTCGGCGATGAAGGGTATCTGGTTGTAGGTCAGCGAAGCGTCGCCCAGTTTTTCTATCCCCCGGTGGGCGTAAAATCCGCGGTAGTCCACGTCCACCACCTTCTCGCCCTCGACGTACAGCCGGAAGTAAGTGGCCTCTTCAAAGACCGGGAAATACGGCCCCATGGCCACCACCGTGGTGTTGGGCGGGTTGTCCTTGAAGGGATAGGCGTTCTCCGGGTTGGAGGGCGGTTTGGAGCTGTAGTCAAAGTCCCGTCGCAGCGGATAGACCTCGTTCGGCCAGTCATCGGCCAGAACTAATCTCCGGGGATCGGGATGGCCCTCGAACTGCACGCCCAGCAGATCGCGGATCTCCCGCTCCGACCAGTTGGCCCCGGCGATGACGTTGGTGATGGAGGGCAGCACCGGCTTGTGGGGATCGGCCGAGACGTCGATGGTGACGAAGAAGTGTTCTTTGTCAAAGCTGAACAGGTGGTAGACCCCGAAGCGCTTCTTTAGCTCCCGCTCGTCCGAGCCCACGCTCACTAAGTAGCGGGCCTTGGTGGTGCGGTGCAGTATCTCCACGGCCTGGACCGAGGCCTGGGGCTTGACCTCCACCCACAGCTGGTCGGGAATAGGCTCGGTGTGGGCGATGAATCCGGTGCCCAGCTTGGCCTTTAGTAAAGAGAGGATTTCCTGTTTGGTCATTGGCGGACGATCTTGAACGATTCGATTGTTTCCAGGATCCGGACCACGGTCCGGCCCCAGACGTCGTTGGTGTCGGCGGTGATCACCTTGAAATCCACCGCGTCGTAGGCGCAGTAGGGATGGTCCTTGCGGGAGTCCATGTCGATGTCGGCCGCCCGGGCCACCGGGCCCACTGCCGCCCACTCGTGGCTCTGCTCGCGGTTGAGGATCCCCACCTTCTCTAATCTCATTCTTAATGTGGTGTCGTCCTTGACGGCGTCCAGCACCGCCTGCCATTCCTTGTCCATGGCGTCGATCTTTTTGCGGACCTCGGGCACCTGGGCCTTGGTGATGTCCCGGCGCACCCCGCCGATCAGGTTCATGCCGTAGGTCTTGCGGTTGCCGGTCAGCTTTTCGCACAGCCACATGATGGGCTCCCGCATCCGCCAGGTCTGCATCAGCACGGTGTCAAAGCCGATGATGTGCCCGGCCACCCCCAGCCACAGGGCGTGGGAATGGATGCGCTCCAGCTCCAGCATGATGGTTCTTATGTAGTCGGCCCGGCGCGGGACCTTGATCCCGGCCGCGTGTTCCACTAATTTGCAGAAGGAGACGTTGTGGACGAAGCCGCAGATACCGCAGATCCGCTCGGCGATGAAGGGTATCTGGTTGTAGGTCAGCGAAGCGTCGCCCAGTTTTTCTATGCCCCGGTGGGCGTAAAATCCGCGGTAGTCCACGTCCACCACCTTTTCGCCCTCGACGTACAGCCGGAAATAGGTGGCTTCCTCGAACACCGGGAAATACGGCCCCATGGCCACCACCGTGGTGTTGGGCGGGTTGTCCTTGAAGGGATAGGCGTTCTCCGGGTTGGAGGGCGGCTTGGAACTGTAGTCGAAGTCCCGGCGCAGCGGATAGACCTCGTTCGGCCAGTCATCGGCCAGAACTAATCTCCGGGGATCGGGATGGCCCTCGAACTGCACGCCCAACAGATCGCGGATCTCCCGCTCCGACCAGTTGGCCCCGGCGATGACGTTGGTGATGGAGGGCAGCACCGGCTTGTGGGGGTCGGCCGAGACGTCGATGGTGACGAAGAAGTGTTCTTTGTCAAAGCTGAACAGGTGGTAGACCCCGAAGCGCTTCTTTAGCTCCCGCTCGTCCGAGCCCACGCTCACCAGATAGCGGGCCTTGGTGGTGCGGTGCAGTATCTCCACGGCCTGGACCGAGGCCTGGGGCTTGACCTCCACCCACAGCTGGTCGGGAATAGGCTCGCTGTGGGCGATGAATCCGGTGCCCAGCTTGGCCTTTAGTAAAGAGAGTATTTCCTGTTTGGTCATTGTATCCCTTTGTTTAAGATGTTGCTTTATGTTGCCATTGTTGAAAGGTTAACTGTCTGCAAAGCATTATTGGAACCTCTTGCCCTTCATTATAAGTATCTTGCAATATATGATGAATTATACCGCCATTCGTAGAAATCCCTAACAGCCATTTCATCCGGCTTGCGTAAAATGATTGTGCACGGCCGGATATCAGTCCCCGCGTATCTCGATCCGCAGCTAATACCAGGTGGCTTCTCAGTTCTCCGTACGAATCCTATTTGCAATAAACATGAATGAATAATTCTTAGTTGCTGTACCTCATCTCAGAATCGCCTCGGCAACATTAGGCGCAATGTATGGAAACATCCACCTGTCGTGATCCAAAATTATACCGGATCCCAAGGCCTGAGCCTGAAATTGTGCGGTGAAACGTACCCGGTGCTTAGTCCCACACTGCAAATACCCTCCGTCAATGTTCGCCAGCAGGTCTACCCTGTCGGTCACGGCCATACCTAAAACCAGACGAATACTGGATTCCGGCAAGACATTGAGCAGTTCTTTATCCCGACTGGCGTATACGAAAAGTACGGACGCGGGCTGTACTTCCCCAGTCCAACAGAGCAAATATGATATGTGCCGGGCCAAGTATTCGACTGCCGTAATGAATCGGTGGTTTTCTGTACGACCGGTTGTGCTGCTGTAGAATCTTCCGCAAAATCAGCGTAGGCACTGGTAAACATCATCGCTAAGACCACTAATGCCAGCCGGAGTTTCATTATGTTTCTCCAAAGAATCTTGTTGATTGATGATCTTCTGTCGAAGTTAACCTCCAAGTTTTGAAAATCATGTTAATCCCGTCTAAGGTTCTACCTCACCAAAAACATCACCAGCATGGCCGCCGCCGCGCCGATAACCATCCACAGCAGATACCACTGCGGGAACCCGCTGTGTGTGCCGGCGAAGATCTCCAGCGCCTTGTGGCCCAAAAAGGCCAGGGGCCGGTACAGCCAGCTGTCCACGTCCAGCAGGTATTTGAGTTTGAATGATTTCTTGAACTTTACCGACGGCCACTTGGGGTAAACGCCTTCCAGGGTGTACTTGCCGATCCGGATGTTGAAATTCTGCTTGAAGGTCTTGAAGTAGCTGCTGGAGGAATAGCGCACCGAGGCCGGGGACTGCCGTTCGCCCGAGTACCAAAGTTCGGAGACCACCCTGCGCTTGGCCCCGCCCGACCACCAGAACAGCACGGCGATCAAGGCCAGCCCGGCCAGGATGATCAGCAGGAACAGGGGATTATAGAAGCCCACCAGCCCCTCGCCGAAATTGAGGCGCAGGCCCAGGAAGGCCGTGTGGAACAACGAACCGAACTGGGGCCAGTAGTCCGGGGTCAAGAGCCCGCTGGCGGCGTTGTACAGGCCGCGGACGATGAACCCGGCCAGCACGCCCTCCAGGATGACCACAGCCGCCAGGATCCCCTGGGCCCAGATCATGGAGCGGGGCACGTCGCTGTTGACATCTTTATTACTGGGCAGGCGCTGGCCCAGAAAGGCCAGGCCGATGTATTTTACCATCACGCTGGCCAGGGTCAGAAGGCTGGTGAACAGGGCGATCAGCCCGCAGAGCAGAAGTATCGGCGTGTTGAAACCGGCGTTGATGGTGGACTGGTAGATCAGCCACTTGCTGGCGAAGCCGTTGAGGGGAGGAATGCCGGAGATGCCCAGGGCGGCGATGATGGCCACCGCGGCGGTCCAGGGCATGTATTTGGCCAGCCCGCCCATCTTGTCCAGGTCCCGGGTTCCGGTCCTATACTGGAGCGAGCCGGCGGTCAGGAACAGCAGCGACTTGAAGGCCGCGTGGTTGATCAGGTGGAACAGCCCGGCCACCAGGGCCACCGTGGCCAAAGCCGGGGAGATCCGGGTCAGCATCAGGCCGGCCCCGACGGCCAGCAGGATGTATCCGATCTGGCCCACCGAGCTGAAGGCCAGGAACCTCTTGCTGTCGGTCTGGTACATGATGGTCATGGTGCCGATGAACAGCGAGACCGTGCCGAACACCGCCATCACCGTGCCCCAGACATAGGAGAAGTCGGAGACCGGGAGCATCCCCCAAAAGACCCTCAGGATCCCGTAGATCCCCATCTTGATCATCACCCCGGAAAGGATGGCGCTGACCGGGGCCGGGGCCGCCGGGTGGGCGTCGGGCAGCCAGTCGCCGAAGGGGAAGACGCCGGCCTTGGTGGCAAAGCCCACGAAGAACAATAATAAGATTGTGTGCAGCAGGGCCGGGTTCTCGCTGCTCAACAGGGCCATCACCGGGCGCAGGGCCTCAAAGTCAAAGGATTGCGAATAGTGGTACAGGGTGTTGGCGGCGATGATGATGCCGGCGGTGCCGATGTGGGTCATCAGGAAATACTTGAAGCCGGCGTTGACGCTCTGCTTGTTGCCCCATTCGAACACCACCAGGCCGTAGCTGGTCAGGGTCATGAATTCCCAGAAGACTATGAAGAAGAACAGGTCGCGCACCACCACCACCCCGTACATCCCCAACAGGAACAGCAGGAACAGCGGATAGTAGCGGCCCAGCGATTCCTTGTAGTGCTTGATGTACTGCACCGAGTACAGCCCGGCCGCCCAGGAGACGATGGTGATGGCCAGCAGGAATATGGCCGACAGCGCGTCCACCTTAAGCAGGAAGGCCGCCCCCAGCCCCGCCACCGAGAACAGCGGCTTGTCCAGGCTGAAGGTCCCGTTGGCCAGCACCTGGACGGCCACGTAGCCGAACCCGCCCGCCGCCAGGGTCTGGAAGAAGAGCGAGACCCAGCCGATGGTGCGCCGGGAGTAGGGCATGGCCAGGGTAATGGCCGCGCCGGCCAGCAGCCAGCCCATGGAAAGGAGTATGATGAATTGAAGGCTCATATGTATCTTTAATTTAACTTACAAGTTTTATAAAATCAGGGTCTGTCCATAGGGTCTTAAAATCTTCGTCACTTTTTGCGTCTTCTTTGCGTGTAGAATCCAACTTTATTGTTTTGCTTAAACTTATAAGGGAATTTTGCTTATCGCCCATTAATGAATAAACACAAGCCTTATTAAACCAGGCATTTACAAAATCTGGCTTTATCACTATTGCTTTCTCATGTGCTTTAAGTGCATCTCCATATCGTTTCAGCTTGCTTAGTACAATGCCCTTATTGTCCCAGGCGTTGGCATAATTTGGATTTAGTTCTATGGCCTTCTCATGGGCTTTGAGTGCTTCTTCGTTATTCCCAAGTTCACTGAGTACGACACCTTTGTTGCACCAAGCTTGAGCAAATACAGGTTTAAGTTCTATGGCTTTCTCAAAGGCACTCAGAGCTACCTCATATTTGCTTTTGTAGTAAAAGTCAATTCCCTTGTTATAATAATTTTCCGGCGTCAATGGGCTACCCAAGGCTTCAAGCATTTCTATCTTTTTCCCATATTCATCAAGCTTTGCCTTGACTTCTTTCGATGGTTTTTCCTTTAACGAAAGTTGTTTTATTCCCACAATTAGAGCGTCGGCTTCTTCCTTTGTCTTTTTAATTTCGTCTTTGTCTTGTTTTGCAACAGCTAGATATTTTTTTATATCTTCAAGGCATTGTTGCACATCTTTTTTATGCTGCTCCGCTTGTACTCTAATCTCCCTCCACTTGTTTATTTCAAAAAAACCTAGAGCAATTGCAACCATAAAGGCCAACGTAACGATTGTACCTAAAACACCAATTGCAGTTATAATTATATTAAGAACACTTATTGTTCTATCCAATTGCTTCGTATTTTCTGGCTGGATTGCCTGCACGTAAACCGTTTCCGGCTTGGCCGTAACAGTTTGCTTTGTCCCTTGCTGTTTTACTTGTGCATTAAGCGGGCATGCCATACAAACAGCCAACAAAACCGCGAACATGCCCAAAACATAGTGACGAGGATGCATACTCTCTCCTCTTTTGTTTACCTTACCGAACTAACTTATCCCTCTCCGCAACGGGGAGGGATCAAGGGAGGGGTCGGGCTTACCGTATCAACTTCACCAGCGGCAAACCCACCAGCGGGGCGATCACGGTCAGCACCATCAGCACGATCAGGATGACCTTGGTGTTCATGGGCAGTTTAAGGGCCTGGTTCACCCGGGGCGAGGCCTCGCCGAAGAACACCTTGTGGGCGATGAAGAAATACCAGGCGAAGGCGATGATGATCTCGGCCACGAAGGGGATGATCAGGAAGACGGCCGTCTTGCCGCCCATCTCTATCACGCCCTCCATCAGGAAAAGTTTTGACCAGTAGCAGGAAAGCGGGGCGATGCCGGTGACGCCCAAAGTTCCCACGATGAAGGCGATCGAGGTCAGCGGCATGGTCTTGGTCAGGCCGCCCAGTTCGTCCATGTTGCGGGTGCCGGTGGCGTAGGCTATGTTCCCCACGCAGATGAACAGCAGGGCCTTGGCCGGGGCGTGGCAGATGATGTGAAGGATGGCCCCCTGGTAGCCGTAGTAGCTGCCCATCACCCCCAGCCCTATGCCCAGGAAGATGTATCCCAGGTGGGCGATGGTGGAATAGGCCAGGAATTTTTTAAGATCGGTCTGGAAGAAGAACAGGAACAGCGCGGCCAGCATGGTGAACACCGCAAACACCGCCACCAAAAGACCCAGCCCGTAGGAGAAGCCCACGGTGGAGATGGCCACCCGGGCCATCAGATAAACTCCGGCCTTGACCATGGCGGCCGCGTGCAGGTAGCAGGAGACCGGGGTGGGCGCGGCCATGGCGTTGGGCAGCCAGGCGAAGAAGACTATCTGGGATGACTTGGCCCAGGCCGCTATCAGGAACAGGATGAAGACCACCGTCTTCAGCTGGGGGGTCAAAAGATTGATGGCGTCGAAGCCGAAACTGCCGGTGTTGACGAACAGCACTATCAGGGCGATCAGGAAGAAGATGCCCCCGAAGAAGGTCTTGATCAGCGCCTCGAACCCGGCCTCCAGCGACTCGCTGTCGTGGTAGTAGGAGATCAGGGCCCAGGAGCAGATGGTGGTCAGCTCCCAGAAGATGAACATCTGGAGGAAGTTGGGGGACAGGGCCACCCCCACCATGGCGCCCACGAACAACAGGTGCCACAGGTAAAAGCGTTTCTTGCCGCCTGTAATGGGATGATACTTGTTCTGGGGGGTAAGGTAGTCCCGGGCGTAGAAGGTCACCGCCAGTCCGATGATGGTGGTCACCAGCAGCAGGACTATGGACAGCGGGTCCAGATGGAGGCCCATCACTTCAGTGCCCTCAGGCAGCCACGGCCACCAAGGCAGGACGTTGGAATGAACGCTTTTGCCCAGCCCCAGGAATACCGCCCACAGCGAGGCCGCGGTCACCAGGCTGACGATGACTGCGGCAAAGCCGTCCTGCCTCTTCTCCGGCAGCCACTGCGAGACCAGCGCCCCGGCAAAGGGCAGCAACAGCATGGTGAATAGTAAAATTGGTAACACATATATTTCTTATATCATTGAGTTTATTTTATTATTTTAAATTCTAACTGTATATCAAACCCTCATTCGAATAACAATTTTTAAAGAAAAACTGTTTGGTATTATGATTATGCATTTGAACCGTTAAGAATTGCCCTTCTGTTAGGTTTCTTGTCAGTATGATTGCCACCAAACTGTCTATGGTCTTCCTTATCTCCGGGCTCAGCTCCTTCCCGAACTCTATCCCCTTGGGCTGAACCCCCAGCAGCATCACCTCGGTGTTGGGGCTTTGTTCCCGGAAGAACTTGATGAACATCAGCAGCGGCAGGTTGTGGGTGGAGATGGCTATCTTCTGCCCCAGCGATTCCGGCGGCATCAGGGCCGCTTCCCCCGGCAGGCCGCCCAGGGCCACCGCGTCGGCGATCAGCAGTTTGTCCGGGGCCATTTGGACCGCCTGATCCAGAAAGGCTTCCGGGATCTCCTCGGCGTCCATCAGCCTGATGCCGGTCCGTCCGTTAAGCCCTGCTATCAATGCCGGTCCGAACCCGTCGTCGCCCCTCAGGGGATTGCCCACCCCGATGATCAGGGAGTTTTGGTTCAGGGAGCGGAGATACTCTATCAGGTCAAGCACGATAGCTTCCTTTGCTATACGATGGTTATACATTGAGACTGCAATTGTATCGCTATCGAATCCCCATTGTATGGCCTATCGTAATCCCTATCGTTAGAACGCCTCTTCGGCCAGCCCCTTGATCTCGGTATAATCGAACACCGGCCCGTCGGTGCAGACGTACTTGTTCCCGATGCAGCAGTGCCCGCATTTCCCCACCCCGCACTTCATGTAGCGCTCCAAGGTGGACACGATCTGCTTCTCCGGCAGACCCAGCTTGAGCAGTTCGATTATCACGAACTTGATCATGATGGGCGGACCGCAGGTGTAGACCACGGTGTTGGGGATGTCCAGTTTCAGCTTGGGGAACAAAGTGGTGACCACCCCCACGTTGCCGGTCCAGTCCTTGTCGGCCACGTCCACCGTCTGGATCAGCTTGAGGTCGGTCTTCTTTTCCCAGTCGGTAAGCTGATATTTGTAGACCCGGTCGGCCGGGGTCCTGGCGCCGTAGAGGATGGTGAACTCCCGGTAGTCCGAACGGTTGTTGAAGATGTGGTCTATCATGGAGCGCAGCGGCGGAAGCCCGATGCCGCCCCCGATCACCAGAATGTCCTTGCCCTTGGAGTCTATCTTGTCCAAAAAGCTGTTGCCCAGGGGACCCTTGATGCCTATCTCTTCGCCCTTCTTCATTTCGGCTAGGGCGTTGGTCACCTTGCCGCAAGCCCGCACGGTAAAGGTCATCACCCCGGGCTCCCTGGGCGAAGTGGTCAGCCCGAAGGGTGCCTCGCCGGCCCCGAACACCGAGGCCTCCACGAACTGGCCGGGCCGGGAGACGAACAGCTTGGCCTCGTCCTTGTTCTTTATTTTGACATCGTAGGTCCGGGTATCGCCGGTCTCCTGCTTGATGTCGGTGATCTCGGCTATGTATGGTAGGTAGATATTGGGGTTCATAGGCTCTTACTTTTGGTTTTGCCCACTAAATACACGAAAAAATATTTTTTCTGCTCAGCGGGATTTTTATTTAAAGGATAAATCTTTCGTTTTCCATCCTGGGGTGGTGGCCAAAATTTACCAGCAAGCCCAATTTAAAACCGGTGGCGTTAAGATAATTCAACATTTGTGACCTGTGATCATCAATGATCTTTTCTACCGCTTTTATCTCCACCACTATTTTGCCGTAACAAACAAAGTCCGGCTTATACTTTTGCTTTAATGTTCTATCCTGGTATTTTAAGGCAAGTTCTTTCTGCGGCTCAAATGGAATTTTTTGTCTTTCGAATTCAATTTCCAGGCATTCCTGATAAACTGGCTCTAAAAATCCGCTCCCCATATTTTTATACACATTGAAACATGCGCCTATTATGGCATAGCTCTCATCTTTATATAATAATTCGACCTTCATATACTTTATCCGCGTTTTTTCAAGCCATCGTAAAATTTAAATGTTCCGTGCCTTTTAGTGTTTTTCGTGGGCAACCTTGAATTTTAAATGGTAAATGTTTTCGTGGGTTTTAGTGGGCAACCCCGATCGAAACCATGAATTATTTTTCGTCCTTTTCGTGGGTTTTAGTGGGCAACCCAGGTCACTCGACCTTCCGCATCCACCTCACCACCGTGGCCATGTCCACCTCGCCGGGGCAGGTGACCACGCAGCGGCCGCAGCCCACGCAGCCGATCACCGGGTTCTTTTCCAGATAGTCCATGGACAGCTTGTGGTAGAACCAGCGTTTCCGGCGGTCGGCCCTTGAGGCCCGGGGGTTGTGTCCCGAGACCTCGCGGGTGAACCCGGCAAAGTCGCAGGTGTCCCAAGCCCGGTAGCGCAGGCCCTCGGTATCGGAATCCATCTTGTCGTCCACGTCAAAGCAGCTGCACATGGGGCAGACGTAGATGCAGCCGCCGCAGCCGATGCAGTATCCGGCCACCTTCTCCCAGAACTTCTGGTCCACCTTGCCGCCGTCCAGCTTGCGCATGGCCTTGGCAAAGAAACTTACCGGCTGCTGGAAAGTCTTCTCGGCCTCAGTTTCCAGCTTCCGGCGGAGCTTGACATCGTTCTCGTTCCCGGTGCCGAACAGGGTCTTGAACTCCTTGACGAACTCATCTCCCTTGGGGCTCCCCACCTCAACCAGATAATAGGTGCCCAGGTCGGTCAACTGGATGTCAAAACCCTTGGAGAGGAACGGACCGGAATCGGTGCAGACGCAGAAGCATTTCGGCCCGGCCTGGTTGCAGGCCAGGGTGATGAACACCGCCCGCTCCCGCCTCTTTTCGTATAACGGGTCCGGCAGAGGATCGCCCGATTTCCAGTCCGGGCCGGACTTGGCGCCCTGACCAAAGAAGCTGTCGAAATAGTTAACCGCCGACATGTCGCAGGGCCTTATCCCCCAGATCACCGCCCGGGGTTGGCCGGATTCCGTTTCCAGAGTAGTGCCGTTCTTGCCCTTCTTGAAGCGGAACAGCTCCTCCAGCTGCGGAAACACATAGCGCTTGGCCCCCAGGAATCCGTTGACGTATTCAGGGGCTATCTGCTTGGCCGAGTCGATCTGCGACAAAAAGGTGTCGCCTCCCTCGCCCTTCACCGGAGCCCAGACCTCGTTCTGGGACTTCAGCAGTTTGGCGATCAGCTCCGGCACCTGGACCTTGGCCAGCGAATAAACCGTCTTTTCCGGCATATTTTTATTGCCTTAAGTATGATTGAAATGATTGCGTGCCACAAAGACACCAAGACACAAATATTCTTTCCGATTTTGTGTCCCTTGTGCTTTTTGTGGCAAAATAAAATAGTATCTTTGATAGAATGAACGAATGGCCCCTTAAATACCGCGGTCAGAATAAAAATAATGACCATTGGTATATTTGGAGCACAGAAAGTGAATTATTTCACAAAGAGCATAAAAAGTCAAGAGTTTTACCAAAAAAACAAGATCATATTTTGGTTGACAACCTGAGCCTTTAGGCGGTAAAATTCAGACAATGCAGATATTTATGATATTCCTAATGTCACTCGCCCTGGCCGGGGCTTTGCTCTACTTTTTCTGGCAGGCGCGCTTCGGCCCGCCAGCCAAAGGATCCATTCCCATCCTGACCTATCATAAGGTGGATACCCGGCTGGAGCTGGGCGGAACCATGATCTCCCCCAAGCGTTTTGCCGGGCATCTGGATTATTTCAAGCGGAACGGTTACCAAAGTGTTACCCTGTCCCGGGCCGTGGAACTAATGCGACAAGGAGACTGCGGCGGGAAGAAATACCTCTGTCTGACCTTTGACGACGCTTATGCCGGGCTTTACCAGCACGCCTTTCCATTGCTCAAGGAATACGGCTTCACCGCCACCGTCTTTGTGGTCACGGATTACGTAGGAAAAATGAATGACTGGGACATCAACTGGGGCGGATTGAAGTTTGGGCACCTAAGCTGGGAACAGATGAAGGAGATGCAGGCCTGCGGGATCGAGTTCGGCTCCCACACCCAAAACCACCGGGACCTGCGTTCTTTAAGTCCGGAGCAGTTGAGAGAAGAGCTGGCGGGATCACGTAAAGTGATGGAACAGAACCTGGGCCTGCCGGTGACCACCCTGTCCTACCCCTTCGGGCTTTACAATGAAGCGGTAAAGCAGGCAGCACTTGACGCCGGGTATCTCTCGGCCTGCAGTTTTTCGCCCCCCATAAAAAACAACCTAACGGACTTTTTCGCCCTGCGCCGCTGCGGGGTCTATGTTACGGACATCCTGTGGGACCTGAAGCACAAAATCGACCATGATTCCCCCTGGTTCTGGCTGCAGGACCTGTGGAGCCGGCTGGTGAATTGGTGCGCCGGCGGCACGGCCCTGGCCAAGAGGGTACTGCATCGGTAGACTAAATAAATAAATTGGAAATAGGAACTGGGAAATGGGAAATAATCTGCGGAACTTAGCATTCCTTCAGCTCAATTCAAAGTATTTTTTGTGACAAGAAACCATAGCCTCATACAATACATTTCCTTTCGAACAACATAATTTACACTTTGTGCCTTTGTGCCTTAGTGGCAAAAAAGGAGCCCCCATGAAAGAATTCATCCAACAACTACCCGAGTGGCTCAAGTCCGGCATGGCCGTCAAAGGCCTGATCACAATGGCCATCGGTTTCTTCATCGCCAAGGCCCTGGCCAAGATGGCCGAGAAGGCCGCCGCCCAAAAATCGGAGAAGCACACCGCCATGATGATCGGCAAGGTAGTATATTATGCTGTGATTATACTGGTGCTGGTGGCGGTGCTGGACATCTTTGACGTCAAGCTGACCGCCATCCTGGCGGCGGCCGGCATCATGTCGGTGGCTTTGGGTTTCGCCGCCCAGACCTCGGTGGCCAACATCGTCTCCGGCTTCTTCCTGCTGATGGACCGGCCCTTCGAGATCGATGATGTGATAGACTTCGAGGGCCAACAGGGCACGGTCACCTCCATCGACCTGCTGTCCACCAAGCTGCGGACCTTCGACAACCTCTACGTCCGGATACCCAACGAAAACCTGATCAAGAATAAAATAGTAAACCTTACCCGCTACAAGACCCGGCGGCTTAGTCTTAGTTTTAGGCTGGGATCGGACGTTGATTTAGCTTCGGTCAAGAAAATAATTTTAACTGAAGCCCGCAGTTATCAGCACACCTTGCCTGATCCTCATCCATTCACGGTAGTACAGGGTTTCGGGGAAAGCGGCACCAAACTGGATCTTTTTTTATGGGTCAAAGGAGAGGCTTACCTGCAAAGCCTTTCCGACCTGAACGAAAACATTTTAAAATTGCTGCTGGAACGGGGAATAAGACAGGCCTACCCCCATCGTGAGATCATCAATAATAATTGATGCTTTAAAATCAGGAGATCCTTTTCGACCCGTCAGGTTCTTGGCTGTTTTATTTTTTGCACCGATGATGTTTGCCGTTTAAGTTTTTTATTTTAATTCTTTTGCTTAATTTTGAAAACCATAGTATTTATGCGGGTTGTACAATATATTTTAGAAGCTCCTCCCTGAAAACCCTTGTCCCTTGAAGATCTTGGGACTTTTTGAAAAAAATCTTTGGAAAAATCAAAATTTAGTTATCCACAACACTACCTATTGTGTTGTGGATATTTTTTTATCTACAGCAAACAAATAATCTGTAAACACTCTAAGACTATTGATTTTAAAGGGTTTTGCAATAATTCCATTTTTATGCAATGTAATAAAAGTTATCCACCAAAAAATATTTTTATTTTTTTTCTTGACAAATATACAATATATTGTATATTTATACACAATTAGTACAAGATTCTAATATTTTAAATTTAAGGAGGTGAAAATAATGGCTTGCGCAAAAAAACCCGCCAAGAAGGTCGTGAAGAAGGCTGTCAAGAAGGTTGCAAAGAAAAAGAAGTAAGATCGGCATAAATTATCTGGCTTGCTAACAGAACAAACCACAATTTTAAGTACCGGAGGAATTCCGGTAAGAAAGGAGGTTTAATCATGCCAGCCAAGAAGAAAGCCGCCAAGAAGAAAAAGAAATAACTGAGTTTTCTTAACACAGTTTCAAAAGTCCCGCCGATGGCGGGGCTTTTGTTTTTTACAGATAGAGGCCTGTCCCCCAAACAGAAGAGCCCCGCCAACGGCGGGGCTCTTCTGTTTTCTTATCTTGGAGATTTACCTGCCCGGTAGTTGCTCCACCCTTTCGATGCTGGCATAACCTTCTTTGATGTAGGCAATGTAAATTTCTTCTTTCTCGTTGATCGCCAGATCGGCCCTTAAATAAGGCCCGAAGGTTGTATCACCCACCTGCACGTAATACTTGCCGTCCTTCTTGTAGACGAAGCCGAAAGTGCTGCCGCTTTGGGAGAAAATAATATTTGGGGCAAAATCGCCATCGTAGCCGCCAAATATATTCTGGTCTATCTGCACATACCACTGGCTGGTGTCTGTTGAGGCAACAGAAGAACTGCTTTTTTTCTGAAGTTCGGACCGGGTCTGCCATGATTTTTTCCGGATAAAGCTCAGGCCTACTCTTTGGCCTCCGGGGCTGACTGTCACCTTTGGCTTTTGATCAAAACTGTCGTTAAAGGTTGCCTTAAAAGTATCGTATTGTCTGTCATTGATGATGACGTGCCATTGAGATCCTTTTTTGAAAAGCACACAGATCCTGTTTCCCTCGGGAGAAAGGCTGAAGTAGCCCAGGGAATCATTCTCCGGGATCCGGTATTTAACGCTATCAACATAGTTATCCCACATGGATACCTTGGGTTGGGCAGGCTTGCCGCAGGATAGCAGCAGACAGCAAACTGCGGATGCAAGAATTAAGCGAGTATTGTTTTGCACCATCACGCTCTTTAGATCACATTTGATCTTTTTTTGTTTTTGCTTTTTTATTTTGATTTTGCCGTTCCATGTGTTCCCACACCGCATTCAGTCCGCCCTTTTCTCCCAGCTTTAAAAAATACTTGTAGGCCTCGGCGTATTCCTTTTGCTGGTTGTGGATCTTGCTTTCGTTGACCTTGGCCTGGCCCCAGTATTTGTTCATCAAAGCTGAAACATATTCGGCAAAGCCCTCCACCTCCCTTTGGACTTGGACCTTGGGGAAATAACGATAGTTGATGTCGTGGGCCAGCTCATGGGCCGCCACGTCCCTGAAATTCGCAGGCGAGAGACCGGAAAGGATGAAAATGTCAAATATTTCCCGGGTCACTTTTTTTACTTTCTTCTTTGTCACCGTGTATTGGACATTATAACGGTAAAAACCCCTCTCGGCAAAATTCTTGTGCCCCAATAAAAGGGCCAGGCTGTCGGCGTCCACCATATGAAAGGCGATGGTGTCTCCGGTATGAACTCCCAGCTGCTGTTTGATGTCCTGGCGCATCTGTTCGAACATTTGCTGGGCCGCAGCTTTATCCATTACCGCCAACGCCATGCAGGAATCGCACCAGCGGCGGCCGTCCTTGGACTCCCGGCCGGCCCCGGGCCTCTGGCAGTTGAAGCATTCCGGAAGTTTTTTGCAGCTTTCGCAGAATTTCTTGCGCCTTCGATCTCGGTCCAGGACTGCATGACCGTCCCGCACAATGCGCATTTGGGCAGGGTGGTCTGATAACATTCCTGGGAGCAGTAGATTTTAGAGGGGTCCTCGTTAGACCGCAGCCCGCCTTTGGTTGGTTTTTTACAGAACGCGCAGAGTGGCAGGGATTTTTGGAAGCATTCATCGGAACAGTAATATTTATCCTTGGTATAGACATAGCCGCCCGCCAGTCCCTTGCCAGTCGGCGATTGATTTTCCGCAGGTGGCGCACTTGGGCATGGCCTGGGCGAAGCACTTTTGGGAGCAGTAGACCTTACCCTCGTGCTCGATGTAACTGTCCTTGGCGGTGATCCATTTCCGGCATTGGGCGCATTAAAGGGTGGCCAGGGCGACGGAGGACCAGAGCAACGGCAGTAAGACCAGTAATGAGAAAAATGTTTTTTTCATTGTTTACCAATATTATATTTATGATATTCCCTTTACCACTGAAACACTGAATGAGGAATATTTCAGTTATTCCGTGGCTTCAGTTGTTCCGTGCTTCCGTGGTTAATCCGGTGGTGTTTTCAGATGAACCGAACGCTACTTCCTTTTGAACGCCAGGGTCGCCAGGTAGATCGCCATGGCCGCCAGCACCATGGTGGCGCCGGAGGCGGTGGCCCAGTAGTACGAGGCGATCAGCCCGGTCAGCGCGGCCGCCAGGCCGAAACCCGCCGAGAGCCACAGGTACTGCCTCATGTTGCCGGCCAGGTTGCGGGCGGCGGCCGCCGGCAGTATCAGCAGGGCGTTGATCACCAGCAGGCCCACCCACTGGATGGCCACGGTCACCACCAGAGCGGTCATCACCGAGAAGGCCGCCTCGGCCAGGCCGGTGTTGATCCGGCGGCTTTTGGCCAGCGAGGGGCTGAGGCTCAGCAGCATTATCTGGTTGAAATAGAACACCCAGAATCCAGCCACCGCCAGAAGCAGTACCAGCAGTTTGACGATGTCGGCCGGGCCCACGCTCAGGATGTCGCCGATCAGGTACTGGGAGTAACGGCTGAACCCGCCCCTCCGGGAAAGGATTACTATGCCCAAAGCCACGGCAAAGGACATGATCAGCCCGATCACGGTGTCGGCCGAGGCCTTGGTGCGCTGCCTTAAGAAGCTGAAGGACAGGGCCAGCAGGGCGGAGAAGATCAGCATGGCCCACAGCGGGTCGCCCAGCCCCAACAGCGCGCCGATGGCCACCCCGGTCAGGGCCGCGTGCCCGATGGCATCGGAGAAGAAGGCCATCTGCCGGCTGATGACCATGGTGCCCAGCACCCCCAAAAGCAGCGAGGCCAGCAGGGCCGCCAGCAGGGCGTTCTGCATGAAGGCGAATTTTGCCCATTCAAAGGGCAGCAGCCCTATCATTTGCTGCCAAAAATTCATCATGGCTTGGCCTCCAGTTCGCAGGCGATGCAGTCATGGGGTACCGGTTCGGCATTTTCCGGGATTTCCTGCTTCGGCTCCGGTTTCAGCCGCCCGAAGATCTGCTGGACCAGGGGATGACCCAGCACCTGGGCCGGCGGGCCCTGGGCGATTATTTTTTTATTCAGGAATATCATCCGGTCGGCGAAGCCGGCCACCGCCGCCAGGTCGTGGGTGACCAGGATGATGGACAGATGGTAGCGTTTCCGAAGCTGCGAGACCATTTCATAGAAGGCGTCCACCCCGGCCATGTCCACCCCGGAGACCGGCTCGTCCAAAAGCAGCAGGTCGGGCAGCGGGGTCAAGGCCAAAGCCAGCATCACCCGCTGCAGCTCGCCGCCCGAAAGCTGTCCCAGCTTGCGGTTCAGCAGGTGCCCGGCCCCGGCGGTGTTCAGGGCCTCCTCTACAATATTGCGCTGGCCGCGGGACAGGCCCATCCAGGCCGGGCGTTTTTGCAGGGCCGCGCCGAACAGGTCGGACACCGTCAGCGGGGCCGAGGGGTCGAACTCCAGCCGCTGGGGCACGTAGCCGATGAAGGGCTTGTCCCGGCGCTGCTGGCCCGAATCAAGAAAATGGACATGCCCGGTGTGCGGAACTTCGCCCAAAATGGTCCTGAGCAGGGTGCTCTTGCCGGCCCCGTTGGGGCCGACGATGGCCGTCAGCTGTCCGCAGTGCAGGTGCAGGTTGATGTCCTCCAGCACCACATTATTGCCCAGTTTAACGCCCACCCGCACCAGCTTGGTGCAGCAGGAGCCGCAGGAGGAAGTTGATGTCTGTCTGGTTTCGTTCATTGAGTTGTCTGTTAAATTATATTTGGGGTAACTATGACTTGTTCCGGAAAAGTAGAAGGAATATGGCTGGTTAGGTAAAAATACCGATATTGTCTCATATATGTTCTTTACTTCGTCAGTAAAGCACAGCACCCATCTCAGCACGACGTTTCTTTTTTGTACCGCCCCTTTCGTTTGCATGGCAAGTAGGCATACTCAGGGCAGGCTCCCAGAAAAAGAACTTAAACATGTCCTGAGATGACATCGTGCTTAACTAATCGAAGGAAAGCTCGTCGCAAAGAACCATCCGGGCGCTGCGCTTCTCGCTGACGGCGGGCTTGTCTGAACTCGGTCTTTTGCCAAGCCCTCAAACAGGCGCAGACAAGCTATTAACCGCCATCAACTGCGATGCTCACTGATGGTTCTTAACGCGACAACCGGGGTTGGCACCTAGCGTTCTCCCTGTCTCCGAAGCTGATGGGATAATCATTTGCTCAAGTATTAATATTTAAATCATGTTGATCCGCTTACGCTTCAATGCCAGACTTCTTCAAGCGCCAGAGCTTCAGCGGAGGCGCTCCTGTCTGCTCCGGGAAAGCCTCAGGTTAAAATAACCCGGCTCAGTTTCCCTCCCCCGCCCGGGATGGCAGGCAGGCCTTGTTGAACCGGCACATCAGGTCGTCAAACAAGGTGTAGACCACCGGCACCAGGATCAGCGAGACCAGCAGGCTGTAGGACAGTCCGCCCATCACCGCGTTGGCCAGGGGCGAAAGGGCCTCGCCCCCGCCGCCGATATCCAGGGCCAGGAACAGCATGCCCAGGATGGTGGTCAGGGTGGTCATCAGGATGGGCCGGAACCGCACCCGGACCGCTTCCAGGATGGAGCTGTTGCGCTCCCGGCCCCGGCGGCGGTTTTCGATTATGAAGTCCAGCAGGATGATGCCGTTGTTGACCACTATCCCGCCCAGCATGATGATCCCCAGGAATGACGGAAGGTTAAGGGCCTGTCCCGAGGCCAGCAGGCCGGCCACCGCCCCCGGAAAGGAGAAGGGGATGGAAAGGGTGATGATGAAGGGGATGATGAAGCTGTTGAACTGGACCCCGATCACTATGTAAACCAGGAACACCGAGATCAGCAGGGCGATCCCCAGGGTCCCGAAACTTTGGGCGATGGCCTTCTGGGCCCCGCGCTTTTCGGCCTGGTACTCCCGGGGCAGGTTCAGTTCCGAAACTATCCGGTCCAGCCGGGCCGTCAGTTTTCGCTTGCCGGAGCCGGGGGCGAACTCCCCGGTAACGCTGGCGGTGCGGCGCTGGTTGATGCGGTTGATCTCGGCCGGAGACTCGCCCTCCCGGAATGTGCCCAGGGCCTTAAGGGGAACCGTCCCGCCGAAGGGGGTGGCCACGGGATAGCTCTCCATCTGGGCCAGCCCGGCGGTCTCGGCGCCCAGGAATGAGATCTCCAGGTCGATGTCCAGGTCCCCCTGACGCAGGGTGGTGGCCACCTGGCCGCTTTTGCCGGCCCGCAGCAGCTGGGCCAGGATCAGGGGGTTCAGCCCGGCCGCGCTCAGCTTCTGACGGTCCGGGATGAAGACATAGGCCGGCAGGCCCCGCTGCAGGTTGCTCTTGATGTTGACCATCCCCGGCTCGGCCCGCAGGGCCCGGGCCAGCCTGTCGCCCAGCATCCTCAGGGTGTCCAGGTCCTGCCCGATGATGCTGACGTCCACGTCGTTGCGGTCGACCCCGGCGGTGGCGTCTATTATCCGCACCAGCGAGGCGGCCCCGGGAAGGTCGCTGAGCCGCCTCCTGGTCTGGGACATCAGCTCCAGGGTGGGCCGGGTGCGGTCGGTGAAGACGTTGATCACGGCGTGATAGGGCTGGACCGCGCCGAACAGCGGGTCCTCGCCCACTATGGTGGACACCGCCCTGACCGAGGGCTGGGCCGACAGCCAGGATTCCAGCTTCTGCACCTGTCCGTCGGTGTAGCTCACCGGCGTGCCCAGGGGATAATCCAAGGTCACCTGGAACTGCCCCTGGTCGGAATTGGGCAAAAGCCCGGTGGGCAAAAACCCGGCCGCCAGCAGGGCCAAGGCTGCCATCAGGACGAAGCCGGACACCGTGGTCCAGCGGTGTCCCAGCGCCCAGCTTAGAAATTTGACCAGCTTTTCCCTGGAAAACTGCTCGGCCTGCTGGAACCATTGCGAGAGCAGGCTGGGCTTGTATTCTATCCTGATCAGGAAATATGAAAGCACCGGGACCAGGGTCACGGCCACGATGATGGAAAGGGCCAGGGCAAAGACCACCACCAGCGAAAGCTCTCCCAGCAGCACCTGGGCCAGGCCCTGGGTAAAGGCCAGGGGCAGAAAGACCACGATGGTGGTCAGGGTGGAGGCGCTGATGGCCAGGGCCACCTGGCGGGCCGAGGCCACCGCCACCTCCAGCCGGCTGCCCGGCAGGTCGCCCTCCTTCAAATGGCGGAAGGTGTTTTCCATCACCACTATGGCCGCATCCACCACCATCCCCACCGCCAGCCCCAGCCCGCCCAGCGAGATGGTGTTCCAGGACAGGTTGAATATCCTCATCAAAAGGAAGGTGACCACCACCGTGACCGGAATGGACAGGGCTATCACCAAAGTGTTGCGGATGCTGCCCAGGAACAGGAAGATCACCGCCACCGCCAGCAGCGCCCCCAGTAGCAGGGATAGGGCCACGCTGTTGATGGCCTGGCCGATCACCACCGACTCGTCGCTGACCACTTCTATCCGGATATCTTCCGGCAGCGAGGACCGGTTATCCCTCAGCCATTGCTTGACCCCCGAGGCCACCAGGATGGAGTTCCCGCCGGAGGGCTTGCGCACCAGTATCCCCACGGTCTCCCGGCCGTTGAGCCGGGCGAAGCGCGCCTGGGTCTTTTGCAGCAAGGAGACCCTGGCGATGTCTCCCAGCCGGACCGGCTTGCCCTGGGAGACGGACAGGTACAAGCGGCGCACATCCTCCACCGTCTGGTATCTTCCGGCCAGGCGCAGGGTGAATGAGTTTGCGGCGCCCGAGATGTCTCCGATGGGAAAATCGGTGTTGCCGGACGCCACCGCCGCCGCCAGCTGGCTGAGATTCAGTCCGGCCTGGCGCAAGGCCAGGGGATCGGCCTCGATCTTGACCACCAGGTCCGCCCCGCCGGTGATCTTGGCGGCGGCCACCCCCTTAAGCCGGGTCAGGGCCGGAGCGATCCTTTTTTCCACCAGCAGTTTCAGCTCGCCCAGGGTCCTGGTCTTGGAAGTGACCGCCAGTTCTATTGGCGGAGCCAGAAAATCGTTGATGGTGATGGTGACCGGCGTCTTGGCTTCGCGGGGCAGCAATGGTTTGGCCTGGTCCAGCTTCTCCTGCAGCTCCCTCTTTTTTTCGGCTATGTCCACCCCGAAGGCGTACGAGACCTGGATCAAAGAGAACCCCTCCCGGCTGGTGGACTGGATCTGGTCCAGGCCGGAGATGCCGGAGATGGCCTCCTCCAGCGGTTTGGTGACCTCGGACTCCACCGATTCCGGCCCCGCCCCGGGATAGGCGGTCTGGACAAAAGCCACCGGGACAGAGAACTCGGGATAATACGAGACCGGCAGGCTGGTCACCGCCAGCAGGCCCAGCACCGCCAGCATCCCGAAGATCAGGAATGTGCCCACGTATCTTTTGATGGCCAGTTCAATGAAATTCATCCCGTCCGCTCCTAAAATGATGTCTGCCGGGAAAAATCTCCCGGCTTTTCAGAACGCTTACTGCCGGTCAACTATCCTGATCTTTTGTCCGTCGTTCAGCCCGGAGGCCCCCTCAAACACTATTTCCTGGCCGGGCTTCAATCCTTCCACCGTAAAATGATCCGGGGAGCGGGTGGTTATTTTGACCGGAACAAAGGCGGCGGCATTGCCGGACAGGGTAAAGACCCCGTCCCGGCCCAGGCTGTCCCGGACCACCGAGGAACGGGGAACGACCAGTCCTTTGGAAACGCCGGTCACCACGTGGCCCTCCACCGCCTGTCCCGGAAGCAGGGCGTTCTTGTAAAGGCAGATCGAAGCCTCGATGGTCAGCCCGCCGGTGGCCGGGTCCAGCTGGGGCGCCAATTTGGAGACGGTCAGGCCCACCAAGGTATCCTGCCCGCTGCCGGTGATCATCATCCTCTGTCCCGCCCTTATTTTTTTTATGTCCTCGCCAAATACCTGCCCCTTAAAGGTAAGACAGCTCAGGTCCGCCATCTCAAACAGCGGGGTCTGGGGGGTGACCATGGCCCCTGGTTCCACCATTTTGCGGAGCACCACTCCGGCCAAAGGGGCCGCCACCGGGCTGGGCTTGAAGTCGCTGCCCGGCGCTTCCTGCCGGACCCGGGCCAGCACCGCGCCTTTCTTTACCCGGTCGCCCTCTCCGGCCAAAACCTCCTGGACCTTGCCCGGCACCAGGGCAAATACCTGGACCTGGCTTTGGGGCCACATTTTGCCGGAAACGTCGACCACGGTCGTTATCTCCTTTAGAACGGCTTTGGCCGTGGTCACGGCCGCGGGAAGGGCTTCGGGATCCTTTGGATTTGAACCCCGGCAGCCGGCCAGGACCGCAGCGGAAGCCAACAGCAAGAAAAAAGTCTTTTTCATTTTTTCCTTAGAATGTTTATGGTGTTTAAAATGTTCTCCTTGCCGGTAAAACCCTGTGATATTTATTGTAATTTACAAACCAGGCTTTGTCAAGCTAATAAATGCTAAAATAATAATTCAGACAGCAGTGGGGCCTGGCGTGAAAACTATATATAATATTGCCACGACCTTAAGGTCGTGGCAATAAAAAGCAGGAAAGACTTGGGCTTTAGCCCATGGGGGAAAGGGGTTAAAACCCCGAAGGATATTTTCCTGATCCTAACCCACGAGCTAAAGCTCGTGGCAATTTGAAGATGCTAAAATCATTTGACAACCCCTGAGTTTTGGGGTATTATTGTATTTCACTCAATTCATTTTTTGGAGACGATTCCCCATGCCCAAACTGCAGAAAACAATAGTCAGCGAGGTCCGTTTTTCCGGGGTCGGGGTCCACACCGGCAACATGACCAACCTCACCTTTAAGCCGGCCCCGGCCGATACCGGGATCCGCTTCATCCGCACCGACATTCCCCAGAGCCCCGAGATCCCGGCCCTGATCGAGTACGTGGTGGAGACCGCCCGGGGCACCACTTTGGGCAGGGATTTTAACGGCCAGATGGTGAAGGCCCACACCGTGGAGCACGTGCTGGCGGCCATCGCCTCGCTGGAGATAGACAACATCCGGGTGGAGATGGACAACAACGAGCCGCCCATCGGCGACGGCTCCTCCCGCCCCTTTTTGGACATTCTGAAAAAGGCCGGCACGGTGGAGCTGGACGCCCCCCGGCAGTATTTTGACCTGCCCAAGGTGGTCTCGGTCAACGACGGCAGCGTCCAGCTGGTGGCCAGCCCCAGCAACGAGCTGCGGATCAGCTTTACCATAGACTTTGAGCACCACATCCTGCGCAGCCAGTATGCCTCCTTCCCCATCAACGGAGAAATTTTTGACAAGGAGCTGGCCGACGCCCGGACCTTCTGCCTGGCCCGGGACGTGGAACATTTGCGGGCCCAGGGCCTGATCAAGGGCGGCAGCCTGCAGTCGGCGGTGGTGATCGGAGAAAATGGGATCGAGAACAAGGAGCCTTTGCGCTATCCCGACGAGTTCGTGCGGCACAAGATCCTGGACCTGCTGGGCGACCTGACCCTGCTGGGCCGGCCGCTGCGGGCCCATGTCATCTCAATCAAATCCGGCCACCGCTCCAATGTGAAGCTGGTGCAGGAGCTGAAGAAGGTCTACGACGAGGTGGAGCGCCAGAAGAAGGGCCCGGTGTTCGACATCAACGCCATCACCGGGATGCTGCCCCACCGCTATCCCTTTTTGATGGTGGATAGGATCCTGGAGCTGGAGGAGGGCAAGCGGGTGGTGGGTCTTAAGAACGTTACCATCAACGAGCCGTTCTTTCAGGGGCATTTCCCGAACCACCCGGTGTTCCCCGGCGTGCTGATAGTGGAGGCCCTGGCCCAGACCGGGGCGTTCATGGTGCTGCACTCGGTGGAAAACTACCACCAGAAGCTGCTGTACTTTGCGGCCATAGACAAGGTGCGCTTCCGCAAGCCGGTGATGCCCGGCGACCAGCTGAGGTTCGAACTGGACCTGGTCTCCTTCAAGCGGGGCATCTGCAAGATGGAGGGCAAGGCTCTGGTGGACGGCCAGGTGGTCTGCGAGGCCGAGCTGACCGCGGCGGTGGTGGATAGGAAGATTAACTGATAAATTATACGTAACTGTTGCGTAAATCCTGACACTGGCGGCGGGTTTGCGCAACGTTTCCGCAAACAAAATAGTTGTGTGAAATGCTTGGGGCTAAGATGAATATAAAAAAGAGTTTTACATGAATGAAAACAAAATGAAAGCTGTAGTTCGCAGTAAATACGGATCGGCAGATGTGCTTCAACTAACAGAAGTCAAGAAGCCTGTACCAAGAGATAATGAACTGCTCATTAACATTAAAGCATCTGCCGTAACAAATAGTGATATCTATATTCGTGGATCAAAATTACCATTTCCCATCATAATTCCTTTTAGATTAATGATGGGGGTGTTCAAACCAAGAAAGTCTATTATCGGCCTTGTTTTTTCCGGAATCGTAAAAGAAATTGGCAGTAAAATCAACAGATTTTCACCCGGAGATGAAGTTTATGGAATGACAGGATTTAATCTTGGTACTTATGCTGAATACACTTGCATTAAAGAAACAGATTCCACCACCGGGTGCGTATCTATTAAACCAAAAAATATTTCTTTTGAAGAAGCTACCTCAGCTGTATACGGTGGTGCGTTAGCTCTTCAATATATGGATATGGGCAATATTGAAAATAATCAAAACATACTGATTTATGGAGCTTCTGGCACATCCGGAACAATCGCCATTCAATATGCTAAATATTTAGGGGCTAAGGTAACAGGTGTTTGTAGTGGCAAAAATATTGATTTAATTAAATCGCTCGGAGCAGATTACGTTATAGATTATACAAACACTGATACTTTGGAAGCGAATACAAAATATGATTTCATTTTGGACTCTGCCGGTCATGGTCCTGACGGGAAAAAACGGACATCCCGACTTAAGGAAGAATGTAAAATTAAATCTCTTACTGAAAAGGGGAAATGTGTATCAATTGATAATGGTGCCTTAAAATTAGATTCAAAGCGTCTGGATTTTTTAACAAAATTGATTGAAGAAAAAAAGATAAGACCTGTAATAGATAAAATCTATCCTCTTGAACAAATAGTTGAAGCGCATAAATATGTTGAGGGAGGACATAAAAAAGGCGGAGTAGCGATCAAAATATAATAATCAATGAAACTGCGCTTCAAGCACATCACACAACAGCGGCTATGCGGTTCCGCTTCCCCCCGCTCCTATTGTTAATGAATCTTAATTTTCAAGTTTGCTCTGGACAAAAAATGATTGATGTTACATATATCGCGAATGCAGGTTTTTTGATTGAAAGCGCTGGTAAAAAAATATTAATCGACGCTTTATTCAATAATGGTTGGAATAATTATTTAGTTCCCACAGATTCAGTTGTGTCCAAAATAATAGGTCACCAGGCCCCTTTTAATAAAGCTAACCTAATGTTGATAACGCACAATCATGAAGATCATTTCAATGATTCAATGGTTGTGGCTTATCTAAATAGCACTTCTGAAAATATTCTAATAGCCCCGTCTCTAGTGACCAATGCAGTCTTAACAAATCCAAATTTCAATAAGAATGAGAATCAAATAGTAAAACTGGATAAAATTTATCGTGAGAATAATGACACAACTGTTAACGGGATTAGAATAAGGTCCTTTTTCATACAACATGACACTCGCCCTCAAATTGAACTTGTCGGGTATTTAATCGATATTGATGGCTTCAAAGTATTTCATTCTGGAGACTATAATGGTTCGGAGATTGTTGATTTTGGAAAGTTGCAGTTGCATAAGGAACAAATAGATTTAGCGTTATTGAATTTCTATGGTTTCTGGAGCACAAAAGAGGAGCGGACTTTTACTGACGAATATATTCATCCCAAAAGAATCGCGTTAATGCATATTCCTCCGGCTGAAATTGAAGCTGTTAAAGATTCCGTCAAACTGATAACTGATTTTATTGATATAACAGTATTTGAAAGCAGCCTGGAGAAAAAATCGTTTTTTTATGAGTCATCCAAATAGCGAGCCACAGCTCACGGTTAACGCATATGTGCGAGGGTTTCCTGTGTTATACAAAGCAACAAAATGATTAGCATAATCGTCTAACGCTAAATTGATTTTATGAACAATCATAAATGCATTCACAATCATCTTTTGTTAAAAAATATGACCATCTTAGAAAATGCAAGTGCTGTCCTTTGCAATAAAATGATTTTATTGCTTGTATTCCTTTTATTCCCATTGTCTCCTGTCAAGGCGCAAAAAGGTTTGTTCGTGAAATTTAGTGTTGGTCCGGGATTTACAACGGAATATTCAAACATTAATAAAACTGGATTTTCAATTGTAACCAAGAATCATTCTGTTGGTTGGGGTATTACGGATAATTTTGCAGTTCAAATTGGCGAATTCGGAGGTTTAAATAAACTAAAAGTTGGAACCTATGAATATATTAATCTTGATGCATTTGGATTAGGATTTTGTTACAAAACGCCAGCTGCCATTAAAGTGTCTGTTTTAGGTGCATATAGTAAAGTTTCATTGGCGCACAAATGGAGTGCGGCCGAAGGTGACGATGGAGGAAATGGTTTAGGATTTAATATGAGTGTAGATAAAGAATGGTTTGTTGCAAAAAGATTGGGAATTCGGGTTGGGCCACAATTGTTTTGGCTTAAAACGACAAATAGTAATTATAAATTTTTCAATATGAGTATTAACGGTAGTTTAGTATTTTACTTGACACCCGTTCGCTATTAGTTATAAAATCAATTCGAAATAGTGGGGTTATCATGAAAAAGAAAATAATGCCATTAATCATCATTCTGGGCTTGGCTTCACTATCAGCAGCCCAGACTGCCACACAGAATATCATAAATTCAAATATTCCCGAAATGAAAAACAATTTAGATAGATCCACAATTGCTATTGAAAACGAAAGATACTTTTTTACATCAAGAAATGGATGCAAAATATTTATTTGCGATTATCAACCAATTGATAATTACGATGCTACAATATTTATTATTTCAACTATTACCGGTATAAATCATCACGCAGAAAAAGATGTTATTGACCTACTAAGCAATAGTAAAAATAGAGTTGTAATAATTCATCCTCGTGGAACAGGTTATTCAGAAGGAATCCGCGGAGATATTTCAGATTTTTCGGATTTCATAAACGACTATTACGAAATTATAAGGGGTGATAAAGACTACCAATCGATCCAACACAAATTAATACTTTTTGGGCACAGTATGTCAACATCAATTTTATTAGCCGTTGCAAACAAATTAGAAAATGTTGGTGGTGCAATTCTTGTAAATCCTCCTTACTTATTAAAACGAGCAAAAGGGATGTCACCCAGTTTTATTCAGTATTTAGAATATGCATGGTTTTATCTGTTTGATAAGCATTATCCAATAGTAAATATGGCTGGCGACCCAGCAATAATCGAAAACGAAGAAGATAGAAAAGAATCAGAATTGAGAAACAAAGACCAACTGTTGGTAAAGTATTTCAGTATGTATATGATGCTTGAATCAAAAAAGATTATGAATTCCATGGTAGATTATTCCAAAAAGGCGAATTATCCTTTATTGCTGATCTATGGAGAAAAAGACAACATCGTTGACAAAAAAGGATGTGACATGATATTCGAGGCCTGGGAATTCGAAAAAAAGCAATATGTAATAGTAGAAAATGGCACACATGGTAAATCAACTGTAAAACAAGCAAATAGAGAAATAGTTAAATGGATAGAAAACAGTATTGAATTATGAGGCAAATAAGTTGCATCTTATCAGTAGTAGTAATTTGAACAAATAAAATATGAAAAAATGAAGATAGCAGTTATTGGTGCCGGCGGGGTAGGTGGGTACTTTGGTGCTAAATTGGTCAAAGCTGGATTTGACGTGACTTTTTTAGCGCGAGGAAAACATCTTAAAGCCTTATTAAATAACGGGCTGACTGTCATGAGTATTTTCGGTGATTTTAAAGTAGCGAAATTAAAGGCGACCGATAAGATCACCGAAATAGATAAACCGGATTTGATCATCATCGGGGTAAAAGCATGGCAAGTCATTGAAGTCAGAGATGATATAAACCGGATTTTGCATTCGGATACCATGATTTTACCCCTTCAAAATGGTGTTTTGGCGGCAACAGAGTTATCCCAGAGGATAGATAAGCAAAAAATATTGGGTGGATTGTGCCGGATAATCAGTAAAATAGAATCACCGGGCGTCATTAATCATTTTGGGATAACGCCAACTGTTGTTTTTGGCGAACTTGACCGGTCGAAAACCAAAAGGATTTTTGAGGTTAAAAAAATATTGGAAACGGCAGGCATCGAATCAAAAATATCGGAAGATATCGAGGCTGATTTATGGAAAAAATTCATTTCTATTTGTGTAAGCGGCTTATTAGCTGTTACAAAGACAACCTATGGAGAATTGAGAGAATTAAAAGAAACTCGACAATTAATGATTGATTTGCTCACAGAGATATATTTATTGTCCCAAAAGATCGGAGTAAACATTGAATCTGATTTTGTGAAAAATACCGTTTCCTTCATTGATTCTTTTCCCTATGATTCAACATCTTCCTTAACCAGAGATGTATGGGAAAACAAGCCTTCGGAAATTGAATATCAGAACGGAACCGTTGTTCAACTTGGGGAGAAATATGGAATTGACACTCCAATAAATAGATTTGTATATGATTGCATTTTACCAAATGAATTAAAAGCGAGGGAAAAAGACCTGAAAACCCACAGCGCGCAACGCCTGGTATAGTTCGTGCCGAGTATCAAACAAACCTGACCTTCATGTTTTTTCTTTTACCGCCTTTTCTTCCTTTACCGCATTTACAACATTTACTTCATTTCGACCATGTCTAATCAGATCCATCCCACCGCCATCATCGACCCCACCGCTCGCCTGGGCGACAACGTTACGGTCGGTCCCTTCACCATCATCGGCCCGGAGTGCGTGCTGGGCGACGGCTGCGTCATCGGCGACTCGGTGGCCATCCACAAATGGACCGAGCTGGGCCGGGACTGCCGGGTCTGGCACGGAGCGTCTATAGGCAGCGACACCCAGGACCTTAAATACCGGGGGGCAAAGACCAAGGTGGTCATCGGCGACAAGACCGTGGTGCGGGAATTCGCCACCATCACCCTTTCCACCATCGAGGGCCAGGTGACCAGGATCGGCGGCAACTGCCTGCTGATGGCCTATTCCCACGTGGCCCACGAATGCACGGTTGGCGACAGCGTGATCCTGGCCAACTCGGCCACTTTGGCCGGGCACACCATAATAGAGGATTTTGCCATCATCGGCGGGCTTACCCCGGTCCACCAGTTCTCCCGGGTGGGCTGCCACACCATCGTGGGCGGGGCCTCGGCGGTACAAAAGGACGTCCTGCCCTATTCCAAGGCCTTTGGTAATCCCTTGAAGATGTTCGGACTGAACACCCTGGGGCTGTCCCGGCGGGGCTTTACCCAGGAGCAGCGGGACCTGATGGAAAAAGCCTACCGCATCATCTTCCGGTCCAACCTGAACACCACCCAGGCCCTGACCCGGATCAAGGAAGAAATGGAGATGACCCCGGAGATAAAGCACATGGTGGAGTTCATAGAAGCCTCGGAACGGGGGATCACCAAATAAAGGCAAAAATATGAAAACGAAGGCAGAATAACCCTCTTTGTTTCAGTGTCACTTTGACAAGCTCAGTGCTACGCTCTGTGGCCGGAAGGATAACATGAAGACAAAATTAGACATCGCCCGCAACTGGCTGCCCCGCTACACCGGAATGGAGATCGACCAGTTCGGCGATTACATCCTGCTGACCAACTTCGACGACTACCTGGAAAGGTTCGCCGAGCGCTTCAACTGCGAGATCAAGGGACATGGCCGGCCCATGCAGGCTGCCACCAACAACCAGGGCCTGTCCATAGTCAACATCCGGATGGGCAGCCCCAACATCGCCACCATCATGGACCTGCTGGTGGCCCGGCACCCCAAGGGGGTGCTGTTCCTGGGAAAATGCGGGGGGCTTAAAAAGACCTCCGAACTGGGGCATTTCATCCTGCCCATCGGGGCCATCCGGGGCGAGGGCACCGGCAACGACTACCTGCCGCCCGAGGTCCCGGCCCTGCCCTCCTTTAAACTGCACAAGTTCGTCTCGGATAAATTAAAAAAACGCTGTCTGGAATACCGCACCGGGGTGATCTACACCACCAACCGCCGGGTCTGGGAATGGGACGAACCCTACAAGAAATACCTGAAAAAACTGACGGCCATCGCCATAGACATGGAGACCGCCACCCTGTTCATAGTGGGCCACGCCAACCAGATCGCCCGGGGCGCCCTGCTACTGGTCTCCGACGTGCCGATGGTTCCCCACGGCATCAAGACCGACCGGAGCGACCGGGAGGTCACCAAGAAGTTCAGCAAACTGCACCTGGACATCGGCATCGAGAGCATGACCGAGATCGGCAAGATGGGCGAGAAGATCAAGCACTTCCAGTACTGAACTGAATACTGGTTAGCGGCTACTGGATACTATCGTGTGTAGTCAGTAATCAGTATCCACTATAGAGGTGAGTGATGATGAAAAGATTGATGATCGTTTTCGGATTGCTGGCTCTCTGTGGAATAGCCCAAGCCTCCCAGGTCCTGGTCGCCCGGGTGGAGAGAGCCGTCAGCCCGGCCTCGGCCCGGTTCATGGTCCAAGCCGTTGAGCGGGCGCAAAAGGAACAGGTTGAGTGCCTGATAATTGAGATGGACACGCCCGGCGGGCTGGACCAGTCCATGCGCCAGGTGATCAAGAGCCATCATGGCCTCCAGGGTCCCGGTGATAGTGTTTGTGGCGCCCCAGGGATCGCGGGCGGCCTCGGCCGGGGCCTTCATCACAATGTCGGCCCACGTAGCGGCCATGGCGCCAGGCACCAGCATCGGGGCGGCCCACCCGGTGTCCATAGGGCAAAGCGGACAGATGGACAGCACCATGTCCGGCAAGGTAACAAACGACGCCGCGGCCTACATCCGTTCCATAGCGGAAAAGCGGGGCCGCAATATCGCCTGGGCCGACTCGGCCGTCCGGCACAGCGTCTCTCTTTCCGAGACCGAGGCCCTCAAGCGCGGAGTGATAGACCTGGTGGCCCCCAACACCTCCGCCCTGCTGGATTCTTTGGACGGCCGGAAGATAGTCATGGACCGGGACACTTTGACGTTATACACCAAGACTGCCAGGGTGGTCACGGTGGAGATGAACTGGCGGGACCGTCTGCTGGCTGTGATCTCCGATCCCAACCTCGCCTACATCTTCTTCATGCTGGGACTGCTGGGGTTGTACTTTGAGTTCTCCAATCCCGGGGCCATACTGCCCGGCGTGGTAGGCGCCATCTCGCTGATCCTGGCCTTCTTCGCCTTCCAGACCCTTTCGGTGAATTATGCCGGAATGCTTTTGATACTGCTGTCCATAGTCCTTTTCATCATAGATGTCAAGGCCGCCACCCACGGCGTCCTGACCACAGGAGGTATTGTAGCCATGTTCATGGGATCTGTTATGCTGTTCAATTCGCCGGACCCGGCCATGCGGGCCTCGCTCCAGGTGATCATCCCAGTGGTGCTGGTGACCGCAGCCTTTTTCATCATCGGGGTCTGGCTGTCCATCAAAACATTGAGGACCAAACCCTTCTCCGGCGACAAGGGCCTGCTGGGCCAGGAGGGCGACGCCCGGACCCTGGTGAACAAGGACGGCGGCCGGGTGTTTGTGGCCGGTACCCACTGGAGCGCCTGGTCGGAGACTGAAATTACAGAGGGATCTAAGGTAAGAGTAATAGAGACCAAGGGCATGGTTTTAAAAGTGGAGAAACTATAAACTACCAGGGGACAGGGTGCAGGGGATAGCGTACAGGAGAATAAAGTATGGTTCAGAGTTTTCGCGATCTGATAGTTTGGCAAAAGTCGTATCGTCTGTCTTTGGAAATATACAAAGGAACAAAATCTTTTCCCAAGGGGGAAGAGTACGGGCTTGTTTCCCAATTGCGCCGCTGTTCGGTTTCAATACCATCCAACATTGCCGAAGGGTATAACCGGAAAGGACGCAAGGAATATGTCCAATTCCTTTATACTGCCTATGGTTCCCTGGCCGAATTACAGACCCAATTGATGCTTTCTAAAGATATTGGCTATATGCCGGAAAAGGATTTCACTTTTTTATATGGTTTGTCGGACGAGGTCGGCCGTATGCTTTGGAAAATGATAGATTCCCTGAAAGATCACTCGTAGACCCTCCTGTCCCCTGTCCCCTGTCCCCTGAACCCTAAACCCTGTCCCTTGTTCCCTATATGTTTCGCATAGTAAATTTCAACCCAACATAAGGAGGAACCAGCCATGACCGGTACCATAGTTCTGATCATCTTCATCCTGTTCATTGTGCTCAACACCTTCAAGATCCTGCGGGAATACGAGCGGGGCGTGGTCTTTAGGCTGGGCCGCTACGTCGGCACCCGGGGCCCGGGGCTGATCATCCTGATCCCCCTGTTCGAGAAGATGGTCAAGGTGACCCTGCGCACCATCGCCCTGGACGTGCCGGTCCAGGAAGTGATCACCAAGGACAACGTCTCGGTGAAGGTGAACGCCGTGATGTACTTCCAGGTGTTCCAGCCGGACAAGGCCATCATCGCGGTGGAGGACTACATGTATGCCACCAGCCAGATGGGCCAGACCACCCTGCGCTCCATTCTGGGCGAGCACGAGCTG
>CAWAAX010000025.1:0-79529 GCA_963780225.1 uncultured bacterium | reverse complement strand
ATTTCCCATTTCCTATTGTTCCCCGGCGATTGTCTCCACGATCCTCTCCGCCGCATGCCCGTCCCACTTGGGGATCGAAGCTTTGCGCTTTAAGCTGTCAGCTTTCAGCCGTATGCCATATGCTGTATGCTTTATGCTGTACGCTTTACGCTTTCCTATTTTCCCATTTCCTATTTCCCATCCTTTCGTTTGTTGGGCAAGTCGGCCGTTCTCAGGACAGGTTTTTCGTTTTCTTGCCCTGAGCGATGCCGAAGGGTTGCCTTCTGCCTTCCCATTTCCTATTTTGCTTGCCCTGAGCCTGTCGAAGGGTATATTTCCCATTTTCCATTTCTGCCTTTTGAATTTGCTCCATGCCTTAAGTATGTCTCCCGGCTTGGTCCCTATGATCTGATTGGTCCCCAGGCTCCACCGTTACCGGGCGCTCGGTGTTCTCCCGCACCGTAAAACAGGGCACGTCAAGGAAACTGGTCTCCTCCTGCACCCCGCCGGAATCGGTGAACACGCACAGGGCGCTCTGCTGCAGGGCTATAAAATCCAGGTACCCCAGCGGGGGGACTATCCGCAAACCGCTTTTGCCATTTCCTATTTCCGATTTCCCATTTTTTACCCTGAGCGGCGTCGAATTGCTGCCTTCTGCCTTTGTTTTCAGCCGTTCCAGCGTCCGCGGATGCGCCGGAAACACCACCGTAACCTCTTTGGAGATCTTTTGGAAGGCCTTTAAGATTGGTCCCAGAACCTTGGGGTCGTCCACGTTCCCCGGCCGGTGCAGGGTCAAAAGACAATATGGCGTGATGCCCCCCTTGTTTTGCAAACCCAGCTTTGACAAAATATTTTGATTTTTGATTTTTGATTTTTGATTTTGCAAGGTGTCTATCATCACGTTCCCCACAAACCGGATCTTCCTCCCGTCAATCCCCTCTTTTAACAGGTTCCCCCGGGCCTCGGGACAGCTGGTGAACAGCAGGTCCGAGACGTGGTCGGTAAGCACCCGGTTGCGCTCCTCGGGCATGCTTTGGTCGTAACTGCGCAGTCCGGCCTCCACGTGGGCCACTTTGACCCCGGACATCTTGGCGGCCAGGGCGCAGGCCATGGTCCCGGTAACATCGCCCACCACCATCACCAGGTCCGGCTTTTGGGCGGCCAGCGCTTTCTGGAACTTGGCGATGATCTCATCTACCTGCCCGGCCGGGGTCCGGGACTTGACGTTAAGGAAGATGTCCGGACGGGGGATATTTAGGTCCTTAAAAAATATTTTGGACATCAGGTAATCGTAGTGCTGTCCGGTGTGCAGCAAAAGGACTTTGGGCCGTTCAGCTTTGGGCAAAGCCTTAAAGGCCCTTAAAAGCGGCGCGGCTTTGACAAAGTTGGGCCTGGTCCCGGCCACCAGTATGATCTTTTTGTACTTGATATTCACTCCGGACGCTGATCAACGCAGATTAAGCTGATTTAATTGCTTGGTACACGAAACCTGCGAAACCATTTTATTTGTTTTAGTGTTCTTTGGAGTATTTAGCGGGAAGGTCCCGTAAGTAAAATTGATCCGCGTTAATCTGCGGGAATCTGCGTCCCGTCAGGCCCGGTTCTCCGTCAGCACTTTCCTTAAGCCCGCGATCACGTCGTCCACGTCATCTTCAGAAAGCCGGTTATAAAACGGCAACGTCAGCTCCCGTTCCCCCAGCCACTCGGCGTTGGGAAAATCCCCCGGCTGACAGCCCAAATATTCCTTGGCGTAGCTGAACAGGTGCACCGGGGTATAGTGGATGTTGGAGCTGATGTTCTCCTGCTGCAGCAGCTCTATCACTTTGTTCCGGCCGATGCTTAAGTTTTCCAGGTCCAGCAGCACCGGGTAAAGGTGCCAGCCGTGCCGGCCGTCCAAAGCGTCCCCGGGCAGGGTCAGCCCCGGAAGGTCCGCCAGGCCGGCCCGGTAGCGGGCCGCTATGGCCTTTCTCTTTTCCAGGGTCTGCTCCACCTTGCGCAGTTGGTGAATCCCCAAAGCCGCCTGCAGGTCCATCATGTTGTACTTGTATCCGGGATAGACGATGTCGTACTGCACCTTGGCCCCCGGAGCGTAGCGCTTCCAGGCGTCCTTGTTCATGCCGTGGAGCGACATGGCCCTCAGCTGCTCCGCCATCCCGGCGTCGCCGGTGGTAATGGCCCCGCCCTCCCCGGTGGTAACGTTCTTGACCGCGTGGAAACTGAAGACCGTGAAACGGCTGATGCAGCCTATTTTCTTTCCCTTATACTCGGTGCCGATGGCGTGGGCCGCGTCCTCGATCACCGCCAGGTTGTGCTTTTTGGCCAAAGCCCCTATGCGGTCCATGTCGCAGCTGCGGCCGGCGTAGTGCACCGGGATGACGGCCTTGGTTTTGGGGGTGATGGCCTTCTCTATCAGCTCCGGGTCTATGTTAAAGTCTTCCCTTCTGACATCGACCAGCACCGGCCGGGCCCCGCAATGCAGGATGACGTTGACCGAGGAGGCAAAGGTGTAGGGAGTGGTTATCACCTCGTCCCCCGGCCCGATCTTAAGCGCCTTTAAGCACAGGAACAGCCCGGCCGTGGCCGAGTTCAATGCCAGGGCGTGCCCGGCCCCGGTGTAGGCGGCCAGCTGGTCCTCAAACTTTTTAACCTTGGGGCCGGTGGTGATCCAGCCGGTGCGCAGCGAATCAACTACTTCGTTAATCTCCTCCTGACCAATGTCCGGTGGGCAGAAGGGCAGCATGGCCTGCCGCCTGGGGCGTTTCAGGTATCTTTCGTCTGATGTCATTTTGCTCTGTATTTGTTTGATTTGTTTATTAATCTATCATCAAGGTGGGGCTTTACATCACACTAAGCCGCAAAGATTCCAAGATCATGCCTTTGCGTTCTCCGTGGCTCCGTGTGAGGGGGATCCGAATGGTGGGGCTTTTTTACATCACACTAAGCCGCAAAGATTCCAAGATCATGCCTTTGCGTTCTCCGTGGCTCCGTGTGAGGGGGAGATCGGAATTCCATTGGTGTCTTTGTGTCTTGGTGGCAGGAAAAGCCCGGCCCTATTGGTACTCAGGTCTCCTTGCGGAAACCCGGTATCACCTTCTGTATCGCCGCCACCACCTTGGCCTCGTCCCCGGTCAGCGCCGCCTGGTACAGCCGGGGCAGCAGCCTGGGCAGTTCCTTGATCCTGGCGTGCCGGCCTTTAACCATGAAGATCTGGGCGTGCTTGGTGGCGGTGGTCCCCTCCTCGGCGGTCAGCAGCTCCTCATACAGCTTTTCCCCCTTGCGCAGGCCGGTGAACTCTATTTTGATGTCGGTGTCCGGCGTAAGCCCCGAGAGTTTGATCATGTCCCTGGCCAGGTCCACTATCTTCACCGGCTGTCCCATGTCCAGCACAAACACCTCGCCGCCCCGGCCCATGGCCCCGGCCTGGATCACCAACTGCACCGCCTCGGGGATGGTCATAAAGTAGCGCTCCATGTCGGGATGGGTAACGGTGATGGGCCCCCCGGCCGCGATCTGTTTTTTGAACAGCGGCACCACGCTGCCGCTGGAGCCCAGCACGTTGCCGAACCGCACCGCCAAAAATTTGGTCTTCTTTTTCCCGTTCAGGCTCATCACCACCTTCTCCGAGATCCGCTTGGTGGCCCCCATCACGCTGGTGGGGTTCACCGCCTTGTCGGTGGAGATCAGCACAAACCGTTCGGCCCCGTGCTTTAAGGCCGCCTCGGCCAGGGTCTTGGTGCCAAAGATGTTGTTCTTGACCGCCTCGCCCGGGTTCTGCTCCATCATCGGAACGTGCTTGTGGGCCGCGGCGTGGAACACCACCTGGGGTTTGTATTTTTTGAAGACGGCCTCCACCCTTGAAGCGTCGGCCACGTCGCAGATCAGGGTCTCCAGTTTCAGAGCTTTGGATTTCAAAGCCAGCTCCCCGGCGATGTGGTACAGGCTGTTCTCGCCCTTGCCGGCTAAAAGGAGTTTTCCCGGATTAAAGGTGGCTATCTGGCGGCAATTTTTCCCGGATTAAAGGTGGCTATCTGGCGGCAGAGCTCCGATCCGATGGAGCCTCCGGCCCCGCTTACCAAAATGGTCTTGCCGCTTAAGTATCCGGCTATCTCCTCCAGGTTGACGTTGATGGCCGGCCGCCGTAACAGGTCCTCCAGCTCTATGTCCCGGATCTGGTTGATGCTGACCTCGCCCGAGATGATCTCCTTGATGTCGGGGACTATCTTGAACTTTAGCCTGGGCCTGCTGGCACTGCTCCACCACTGCCTTGACCACCGGCCCCGGGGCCGAGGGAATGGCTATCACTATGGTATCGGCCCCCTTCTGCTCCACCAGTTTTAAGATGTCCTTCCGGCCTCCGCCGATGGTTATGCCGTGGATCTTTTTGCCCTGCTTTTGGGGGTCGTCGTCCGCAAAGACCACCGGCTGGTAGCCGTATTCCGGATGGGCCAGCATCTGGCGGGCCACCATCTCGCCGGCGTCCCCGGCCCCCACTATCAGCACCCGGCTGCAGGCCTTGTCTTTTAAGGAGGCTTTATGCCGGCCCTGGGACCACAGCCTGAAGGCCATCCTGATCCCGCCTATCAGCATCACGTCGCCCAGCCATTCGATGATGATCACGCTGCGGGGATAGCCCAGGCCGGGCACCACGGTCCAGGTGGCGGCCAGAATGATGATCGAGCCCAGGGAGATGGCCTTAAGGATGGTCACCAGGTCGCTCATCCCCACGTAGCGCCACACTCCCTTGTAGACCCCCAGATGCCAAAAGGAGGCCACCCTGACCAGGGTAATAAAGAGGGCGATGTACAGAAAGTTGGAGGTGAAGACGATCGGAATGTTCCCTTCAAAGCGCAGGGCAAAAGCCCCCCCCAGGGCCAGGTTCAGCAGCAGAACATCTGTCAATGCCAGCCCCCAGCGTTTTTCTCGGTCCAGGTTCATCAAAAGGCTCCTTTCCCGGTTATTACTGTCACTGCCGTTCTCCAGATTATCCACAGGTCAAAACAAAAGCTGCTGTGACCGGTGTAATAATTATCCAGCCTTAATTTTGTCTCCAGGGCCAGATCGTCGCGCCCCATCACCTGGGGAAATCCGGTCAGCCCGGGTTTTACCGAAAGCACCCGGCGCTGCCAGGGGCTGTAGTCCGCCACCAGGGGCGGGATCTCCGGCCGGGGCCCCACCAGGCTCATCTCGCCTTTGAGGATGTTCAGCAGTTGGGGAATTTCGTCCAGGCTCCAGCGGCGCAAAAATTTCCCCGCCCCGGTCACCCGGGGATCGTTCCGGACCGCCAGCAGCGGCCCCTTGTTTTCGGCGTTGGGGACCATGGTCCGGAACTTGAATATTTTGAAGGGTTTTCCGCCCTGGCCGATCCTGTCCTGCAGAAAGAACACCCCGCCCCGGGATTCCAAGGCGATGGCCAAGGCCACCAGTAACAGCAGCGGCAAGGCCAGCAGCAAAGCCGTCGAGGCCGCGATGATGTCAAAGCACCGCTTCATGGGCCTCCTTTAAAACCTTGACCGTCTTTTGTCCATCAAGGCGGTAAAGGGCCAGCAACAGCCCCGCCAGGAACCAGACGATGGTCACCACCTCCGAGTCGCTGAAATTCCATTCGGCCAGCCCGTTGATCTGAAAGCCGATCAGGGCGGCCAGTATCCCCCCGGCAAATATTGCGGTCAGCCGGGAACTGGACCTCATCAGTTTTACTGCCATGGCAAAAACGGAGTACCACATGAACAAAAAGGCGGCCAGGCCGGTAAAACCCCGGGTGGCGGCGATCTGGATGAAATTGTTGTGCAGGTGTCCCCCCATGGGAACGCCCAGCCAGAGCTTTTCGTCCTCGGCGGTCCGCATTCCTTTCAGTATCTGGCCCAAGTCTATTAATCCCGTTCCCAGCACCGGCCGTTCCTTTATCATCTGCCATCCCATCCGCCAGAAGCCCAGCCTCATGCTCCAGGAGGTGGCCTTGTTGCCGGAATACAGTTTGAATGACAGCTGGTAATTGTTGGCGCTGTAATAAACCCCGGCCAAAAGCAGCCCGGTAAGCACCAGCAACACCGTCCTCTTCCACCACGACCGGATAAGGACCGGAAAACCCATCACAAAACCGAACCAGGAACTGACCGTCCGGGTAAGCAACAAACAGCCGCCCAGCAGAGCCGAAACCGCCAGTGATTGGGCCTGCCCCCATTTGCCGGGAAATTGCGGCTGATACCGGTGCCAGGCCAGGGACAACAGCCCGGCCATCATGAATATCCCCCCGGAGGTCATGGCCATTCCCTGGGCGGCCAAAAGCCGGGGCTGATACCCAAAGACAAACATCACCAGGCCGTAGACCCCGGTCAGGGCGGTCATCATCAGAAATAGTTTTATCAACTCCAACAGTCTATCCGTGCTCTTAATATTGAACCCCACAAAATAAACCGCCGTCAGCAGATAGAATTTTTTTAAGCTGATGAAGCTCTCCCAGGGGGAAAGGGAAAAGGTTGTGGAAAGCAACGCCGAAACCAGAAACAGCCCAAAACCAAGGTCCAGCGGGCTTTTAAACCCGTTCCACTCCCTGTCCACGGCACATTTCAAAAGCCAGGCCAGCCAGCCGGCAAACAAAGCGCTTTGGGTGAAGGCTATAGACACCGGCAGCGAGGCCACAAACCCCACCAAGGCAAGCTGGATTGCCTGATCCAGAAAATTTGTCATTTTTATTTTGTCCATCAAAGGTCTATCCCGTACTCGTTCATCCGCCGCCCCTGAGGTGTTATAAATTGTCGTTTTATGGTGAACCCGTTCTTTTGGTAGAACCGGTTGACCCCGTCATTGCCGTCCCGGTCGGTGGTCAAGAATACCTGCCGGCATCCTCTCCGCCGGGCTTCGTTGATGAATTCCGTCATCAGCTGACATCCCGTTCCCTGCTGCTGGCCGCCGGGCGATATTCCTATGGAGTAAAGTCCGGCCACATCCTGTCCGGCCGGGTTTTCTTTGGGAAAGCTCAGGGCTCTCAGCATCCGCGGGATGATGGCCGGGGTTTTCAGCACGGCCATCACCGAGGCGGCCGCAAATTTAAGCCACTGTTTTTTCAGCAGCCGGGTGTAAAAGCCCCGGGGATTGGCGGTCCCGGCTACAAAACCTTTGACGGCTCCATCCTGGCCTATGGACACCAGGGCAATGCCGCTTTGGTCCGAACACACCGCCGAGTAATACAGTGATAAAAATTTGGGACCCAAAATGCTCAGGAAAAATTCCGGAAAACTCAGCAGATGGGTCTGTACCACCGGGGCTACGTCGGTCAATGCCATTTTTCGTATCATATTCTACCGTTTGATGCATTCTTCAATAAGTTGCTGGTACCTGTGCGTGGCCGTTTTCCGGTCGCAGTATTTCAGCAGAAATTCCCTTCCGTTTTGGCCCAGCCTATGCCTGTGGGCCGGGTCGTTATAAAGGGACAGAATGGTCCCGGTCAGTCCCTTGGCGTCCCCGGCCGGGACGCAGATGCCGCACCCGGCAAGGTTTATGAACCTGGCGGTGTCGCTGTCGGCATCCAGGCTGGCCGCCACCGGCCTGGCGGCCGCCATGTACCCCAGCACCTTGCTGGGCACCGAGCTTTTGCCCCGGTTCTTTTGCAGGGTAAGCACGGTCAGGTCGGCCGAGGAAAGCACCTGGGACAATATCTCCCGGGGCTGAAAGGGCAGCATCCGGATGTTGTCCAATCCCCGGTACTGGGCTTCGGCCTTTATCCGGTCCTTGACCACGCCCTCCCCCACCATCAGAAAAATGATGCCGGGATGATCTTTAAGGCTCTGGGCGCACTCCAGCATTATCTCGGCCCCCGACACCACCCCGATGGTCCCCGAGTACAGCACCACAAATTTGTCCTTGAGCCCCTGCTTCAGGGAAAAATCATTTTCCCTGGGCTGGGGAGCGATCTCGGAGGCGTCTATCCAGTTGTAGATGATATCTATCTTCCCGGAGGGTACCCCTTTTAGGGCCAGGTTTTCCTTAAAGCCTTCGGAGATCACCGTCACCTTGCGGGCCTGGCGGTAAATGGACAGCTCCAGTTTCTGGAAGATGCTTATCAGCCGGGAATCCCTGACCACCCCGGCGTTGACCGCGGCGTCGGGATAGATGTCCTGAACGTTGAAGATGTAGCGGCAGTTCTTTATGCCTTTAAGCAGCATGGCGGTGATGCCGTTGGACAGGGGCGGCGAGACCGCCAAAATCAGATCCGGCTTTTCAAAGAACAGCACCGCCCAAAAGGAGCTGATCCCGAAACTGATGAAATTAAGCAGCCGGTTAAAGACCGTCTTTTTTGGTGAGACATGCAGCCAGCACCGGGTCACCTTGACCCCGCCCTCCACCGAGTTGCTGAAAAGCTTCCGGTTGTATCCCGGAAAAATCTTTCCTAAAGGGTGATTGGGAAAGCCGGTGATAACCGTCACCCGGTGTCCGTCCTTGGCCAGGTCTTCGGCCAGTTCCTTAAGCATCACCCCGATGGGGGCCTGCTCCGGCGGATAGTACTGGCAGATGATAACTGCTTTGATTGGTGTCATCAAAATCAAATAATAATAATTTCTAGCCTGCCGTTTGGTCCCGGTTTGAAAATTTTCTGGCCTTGACCCCCAGCCACCTTTTTCCCAGCAGCAACTCCACTTCGGCGGAATTCAATTTCCTGCGGGCCTGGATCACTTTTCTTTTTCTCCAGGTGCCGGGGAACATCTTCAGAAAATCCCGCTTGGCCTTAAGGAAGGCATTGAGCCTTCCCGCCCTGGCGAAATACACCAGGCTCCCCAGCCCGTAGGCCAGGTGAAGCGGCCAGTATTTGAAAAGCAGCCAGCCCGGCATGTTCTTAAAGAATACGGCGCTGACGTTACGCTGACCGTGATAGACGAACTCCGGACTGTTGTGGACTTGAGTGGACGAGACCTTGTGACAGACCACCGCCTTCGGCTGGTTCACTATCCTGTAGCCCGCCAAATGGGCCCGGAAGGACCAGTCCACGTCCTCGTAGCCGTTGAAAAATTCTTCGTCAAAGAAGCCGATCTGGTCGATGACTTCTTTCCGGTACAGGGCGGCGCAGGCCACTGCGATGAAAACATCGGCCTCATTCCGGCTGGCCTTTTCCTCCGGCTCCCGGTTAAAGCGGGAGAAGACTGATCCCGAGATGGTGTAGCTTCCCCCAGAACTCCAGACCAGGTCCGGCCGGTCGTAGTAAAGTATCCTTGAATCACAGGCGGCGATGCGGTCGTCGCTTTCAAGGCAATGGTGCAGTGCCTCCAGCCAGCCGGGGTCGGCCTTGGTGTCATTGTTGAGCAGGGCGATGAATTTCCCCCGGGCCAGGGCCAGCCCCGCGTTGTTCCCGGCGCTGAAGCCAAGGTTGGATTTAAGTTCCAACAACCTCACCCCGGGATGGTGTTTCTTTACCCATTCGGCCGAGCCGTCCCTGGAGCCGTTGTCCACCAGGATGGTCTCAAAATCCTTAAAGGTCTGAGTCTTTAAGGACCCCAGGCATTCATCCAGCAGGGCCTGCCCGTTCCAGTTGACGATGATGACGCTTATTTGCGGCTCAGCCTGAATTTCATTCATAAAGCGGCACCCCTGGCGGCCGCCAAAGCCCGGTCCGGCATTCTGACCTCACCCCCAGCGGAGGAAAGCTGCCGGGACCAAAAATAGGTGACCGCCAGCATTCCGGTGGAATTGAACAGCAGCGGATTGCTCCCGGCCACTAAAAGATACGCCAGAAAACCAGTCAGGTTCAACCAATCGGGAGCCGTGGAGGAAAACGGAACTGCCAGCAGCAATAAAAAACACAGGCCACCGGCCAATCCAAAATATCTTATGGTGTCTAGATAGGTCAGCTCGGTCTGATAGACCTCCTGATTGATCCCCGGAGCGCGGGTGTGGTAGGCGGCCCCCAGGCCGTCCCCGGTCAAAAGGACCATGGGGTTCTCACCGATGAATTCCAGAAAAGATTCATAATGGGCTATCTTGACCGTGTTCGATTGTTCCTCCGCCGACAGCATCGCTGTTCGCTGCAGGGCCAAAAGCCCCAGCAGGAAGAAAGCGGCCGACATGGCCAGTCCCCCCAGGAGAAGCCAGGCCCTCCGCCTGATGGCGATCAGGTAGCAGGCCAGGTATTCGGCCAGCAGGACGAAGAAGACCGCCCGCGAAGCCGAGAAGAACGAGGCCAAAAGTATCAGCAGTAGAAAGACCAGGCTTAAGGCCCTCCGCACCGGCCCTTGCTTGGGGCCGAAGGCCGCCCCGGTCAGGAATGGCACCGGGATCACCAGCAGCGGGGTGGTGACGAAAAATATCATGGCCAGGTCAATTTCCCCAAAACTGCGGGAGCCGATCAGGGCCATGTAATGTCCGGTCAGGAAAACGGATATTTTTTGGAAGAGCCGCGGGTCCATGATGGAGCCGGCCTGCAAGCCGATGATGGAGAGGATCATCAGTCCGCTGAAGAACAGCGCCGGTTTCTTCAGGTCAATTTTAAGGGCCACCACCGGCAGCACCAGCAGCAGGGCCAAAAGCCCCTTGGCCAAGGACAGTCCGCCTGTCATCTCCTGCCCGGGATGGCGGGCCAGGAACAACATCAGGTAAAAACCGGGGATCACCAGGGAGATCAGTGCGACCCTCACCAGCAGGTCCGGGGGCAGGGCTTTCTTCCGGTCATTGAGCCGGACCAGCAGGAAGAGAACCAGGACCAGGGCGAACAGCGGAAGCTTGGCCCCCAGGGCCATATCCGAAGGGTCAAAGAAGGCGATGCCACAGTAGAGCCAGAGGCAGACGGTGACTGCTTTTGTCATCAGAGATTTCATTTAGGTCTTTTGGTTGGCCAAAATTCTTAAAAAATGCCTGGCGGTCATCAGGGAATAATTCCACCGGCCTTTAAGTAAATACCTGAAGGACCTCAAAACCAGGTTTAAAACATGGCAGGTGAAATTCCAGCCGCCGGCATACTCCCGGTAAAAGAGGGTCTCGGCCGCACGGATGGACCGGAAGCGCCCGGGGGGCACCGGGCTTTGGTTCCCAATCGAAAGGTCGTGGCCGGCCACGGCTCCGGTAACATAGACCTTCTTTCCCCTTCTCTTGATCTCCGAAAACAGCCAGTGGTCCAGGTAGTCCAGCTTGAACTGCTGGTTGAAGCCGCCGATCCCCTTCAAAAAGATTGTCCTCACCAAGGCGCCGGAGTTAATGGCAGTCAGGCCGGTTTGGCCGATCCCGGCCTCTATGTTTTTGACGGGCCTGACCCGGCCCCACTCTACCAAGGCCGGCGATATCGGCCGGCCGCCCTGGAAGATTTTTGGGACCACCGCCGCCACGCCGTCATCCCTCCCGATCAGGTTCAGGGCCTGGAAAACTTGTTCCAGGAAATTATCGGGGAGCGTTGAGTCCTGGTCCAGCAGCAGCAGCCATTGACTGGTGCTGGCGGGATCCGACCCCAGAGCGTAGTTATAGGCCGCCGCCAGGCCGCCGTTGGCGGCATCATGGACATACCAGTGTTCGAACGGCAGCGGGATGTCCACCTGTTGTGGTTTTGGGCTGTTGTCAAAGACGATCAGATTCAGGCCCGGCCCGCTTCCCCTGATGCGCTCAAAGGAGCGAACCAGGGTGGCGATGGTGGGCGACTGGTCCGGCCGGAGATGGTACAGGACCACTACTGCAGTAATATTCATCCCTTGCCCTTTGTCGTCGCCAATGTCCATCTCTCCGTCAATTCATCTATTGATTAATTTCCTAACCACGGTCTTCGCCAGGAACATCAGGCCGGCGAAGATCTTTTTCCCATCCATGGCTACCGCCGCCCCCAGTGTCCGCCAGCAGTCTTTCATTCCCAAAAGATACATCCGCTCGAAGCGGTAATATCTGACTTCGCTTAAAAAAACTCCCGCGGCCTCCATCTTGTCCAGTACCGCCAGCTCACCATGGAGCATGGCCAGCCCGTTCTTGGAGGTGTTTTGGGCGTGCCTCCGGACCCGGCACAATTTTTCGTCAATGTATCCGAACTTCCTTCCCCCCAGGCTTACTTGAAACCAGTAATCCCAGTCCTCCAAGGTGCGGAAGCTTTGGTCGAACCGGACATCCGGCCTCCGGGTCAGCATGGTGTTGATCAGAATGAAATTGCCCCGGATGATTTCCCTGGTGATCGTCCCGGTATGGGGCCGGGGATATCTCCGGAATTTTTCTTCCACCTCCCCGAAATGGGAGGCGGCGCAGTAGACCCCGAAATAATCAGGATGCATTTTCAGGAAAGCCGCCTGTTTCTCGATCTTTTCCTTCTCCAGCAGGTCGTCGTCGTCCAGGAACTGGATGAACTCGCCCCGGGCTTGGTTCAACCCCTGGTTCCGGGCCCGGGAGCGCTCCCCATTCTCCTGGTATGTGTATATTATCTCCCCCCGGTCGGCGTAACCTTTTAGCCTTTGCCTGGTGCCGTCGGTGGAGCCGTCGTCCACCACGATGATCTCTATCGGCCGGTAGGTCTGGGAGAGGCAGGAATCCACGGCCTGGCAGACGTAGTCCCCGGAATTGTAGGTCGGGATTATGATGCTGACCAGGCCCGGGCTGTGGCTGCCCATAGCTCTCCTTAATATTTGATGCCGTCTTTGAAACCCTTCAGCATGTCCCGGCTCATCCAGCCTTTAACCCAGCCCTTGGCCAGGCTTAAAGCCATCCGGTACATCCGGTGCAGGTAGAATACCGCCCACTGAAGCCGGCCGGCGTTCCTCTTCTCGAAGATGATCTGGTTCCGGGTCATGTAATATTCCTGGATGCCGCCGACCTTCTCGGTCGACTTGGACCCCTTGTGGTAGATCAGGCTCTCGCAGACGCAGACCACCTTCTGCCCGGCCCGCCTGGCCTTCAGGCACCACTCGGTCTCCTCAAAGAACAGAAAATACTCTTCGGGTATCAGCCCGATCTTTTTTATCAAATCGCTCCTGATCAGCAGACAGGCCCCGGCCACATAATCAACCTCAAAAACGCCCTGGACATCGTCCCTGTTTTTTCCCCCGTTGAGCTGGTAAAATTTTCCCAGGAACAGATTGGCCCGGGAGCCGGTGGCCTGGATTGTGTTCCGGTCGTAATAATCGCAGACCTTGGGACCGGCGATGCCGGTGGCGGGATCGAGCTCCATCTGGGCCACCAGCGGCTCCAGAAAACCCGGCTCCACGGTGGTGTCGTTGTTCAGGATACAAACATAATCTGCCTTTTGTTCCAGGGCCCGTCTGATCCCGAGATTGTTGCCCCCGGCATACCCCAGGTTCTTTCCGGTCTGGATAAAGTCGTGTTCCGGATGCCCGGCTCTGATCAGGGCTTCCGAGCCGTCGGTCGAGCAGTTGTCCACCACCGTCACCCGGAAGTTATCGTAGGAAACCCTTCCCAGGCTCTCCAGGCATTCCAGGGTGTCCTTGCATCCGTTGTAGTTCAGGACGATGATGTAGATCAGCGGCCGGTCAGCCATTCTTGCCCTCTCCGGGAGTTTGATCGGGCATGATCTTGTTCCGGGCCGCGATGATGTACTGGAGGACCAGGAATTCCTCGAATATCCTGAATGTCAGCCGGTTGAAAAGGGCCACCTCGCCCCTTAAAAGCTCCGGGACGGTTTTGATCTCGATGATCTCAAAGCCGTCCTGGAAAAGCTCCGCCATGTTCTTACGGCAGAAAAATCTCAGGTGGGTCCGGTCCAGTATCCCGGCCTCGGCGTACTTGAAGTCCCCCTTGAAAATCAGCTGGCTCAAAGTTCCGAATTCCCTGAAGTTGGGGAGGCTGGCTATCACCATCCCTTCGGGGGCCAGATATTTTTTTAGCTTCCTTAAAATTCCCCAGGGATCCACTAAGTGCTCCAGCACATCCGAAAGGATAATCAGGTCGAAATAGCCCTCGGGATATTTTAGTTCCAAACCCTCGATATTCCCCACGATCAGCTCGTCCAAAAGCTTCCTGGTCTCCTTGGCCGCCTCCGGGTTGATCTCTACCCCTACCGCCACCGCGGCCTTCCCTGATCTCTTCAGCTCTATCAGGGTGGCCCCCATGCCGCAGCCGATGTCCAGCACCTTAAGCCCTGTTCCCTTCACCAGGGCCATGATGTCGGTCCGGGCATGGGTGTAATAGGACTGGTCTTTGCCGCCGTATAGGTTTTCCGTCCGGTCATTCATGGCAGTCATTGTCTGTTCTCAACAGTGAGTGTTTCTTGTGCTTCAGCTCTATCATCAGGTACAGACCCAGGGTGATGTAGATCTCGGTGAAGAGCACCGCCAGGGCCGTGCCGGTGCCGTAATATTTCGGGACCAGCAGTAGGTTAAGGCCGATGTTGAGCACCGAGCCCGAGATCAGGACCGCGCTGTAGCTTTTCTTCAGGCCGTAGACCAGCAGTGTCTGGTAGGCCGGTATGTTCAAGGCCACAATCAGCGGCACGAAGCTTAAAATCCTTAAGGCCGTGATGGACTCGGCCACGTACCTCCCGGTGAAGAAGTAGACCACCGGCCCGGCTAAAAGGGACAGCATCAGCCCGGTAGCGAAGAACAACCCAAAGATGGGCAGGCCGGTCCGCTGAAAGAATATTTGGAACCGTTCCTTCGATTCCTGGGCCAGGGCACAAACATGGGGATAGCTGGCCTGGAAGATGACGCTGGCCAGGCTTCTTAAGGCCGTGACGCAACGGTCGGCCACGTAATAATATCCCACCGTCGCGTCGTTGGTGAAAAGTTTAAGTATCAGGACGTTGGTGTTCATATAGACATTGACGCTGAAGGTGGATAGGAAAATATGCCAGCCCTCGCCTATGCTCTGCTTCAGCCTATAGGCTTTTGGTAAAACGTACCTGACCCCGAAGTCATTCAAAACAATCCAAAGGCTCAAAAACCCCGTCAGGATCAGGGCGGCGGAGTTGAGGGCCGCGAACTTAACGTAATCTCCCTCTTGCCGGATGACGATGAATAGCAGTATGAACACCGCCGTCCTGGAGGCCAGGTTGAGGTAGGTGATGTACTTCATCCTCTCAACGCCCTGGAAATACCAGATGGGAAAGAGAACGTGGCCCAGCAGGCCGGAAAAGGTTACCAGGTAGAATACGTGGTCCGCCTTAAACAGGGGGACGCTGTAGGTCAAAACCAGCATCATGATGATGCTAACCAGAAACAGTCCGGCCTTGATGGTCATCACCGAGCTGAAGACCTCCGAAACCTTTTTCAGGTCATGGCGGTTGACCGAGATCTCCTTGGTGGCCGAAAGGTTAAAGCCGTAGTCGGTGAGCATCTGGAAATAAGTCAATAGCACTGAGGCCGTGGCCCACAGTCCGTATTTCTGGATCCCCAAGACCCTGATCAGATAGGGGGCGGTAATGATCGGGAACAAATAATTCATCCCCTGGAGAACGGACAGGGACAAAAAATTACCGGCCAGCCTTTTAGAATTGGGAGACAAATTGTTTATCTTGTCATTGATCATTCTGGTCTTTCAAAGGGATTTTTTCAAAATCCCAAGGAGTTTTTACCCGGATTAAACAAGGAGGCCTTGGGGAATTTTTAGCTCCGGCTTAAGCTCCCTTGGAAACGATCCTGAATAAATGCCCCAGCAGGGCCAGCATCAACCCCAGCAGCAGCCCCAAAACCCCGAAAATGAAAAAATTCCTCCAGGGCCTGGGGCTGACCGGACCGGGCCGGGCATAGGGCGGTTCCAGGTACCGGTAATCGTGGGCCAGCGAAAGCCGGGTCTTAAGCCGCAAATGTCTTCCCTGTAGCTCGTTCATTTCGGTTTCCAGCTCCACCGGGTTGAACCCCATGTTGACTCGCTGTTTTACCAGCCGCCCCCCCTCATCCTTAAGTTTTTGGGCCCGCTCCAGGGCCAGGGCGGCCTCATTGACGGCGGCCTCCAACTCGCCCCGTTTCAGTTCGTAGCTGTTTTTTAAATACTGGTTGCCGTTCAGGTAGCCGACCAGGCGGTCCATAACGGCCAGGGTGGCCTGAGGGCTGCCTGGAGACTGGACCGTCATCTTAAAATAATTGCCCGTGCCCCGGACATCATCCACCCTGGCCAGGCGGAGCTTCTGCAACAGGGTGTCGGATTTTAAGCCCGGCTCATTTCCCTGGCGCAGCTTGTTTTTAAGCAGGTTGATCAAGGCCCGGGTCTCGGCCGCGCTGACTAAGGCGGTATCAGGGTCTTCAGGCTGGGCCCCCGAAGTTTTGGGAAGCGCCACCAGGGCCTCGGCCTGGTAGAGCTTGGGCGAGCCCAGCTGGCCGAATAAACCAACGGCGGCTAAAATTATTCCGCACAGAGGAATGAAAAACCGGTAAGGCCTAATGATCTGCCACATCGCCTTGATCTCGTTCTCTTGGTCCATCGGATACCTGCTCCTTTTAAAAAAATAATCAAACCATTATTCCGGTTGGCTGGCCCTTAAAGCTATTGTTTCAGATACCAATCTATCGTCTGCCGCAATCCGGCCTCAAAATTTGTGGTGGCCTTGAAGCCGAACTCCCGCTCCGCCCGGCTGGTATCCAGCATCCGCCGGGGCTGGCCGTCGGGCTTGGTGCTGTCCCAGGTGATCCTCCCCTCGAACCTCATCAGCCGGGCGATCATTTCCACCAGTTCTTTGATGGAGATCTCGAACCCGGCCCCCAGGTTGACCGGATCGGATTTCTGGTATTTTTCGGCCGCCAGCAGCACGCCTTCGGCGGCATCCTCCACGTAGAGGAACTCCCGGGTGGCTTTTCCCGTTCCCCAGACCACGATCTCCTTTTGGCCTGCCGCCTGGGCATCGCGGATCTTCTTAAGCAGGGCGGGGATGACATGCGACGACCCGGGGTCAAAATTGTCCCGGGGGCCGTACAGATTTACCGGCATCAGGAAGATCGAGTTAAAGTTGTACTGCTGGCGGTAGGACTGGGACTGGACCAGCAGCATCTTTTTAGCCAAACCGTAGGGGGCGTTGGTCTCCTCGGGATAGCCGTTCCAGACGTCGTCCTCTTTGAACGGCACCGGGGCAAACTTGGGATAGCAGCAGATGGTCCCCAAAGCTACAAATTTCTCGACCCCTGATTGTCTGCCGATCTCCATCAGTTGGGCGCCCATCATCAGGTTGTCATAAAAGAATTCTCCCGGCTTTTCCCGGTTGGCTCCAATGCCGCCCACCTTGGCCGCCAGGTGGATGACTATATCTGGTTTGGCATCTCGGTATAACCGCTTGACCGCGTCAAGATCCACCAGGTCATAATCCTTGATGTCCGGAACAAATATATTCTGACAGCCGCGGTCCCGCAGTTTCTGGACCAGGAAGGAACCCAGGAACCCATGCCCTCCGGTCACCGCCACCTTTTTATTATCCCAAAAACCCATGGACCAAGTCCTCCTCTAAAATTTTGATCAGCTATAAGCCGGTATTTTTCTTGAGATTTATTATGCGCCTCCCGTTTCAACGCCTCTATCCCCAGGCTACTTTTTGCTTTCAACTTCCCTGTTCAGCCGCTCCGCCAGTTCCTCCACCGTCATCTGCCCCAGGTCCCCTGCCATGAGCTTGTCGAAGGGGCCCTGGCCATGGCGGCGCAGCGAGACCTTGCCCTGCTCCATCTCCTTGGTCCCCACTATGACCATGTAAGGGATCTTCCCCATCTCGGCGTCGCGGATCTTGGCCCCGATCTTTTCGCCCCCCAGGTTCAGCTTGACCCGGAAACCTGAAAGCTGTAAGCGATCAGCTATAAGCTTGGCATAGTCCGCCTGGGCGTCAGTGATGTTCATCACCATGATCTGGACCGGGGCCAGCCACAGCGGGAAGTTGCCGGCGTAATGCTCTATCAGCACCCCAAAGAAACGCTCCATGCTTCCCAGCAGGGTCCGGTGGACCATGTAGGGCCTATGCTCCTTGCCGTCCTCGGCGATGTAGGTCATGCCGAAGCGTTCCGGCTCGTTGAAATCGAACTGAATGGTGCTGCACTGCCACAGACGATTCAGGGAATCCTTGATCTTGATGTCTATCTTGGGGCCATAGAACACCGCCTCGCCCTCCATCCTTTCATAATCGACGCTCCGGGCATTCAGAGCTTTCACCAGTGATTCTTCGGCCTTGACCCACATCTCCTCCGATCCGGCGTACTTGTCCAGGTTCCTGGGGTCGCGCACCGACAGTTCGACCTTGACGTCCTTGAACCCGAAGTCGTTGAACATAGACAGCGAGAAATCCAGCACCCGCAGGATCTCATCGTCGATCTGGGACGGGGTGCAGATGATGTGGGCGTCGTCCTGGGTAAAGCCCCGCACCCTCATCAGGCCGTGCAGGGTCCCGCTCCGCTCGTAACGGTAGACCGTGCCCAGCTCGGCCCAGCGCAACGGCAGTTCCCGGTAGGAATGGGCGTTGGTGTTGTAGATCAGTATATGGAACGGGCAGTTCATCGGCTTGATGTAATAGTTGGCCTTGTCCAGTTCCATCGGGGAGTACATCCCGTCCTGGTAGAAATTCAGGTGGCCCGAGGTCTGCCACAGCCACTCCTTGCCCACGTGGGGGGTGAACAGGATGTCGTATCCCTCTTCATAGTGCCGCTGGCGCCAGTGGTTCTCTATCAGCACCCGCATCCGGCCGCCCTTGGGGTGCCAGTAGACCAGGCCCGGGCCGGCCTCCTCGTGCAGCGAGAACAGGTCCATTTCCCGGCCCAGCTTCCGGTGGTCCCGCTTCTTGACCTCCTCCAGCATCTTCAGATGCTCGTCCAGCTGCTCCTTCTTGTCAAAGACGGTGCCGTAGATCCGCTGCAGCATCTTGTTGCGCTCGTCGCCCCGCCAGTAGGCCCCGGCCACCGACAGCAGCTTGAAGTGCTTGATCCGTCCGGTGGAGGGCAGGTGCGGCCCCCGGCAGAGGTCTATGAAATCGCCCTGCTGGTAGAAGGAGATGACCTCGCCCTGGGGCAGGGCCTCAATCAGCTCTACCTTGTACTGCTCACCCAGCTTTTTAAAGTGCTCCAGGGCGGCTTCCCTCGGCATTTCCTGGCGGACGATGGGAATATCCTGGGACGCCAGCTCGGCCATCTTCTTCTCGATGGCGGCCAGGTCATCGGAGGAGAAGGGCTCACTCCGGTCGAAGTCATAGTAGTATCCGTCCTCGATGGCCGGACCGATGGCCGCCTTGGTGCCGGGGAAAAGCCCGGTGACGGCCTGGGCCATTAAGTGGCTGGTCGAGTGGCGCAGCACTTCCTTGCCCAGCTCCGAGTCGAAGGTCAAAGCGGAGAATTTGGCGTCGCGGTCGACCTTGGCCGACAGGTCGATGGGCTTGCCGTCCAAAGTGGCCGCCAGCGATGCTTTGGCCAGCCCTGAGCCTATTGATTTGACGATATCCAGGCTGGAGACGCCCGGTTCAAATTCCTTGATCTTGCCGTCCGGCAGGGTGATCTTTATCATGCTATTGTTCCTTGGTTTTTTAGGGTTTTATCTAATTAAGCCGTTTATTTATTAGTAACTTATAGAATTTGTTATATTACCATTAAACAATAAAAAAATCAAGAAAATTCGGGTAAAATACTTGAACGATGTTCTTGACTTATCCGGGTAAATATGTTAAATTAAAAGTTCGGTTATAATAACGCAAGTTTAATGATTTACCCCTAACATTAAAGGAGATCAACCCATGAACAGAAAACTCACCCTTATAGCTTTGGTGCTGTTTTTATCATTTTCCATGACCCTGGCCCAGGGGCTTAAAAAACGGGTGGCGGTGATGGATTTTGAGGACAAGACCGGCCACGGCAGCTGGCACATCGGCAGCGGCATGGCCGACATGCTGACCACCGCTTTGGTAAAATCCGGAAAGTTCATGGTGATCGAGCGCCAGCAGCTGGAAAAGATCATGCAGGAACAATCCCTGGGAATGAGCGGGGCTGTCACCCCCCAGAGCGCGGCCCAGGTAGGCAAGCTTTTGGGAGTGGAGCTGATGGTCACCGGCAGCGTCAATGAGTTCGGGGAAAAATCGTCCAAGGTGGGCGGGTCGGTGGGCAGCGCCGTGTCCAAGGGCATGTTCGGCCTCAACCGGCTGGGGGTGGAGACCAAGACCGCCCGGGTGGGCCTGGACGTCCGCCTGGTCAATACCACCACCGGCGAGATCGTGGCGGCCGACGGCATTGCCGAGGACGAGAGCAAGAAGGGCGTGGATGTCGGCACCGACGAGTTCAACTTCTCCAACGACACCCATTTCGACCAGACCCTGGCCGGCAAGGCCACCCGCAAGGCGGTCAACAAGATAATTGACATGATCACCGGCGCCATGGAGAAAGTGGCCTGGACCGGGATGGTGCTCAAGGTCAACCCCGACAAGACCCTGATGCTGAAACCCGGGGCCCTGGGCGGCGTCAAGGTGGGCGATAAGTTTACCGTTTATTCCAAGGGCGAGGACGTGATCGACCCCGAGACCGGCCTGTCGCTGGGCTCGGAGGAAACCAAGGCCGGGACCATTGAAGTGACGGAAGCCAAGGACCAGTACGCCAAGGCCAAGGTCTTGAGCGGAAGCGGGCTGAAGGAAAAGGATCTGGTCCGCCAACAATAACCGGGGATTTTTTAATTGACCAAAACAAAAAGGGAAGTATTGCTTTCTTGTGCTATATAGCGGCCAACGCTTTCAACAATTCAACACTTTTTCCCAACTGAAAGGAAAAAACCTTATGAAACCAAGAATCGCAATCATGCTGGCAACGATGACGGTTGTTTCGGTTTTGGCATTTGGATCGGGCAAAGAGACCACAAATATGAGCCCCGACCAGGCTTTGCAAAAATTGCTGGAGGGCAATAAACGGTACACCGCAGCCAAGCTAAAACATCCCAATCAGGAGTCTGTCCGCAGGGAAGAGGTGGCTATGGGACAGCATCCCTTCGCACTGATAATCGGATGTTCCGACTCCCGGGTTCCTCCGGAAATAATATTCGATCAGGGCTTGGGCGACCTCTTTATCGTCCGGATAGCCGGCAACGTGGTCGATAACCTTGGCCTGGGCAGCATCGAATATGGGGTGGAACATTTGAATGTTCCGCTGGTTATGGTCCTGGGCCACGAGAAATGCGGGGCAGTGGATGCCACAATACAGGGAGGCGAAGCTCCGGGGCATATCGGCAGTCTGGTTGAAGCCATCAAACCTGCGGTCGAAAAGGCCAAAACCGAACCCGGTGGCCTGCTGGATAATGCCGTCAAGGAAAACGTAAGGATGGTGGTCGCTCGTCTAAAAGAAACAGAACCATTTTTAGCTGAAATGGTTAAGAACGGCAAGATAAAAATCGTTGGCGCCCGGTATGACCTTGATACGGGAGTGATTGACATTATTGTTCCCTGATGATTGAAAAATAGTTCCCCCGGGGATGATTTTACCCAACAGTATTTTCTATTTTGCGCAAATCCTCAGGTTCTTCTGCATCACAAGTTGTTTAGATTAATAAAAGAGGCTGCACCAGATGTGCAGCCTCTTTTATATTGAATCGAGGATCTATATATTCCATTAAATGATTATCCAATCAACTAAGGAGATATGGATAACAATAGGTACCAACCCCGGTTGTCGCGTTAAAACGATCAGTGAGCATAGCAGTTGATGGCGGAAAAAGCTTGTCTGCGCCTGTTTGAGGGATTGGCAAAAGCCCGAGTTCAGACAAGCCCGCCATCAACGAGAAGCGCAACGCCCGGAGAGTTTTAAGCGACGAGCTTTTTCTTTTGGTTCTTTGCTTTTTGGCGGTACAAAAAGAAAAGAACATAATCGGGTAAAATCTGCTTTTTTGCCAGATCCACTATATTCTTTCTACTTTTCCTGATCAAGTTAGATAGTCATTTTCCATTCTTCTACTGTTCCTTGATTTGTACCTGGAAATAAATCATGTTAATCCGCTTACGCTTTAATGTCGGCCTTCTTCAAGCGCCATAGCTTTAGCGGAGGCGCTCCTGTCTTTACCCGTTAAGCCTTCCCGTCACCAGTTCCGCCGTGACCTTGGAAACCCCGCGCTTGGAATCCACCAAACTGCGGGCCTTGGCACCGGCAGTAAGCCTCTTTTCTTCGCGGCCCAGGAATTCTGCCAGGACCTTTTTCAGTTCCCCGGCATCCTTCACCTGCACTGCCCCGCCGCAGGCCAAAAGCCCCTCGGCGCTTTCTTTGGCGTTGAACATGTGGGGGCCGAAGACCACCGGAAGCCCCAGGGCCGCCGGTTCCAGGGGGTTGTGGCCCCCCACCGGCACCAGGCTGCCGCCGACAAAAGCAATGTCCGAGGCCGCGTAGGCGTTGACCAGCTCGCCGATGGTGTCCAGTAGCAAGACATCAAAATTGTTGGAAGTCCCGCCGCTCTTCTGGCCGCTTCGTTTGCAATAAATCAAGTTTTGGGAGATCAGCAGTTTTTCCACTTCGGAGAACCGCCCCGGATGCCTCGGCGCTATGATCAATTTCCAGTTTCCAATTTCCCATTTCCCATTTTTTAGGCTTTCCCGCCAGGCATCAAGTATAACAATCTCCTCCCCCTCCCTTGTACTCCCGGCCGCAAACACCAGGTCTTTAGGACTTAGACCGAAGTCCTTCCTTAACTCTTGTTTCTCTATTGCAGAGACCGGGCCCTTGATCCCGTCGTATTTCAGATTGCCGGTAACGGTGACGATGTCTTCCCGGACACCCAAAGCCAGGTAGCGTTCCGCGTCCTCTTTGCTCTGGCAGGCTATCAGTTGAAGGGATTTCAGCAGCGGCCCGAACAGGAAGCGCAGGGGGTGATAGTATTTGAAGGACCTGGCCGAAAGCCGGGCGTTGACCAGGAACACCGGAATGTTTTGCCTTTGGCACTGCCTAATCAGGTTGGGCCAGAGCTCGGTCTCGGTCAGGACCAGGGCGCCGGGGTTTATCCTGCTGACGGCCAGCTTTTGGGCGAACCAGAAATCCAGGGGAAGGAAAAATATCCCGGCCGCCTTGGTGGAAAAGATCTCGTGAGCCCTCTTTTGCCCGGTGGCGGTCATGGTGGACAGGACGATGTTTTTCTCGGGCAAAAGAGTCTTCAGCTGGGCAAAGAAGGGCGCGATCACCCCCATCTCTCCCACCGAGGCCCCGTGGATCCAGACCGGCCGCCCTGCGGACTGAGACAGCCAGCCCAGCCGCTGCCGCCATTTTTCCTGATGGCCAAAGATCACCGCCGCCAGCAAATATGGCCACCCCAGCAGGAGGGCCATGAATGTGATCAGATGATAGCATCCCATTCCCAAGGCAAAGATCATCACCAGTTCCTCAACGCCTGTTTAAGTTCTTCCGCCGTCACCTCCGCCACCCCGAACTTGGAGACCTCCACCCCGGCCGCGTGGTTGGCCGTCACCGCCGCTTCCAGCAGGCTGGCCCCGGCGCACAGGGCCAAAGTGGCCACAGCAATCACCGTGTCGCCGGCCCCGGAGACATCGTAAACTTCCCGGGCGGCGGTGGGTATCCGGAAGACCTCCCCCTGGCCGGAGGTAAAAAGGTACATCCCCTGGTCGCCGGCGGTGATCAGCACCGCCCGGGCCTCTATCCGCTTGAGCAGGGATTGCCCGGCTTTGACAATATCTTCGGAATTGGCAATCTTGACCCCCAGCGCCCGCTCGGCCTCGTGGATGTTGGGTTTGAAGAGCGTCACCCCCTTGAAATCCAGAAAATGGTTGAACTTGGGATCCACCGTGACGATCTTTTTGTGTTTTTTAGCCAGGTTCAATGCGGCTTCCAGCACCGGAATGGTTATCAGGCCCTTGTTGTAGTCCTCGATCAGAATGGCATCGGCTAAAGGAACAAGTTTCTCCAGGGCCGCTATCACTTTTTGCTGGACGGCCGGGGAAATGTCCTGGCGGTGCTCCCGGTCCACCCGCACCACCTGCTGGTGGCCGGCCACGATCCTGGTCTTGATGGTGGTGGGCCGGCCGGACTGGTTCACCAGCCCCAGCTCGGATATCTTCTTGGTTCTGAACTCACGGCGCATCATTTTCTCGGCCCGGTCGCTGCCCACCGTCCCCACCGGAAAGGCTTGTCCCTTGAGGGCCGCGATGTTCCAGGCCACGTTGGCCGCCCCGCCCAGATGGAACTCCTCCCGGCTGACCTCCACCACCGGTACCGGGGCCTCGGGCGAGATCCGGGAGACCGCCCCGAACAGGTATTCGTCCAGCATCAGGTCGCCCAGGACAACTACTTTGCGCCGGGCAAATCCGTTGATGAGCTGGTCGGCCCGTTTGGGGCTGATTTTGTATTTGTTTTGATTCATAAGGCTTTCAGTAAATTATAAATGTCATTTATTTATACGGACATGTCTTTTATAAGGAATCCATGAAACCATGAATCCTTGACAATAAATATTTCCTGGCCTTCCTGGTTTCCTTATAGATAATTCCCCCTGTTGGAAACTGCTCCTCTAATTATGTATCATAAACCACCAAGCGCCTGTCTGTCAACCCTTTTTTATTTGGAATTTCCCCTTGCGTTATCTTTTTGCTTGTGATATATTATTTACTGGGGTTTGCCCTAATTTGCCGCAATAATGGATGGATTTTAAGATATGCCCAAAGAACTGCAGGAAATAACCGAACGGATCTCCCTGGCCGGCATCGACCCGGTGAACCTTTTGGGACCGGGGGATTCCAACCTCAAGGTGATCCAGCACTCCTTCAAGGCCAAGATCTTCGCCCGGGGGGACGAGGTCATCATCAAAGGTTCAACCGAGGAGCTGGAGGCCATCACTTCGCTGATACTGAATCTCAGAGCCCGGGTGGAATCGGGCTCGGTGCTGCAGGAGCGGGACATAGGGCTGGCCATCAGCCAGGCAAGCGAGCGGCACCGGGACATCCAGGAACGGGGAACCGTGGCCGCTTTGGCCCTGAAAAAACTGATCCGGCCGAAGTCCCCGGGACAGACCCAGTACCTGGAGGCAATGAAGGACCACGACCTGGTGATAGCCGTGGGGCCGGCCGGAACCGGCAAGACCTATCTGGCGGTGGCCGCGGCGGTGGCGGCGTTGAACGAACGCCAGGTGGAGCGCATCATCCTCTGCCGCCCCGCCGTCGAGGCGGGGGAAAGCTTGGGATTTTTACCGGGCGATTTCAGGGACAAGATAGACCCCTATATGCGCCCCCTGTACGACGCATTGTACGACCTGATGTCCCCGGAGAAGGTGCGCCGCTTCATGGCTAACGAGATCATCGAGATAGTGCCCCTGGCCTACATGCGGGGCCGGACCCTGAACAACTCCTTCGTGATTTTGGACGAGGCCCAGAACGCCACCCGCACCCAGATGAAGATGTTTTTAACCCGGCTGGGGTTCAACTCCAAGGCGGTGGTCACCGGCGACGTCACCCAGATAGACCTGCCCCGCAACGACAGCTCCGGCCTGGTGCACATCCAGGAGGTGCTTTCCCGGGTGGAGGGAATAAAATTCATCAACCTATCGGAGCGTGACGTGGTGCGGCACCACCTGGTGCAGAGGATCATCCAGGCGTATCAGAGCAGCAGCCAGACCGAGGGCCGGGGACAGGGACAGGACGAAAAGACCGGGCCATCTGACTGAAAGGTCCTCTCGGGCCATCAAGGGAAAATAACTTTACTGTAATCTTTAACTGAGATTTATGGAAGAAGCACCCATGAATAAAATTGATTTTGCCGATGTCCTAATAAAAATAATTGGTGTTGCAGGTTTTTTCTTTTCTTTAAGTCTAATACCTCTGCTTATTCCAACAATATTTGCAATGGACAGTTTCATATTGCGATCAATAATAGGATTTATTTTTGCTGTTTTAATGTGGCTCACGTTAATAAGGTATTCTTACAAATTATCTACGTTATTGTTCAAAAGTAATTCCCCGGAAAGTGAACAATCAATTGATGTTAAAAACAATAAAGATAATTTTTTGTTTTGGGTAAAATTAATTGGCCTGTTTATTGTAATCATTTCAATTTCACCGCTGGTATCAGCAATTTCTGTTCTTCTTGTACCCTCTGCCAAATTTGGCAAAGTAGTTCCGCATTCACTTATTTTCTATTTAATTAAACCTGCGTTGGGTTTTTATCTTTTATTAGATGGTTCATTCATAGTTAAAATAGCATACCCAAAAAGTAAAGAGGTTGAACAAGAAGATCAATAGATTATTCATATGAGATTAGATTTTAAAACCAGATCCCTAAATTTCGCCAAGGCCTTCTGGCCCTTGGACGCCCCGGCCCGCAAAAGGCAGATCTTCTGGCTTAAACGGGCCGCCATTGCCTTCGGCCTGCTTTTGATCGTGGCCAACCTGTTCTCCCCGGCCCGCCACGACGAGCTGGAGCTTAAGGAAGGCGACGTCAGCAACCACGACATCGTGGCCCCCTTCGACTTTCCGGTGCTTAAGTATCCCAAAGAGCTGGCGGCCCAGCAGGACAGCGCCGAGCAAAACGTGCTGGCCATCGCCTACCGCAGCCCCGAGGTGGACAACAAGATCCTGGGCGATGTCGACCGCTTCCTGGTAAAGCTCTCGGACCTACGGGAGGAGGACGAATACCTGGCGGTCAAAAAGAAACGGCTGGAAGGCTGGGGCCTTAAGCTTTCCCCGGCCACGGTGAACCTGCTGCTGTCCCTGCCCGAGCTTTATCCCTTTCAGCAGGGACTCCGGGCCATCTGCCGCCAGGCGGTGTCCACCGGCATCCTTCCTTTGACCGACAAGCAGACCCAGTATCTGGGGAACCAGGTGGTAATCCGGGATCAGGATCAGCTGCAGCGGACGCCGGTGCAGGACCTGGCCACCGCCCAAAGCCTGCCGCTGTTGATGAAGATCAAGGCCGAACAGGCTTTCCCAAAGTCGGCCCCGCTGGCCCAGGCCGCCGCCGAAGTGGCCTCCGGCCTGCTGGTGCCCAATCTTAACCTGGACCTGGAGGAAGTGAACAACGCCCGGGCTTTGGCCCGCCACAATGTTTCCCTGGCCGTGGGCCAGGTGGCCAAGGGAGAGCGCCTGGTGGCGGCCTATCAGAAGATCGACGCCCCGGCCGCCCAAAAGCTTTACTCCCTTAAAGTGCGCCTGGACGAGATCGCCCTGGTCTCCCGCCAGGGAGGCTGGCGTTACCTTTTAACATTGCTCTCCCGGCTGCTGGCTTTGGGGTTCTTCCTGGGAATTCTGATCATCTACCTCTACCGGTTCCGGCCCGAGATATTCAACAACGGCTCCCATCTGCTGCTTTTGGCAGTGGTGATACTGCTGACCATGCTGGGCGGCTGGGCAGTGCTGGGACAGCAACAACTCTCGCCTTATCTGATCCCGGCGGCGGTAGGCCCTCTGATCATCGGATTGATCTTCGATGTTACCCTGGGAGCGGTGGTGGCCATCACCGGCAGCCTGCTTTTGGGCGTGGTCACCGGCTTCAACTTCCCCTTGACCGTGGTGATGCTGGCCTCGGGCGCGGTGGCGGCCTTCGCCGCCAGGGACCTGCGGGGCCGGCTGAAATTCATCGTCAAGAGTTTTCTGGCCATCAGCCTGATCAACATCCTGGCCATCGCCGCAGTGGAATACCTGAGGCAGGCCCCGGCCGGGCAGATCAAGCAAGCCCTGGCGCTGGGGCCGATGAATGCTGCCCTTTCGGTGGTACTGGCACTGGTGCTGCTGCCGGTCTTGGAGACCGTCTTCCGGGCCACCACCGACTACAGCCTGCTGGAGCTGGCCGACCCCGATCAGCCTTTATTGAAACGGCTCTCGCTGGAAGCGCCGGGAACCTTCCAGCACAGTCTTTTGGTGGGAAACCTGGCCGAGGCCGCCGCCCTGGCCATCAGGGCCAACAGCCTTCAGGCCCGGATAATGGGGTATTACCATGATGCCGGCAAGCTGGCCAAGCCGGATTATTTCATCGAGAACCAGACCTCCGGAATCAACCGCCACGACGGACTGGCCCCTAAGATGAGCCACCTGGTGCTGGTCTCCCACGTCAAGGACGGAGTGGAGCTGGCCAAACAGCAGCGCCTGCCCCAGATGATAGTGGACGCCATCGCCCAGCACCACGGCACCACCCTTTCCAAGTATTTTTACCTCAAGGCCATCCAGGCCAGCGAAGGCGGGGTGCTGGAATCGGACTTCCGCTATCCCGGCCCCAAACCCCAGTCCAAGGAAATAGGGCTGGTGATGCTGGCCGATGTGGTGGAGGCCACCGTCCGGTCGCTCAAAGATCACGGCACCAAGCGGGTGCGCAAGGTGGTCCGGGCCATCATCGCCGAGAAGGCCAACCAGCTGGAGCTGGACGAATCCAACCTGACCCTGCACGAACTGAATTTGACCGGGGAGGCCTTCATGCCGGTGCTGACCGCGGTCTTCCATCCCCGGATAGAATATCCCCAGACCAACATGCTGGAAGAAAAACCGCGATAATAATATTGGATCTTCTAACTCATCCCCTCTGTCCCCTTCTCTTGGATAAATTGGGACCATCGTGATGTAAGAGAAGGGGAAGTGAAGCATGCACTGAGATATGCAAGCATTTTACAAACGAAGCGGGGTTGAGGTTGTATGATCGATCCTTTTAACCGCAAGATTTACTATGTCCGTCTGTTTCGAATTTCTTGTTCCCGTCCGGGATTTCAAACCTTCCAGCCTGAAGACCCTGGTCGAAAGGATACTGAAGCATGAGTCCCGCCCGGACTGCGACCTGACCGTGATCTTCACCGACAGCGCCCACCTGCGCCGGCTCAACCGCCGCTACCGGGGCAGGGACCGGGTGACCGACGTCATCTCCTTTGCCATGACCGAAGGGGCTGACTCCCGGTACAATGCAAAGGAACTGGGCGATGTCTTCATCTCGCTTCCCCGGGCCAGGCGCCAGGCCCGTGAATACCGGGTCACGGCCGAAGAGGAGATCCGGAGGCTGACGGTCCACGGGGTATTGCACCTGCTGGGATACGACCATGTCAAACCCGGCCAGGCCCCCAAAATGCAGCGCCGGGAAGAATTCTATCTTTACGGACATTGCTCCGGCTAATTGAATCATATTTTCCAGCGATATCATTGACTGTCCATCTAGGATGGGAAAGTATCGCTTAAAATCAACCAGGTCAACAGGAATCCGTAAAATCATGACAATTACATCGTAAAATATTCTTTCCTGTATTCCCCGCCTTCGTACCACTATGGCGGACAGGCTGGCTTCCTTATAAAATAAATTAGGAGTTTTTTACTTTGGAAATTTCTATCTGGGGCGAACTGCTGCTGATCGCGGCGCTGATATTTTTCAACGGCCTGCTGTCCGCCTCCGAGATCGCCTTGATCACGGTGCGCAAAAGCAGCCTTAAGGAGCTGGCCCACCATGGGGACCTGAGGGCCAAGTCGGCCTTAAGGCTTTTGGAGGATCCCTCCCGGCTGTTCGCCACCATCCAGATGGGCGTCACCTTCCTGGGCTTTCTAGCCTCGGCCGTGGCCGCCGTCTCCAGCTACAAGCTGGTATCCCAGGCCTTGGAAGACCTTCCCCTGGGCTTCGTTTCCAATAACAGCCATCCCATCGCTTTGGCGTTGGTCACCGCGGTGGTCTCCTTCTTCACCATCATCCTGGGCGAGCTGACCCCCAAGAACATCGCCCTCAAGCATTCCCAGTTCATCACCCTGCTGGCCGCCAGGCCCCTGGAATTCGTGGCGGCGGCGGCCCGGCCGGCCATCTGGCTTTTGACCCGATCCACCGACCTGGCCCTCTCCTTCTTCGGGATCAAGAAGGCCCAGCTTTCCTCCAAGATCACCGAGGACGAGATCAAGGCCCTGCTTTCGGCCGGGCACGAGCAGGGGGTGCTGGACAGCAACGAGACCGAGATGATCCACGGGATCTTCGAGCTGGGGGACAAGACCGCCCGGGAGATCATGGTGCCCCGGATCGACATGGTGGCGGCCCCTTCGGACCTTCCCATCTTCAAGGCGGTCAAACTGATGGAGAAGGCCGGGCACTCCCGGATCCCGGTCTACCGCCAGACCATCGACAACATCGTGGGCATAGCCTACGCCACCGACATCAACAAGGTCCTGCGCTCGGGGGTCAAGAATCAGCCGGTGGACGAGCTGGCCCGCCCCGCCCATTTTGTGCCCGAGTCCAAGAAGCTGGACGGCCTGCTGCAGGAGTTCCAGTCCTGGAAGACCCACCTGGCCATAGTGGTGGACGAGTACGGCGGCACCGCCGGGATGGTCACTTTGGAGGACGTGCTGGAGGAGATAGTGGGCGAGGTCCGGGACGAGTTTGACACCGAGGAGCCGCTGTTCCGCAGGATCGACGAAAGGTCCTACCGCATCGACGCCCGGATAGACATCGAGCAATTGAACGAAGCGCTGGGCTCCGATTTTCCCACCGAGGGTTTTGAGACCCTGGGCGGTTTCATCTACGACATCGCCGGCAAGGTGCCTTCGTCCGGGGAAAAACTTAAATGGCCGCCGACCCAGCCGGCCTGGGAGTTCACGGTGGAGGCGGTGCGCAAGCGGAGGATCATGGCGGTCAGGGCCAGGCGGCTGGTCAAACTGTCTTCCAAGGCCGGCCCGCCGGACGGCGCTGGGCAGGCGTCCTCCACAGAGTGAGCAGAAGATTTTGCAAGGTGGACACCCTGGGCAAACCACGCCGGCCTTTTTAACAAATATTATCCCTCCGCCATAAATGCTGCCGGAGCACTGTCTGACCATGAGCAAAGGCGCTGTTGTTGCCCTGTCCTTGTTGGCGGTCACTGCATTAACCGTGTTTTCTTTTTTGGCGTTTTGGCAGCCCAGCCGGCCGCCCGACAAGGCCAAAGAAAACATTGACGGCTTTATCAAGGTGGCCCGGGTAGCTGCAAAAGTAGTCGTCGTCAGCCTGGGACCCGATGCCGTTACCGCCATTGCGGCCCAAAAGGGAATTGTTGTGATTGACGCCGGGATCTCAAACTCCCTGACCAATAAATACCGAAAGACCATCGAGCAGGCTTTCGGCCGTAATGATTTCACCTATTTGATAAACACCCATTCCCACCCGGATCATGTGGGCGGAAACCAGGTCTTTGCCGGCGCCATAATGGTCGGGCAGGAGAATTGCCGGTCCGAAATGGCCGAATACTGGAAAGACCCGGAAAGGATCAGAAAACGGTGGCTGGAAACGGTCAATGGTTATGACAAGGAACTTGGCGGGCTGGATGCCGGATCAAGGGAATGGAATGAAACATTCTGCAAAAAAAGCCGCTATCAGCATGCTTGTGACGACCTCGCCAAAGACCGTATCGTTACCGCCCCCTCGCTTATCTTCAAGGACAGCCTGAGCCTCCCTTTGGGGGACATGACATTATCCCTGGTCTATTTTGGGGGGACCCATTCCAAAAGTGACGCCGTAATTCACATACCTGAATTGAAATTGTTGATGACCGGGGATCTTTTTTCTCCCGGCGGGATCCCTTCCCTTGACGAAGATCTGCTTAAAAACGATCTGAGGCAGCGTAAAGCCGCGGTCAAATGGATCTTTGCCCGGTGGAATGACATTGAAACTGTCATTGGCGGTCACGGACGGGTCATGACCAAAGAAGAACTGAAATTGTTCATCGAATATCTTGAAAACATTCGGGCCGGCTGAAAGCTTTCAAGCAAAACATCACCACTAATAATCTTCATGATCCAGCGCACCGAAGCCGTCATCCTTAAGACCCAGAACTGGTCCGAGTCCAGCCGGATCGTCCACGCCTTTACCAGGAAATTCGGCCGGATGAAGTTCATGGCCAAGGGCGTCCGCCGCACCAAAAGCAAGTTCGGCGCGGCTTTCGATCCCGGGACATTATCCCAGATAGTTTTTTACCGCAGCATCCGGTCCGAGATCCACACCGCCTCCGAGGCCTCGGTGGTTTTTTACCCCGGCCAGGCCTGCAGGACGGAGAGCCTGGGTTTTTTGGCCCCGGCCCTGGAAGTGGCCTACCGGGCCACCGACCTGGAATCCCCCAACCTGGCCCTGTTCAACAATCTGCTGGTGCTGATCAAGGCCCTGGAGCACAGCCCCGGCCCCCAGCACCCGCTGGCCGAGTTCTGCCTGGCCTCCATCAACAACCTGGGCTACCACCCGGTGCTGGACCGCTGCCTTGACTGCCGGAAGACGGCCCGGGATGAACTGTTCCTGTTCTCGCTTTCGCTGGGCGGACTGCTCTGCCCCGGCTGCGGCAAAAAGCACGGGGAATCGGTGGCCCTCACCCGGCCGGTGCTGAAGGGGCTTGATTTCTGGCAGCAGCACGACTACCTGCCGCCGATGGAGACCGCCGATTCACTGTTCCTGATCCGGCTGCTGGCCGAATTCATCAACCATCATCTTTCCGGGCATTCCCGGCTGGTGTCGTTCAAGTACCTGCCCCGGGAATGAGTTCGAAAATGTTGGTCTAAAGGCCGTTTTTAGTTGCTATTTTTAGTCAAGATATTACAGATAAACTTGTAACGAAGTGGTCGTGCTATTCCTCGGTGGACTTCTAATAAGTGTTTGAGATACCCAAATGTACTTTCCAAGGAATTAGTGGTATTAGGTATTCCCAGCTCGGTAAATCTCTGGTATGTGAAAAGGTATTTAAGGTGCCGTTGCAGACTGTGGTATGCGGAACGTAACCGTTTATGGGTAAAGTGCGATCTGCCGGTGTCTGGGTTAAAGGTTCTTTGAGAAAGAAACTGGCGCCAGCGGTCATACCAAGCCGCCAGTTCGGTTTGGAAAGTATTCTCGTTAGTATTCGGCAAGGTTTCCGCTAAAGAGAGCAACTGTTGTGCGGCAGGCAATTTTGACCATTTGGTAACATAACGGCGGACGATGGCGATTTGATGGAAATGGCATATCTGGACGGGGACATCCTGAAAAACTTCAGCAATACCGGGCTTTCCGTCAATAACCACCGCTGATGGGCGAATATTATGATCCAGTAATAATTGACGTCCCTGGTGGTAGCTATCAGCCGTCTCGGTTCGTATCTCGGTCCACCACAGATTGCGCTTTAGGTCCGGAGCGCGAAAGACGATTACTCCATAGCCTCGTCCCCAAAAAGTAGCATCTGCTACCAGAACCAAAGGGGACTTTAGATTTACCAGCGATGGATTACAGTAGGGTAGGGATGAGAAGTATCGCTGAATACGTTTTCTGCTGAGCCCGAACTCTTTTGCCAGGGAATTTAACGTTTGACGCCCCAAGACATATTTATTCCATAAAAGACGGATTACTTTTTGTGGCCTTGGTTTGTTGCGAAAAACAGATAAACATTCTTGGCAGCGATAGCGCTGTTGACTCTTTTGAAAACCAAAACGTTTGGTCCGATAAGAACCACAATGAGGGCATTTTTATAATGCATTGTAAAATATCTGTCGTTTTCCCTTATTTTACAACAAGTTAGAGCAGCTTTAGCAACTTTTTTCGACCTTTAAACCGAAATGTTTCTAAAGCATAAACCCCCCGCCAATGGCGGGGGGTTTACCGTTGGGCATCCATAGCCCATACATTAATGTATGGGCTATGGATTTGATGCGGATCATTATTTATGGTTTTTGTTCTGCCCTTTTTTCTTGTTTTTTCCCGTTCCGGTCTTCCCTTCCAGCATCTCATTGAACGATCTCAACAGTTCATTATGGGGATCCAGCTCCAGGGCCTTTTCCACCATGCTCCTGGCCTCTTTTATCTTTCCCTGCTCCATCAGGCAGACCGCCAGGTCGTTCAGTGTGCCGACGTTGTTCTCGTCCAGCTCCAGCGCAAACTCCAGCATCTTCTGCCCCCGCTTCAGGTCGCCGGACATGAACACCGCCCAGCCTAAAAGATGTATGGTCTCGGGGTGCCCTGGCCTTAATTCCAGGCTTTTCTCAAACTGCTGGGCCGCCTCCTCGAACCGGGCCTGGTAGTTGTAAAGAGCCCCCAGTTCCTGAAGATAGCCGGCTTCCTGGGGGTTGAGCTTGATGGCCGCCTTAAGATGCTCTTCGGCCCGCTTGACGTCCCTTTCGGCGATCAGCAGGCCGGCCAGCCCCCAGTGGGCGCATTCCAGTGACAGCGGTTCCTCTTGGGCGATCTCCGGCAGGCCGGTCACCTCGGTCAGGCTGACTATGGCCCCCGGGCGATCTCCCTGCCTGACCCTTTGATCTGCCCGGGCGAAAAGTTCTTCGATCTTATCTTTTAGTTCCATCATCCTGGGCCGGCTGGGTTAGTCTTTTAAGTTCGTCCATGATCTCTTCGCGGGTACAGACGTTCTTCTTGACCAGCACGTTTATCAGGGCCTGGATGGAAAGGGCGTTGGCCGCCACTCCCTGCTGAACGGTGATACCCTTGCCTTGGGGCGGAACTTCTTTTTTCTTCCAAAACATGTGCTATTTTTCTATCTGCAATTAAGCGTTTGGTTGCTGACGTTTGACGTTTTCTTGCCCTGAACTGTTAGGCTGAGTTTATCGAAGCATTGTCGAAGGGCCGTTAAGTGTTCACTGTTAATTGTCAATTGCCTCAGGCCTTTTTCTTTTTGCCCTTTGCTTCTTCGGTCTTCCGCCTGTCCATCCAGCTGCGCCGGTCGCTTTCCATTACCTGGCCGGTCTCTATCAGCCGTTTGAACTCCTCTTCGTTCAAAAGACGGCGCCGGTCGGCCCGGGTGCGCTTGGCGGCAGTATTTTTCTTGGCCGCGAGGGCTCCCTTTTTGATCACTGTGGTTTTCTTTGCAGGCATAGGTCATCTCTCCGTATTATTTGCTTTAGTCTGTAAGTATTTTTAAGGCTTCCAAATATTTCTGGCTGGTCTTCTCCACCACCTCTTTGGGCAGTTCCGGCCCGGGAGCCTGCTTGTTCCAGTCCAATGTGTTCAGATAATCGCGGACGAACTGTTTGTCGAAGCTGGGCTGGCTCTTTCCCGCCTGGTATCCGGCCAAGGGCCAGAAGCGGGAGGAATCCGGGGTCAGCACCTCGTCTATCAGGATCAGTCCGTTTTCAAAATCACCCATCTCGAACTTGGTGTCGGCGATGATGATCCCCTTTTCCTCCCCCACCTTGCGGGCCGCGGTGTAGATCGAAAGCGACAGGCGCTTTACCTTCTCCGCCTTCTCCGCGCCAAGTATTTCCGACATCCTATCGAAGCTGATGTTCTCGTCGTGGTCCCCGATCTCGGCCTTGGTGGAGGGAGTGAATATGGGGCTCTCCAGCCGGCTGGATTCCACCAGGCCTTTGGGAAGCTCTATCCCGCAGACCTTCCCGGTTTTCTGGTAGTCCTTAAGCCCCGATCCGGTCAGGTATCCCCGGACGATGCATTCCACCGGCAGGGGTTTGGCCTTCTTGACCAGCATCGAGCGGCCCTCCAGCTCCTCCTGGTACTTGTGGCAGGGCGCCGGGAAATCAGCCACGTCGACACTTATAAGATGGTTGGGCATGAGAGAGGCCATCTTTTGGAACCAGAATTTGGAGATCTGGGTCAATACATAGCCCTTGTGGGGAATGGCGTTAGGCAGGACCACGTCAAAAGCCGAGATCCGGTCGGTGGCCACTATCAGCAGGTGCTCGCCCAGGTCATAGATATCGCGCACCTTGCCCTGGGAGACTTTTTTTAGGTCGGGGAAATTGGTTTGGGTTATGGTTTTCATAGGTAAATTATATTGCTTTGATTATTTGTTGTATTTTGCTTCGGCGTCCTGGGATTTCTTCTCCACTTCCTTCTTCATCTTCTCCCGCATCTCCTCCAGCTTCCTGGCGATCTCGGGGTACTTGATGGACAGTATCTGGGCCGCCAGAATGCCGGCGTTTCTGGCCCCGTCTATGGCCACCGTGGCCACCGGAATGCCGGAGGGCATCTGGACCGTGGCATACAGCGCGTCCACTCCGGCCAGGGCGCCGCTCTTAAGCGGCACGCCGATCACCGGCAGGGTGGTGTGGGCCGCCACCGCCCCGGCCAGGTGGGCCGCCAGCCCCGCCCCGGCGATGATGCATTCAAATCCGCTGCTGCGGGCGCTCTTGGCGAACTCGGCCACTTTGTCCGGCAAACGGTGGGCCGAGAGGATCCTGACCTGGGGGGTTATTCCGAATTCCTTCAGGGCCTCGACGGCCTTTTCCATCACCGGCAGGTCGCTGTCGGAACCCATTAAGACCGCTACTTGGGGGTTCGGCATGCTATAGTCTCCTCATAGGTTGGGGCAATTCATGAATTGCCCTTACTTGTTATCTGTTCCCGTTAGGACCAGGACTGCCTCGTCCCTACGTGATTGACATGATCTTGTATTTGATGATTCCGGAGGGTACCTTGATCTCCGCGGTGTCGCCCTTCTTCTTGCCCAGCAGGCCCCGGCCGATGGGGCTTTCCACCGAGATCTTGCCCGAGTCAAAATCGGCCTCGTGCGGCCCCACCAGGGTATAGGTCTCCAGGCTGTTGTCGGAAAGGTCCTTGACCACAACCTTCCGCCCGAAGACCGCCACCCCCTGGGCCAGCTGACTTTCGTCAATCACCTCGGCCTGGACCAGGTCTTCCTGCAGTTTCCGGATCCGTGATTCTATCAGGCCCTGCTTGTCCTTGGCCGAATGATACTCGGCGTTCTCCGAAAGATCTCCCAGGCTCCGGGCATGGGCCAGGGCGGCCGAAATTGTCGGCCTTTCCACTTTGACCAGGTTTTCCAGCTCGGCCTTGATCTTGGCCAGCCCTTCTTTTGATACCACCACTCTGCTCATAATTGCCGCACAGATATTAGTTGAGGTTTATATTTTTTTGCCTAACAGCTCCAGTGTTTCCCCGGCCAAAAACAGCGAACCGGTCACCAGCACCAGGTCCTGGGCCGTGGCCAATTCCTTGGCTCTTTCCAGCGCTTGGCTTAAGGTCTCGGTCTCTATCACCGGCACCGCGAACTTTTTGGCCTCCCGCTTGATATCCTCAGGTGACGCCGCCCGGGAATGCTTGGCCCTGGTGATGACCAGCACCCGGCTTTGGGGAACCAGGTTCGAGACTATGCCCCCGATGTCCTTGTTGGCCGATATCCCCAGCACCAGGATCCTGTTTTTTTCGGGATACAGGGTCTCCACCGCTTTTTTAAGCCGGTAGGCCGAATAATCGTTGTGGGCCCCGTCGACTATGATCAATGGATGTTTGGAGACCGTTTGCATCCGGCCCGGCCAATAGACATCCTTGAAACCCTTGCGGATGGCGGAATCGCCCACCGACTGGTTGCGGAACTGCAAAGCCCTTAAGGCGGCAAAGGCGGTGGCGGCATTCTCGGCCTGGAAATCTCCGGATAATCCCAGCTCCAAATTATTCAGCTTACCAAAGGTGCCAGCCAAATCCAGACTCAGGCGTTCCGGCGTCTGCTCCGATATTCTAAACACCACATCTTTGCCCACCTGGAACAGCCGGGCGTTAAGGTCCCGGCACCGGTTCATTATTACCTTCAGCGCTTCGGCCCCCTGGGGCGCGGTAACCACCAGGCCATCCTGCCGGATGATCCCGGCCTTTTCCCCTGCGATCTCCTTAAGGCTGTCGCCCAAAATCTCGGTATGGTCATGGCTGATGTTGGTGATCACAGAAACCCTGGGATTGACCACGTTGGTGCAGTCCAAGCGGCCGCCCAGCCCCACTTCCAGCACCGCCCATTCGACCCCCATCTCCTGAAAATACAAAAAGGCCATGGCGGTCAAGATCTCGAATACTGTGGACCTTCCTCCGGCCGGGGAGGAGGAATTTAATTTTTGCTTTTCTAAAAACGGTTTAAGCCAATCCAGCCTTTGGGCAAAGTCCCGCTCCAAAATGTTCCGGCCGTTGATCCTGATCCGTTCGCAAAAACTTATCAGGTGGGGCGAGCTGTAGAGTCCCACCTTCAGCCCCTGGGCCCTAAGCGTGCTCTCGATGAAGGCCGCGCTGGAGCCCTTCCCCTTGGTACCGGCCACCAGGATGGACTTGAACGAATTCTGGGGATTGCCCACCTGGTTCAAAAGCTGGCGGAACCCGTCCAGGTTGTAGGTGGAATCGTGATATTTTTGTCCTGGAGTTTTTTCCAGATCCAGGAAAGACATCAGATATTCTATGGCGTGTTGGTAGGTCATAGGGTTGTTCGGTTGATTGTTCTGGATTATGGAAGAAGGTTATGTCAAGCCCGGGGCCGATTTATTGGTTTCACTAATCCTCATTCTTAAAACAAAACCGGCTGACCCCGTTCGGCCCCCCGGCCCACAGATAACCGTTCAGCGAATGCACCGACCACACCTGTTCGTCCAGCAGACCGTCGGCTGCATGGTAGACCAGAAACTGATTCCGGCTTTTGACGAAGCGCACCAGTCCGTTGTCGGTGCCGATCCAGACGTTTCCCTGATCCGCCGCCAGACAAAGCCCCTGGCCGGCGGCATAATTCCCGGAGCGAAGGAAGGTCCGGTAGCTGTTATCCCTTTTGTTTCCGGCCAGCAGAAAGTCCTGGCCCAGCCACCAGGTGATGGTGTCTTCGGAGACGACCGCCGCCATTGCTTCTCCCAACAGGGCCGGATCGGGGTCAGCATAATGCCTGGGCTTAAGGCTATCCTGCCGGTCTAATTTCACGCCCCCCCGGTCGGTGGCCAGGTAGATGTATTTTTGGTCGGCGCTGATGCCGCTGATCTTATGGTTCTCCAGCTGCGGCCAGAGGCTGGTGGTGGTCTTTAGGCTCCGCTGGTACAATCCCAGTCCGTAGTCGGTGCCGGCCCACAGGCTGTCGCCTTCCAGGTACAGGCAGTTTACCCGGCCGGAGGGCAGGCCGTCGTAGCTGGTGATGTTCCGGACGAAATCGTCGCCCCTTTTGAAGGCCAGGATCCCCGAACCGGTTCCGGCAAAGACCTCCCTATCATCAAAGGCCGCCGCCAGGATCAACTGCCCGGCCAGATCGGCATTGAACATCCGGTTCATCTGTTGCCAACGCTCGCCTTCGGCCCCGATCAAGGTGATCCCTCCCTGCCCTGCCAGGACCATTGCATTCCCGTATGATGCGATGCCATTCACTCCAACACTGGCCAAAAAGCCCTTGGTGGCCTGGTTTAATTTGCGGGAAAAGGTATCATACTTCCACAACCCCAGTCCCCGGTACCATACCCAGGCCTCGGTCCCGAACTTTTCGTAAGCCAGGGCAGAGATGGGGTGGTTTACTGCCCACTCGTCCATCATCTGATAAGGAGCCAGGCCCAGCAAGCGGACATCGGTTCTGAGCTGCCTCAAGTCGGCCGGGCCCTGCCACTCCCTTACTATCCCGCTTTCGGCGGACAAGGATATCTGCCTGGTCCAGCGGTCGCAGAAATACACTCCGTTTTGGGTCCTGGCCCAGATACCATTGCCGTCAAAGGCTAAGCCCAGCACCGGAGCCGGGAACTTGACAGGGAAGTAATAGAACTTGGAAAGAGAATTGTAGGGCGTAACGCTTTGGTCCAAGACAAAATAGAAATCCCCGGTCATCTGGTCCAGCCCGGCGAACTGAAAGTTCGACGGGGGAGCCTGGGGCAGGAAGGAAAAATCCCACTTGTCCAGCAGTTTGTCGTAGCGGACCCCGCCGGAGCCGGTGAAGGCGTAAAGATAACGGACATCGGCGATCAGGGTCCTGACCTCTCCGGCCAGGGTGCTGCCGCCAAAGGCTTTGAACTGCTGCCAATTCCGAATGTCGGCCCTGGCGATGCCGGCTAAGGCCGGAAGAACCAGCAGGAAAAATAGTATTGAGCGGATAAGTTTGATATTTTCTCTTTTAGCTTTGTAATGATTATTCAATCATCTCGAAAAGCAGGATGAACAATAGGTGCCAACCCCGGTTGTCGCGTTAAAACGATCAGTGAGCATCGCAGTTGATGGCGGAAAAAGCTTGTCTGGCCTGTTTGAGGGCTTGGCCGAAGCCCGAGTTCAGACAAGCCCGCCAGCAACGAGAAGCGCAACGCGGGCCCGCTGAAGCCCTGCTTGCCAGCCGAAGTCTTGCCTAGGCAGGGCGTAAGCGTGGCCAGGAGAGTTTTAAGCGACGAGCTTTTTCTTTTGGTTCTTTTCTGTTTGGCGGTACAAAAAGAAAAGAACATAACCGTTATAAACCTAAGTTATAACTGTCTCTGTTTTTCCTGAACAAAAAGAGATTCCTTGTGTACTATTTCACTTCCTTGTGCCTAAAGCAACTCACTAAATGATCATTGACCATCCCGGCTGCCTGCATAAAGGCATAACAAATGGTGGTGCCCACAAAACTGAAACCCCGGGCCTTGAGGTCCTTGGACATGTCGTCCGACTGGATGCTGCTGGTGGGGATCTGACTGACGCTCTCCCATTTGTTGTCCACCGGCTGGTCTCCCACAAATGACCAGATGTATTTCCCGAAGGTGCCGAATTCCTTTTGGATTTTTAAAAAGGCCTTGGCGTTCTTCACCGTGGCCTCGATCTTCAGCCGGTTGCGGATTATACCCTGATCCGCCAGCAGCCTCTGGATGTCGGGCTGGGTGAACCGGGATACCTTTTTGGGGTCGAAGTCCTTGAAAGCTTTCCTGAAATTCTCCCTTTTATGCAGAATGGTGCTCCAGCTCAAGCCGGCCTGGAAAGCATCCAGCACCAGGAACTCAAACAGCTTCTGGTCGTTGTGCAGAGGTACGCCCCACTCGGTATCGTGATACTCCACCATTTGGAGGTCGTCCTGGGGCCAGGGGCAGGTTTGTTTTACAGTGATGGTTGTTCCTCCGCTAATGCTGTTGATGTTGCTGTCCCGGGGGATTTTTGTTTTTGGATACCGGTCTTTACTTGGGTTGTGATGTATCGGCCTTGGGAACTGCCGGGACTGATTTGTCTGCGATCCCCGCCTCTTTCCTTATCTGCCCCATGTCCATTACCCTGATCCATATGGGAAGGTTGGCAAATATCTGGTGAAACCCAAAACCGCCTCCGGTCATTTCAGCGATGGCCTCTTCCTTGCTCCAGCCCTGGACGGCCACCCGGTATACGGCGCACATGGCCCCGGTTCGGTCGGAACCGTGCTGGCAGTGGACCAGCACCGGAGTCCTGGCGCTGTCGGACACTATTTTCAGGAACCTGACCGCTTCCTCTTTTTCCGGATGCCAGGCCACCATGTATATGTGTTCCCTTAACAGTCCTGTATTTTCCAGTTCATCCTGGTCGGTATGAAAGGACCTTAGATTGACGACGGTCTTGATCCCCAGCTGTTTGAGGTTTTTCATCCCCTGGGTATCGGGCTGGGCGCTGCGATACAAGTCATCGCTGACCTTGAAAAGATTGGGCACTCCGGCCAGGTTTACCGGCTGGGCCCAGTTGTCAGGGCGTATCCGGGCGGGACTGCAGGTCAGGGTAATGACCGCGATCAAAAGCAGTCCTGGAACTGTGAATTTCCTCATTTTATATTTTAGCAGGCAGGTGAGCATGTTCTTACTGAGATTCCTTTATGCCGGCAGACCCAAATAATCCTGTGCCAATTCCGCCAGCAATCTGGCCCCCTTGGGCAGAACCTCTTCGTCAATGTTGAATTTGGGGTGGTGCCAGGGAAAGGCCGTCCTGGCATCCTTGCAGCTCCCCAGTCTCAAGAAGGCCCCGGGAACTTTTTGCAGAAAATAGGCAAAATCTTCGCCGCCCATCAGGGGGTCGGGAATATGAGCCGCAGCCGACGGCCCCAGCAGGCTCCGGACAACGCCTTCGGAAAAATTGATCATCCTGGGATCGTTGTACAGCACCGGGTAACCCCGTTCATATTCCACCGCCGCCGTAAGACCGTTGGCCCGGGCCGTGTTCTCTGATATCTGTTTGATCCAAAGGGGCATCATCTTCCAGGTGTGGCGGTCGATGGACCGGGCGGTGCCCTCCAGCAGTGCGATCTCGGGGATGATGTTGTGCTTGGTACCGGAGACGAACTTGCCCACGGTGATCACCGCCGGCTGGGCCGGATCAACCCTTCGGCTGACGATGGTCTGCAGGGCCGCCACTATCTGGGCCCCGGTGGTTATTGGATCCAGACAGTTGTGGGGCCGGGCGGCGTGCCCGCCTCTGCCTTTGATCGTGATCCTGAAATTGTCGGAAGCCGCCATCATCGGGCCCTGGCGCAGGCCGATCTTTCCCGAGGGCAGTGACGAATCCAGGTGCAGGCCGAACACTGCATTGACCTTTGGGTTTTCCAACGCGCCGGCGGCGATCATCCCCAGCGCCCCGCCCGGCGGGGTTTCCTCGCCCGGCTGGAACAATAGTTTGACGTTGCCTTTCAGTTGATCCTTGTTGCCGGCCAGGATCGAAGCCGCCCCCAGCAGCATGGCACAATGACCGTCATGTCCGCAGGCGTGCATCTTGCCGGGATTCCGGGAGCGATAGGAAACATCGTTCTCCTCCTGCACCGGCAGGGCGTCCATGTCGGCCCTTAGGGCCACGGTCCGTCCCGGGCCTTTGCCTTTTAGGAGCCCGACCACCCCGGTTCCGCTCACCCCGGTTGTGACCTGGCATCCCAAACGTTTCAATTCTGCGGCAATAGCCTTGGCGGTCAGGACCTCGTTGAATGAAAGCTCGGGGGTTGCGTGTATCCTGCGCCTCCAGGCAATGACATATTTTTTAAGTTGGCTGTCTAAGACTTTCATGGTTTTAATGCTTTGGTATTTAACTTTTTTTGCAACTCAGGATAGCATGATACGGTGGGTATTACATGGTTATGCAATTGTTTGACCCATTGCATCACGATTGTTTGGCTACTTAGTTGGCCTGCGGGAAGTTCAGCCCATCGCCTGGTTCTTGCCGTTGGCCTTGGCCCGGTATAGCGCCTTGTCGGCATTGTCCAAAAGCCCATTATGATTGTCGGAATCATCGCCCAAGCTGGCCACCCCGATGCTGGCTGTTATCCTGCCCTGGGGCATCACCGCCTGGTTGGGAAACCTATAATCGGAGATCTTTTGGCAGATCCGCCCGGCGATGATCAGGGCCCCCTTCTTTTTGGTGGAGGGCAGGATGATGGCAAACTCTTCGCCGCCGTAGCGGGCCACCGTGTCCACCTTGCGCACCGCCTTTTTAAGGACCTTGGCAAGTTCCACCAGAAGGAGATCTCCGGCTATGTGTCCGTTGGTGTCGTTGTATCTCTTAAAATCGTCTAGGTCAAGCATCATCAGCGAAAGAGGATGCTGGTAGCGCTGGGCCCTTTCCACCTCTTCTTCGAACCGGTCCTGAAAATAACGGTGGTTGTACAACCCGGTCAAGCCGTCGGTCACCGCCGAAAGCAGGGTCTTTTCGTAAAGGTCCATCTCGATCACCTTGGGATTGCTCAGCTTTTGCTGCAGGTTGGTGAAATAATCAAGCAGCGAAACCCGGATCCCCACATTGCGGCCCAGCTTGGCCGCCAGCTCCAGCTTGTGCTTTAGAACATTCTCCCAGTGGTTGCGGGCCTGTGTTTCGCTGAAACGAAGATGGGTGAGGGCGTAGATCAGGTCGCCATAGAGGCTGGCGGTTTTGTCGTCGAACACGGCCTCCAGCTGTTTGACAACATCCTCGGTCTCCCCATGGTCTTTCCCCAGCACTTCGATGATCTCTTTGGTGAAACCTTCTTTTTTGGGTTTCATGATTTACCTCGTAAGTTTAAGATGAACTTATGGAAACCGAATGACCTGTTTTAAGGGACTGTTCTCGGTTGTCCGGCGATTATCCCGGAAGCCTTTAAAATCAGCCGATTATCGCTGACCTTCCCGGTTTTATTTATTATCCTATCCGGCGGCCCTCAGCTGGATTTGCCGTTAATTTGGCAGCTTTCCTTGGGGGCTATGGGCGACATCTGGCGCAGCCGGGAGATTATGGCCGGAAGTTCGGCTATGGCATAGTCCACCTCCTGCTCGGTGTTCTCCCGCCCCAGACTGAACCGCACCGAACCCTGGGCGGTCTCGGTGGGCACCCCCATGGCCGCCAGCACGTGGGAAGCCTCCAGCGAACCCGAGGTGCAGGCCGAGCCGGAGGAAGCGGCTATGCCCTTGATGTCCAGCGAAAGCAGAATGGACTCGCCTTCTATGAACTCGAAACTGACGTTCAGTGTTCCCGGCAGTCCTAATTCCTTTGAACCATTGCGTCTGATGTGGGAAATGTTTTTCTGCAGGCCCTGCCACAGCCGTTCCCTCAAGTCCGTCAGTTTAAGGGCCAGGGATTCCCGTTCTCCGGCCGCCAGTTCGGCTGCCTTAGCCAAAGCCACTATTCCCGCCACGTTCTCGGTGCCGGCCCGGCGGTTCTTCTCGTGGACGCCGCCGTGTATCAGGGAATGGAGTTTGGTCCCCTTTTTGATGTAGAGCGCCCCCACCCCCTTGGGAGCGTAGAACTTGTGCCCGGAGATGGATAGCAGGTCCACTCCCAGCTTTTTGACGTCGGTCTCAAGTTTGCCAAAGGTCTGGATGGCGTCGGTGTGGAAATAGGCATTCTGGGAATGACAGATGGCGGCGATCTCAGCCAGGGGCTGGATGGTCCCCACCTCGTTGTTGGCGTGCATCACGGAGACCAGGGAAGTTTCCGGCGTCACCGCCCGTTTCAGGGCCTCCAGGTCCAGCCGGCCCTCGGGGTCAACCCCGATGTAAACCGGCTTTGCCCCGTGGTGTTTCTCCAGGTATTCAAACGAATGTAGCACCGCATGGTGCTCTATTTTGGAAGTGACCAGGCCCGGCCGGCCGGCCCTATTAGCAAAAAACACGCCCTTGATGGCGTGGTTGTCCGCTTCGGTGCCCGAGCCGGTGAAGACTATCTCCGCCGGTTCGCAGTTCAGCACCGCGGCTATCTTTCGGCGGGAGTCCTCCAGGGCCTGGCGGGCCGCCCGTCCCTGGGCGTGAAGGCTGGAGGCGTTGCCGTATCCGTTCTGATAGCAGGGCAGCATGGCCTCCAGCACTTCGGGGCGCACCGGGGTGGTGGCATTGTGGTCAAAATATATAGCTGGCATATAAGCCTCCCTGATGAATGATTTTGCCGCTCAGTCCCAAGCTTTAAATATGGCCTGTCAGGAAGATGGCGGAGGAAATGCTGGCAAAGCCCCGGACATTTTCCGGCATCAAGACTAAATTAACCCTGTCATCCAAGCAGACCCTTGCGTACCGCCTCTTTCTTACTTTCCAGGGAAAGCACCTTGTCCACCCGGTCGTCTATCCTGATGATGGTTGATACTCTTAAGGCCCCGGAAAGCAGGCATTTCTGGTGCATGGCCTGGGCCACCGCCAGGATATCGTCCAGGTTACCCTCTAGATTTGTACCCATGGCCGTGATCTCGTATTTTAAGCCAGAGCTGCGGGCCAGCCTAATGGCATCCACCACAAACTCGGAGATGCTGGGACTTAACGTTCCTACCGGGGTTACGCTGATCTCTGCTACCGGCATCGAGATGTCTCCTTAAGAAAATTATTTCTTTTCCTGGCGTGGCTGAAACCTTGGGGAAAACTACTTCTTGACCGCGGCGGTCTTTTTCACCGCCTTGGCGGTCAGGTGCAGCACTTTCTTGCGCTCCTGCTTTTTGACCCGGGCTATTTTGAATTTAAGTCTCTGTCTTTTCTGCTTGTTCTTGCTTCTGGCCATTTTGATGCTCCTGTGAGTTTAGTTGTTTATCGTTCTGTGTTTTTTCTGATTGGAGAATTAACCTGGATTATTTTACGGGACGCAGATTAACGCTGATTAAAATGATTTATCTTGAGCACCAGACAACTTGAATAAAACAATTCCTGTCCTTCATGGTTTCCTTATAATAATCGTCCCTAATCTTCTATGCTCCTGTCCCGCTTAAAGAACTTCAGCCAGTCGGCTACGTCGGTCTTCTGAGGTTTTTCATCGGCCTGGGAAGAACCGGCCAGGATTTGCTCCGCTTTTTGGGCGAAGGCGGCCGAGCCCATGGTCTCCACGTTGCGCCTCCGGGCGAAACCTGTCACCTGATTGTCGGAGCTGACCACCAGTAGCCGGCCCTTGTCGCTGCAGGCCTGGACCCTTTTTCGGATGTCGTCGTCAGCCGTTTTGGGAAAGGCCGAATAAGCCGTCTTGATTCCCTGGACCGTTTGCTGCCTGGGATGGGATGATTCTTTTGGCCCGTCAAAGACCACCAGCACTTCCTGGCCGGTGGCTTTCTTATAGCGCCGCAGCAGGTCCAGCATCCGCTCCCGGCCTTTCTGCCGGTTCTGCAGCAGCAGGGGCCGAACCTCTTTCCAGGCGAAGGCCAGGTTGTATCCGTCGATGATCAAAGAGCGCGGCATAACTAAAAGGACATCAGGCTTTGATGAACATCCGGGCCAGCACATAGGCCAGGGCCGAGATGGCGGCCGCACAGGGAATGGTCAAAACCCAGGCCCACAGGATCTGGCCGGCCACCCCCCAGCGCACCGCGCTCATCCGTTTCAGGCTGCCCACCCCCATGATGGCCCCGGTGATGGTGTGGGTGGTGCTGACCGGCACGCCCATGAAGGAAGAGATGAACAGAGAGGTGGCCGCCCCGAACTCGGCGCAGAATCCGTCTACCGGCTGCAGCTTGGCCACTTTCTGCCCCATGGTCTTCACTATCCGCCAGCCCCCGGACATGGTGCCCAGGGCGATGGCCCCGTGGCAGGAAAGCACCACCCACAGGGGGATGTGAAAGGTCTGGCCCAAAAGCCCGGCCGAGAACAGCAGCCCGGCGATGATCCCCATGGTCTTTTGGGCGTCGTTGCCGCCGTGCCCCAGGCTGTAAAAGGCCGCCGATACCAGCTGGCCCTTGCGGAAGATATGATCTACGTCCCGGGGCGAAGCCCGGCGGAAGATCCAGTGCACCGCCACTCCGTTCAAAAGCCCCAAAGCCATCCCCAGCACCGGGGAAATGAAGATGAAGGCCACCGTCTTCATTATCCCCGCCCAAAGCAGGGCACCGGCTCCGGCCTTCACCAGGGCCGCCCCTATCAGGCCGCCCATCAGGGCGTGGGAGGAGCTGGTGGGCAGCCCGACGTACCAGGTGATCAGATCCCAGATGCAGGCCCCGATCAGGGTGGCGAAGATGATGTGGGAATCCATCACCGCGATGTCCACAATCCCCCGGCCGATGGTCCCGGCCACGTGCAGCCCGAAGAACAAAAAGGCGATGAAATTGAAGAAGGCCGCCCAAAGCACCGCATGGCGGGGCGAGAGCACCCGGGTGGATACTATGGTGGCGATGGAGTTGGCCGAGTCGTGAAAGCCGTTCAGGAAATCGAAGAACAGGGCCAAGACTATCAGAAAGAATATGAAGGGCGTCATAATTTATGCGTCAGCTGTTCTTCACCAGGATGGATTCGATGATATTGGCCACGTCCTCGCAGATGTCCAGGCAGGTCTCGGCCCCCTCAAAGGTCTCCTTCCACTTGATGGTGGCGATGGGGTCGGTGGAATTGTCGAACAGGCTGCCGATCACCGTGTCCCGCAGGTGGTCGCCCTCGTTCTCCAACCGGTTGATCTCGATGCAGCTGACCAGGATCGGCTTGTGGTGCTTGCTGTGGCGCAGGCCGCTGAGGGCCTTGGCCAGGGCGCAGGCCGACTGCTGGATCAGCAAGGAAAACTGGACCATGTCCTTGTTGACGGTGTTCAGTTTGTACATCCGCATCCGCTTGGATACCGAATAGATCATGTCCACCAGGTCGTCCAGTTCGTGGGCCAGGGCGTAAATGTCCTCCCGGTCAAAGGGGGTGATGAAACAGCGGTTGAGCTTGTCGATGATGTCGTGGGTGATCAGGTCGCAGCTGTGCTCGATGTCGCTCATCTTTTCGATGTTGGCGTCGTCGAACTGCCCCTTTTCGGCCATTTCCCTGAAATGGGCGGCGGCGATGGTGATGATCTCGGCCTGCTTGTCGAACAGGTCAAAGAATTGCACTTCCTTGGGTATCAGGCTGAAGCCCATTGTTTCTCCTGGTTGGGGTTGGGGCAATTCATCCTACTGCGCCGCCATTAAAGGCTTCGTCGGACGAGTGAATTGCCCTTACATTTATTATCGGTTGAGACACGGCGAGCCGTGTCCTTATTGTCTGGATATAGCGATAGGTTTTCTTGTTAGCGAATCATGTTGATCTTGTCCCCTTGGGTAAATATGACAGGCTCTGATCTCACTTGTTCTGCCCGGTCTGCAGCAGTTTGTTAAGATCCTTGTGCTGCTCCAGCAGTTCCACCGCCTTCTGCACCTGGAGGTCGCCCTCCAGCAGGAAGGCGGTCATGGCCTTGTCACCGTAAAGTTTGGAAAGCAGCTCCCGCTTAAGGCCTTTTTTGATGTAGGCTTCGCTTTCCTTGAACTCCTGCTCGGTATATTCAAATTTCTCATCGGCCAGAAGTTTTTTAAACTCGGCCAGCATCACCCCGTCAACCGCCAGGGTCTGGGGCAGGTCTTTGTGGATCACCGTATACTTGATGGCAAATTTGAAGAACAGCGTCTTGCGCTCCAGGTTGCTCTCTAACTTCTTCAGCAGCGGCAAACTTACTTTGACGTCCGGAGTAATGCCGCCGCCGCCGTAGACTTTGCGCTTGAGTCCGCCCACCGTGGTGAACATCTCTCTTGCTACCAGAGAATCACTACCAGTGGTATCACCAGTTATATTTACTCCCTCGTTTTTCAGTTTATCCAGATTTGTTTTGGTCGTATCATCTTCGTAAATATCAATCTCGCCCGACTGCCAGGCGCTGTTGTCCCGGTGGATGCAGCGGCCCGAAGGGGTGTAGTATTTGGCGGTGGTCAGCTTCATGGCAATGGAATCGCCCAGGGGGATCACGGTCTGCACCGAGCCCTTGCCGAAGCTGGTTTGTCCGATTATCAGCGCCCGGTCCCAGTCCTGCATGGCGCCGGCCACGATCTCGGAGGCCGAGGCCGAGCCCTGGTTGATCAGCACCACCATGGTGCCCTTTTTGGAACCGTACAGCGGATCCGAGGCCACCTTGAAGTCGCGGTTGGCGTCCGGCAGACGGCCCCGGGTGAACACCACCATCGAACCCTTGTCGATGAAATTGCTGGAGATGTCCACCGCTTCGTTCAGCAGCCCGCCGGGGTTGTTGCGCAGGTCTAGGATCAGCTGCTTAACCCCCTGGCTTTCCAAATTCTGGATGGCCCGGCCCAGGTCGGGGCCTGATTTTTCCGAGAAATTGGCCAGCCAGATGTAACCGATCTTGTTCTTGACGAACCCGGAATAGGGAATGCTCTGGATCTCTATATTGGCCCGGGTGATGGTAAAGTCCATCGGCTGATCCACACCTTCCCGTTGGATGGTGATGGTGATCTCGGTGCCCGGCTGTCCCCGCAGTTTGCTGATGGCCCCCTCGGTGGTGATTCCCCGGGTGGAAACGTTCTCTATCTTGATTATCCGGTCGCCGGCCTGGATCCCCATCCGGGCGGCCGGTGTCCCGGCCATGGGCGAGACCACCGTCAGCACGTTGTCCCGGATGTCTATCTGGATCCCCAGCCCCCCAAAGCTTCCCTGGGTGCTGATCCTCAAGTCTTTTAGCGTTTTGGCGTCCAGGAACTGGGAGTGGGGATCAAGGCTGCCCAGCATCCCCCGGATGGCACCGTAGATCAGTTTCTGGGGATCGGGAGCCACCACGTAGCGGTCATAGACCGTACTAAAGACCTGGCGGAACAGTTTCTGGTACTGCAGCGCCTGGTCGGTCAGCTGGCTTTGGGCGTAAAGGGTAAACATCCCCCCGGCCACCATGCTGAACACGGCAATGCCGGCTATCAGCGTAAAAAGCTTGCGCTTGGTGATCATTATTTTATTTCCTTCCTCCATATTTGTCGGATCCTTTTTGAACTTGGCTTAAGTTTGCCGGGAATGGTCTACTTCAGCCTTCCCAGCACCAACTGCCGGACTGCGGCCTGGATCACGTCCGGAGGAAAACTTCCGTCCAGCACCTTTACCCTGTCCGGTTCGGCTTTGGCTATGGCCAGAAAGCCCCGCCGCACTTTTTGGTGAAAGGCTTTCTCTTGTTTTTCCATCCGGTCCAGGGCCCGCTTCCTTTTGGAAGCCCGGGCAAAGCCCTGTTCCACCGGCAGGTCAAAGACCAGGGTCAGGCTGGGCCAGCAGCCGTCCACCGCTATCTGGTTCAGCTGTTTCACCATCTCCAGGTCCATCCCCCGGCCGTAGCCCTGGTAGGCGGTGGAGGAATCGGCGAAGCGGTCGCAGACCACTATCTGGCCGGCCTTCAGCGCTGGGATTATCACCTGGGCCAGGTGCTGAGCCCGCGAAGCCTGCAGCAGCAGCAGTTCGGTCAGCGGGGACATTTGGTGGTTCCTGCTGTCCAGCAGCACCTTGCGGATCTTCTCGGCCAGGGGCGTCCCGCCCGGCTCCCGGGTGACTATGACCTGATGTCCCCGGCTCTTCAGCCACTTGGCCAGGAGCATGGCCTGGGTGGTCTTCCCGCAGCCCTCGATGCCCTCAAAGCTGACGAACAGCCCTTTACTTTTTTGCATACAATATTCTGTAAACTCTAAAACACAATCACTAAACCCTAAACAAGCCCAAAGCAATAAATACGAAGCATTAAACTACCAGCTATTTGATCTTTGAAATTAAAATTTGTTTAGAGTTTAGAATTTAGTTTTTAGTCTTTTGGTTATTTCCGTCCCAGTCTCTTGATGTACTCTTCCACGTTCCGCTGGGCCTGGTCGTCATGCACCTGCACCATGGGCGACTTCATGAAATAGCTGGAGGGCTCCAGCATGGTCCCGGAAAGCTTGTGGTCCATGGCCAGCTTGGCGCAGCGCACCGCGTCGATCACCACCCCGGCCGAGTTGGGCGAATCCCAGACTTCCAGCTTCATCTCCAGGTTCAGCGGCACGTCGCCGAAGGTTTGCCCTTCCATCTTGATGTGGCAGTACTTGCGGTCCAACAGCCAGGGCACGTAATCGGAGGGGCCGACGTGGATGTCGTCGGGATCCATCTTGTAATCCAGCATCGAGGTGACGGCGTTGGTCTTGGATATCTTCTTGGACTCCAGCCGCTCCCGCTCCAGCATGTTCAGGAAGTCGGTGTTGCCGCCGAAATTCAGCTGATAGGTTCTTAAAAGCTTGACCCCGCGATCCATGAACAGACGGGTCAGCACCCGGTGGGTGATGGTGGCCCCCACCTGCGATTTGATGTCGTCGCCGATGCAGGGCACTCCGGCCTTCTTGAATCGGTTGGACCAGTACTGCTCGCGGGCTATGAACACCGGGATGCAGTTGACGAATCCGCACTTGGCTTCCAGGATCTGCTCCACGTACCACTTGGTGGCCTCTTCCGATCCCACCGGCAGGTAGCTGACCACCACGTCGGTCTTGGTGTCCTGCAGCAGCTTGACGATGTCCACCGTGGAGCCCGGGGCCTTCTGGATGATCTGGGAGAGGTATTTGCCTAGGCCGTCGTGCAGCATGCCGCGCTGGACGGTGATCCCGCTCTTGGGCACCTGGCAGAATTTGAGGGTGTTGTTGGGTTTGGTGTAGATGGCGGTGGCCAGGTCCTTGCCCACTTTGTTCTTGTCGATGTCGATGGCGGCCGAGAATTCGATGTCCGAGATGTGGTAGCCGCCCAGGTTGACGTGCATCAGTCCGGGAACCTTGTCGCTGGGCTTGGCGTTCCGGTAATAATGGACGCCCTGCACGAAGGAGGAGGCGCAGTTGCCCACTCCGATGATGGCCACCCGGACCTTGCGCGAGCCGGCGTTTTTGACGGCTGGTTTGATCGTTTTCTTGGCAATGCTCTTTTTCATGTGGTCCTTTCTGAAAAACTAATATTTTATATTTATTTGCTTGTTTGATTACGAAGGAAGTATCTGGTCTTTGGTCCTGGCCCGGACATGCATTATCCTCTGGATGGCCGTGATGTTGGTGAATATGGCCAGGATCCACAGGGCCCCGGTGAATATCCAGTGTTTGTCAAAAACCCCGGTGAAAAAAGTGCCGGTCAGGATCACCGCGATCCGCTCCGGGCGCTCCATGATGCCCACCTTGCAGTCCTCCCCCAGCCCCTCGGCCCGGGCCCGGGTGTAGCTGACCATCAGCGATCCCACCAGGGCCAAGTCGGTCAGCAGGGCCTGCAGCCACATGGCCTTGGTGGAATAGAAATAGGAAAGGCCGATGAACATGGCCAGCTCGGAATAGCGGTCCAGCACCGAGTCGTAGAACATCCCGAACTTGGTAACGTTGCCCGAACGCCGGGCCAGCGAGCCGTCGATGGCATCGCAAATGGCGGACAGCAGACCCACCAGACCGCCCCAGAAAAAATGGTCGGAGGCAAACAGCGCCCCGGCCCCCAGACCGAATATGAATCCGGCCGTGGTCAGCCAGTTGGCCTTGACCTTGGCTTTGACAAAGAAATTGATGAACGGGGTAAACAGATTGACAAAACCGTTATTCAACCATTTGGGAAACATTATTCATCCTACCTTTCCGGCAATAACAATTACATATTCTCCCCGGGGCTTTTTGGTTTGATACGTATGGGCCAGCTCGGCGATATCGCCCCGTTCAAATTCCTCAAACATTTTGGTGAGCTCCCGGCCCAATACCGCCTGGCGCGGAGCAAAGGCTGCCGCCAAATCGGCCAAAGTTTTGGATATTCGGTGCGGCGACTCGTACATCACCAAAGTGGCGGAGCCTTCCTTGAGTTCTTCCAGCAGCCTGGCCCTTTTACCGGACTTTACGGGCAGGAATCCCAGGAACAGGAACCGGCTGGGGTCCAGCCCGGAGCAGACCAGGGCGGAGATCAGCGCGGTGGCGCCGGGGATGGGCACTATCCTGATCCCGGCCTTGACCGCCTGGGCCACCAGACTCACCGCCGGGTCGCTGATCCCGGGGGTCCCGGCGTCGGTCACCAGGGCCACCTGTTGTCCGGCCAGAAGTTTTTCCACCAGCTCCGGCGATCTCCGGTCCTGGTTGTGGGAATAAAAAGAGCACAATGGTTTTTTGATGTCAAAATGTTTCAGCAACTGGCCGGTATGCCTGGTGTCCTCGGCCGCAATCAGGTCAACTTCCTTGAGGACCCTTAGGGCCCTGAGGGTAATGTCCTCCAGATTGCCGATAGGCGTGGCCACTAAATACAAAATGCCTGTCATATTGTGAACCTTTTAAACGTTTTGCCTCCGTTGGAGGCACCCCGCCAGCGGCGGTGGCAAACGTTCAAACATTGGTTAGAGCAGATCCTTGAGCTTGGAGTGCCGTCCGAAGCTGGAGGCTTTTAGGGCAAACCGGAAATCCTTTAAGGCCACCTGCACCACTCCATCCAAACGCTTTCCCAGCACCACCCTAAAGGAGTCCACGAAATTGTCTATCCACTCGGCGAAGGCCTTGCCCAATTCCTCGGGGGTGGCCACTATCTTGCCGTTCTCTTTGGCTTCTCCGGCGGCGGTATCAAAGTCGTTCAAAAACGGGTAATGCACCGTGGCCGATTCCTTGGACGAGGTCAGGGTCTTGCCGACCACGGTGGGCCCGGCGATCAGTTTGAGCTCGCTCACTATCTTGTTGATGGCGTTCAGGAACAGGGAGACCTGGGCCTGGCTGGCCTGCTCGGCCATGACGGGGATCTTGTCGAAGGCGTCGACCACCACCGCCCCCGGACCGGTGGCCGCCTGTTTTAGGGCGGCCTTGATCACCTCCAACTCCAGGCTCTCTACCTTCCAGGTGAAATATCCGGAGCAGGGCGCTCCCTCCTTGAAGCGAAGATAGGATATATCGAAACCCCGTTTGATCTCCAGGAAACCGTCGAACTTGACTCCGGTAAGTTTTTCGAAGACCTTTTCGGTATCCACCGTGGCCAGGTCCAGGTTCTTGAAGGCCGGCTTGATGCTGAAGGTGGCCATGATCATGTCCACCAGCTCCTCCGGAGTTTCGTAGATGGAGATGGTTCCGGTGGTGGATGTCTTGGCTTTCTCTATCACCTCGGCTACCGACATCTGCTTCCTGCCGGAACGGTTGAAATGCCCGGCGTTGACCGGCTCACCCTTTTTGAGATACAGAAACTCCACCGCATCGGGATAGACTATCTCCAGGTAGCCCGAGATCTTGCTGGCCCGTTCTTTTTTGTTGTCGGCCAAAACGTTGTCCAGATGCACAAATTCAAGCTTGGCATTCTGTAGCACCGCGCGGCCCTTGGGAAATCTCATAGTTCTTACTTTATGATAGAAATTCTTTTAATTACTGCTCGTCCGCCTGACTGTAACCGTATGAAGTAAACACCTGTCGAAAGCGGCTTGCCGGCATCATTAATCAGTGACCCAGATGTTGTTGGTCCATTTATATAGAGCTTCTTGACTTGCTCGCCATATATATTATAAACAAATGCCATGGCAGGCTGGTTTTGTCCTAAACAACAATAAATGGTAATGAACTGACTTGCTGGATTTGGCCATACCTTGAAATCATCTTGTAACGTCGATACTATGCCAGTTGGTGAGGTTGTGGTGTCAGGCACGGCAGGTGTTTTACAACTGATGATATTTGATAAACCCGAAACATTGTAAACTTCATCGGCAGCTTTCAACCCAAAATAGTAGCTGGTATTCGGTATCAGGTCGGTTACGAGAAATGATTCCAATGCGCCAGAAACATGAGGAGACTTTAGACCGACGACTATATTTGCATTTGTCCAACACGATGAATCAATAAACGTCGTTGAATACCTAAGATCATATGTCGATGCTTGGCCAACCAGACCATCATCACCTACTGCGATCCATTTAAGCACAACCGTAGTTGCCGTGATCAAACTATCGCATAAAGTAGTTGTCGCGGCAGGGGCCGTCGTATCCAGCGATGTTGTACTGCTGGCGACATTTGATAATTCCGATATGTTTGAAACTCTATCCGCAACCTTGATTGCAAAATAATATTTTGTCCCCGGTTCCAACCCAGTTACAATGTAGTGTTCAAGCAATCCAGACTGTTGGGGTGTTGGTTCGCCGGTTACATTTGTTGCGCTTCCCCACGTTGAATCGCTGATAACCGCTGTGGAATACCGAATATCATAGCTATTTGCTCTCCCGAGGACACTGTCATCCCCGACCGCTGTCCATTGCAGGGTTATTGTCAAACAAGTTGGTAAAATCGCATTTAATGTAGTTATCGCGGCAGGAGGGATTGAATCGGGTTCGCCTAACATAGTAATGTATATATCCCCGTCGTTCTGGTAGCACACCCAAATGGTGCTGTCATTCCGGATCTCGATATCCGGATTGATGCAATTTTGCAGAAGAGTGTCCGAGATCCTCACCGGCGAAGCCGACCAGGCTGTGTCGCCGTATTCATTGAGATAGATTCCGTGGCTGTTGCTCCAGGCAATCGTAGCTCTCCCTGTTTTACTGAAAGCGCCCGAATGAACATATTGGCCTATTTGTACAGAATACGCCGTGTCGAAAAGACCCGTTATTAAATTATACTTCTTGCACCACAGGGAGTCCTGCCCCGTACCCAAGCCGCCAGTAGTATATGCTACCAACGCGTTTTGTCCATCAATAAACCTCAGACCGATCGGTTTATTATGTTCACCATAGTATAGTCCCTCAGAAACTACAAAAAAGTAAACAACAGTGCTTGTAGACCAGAAATTATTGAGTTTATACTGGTATATTCGCGTCGCTTGTGTACGCCAGTCTTGGGTATAGCTTTCATTGCTATCCAGCACCAGCGGCCGTTGAGAAGGAACTGCTATTGCATCAAAAAGGTAATGTAAATCTATCGTTGTATTGGACGTTGTGATCTTCTCGATCGTATCCCGCACAGCATTATGATAACTTCTTAAAAAAATTGCCTGGTGAAAGAAATTAGGTACTAGCGCGCACCATAAAAAATGTACATTCCCTATCGTGTCGGCACAAGAAAACAAGGCCCGATGCCAACTAAAGGTGTTTAAATACGCGTCATCTGAAATATAAAAAGGCGGCGACCAGTTGCCAGTATATGTCTTTGAGAGCACATAACCTTCACTGTCATAGGTTGCCCATATCTTGTTGTTAAACCGGTCATTAACAAGACTGAAAATATTATGGGCAATACCATCCGTGGTTATTGTTTCAGACCCTGACCATACATTGGTTTCATATTTTCTATAAACTAATTGCGTGTTCGATAACCAAGCAACCCACACATTCCCAGCATTGTCAAACACAATTTTCGGTAACGTGTCTTTATATGCATCATTGGTCAACCGCCAGGTCTGGGTTGCCCCAAAAGAAATTGTAAAAGAGCAAATTATCAGCGCTGTTAGGGAGATCATGCGTTTCATGGCTACCCCCCTTGTTTGGTAATTGCTAATTACTAATGGCAAATACTTGCACGATATCCTTCGACTTGTCAGGCAAGATAGTCAGCTCAGGATGACATTACGAGAGGACATTGCGGAATGATATTGAAGACCTTTGTGTCTTAGCGTCTCTGTGTGAAAAGAAATATCCTTCGGCTTGCCAAGCACGATGCCCAACTCAGGATGACATATTGAACAGTCTCTGTGTCTCTGAGCCTCTGTGGCCGAGGATTACATCTCCTTGAACTTCTCCTTGAGCGTGGCGAACTTCCAGAACTCCTCCAGGTCTCCCATCGAGGCAATCTTGATCCCGTCGGCCGAAAACTCCATCAGCCCCTGTTTCTGCATCTTTTCCAGGATCTCGGCCGCCTTGGCCTTGCCCACCCCCACCTGGCCGGCAAACCCGTCGGGAGTGTAACTGCCCTTGACCAGCACTCCGGAGCCATCGGGGGCGCCCTTCTCCCGGCCCAGGTTCAGCAGGGAAGCCGCGATGCGGCAGACGTCGTCCTTCTGCATCAGGATCTTCACCTGCTCGTTGGTCTCCCGCAACCGGCGCACCAGGCTGGAGATCAGGTAATCCACCATGGGGTTCTCCTGGATCTGGGCCTTGAAAGCCGCCCGATCCAGAATTAAAAGGGAAACCTCGGACAAGGCAGTGGCGGTAGCCGAGCGCGGGGCATCGTCCACTATGGCCATCTCGCCCAAAAAAGAGCCCTCGGAAAGAGTAGCCAGCACTTTTTTGGCCCCTCCGGCCGAGTTTGAGATCTCCACTTTGCCCGAGCGGATCAGATACATTTCCTCGCCCCGTTCACCCTCGTGGAACAGAATCTCGCCCGCTTTCAATACTTTTTCAAAAGCGCCTTCGGCTTCCGGCATTTTCTGCCCCCTTTATATAAGGTTTAACATAGTATAATATCATAAGTTATGCGCTTATGTCAACAGCATTTTATAAAGTTGGAGTACAGGATTATGGATATTGTCTGAAAGTAAAAAGGCGTTGATTTTTAATATTTTTATCAGCTTTTTTCAAGCGATTGCAATCAAAAAGGGGGAGAGCACGCTCTCCCCCTTTTTGAAATACTTTATCCAAATGTCTCTTACAATAATTTTCCTATCACCTGGATCAGGTCCTCAATCTTCACCCGCTCCTGCTTCATGGTATCCCGGTCCCTCAATGTCACCGTCCCGTCCTCCAACGACTGAAAATCCACCGTCAGACAGAACGGGGTGCCCACCTCGTCCTGGCGCCGGTAAAGCTTGCCGATCCCGGCGGTATCATCGTAGACCGCCCGGAAATGCCCGGTCAGGTCATTCTTGATTTTTTTACCCAGTTCCACAATCCGGGGCTCGTTCTTCTTTAATGGCAGGACGGCGACCTTGATGGGAGCCAGTTTTGGGTGCAGTCTGAGGACCGCCCGGGTATGCTCGTCCCCCAGTTTGCCGGCTATCAATTTCACTTTTTTCACCAAGTCCAGCTTGTCCGCTCCAGACAGGGAGCAGGCGGCGTCTATCTGAAGAAGTTTGGCCGGAAGATCTTCCCTGGCTGACTGAAGAGCCTTCTCCATGGCCGCCAGCTGCTGGCCGTTGGGGATCTCGTCTCCCGGCCTTTTGGCCGCCTCGGCTATCCGCTTCTGGATGTTCTTCAACGCCGCGTCCATGGCATCGGACAGGGGCTTGACCGCAGCTTCATCCGGCCGGGAGAGCTGCTCCTCTTCGTAAGCCTCGCACAAGAAGGCCAAAGTGGCCCGGTCGGCCCCGGCCGAGGGTTCTATGACATAGGGGATGTACTTGGCCCCCTTCTTGCCGGTGGCCGGGTCCAGATAGGCTTCGTCAAAGTATTCCAGCTTCTCGGTGGAATGCTCGTTCCGGTTGAGCTTTAAGCGGGCCAGATCTGTTTCCGGGACGTTGTTGCTGTGAGCCGTCAGGTCGTAATCCTGGCGGTTGGCCACCCCCTCTAGCTCGCTCCAGCCTAAAGATCCCGGGAAAAGGTATTCCAGGTCCACGCAGGCTTTGGCGTAATGGGCCAGCTCTTCCTTGGCCTGGGGACGTTTTTTCAAGCGCTCGGGGCTGAGGCCCAGGCTCAGGTACCAGTTATAACGGGCTTCCACCCATTCCTGGTGCAGCTGGTCGTCGGTCTTCTCGCCGGGCTGCAGGTATTGGGGCGGCTTGCAAAAATACTCGATCTCCATCTGCTCGAATTCCCGGGTGCGGAAGGTAAAATTCCCGGGGGTGATCTCGTTTCGGAATGATTTTCCAATCTGGGCAATGCCGAAGGGCAGTTTGCGGCGCATGGATTGAAGGACGTTGAGGAAATTGGTGAAGATCCCCTGGGCGGTCTCGGGGCGGAGATAGGCCAGGCCTGAGTCATCCTGGACCGGGCCCACGTGGGTCTGGAACATTCCGTTGAAATTGCGGGGCTCGGTCAGTTCGCCGTCGCACTCGGGGCATTTGTCGCCTTTTACGTGATCGGCCCGGAAACGCTTACGGCATTTTTTGCAGTCCACCAGTGGGTCCACAAAAGTCTTCTCGTGGCCGGAATACTGCCACACCAAGCGATTCATGATGATGGCCGCGTCCAGGCCCTCCATGTCCTCGCGCTGGTAGACCACGCTCTGCCACCAGGCCTTCTTGACATTGTTCTTCAGTTCCACCCCCAGCGGGCCGTAATCCCAGGTGGAGCCCAGGCCCCCGTAGATCTCGGAGGACTGGAATATGAACCCCCGCCGCTTGGACAGAGATACTATCTTTTCAAAGGCGTTTTCCGGTCTGGACACTTTAATTCCTCGCAAAATGTTAAACATGAAATTTAATTATACTCCGTCAGCACCTCTAAAATCAAGGATAAACAGCAAACCCGGCATGCTATTTAAGACTGCCGGGCCTGCTTTGGAACAGGTCTATTGTTTTTTAGATTCTATTGCGGCCAGCCCGGCGGTCCGGGAATGGTCTTGGCCGGGGTGGGCGCCGCTGCATCATCCCCGCTGTTGGCGATTATTATGGCTGCTACAGATCCCGCCACCACCGCCGTGGCTCCGGTAACAATGGCTGCGGTGGAGGCATACCAGGCAGTGGCGGTGGCTGCGCCCATGCTGCCCAGCTTAATGGCCGCTCCGGCCCACAGCAGCATAAAAGATATCTTGGCGGCGGTCATGGCCACCGGGTGCTTGGCCGAGTCGCCCTTGGCCACGGTGGTGGTCATCTTCTCGCCCACCATCACCTCTTCCCCGGCCTCGCCCTGGATCCCCACTTCGCCCTTAAGCACGTCCAGCTCGGTGGAATCTCCTTCCACATAAATGCCGAACACCGTGCCCCGGATCCCGGCCACCGCGGTGGGAGTGCCGATGGTGAACTTGGAATCCCGCGAGCCCATCTTGCGGATGCATCCCAGCACCTTTCCGGTCCTGACCTTAAAGGAATTGACCACGCTCATGGTGGGCTTTTTGCTTTTCTCCATCCGCTCGATCAAAAGCAGGCTCTTGTCCTTCATCTTCAGCACGCTTCCGTCCTCCAGCACGATCTCGGCCTCGGAGCCTTCTTCGGTTGATATTTTATCGCCGGATCTCAGCTTCATTTTAATCACCGCCTTGGTCCAGGTAATCCCCTGAGATTTCTGAACCTCCACCTGGCCTTTAAAATAATTTATTTTAGCCTCGGTGGGCTTGTATTCGGCCAGGGCCGGAGCCGCCAGCCACAATAGTTGCAGGGTGATGACGGCTAAGCTGATGGCTTTTTTGTATAAATTGTTGATCATCATTTTATTTTCCTTTCGCCTATTGCAGCTTAACTATCTTTTGGGCGACGCTCCGGCCCAAAGCGCTTAGTCTGACTATGTATACTCCGGCCGAAAGGGACCTTCCCCCGTCGTTCCGGCCGTCCCAGACCTGGGAATAGTACCCCGGCGGCAGGTTCTGGCTGACCAGGGTCCGCACCCTCTGACCGGTGATATTGTAGACGGTCAGGCTGACCGGCCCAGCCTGCGGCAGTTGGTAATTGATGACTGATGACTGCCGGAAGGGGTTGGGTCCTATCCGCCCCAGCCCGAAGGTCAATGGCGTCAGGTTCCGGCCGTCAAACGGGCTGGAGGAATAGACCACCGCCAGTTCCTGGGAACCGGAAAAGCCGATCGTCTTTTGGGCCTTCAGGTCAAAGGTCTTTCCCTTTCTCCGGTCCAGCAAATAGAGACAACCTTCGTTCCCCAGTTCCCCGGTGATCTGGGCGTTCAACACCACCGGCTGACCGGCTTGGGCGGCCTCGATCATCAGCGGCCATTCGATGTAGTCCGCCGCCGGACGGAAGTCGTGCTGGTAGTCATGGCAGGGGCCCTGGTTCCAGTCCTGGTGGGGAATGAAAGCCTTTACGTTGTTTGAAATCAGCGGAGGCTTTTCGGCATCCAGCCGGTCGTAGGTTTCTTTGGCCTGGGGGGAAACTCCCAGCTTAAGGCCCCGGTCAACTGCATTGCCGGAAGCAACATCCATGGTCAGCTGCCAGCCGATCTGATATTGGGGGACCTTGGCCGGTTCCACCTGCCCCTTGCCCATAAAACGCTCCATCATCAGGGTGCAGGGCCGTACGGCATACAGGGCATAGCCCGTCCAAGGATGCATCTGGTCTCCGGCAATGTAAGGAGTCAGGCTGTCCCAGACTCCGTTGTTCTCAAAGTCCGGGCTTTCATCCCGCCAGTTGTACATCCTCTGGCGCACCACGCTGTTGACGGTGGAATCCGTGAAATTCACAAAGTGGCTGCTGGTGTCGCTCCACAATACTATGATGTTGGCCAGAGTGACGGTGGTATCAAAGGGATCGCCGATCAAATTCCATCCGCTGTCTATGGGCTGGTTGTAAAAATTCATCCACCTCGTGCCCTTGACCTCCACCTGGGCGTTACCGGCGGTGGCCAGCCAGTAACCGTAACCGCTGGAGAGGTTGGGCCGCTCCAGGTAGCCCGATGACGGTTTGTATCCGAAAATGCGCCAGGTGGAATCGGAATAGACTCCCAGTTCGTCGCCCAGGATCTGGGCCGGGGTGGAATCGACCGGGGATAGCGGCACCGAGAACATCCGGTAAGCCCCGCCGGCCAGGTTGAAGCTCATCGAATCCGGCGGTACCGTGGTAAAGCTCCACTGGTAGGGCGGGTTCAGCATGGGATTGCCTGCTTTATCAGCCGCCGAGTCGACCCGGAAGCTGTACAGTATGCCGGGCGCAAAATCGCCGTGCGACATGATCACCTGGCTGTCCCCGCTGATCCAGGACAGGTTCCAATACAGCGGATCGGGGGTGCACCGGAACCGGAAACTGGCGGTGTCCATCGGCTCGGAAAAGCTGACCACCACCTGCTGCTGCAGGAGGACGCCGGTGGCTCCGGACGAAGGACTGACCAGTGTCACCACCGGGTTGGTGGTGTCAACCATCAGATTGTAAATGGCCATGGAATCACGCCCCAGGGTGAACTCCGGGTTTTCTGCAAAATTGCCTGACTGACTTAATACTATCGATCCGCCGTCAGTTGTGCCCAGGATGTTGCGGGATACTATGCCGGGGAACTGCCATCCCGGAGTGGCTCCGTTGTCGTAGCGCCCGGCCACCATGGTTGATTCGTGGGCCGTCTCGGTGAAGTTGGGCGGATTGAAATCGGCCGGCAAATAATGCAGGGTTATCAGGCAGGCATCTGCCGCCAGGCCCGCGCCCGATAACGACCAGAATTTTCGCAGGCAAGCGGTAGAATCGTTTACCAGGGGATGGCCCGCCCCTTTGATCCCGGCGGTAACGAAGGCTGGTACGGTATTATTGAAAACCTCTATGTCCACCGGCGAAGGACCGGTCCCGGCGCTGCCCAACTCATAGGTAACGATGGTGTCGGCCGTCCAAGGAATCAGCTTGGCCAGGTTGCCGTCCACAAATCCGGCACCCTGAACCACATTCCCCAGGGTGTCGACGTAGACGGTATTGGCCCCGGTGTAAAGGGTATTATTTAGGGTCAGGGTGCCGGGCACCGTCCGGTTAGTGTGCAGTTGCAACCCGCCGGTAGCGGCCGCAATCAGGTTATGCGGTCCGCCGATGTCCGGGAACTCAAAGTTGGAAGAAGTATCGCTGCCCGCCTTGTCATAGGCCAGAGTGGCCGCCGGCCCGTAGATCAGCTGGCCGAAACTGATCTTTCCCAAGATCTGCCGATAAGCGGAACGGATATGGACCGTATCCGGCAGTTCCAGCCCGAATGAACTGTTGAGGATCAAACTATCCAATTCTTTGACCGATGATGGGATGGTGAACAGGAACGGGCTATTCAGTATCTGCAGGGTCGAGGTGCTGTCGGCCGCCAGCTGGCCCATTAACGCATTAATGGTGTCACGCAGGGTCAGCGAATTGGCGCCGACCGACAGAACTCCCTGGTCTAAGCTCAGCCTTCCATTGACCTGGGCGGAGCCGGCCAGGGCTACTGTGTCGTTGGACATGAGGCTTAGGCTTAAGGAAAGATTATTCAGGTCAGTGACATTATAGGGCAATTCGTTCCCAGCCGTCATGGCGCTTCCACCGTGGGAGCCGTAAACCACATCAATCGGTCCTTCAAATACCGGCGGCATGGCCAGTATTCCGGAATTTCGGAAGATGGTTGTTCCGGACCTTAGGCTCAGGTTGACGGAATTGTCCACCGAGCCCTGGCCCAATTTAAGGCTGTCATGCAGCACCAAGGGATTGGTGACGAACAGCGTGGCCGGACGATTCCAGGATAGAGATTTTAGGTGATTTACGGATGAGGATAGCACTTGGTTGACGGCGTTCCCCTGGAACACCAGGGTGGAAGTGCTGTCGGTAGCCAGCAGTCCAGCGCCGGATAAGCTGTCGCCCAGAGTCAGCGTATTGGGCCCGGCCGTCATGTTCCCAAGGCTCAGGTTCAGAGGCCCGCTGCAGGTGATATTTCGCCGCATCACGCTGCCGAGGCTGGCATCCAGCATCAGGCTGCCGCCGGTGATTGCCGGCAGATACAAGGTTCCGGCCGAACCGAGGAAGCTGGCCGAGCAGGAATCGGTGAATATCAAGCTCCCCGGCCGGTCCCATGGTATCGATCAGACCGTACGAGGAAAACATTTTCCCGTTGAAGCGGATGCCGCCGGAAACTGAAAGATTGTTCCAAATGTTCAACGTATCACGGTTAACGATCAGAGTATCGTTCAGACCTTTTAAAGCCAAAGATCTCAGTCCCATCGTATTCAGCGGCATTTCGACCCCGGCGGTGATGATGCCTGCCCCATACTCCAGATTGACCTGGTTGACGAACACCATTAGCCCGGCTCCAGCCAGTCCGCCGCTGCCGTTACGGAAAATGGAAGCTCCGTCTAAAAATGAAAGCTGTTTGCCGCCGTTATCCAAAATTCCGTTGACCAGTTCCAGCCGGTTATAGATCAACATGGTGTCGGTCATTGTAATTGTGGCCGGACGGTTGATGTTTAGCAGCCCAAGGTCGCGCACCCAGGAAGGCAGGATTACCGGGGCGGGGTTTCCTCCCATGATGACCAGAGAGGCCAGGCTGTCCCCCCAGAGGTTTCCGGAGGTTTGATATATCGGCCCAAACAGCGACAGTCGGTGCCCATTCATTTGCAGATTATTGGCCAGCAGTTTTAGGCTATCCATCACCGCCACATCCTTGGAAAGGTAAACTTGATCCCCGTAGCTCTCTATGATCAACTGATTAACGGTGTCTGGAATACCTGGCCCTGTCCTATACGGCCCGGTCGACATGGAGTAGATATGATAATTCGCCCCTTGGCTGTAATTCCTGGCTCCAAGATTGCGGATCACGCCGGTATCCTGCCCGGTAGGATAAATGCCCCACATATCCGAATAGCTCAGGGTAGCTCCCGGCATCAGGGTAAAATTGCCCTGGCTGCCATATCCCAGTGTGCTCCATCCACCTATTTTGAGAAAGGCCCCGGGGTTCACCTGAAAGTTTATATGGCCCGTCAGCATCTCATTTTCGTCATAATAAACCTGAGTGTCGCTTCCGCAGAAGACGATGGCGGTGGAATCCGGCCCGCCGCCGCCTATGCCGGCTAACAAGTGGGAATAATCGCCGTAGAGGAACAGGGTGTCTATGCCCCGGTTCAGGGTATCGGTCAGGTAGAGCCAGCCCGGATCGTAAACCTGGAGATCGCCCTTCACATGCAACGTCCGGTTGCCTCCCGAACCCAGGATTACGTTGGAGGTGCTGGTGATGCTTAGATCATTCACCGTCAGGCTGGGCAGGACGCCGCTGGTGAGATAAAGCCCATGCACCACTCCCACGGTATCGGAGGTATTGGCAATGGAAAGGTTCCTGGCGCCGAATGACGGGCCTCCGGGAAGGGTAAGGTCTGCCGTCTGGCCGTAGCAGTTCCATGTAATGTTGCCGAAGGCTTGGTTCATCCCGCCGGGCATGGTGTTCATCACTCCGGTAATCTCGAGGGTGGAAAGGGTGTCCCAGATCGCCGTGGGAATAGCATTGCCGTCGATATTATGTTCATACGCGCTGTATTGCCTGAAAATCATGGTGGCCCCGGGATTTTTAGTGAAAGTTCCTCCTGAATACCGGTAGATGCCGTTGATAATTATGTCATCGCCCGGTCCGTCGGCGATTGTCAGGGAGTTCTCAACTAGTTCCAGGGCTCCGTCGACTATCAGTTGGTCCACTAACACGGCGGGGCCGCCGAGTGTTTGTTGTATGGTGTGTCCGGTCTGAATGGTGATGGTGCTGTCGTCGGGGTTATTGGGATAGATGGTTGAAAAGTTGCCCCAACTGTTGCCGCCATCGTCGGAATACTGCCAGGCCATATAATCGAACCAATAACCGTTTGTCATAGTGCTTCGCCACATCCGCAACGGGATCTGACCAATGACGAATATATTATCCGAATTATAAATTGCAATATAAACATCCCCGCCTTTGTCGACGGACATATCTTTGAATTGTGGATCGAACATAAGGTACACGCTGTCCACCACCATGGGAGTCGGCAGACGGGGATCTATTAATTTGATATAGCCGCTGGAGTTGCAACCGATGTAGATCAGCGAATCATTTGGATTGTAAACCACGGTGCTGACCGAATCGCCCACCTGAATAGAGTCCACCTTATTGAGCGTATCGATCACCGCCAGAGAATAGGTACTCTTGCCGTTGCAGGCCACGAACATCTTGCGGTTTATCGGGCAGAAAGCCATATCGGCCGGTTTGTCTGGAAGCCCCAAGCGGACATCCTCAACATTGGCGCTGGGATCTATTACCGATATGATATCCCAATTGGGCATGGCAACATAAACCCGGCCGCCTATCGTATCAGCCGCCATAAAAAATTCGCTAGAGGTCAGCCCACTCACTCCTATTTTGGCTATCGTAACATTTGTGCTTCCGTCTATCGCCAGCATAGTATCGGTATATTCCTGGCCGGTATACAGCACATTCTTCGGCTGGTAATAAAGCATATTATAATAGCCGGAGAATGTATTGACGGAATAGTCTGTGCCGTTGAAGGCAAATATCTGGCTGAAAGTCTGATCCAGGTGATAGATCTTGTTGTTCAGCGGATTATAATCCACCGGACCGCCGCCTTGGCCGTATCCCAAGGTGGTATCCAATTTATTGTCGGCGCAATTAATAGCGAAGAAGTCGATGCCATCGTCATGCAGATAAACCCGATTGTTGATCTGGTCATAAACCATGGCCCCAGGATAAACGCTTGGTACTGCTCCCATAAGCAAATCTCCCGCGCAATCAATGGCCACAACTTCATTAGTCCCGAAATTGCCGGAATACATCTGGTTTGTGTTCTGGCTGTAGCACAAATAGGATGGCATGGCAGTCTGGGCGCCACTGACGAATATCTGCTTCTTGATGCCGTAGCGCACCGCCTGGGCAGGCAGGACCAGGGCCAGAGCCAGGATCAGCATACAAAATACTTTTTTCATATATTTCTCCCTTAAATAAATGTTAAGAGTATGCCTGACAATCTGCGTTTCCAAAGTAAAACTGTATCACAACCAAAACAATAAATCAATATTCCGTACTATTATTATTTTCCCCGGCCGTCAGTCGGTCTCCACTTCGTAGTCCGGTTCCATATCGTCGATAGTTCCGGTATGGCCGCTTTGACCCTGCGGTTCCCGGGAAAATGTGACATTGGTGGGCTTAACCATCCTGGCCGGCTGTTTGCGGCCGGTTCCGGACACGGCATACCGTAGCCCGCCCCCCTTTTTGTCGGAGGACTTGCTTTTGGCCCTAAGCAGGGCCTGGGGGCTTAAACTTACCCCGCTCTGGGAAAGCCGCTGATCCAGCCCGGTAGCAAAGGTTTCCCTGCATTCGTTTATGATGCCTTTAAGCTGCCGCCGTTCATCTGAGGATAGCTTGTATCCTTCGCGGTCCAAGGCATCATCCAGGTCAGCCTCCAGCCGGGACCGGAACGGCTGGTCGCTGAAGGCCCTCTCCAGCACTTTTTGCAGAACTTCATCGGCCATCGCTGTCATCAATTCCCTCTTATCAGTTCCCAAATCCCCGTTTCCATCCCCTGTTCCCTAATCGAGCCCGTCCAGTTCCACCGGCTCGTCCTTGGGGTGGCAGGTTCCGCACCAGATGGCGTCCGAGACCGCCAGACCCTTGAGTTTCCCGGCCTTGTCCCGGAAGGAGTCGATCAGGTAAGGCAAATTTTTGGCGTGCTCCTTGCACACCGAGCGCCCGCAGAAACTGCAGACCGCGTTGGCCGGTCGTTCACAATGCCAGCATTCCATTTATTTAATCTCCTTGTATGTTTTTCGTTCGGGATTTTCTTCGTCCTGGTCCCAGTATAACGGGTTTTCTATTATGTATTGCCGGATCCTGCCATGGGATTTCTCGTTACGAATGACGTGTTCCCAATAATTCCTTTGCCAGTGAAAATGTTCGAATCCAGCATCGTGAATATATTTTGCGGTTTTGGCCTTGAAATGGCGGATGATTTTGCCCAATGTTTGTTCTGGATTTTTCATCAATATCCATTTATCGCCGGTATCCGTAGGGGTTTGATTAATCAAACCCCTACCGTCGCCGGTAATGATGATTATCCCGTGAAAATGGTTGGGCATGATTACAAATTCATTTAAAACTACATCCGGGAAAATTTCCGTCAGGTCGTTCCAACATTTTTCGGCAATCTCTCCACACTTTGTTAGCACCATCCGGCCGTTGGTAATTTTGCCAAACATACATTTTCGGTTTTGGATGCAGATCGTAACAAAATACGCGCCTTCTTGCGAATAATCGTATTCCGGCAGCCGAATGGAACGTCTATGATGCTTTAAATTGTCAGGTGACATATTTCAGAAATTCAGCTGACCTTGTGCCGGGTATCCTTCAACCGGCGGCTGGAGGCCTGCTCCAGGCTCTTGTAAAAATACAGATGTTCGCCCAAAAGGCTCTTGAAATCTTCCTTGTGCAGCTGCAGCACCAGGCCCTGTCCCTGGGAGACCACGCTGGCGGTGCGGGGCATGTCCAGCAGCAAAGCGATCTCGCCGAAATACTCGCCCGGCCCCAATGCGGCCACTTTGTTCTTCTGGCCCTCCCGCTCCACCCAGACCTCGAACTGCCCTTCCTTGATGATGAAAAAACTGTCGCCCATCTCGCCCTGGAGGATCACCGCCTCGCCCGGCTGGCAGCGCCGTGGGATCAGCCGGGAGGCGGCCATGGCCACCTGGGCCGGGGCGAATTCCGAGAACAGCGGCAGCTTTACCAGGAAACCCCGGTTCTCCAGCAGCCGGTCTATCCGGGGTCCCAGGTCCACCTTCTGGGACATCAAAAGTTCAAAGTCCGCCCGCTCCAGGGTCAGCAGCGAACAGTCGGACACGGCCCGGGCGGTGGCGGTGCGGGGGACCTTCTTGATCAGCGCGATCTCGCCGAAGTAATCTCCCCGGGCCAGCAGGGCCGCGATCTGGACCGGACCGCCGTCCTTTTGGATGGAGATCTCCACCTGCCCGGACTTGATGATGTAGAACTTGTCTCCCTCCTCGCCCTGCTTGATGATGGTCTCCCCGGCCTTGCGCCGGTCCTCCTTAAGCCGGGAGAAGAACACCTTGGCCTCTTCGGGCGAAAGTTCCCAAAACCGGGCCACCCCGGTGATCACGTCCTGAGCGTCCTTTTTCTCCCGGGACAGCTTTTTAAGGGTCAGGCCTTCGGACCAGCGGCAGCCGGTCATCAGGTACTGCTGGGCGATCTCCCGCTCCTCCCAGTACAGGCTCTCGTAGGCGGTCTTGAAGGTGTTCTTGGCAAAATAGGACCCGGTGATCCTTGAGATGTAAAAATACATCTCGTCCAGCAGGCCCTTGAAGGCCGGGCTCCGTTCCAGTATCCCCCGGTCGCGCTCGAAGCGCTCCTCGCTCTTGTCGCCGTACAATCTGATGGGCCAGCCTTTTTCGATCAGCACCAGGTTCAGCCTGTCGTCCATGGCCTTGGCCGAAGACTCGCCGAAGAAGGCGGAAAAATGGGTGCGGGATAGTTTGTAGATTTTAATAGCAGCCTGGCGCATCCGGCGGCGTTCGGAGTCGGCCGTTTCAAAGGTGGAGGTCTCGGGCTGCCAGGAGGTGCCCTTGATGATCAGGTACAGCCACAGCAGGGCCAACACCTGCATCAGGGCCGGGAAAAGATCCAACCGGGCCGGCAGCCGCCAGATGGTCATCACATTCTGGCTCAGCAGTCCGGTCAATACGATCATCCAGAAATATTCCAGCGAAGAGCCTTGGTTGTTCCAGTACAGCGACAGCACCATTAAAAAAGTTGACCAAAGCATCATGATCCCCAGCGCCTGGGGCAGGGAAAATCCCGGGTTGACGGCTATCAGCACCATCATCGCGATCCACAACGCCCCCCACAGCCAGCGCTGCCATTGCCGCCACCGCCTGAGGCTGGAATAGGAGAACTGGCTGAACCCGGCTAAAGCCAAAGCTCCGGCAGATCCCAGCCAAAGGTAGGGATGGATGCCGGAGGTGAAAGAGGCCAGCCCCATTTGCCAGAGCGAAGCCAGCAGCAGGCACCAGAACACTAGGGAAAGATGGGATCCCCGGTAATAGGAGTGGACTCTCAGGAACACCAGCAGGGCCATGGCTCCAAAGGGCAGCATCAGCAGGATCCTGGCCCAGTTCGGGAACAGGGAGATAAGCAGGGCCGCCGCCCCGAAGAATGCCAGCAGGCTTAGGGATGCGACCAGTGGTTTCTGGCGCACCAATTTTAAAAGATTTTGCCAAAGGCCGGACGCCAGTCCCTGCAGCTTCTTACGCAGGGCCACCCCGGAGCCGATCAGGGCCAGCGCCAAGATAGCCAGCAGCCACCATCGGGCCTGGTTGGTGGTGCCGGCCAGGAACCTCTGCCACATCCCGGCGGCCTGCAGCCGCCAGAAATACAGGGCGATGCCCAAGGCGAAAGCCGACCAAACATAGCTCCACAGTTTGAAGCCGGCGTAGATCTTTTCCTCCCGGGTAAAAGGCTCTTTGGCTTTGAGCTTGGCCTTAAGCCCGCTTTTGATGAACTGGGCGGCCTTGGTCTTAAGCCCGGGTAGTTCCAGCCAGTCCACCAGCATGTAATAGCCGTCAAGTTCCAGGCTGGGATTGAAGTTGGCGAAGACCGAGACGAAGGAAAGAAAGGCGAATTTGTAAAGCAGGGGGTTCAAAAAGAATCCCGGCATCAGAACGGCCGCCAGGGAAGCCGCCCCGGCCAGAAAGGCCTGGGTGTAGGGCCCCACCAGGGAGATGAACAGCCTCTGGCCCTTGGGCAGCAGCCAGGCGTCGGTGGTGTCCACATAAAAGGCCGGGAACCCCAGGTAAAAAATGGTCCCTCCGCTGTTGACCTTCCGTTTGTAATGTTTGCAGGCCAAGGCGTGGGACATTTCGTGGGTGATCACCGCCAGGTAGTTCAGCAGTACCAGGATGACCAGTCCGGTCAGATAAGAGCCCGAGGACTTTAGGACGCTGTACTGGCCGCCTTTGACCAGGACCGCAAAGGAGGCCAGGCCGGCCAGGATCACCAGTGCTGATATTATTTTTACCGGCAGGGAGAAGAAATATTTGAATCCTCCCCGGTATAGCATCCCGGCCAGATTGTCAAAGTTGGGAATGGACCATTGCCTCTGGGGAAGGTTTTTTATCAGGTCCAGTATTTTGATCAGCGGTTTTTGGTGCTTGATCCTCCGGGCCAGGTTCCGGTAAAAATTGGTCGGCCTTTGGATCAAAAAACCTCCGGTAAAAAGCTCCTGGAAAAGCGTGCCGATGCGGGAGAAGGCCAGCGATCCGAATTTCCGGAAATAATCCACCAGGATTTCCTGGATGGTCTTCCGGCCGGTGAAGGATGAGTAAAGAAAGTAGTCTTTGAGCCCCAGTTTGATGTAGCCGCTGCCCTCCGGGGCCTTGACCACAAAATATTCCTGGCCCTGACTGTCGGTAAAACAGGCCTCTTCGGCCCCCGGTTTCAACTGGGGCTTCTGTTTGGAAAAATCCAAAGTAAACATGAGCCGTTGCCAGATGGAAACGGTTTCTGTCTCCATTGATGTGGCTTGGTCGGGCATGATTACTGGTATATTTTTTTGTTTTTGATGTAGCGGGATACTGACTCCGGCACCAGATTACGGATGGGCTGGGAACGGCGGACCCTGTCCCTGATGGCGGTGGCGCTGATGTCGACCTGGCTGACCGGCAGGAACCGGAGCATCTTCCTCCAGCGGGACTCCACCTTGTTCCGGGTAAACCCGGGGCGGCTAAGCACGCAGACCGTGGCCAGATCAAAGAGTTTTTGCGGTTCCTTCCAGGTGGAAAGCAGGACCGCCTGGTCCATCCCCAAAAGCAAAAAAAGCCCGGCCGTCTTGTACTTTGACTTCAAGGCTTTTAAGGTGTTGACTGTGTAGGATGCGTTCTTTGACCTTATTTCGATGTCCGAGACCCGGAACAGATCATCACCCCTGACCGCCAGGCGCACCATCTGATAACGGTCCCTGGCCGGGGACAGTTTCTCCCCGCCCTTGTGGGGGGGCTGTCCGGCCGGGATGAAGACCACCTGGTCCAGTCCCAGATTTTCCGCCGCCTGCCGGGCCGCGATCAGGTGACCAAGGTGGATGGGATCAAAGGTCCCGCCGAATATTCCTATGCGCTTAGGTGTTGGCATTTGGTTTTTATCGAAAATTGCATGGAATTACATTTATAAGGAAACCAGGAATCGCAGGAATCAACCAGGATTCCTGTCGTTTAGTGTTCATGATTTAGCTATCGTTTGATCGAGTTAACGCCGAATATTTACCACATAGTGGTTTCATGAATGCCCATTAATAATATTACTTGACCCCGTCAATAGCAAAATATTTTCCTGTCCTTCATGGTTTCCTTATAGTTTCGGTGTGGCCGAGGCGGTAGAACCTCCTGCAAGATTGGCACGGCTTCCTTAAATTGTTCCTCTGTTATTTGCCCTGACTGCTGTCGGCGGCGGCCGGGATCTGGCCCAACAGCTTCTTGGCCTCCTGGGCCCAGTGGGTCTGGGGATACTGGGTCATCAGATTCTCCAGGTACAATTTGGCCGGAGCATAACGCTTCATTTTAAAATATATCCGCCCGGCGTCAAATTCCTTGTGGGCCAGCTTATCCTCGATGTTGCCCTTAAGCTGGCGGGCTTCCGGAGCCCAAGTGGTGTCGGACAGGTAGGTAAAATAAAGATTAAGTGTTTGCCCGGCCTTGACCGTGGTCTCGCTCTGGTCCAGGGCGTAGCCCGGCGAATCCTTGTAATAGCACAAGGCGATCTTGAACCGGGCCTCGTCATCGTAGCGGCAGGGCGAGTAGGTGTTCAGTATCTGCTGGAACTCGGCTATGGCTCCGGGATAATCACGGGTCCTTAGATAGCACTCGGCCAGAAAGTAATTGGCTTCCAGGGCCAGCTTGCTGCCCGAGTAGTTGAAGACTACGGCCTTGAAATCATCCATAGCATCAACGTATTTTTTGTTCTGGAAGTACTGCTGACCCCGGGCGTAGTAGTCGTCGGCCTCCATTTTTTTCACCATCGCTTTTTTGCCCCCGCAGGAAATTGCCGACAAGCCCAACATTGCGGTCAGCAGTATCAGTAACGTCTTCTTGAACATTTTTTCTCCTAAAAGGATTAGTCTTTGTATTTCAGAACCACCATATGATGGCCCTGACTTTTATTATTTGAGGATAAGCTCTAAGTGAATAGTTGCCTGAATGCTTTCCTGTCTTCATGGTTTCCTGATAAAAAATCCGGTCGGGCAATGGTTTTTTAAATAAATCTGCGGGGATCTGCGTCCAAAGCAGTTCCTTGCGCTCAGTTACTGCCCCCAGACATTGCGGTCCAGGCTCCGGTACTGGATGGCCTCGGAGATGTGGGTGGCGTTGATGCCCTCCGCCCCGTCCAGGTCGGCGATGGTGCGCGAGACCTTTAGTATCCGGTCGTAGGCCCGGGCCGAAAAACCGAATTTGCTGATGGCCGCCCTTAAAAGTTCTTCGGAGCCGGAGTCGATCCCGCAGTGCTTGCGGATGTCCTTGGTCTGCATGTGGGCGTTGCAGTAGATGTGGCGCCGGCCCTGGTACCGTTCCAGCTGCAGCTGCCGGGCTGTGTCCACCCGTTTCTGGATCACCGCCGAAGGCTCGCCCGGCTCCTTCTGGGACAGCTCCTGGTACTTAAGGGCCGGGACCTCGATGTGGATGTCGATCCGGTCCAGCAGCGGCCCCGAGACCCGGGACAGGTACTTTTGGATGGACTGGGGGTTGCAGCTGCACTGGTGGCTACTGTCGGTGTAGTAGCCGCAGGGGCAGGGGTTCATGGCCGCGGCCAGCATGAAAGAGGCGGGAAAGGTCAGCGACATGGCGGCCCGGGAGATGGTGACCTTGCCGTCCTCCAGGGGCTGGCGCATGACCTCTAAGACATTCTTGTTGAACTCGGGCAGCTCGTCCAGGAAAAGGACGCCGTGGTGGGCCAGAGAGACCTCGCCCGGCCGGGGGTGGGCGCCGCCGCCGATCAGCCCGGCGTCGCTGATGGTGTGGTGGGGCGAGCGGAAGGGCCTGGTGGCCACCAGGGCGGTGTGGGGCGGCATCAGGCCGGCCACGCTGTGGATCTTGGTGGTCTCCAAGGCCTCGTCCAAAGACATCTTGGGCAGGATGGTGGGAAAGCGGCGGGCTAGCATGGTCTTGCCCGAGCCCGGCGGGCCGATCATCAGGATGTTGTGGCCCCCGGCCGCCGCCACCTCCAGCGCCCGCTTGACGTGGGCCTGGCCCTTGACGTCGGAGAAATCGACGTTGTATTTGGCCGACTCGGCGAACACCTGGCCCATGTCCACCGTGAACGGTTCAATCTGCAGCTGGCGGTTGAAGAAATCCACCGCCTGCCGCAGCGAGGATACCGGATAGACCTCCACCCCGTCCACAATCCCGGCCTCCCGGGCGTTCTCCAGCGGCAGCATCAGGCCCTTAAGCCCGGCGGCCCGCACCGCCACCGCTATCGGCAAAGCGCCCTTGATGGGCCGCAATGAACCGTCCAGTGAAAGTTCCCCCATCACCGCCACCTCGGCGAAGCGGCCGGGGTCCAGCTGCTGGTGGGCGGCCAGGATCCCCAGGGCGATGGGCAGGTCAAAGGCCGAGCCTTCTTTTCTGATGTCGGCCGGAGCCAGATTGACGGTGATCTTTTTTAAGGGGAACAAAAGCCCGGAGTTCTTGATGGCGCTCTCCACCCGCTCCCGCGATTCCTTGACAGCGCTGTCTGGCAGGCCCACCATGGCAAAGCCGGGCAGGTTGGAGCTGAGATCGGTCTCGATCTCCACCAGGTAAGCGTCGATTCCCAGCACCGCCGAGGACAGAAGTTTTGAAAGCATAATAAATATTGGTTGTATTCATTGTCCCTGCGCCAGATGCGCAGGGGGTTGTTTATATATAGCTTGCCAACCACAGAATCACGGAATTTATAAATTCAGAAAACCTTTGAATGGAATTCTTTCAGTGTTTTCCCTCTTTCTGTGATTCCGTGCCTGCACGCCAAAGTAGCTATACTTATTAGCTGTTTCGGCACGCAGGCGTGGTAAAGTTTCTTCGTAGTCCGAGACATCACAGCCGGAAGGCGTCCCGGAGGTGCTGGAGTTGGGGCGGGCCGGAGCCCAGCCTGACCCCGACCACGTCGAACCGGCAGTCCACCCGGCCGTACAGCCCCTTTTGGTAAAGGTAGCACTTGGCCAGCCGGCCCATCTGTTTCTGCTTGTTCTTGGTGACGGCCTGCAGGGGGTGGCCATAGTTGTCGCTGGTCCGGGTCTTGACCTCGGCGAATACCAGGATGCCCTGGTCATAGGCGATGATGTCTATCTCGCCCTCACGGCCCGGCCGCCAATTGCGCTCGGCCAGCTTAAAGCCCTGGGACAGGAGATGCGATACCGCCAGCTCCTCGCCCTTTTTCCCCGCTTCATCTTTTGCGCTCATAATCACACACTCCTCATCGCAATTCACACTATCCCTTCCCTGTCATCCTGAGAAGCCCTTCCTGCCCGAAAAAATGAAGGATGATACCGCCACTCTTCGATCTGTCAGGCAAGTGGCCATTCTCAGAGTGACATCGACTACAGTTACTCCAGCAAGGCTCTGACCGGCTTATAGCTCTTACGGTGAATGGGACAGGGTCCCAGTTTGGCCAAAGCTTTCTGGTGTTCCCTGGTGCCGTATCCCTTGTGCCGGACGAATCCGTAGCCGGGAAATTCCAGCTCGCAGCCCTCCATCAGCGAGTCCCTAAAGCACTTGGCCACGATGGAGGCCGCGGCAATGGACAGGCTTAAGCCGTCGCCCTTGACTATGGACCTCTGGGGAACGCCCGTGAACTTCGACGGCAGACGGGGGATCTTCTTGTTGCCGTCAACGATTATCAATCCCGGTTTTTCCTTCAGCGAACAGAGGGCAAAGCCCATAGCCTTGAAGGTGGCCTGCAGGATGTTTATCTCGTCTATCCCGGCGGGGTCCACCATTCCCAGCCCCACCGCCATGGCCTGGGACAGGATAAGCCCAAAGGCCTGACGCCTTTTTTGGGGCGTAAGTTTTTTGGAGTCGTTGATCCCCAAAAGCCGGCACCCCAAAGGCAGGATCACCGCCGCCGCCACCACCGGACCGGCCCAGGGGCCGCGACCGGCCTCGTCCACGCCGGCAATAAGGCAGGAGTGTTCCGCCGCCAGGGCGGCGTCGAATCCGGCCAGGTCCCGGCAGGCTTTATTTTCCGCTTTGCTTCCCAAATTGCCTGACGCCTAAAAAGGGTTCGCCGTTTTTCCGTTAAGGAACAAGGCTCCCCCTAATTTAGGCGTTTGAAAATGGTTTAGGCTTTGGCCGGGGCTTCGACCGGGGCCGCTGCCCGCTGCTGCTTCTGGGCTATCTTGGCCGCCTTGCCGGTAAGCTTTCTCAGGTAGAACAGCTTGGCCCGGCGCACCGATCCCTGGCTGACCACTGTGATGGTTGCGATGTTGGGGGAATACAGCGGAAAGATCCTCTCCACTCCGATCCCGCCCGAGACCTTGCGCACGGTAAAGGTGGCGCCGACCCCGCCGCCCCGCTTCTGAATCACCACGCCCTGAAAGGCCTGGAGACGTTCCTTGTCGCCCTCGATGACCTTGACCTGGACCTTGACGGTGTCGCCGGGCCGGAACTTTACCTGGGCGGTCTTGGTGAACTCGGCCGCGATGCTGTTTAGTACTGCCTGTTTGTTCATAGGTTTTTCTTTTACCTCCGGTTTGTCTTAAAGGAGGATCTCTCCTTGTTGGTTATATTTTATTGTTTATTAGATTCCATTAATGATGTTGACTTTTAACCGCGCACATCACGATTTCCTATTTCCCATTTCCCATTTGGCCTTGCGGTTCCCCGTCTTCCAGCAGTTTCCTGTCTTCTTTTGACAATGGTATCTTGGATAGCAGGTCCGGCCTGAATTCCTTGGTGATCCTCAGCGATTCCCCCCGCCGCCATTTCTGGATCTGGCCGTGATGGCCGGAGCGCAGCACCTCGGGCACCTTCATCCCCCGGAATTCCTCGGGCCGGGTGTAGTGGGGGTGGTCCAGCAGTCCGTTCTCAAAGGAATCGCGCTCGGCCGACACCGGATCGGAGATGGCCCCCGGCAGCAGCCGGACTATGGAGTCGATGATGGCCAGGGCCGCGATCTCGCCGCCGGACAGGATGTAGTCGCCGATCGAGATGTCCAGGTCCACTATGGTCCGCACCCGCTCGTCGATGTCCTTGTAGTGCCCGCACAGGAATGCCAGGTGCTCTTCGGTCTTTAGGCTTTGGGCCGTCTCCTGGGTGTAGGTTTTGCCCCGGGGCGAAAGCAGGATCACTTTGGGTTTGGGGTCTTTGGACCGGAGAGCTTCGACCGCCGCGAATATCGGCTCGGGCTTCATGATCATCCCCGGCCCCCCGCCGTAGGGCTCGTCGTCGCAGACCCGGTGCTTGTCGTGGGCAAAATCGCGGATGTTGACCAGGTTGAATTCCACCAAACCCTTTTGCCTGGCCAGCCCGATGATGCTTTCGCTTAGGGCCGCCGGGAACATCCCCGGAAAGAGCGTTAATACCGTGATCTTCATCGCAAACCCTCCAGGTCGCGGATCACCATCCGGCCCTGCTCCAGATCTATCTTCACTATCACCGGGCCCTTGGACGGAACGTAGAACTTTTCCCGGTCCGACTGCACCAGGTAGATGTCTCCGGCCGGGTATTCTTCTACTTGGACTATCTGGCCCAGCTCCTGGCCCTGCTCCGAGACCACTTTAAGCCCTATGATCTGAAAGGTGTAGTACTGCCCGGGCGGCAGGGGCTTCAGGTCCTCGTCCAGGACCGCCAGCTCGGCGCCCTTCAGTTCTTCGGCCTGTTCCACGCTGACGACCTCCTTCAGCTTCAGCAGCCCGAACCTGTCCTGGGGCGAAAAGCTTTCCACCACCACCGGCGTGATATCCCCGCCCTGCACCAGCAGCAGCCGGCTTTGGGGGGCAAAGCGCAAAGGGTTGTCCGAGTCCACCTTCACCTTCAGCGTCCCAATAAGACCGTGGGGCCTTACCACCGTGGCCACGTAGACCAGGCGCTCCCGGTCTATCCGGCCGGGATCAAAGTTCTGCATCAGATTCAAGCGCTTACTGACTACTCAATTATTTCCAGGCCGGTGCGCTTGCCGATCTTGGACCCGGCCGCCGACAGCAGGGTGCGGATGGACTGGGCGGTGCGGCCCCTTTTGCCGATCACCTTGCCGATGTCATCCTTGGCCACCCGCAGCTCGTAGACCAGAGTTCCGGCATCCTTCTGATTCTCGGTGATGCTGACCTTCTCCGGCTGGTCCACCAGCGACTTGACCAGGTATTCCACTAAATCTTTTAACATATTGGTTTAGTCCTTTTTCTTTTGGGCCGCCAGTCTTACCTTGTGGGATTTTTTGGTGGTAGCCTGGGTAAAGTTCAGCTTTACCTCCTTGGCGTCGCCGCCGGCCTTGACCGCGGCTTCGGCGGCCTTGATGATCCGCTGGGCGGTGGGCGAGGCGATGGCGCCGTTCTTCAGCCACACCCGGGTCTTCTCCAGGTTGATCCTGGCTTCCTTGGGGTTGGCCCCGGGCCGGTAGGTTCCCAGAGTGTCCAGCTGGGCTCCGTCCTTCTTGGAGCGGGTGGGCGCGACCACTATCCGGTAATAGGCGATCTTGTTGGCCCCCATCCGGGTCATCCTGATTGATCCAGGCGACGACCAGTTTGTGCTTGTTCGGCGGCAGCTCACCGGCCAGAAGTGCACCATCCAGAACTGAGTAGACCGCTACCTGGCCCTGGTAATCGGCATGGATGTGCGGCACATGATGGCGCTCGATATCGCGAAAAAACATGCGGATGAGCAACCCGTAGAACATGGAAATCGTTGGCACTCCGCCTCCTCACGTGAGCATGGTCATCTAACAGGACTGTAGTTCGTTGGCCGGTTGGTCTTGGCGTTGCGCGGCGAGCCCGCCGCAAACTGCGCGACTTGCGCGATAAAAGACGACCTGTTCCTCTGGACTCTTGCCGTGCAACTGCTCGTAATGCGCATCGCGAATGCCACGCACCATTTCGACGGCCTTAATAGTTGTCTTCTTCATCGCCTGCCACCTCCCGCAGCAAGTAAGTCGCCAGCGGATGGCTGCATTTTACATCCAGCGACGCTCTTTGCCAAGCAGTTGCTTTGGCGAACATTTCCGGCGTGATTTCAGGCGCATCGGTCAAGTCGATGTCCTCATCCTGCAGGGCATCGAGTCGCTTCCAGTCAGTCAGCGATTCCTTGGAAGTAAATGTTTTGTTCATACTTGGTTGCCTTACAGGCCGAAACGCTGCTTCACCCAATCCGAGCCAGGCCGCCCATGTACGGCCGCAGCACCTCGGGCACGACGATCGAGCCGTCCGCCTGCTGATAGTTCTCGATCACCGCGATCAGCACCCGCGGCAGCGCGAGCCCCGAGCCGTTGAGCGTGTGCACGAACTCCGGCTTGGCGCCGGCTCCGGCCGGAAGCGGATGTTCGCGCGCCGCGCCTGGAAATCCTCGAAGTTGCTGCACGAGCTGACCTCGAGCCACTCGTCCGCAGCCCGGCGCCCAGACCTCGAGGTCGTACTTCACCGCGGCCGAGAAGCTCAGATCGCCGGTGCACAGCTGGATCACGCGGTACGGGATGCCCAGCCGCGGCAGACGTCCTCGGCGTTGTCGATCAGCTTCTCGAGCTCGTCCATCGAGGTCTCGGGCCGGACGAACTTGACCATCTCGACCTTGTCGAACTGGTGCCCGCGCTTGATGCCGCGGATGTCGCGGCCCGAGCTCATCTTCTCGCGGCGGAAGCAGGCGGTGTAGGCGACGTGATAGATCGGCAGTTGCGCGCCGTCCAGGATCTCGTCGCGGTACAGGTTGGTCACCGGCACCTCGGCGGTCGGGATCAACCAGAAATCCTCCTCGGCATCGCGGTACAGATTGTCGTCGAACTTGGGCAGCTGGCCGGTGCCGACCAGCATCTCCGCCTTGACCATGTACGGCGGGAAGATCTCGGTGTAGCCGTGCTTCTCCGTGTGCAGGTCGAGCATCCAGGTGATGAGCGCGCGCTGCAGCCGCGCGCCGGCGCCCTTCAACACGTAGAAGCGCGTGCCGCTGAGCTTGACCCCGCGGTCGAAGTCGATGATGTCGAGCTTCGTGCCGAGATCCCAGTGCGGCAGCGGCTCGAAGTCGAACTCCCGCGGCTGCCCCTCTTCCCGGACGATCACGTTCTCGGCGTCGCTCGCCCCGACCGGCACGCTGGGGTGCGGCAGGTTGGGGATGCGCAGCATGGCGTCCTGCAGGTCCGCTTCCACCTGCGCCAGCTCCTCATCCAGCGTCTTGATCTCATCGCCGACGGCCGACATGTGCGCCTGCAACGCCTGCCCCTCGGCGCGCTTCCCCTCGCGGATGAGCTGGCCGATCTGCTTCGAGCCGCTGTTGCGCTGGCGCGCAGCACTTCCACCTGCACCAGAATCGCGCGCCCGCGTCATCCAGCGCCAACGCTCGGGCCACCGGC
>CAWAAX010000024.1:0-33746 GCA_963780225.1 uncultured bacterium | reverse complement strand
GGTCGCCGATGCAGACCATCCGGGGTTTGAATTGTTTTATCTGCCGGGCCAGAAGATCGAAACGCGAATTGGCCGCCAGCCCTACCACTTTGAAAAGCTGTGGGTGTTTGACAATGACCTCAATGGTCTGGGTGCCGATAGAACCGGTAGAACCCAAAATTATGATGTTCTTTTTTTTCAACGATCTATCAAACTAATATTTTTATATCTTCCGGTATACCGGCACATCCTTACCTTGATCCTGATACAGCCGGAAAAGCATTTCCGCTAGCAGTCCGGTGAAAACGAACTGGACTCCTATTATGATCAGCACCAATCCCAAAAGCAGCAGGGCCTGATGGCCTATCCTCCCGTTGACCAGTCCAATCACGGTCAGTATCAGATCTATCATAAAGCCTAGGCCGCCGCAGACCAGCCCGGCCAGCCCAAAGAAATGCAGGGGCCGCCGGATGTACTGGGTCAGGAAGGTCACTGTCATCAGATCAAAAAAACCACGCAGGGCCCGGGAGGCCCCGTATTTGGTAACCCCGTGAATCCGGGGATAATTCTCTACCTTGATCTCGGCCACCCGGTATCCCTTCCAGTAGGCCATGGCCGGGATGAAACGATATAGGTCGCCGTAAACCTTCAGATTCTTGACCACCTCGTTGCGGTAGGCTTTGAAGGGGCAGTTGGAATCGTGGACCTGGAATTTGGTCAGCTTGCGAGCCACCCAGTTGAAAAGTTTAGAGGAAAGCGACCTTTTGCCCTTGCCGGTGTACTTCCACCCGGTAACAAGGTCGTAGCCCTCATCGATCTTCTTGAGAAAGTTCGGGATCTCCTCCGGGGCGTCCTGCAGGTCCCCGTCCATGGTGATCACTATTTCGCCCCTGGCTTCGGCGAACCCGGCGGTGTAGGCCTGGGCCTTGCCTGAGTTCTTGGCCAGGCTTACGGCAAAAATATTCTTGTCGTTTTGCTTGGCCTTTTCCACCGCCTTTATTGTTCCGTCCCGGCTGCCGTCATCGACAAACAGAAGTTCATAGCTGAGTTTCAGTTCCTGGCAGACCTTGGTTAACCGCGCCGAAAGCTCGGCGATGTTCTCTTCCTCGTTGTAAACCGGTATCACCACTGAAAGGTTGATATTATCTGGCATTGGGATTCTCCTTTAATATCTGCAGTACGTATGTGGGCGGGTCGCCCTGGTCGTAAATTATTTTATATTTCTTGTCCAGCAGCGGCTGGATGGCCGGGATCAGGTATTTCTGCCCGGTGCCGCTGACCGGCTCCACCATCACGTAATCGGCCCGGTCAATTTCCTTTAACACCGAATCCCGGTTGGTGGTAAAGGGATAGCAGAATGTCTTTCTTTTGGCGGAAAGGTAGAACAATGAAGGTTTGCGGGAAACCACGATGCTGTTTTCCGGGGTGCTGGCTTTGATCCATTCCGCGGCGGTGAAGAAACTGCGCCAGGCCGGATCGTAACCCGCCAGATGATCGCCCTTGCGGTAGGCGGACTGCATCTCAAGATTGCGGCCCCAGGAAGAAGCCGCCTGGACCAGGCTGGCGGCAAAAAGGACGAGAAACAGGAAGACCGCCAGATAGGGGCGAAGGTTTTTGCTGATCGCCCCGGCCAGCGCCCGGTATCCCTGGAACAGGTACATGATGAAAAACGGCAGCACCGGCAACGCAAACCGGACATCGGTCCAGGATGATGGCCATATCAGCATCAGGCCGAAATAGAAAAATATGCACCAATCGTAGGAACTGCTTTTTTTCACTATCCGGACGATGATCCCGGCCAGCATGGGGAGGCCGGTAAGCAGGAACCCCAGAATACCAGGACCCCTTGATCCTTCAGGTTCGCCGTGGGGAAAAACGACCTGGGGAATGATGTAGCCGAAATATAACCGGGCGTTATACCACACCCGTTGCAGCAGCTCCAGGATCGTGACATTGCCTGATTCCACCTGATACGGGTCCCGGACCAGCAGCCAGTCCAAATAACTCAAGCCGATGCCGGCCGCCCGATTCCGCAGGGCCCAGGGAATGCTCAGCAGCACAAAGCCGGAAAACAATGCCACTGCGGCCCGGAATTTCCGTTTAATGAGCAGGTGTACCACCAAACCCACCAGCAATGGTATCCCAGCGCTACGGATATGGTTGGTGAAGGCAGTTGCCAGGATGAGCAGAACGAAAGTAACATTACCTTCATTTTCCTCCCATCGCATCATCAGCCAGACGGCCAGCAGTAAAAATGCCATGAATGAAAGTTCGGAAAGGACCCAGTGTGAATAATCCAGAATTACCGGATTGACCGCGCACAAAACGGTCACCGCCGCGGCCAGCAGCACCCCCTGACGCCTCAAAATCAGCCATAGCAAAAGCAGCCCGGCCAGGGCCGACAAAAAAGGAATGAGCTTATACCAGGGGTAGGCCATTTTCAGCAGGGAGACCGGCACCAGCAGCAGGGGAAAACCAAAAGGATATAAGGTGTGGGATTTTTCTCCCGGCGCCCATATTTCAGTCAGCCCTTTATTGCTTGCCAATGATTGGGAAAGCAGCACATAGTTGGCATTATCCCCACCCACAAAGGGTTTGGGATCAAATGACAGACCGGCCAGGATGAAAAACGCCGTTAAAATAACGGCCAGTATCCACCATTGCCTTTGCTCCGCCCATCCGTTTAATTTGGATGGCCAAGACCCGGCATTTGACCGGACAGGTCCGGTTTTGGATCGTATTTTATCTCTTCTTTTCATCGGTTTGGTTGTCCTGCAATCATTTGGTAGCCCTGGCCCATAAATTCAAACCCATTTCAAAATATCCGGTTTCGACCCGGTCAAATCCCGCCGCTTCCAGCAAAGCCCTGATCTTTGGCCGGCTGAAGGAATCCTTGTGCTCGTTGATCTCCTCGGGGCTCACCAGATGCATCCCGGCCATCACCCGCAGTAATTTATCGCTCCAGGATGCAGGCGTGGTTATTATGATCTGCCCCCCCGGCTGAAGCATGCGGCGGATATCCTTTAGGATGAAACTGACGTCCCCGGGCTCCATATGTTCGATGACCGCCAGCATGGTGACCACGCTGAAATATCCATCGGCATAGGGCAGCCGTTGTTCCCGGCCGGCATTGACCGTCTGATAATTTATCCCCGGAACATCCTGGATCCGGGTTGTTTGATCCATTCCGTGTTTTTCGGCAAACCTGGTGGAAAGCAGGAACAGGGGAACGCTTCCGCAGCCGATATCCAGAATCCTCCCGGTACGCAGGTCATCATTGATAAGTCCCCCGGCCATGGCCGCCCTTTTTTGAGCCAGAATACTTTCCAGCAGGCCGTGCCCCCGGGTAGGTTTGGCGATCGGTTCCATAGCTTTAATCGGTGAACCGGAATTTAACCAGCGCCCAGATGGCCGGAAACACGTCCTTGATGCCTATCTTCTTGCCTTCCTGATAATCCCTTCCGTCGTAGGTGATGGGGGTCTCATAGACTCGCAGCTTCCGGTTTTTGAATATCTTGGCTGTGATCTCCGGCTCGATGTCAAACCGGTTGGATTTCAGGTTCAGATCTTTCAGCACACCGGCCCGGAAAACCTTGTAGCAGGTCTCCATGTCGGTCAGCATGGTGTTATACAGGATATTGGTAAACGCCGTCAGGAACTTATTGCCCAGATAATGCCAGACCATGAACACCCGGTGAGTGCCGTAGAATCTGGAGCCGTAGACCACGTCGGCCGCGCCCCTAACTATCGGCTCGATCAGTTTGGGGTATTCCTCGGGAGAGTATTCCAGGTCGGCATCCTGAATGATCACTATGTCCCCGGTGCATTCCCGGATCCCGGTGCGGATGCCGGCGCCCTTGCCTAGATTGTGGGGATGCCAGCAGATCTTGATGCCGGGCTGGCCTTCGTATGTTTTTAGAATGTCCCTGGTGCCGTCGGTGGAATAATCGTCCACGATCACCAATTCCTTTTCCACCGGAACCGCTTGGACCCGGCTGATGATCTTTTCGATGGTGGCCTTTTCGTTGTAGACCGGCATGATCACGGATAGTTTCATTTGCCCTCCTTTTTGGCGAACCACTCTATAGTCATTTTTATTCCTTCTTCAAAGCCGACCTTCGGCTCCCAGTTCAGGGTCTTTCTGGCCCGGCTGATGTCGGGCCTCCTTACCTTTGGATCATCGGCCGGCAGGGGCCTATTCTCGATCGGGGCCTTGGTGCCGGTGTATTTTTGAATGGCCTGGGCAAATTCCAGGATTGACATCTCATGGGGATTGCCCAAATTTATCGGCTGGTGTTCCGTAGACTTCATGATCAGATGGATCCCCTCGATCAGGTCCGAGACATAACAGAAACTGCGGGTCTGGCTGCCGTCCCCGAATACCGTCAGCGGGCGATTATGCAGGGATTGGTCTATCAAGGCCGGCACCACCCTCCCGTCGTTCAGCCGCATCCTCGGCCCGTAGGTGTTGAAGATCCTGACTATCCGGGTATCGACCTGGAGGAACCTGTGGTAGGCCATGGTTAGGGCCTCGGCATAGCGCTTGGACTCGTCGTAGACGCTACGCGGCCCTATGGGATTGACGTTGCCCCAGTAATCCTCGCTCTGGGGGTGCACCAGCGGATCGCCATAGACCTCGGAAGTGGAGGTCAAAAGGAATCCGGCCTTCTTCTCCCGGGCCAGTTCCAAAAGATTATGCACGCCGTAAGATCCCACCAGAAGTATCTCAATCGGGATCTTCACAAAATCGATGGGGCTGGCCGGCGAGGCCAGATCGAAGATGAAGTCAACCGGCCCTTCTATGTTGAACGGCTTGGTAACATCCTGCTGAACGAAGCTGAAATCACTCCTGCCCTGCAGATGGCTGATGTTATCCAGGCTTCCGGTGATCAGGTTGTCCAGCGCCATAACCTGATGCCCTCCGGCCAGCAGATGGTCGCATAAGTGAGAGCCTAAAAAGCCCGCCCCTCCGGCTACCAGTATCCTCATCGGCCGATCCCCTTGTAAGTGAAGCCCAGTTCCTTCATTTTGAGCGGGTCGAAGATATTCCGCCCGTCCACTATGGCCGGGACTTTCAGCAGTGATTTGACCTTGGCCAGGTCAAGTTTTTTGAACTCGTCCCATTCGGTGACGATGGCCAGGCAGTCGGCATCCTTGGCCACATCATATGGGTTGTCGCAGTATTGGACGTCCTTTAAGACCTGCCGGGCCCGGTCCATGGACACCGGATCGTAGGCCTTGACCCTGGCTCCGTCCTTCTGCAGGGCTTGGATGATCTCGATGGACGGGGCGAAACGCATGTCATCGGTGTTGGGCTTAAAAGCCAGCCCCAGGATGCCGATGGTCTTGCCCGGGATGTTCCACACCGTCTCTTCTATCTTTTTGACGAAGTTCATCTTCTGCTGGTCGTTGATCCCTTCGACCTCCTTCAGCAGTTTGAAATCGTACCCCAGCTTTTCCGAGATCCGGATGAAAGCCTGGAGGTCCTTGGGAAAGCAGAAACCGCCGAAGCCGATGCCGGCATTCAGAAAGCTTCTGCCGATCCTTTTGTCCAGGCCCATGCCGTAGGCCACCTGTTCCACGTTGGCCCCCGATTTTTCGCAGATCATCGAGACCGCGTTGATGAAGGAGATCTTCATGGCCAGGAACGAATTGGAGGCGTGCTTGATAAGTTCCGAGCTTTGGATGTCGGTGGCTACGATGGGGCAGCCCAGGGGGCTGTACAGTTCCATCAGCATTTTCCTGGCCCGTTCGGAATCGGTGCCAAACACCACCCGGTCGGGTTTTAAGGAATCTTCGATGGCCGTGCCCTCCCTCAGGAATTCCGGATTGGAGGCCACGTCAAATTCCACTTTGTTGACGTTGTTCTGGGCCATGGTCCGTTTCACCTGGTCGCCGGTCTGCACCGGCACGGTTGACTTCTCCACCACCAGCTTGTAGCTCTTCATCCGGCGGGCCACGGTGGCGGCCACTGTCTCCACCGCCGACAGGTCGGCCTCCCCGTTGGGGCGGGGCGGCGTGCCCACGGCAATGAAGATGATGTCCGACTGGTCGGTGGCTTCTTCAATGGAAGTGGTGAAGGACAGGCGGGCCAGGTTCTTGTCCATCAGCTCCTTTAGGCCGGGCTCGTAGATCGGTATCTGGCCCTGCTTGAGCATTTTGATCTTCTGTTCGTCATTGTCCACGCAGATCACCTGGTGCCCCCATTCGGCGAAACAAACCCCGGAGACCAGGCCTACATATCCGGTCCCCACTACTGCTAATTTCATGAACTTCCCCCGGTTTTTATATGTTGATTTATTTGTTTGCTTTATGTTCCGACCGGCCGTTCAGTCTTATTTTTGCACGATCCCAGTAAGCCACCCTGTTCTTGCCCTGCTCCTTGGCAAAGTACATGGCCTGGTCTGCCTTTTCTATCAACGCCCGGTATTCCTGCCCGTCATCGGGACAGGTTACCACCCCAATGCTGGCGGAAAGCTGCTTGCCTCCCGGTCTCCTTTCGGCAAATTCCGTATTATATATACTGTGCCTGATTTTTTCGGCTTTCTCCACCGCTTCACTTTTTGTTAGACCGGGCAGGATAACGGCAAATTCATCTCCTCCGTAACGGAAACAAACCGCCGTCTCCAAACCTATAGCTGTTTTCATGATGTCACCCAGGCGCTTCAATATCTCGCTGCCCTTTAGATGACCAAAATTATCGTTATATTCCTTGAAGAAGTCCAGATCCAGCCAGATAAGGGAAATGACTATTTTGTCCTTTTGCCATTGTTCCAGCCGGCGGCCGAAGTCATCGATGAAGTAACGGTAGTTATAAAGTCCGGTCAATCCGTCGGTGGTGGCCTCCTTCTCCTTCTCCTCCATGATTCCGGCATTCTCCAGCGCCACCGCCGTATAGTTAGCCACCAGCACCATGGCCGAAAGCTCGCTTTCGCTGAACTTACGGTTGGATTTAACCTCGGATATGTTTATCACACCGATCCTTTTGTCGCGGATTATCAGCGGAACCACCAGCATGGAACGTATCTTGTTGTTGTAGTGTTTGGGAGACGGAACGAACAAAGGCTCCTTATCGGTATCAGGCACGTTCAGCGGCTGGCCGGTCCTTAAAACCTCTCCGGCAATGCCCTGGTCGCTCTTCAGCCGCAACTTGCCCACCGCCCCGGCCCTGATGCCCCGCGAAGCCCGGAGGACCAACTCGTTAGTGTTGTGGTCCAGCAGCAGTATGGAACAGCGGTCGGCCTGCAGCAGATCCTGCACCGCGTCCAGCGTCAGGTTCAGGGTCTCTTCTATGTTGCGGGATGAGGAGAGCAGTGCCCCCATCCCGAACAATGCCGCTGACTGGATATCAGAGGCGGTTTTAGTCCATTCGTCGGCTATCTGGCAGAGTTCCTGGTTTTGCAGACGCCATTTCTTTTGCTGGTCGGACAGCAGTCCTGCCCAGAAGGCGGTCAGCGAAAGCAGTCCGATCTTGAATAACAGGTCGTATAAAAAGTATTGATCCCAGCTAAGTTCATTTCTCCATAACAGGGCCAGAAAATACATACCGGAGGCCAGAAGGGTCACCTTCAGGGCCGATTGCCGGTTGCCGGAAACTGCCGCCAAAAATATCGTCAGATAATAGAGATAGAAGAACTGGCTCCCCGAGCCCAGGGTAAAAGCTATCAGCAAAGTGGCGAATATCAGGTCGAATGTCAGACTCGCCCAAAAGGCCCTGAGGAATTTGAGAATTGTTCTTCCGGCAAAGAAAACCAGCAGATTGTACAAAGCGGCAATGCCCAGCGTCAGGTACAAACCCAGATAATGTCCGGACATGGCCTGGGGACGGAGGGTTACCAGCAACAGGGCCAGGAACAGCACCGCCCATCTGACCCAGCTGTTTATCCGCTCCTCAAAAGAGATAAGTTTTAATGATCTTTTCGCTCTATTCGGCATTTATTTTTCCCCGGCGTTTTTACCAGCCGTAAACCCGGTGGACCAGGCTATCTGCAGGTTATATCCACCGCAGGGCCCGTCCAGATCCAATATTTCCCCGCAAAAATAAAGCCCTGAGATAATTTTTGATTCCATGGTTCTGGGATCGATCTCCGTAAGATTCACTCCTCCGGCGGTAACCACGGCTTCGTCATAGCCCCTTAAACCGGTAACGGTGAAATCAATCCCCTTCAGCAGTTTTTTGATCTCGCTCCGCTGCCCTTTGTTCAATTGATTGACCAGGGTTGCGGGATCGATCCGGGAAAGGTCAGCGAAAACCGGGATCAGGCTGGAAGGCAGCAGCCCCTTTAAAAGGTTTTTATAGGTCTTTCTGCCCTGGGTATCTATATCGCGCAGTAACCTCTGATCCAGCACCTCGTTTGACAGGGCTGGCTTCAGGTCCAGCGAACATTTCACCAGCCCGTCTTTCAACCACAGCCCGACCTGCCTACTGGCATCCAGCGCTATCGGCCCGGAGATCCCGTAATGGGTGAACAGCATCTCCCCGAAAAATGTAGCTTTGTTCTTGCCTTGGGAAAACTTCAGTTCTACGTTCTTCAAACTCAAGCCCTGAAGCTGTTTGACAAAATCTTCCTTGACCGTCAACGGAACGTCGCTGGGCCTGGGCGGGACAAGTGTATGCCCAAATGCCTTGGCAAAGCCATAGCCGTCACCGGTGGAACCGGTGGCCGGGTATGATTTTCCGCCGGTAGCTATTATCAAAGCGTCGGCAGTATAGCTCTCTCCCGGCGTCGCTATGTGGAACCCTTCAGACCGTTTGGTGATCTTTAGTGAACTGGTGTTAGTTATTATATCCACCCCGGCCTGCTTCAGAGCTTTTTGCAGGGCCAGCAATATATCTATTGATCTTTGGGATTCGGGGAAATATCTACCGCCCCGCTCCAGCGCCATGTGCACTCCCAGCTGTTCAAAGAAATTCAGAGTATCCGAGCTGGAAAAGCGGTTCAAGGCACCGTGCAAAAAGCGAGCGCCGGGTCCGCAGTCGGTAATAAATTGTTTGGGATCAAGGTTGTTGGTTACATTACATCGGCCCTGGCCGGTAAGCAACAGCTTGCGGCCCAAGGCAGGCATTTTTTCCAGTAATGTTACCTTTGAACCGAGTTTGGCCGCAGTGATCGCAGCCATCATACCGGCCGGTCCGCCGCCTATTATCAATATTTTTTTTAACGTGGGATTAGGAGTTATAATTCACCTAACTGCAATTGTGGCAAATAGTTTTAAGTATTATATGATACCAGATTTACAGCACGCTTGCAATATATTTATCAAAAATAATAGCCCGGACTTTTGATGGTCGTCCGGGCTGATTAAGTGTACGCTGATCCTATCGGATTAGTACCATTTTTCGGGTTTTCCTCAAATCAGGGATTTGTAACCTGTAAAAATATATCCCTTGCGTTACTAGTATTCCACCATCACTCTTCCCATCCCACCCTATGCTATAGGTCCCAGATGTTTTATCACAATCTACCAGAGTTCTTACCAACTGGCCCTGGATGTTGTAGATTTTCAAATTGACCAACCCCGGTTTTTCTAATTGATAACTAATAGCAGTGTATTGACTGAACGGATTAGGAGCATTCTGTTGCAGCCCGGCTACATATGTTACCGGCAGTGGATCGTTCTGCACTCCATTAAAATCATCCAGCACTCTTTCGATCAGGATCTTAACCTGGTCCTTTTCCATATAATACAGGGGATATCCCAGATAACAGGTCTTATAATCATCTCCCAGGTACCTTACCCCGCAGACTTTATTCTGATGGACGCTGTTATCGTTCTTAAAGTCCGCGGAATAGATCCCTTCGGCCGGGGCCACCGGCGTCAGCAACTCCACATATCTCAGCGTACCACCCCAGGTATTTACCGGGTATTTTGCCGCATCAACCGGTATGCCGGGGTAGTTCAATAGCCCTCTTGCCGTTAAAAAGCTGTCCACGGAGGTTGATATTTCCACCCGGCTTATCCTTAGATAATCATGGATGAATGTTCCGGCCCCAAAATCTACCGGATAGGGATAGGTAAAGGTATCTCTCAGGTCCATACTCGGTTTCCAGCCGGCCAACAGCAACCTGCCCCCTATATCCAGATATTTCTTCAAACCCTCCAAGCATTCCCAAGCCAGCAGTTCGCTATAATCATCCGCCACCCATATCACCATACCATAGGGCGTATAATCTATATATTCCGGTTTGGAATTGCCGCTGTTATACTCGTACTCCCGGTATTGATTATCCCCTAAAACATAATGATACAAACTATCCTGGCTTGTCTCGGCGCTGGTATCCCCGGTCGCGCCCCCATACGGCATATCATCCGTTTCGTCCACCAGCAGGATCCCCTGGTCCATGGTGATCGGACGGCCGGGGAGGGTATCGCTTCCCGGGCTGCTGTTGCCGTCATAGTCTATGGCCTTGATATAGTAATAGTACTTGTTGTCCCCGCCCAATGGTTTATCGGTGTAGGTGGTATCTAATGTCAGGCCGGCGTTAAGGCTGTCGTAGGATGCGAGACTGTCGGTCCTTCGATAAATCCGGTACCCCGCCAGGTCAAGATCATAATTACGGTTCCAGGTTAAGGCTATGCCGGAGTCTATCGGCTCGAGGCAAACATTGGCCGGCGCTTTGGGAACTACTTGCGGTATTCCGGTCTTTTCCACCGCCAATATGCTTTGCAGGTCATGGATATTGATACCGCGCACGGCAATGAAGTAGGTAGTATCCGTCATCAGTCCGGTAAGAGTATCGCAGACTACTTCGGGGCCGGCAATATAAGAACTATCGCTATAATTTTGGCTTTGGGTGCCCCAAAAGACCTTATAACCAACCAAATTTGTATCTGCCGGTGGTTCCCAGGTCAATAATAAACTGCTCCCGTTACCAGCGTCCCAGACAAAAGGCTCCACTGCTCCTGGAGTGCTTAGTAACGTCGCTATTATGGCGGTTGAGGTTTTTGTTATGGCAGTATAAAAATCAGCCGTCAAAGTGCTCAACAGGTCGCTGGTTTTATGATAATTGGGATTTCTATAGTACTCGTCCTCAATAACCCCCATGGTCGAAAATCCTCTTCGGTAAAAGCTACCCTCATCCGAAAGAAAACCTGATACTGTTCGCAGTTTAAGCTCCGGGGCGTATATTTTCCCCATCTGTAAATATAAAACGGCCAACCAGTAAACCGCATGTGCATCGCATCCCATATTCAAATCAGTATCATAACCTATCATATCCATATTGACGACCGCTCCTATCTGCATATCCATGCTGTCCGCTTGAGACGCATAATCGTAACTCCCCAATAAGCCAAGCTCTTCGGCAGCCCAGCCGGCAAATATCAATTCATCTTCTATTCCCGAATTTTTCAGCACCCTGGCAACCTCCATGGCTCCAGCCGTACCGGAAGCATTATCATCAGCACCCGGAGCGTTTAAGGGATCCGTCGTGGGCGCCGAATCAAAATGCCCGCAGACGATATAACCAGACTTGGGATGGGCCAATCCTGATTTGGAAGCAATCACATTGCGCTCGTATTTCCCGTAAGTACTGAGATAGAAGCTGTCGTAACAGGCAGTATAGCCCCACTCGCCCAGTTTGTTTTTGAGCCAAGCCGATGCCGCATAAGAACTATCGGTAAAGGAGACCCTGGTCTTAAAATCCTGCAGCCTTTGGATATATGAGGCAATGGAGTCGGCATTGACCTGATCCACCAAGCTTTGAATGAACGGATTATAGGATATGCTCTTTAATGTAACATACTCCGTAGTTATGTTCTTCCAAAATCTTTCCCCCAATGGGTTGTTGTTCATTGGCCGGACTTGGTGTTTGTTTTCCGTTTGCCAGTAAATACCCTTTGACTCTGGCTTTACCAGTGCTGTCCCGTCATTCTGCCAGATCGGAGTTTCTTTTAGACCTTGAGCTTTATCATAGTTTGACACGATCATATACTTGGTCAGATCAGGTTGCCTATCGATTATCTCTATTTGGTAGCCTTTTTGTTTCAGTGAGATGATCCGGCTTTCCTCCGTTTCTGCAATGGCTGTATTGCCTATCAGCTCATAGGTCGGTATACCAAGCTGATGCCAGGTTTTCTTGCTTTCCATCGTTGGCAGTTCCACCGATATCAATACCGGAGCAGCCCACCCATAGGCGGCTGTAGCCAGCCACAACATTAACATCAGCCGGTACCTCATGGCATAACTCCAAGTTTACAGTTATAAAGCCACCTCATAATAAGACAGCATATTGTTTAATTGATCTTAACCATTTTCCCCATTAACCTCTGCTCTCCGGCAGACAAGGAATAGTAATATATGCCATCGGCAGTGTTTCGCCCGGTGTCATCAGCTCCGTCCCAGAGAATGTCATAAGTGCCGGGGTCCATGGCTCGATCAAATATTTTCCGAACCAATTGTCCGGCGGCATTGTATATTTTTAGATTGCAGTTTGACGGCTGTGATAACTGGAAAGCAACGGTGACTGAATTGTGCAGGGGATTGGGATAGGTCTTAAGCAGCTTTATGTGCTGGCACAGGATCTCGCAGGGGTTGCCGGTCACACCCACAGGATCCCTGGCCAGGGCCACGTCCAGATTGGTCAGGCTGTCATAATTCACCCGAACATCGCTGACGGTCTTGAGGGAATACCCATCCTTGGAGAAGGTGAGATCATACGTGCCCGACAGCAGCATCCGGTGGTAATCCCCGATGGAATCAGAAGAAACAGACTTATTTATTCCTGCCACGTCAACCTGAACAAAATTCAAAGGCTGACCAGTGGCTGAGTCGGTGACCAGGCCCTGGATGCCCAGTCCGGCCTGGCGGATGAAGAACAGCATGCCGCCCCGGTTGTCGGACCAGAAATCCGGCAACTGGCTGGCCGCCGGCCATTTGTTGGTCGATATTTCCATGGTTATATCCAGGCATGATGTCGCATGATAGGACCAATCCTGCAGGGTTCCATCAACCTCATACCAGTCCCAGCCGTTGGTCACACCGCTGTCGAAGGTGGTGCTGGCGTACATCGGAGGGTTTAACCGGGCGTAACCCAGGGAGATCTCTTTAGCAAGGGCATCGTCGGGGCAGCGGGTGGGGGTGTAATCCCACGGGTAGTTGGCCACCAACGCCCCGCCGTGATAATTCAGCGACAACACCGCACGCTTGCCAGACCAGAAATCAATGAAAGCCTGGGTCTCCGCTTCATTGACAAAGGTCCCGTCGTCGCCGGCCAAACCGTCCGGGACGGGATAGTTGCGGTTAAGGTCAACGTAATTGGCGTTATATCTCTGGTCCAATTCGTAGCCGTCCGGGTTCAGGGCCGGCATGAACCATATTTCCCTGTTGTCCACCAGGTCGGTGATGGCCGGGACCGAGCCGTATGTTTTTGTCAGGGAATCTATCATCGTCAGGCAAAGCTCCCGCCCTACTGGTTCATCGCCGTGGATATTGGCCGCCAGCCTTACCTCTGCCTCGTTCTCGCTGGAATCAGGATGGTCGCTTACCAGGAATGCCCAGAGTTCCAAGGACTCCACCGATTGACCTATGGATATCTTTTTAGTGATCTCCGGATAGAGGGCGTTGATTGAATCCATAAAACCCGTCATCTGGGAATAATCATGGTATTGCGTTGCGATTTTTGGGTCTGTCTTCACCACCGTTCGGGCCTCCACCTTCCAGCCCAAGGTTGTCAACTCATCAAACTTGGCCTTAGTGACCCGCGCTTCAATATATCCGTCCCGCAGTTCCTCTATGCCTACGCCCAACGAATGGAACTTATATACATCATCATGTGAAGATATGTATATCTTCACCGGGATCAAACTGTTGGCCTGGGCCCAAAGATTTCCCAAGGCCAAAGACAACAGCAAAGCCGGGATCAATAACAGTACCTTTTTCATGGTCGCCTTTCCCTTAATGCACGGCTAAAGTTAATTGTTTACCTGATCACCGTGATTTTTTGGGTCGAGGAATAATCCGGGGTCTGCAACTGGTAAAAATATATCCCCGAGCGGGCCTTTTGCCCCTGATCATCACGCCCGTCCCAGCCGATGGAATAATACCCGGCCATTTTATGGCCGCTTACCAGGGTTTTAATGATTTGTCCGGTAACGTTATAGATTTTAAGATTCACCCGGCCGGCCTTGGGAAGTTGATATTTTACCATTGCATTCCCGCTACTGGGATTGGGGAAAAACTGCCCCAGGGAGTAGATTTTAGGCATGGCAGGTAGATCCGGATTATCCTGTACCCCGGTGGGTTGATAGACAAAATTGGCCTTGTCGGAGAACAGCCCCCTTTCCTGTCCGTCATCGGCATAGGCCCGCCACCAGTAATAACCAGGGATCAGAGCTTTAGTTAACTGCCAGGCCGTAGTGCCGGAGCCGGAGACCACGTTCTTTCCCTGGGCATAAATGCTGGTCAGCAAGGAATCGGCGTAGATGTTGAACCCGTAAGTCAATGCATCGCCGTTGGGATCACTGGCATTATTTACTGTCAAATATGGCAGGGAATCTGATACCACCGATGCTCCTACCGGGGAAACAGCTATGGGCTTTTCCGGAGGCCGGTTGCTGGAGGTATCCCCGGTTACCAGGATATCGTCTATATACCAGCCTTCATCAATTACTGATCCGTCGGTGTTAAGCCAGAAGCCTATTCTGATCGTTTCCGAATAAGCGCTAAGATCCACAGAATGCTGGCTCCAATCTGAAGTGCCGCTGAACTTAGGCTCTGCCTGAGTCCAGGTCAGGCCATCATCGGTGGAAACTTCCACGCAAGCATAATCCCAGTCGAGCTCCAGCCCATAGCGATGCCAGAACGTTAAGTTATAATAACTTTTCGCGGTGATGGATTCAGATACCAGCCGGCAGTTCATGTCATTGTTGTATTGCCAAGGTCCTTCTTTCCCGCAATACCAACTATTGGATGGAGAATGGCTGTCATGCGTGGTAATATGCCACAGGTCTCCGGTTCCGCTGTGGGTCCAATCCCCGATCCCGGTCTCCACGTCGTCATTGAATATGGTATCTATACTGCCGGTCATGGTCAAACGAACCTGGCCGGGGTATACGGTACCCTGATCATCCTGAAGGTTGACTGTAAAATCTGCAGTATGGCCGGCCGGACAATCCGAATCAATGCTGATCGTGAACGGAACTGTATTATATTTTGTAATGCGCGGCGAAATATCTCCAAAAGCGCCCGAGGCATCCTTTATTTCCAAATAGGGATCGCTGCTTCCCAAGATCCCTGTTATGCCATTGGCCGCCGCATCCATAGCCTGGTTTTTGACTTCAACCGACAGGTTTAAAAGCTCTCCGGGCTCGGCCAGGGTATCGCCATCGCCTCCGGCTACTGCTGTTTTTCCGGTGGGTACGGGGTACACACCTGCTGCCTGGGCTGTTAGAATGTTGGGCATCAGATTTTCGTTGAATTGTTGGACGATAGTGGTGGTATCGGCCTGCCAAAAGTACTCCCCCACCTCCGGCGTAAAGGCGAAACATAATAGATCTCCATACATCCAGTCATCGGAGTCGCCATTGGTGGGATAGCCGACGGTTTCGTAGCCTGTACCAAATAAATATCCGTTTAAGCCGGCGATCTCGGTTCCCAAGTCCCGGTACACTGTGGCATCTGGTACAGGATCGGTGATATAGCCCCAGGGGTATATCCAGTAGTTGCCATAGGCGTGATAGTTCAAAGCCGTTTTAAAGTACTGCTCGCGAGTCATCAACCTCATCACCGCCTGGACCTCCGGCTCGGAACCGGCGGAAGGCCCGCGGTAGGTTTCAGCTGAAGGGGTGGGGCTGGAGCCGATATTGTCGTAACCCCACATATAAGGGTAATTCCGGTTCAGGTCTACGCCATAGCTCCCGTCCCCATTGTTGCGCCGGTTCTTGCGCCACAAAGATTCTGAATATGTTTGATTATATACGTAACCATCGGGGTTTACTATGGGTACAAACCATATCTGCCGGTTGTCCACCAATGTTTTTATCCCGGAATCAGTGTTGTAATTCTGACAAAGATATCTGGCAAACCCCAGATTGATGGTTACCCCTATGGGCTCCCGGGCATGGTGCACCCCGGTATAAAGAACTCCCGGCTTGCCATTGTCGACATTGGGGCTGCTTGACAATTTAAAAGCCCACACCGGACGATGCTCCCACCCGGCGCCCAGCGATTCCGGCGCGGAGACCAAGGAAGGATACTGGGCATGCAGGTTGTTCATTTCGGCCACGGCCTCGGCATAGCTGAAATAGGGGCCGAAAGAATCCGATTTGTAATCAGCCTTGATCTTCCGGTTATAGGCAATGATGTCGGCGATTATCACATCTATGGAGAATCCCTGGCTTTGCAAACTGGATACTTCGGAATCATCAGCCAGGCATTCCACTCCGTAACCGGGTTTTATTTTCAACACATCCAGCCTGGGGTTGGTCAGAATATTTTCCAGTTCCTCTTTTTGCGAATATCTTACCATCACCAATTGCTTGACCGCAACCGCCTGGCCGGTTAGAACCAGAGCCAGCAGTCCCATAACAATCAACTTTTTCATGATCGCCTTTCTCTTAAATGATCAACTGGCGTTTTCATTGATTGTGAAAACGCCAGTCTTATATGATTTACAGATCATTGGATTATCAGGTTTGCCGTCCATTTCGCCAGTGTAGAAAATCCAGTAATATCGCTGCCATTGGATTTCTGTAAGGCCACGATCGGCGAAAAGGTGATATCCTTAGTCCCCGTTCCGGTTGAGTGAAAATACACCACGGCCAGAGAACCGCTGCCGCTGACCTCCACCGCCCCTGATAACAGGGTTACCGAGACGCTGGCCAGGCCGGATGCGGTATGGCTGAAGAATATCACATCGCTCCCCAAAAAGCTTCCGGCTCGGGCCGAGTCGGCCACCAGACTGGTGCTGTCATAGCAAAGCTCAAAGGACGCTCCGAATAAAGAGTCCACATCTTCAACCCAGACCTCCATGGCAAAGGTTCTTCCGGAGGCCGTCTCCAAATAGCGGGGATCCATTCCCAGCGTCAAGTCAGCGATTCCCAGGGTGCTTGCCGGCAACAGGTTGCTCTGGCTGGCCAGGTTTCCAGAATCCACCACGGCCACAAAATAGGTATAGTTATGGCTGGGCGACAGCAAGCTGTCTTTATAAGAAGTATCGCCTTGGACGCTGATGGTCTTTACCAGGTAATTGGCATAACCATTGGCGCGGTAAAGACGGTAGCAGGCAAAGTCGTTATCCCCATTGCGGGTCCAGGACAGATCAATGGCCGCGGCAGTGCTATCCGTCACCTTAAGCGTTACCGCCTGAGGTGCACTATTGGTGTTTACGGTGGTGGCATCCTTCTTACTGCAGCCCATGATCAGAAGACCGCCGGCACAAACTGCCAGGCAGATTAACAGTGCTTTTTTCATTTTTATCTCGCTTCTTTGCATTTTACCGGACAACTACCATCTTGACTGTTTTACTGTACCCTGAAGCTTCCAACCGGCAGATATACAGACCAGAGGCCACTTTCCGTTGTTCATTATTAACCCCAGGCCATACCCAGGTATGCTGGCCGGCCTTCAGCTGTCCGTTGTTGATGGTTTTTACTTCCTGTCCCATGATATTGTATATTTTAAGGGAAAGCTTGGTATCCCGGGGGACATTGCACTCTATCCGCCAAACGCCATAGCCTCCGGCCGGGCGGACATTCATCGAATATTGTTGCTGGTTTTGACTGTATTGACTGAATATGCTGTCCAGCACCCGCTTTATTTCCAGCACCGCTTCGCTTTCACCTGATAATCCCCGGTAAATTTCAAGATAATTATTTAAGTACGGGCTAAGATCAATATTTTCAGGATTCCAGCTATCTCTGGCTGGTCCCTTGGTTATGCTGTGGCTTTGGCGCCAGTTCTGGCCGATCGCCAGTACATCCTGAATATTAACGGTGCCGTTGCCGTCGCAGTCAGCATAACAGGCGGAGCCTGTGGGCCAGATGAAACCGGGCTGACCGGACCAGCTGGTACTGGCGTCGGACCGGGGCAGGCCCATGGCATTCCAATACATCCCTATCGGCAAAACGTCCAAAGCATTGACCATACTGTTATTGTCGCAATCCCCGGGCCAGATGTTGACCAACTGATTATCAATAAGCGATATATCATCAATAAACCAGCCCTGACCAGTAACCGATACGTCAGAATAAAACCGGAACCTTATTTTAACGACCGCACCCAGCGGCAAAAAAGAAAGATCGTAAATTTGTTTTTTCCAGATGGCGCTCGACCCGTTAAAAGTGGCAAGATTATTCCAACTGGTCCCGCTATTCGTACTATATTCCACATAGCCATAGTCATAGTACAATTCAGTGTCATACTTATGCCAAAAACTGAAGGCGCTGTTGGAGCCAATGATGATCTCCGGAGTGGCTAAAGATGCGTTAATCAAGTTTCCGTACAACCCCGATGCGCTGTCGCCACACCACCAGCTGTGTCCCGGGCTGTAAGAACTTTGTCCGGTAACATGCCACTGTGATTCTACTGAATATTTTACGGTGACATCTGTATCCTCGACATTGTCAAAGAACCCAGCGCTTCCTATCGCCACCCGGAAACTGTCGGTCTTGGCATAACCGCCGCTTAAGGAGCTGATATTGAGTCTTACCCAGACAAAATAAGGCGTGACCGGAGGAGCGCCGATCGTAACATAATAGGCCGGGGACGAAGCCGCGCTGTCGCTGGCACCAATGTCCCCGTAAGAAGCGCTGTTCCCGGTTATGGTCAGATACGGGTCCGATGTGCTAAGCAGGGCGGCAGTGCCCGTAGCGATCTGCCCACCGCTGTTTTTGATCATTACCCGGATGCTGTCGCTCTCACCGGCCTCCAAAATATGATTGTTGTTGCCGCCAGCCAAGGGATCAATGATCACCTGCGACTTATATCCCAACACCGGGGCTCTTATCAGCTGACTGTAGCCGGATCGCCATACCGTATCCCGGATGTCCCGGCATTCCACCGTGAACAAGGCGCTGTGACTGTCCGGTGCGGAAGCAGATACATTCAGCGAATACCCCAAAATTCCAAAGGAATCTCCAGGAGCAAGGTTCCCGTAGCTTTCGGAAGAATCGATGAAGGAAATATAGGCATCGCTGGTTCTGATCTTGGCACTTACTGCTTTGGCTGTGTCGTTCCCATAATTCTTAAGCCAAAGCAAAATTCCGTCGGTTTCATTGGGGTTCAGAACTCCATCATTATTCCAGGTGGCATCGTCAATTGTGTTTTTTAAATAAGCGACATAGGGACCATCGGAATAGGTCTGCATGGTGCCCAGATACGGAACGCAATTATGAGCGGTAACTGTTATCGCTAAACTATCAAACACTCCCGGGTTTATATTAAAAGTTACATTACCGGAAGCGTCGGTATAGCCGGAAAACAGAAGCGTTTTTGTGCTTGGCCGGTAAACAGCCACTAATGCATCTGACACAGGTCCATTAGTATCAACATTAACAGTTATTTGACTGAGCCAGGCAGATATGCTGTCAGGATGTGTTACCGTCATTGCCACCGGCTGATGGGTGTACAGATCCACCCCGGCGTTGCCCAGGATATTGTATTGCTCAAAATAACGCGTTACGGTGACACTGACTGCATTATCCCAGTTGTAAAAACGGCCAAAATCCAGCTTGGCTTTAATCGTCATTCCGCCGATCAGGGTATAACCACTATCCAGAAAGGCGTCGAACATCCGGCGCTGTAATATATCATCTTCGTCCCAGTATGAATAAACCGACGAACCCCAGTAAGCAATGGCTCCCTTATCTTCCGCCCTGATCCAGGTCTCGCCAAAACATTCGCCGTAGTTAAAATCGCCGGTCAGACAGGCAAAGCTGGCCACAAAGGTGGACATGTAGGTATTAGCCAGGGCATCGATATTGTCCTGGATAAAACTGGGTCCACCCCAGCTTGTTTGGGAACCATGCCCGGTATAGGCCATTGCTGTCCGGCCTTCATTAAACGCATCGGCTACCGGAGTGCCGGTATTGTAATAATCATATAACGAATCACAGGTCATACCATGGGCCCGGGCCAAAGCCATGCAGTAATTATCGGTGGCCTCGGCAAAGGTATGATAAGTGGGATCGTCTGAACCAGTAAGATAGGCCTTATTCATCCAATCCTGGGAAGTTCCCCAAATGCCCTTCTGATAATTGAGATACTTGGCAATATAGTTCCCAAGTTGCGTGGTGTTGGTCACCGAGATACGGCTGACATAAAGATCGGGGATGATGTCGCTGCCGGCCATGGTGGAATAGTATAGATCGGTATAGGGATTGTCAAGTTCTATGCTGCGGTAAGCTGGAATGCCGTTAACGTCCCCCACTAAAAGAACCAGGTCCGGCGGGTTGGCCCCGTCATAGACCGACTGGATATACTGGCGGATGTGCGAAGGGTCGGCCCCGCCTGGTATCTCCGAGGTCTTGGTCACCGTTACATAATAGCCCTTGCGGGTGTCCCAGTCCACCAACGGCTGGATGCCGGAGGAGAAAGAGTCCACCACTATCACCAGCTGGTTGACCGGGGCCGGGGGAACCACTTTGGTTGTCTTGACTATTACCAGTTCATTTATGGTGGTCCCGGTGATATTCCGGTCGTATAGTTTTGAGGAATATTTTTGATATATGCTGCTGGTGAGGGCCTGGTTCGAACCGGATAGAGTGACCGTAACCTTGACCTTGGTGGCTATCTTCAGCATCCCGGTTACTGGATTATAGGACACCGGCCAAAAGCTGGCCAGCAACGCTCGTTTGGCCCTCATGGTTACCGGTTTGGAAAGAGCAACCCGGGGCTGGCCGAAATATTCGTCTTTGGTGTAAATGTCGCCGTCCATGGCAAATGGTATCTTTTCCGCAGCGCCTTCAATCTTGGGCACCGGGTGCTGCACCGGGACTATCTTCTGCTCAATTCCCAGTTCTTTAAGACTGATCTCCCTGCTTTCCAGTATCTGATATTCCGCTGTGGCCGTGGCACCCTGTGGTATCTCCAGCCATTCGGATATCACCGGAAGTTTGGGCTGGCCAATGGCTGTATTGTAACCGTGGCCGGGAATGGTCAGCAGATCAAAGTACCCGTTCTTGGTCTTCACGGAACTTTTCTCAAAGCCGGGAACATTGATCTCAAACGTTATCTGCTGATAACCGTTTTGTAACAGGCTGACAGTCTTTTGAGCCGGATCGGCCGGGACAACTGCCACCCATTGGGCATTAGCCGCCCCGGTCATAGCAAATAGCACCAAACCGATAACAGCCATTTTTATGCCATTAAGTTTCATGTATTTCTCCGCTTTTTATAGTGCAGAATATTACCACAAAAATAGTCCTGTTGTCTAAACTTCATCAGATAGTAAATAACCGCAACAACTAGTTTTCCATGCACTTTATGCTGTAAATAAGTTAGATTATCAAAAAGACAATTGGGTTTCTATAAAAACGTGCATATTTTACCCACTATGCAGTAATTTCTACCTAACTTATTAGTGTAACTCAATTTATAAACTTTGTCAAGCGTTGGGCTGTCTTCTTTTATTATTTAGATATCAAACCCAACTGCTTGCTTGTCAACAACCAATGTAACGCAGCGCAACGGCCGTATTTCAACTCTTTAACCTCCAGCTTACACAAGGCCCCCTTCTTAAATTCAATCTGGGGGATGTGGCTGCCGGAGATTAAATAAGAGATCAATCCGCTTAAAAATGGCTCGTGCCCGGCTATCAGCACGCTTTTGTTTTTCAAATCGTGCTCGTTGATCTCCGCTATTAACCTTCGGGGATCCCGGCCGGGCTCCAGGTTCTCGGTGATGTGCAATGCTTTGGAACAGTCCAATTGATCGCAGACGATCTCGGCGGTCTGCCGGGCCCGGAGGTACGGGCTGGTAAAAGCCATATCAAAAGTTATTCCCATGGCCTTCATGCCCAACGCCGCCTGGTGCATCTTCCGTTTGCCTTCGGCGGTCAGCGGCCTCTGGCTGTCGTCGGGGTAGCGGGGATCCCCGTACTCCCCGGCCAGCCCGTGTCGTAGTATGTATAGTTCCATGAATATTTTTGACAGGATTTACATGATTTTTATTTCCACCCACGAAACACACGAAACGGCACGAAAATTATTTACTATACAAGGTTCTCCATGGATATTTTTTGAGATTATCTCCTTGGATTTCTATTTGATTTTTAAAATCAAATCCGTGAAATCATGTTAATCCTGTCTGCCCCGGTAAAACTAGGATTCTGCATACCTACTCTTCCTGGCCGTTCAGCTCCAACGGGCTCAATATGAACCTGACTTTGGAGATCAGGTCCTGGGAGATGGTGTTGGGCGCCCTTCCGGCGTTGACGGACTCGAACCCGTAATGCTCCTGCATCTCCCCGAAGATGTTCTGGATCTTCCGGTGGTATTTTATGAAGCACTCGTAGCGGTCGCCGCTGCGCTGAATGTCCATGCCGGATTCCCAGTAGTCCAGACCGCCCTTGTTCTTGAAGTTCCGCTCGGCCAGAAGCTCCGGGCCGGCCTTCAGGTAAAAGACCGCATCCGGGACCAAAGCGATGCCGTAGACTTCGCGCACCCAGGCCGGGTCCACCCCCCGGGCGATGTCCCGGGCCATCAGGGTGTAGATGTAGCGGTCGGCCAGCACGATGAAATCGGACTTCAGCGCAGGGATGATGGTCTTCTCCAGCTGGTCGGCAAAATCTGTGGCGTAGAACAGCGACAGGGTGATGGGGCTGAGGGTATTGCCCTGCATGGCCTCCTCCAGCTCGGCCCCCACCAGCTTCGACCGCTTCAAACCCACCCGGGTGGTGGCGTAGCCCAGCCGCTCCAGCCAGTCGCTGAGGAGGTTGATCTGGGTGGTGCGCCCGGAGCCGTCGGCTCCTTCTATCACGATCAGCTTGCCGGTGAGCTTTGCCGGATCAACGTTGGGAAGCCCCTGGCCGTAGAACTTCTTGGGGGTCAGCGCGATGTTTTCCATTTGTACCTCTCCAGCTCTATCCGTTTCTGAATGTGGCCCCGCACCTCTTTCTGCAGCTGGTCGGGCGGGCGGCCCACGTCTATTTTTATGAAGCCGAACTCCTCCGTCATCCGCAAATATTCCTCCCGCATCTTTCCCTGAAAGGTCTTGAAGCTCTGCAGGATGTCGGGTGAATATCCCATGTCCATCCCGGCCTCGTAGTGCTTCAGCTTGGCCCGCCCCGACATGATCCGGGACAGCGCCATCTCCAGCGGCACGTCAAAGAAGAAGGTGACGTGGGGGTGGACCGCGTAGCTGTAAAGGCTCTTCACCCAGTCCCGGTCGCAGCCCCGCACCGCGTCCCGGGCGAAGGCGGTGAAGATGTAGCGGTCGGCCAGCACGATGTAACCGGCGTGGAGCAGCGGCAGGATCTGGCGCTCGTAGCGGTCGGCGAAATCGGTGCAGTGGATCAGGGCGAAGGTGGTGGGGGTCAAAAGCTGCTCCCGTTTGCCGTTCTTCACCGACTGCCTCAAGAGCGGCGAGGAGTTCCACTCGGTGAAGAATACTTTGTAGCCCTCCAGCTCCAGCCAGCGCTTGACCAGGTGGATCTGGGTGGACTTGCCCGAGCCGTCCAGTCCCTCCACCGCGATCAGCTTGCCCGGCAGTTCCTGCCCTTCTACGAATTTAGCCGTCATTGCTGTTTCCTGTTTTTAAAGATTGTGCTATTGCCATGAGCAGCCCCTCTTTCAATCCCACCCGGGGAACTTGGATCTCGTCCAGTTTGATGTTTCCCAGCAGGACCAAGATCAGCAGGGCCGCCGGCAGGGCCACGTCCGCCCGGTCCGGCTTAAGGTTGAATCTTTCCATTTTCTGCCCGATGTCCAGAGGCATAAGAGCATCAACCACTTTTTCCAGCCCGTCCCGGGACAAAACACTCTTTTTTCCCGAGCCCGTCACCTGGACCGCCAGGTCTGCAAGAAGCTCCAGGCTTCCCCCGGTGCCGATCAGGATGTCCGGTTGATGATCCTTTTGTGCTCCGTTCAGCCATTCCAGTGCAGGGCCGGCCAGTTTTGAGATATCGGACAGCGCCTGGTCCTTGTCCGTTGTTTTGATGTTTTGTAAAAGTCGTATGGCCCCGAGTTCAAAGCTTTGAGAAGCGGCCAGTACACCGTTTACGACCGTGCTCATTTCCAGGCTGCCCCCGCCCAGTTCCAAATGAAGAGCCTTCCTGCCCGCCAGATCTATCTTTTGGGAGAGTACGCTCAGTACCAATTCAGCCTCGGTCTGCGGCGATATTATCTCCACCTTCAGGCCGGTTTCCAGTTCGATAGTTTGAAGAACCTCGGAGCAATTGCCGGCCCGGCGCAAAGCTTCGGTGGCCACGGCCCTTACGGCCTGGGCTGCCTGGGAGTTTATGATCACTTGGTATTTTTTAAGTGCTGTCAGCGTCGCTTCGATAGTTTCCGGCCCGACCCGGCCCGAAGTGAAAACATCCGTTCCCAGCCGCACCGGTTCACGGTAGTGTTTCAGGTTTTGCGGGAGTCCGACAGCAGAGACCTCCGCCACCGCCATCCTGATGGCGTTTGAGCCTATGTCTATGGCCGCGATCTTGGGCATGTTTACTGTTCTATGCAAGTTTGCTCAGGGACTTTCGGCTCCGTTTCCCGCTGGTATTTATCCATGAATATCTTCCGCCATTGTTCAAATCTCTGTTCTTCTATGGCCCGGCGCATATCCTCCATCATTCTTAGATAGAACCTCAGATTATGCATGGTGCCCAAAGTTGAGGCCAGGATCTCATCGGACATGTACAGGTGCCGGAGATAGGCCCGGGAAAAGTTCTGGCAGAGATAGCAGTCGCATTCTGAGTCCACCGGGGAAAAGTCGTCAAAATGCTTGGCATTGCGCATGGCCAATTTGCCGGTGGAGGTGAACAGCGAGCCGTTGCGGGCGTTGCGGGTGGGCATCACGCAGTCGAACATGTCAACCCCCAGCGACACCCCCTGGATGATGTCCTCGGGAAAGCCCACCCCCATCATGTAACGGGGTTTTTCCACCGGCAGCACGGTATTGGCGGTCTGGATGGCCTCCCAGGTCTGCTCCTTGGGCTCGCCGATGGCCAGCCCGCCGATGGCGTAGCCTTCAAAGCCTATCTCCACCAGTTCTTCCGCGCTTCTCCTGCGCAGCTCCGGATAGGTCCCGCCCTGGACGATGCCGAACAAAGCCTGGCCGGTATTAAGCGACAGGAACTCGTCGCGGCAGCGCCGGGCCCAGCGGGTGGTGCGGCCGGTGGAACGCTCGGCATATTCCAGAGTGGCGGGATAGGGAATGCACTCATCAAAACACATGATGATGTCCGCCCCCAGATCGGCCTCCAGCCGCATCACGCTCTCCGGGGTGAACAGGTGGGAAGAGCCGTCGATGTGCGACTGGAAGCTGACCCCCTCTTCTTTGATGTTGCGGAGCTCGGCCAGGCTGAACACCTGAAAGCCGCCGGAGTCGGTGAGGATGGGGCGGTCCCAGCCCATGAAGCCGTGCAGGCCCCCGGCCTTCTTCACCAGCTCCTGGCCCGGCCGCAGGTAGAGGTGGTAGGCGTTGCCCAGGATGATCTGGGCCCCGATGTCCTTCAGATGCCGTGGGGTCAGGGACTTGACCGTGCCCTGGGTCCCCACCGGCATGAAGGCCGGGGTCTGGATCTGGCCGTGAGGGGTGGTAATGGTGCCCCGCCGGGCCTCGCCTGATCTATTTAGTAACTTGAATTCGATATCCGTAGTCCTTTATTAAATGAACCGTGAAATTAGAAAATGCTTATCTAACTAGCTCCGGAAAAGTAAAAAGAATATAGCAGGTTTTGTAAAAAAGCAGATTCAACTCGATTACGTTCTTTTCTTTTTGTGCCGCCAACAAGAAAAGAACCAAAAGAAAAAGCTCGTCGCTAAAAACTCTCCGGGCGTTGCGCTTCTCGCTGACGGCGGGCTTGTCTGAACTCGGGCTTTGGCCAAGCCCTCAAACATGCAGACAAGCTTTTAACCGCCGTCAACTGCGATGCTCACTGATCGTTTTAACGCGACATACCTGGGTTGGCACCTGTTGTCCTCCATATCTCCTGAGAGGATTGGATGATCATTGATTAGAATATATCCCTGGTTTTCGTGTTTTTCGTGGGCAAGGAAATGTCTCGTATTACATGGCGAAGAAATTCCGGATCTTCTTTAAAATGCTGGCCGAGCTGGCGGCCCGCCGCTCCTCTTCGGAGATGGCCCGGGACTTGGCGATCCGCTCCAGGTTCTCCCTCTGCCGCTGCTCGATCATCTTGGAAAGCGATTCGGCTATCTTGGGATTGGCCGTCAGTATCGGGCTGATGTCCTTCTTCTCCACCGCCAGCACCTCCACGTCCCCGACGGCCCGGATCGAGGCGCTGCGCTTCTCCCCGGTCAGCAGCGACATCTCGCCGAAGAACTTTCCAGTTTCCAGTTCGGCCACTTTGGTCTGGCGGCCTTCGGGATCGGCCACCAGCACCTCCACCTTTCCCTGCTTGATGATGTAAAATGACCCGCCCTCGTCGCCCTGCCGCACCAGATGCTCGCCGGCCGCGAATGTCTTGGCCTGCAGGTTGGCGGACAGCCGTTTCAGGTCCTTCTCGGGAATGGCGGCGAAGAGCGGCACCTGCTTGAGAGTAGATGCCGGCCTGCTGTCTCTTCCTCCCGGCGCTGCTCCTCCGGCTCCCGGACCGAGGCCGGGGTCACCCGGACGTCGCTGATGGGATAGGGGAGGCCGATATTATTGCGCTTGAAATGGTACCAGATCCGGCTCATCACGTCATCCTCGATCTCGTACAGGTCGCCGAAATCGTCGATCCAGAACTTGACCCGGTAATTGATGGTGTAGTCGTCGTACTCCTTCAGCCAGACCCGGGGCGGGGATCCTTGATCACCCCGTGGGCCTTCGATCTGGCGCCAGCAGATCACCTGCCTTGATCTGGCTGGGAGCGGCGGTCTTGGGGACGCCGATCACCAGTTCCCGGGCGTGGATCGGGGTGGGATGGCTGTAGTTGATGATCTCGTTCTTGGCGATGGAGGCGTTGGGGATGATCACGTAATCGTCGGTGAAGGTCTTCAGCCGGGTGGCCCGCCAGGTCATGTTCTCCACCTGCCCCTCCTGGTTGTTGATCATCACCCAGTCCCCGATGGCAAATGGCCGTTCCAGGTTCAGGGCTATCCCGGCGAACAGGTTTCCCAGCACGTCCTGCATGGCGATGCCCAGGATGAAGGTCAAGGCGGCCGAGGTGGCGAACAGCGGCCCCAGATTGACCCCCAGGTTCACCTTGAGGATGATAAAGAACACCAGTATGGCCAGCATCCAGCGCACCATGTCCCGCAGCAGCTGCGGCACCTGGGCCTTTTTGCTGTTGGAAAGCAACAGGTCAAAACCAAGGTACTCGAACATCTTGATGGCCAGATAGAAACCCAGGAAAACCCCGATGGAAAGCACCAGGGTATGGGTCTGGGTTTTCAAGGGAATATGCCCCCAATGCAAAAAGAGCCTGAAGGCCACGTACAGCCCGCTGATGTTCAGCACCAGGCCCAGGCTTTTGAAGAACTTCCAGCGGCTCAAGCCCCGCAGGAACAGCCAGAAGACTGCGAAGGCCAGGAACAGCCCGAAGCCCAGAAGAATTAAGTTGGTTGATATCTGCATTGGATTCTCCTTGTTTCTAATAGCATACATAAGCACAGTGGCTCTGCCCCGGCAGGTCATGAGAAGGCCTACATATTGCTATCGTGAATCCTTAACCTCTCGACTGCTTCCCTCCCCTACGAGGTGGTCTTCTGGCAGTGAGAGTGGAGTTACCCTCAAAACCGTCCCGCCAGGGCCAGTTTGTTCCGGTCGATCACAAAAGTTACCCTCGGTTCGGCGTTCTGGTTGAATTTGTACAGATGGGCGCTGACATAGGCATCGGCCAGAGAGCCCAGCCAGACCCCGATGGTCCAAAGCATGTATTTACGCCGCTTTTGATAGTAATAATCAGACTCGGCCAAATTGGAATTCATGTAATCTTTATCATAGCTGTACCAGTTATATCCAAGATAACCCAAAGTTCCGGCAAAACCTGCTGCTTTCAAGTAATTCTGGGTATACAACTGCCCGCCCCCCGGGATCACGGCTGAAAATGATACCGCTAATAAGGCCGAACGGTGCGGCTTCTTGATAGGTGGTATCCTGTTGGGCCAGCGCTGGAGTCCGTAAAAGTAAAAACAGGGATATTATCATACACGACGACATAAGTCTTATGCAGCTTGTCATTCCGGGCTTGACCCGGAATCCAGTGTTTTCCTGGATTCCCGCTTTTGCGGGAATGACCAGTTGTGTGGAGACTGCTGACGATGAGGACAAATATATTTTTTTCATATCATATATCCGTTTACTTCCTGCTCGGCAGGTTTGACAGTTTCCAGAGCCCTCACCGGATCATTTCCGGTATAGATATTCAGGCTTAATTTTTCATCGATCTTAACATCGCAGTACCGGGCCACTATCTGCAGGGCCAGGGCCAGCCCGGCCTCATCGGGACTGCCCCGCAGCAGTCCCACCGGGCCCTTTGATATGGTGATCGGGCCGGATGACCAGGTCATCATCCCCGGCCATTTTAAGCAGGACCTCGTTCTCCGCCTTGTTGCGCCCCACCGCCAGCTTTACGTTCGGGGCAATCCTGAAATGCCGCCCGGCGGCCAGCAGTTCCACGTCCCTTCTCACCAGGCCTTCGTGCTTAAGCAGTTCTTTCAGCCGGGTGGAATAGTTGGGCTCGGTCAGCAGACAACCCCCGGCCGGCTGGGGATAATCTTTGATCCCGAAACTTTTGGCCAGATCCTCCTGCCGCTTGCGGCCCCGCCCGGAAAAGTCGTAGAGTTTTTCCCGGTCCACCCAGCCCTCCCGCTCCGGTTTTGAGGGCGCCAGCAGTTTGGCGGACAGGGGGCGCAGGATCAGGTCCCGGTCGGCGGACAAGTTTGAGCACCGCGTTCAACCCTCCCTTGGTCTGGGACATGGGCCGTTCTCCCATCACCTCTCCGGTTATCAGGAACGAGGCCCCGTGCTCCTCCAGCAGGCCGTGGGCCGTCCGTAGCATCATCCCATGACAGTCGATGCAGGGATTCATGTTTCCGCCGAAACCGTAACGGGGATTTTTCATCATTTCGAAGTATTCATCGGTGAAATCATGTTCTATCAGTTTGATGCCCAGCTGGGCGGCGGCCTTGCGGGCCGGCTCGGGTCCAAAGAAAGGGGTGACGAAGCAGAGGCCTATGACCTCGATGCCCTGTTCCATGACGGCCTTGGCGGCCAGGATGCTGTCCAGGCCTCCGGAAAGTAGTGATAGGGTTTTCATGTTTTATTTATTGGCATAAATATTGTAGTCAAGTCTATCCTATGGGTTCGAATTCATTGCTAAGCGGGTTCAGTTATTGTTTTGCCAACCCCAGCCAGATAGACAACAAATTCATCTTTACCATCCAAACCAAGCAGTTTGTCAAAAGCATCTTTCTCCCAAGCGCCAATTGCACAAGTACCGCACCCTATGCCTTCACAAGCCAAATAAAGATTCTGACATATATGACCGGCATCTAAAAGCATCAGCCTGTGAGATTCACAATGATAACGCCATTCACCGCGGTAAGGAATACACGACCATATAAATACTACCGGTGTGTCAGCAAGCCACTTGGCTTCGTTTAAAAACTCGGTACCACCGTATGCAGCAACCAGCTTGTCTGATAAACTTTCAACTTCACAGTAAAAGGCAAGTTTATGTTCAAGTGGACGATAAAGATATATGCCTTTTCCCAGACCGGTCACGTTGTTGACTGCCAGATAAGTTTCATAAGCATTCCTCCCGCCAGCCGAAGGTACTGGCCGTAACGTACCTATGCCGGTTCGGTTGTAAGCAGGCACAACCTTTTGTACCCCCTGAGTCGCCCATAATAAAAAAGATAACTCATCCAAAGTCAGCGCCTGATTGACAAACTTGCGCCGGCTCCTGCGGTTATTGATACAAGCGAACAAGTCACCTTGTATTATTGTATTTTTATCAACTTGCGGCAGGTCAATAATTTTTAAACCACTGCCGATGACTTTTTCAACCGGCGGTTGCGGCAAACCTTTCTCCTGATCGGAAACCAGTTCTCGCTCAGGATAACCGAATCCGTTTTTCATGAAAGTACGATTTTTCTCGAAATCACTCATTGTTGCTCAATTCAATTTACTGAATAGTGACTACTGGATACCCTCGTCGGCTCCCCTGCTCAGGAAAAGCTCTTCAACCTCTCCCCCACATCATCCTTGCCCGCAATGCACTGCAGTGCCCTGGGAACGATGGAGATGTCGAACCGGTTGACATAGGGCCACAGCTCGCCGTCCACCTGCGCCGACATGGGGGTTTCCGACTCCACCGTGACCCTGGTCAATTTGCCCATGGTCACCTGTCGGATCTCGGTATGCTTTCCCTTGAAGGTCTTGGGAACGTGATTGAAGAATTCCAGCCAGGTCAGCTTGTGGATCAGGCAGAGGTCCAGCAGGCCGTCGTCCACTTTGGCCCCGGGGTTAAGATAATACCCGCCGCCCACGCTCTTGCCGTTGGTGATCTCGGCCACCAGCGTCTGGTGCCAGACCTTGCCCTGCCCGAAGTCAAAGGACATCTTCTGGCCCTTGTAGCGCAGCAGGGCCTTGACGGTGGCCCAAAGATACAGCTTAAGGTCCCGCAGGCCCTTGATCTTCAGCTTCTCAATTATCACCTCGCCGTCCAGGCCTATGCCCACGCAGTTGAAAAAGTAGCGTTCCATCTTCTTCCCTCCGGGCAGGGGCGAGCTGACCGTACCGGCATCCACCATCATGGTCTGCCGGTCGCGGATGGCCTCCACCGCCTGGGGAATGGAACGGCCGATCTTAAGCGACTTGGCGAAATCGTCGCCCGAGCCCAGAGGGATCATGCCGAAAACGGCCTGGCTGCCCACCAGCGCCCCGGCCACTTCGCCGGCCAGCCCGTCGCCGCCGGCCGCCACTATGATCTGAAACCCTCGCTCGATGGCCTCCTTGGCCAGCCTGGCCCCGTCGCCCTCGTGGTCGGTCAGGGCCAGTTCAAAGTTAAGCCCGTAGGCCGTGAACAATGCCTTTACCTGCTCGGCATGCCCGGCCGCCTCGCCGCCGTGGGCCTTGGGGTTCAAAATAACTTTTATGCGCATCTTATTACTCGTGAATATTGGAGTTGGAATTTTGAATATTGAATCTGTTTTAAGACTGCGGGACTTTCATCACCATGCTTTTTCTGATGCTGGACATATAACCTTCCAACATCTTGCTGACGATATCAAGATCGTCATTCAATTTATCGCTATTACCGTAGCCCAGATCCGCTGCCAGGATCAGATAATACCGGACTTCTTCCAATGACCCCTGGGAAATGTTCATATAACGTACTTTATCCGGTTTGCTTTTCTTCTTGAATCCTTCTGCAATGTTGGCCGGAACAGATATTGCCGCCCGTCGCAGTTGCGGTATCAAGCAGTACATTTCTTTCCCGGGGAAGTTATCAGAATATCGGTATACGGCTAACACCAATTGGTGTGCCTTTTGCCACACTATCAAGTCTCTGAAAGATTTAGCAGGTTCCATCATCACACACTCCTCTCAATTCAACATTCACACTTCTGTATTCAATCTTCAGTATTCAGTATTCAGTTGTCAGATCTCCGCTATCGCCTCGATCTCTATCTTGGCGTCCTTGGGCAGCCGGGCCACCTGGAAGGCCGAGCGGGCCGGGGGCGCCTGCTGGAAGTATTCTCCGTAGACCTCGTTCATGGCGGCAAAGTCATTCATGTCGGCCATAAAGACCGTGCACTTGATCACTTTCTTTAGGTTGGAGCCGCCGGCCTCCAGCACTGCCTTCAGGTTCTCCATCACCTGTTTGGTCTGGGCCTTGATATCGCCCTCCACCAGCTGCCCCGTCTTGGGGTCCAGCGGGATCTGCCCGGAGGTGAAGACCAGTTTGTTGTCGTACTGCACGCCCTGGGAGTACGGCCCGATGGCGCCCGGAGCTTTTTCTGTTTTGATGATCTGACGCATGGTATTTCTCCTTATATCGTTTTGTTTTCTATTTTATCGTAAAGTTTATCTATTTCTTTTTGGGTAACAACAGTTTCATGCAATGAGGTAGCTATTTTGCAATATGTTTGGATTTCCTCTAATGACAATATCCTGCCCTTCCTGTCCTTTAGCCATTTATGACAGACCTGGTAACCGCCTATTTGATATTCGTATATATTTTGTGAAAGGCCGGAGAAATATTGGGTTTCGTTAATATATAACTTTGATTTCTCATAGACCAATTTGCCATCCCGGTTGTCGCCATTCCCTTCAAACTTTACAATGGGCTTATTGAGAGTTTTGGACTTTAACAAATGTAGTTCTGTTAACTGTTCACCAAGTTCGGAAAGCTTTACAAACAGTTTGTAATCAGCAGTAAACGGCACACGGGGGAAATCGCTTTTTAGGAATTCAGCATATTTGGTGCGGTAAGTATTGGAATAAAGCACGGCGTAAATATAATTGAATATCTGCTCCGGCTTGGGCGTTTTGCCATATGCTTTAGTAAGATTTGTTACAAACTCCGGGGCTAAATTGGGCTTTTTCGCGTTGTATTCGGCGCTGGGTTCAAAAAGCATCATTACACCACGAGAAGAACCTTTTGATTCCTTCTGTTTAGGGTAAAGATATAATGGGTAATTTACATTGCCACCTCTATAAAAGAGGTTAAAATCTTCTATTGAATTTGAACAGAATACAATGTTCCAGGGATTGTCTATACCCACCACATTACCCGCCCGACCAATACAAAGAGATAGATTCTCCCTCATCATATGTTGCATAACCTCTGATCTTGCTCTTTCTATTATTGCATCATGATAACAAAGCCAACGAATGTCAAAAGGTCGGTACAATAAAGGAACAATTTTGTCTTTCCAATTGCTTTCATTCCGGAATATTTCACGTGCTTTTGATAATTCCCAACCGGGTTTGTTTTTTAATCCGAAACTTTGGGCAACTATTTCGTCCGGCATTTTTTTGTCAGCTAATGTTTCAATACGCCGAATTAATTTGGTTTTATCCATATCGGTAACAAACTCATCCCTTGCAGTAACGATGCCAACACTGTTTACTGGGAATATATCTGTTATTTTATGAAAAGTATCATATACTTTGGACGATTCTTCATCCCTTGGTGAAAAGAAATAGAACTCCCTTTTGGGCGTAAGTTTTACCCATTTTGTTGATCCGTGCTGTTTTTTATCCAACCAATCATATTTTTCTTCCCGCAAGCCATATTTTTCAGCATGGAATACCTTACCTTTAGCATGCGTTTTATGTTTGATCATAAGCACTATTGCCACACCTTGCATGATGTCAAATACATTTTCATCTTTTGAGCCATCAGCACATTTTTCTTTCTTAAGAGTATTGCCATGCAGGTCAAGAACCCTAATTTCATCAAAGGTGTTCATCAACGATTGGCGCATACCCCGGAATGTGGGATTGTCTAAATAGCTGTGATTGGTGATCATTCCAACAACACCCTGCCCAGACTGTTCAATTTTCCACTGAGCAAAACGAATAAACTTTACATAATCATCTTGCAGCCATTTTGGGTTTCTTTCGCCCAAAGGCTTTCCGTCAACCTTAAAGTATTCCTTAATTTCCTTGCTTATCCAGTCCCCTTTATTGGTTGAATGGCCGGAGTATG
>CAWAAX010000023.1:0-28438 GCA_963780225.1 uncultured bacterium | reverse complement strand
GCGCCAGCGCTGGGCCGACGGCTGCGAGATCACCCGGTTCCTGCCCGACAACCCCAAAGCGCCAAGGCTCCGCCACTTCATCCCCCTGATCTTCGTTTCCACCATTCTCCTGCTCTCCGCCCTCAGCCTTTCCGGCCTGGGCGCCGCCCTCTGGGGCCGCGGGGCCGGGGTCAAACTGGCCAACCTCCTGCAAGGCTTCAAAGGCCTGAACCAGCTGCCCGGCTCGGTAACATTTTCAAACGGTTCGAACGTTTCAAACGTTTCCAACCTGCGCGTTTGGAGCTGGCACCTGCTGTTTCTGCGGATGCTGGCGCTGGAGCTTTTCGCTTACTTCTCGGCCATGCTTTTCTTCGTCTGTCAGGCGGGACGCAGCGTACAGCGTGCAGCGTCCAGCAAACAGGGTGCTACCAGGGGCGTGGAGGTCAAAAGGTTTGAAACGGTTGGGGAACCTGGTGCGGAAGAGGCGCCTGGATTCCCGATCAAGCCGGGAATGACACGCCGGACCGGACCGGACAAGGATTCAATATTCAGTATTCAGAATTCAGAATTCAAGCCCGGCAGTCTTGCCCTGCTCCCAGTGGTCTTCCTGACCCTGCACTTCTCCTACGGCCTGGGGTCGCTGTGGGGGCTCATCTCGCTTCCTTACTGGGCGGCAGGAAAGCAGAAGCGGTAAATACTAAATCCGAATTGCTAAACTCTAAACAAGCACTAAAAACCAAATCCAAAACTCAAGACTGTTTAGTGTTTTAGCCTTTAGAATTCGATATTGTTTAGGATTTAGATATTAGAATTTAGAAATTGAACTGCGCCCTTGCAGGCTGGGCGGCAGGGAAGCAGAAGCGGTAAATACTAAATCCGAATTGCTAAGCTTGTCCTGAGCCCTTCGGCTTACTCAGGGTAAACTTTGGCCGAAGGACTCTAAACAAACACTAAAACCCAAATCCAAAACCTAAGACTGTTTAGTGTTTTAGCCTTTGGTATTTGATATTGTCCCGCAAAAGCCACCGCTTTTAGCGGGGTAAGCGGGATCCCGCCAACGGCGGTGATTTAGGATTTTGCCGCCTCAACGGTTTGCCATAGTTTATACCGCAAGGCGGGGCAGTATGTGGCGGCACCCCGCTACAGCGGTGGCGATATTAGAATTTAGGAATTGGAAAGGTGTCTCTGTGCCTTAGTGCCTTTGTGGCAAAAGAGTATTAAAGTAATAAAATCTGTGGTAATCTGCGTAATCATTCGGCTAACGCTCATGACAGCGTCTGCGGGTGAAAAAGAAGTAAAGTAATAAAGTAAAACCTCTGTGAGCTCTGCGTCTCTGCGGTGAAACCCCTGGATCCCCGATCAGGTCGGGGATGACATGCCAGTCCGGGGTGAAGAGAAACCCTTGGTGTCTTAGTGTCTTGGTGGCAAAAAAGCCTCTGGGGCAAAAAAAGTAGTAGCCAGGGGGCGATGTTGGGATTGGTGAATTGATGTGTGGGATTAGTGGTGGTAATTAAAAGGCTAAATGTATGTCCGAATTATAATTAAATTTCTTTGTGTTTTCTGTGCTTTTTGTGGTTAAACAGTATTAAAGTAATAAAATCTCTGCGTCTTTGCGGTGAAACCCCTGGATCCCCGATCAGGTCGGGGATGACATGCCAGTCCGGGGTGAAGAGAAACCCTTGGTGTCTTAGTGCCTTTGTGGCAAAAAAGTAGTAGCCAGGGGGCGATGTTGGGATTGGTGAATTGATGTGTGGGATTTGGGGCGGTAATCTTAAGCCGGTATGTATGCTAGAATAATAATTAAATTTCTTTGTGTTTTCTGTGCTTTTTGTGGTTAAACAGTATTAAAGTAATAAAATCTCTGCGTCTTTGCGGTGAAACCCCTGGATCCCCGATCAGGTCGGGGATGACATGCCAGTCCGGGGTGAAGAGAAACCCTTGGTGTCTTAGTGTCTTGGTGGCAAAAAAGCCTCTGGGGCAAAAAAATCAATTGACAATGGTGCTTGTATTTAGTATAATACAGATACTATGATATACAGATTAATAGAAAAACAGATACTCAAATCTCTACGGCCGGGCCGGGTGATCTGTCTTTTGGGGGCCAGGCGCACCGGCAAAACAGTGCTGATGCAGCGGGTCAAGGGGCTGGTCAAGTCAAAAGTCCTGCTGCTGCAGGGCGACAACCTGGAGGCCTCGGAGATACTGGGAAGCCGGCGGCTGGAAAAACTGCACAGCCTGGTAAAGGGCTACGGCTGTCTGATGGTGGACGAGGCCCAGATGGTCCCCAACATCGGGCCCAGCCTTAAACTGCTGATAGACAACGAACCGGGGCTGGCGGTATTCATCACCGGGTCTTCGGCCTTTGACCTTAAGGGCCGGGTGGGCGAGCCGCTGGTGGGCCGCAGCCAGTATCTGCATCTTTATCCCGTCTCCCAGCTGGAGCTCTCGGAAAGCGAGGATTCCTTCGCCTCGGCGCAAAGGCTGGAGGGCCGGCTTATTTACGGGTCTTATCCCCAGGTGCTTACGGCGGAGACCGAAGGGGAGAAGCGCGATCAACTGCAGTCCATCCGGGACGGCTACCTGCTTAAGGACATTCTGGCCCTGGACAATCTCAAGGATTCCCTGTTCGTGTTCAACCTGCTCCGGATGCTGGCCTTTCAGATCGGCCAGGATGTCTCCTATTCCGAACTGGCCTCCAGCCTCAATGTCCACGCTAAGACAGTCCGCCGGTACCTGGAACTGCTGGAAAAAACCTTCGTGCTGTTTTCCCATCAGGGCTACAGCCGCAACCTGCGCAAGGAATACACCAAATCGCCCCGCTATTATTTTTGGGACAACGGGATCCGCAATTCGCTGGTCTCCAATTTCAACCCGCTTCATTTGCGGGATGACACAGGGCGGCTGTGGGAAAATTACTGCGTCGGCGAGCGGATAAAACGGAACGCCTACAAACAGCAGGCGGCCAACTATTATTTCTGGCGGACCTACGATCAGAAGGAAATCGACCTGGTGGAGGAGCGGGGCGGGCGCCTTCACGGATACGAGTTCAAGTGGTCCGCCGCCCGGGCCAAAAAACCCGCGGAGTTCCTCTCCGTCTATAAGGACAGCGACTACCGCGTGATCAACCGGGATAATTATCTGGACTTTGTGGCCGGATGAGGGATAGGTTGGAGAAGCTAAGGCAGGGCCGGCGGGCAATGAGCGAACGCTTGAGGGGTCCGGCAGGGCAGTCCGGCGATGATCGATACGACGGAGAAGCCCAGCAGTCTGGCGGGCGATGCTTGAAACGTCTGAAAAGCCAGGCAAGGTAGCCCGGCAATGCCGTAACCCGTAGGGATTTGATGACCAAATGAATGAACCTTTGTGTTGGAGTTTCCCCAGAGCGATGCACTGAGCAAGGCCGAAGGGTACATCGAAGGGTGCATTTTGTGGCTAAATAAAACCCCTTTGCGGCAGCGCCGTAGGCGCGGGGTAGTTATTTAAAGAAAATCCGTGTTTATCTGTGTCCCATTAAATTATATTTCGAATCATTTCGTGCGTTTAGTGCCTGCGCGCTGAAGCCCCGCCACACTTCGACAGGGACTTGGGCCGCTCAACCCGGAGGCTCAGTGTCCGGCGGGGCGCAAGCGTGGGGAAGGTTCCCCCGGGATTCTGCCCAGCAACGTAGGCTATTTTGCGGCTAAGAATAAATCCCTTGGTAAATATAAAGGCTATTGACAGTATGCCCCAAAAATGGTACACTCATAAAGTCGCCCCGCCATCTGTGCCTGCAGCAATACTCGAAGTCAAGTTTTATCGGAATGATAGCGGGTCTGAACCGGTGCGTGACTGGTTAAAAACCCTGCCGAAAGCATATAAAAAAGCCATCGGTGAGGATATAAAGACAGTACAATTTGGCTGGCCGATTGGAATGCCTGTCGTTAAAAAGATTGAGAGCGGCATTTGGGAAGTACGCACTAATTTACCGGACGGAATTGCCCGCGTGTTATTTACGACGGATACTGATATGATGATTCTCTTGCACGGTTTTATCAAGAAATCTCAAAAAACACAACATGATGATCTCGTCATTGCCAGAAAAAGATTGTCGATACTAAAGAGAGGTTGAAATGAACTCCAAAAAGAAACATATTGGATCCAAGTTCGATGATTTTCTCGCCGAAGAAGGATTGTTACAGCAGGTTGAGGCCGTTGCCATCAAACGGGTGGTTGCCCATCAGATTGCATCCGAGATGCGGGCAAAGCATCTTACTAAATCCATGCTGGCCCTGAGAATGCGCACCAGCCGTTCTTCCCTTGATCGTTTGTTTGATCCGGAGAATGAATCAGTCACTTTGGGAACTCTTAACAAAGCAGCGGCCGCCTTGGGGCGGAAATTGGAAGTCCAATTGGTTTAAGTGATCATAGTGGTATCCACGGCCCTGTCGGGAAGCTTCCGCCCGCGACATGCATAAAAAGGAAAGGAGCATTTACCATGAAAAAGCTCAAAAAAATTCCGGCCTTTAAAACCCCCGGGGCCGAGGAGAAATTCTGGGCGTCCCACGATTCGACCGATTACGTGGATTACACCGCGGCCCGCCCGGCCATCTTCACCAACCTTAAGCCCACCAGCCGCACCATCTCCATCCGCCTGCCCGAATCCCTGCTGGAAGCGCTTAAACAGCTGGCCAACCAGCGGGACGTGCCCTACCAGTCGATGATAAAAATGCTGCTGGCCGACAAGGTCGGGGAAAAAATGCAGCTGAAATCCAGATAGCGCCGGCCCCTCGCGGCAATTCTCCGGAACGATATATCCAGCAGGCAGAATCTTTTGGCAAAACGAGGGGTTCTGCCCACTAAAACCCACTAAATAGTTTAAAATATGTTTCGAGTCATTTCGTGTATTTAGTGGGGAAGGTGCCAACTAAACCTTTTGTCATCAAATCAGGTCTAATCCTTATCCGGCCCAGGCCGATCTTTGACAGGATTTACAGGATTTTTACTTTAGGTGACAATCAACCCCGTGAAAGCATGCCCTACTGACCTCTCCCTGCCTGACGGCATCCCTCTCCACAGTGGAGAGGGAATGAGGGAGAGGTCTTACAACCCAAAAAAGGAGGCCTGTCATGAAACGTTCAGCTTTGCTGATCCTGCCTGCCCTGGCCCTGTCCCTGTTCCTCCTGGGCTGCACCGGGGAGACCGGTCCCACCGGCCCGGCCGGCGAGCCCGGACCCGCGGCCGCCTGGTACGACTTCAGCCTGGTCTTCAGCCCCACGGTCTCGTCAGACTATTTCTCGCTTTACGACTACACCATCTATGAGGACAACGACGCGGTGATCACCTACTGGAAGGCGGACCCGGTAACCTTCGTCCAGCTGCCCTACACCTTCTACGGCGACAGCATTACCCCGGTCAACTTCTCCACCGTCATCGACGAGTCCCAGGGCCAGCCCTGGCTGTATGTGTTTACCGAGTGGGCCGACAGTCTGGGCGGTTCGCCCTGGGCCACCACGGTTACCCTGGAATTCCGGGCGGTGGTCATCAAGACCGTGGCCGGGAAATCCCCGCCCAAGCTGGATTACGACAATTACCTGGCGGTCAAGGAATACTACAGCCTGCCCGACTGACCTCTCTTAAAACCAGGTTTGACCTCTCCCCGCCTAAAGGCGACCCTCCCCGTTGCGGGGAGGGATAAAGGGAGGGGTCCGTATCATTCAACAAAAGGAGTCCTGCCATGAAGAACATCCTAAAGATCCTGGTCCTTTGCCTGGCGGCGGCCTCCGCCGCCTTCGCCTCCCCCGCCACCGACGACCTGATCAAGCTGGCCCGGTCCGGGGTGGACGGCGAAGTGCTTTTGGCCTACGTCGAGACCTCCACCGTTGCCTTTGACTTAACGGCCGACGACATCATCGCCCTCAAAGACCTGGGAGTGCCGGCTGGCGTTATCAACGCCGCCCTGCACCGGGGGCAGGCGCTGGATTCCGCGGCCGCGGCCTCGGGCGCAGCGGTGGCGCCAGTCCCCGAGGTTCAGACGGCCCAGGCGGCCCCGCCCCAAGGCGACCTAAACATCTCATTCTTCTACGACGTTTTGGCGCCCTACGGCCGCTGGATGATGATAGACGGCGACTGGTGCTGGCAGCCCACCGCCGCCATGGTCAGCATAGAATGGTCGCCCTATTACAGCCAGGGGCACTGGGTCTACACCGACTGGGGCTGGTGCTGGGTCTCGGACTATTCCTGGGGCTGGGCCCCGTTCCACTATGGCCGCTGGTTCCGCGATCCCCGCTATGGCTGGCTGTGGTGGCCGGACTACGAGTGGGGGCCGGCCTGGGTGGCCTGGCGCTACGGGGGCGACTACTGGGGTTGGGCCCCGCTGCCCCGCCACATCCGCTATGTCCACGGACATGGGTTCTATCGCGGTCAAAAGCGCCTGCCCCGGAGCTACACCTTTGAGCTGACCGTCAACGACTTCTTCTTCGTCCGCCTGGAGCACCTGGCCGATCCCCGGCCCTGGGTCCACATCATTCCGCCCAAGCGGGCTTCGGACATTTACAAGAAAACGGCCTTCGACCCCGAGGGCTTTAGCGACAAGAACGGAAAATTCTTCAACCGGGGGCCGCTGGCCGAGGCGGTGGCCAAGGCCGCCAAGAAGCCGGTCAACCCGGTCACCATCATCAACCGGGAGCTTAAGCCCGGCCAGCCGATCATCAAGGACAAGCTGACCCCGGGCGGACTGGAGATATACTCCCCCAGGATAGAGCCCAAAACCCCCCGGCCCCCGGTCCAGCCCAAGATAGACAAGGGCGGGCTGTCCGAAGACATTTTACAACGGCGCCGGGATGCCACCCAGCAGACGCTGGACAGAAAGAAATCCGAGGCCGAGGCCGCCGAAAGGGAGAGGAAGGTTTTGATCGACTCGGCCAAGCGGGAGAAGGACCAGTCCGTAAAAGAGCAGCTGAACAACGAGGCCGCCATCCGCGAACAGCGGGCCCGGCAGGCCAAGGCCAAGGTGGAGAGAATCCAGAAATGGGAGCCGGTCCCGGCCACTCCGGCGCCTCAGACCAGGGAGCCCAGGGTTAAGGAGGAGACCAGAAAAGAGGTCCAGTCCGAGGCCAAGGAGGAACAGGAGAAACAGAAAGCCATGGAGGATCTGCTGAGAAAGCAGGGCTCTGGCAAGAAAAAGGCCAAGAGTTCCAAGGATGATTAGTGCCCCGGGGATTGGCGGCTTTCCCGGAGCAGACAGGAGCGCCTCCGCTGAAGCTCTGGCGCTTGAAGAAGTCTGGCATTGAAGCGTAAGCGGATTAACATGATTAAATATTAATACTTGAGCAAATGATTATCCCATCAGCTTCGGAGGCAGGGAGAACATCAGGTGCCAATCCTGGTTGTCGCGTTAAGAACCATCAGTGAGCATCGCAGTTGACGGCGGTTAAAAGCTTGTCTGGCGTGTTTGAGGGCTTGGCCAAAGCCCGAGTTCAGACAAGCCCGCCGGCAACGAGAAGCACAGCGCCCGGATGGTTGGTTCGACACCGCTCACCACAAGTCCTTTGCGAGCCCACTTCGCCGAAGTATGCATGCATATGGCAGTAGGCTACGTAGGCTGAACGAGCTTTTTCTTGACCTTCCAAAATAAAATCAGATGCGGGAATCCCACGAAGCGGGATTGGTTCTTTGCTGGAGCCTGCCCTGAGAAGGCTATTTACCTTGCAAACGAAAGCCTGCATTGAGAAGGCCAATCTGCTTTACAAACGAAGTGGGGCGGTACAAAAAGAAAAGAACATAGCTGCGCAAAAGCGGGTTTTTGCCCGATCGCACTATATTCTTTCTACTTTCCCTGAGCACGCCAGAAAAACATTTATCTCTAACCGTCCGGACCATTTTGGTCCGGACGGTTCTTAAATGGCGGCGCCATCCGGGACAAAAATCACAGGTTAAAAATCGGCTGAAAACGGGCTTGACTTGGCGGGAACCTCGTGATATTATTGACCTATAAAATAGGTTATATGACCTATAAGTGAGGTAAAGATGCTGGAGTCGTTATTTGGTTCCAAAAGCAGGGAGCGGGTGCTGATTTTTCTTTACTGCCGCCGGGAGGGCTACGCCCGGGAGATAGCCCGTTTCTACAAAACGGACCTGGACCCGGTCCAGAAACAGCTGAGCCGTCTGGAATACGGCGGAGTGATTGCCAGCCGGAAAGCCGGCCGGACCCTGCTGTACCAGCTTAACCCCCGGTATGTGTTCAGCCTGGAATTAAAGGCCCTGCTTAAAAGATCCCTGGAGTTCCTGGACCAGCCGGAGCGGGATATCCTGGCGCCGGTCCGGACCCGTCCGCGAAGGAAGGGAAAACCGCTGTGAAAAAGGTCTCCCGGGGTGTTTTTGTGCTTTCTGTGGGTTATGATGCTTCCCAATAACCAATAACTATTTTCCAATCACCAATAACCAGGCTGATGCTGAACTATCTAATAGTTTTCTCAGTTTCCCTGGGGGTCACCATTTTAGGCATGCCGGTGGCCAAGCTTCTGGGCCGGAGGATGCAGGCCTGGGACGCGCCCGACGGCCGGATAAACGGCCATCGGGCCCATATCGTCCGCACCGGGGGCATCGCCATAGCCGGCGGGATATACTCCGGGATGCTGACCGCTTTAGTGCTGATGCCCGAGATTTTTGCCAACCGCAACATAGCGGCCGGAATGGTGGGCGGGCTGGTGGCCTTTATCACCGGCCTGCTGGACGACCTGCGGGAGATCAAGCCTTTGGTCAAGGCCTTACTGCTGGCGGTGGGATGCCTGGCCGCGGCCATGATCTCGCCCTCGGTCCGCCTGACCGGGCTCGAACGGCTGGATTTTCTGCTGGTGGTGCTGATCATGATGGGCGGGACCAACGCCTTTAACCTGATGGACGGTCTGGACGGGCTGGCCGCCGGGATGGCCATTGCCGCCAGCCTGGGTTTCCTGGCTCTGTCCCTGCAGCTTCAGACCTGCTACGCCTGTTCCTTTAAACTGGTCATCATCGGTGCGGCCCTGGGCTTTCTGTTCTTCAACCGGCCCCCGGCCAAAATATTCATGGGCGACTGCGGCAGCCTGGCCCTGGGATTTCACCTAACGGCTATGGGGCTGAATATCGCCGGCAGCGGGCGGATGGCCATCATTCCGGTGCTGCTGGTGCTTTCGCCATTCGTGTTAGACACTGGGCTGGCCATCGCCCGGCGGGGCCTTAACCACAAGTCTCTCTTCTCTGGCGACCGAAGGCACGTCTACGACCTGCTGCACGCCCGGATCCCCTCGGTCTGGCGGGTGGACTGGCTGATGTGGGGCCTGGGGCTTTTATTCTCGGCCCTGGGCTGGGCCGCGGTCTTCCTGGGCCCCTGGATGCAGTCGGCGCTGCTGGCGGTGTCCTGGCTGGTCTTTGTATGGGCCATGATCAGGCTGGGAATGTTTGAAGCCTTTGAAAAGAGCCGTTTGCCGTTGCCGGCCGGGCTGGCGCCGGAGGAGACCAGGATCCTGGTGGTGGACGACGATCCCTCCATTCTTAGGGTGGTGACCGGCTTTTTAAATATGGCTAAAAAGGGATGCCAGACCTTCACCGCGGCCGACGGCTTTGAAGCCGGGAGGCTGCTGGGCCAGCATGATCCGCAGCTGGTGGTGCTGGACCTGAAGCTGCCCGGCATGGACGGTTTCGAGGTCTGCCGCCATATCAAGCAGCACCACCCCAGGACCAAAGTGCTGGCCATCACCGGATACGACAACGAAGAAAACCGGCAGAAGATAATGAAGGCCGGGGCCGATGCCTTTCTGGGGAAGCCTTTCAGTCTGGAAAACTTTCTTAAGGAGTGCGACCGGCTGTTGGGCCTGGTGCAGGCTGAAGCCCTCCCCGGCGGGAAACCGGATCCCCGGTCAAGCCGGGAATGACAGGACGGGTTACTGCCATGTCATTCCCGTGCAAACGCCATGTCATTCCCGTGCAAACGGGAATCCATATTTGACAAAAATGAAAAATTATTACATATATATTTTAGCCAGTCGTAAAAACGGAACGCTGTATATCGGTGTAACGAATGATCTGGTAAGAAGGGTAATCGAGCATAAAAAAGGGGAAGTAAAAGGGTTTACCCAAAAATACCATGTTAATGAACTGGTCTATTTTGAACGGTATAGTATGATCAACGATGCCATTCGCAGGGAAAAACAGTTAAAGAAATGGAACCGAAGCTGGAAGATAGCCCTTATTGAAAAAGAAAACCCCGAGTGGGTAGATCTATATCCCGGTCTGCTCTGACCGGATCCCCGGTCAGGCCGGGAATCCAAATAATTACTGGATCCCCGGTCAAGCCGGGGATGACAGGGTAGCAATAAATTACTGGATTCCGGGTCAAGCCCGGAATGACATGGTAGACATAAAAGATAGAGGTAAAAGTGATCAAACTGGCTTCCCCTGACATCACCCAGCGCGAGATAGACGCCGTGGTCAGGGTCCTCAGGTCCGGAACCCTCAGCCTGGGGCCGGAAATCCTGAAGTTCGAAAAGGCCTTCGCCAAATACATCGGCCGCAAACACGCCCTGGCGGTGTCCTCCGGCACCGCCGGACTGCACATGATTACCAGGGCTTTGAACCTTAAGCCCGGGGATGAGGTCATCACCTCGCCCTACTCCTTTGCCGCTTCGGTCAACTGCATCCTGTACCAGGGGGCCACCCCGGTCTTCGTGGACATCGATCCCCGGACCTTGAACCTTGACCCCAAAAAGATCAAAGCCGCCATCACCCGGCGCACCAAGGCCATTTTGGCGGTGGACGTCTTCGGCCTGCCGGCCGATTACCAAAAAATCCAGGCCCTCTGCCAAAAGCACCGGCTGACATTGATCGAGGATTCCTGCGAGGCCCTGGGGGCAAAGTATCACGGCAAACGGGCCGGCAGTTTCGGGGCGGCCGCGGTCTTCGGCTTTTACCCCAACAAGCAGATGACCACCGGCGAGGGCGGGATGGTGCTGACCGACGATGATCAGCTGGCCCAAACCATGTCCAGCCTGCGCAACCAGGGCCGCCATTCCATGGGCGGCTGGCTGGCCCACCACGACCTGGGGTACAACTACAGGATGCCGGACATCAACGCCGCTTTGGGCTCGGTCCAGCTGGCCCGGCTGCCCGGCATTCTGGCCCGGCGCAAAAAGATTGCCCAAATCTACCAAAAGCTGTTTGCAGAACGCCTGCCGGAATTCACCGTGCTAAAAGATTTCCCCGGGATGACCCGCAGCTGGTTTGTGTTCGCGGCCCTAGTCCCGGAAAGACTCAAAGGGACCGGACGGGACAACCTGATAAAATATTTACAGTCGAAGGGCATCGGCTGTGCTCACTACTTTCCTGCCCTGCACCTTCAGCCCTACCTGGTGAAGGAACTGAAACACAAACGGGGGGATTTCCCCTTGACCGAGGACATCGCCGGACGCAGTCTGGCCATACCCTTTCACCATCTGTTGACTATACGGGACCAGGAGCGGGTGGTCCAGGTTATGGAACAGTTTGTCAATGAACAGTGAACGCAAAACTTCAAACTACAAATGGTAAACGCTAAAAACTGCAAACCTCAAACGCCAATCAGATGGGGAACGCGCATGTTGAAAAGAATGACCCTGGCCCTGATCCTGGGACTGCTGATTTCCGCCCCGGCTTTCTCCCAATCGAACGCCGGCAGTTCCCCAACCCAATTTGAAACGGTTTACCGGCAGTTAAAGGAGCTAAAGACCGGAGCCCAGGGGGCTAAGGTCAAAGACCTGGTCTTAAAGCGCGATGCCGCCACCATCACCCTAAGCGAGGGACAGCTTTATTTATGCAATCCCATCGACGGCTTCAGCTGCGCCGCGGTCTTTAAGGGCAAGGGGAATATTGTTTTTGTTCCACCCAGTAAAGTTGAACGGCAGCAGATAGCCAGGTTCTACCAGAACGATTCCATCAACCGGGACTTCAGCGAGCTGTTCCTGATATTTGCCGACGGAACCATGGACGAGTTGCAACAGAAACTGAAATTCGAAACCACAGGAAGTTCCGATGACTTCGGGCCCGTCATCGAGGAAGCGGTAAACTACATCACCTACAACCAGGGCTTAAAGGGCGATTACTGCGATCCGGAGATAATGAAGACCCTGCTGGAAAAACAGCCCAACGGTCTGTTTTACGCCCATGTTAAAGAATCCGACTACAAAAAATCGGTGATGTTCGAGTTCAATCCCTATTCCTTTGAGGAAGTGGAGTTTTATAAAGTGTCAAAAGCGTTGGTGGGATACCGCCGGGACATGATCTCTAAATTTCCCGCCCAGGCCGGCGGCCAGAGAACGGGCAATAAAGTCCGGGAGCCGGCCAGCATCACCAGCTATAAGCTGGACTGCCGGATATCCGGGGAGGAGCGGATGGACGTGGCCTGCCGGATGGAGGTCAGGTCCCACCTGGACAACAACCAGTGGCTGTACTTTTACCTGGCCAGCGGTTATGACACCGAAGTGGAAATAGATTCGATGGCGCTGCCGGACGGACAGCGTCCGGAGTTTTACAAGGGAAAAAAGACAGCCACCTTCTGGGTGAAAGTCCCCCGGCCTTTAGCCCGGGGCCAGGTCTGCACCCTGAGCGTTTTTTACCACGGTAATATCATGGAGCACTTCCAAAACTGGGTGTTTATCAAATCATCGGCCGGGTGGTATCCCGGCACCGATATAGCCAACAAGGCCTCCTTTGATGTTACCTACCACTATCCCGCCAAGTTTAAATTCATCAGCGTCGGTGACCTGGTCTCCTCCGATACCTCGGAGGGGACCGTGACCAGCCGCTGGGTCACTCCCCAACCTGTCCAGTTCTTTACCTTCAACATGGGGTTTTTCACAGAAAAGAAGATGGCCAACGACAGCACCCCGCCGGTGACCATCCTGACCTCGGACGAGATCCGGATGGACCCCAAGCAGGTGGGGATTGATGTGGCCAACAGCCTGGTCTTTTTCCAGAGGGTTTACGGCGAATGTTCGGCTTCCAGGCTCTGCGCCGCCCAATACCCCTTCGGCGGCGGGGTGGCCTTTCCAGGACTGATCAATCTTTCCTGGTACACTTTCAGCACCAGCTATTCCAAATACCAGAACTATGACCAGATTTTAAGGGCCCACGAAGTGGCCCACCAGTGGTGGGGTTACGGGGTGGGCCATGACACCTACCACGACCAGTGGCTCTCGGAGGGCTTTTCTGAATTCTCCGGTCTTTGGTACATGCAGACAGCCCTGAAGGACAATAGCAACTATTTCAAGTGGTTCAAGGAATACCGGGAAGATATCATCAATAACCGTAAACATGTGCTGCTAAATGGCCGGGCTTCCGGGCCGATCTGGCTGGGCCGCCGTAACATTACCAGCGAGACCGGGGAGGATAATGTAGTGATCACTTACAAGAAGGGGGCTTGGGTGATCCAGATGCTGCGGAACATGATGATAGACCTGAACACCATGAAGGAAGACAAGTTCACCGCCATGATGCACGATTACTATGCCACCTACCGCGACAGCCTGGTAAGCACCGGACAGTTCCGGAGAATGGCGGAGAAGCACGCCGGGATGGACATGGGATGGTTCTTTGACCAGTGGGTCTACGGCACCGAGATTCCCAGCTACAAATATTCCTACCGGGCCGATCAGACTCCCGAGGGCAAGTACCGGGTGACCCTCCGGGTCCGGCAGGAGGAAGTTTCCCCGGATTTCATGATGTATGTTCCGATGCAGATCGATTTCGGAGAAAACCGGCAGGCCCGGGTGCGGGTGCTGGTCAAGGGGCCCCTGACCGAACTGGAGCTTCCGCTGATGCCCCTCAAGCCCAGGAACATAGAATTCAATCCCTTCCAGTCGGTGTTGTGCCGCCAGGACAAGGAAGATTTTTAACCCGGTTGACGGCGCGCAATGAACGATCAACAATAAACAAATTCCTAAAGCTGAAAGCCTAAAGCCAATAGCTATCTTATGAAGAACATCCTGATCATCTCGGCCTCGGCCGGGGCCGGGCACACCATGGCCGCCAAAGCCATCGAACAATCTTTGGCCTCGGCTCCCCAGAGCCAGCAGAAATACCGGGTGACCCATATCGACCTCTTGAAATTCTCCACCCTGCTCTACAAGGCGGTCTATCACGACCTGTACCTTTACATGGCCCAGAACCAGCCGCTGATGTGGGGCTACATCTTCACCACCTCGGACAACCTGAAGCGCCAGAACCGCCCCGATTTTCTGCTGAGGCTTTTAGACACCCTCAACACCCGCAAGTTCACCTCCTTCATCAAGGAGCAGGAGTGGGACCTGATAATCTCCACCCATTTCCTGGCCTCCCAGCTGGTCTGCGACCTTAAGCGCAAGGGAAAGATAGAGGCCCCGCTTTTGACCGTCACCACCGACTACGGACTGCATTCCTACTGGATCCTGCCGGAATGCGAACACTATTCTGTAGCCGACCAGAACAGCCGCCAGCACCTGATGGCCTCGGGCGTCCCCTCCGGGCGGATCAACGTGTTGGGCATTCCGGTCAATCCGGAGTTCGCCAAAAAGAAACCTTCGTCCGTCATCCGGGAAAGGCTGGTGCTGGCCCCCCGGCTGCCCGCGGTGCTGATGCTTTCCGGCGGCTTCGGGGTGGGCCCGATCGAGAAGATGGTGGCCTCGCTGACCGCGGTCAAATCCAACTTCCAGCTGGTGGTGATAGCCGGGAAGAACCGCCGCCTGCTTTCCCGCCTGCGCCAGATGCGGGAGCAGCTGCCGTTCAAGATGATCGTCGTGGGCTATACCGAGCAGATGGACGAATACATGCGGGCCTGCGACATTCTGATCAGCAAGCCCGGCGGCCTGACCACTGCCGAGGCCATGGCCTGCGGCCTGCCCATGATCATAGTCAACCCCATTCCCGGCCAGGAAGATATGAACAGCGATATGCTGCTGGAGCACGGGGCCGGAATAAAAGCCATGCATCAGGTGGACGTTCCCACACCGGCTGGATGAGATCCTGGCCTCGCCCCAGAGACTGGCCGTCATGCGGAAGAACGCCCTGGCCTTGGGCAAACCCCGGGCCGCCCAGGAGGTGGCCAAACTGGTGGAGGAGATACTAAATTAACCTCTCCCGTTAGCCCTCCCATCAGGCGAGGGAAGGGTCAGCCGTTAGCCCCTGTCAGCCATCAGCTATCAGCCGTATATCCCCGGTGTTTTGAAAGCATATAGAACATAGAACATAGCCATAAGGCTTATAGCTTAGAGCTTAAAGCATACAGCTTATAGCTTAGAGCTTACAGCTTAGATAAGGAGTTTCACCGATGCCCAAGATCAAGCGCTTCGGTATCCTGACCGCCGGGGGCGACTGTCCCGGGCTTAACGCGGTGATCCGGGCCGTGGCCAAGACCGCCATCAGCGAACACGGAATGCAGGTGGCCGGCATCGAGGACGGCTACGCCGGGCTGATCGAGGGCCGGTATCACGAACTAAACTGGCGCAGCGTCTCGGGGATCCTGGCCGAGGGCGGCACCATCCTGGGCACCTCCAACCGCGACAACCCCTTCCGCTACGCGGTCAAGAACGCCAAAGGGGAGATGGAATACCAGGACGTCTTCGACCGGGTCAAACAGAACTTCGAGCAGGCCGGGCTGGAGGCCCTGGTGGCCATAGGCGGCGACGGCACCATGGCCATCACCCAGCAGATGATAGACCGGGGCATTAAAGCGGTGGGCATTCCCAAGACCATCGACAACGACCTGGCCGCCACCGATGTCACCTTCGGCTTCGACTCGGCGGTGGTTACCGCCACCGAGGCCCTGGACAAGCTCCAGTCCACCGCCATGTCCCACCACCGGGTGATGATAGTGGAGACCATGGGGCGCTATGCCGGGTGGATTGCCCTCTACAGCGGGGTGGCCGGCGGCGGCGACATAATCCTTCTTCCCGAGATACCCTACGACATCAACCAGGTCTGCCGGCGGATCATCGAGCGCAACCAGAAGGGGCGGCGCTTTTCCATAGTGGTGGTCTCGGAGGGGGCCAAGCCCAAAGGCGGGGAGATGGTGGTCCGCAAGATCATCAAGGAATCCACCGACCCGGTGCGGCTGGGGGGCATCGGCCAAAAACTGGCCGACGACATAGAGGAGCGGACCGGGATAGACTGCCGGGTAACGGTGCTGGGCCACCTGCAGCGGGGCGGCAGTCCCACCGCCTTCGACCGGATTTTGGGCACCCGGTTCGGGGTCAAGGCTGTGGAGCTATTGGCCAGGGGCGAGTTCGGGCAGATGGCGGCCTTAAAGGGCCTGAAGGTGGAGGCGGTGCCCATCAAGCAGGCGGTGGGCCAGCTGCGGCTGGTGCAGCCGGACTCCGAGGTGATCAAGGCGGCCAAGTCCATAGGCACCGAGTTCGGGGACTGATCTTCCCAAAACATTTACCTTACCACGGAATCACTGAATTTATGAATTGTTAAATTATCAGGCCTTCTCGTAAATGGAGTAAAACTTCGTGGTTTTGGTTTTCCATTATTTCGTCATTCTGTGTTTCCGTGGTAAAGTGACTGATCAATATAAGCACCATAATAATATTGGAATCATGAAGAAAACAATTACCATCTTATTGCTCTTGTTGCTCTGCTCTCTGGCCCGGGCCGCCCAATACGAGCTGACCCTGCCGCTGCAGTACAACTATTACCAGCCTCTGGATGCTGCGGCTTTGGGCAGCGGTAATGTTACTTGTCTTAGCCGGGGGCCGGCCGCATTATTCGGCAATCCCTGCCGGCTGGAGGTCCCTGAAACAAAGGCATCGGCGGAGGTCTCGAGCGGGTTCCTTTCGGAGGGCCACAGCCATGTGCTGATCACCACCAGGCAGTCCCTGGCCCTGCCGGCCACGGCCGCTTTTGCCTGGAACTTCGGCCGGTGGGGGCTGGCCGCAGGTTTTGCCAACAGCATGAAAACCGGCATGAACTTTCCCGACCAGTGGCAGCCCTATGTCCAGTACCAGGCCGTTCTGAATCTGCGCCAGGGTGCGCTGGGCGGCTATTATAAAATATCCCCGGGAGTGACGGCCGGGTTGGCTCTCTGCGGAGGCTTAGGCGCAATAACCTGGCAAAAGGGCGACACCCTGATCGCCCAGGGAACGGCCCGGGGCTGGAATTTGAACGCCGGAATAGACATTACCATTAATTCCGAGCTGCTGCTGTTCACCAGGCTCCGCACCGAGAGCAGGCTGGAGGGCACAACCGACTACCTGCCGGAACCGGGCGAAGGCGACCTTAATCTTTACGGGGTGGTGCCGGCTCTCTCCACCCTGGGATTCAGTTACCGGATAGATTCCACCATGACCCTGGCCGGGCAGATCGACATCACCGGCTGGCAGAACGCGTCGTGGGATTACCAGGGCCGGGCCGACTTTAAACTGGGGATCGAAATGCAGCCCTGGACGGACCAGTATGCCATGCGGTTCGGCTTTTTTACCATGGGCACGCCGCTGGTGCCCCAGCTGACCCAAAATTACCCCAGCCTGAAAGACATGTATTTCATCTCGGCCGGTCAGTCGTTCATCATGGGGCCTGTCACCTTCAACTTCTCCGCCGCCACCAGCCGGCTGTTCTCCGGCGACGGGCTTAAGCAGGATATGCTGGCCATGTCCCTGCAGTACGCCAGATGATCCTGGCAACGAAATAGCCACAGAGGCCCAGAGACACAGAGAAATATTTAATGATGGCATGGATAATTTAAAGCATAAAGCATAGAGCGATTTTTTAATTAACGCCAAACTGTAAACGGAACAACTGTAAACTGTTTACAAGGGGAGGGAGTTAAAATGTCCGAACTTAAAATCAGATTCGATTTCAACAATCTGATGTCCGAGCGGCTGGGAGATTACGGGATCCCTTACTCCCAGATAGAGAAGTCCGGGTTGCAGGCGGCCCAGGCCTCGGAATGGTTCTACCGCCAGCGGGCCAAGGGGAAGATGGATTTTTTTGATCTGCCGGTGAGGCCTGAACATTTGAAATCATCCCTGGCCCTGGCTAAAATGCTGAAGGACAAATTTTCCGACCTGGTGGTGTTGGGCATCGGCGGCTCGGCTTTGGGCACGGCTGCGGTCCAGGCCGCCCTCAATTCAGGGGCCTACAATTATATTGATAAAAAAGCGCGCTCCGGCCGGCCCCGGCTGTGGGTGCTGGATAACGTGGATCCGGAAAAACTGAAAAGCGTCCAATCCCTGCTTAATCCCAAAACCACTTTGGTCAACGTCATCAGCAAGTCGGGGGCTACCGCCGAGACCAGCGCCCAGTTCCTGTGGCTAAAAGCTTGGCTATTCAAAGCGCTGGGCCCCAAATGGAAAAATAATATAGTGATCACCACCGATCCCGAGGACGGGATTTTAAGGCAGATCGTCCGGGAGGAAGGCCTTTTAAGCCTGGAGGTCCCTTCCGGAGTGGGAGGCCGGTTCTCGGTGCTGACCCCGGTGGGGCTGTTTCCCCTGGCCATGGCCGGAGTGGATGTCAAAGGCCTTATTTCCGGCGCCGCCCAGATGCGCAAAAGAAGCCTGGAGGAGAATCCCTGGCGCAACCCATCCCGGCTCTACGCCCTGACCCAGTACCTGCTTTATCACAAGGGCTTTAAGATCAACGTGATGATGCCCTATTCCGACAGCCTGTATCCGTTGTCCGACTGGTTCCGGCAGTTGTGGGCCGAAAGCCTGGGCAAAAGACTGAATCACAAGAACGAGGTGGTGGAAACCGGCCCCACTCCGGTCAAGGCGCTGGGGGCCACCGACCAGCATTCCCAGATCCAGCTTTACGCCGAGGGACCGCGCGACAAAGTGGTAACCTTCATCAAAGTGGAAAAATTCCGGGCCGTACTGCCCATTCCCAAAGGCTATCCCAAGATCAAAGATCTGTCATATTTAAGCGGACACGATTTCGGAGAGCTTTTGAATTCCGAGCAGAGGGCTACCGCCATGGCCTTGGCCAAGAATGGCCGTCCCAATTGCAGTTTCATAATGCCCCAGATCAACGCTCAGATTATCGGACAAATGATATTCCTTTTAGAGACGGCCACCGCCTATGCCGGCGGGTTGTTCGGGGTCAATCCCATGGACCAGCCCGGAGTGGAAGAGGGCAAACGCTACACCTACGGTCTGATGGGCAAAGAAGGCTTTGCCAACCGGGCGGTGGAGGTAAATAAATTTGAAAAGGGCAGCCTGGGGAAATACGTGGTGTAAATATTAGCGATCACCGGAAAGCCCAACCACAAACGGCAATGATTTAATAAATGTCTAACAATAAAATAAATGGCTTATTTGCCCTGCTGCTGATCTTATTGACCGGCTGCGGGGGGCCGGCGGTAGTAAACCAGAAACCGCCGGCAGCCATTGCCGCCCCGGACAGTGCCCTCATCAAACGCGCCCGGCTGGCACTGAGCATCGACTCGCTTTTAGCCGATAGTTCCCTGTGGCAGGCCCAGTGCGGGCTATACCTGACCGAGCTTTCCGGCAGTCAGCCATTATACGCCAGAAACCAGGACCAGCTATTCATCCCGGCCTCGGTCAACAAGATATTTACCACCGCTGCCGCTCTGTATGACTTGGGACCGTCCCGGCAGTTCCTGACGGCAGTATACGGCGATTCTTTGTGGACCAACGGAAAACTCCAAGGAGATATTTACCTGAAAGGATTCGGCGACCCCCTGCTATCGTCATCCGGCCTGGAGGACCTGGCCTTCCGGCTCAGGTCCCGGGGCATCTTTCAGATAGCCGGGGACCTGATAGTGGACGCCTCGTACCTGGACACGGTCAAATACGGGGCCGGCTGGATGTGGGACGAAGGCCCCCATGCCTACAACGCCCCGGTCTCGGCCCTCTCGGCCAACCAGAACATCTTTGAGGTGAGCTTCAGGCCCTCATCCAGGATCGGCCGCCGGGCCGCGGTCAGCTCCGCCACTGGCCTGCCATATATCAAGATCCAAAACCAGGTCAGCACCAGCCGGCCGGGGATAAAAAGGAAGATCAAAGCCGAGCGCACTCATTCCGACGGAACCGACATCTTTACCTTCTCCGGACACCTGCCCCAGGACGACTCGGTGCAGTACAATTCCTTCAGCGTCTCCGAACCCGCGCTTTACAGCGGCGCCCTGTTCGTCAGGGCACTGGAGGACCAGGGGATCCGGTTTGCCGGCCGGGTCAAGACCGGTGAAACCCCGGAAGGCCTGCCTTATCTGGCCGGTCATAATTCCCCGCCCGTTTATGCCATGATCCAGAAGATGAACAAGGAAAGCGACAACTTCATCGCCGAGATGCTTTTCCGGCAGGTGTCCCGCGACAGTTTTGCCTTCTTCTCCCCGCAGCCTGACAGCTTTAATGGGGTGGAAAGGAACCTGCACCGGATGGGGTTTGCCCCCGGCAGTTTCAGGGTGGTTGATGGCTCCGGGCTTTCCCGTTACAATCTGTGTTATCCCCGGATGGTGGCCGAAGTGTTGATGACGCTGTACCGCGATCCCCTGCTGCAGACCGAGCTGTTGGAGTCCCTGCCGCTGGCCGGGGTGGACGGCACCCTTTACAAAAGGATGCAGAACGGCGGAAGCAAGGTCAGGGTCCGGGCCAAGACCGGCACCATGACCGGGATCTCCTGCCTGGCCGGTTTCGCCTTTGGTCCCGATGACAAAGTGTACTGCTTTGCCATCATGTTCAACAATTATCCCGGCAAGGCGGTAGAGGTCCGCCGGGTTCAGGACGCCATTTTGGAAAGACTGCTGGAGATAGCGCCCTGAGCAGTCTGGGAAACCTTATTATACACGACGACATAAGTCTTATGTAGCTTGTCATTCCGGGCTTGACCCGGAATCCATTGTTTTCGTGGATTCCCGCTGGAGTTTACACTGAATGTAATGAAGTGCGGGAATGACGCGTGGTGTTGCGATTTATGACGCTGAGCATAGGAATCCCTGCCTCCGCTAAAGCTGCGGCAGGCTGGCAGGAAGGCAGGAAATCTTTGTAAACAGACTGAAAGTTATTTGTTATTTTCAATTGAAAATTGCTTGGCTATAGGCTATAATAACAGTTTATGTCCGGCAGAATTCCTTTCTTTGCAAAACCAAAAATCATAATATATCTTTAGGGAGCAACCATGGAGAACAAGACCCCGTTTTACGAACATCACGTCAAGGCCGGGGGCAAGATGGTGCCCTTCGCCGGGTTCCTGATGCCGGTGCAGTACCAGGGGATCATCGAGGAGCACCGCCACGTCCGCTCGGCTGTTGGGCTGTTCGACGTCTCCCACATGGGCGAGATCGAGGTGAGAGGACCCGAGGCCCTGAAGTTCGTGTCCTACTGCACGGTCAACGATCCGGCGGCCCTGGAGGTCAACCAGGTCCAGTACTCGGCCATGTGCTACAAGGACGGCGGGATCGTGGACGACCTTTTGGTTTACCGCTACCCCGGTCATTATTTCCTGGTGGTCAACGCCTCCAACCTGGCCAAGGATTTTGCCTGGCTTCAGGAGCAGGCCAAGGGCTTCGATGTCACCCTGACCAACACCAGCGACCGGGTGGCCCAGCTGGCCCTGCAGGGGCCAAAGGCCGAGCCGCTGCTGCAGAAGATCTGCGACCTGAAGCTCTCCGGCATGAAGTTCTACTGGTTCGGCACCGGCAAGGTGGACGGAATAGAGATGCTGGTCTCCCGCACCGGCTACACCGGCGAGGACGGATTTGAGCTGTACTTCGACATCAAGCACGCCGACCAGATCTGGAACGCCCTGTTCCAGGCCGGGAAGGAATTCGACCTGCGGCCCATCGGCCTGGGAGCCCGCGATTCCCTGCGGCTGGAGATGAAATACTGCCTCTACGGCAACGACATCGACCAAAGCACCTCGCCGCTGGAGGCGGGCCTGGGTTGGATCACCAAGCTCAAAAAGGCCGGCGAGTTCAACGGCAGGGATGTTCTTCTAAGGCAGAAGGCAGAAGGAGTAAAACGAAAACTAATAGGGTTCGAGCTGGAGGGCAACGCCTTCCCCCGCCAGCATTACAAGATGTTCAAGGACGGCGCCCAGATAGGCGAAGTGGCCAGCGGCGTCTTCTCGCCCTCCGTGGCCAAGGGCATCGGCACCGGGTACATCAAGGCCGAGTTCTCGGCTATTGGCACGCCCTTCCAGGTGGAGATCCGGGGCAAGATGGTGCCGGCCAAGGTGGCCGAAACCCCGTTCTGGAAGAACAGCTCCATTAAAAAATAAAAAACCTGTCCTGAGATGAACAACCTTGCTTTGCTTTCGAATGGATAAAATCTTAAAAATAATATATTTAAAATTTTGGAGGAACCAATGAACATTCCCAAGGACCTGAAATACTCCGCCAGCCACGAGTGGGCCCGGATCGAAGGCGACATCGCCACCATCGGCGTCACCGACTTTGCCCAGGGCGAGCTGGGGGACATCGTTTTCGTGGAACTGCCGGCCATCGGCGCCAAGGTTTCCCAGAACAAGCCGCTGGGAACGGTGGAGGCGGTCAAGGCGGTCTCCGACCTTAACGCCCCCCTGTCCGGCGAGGTCACCGAGGTCAACGGATCACTGGAAGGGACCCCGGATGTGGTCAACAAGGACGCCTACGGCGCCGGCTGGATGGTCAAGATCAGGATCTCCAATGCCGCCGAGGCCGCCAATCTGATGGACGCCGCCGGTTACGACAAGATGGAAAAGCACGGACATTAAACCCTGAACAATTTCAAACCGTTCGAACGTTTGAAACCGTTTCAAACCGTTAGGAAGAAGAATGCCATACATACCGAATACCGACCAGAATCGCCAGGCCATGCTCAAACGGATCGGGGTCAAGAGCTTTGACGAGCTGATAGCCGACATCCCGGCGGAGATAAGGCTCAAGGCCGAACTGAAGCTGCCCCAGGCCCTGTCCGAGATGGAAGCGGTCAAAGAGGTCAAAAGCCTGGCCGGGCAGAACCATCCGGCCTCATCCCAGATATCCTTCCTGGGCGGCGGGGCCTATGACCACTACATCCCGGCGGCCATAGACCACATCCTGCTGCGATCCGAATTCTACACCGCCTACACTCCCTACCAGGCCGAGGTCAGCCAGGGCACGCTCCAGGCCATCTGGGAGTTCCAGAGCCTGATCACCGCCCTGACCGGCATGGACGCCGCCAACGCCTCGATGTACGACGGGGCCACCGCCCTGGCCGAGGCCGGAGTGCTGGCCTGCAACCACACCAAGCGCAAACAGCTGATAGTAGCCCGGACGGTCAATCCCGCCTACCGTCAGGTCCTGGCCACTTATGCCGGCGGGGCCGGGATAGATATAATTGAGATCGGCTTCAAGGACGGGGTCACCGACCTGGAAGCCCTTAAAAAAGCCTTAAGTCCGAACACCGCCGGAGTGCTGGTCCAGCATCCCAACTTCTTCGGCCACCTGGAGCAGATGGACGAGATCTCAGGCTTGGCCCACCAGGCTGGGGCGCTGCTGGCGGTCTCGGTCGATCCCATTTCCCTGGGCCTTTTAAAGACCCCGGGGGAATACGGGGCCGACATCGTCACCGGAGAGGGCCAGCCCCTGGGCATGCCCACCAACCTGGGCGGGCCTTATCTGGGGCTGTTCGCCGTCAAAACCAATCTTCTTCGCCTGATGCCGGGCCGGCTGGTGGGCCTGACCACCGACGCCAAGGGGCAGGAGGGGGCGGTGCTGACCCTGCAAACCAGGGAGCAGCACATCCGCCGGGAAAAGGCCACCTCCAACATCTGCTCCAACGAGGCCCTGTGCGCTTTGGCCGCCGCGGTCTACCTTTCCCTGATGGGCCGCACCGGAATAAAGCAGGTGGCTGAGCTCTGCCTGCAGAAGAGCCATTATCTCTCCCAGAAACTGAAGCCGGCCTTCGCCGCACCCTTCTTCAAGGAATTCGTGATCCAGCCCAAACAGCCTGTGGCCAAACTGCTGGAAGAATTAAAGAAGGACGGGATCCTGGGGGGCCTGGACCTGGAGAAGTTCTACCCAGAATTAAAGGGACACCTGATGCTGGCGGTCACCGAAAAGAGGACCAAAGAGGAACTGGACCTGCTGGCCTCAAAGATCAACGGTTAAATCATCAAGCTTAGAATGCCGTCCCTTTGAACCGGGGCGGCATTCTGGTAAACACATAAAAAGTTATGCACTATCTCTTTTCATTTTTCGGGGCGGCCATGCTGGCCCTGGGCCTGACTCCTCTGGCCATGGCCCTGTCAGTCAGGTACAAGGTCTTTGACCGTCCCGGCCTGCGCAAGGTCCACCAAAAAGACGTTCCCTGCCTGGGCGGAGCGGCCCTGGCGGCGTCATTTTTCATCTGTCTGTGGCTGGCCAGGGGCTTATGGCCCCAGGTATTCGAATCAATGGACCGGAAGCTTTTAGCCTTAACCCTGGGAGGGCTGATGATCTTTGGCATCGGGCTGTACGACGACCTCAAGGACGCCTCGGTGGCCCTAAGGTTTTTAGTGCAGTTTGCGGCGGCCGGGGTTTTGATCTGGGGGGGGTTCCTGATCACCATGCTGCCCAATCCCCTGGGCGGAAGGCTGGAGCTGGGCCTGCTGAGCTATCCCTTCACCGCCCTTTGGATAGTGTTCCTGATCAACGCCCTCAACTTTTTGGACGGCCTGGACGGGCTGGCCGCCGGGGTCAGCGCCATCGTGGCCCTCACCATCTTCTTTGTGGCCGAACAGACCGGACAGCCGCTGGTGGCTTTGACCTCGATCCTGATGCTGGGGAGCCTGCTGGGATTCCTGCCGTTCAATTTTCATCCGGCCAAGATATTTCTGGGAGACTCCGGAGCCACCCTGATCGGCTTCCTGTTCGGGGCCATGACCACTCTGGGCACCATGAAGAGCGTGGCCGCCATCTCCCTGCTGCTGCCCATCGCTGCCCTGGGCGTGCCGATATTCGACACCGTCAAGGCGGTGCTGCGGCGGACCCGGCGGGGCCAGAAATTCTACCAGGCCGACAAGGAGCACATCCACCACCTGCTTTTGGCGGCGGGATTTTCCCACCAGGGGGCGGTGATGTTCCTGTACGGCAGCACTTTCTTCTTGTCGGTACTGGCCATCATGGCGGTTTCGGCCGACCGCCGGCTGATTTCCATCCTGGCCATAATTTTCATTATCATGGTTTGGGTGTTTCTTAAGATATGGCAGAAGAACCGGGAGTAGGCATTTTAGAAAACCAAACGGGATGCTGATCCCACAGATCGCATTTCAAAAAATGGTATAATGATTATCCAATCAGCTCAGGAGACATGGAGAACAATAGGTGCCAACCCCGGTTGTCGCGTTAAAACGATCAGTGAGCATCGCAGTTGATGGCGGAAAATGCTTGTCTGGCGTGTTTGAGGGCTTGGCCAAAGCCCGAGTTCAGACAAGCCCGCCATCAACGAGAAGCGCAACGCCCGGAGAGTTTTCAGCGACGAGCTTTTTCTTTTGGTTCTTTGCTTTTTGGCGGCACAAAAAGAAAAGAACATAATCGGGCTAAATTAGGATTATTACTATATCCTGTACATACTTTCTACTTTTCCTAAGCAAGATAGATAGTCATTTATTTTTATAACGATCTTTCTCTTGCTGCCGGATTTCATTCACCAAAATAATTCAGGATACAATTTGGGAACTGCGTTAGACATCAGCCAACTTAAAGGGCCGGGCGGTGCTGGCGCCCATGGCGGGCATCACCGATTCGGCCTTTCGCGTTATATGCCGCCGGCACGGAGCGGCCCTGGTATATTCCGAGATGCTTTCCACCGAGGCCTTGTCACGCCATCACGGCAAGACCCTGAGGATGGCCGGGTTCCGGGAGGAGGAGCGTCCGGTGGCCCTTCAGCTTTTCGGCAAGAGGCCCCAGGCCTTTGCCGAGGCGGTGGCCTGGCTGGAGCCCCTGGCCCCCGATTTCTACGACCTGAACTTCGGCTGTCCGGCCCCCAAGATAGTCAAGAACGGGGGCGGCTCGGCCCTGCTAAAGGAGCCGGAGCTGGTGGGGCAGATCGCCGCGGCCGCGGTCCAGGCCTCGTCCCGTCCGGTGCTGGCCAAGATCCGGAGCGGCTGGGAGGTGGGGGCCGAGAATGCGGTGGAGATCGCCAAAATACTTGAGGCCAGCGGCATCGCGGCCATCGCGGTCCACGGGCGCACCAAAAGCCAGATGTTCGCCGGCTCGGCCGACTGGGCGGTGATCGGCCGGGTCAAGCAGGCGGTCAAGATCCCGGTGATCGGCAACGGCGATGTCAAGAGCGGGGCCGACGCCGCAAGGATGGCGGAGGAGACCGGCTGCGACCTGGTGATGGTGGGCCGGGCGGCCCTGGGCAATCCCTTTTTGTTTGCCGAGATCAACGACTGCCTAAATTCAGAAATCAGAAATCAAAAATCAGAATATGAAGTAAGCTGGCCGGAAAAGCTGGCGGTCATAATCCAGCATATAGAGATGGCGGTGGCCGACAAGGGCCAGCCCCGGGGCCTCCGGGAAATGCGCAAGCATCTGGGCTGGTACATCAAGGGCATTCCCGGGGCGGCCGCCCTGCGCCAGGAACTGATGCGGGCCGAGACCAGGGAGGAAGTGCTGGGCCTGCTGGAAAAACTCCAAAACTCCATTCACCGGCATCAGGGGGATATGGATGAACAAACACCGGAATAAACATTCCCGCCCGGCCATCGACTTTCTGCTGGCGGCCCTGACCCTGGCCCCGGCCCTGGCCAACTGGCTGGGGCTGTGGATATTGAACGACGCCTGGCTGGCCATCATACTTTGCTGCCTGATATTTTACGGCGGAGCCTACTGGATGATCAGGGCCTTCCGGTTAAGATCAATGCTGGTGATGGGGCCCCGGAATATTCTAAAGAGCCTGGCCTGGGGGATATCATCGGCCCTGGGAGCGGCGGCCCTGATACTGGTGCTGGGGACCATGTTCTTCACCCAGGCCGTTTCCGGGAACATGCTGCAGGCCTGCTCCCAGCGCCTGGCCCAGAGCCAGGCCCTGCGCTACAGTTTCTGGCAGTTCTTTCTGTTTGTGGGGATCATCGTCCCCGTAGGCGAGGAGCTTTACTGGCGGGCCGGCCTGCAGGGATTGTTAAGCCTGAGATTCTCCAAAACCAAAACGGTGCTGATCTCGGCCCTGCTGTTCACCTTCTACCACCTGGTGACGGTGGGCTTCCTGATGCCGGGGCTGCCCGGCCTGCCCTTGGTGGGGCTGGTGTTCCTGAGCGGGCTGATATTGGCCTGGCTGACCCAGCACACCAAAAACATCTGGGCCGCGGCCATCTGCCACGGGCTGGGGGGCTGGGGGGCCATCATCTTCCTGGTGTGGAAGTACCTTAGGTAACCCGAAGCCGGCAAATTCTAAACACTAATATCGAAATTCTAAACAAGGCAAAAATCATAAATCTCAAACAGCCTGTGAATTGGATCCTTTGATCATTGGGTTTTGTTTAGGATTTAGCTTTTCATTTTTGAAATTTATCAACGCCATTATGCAGATAGTCATCGCCACCAGGAACGAACACAAGCTTCGGGAGATCTCCCAGATCCTTAAAGTGGACGGGGTGGAGTTCCTGAGCCTGAATGATCTTCCGGAGTACCCGGAGGTGGAGGAGACGGGAAAGACCTTTGCCGACAACGCCCTGCTTAAGGCCCAGACCGCGGCCTATCACTCCGGCTGCTGGGCCCTGGCCGACGACTCCGGCCTGGAGGTGGACGCCCTGCAGGGCCGCCCGGGGGTGCACTCCGCCCGCTATGCCGGGGAGGAGGCCGACCCCGTAAAGAACATCCAAAAGCTGCTGGCCGAGCTCAAAGGCCTGCCCCCGGAAAAACTGACCGCCCGCTTCGTCTGCACCATGGCCCTGGTCTCCAACCACAACCGGGCCTATTTTACCGAGGGGAAGATAGAGGGCCGGATCACAGACCAGCCCCGGGGCGGGAACGGCTTTGGCTACGATCCGGTGTTCTGGCTGCCGCAATACGGGAAGACCATGGCCCAGCTTTCGCCGGAAGAGAAGAACGGGATCAGCCACCGGACCCTGGCCCTGAAGAAGATCGCTCCGCTGATCGCCAGCCTGTCGGGCCATGACCGGCACAACTGCCCCGCGGCCTGAATGTCCGGGCCGGGATCGAACCCCCGGTATTGCTTGACATCGCCGGCAAAAGTGTTATATAATTACAGGTTCCTGTTTTAAAGCGGGGTGTGGCGCAGTTGGTAGCGCGCTTGCTTTGGGAGCAAGAAGCCCCCAGTTCGAGTCTGGGCACCCCGACCAACTTAGGGAACAGGTTATGGATGATCGGGATTTGTGGCTTATGGGATTGAAGCATGATTTGATGAGGCGATCCCAATGATCAAGACCCAAAAAGCAACAATGTGCGCCTGTCCCGCCTTGGGCGGGACCCCGCTGCGGCGGTGGTAGCTTCCTTCGACAGGACTTCGGCGAGCTCAGTCGAGCCGCTCAGGACTGGACGCAAGGGAGCCCGTCAATCAAGGCGGCAATAATATGC
>CAWAAX010000022.1:0-45327 GCA_963780225.1 uncultured bacterium | reverse complement strand
AGCCCTTCTCGATGGCTTTCACCATCCCGCCCAACTTGTCTATCTTCTCGATGTAGGCCCAGGCGGCCTTCTCGATCTCGCTGGTCCGGGCCTCCACGTAATAGGAACCGGCCAAAGGATCGACCGTGTCGGCCACGCCGGACTCGTAGGCCACGATCTGCTGGGTGCGCAGGGCGATGCGGACCGAGTCTTCCGTGGGCAGGGCCAGGGCCTCGTCGCGGGAGTTGGTGTGCAGGCTCTGGGTGCCGCCCAGCACCGCGGCCAGGGCCTGGATGGTGACCCGGACGATGTTGTTGTCCGGCTGCTGGGCGGTCAGGGTGCTGCCGGCGGTCTGGGTGTGGAAGCGCAGCATCTGGGACTTGGAGCTTTTTGGGCCTTGAAGCGTTCCTTCATGATCCGGGCCCAGAGCCGGCGGGCGGCCCGGAACTTGGCCACCTCCTCGAAGAGGTCGTTGTGGGCGTTGAAGAAGAAGGACAGCCGCGGGGCGAAGTCGTCCACGCTCAGGCCCGCGGCGATGGCCGCCTGCACGTAGGCGATGCCGTCGGCCAGGGTGAAGGCCACCTCCTGGGCGGCGGTGCAGCCGGCCTCGCGGATGTGGTAGCCGGAGATGGAGATGGTGTTCCAGTTGGGCACCTGCTTGGCGCAGTAGGCGAAGATGTCGGTGATCAGCCGCATGCTGGGCGTGGGCGGGAAGATGTAGGTGCCCCGGGCCATGTATTCCTTGAGGATGTCGTTCTGGATGGTGCCGTTCAGCTGGTCGGCCTTCACCCCCTGCTTCTCGGCCACCGCCATGTACATGGCCAGCAGCACCGCCGGCCGGGGCGTTGATGGTCATGGAGGTGGAGACCTTGTCCAGCGGGATGCCGTCGAACAGGATTTCCATGTCGGCCAGGGAATCGATGGCCACGCCCACCTTGCCCACCTCCCCGGCGGACATGGCATCGTCGGAGTCGTAGCCGATCTGGGTGGGCAGGTCAAAGGCGACGGACAGCCCGGTCTGGCCCTGGGCTAGAAGATACTTGTAGCGCTTGTTGGACTCGGCCGCATCGCCGAAGCCGGCGTACTGGCGCATGGTCCAGAACTTGCCCCGGTACATGGTGGGCTGGACGCCGCGGGTGTAGGGGTACTGCCCGGGAAAGCCCAGGTCTTTCTGGTAATCCAGGCCCTCGGTCTCGCAGGGGGTGTACACCCGCTTGACCTCGTCGCCGGAGGTGGACAGGAACTGCTTTTTGCGCTCGGGGTATTTGGCCAGCATTGGCTGAACGCAGGTGTTGTTCCATTCTTTGAGGGTGGTGAACAGGTCCTGCTTCTTGGGCTGCTTGGCGGACGCGGACACCGAGCCGCTGGATTGAGCCTGCCGAAGTCCTTGTCGAGGTGTGCCTGCCGGGGATTTCTTTTTTACCGGCTTGGCGGCTTTTTTGACCTGGGGCTTTGTTTTGACCTTGTTCTTTGGGCTTTTCATGATTCACCTGCCTGTTGTGAAGATTTATATAATGCTGTTATTTACTGTTGGCACGGGACGCAGATTTACGCAGATCCCCGCCGATTTTATAATAATACCTAAAGGGAAATCAGGTTTTCTATAAACTACTATTTGTGGTTCTTGTGCTTTTTATGGGCCGGGTTTCTGGATTCCCGCTTCTGCGGGAATGACGCGAAAGCCCCAATAAATAGAATTGGTGCCTTTGTGTCTTTGTGGCACAGGACCGGTTTAGTTTTTGTCCTTCCGGTCGTGGAGCATTTCCAGCACCAGAGCCAGCAGGTACATGGTCAGCGAGCAGTAGATGCCCTTGGCCAGGAAATACCAGGACATCCCGTCGTTGCGGAACTTTCCGGCAAAGACCTCGTTCCCCAGCAGAAAGGTGTAAAAGCAGATGGCCATCACCACTATCGCCGCGACTGAAGTGATGTTTTTCAGTTTTTTCATGGGTGCTCCTTTATGGTATTTTGCAAAATTATTATAGCACTATCCGTCAAAAAATGCAAAATAAAAAAGGGACTGTTGGCACAGTCCCTTTTTACGGATACTACCTATTACAACCCCTTTAGAACCTGGGGGTGTTCTCCCCGGAAAAGATCTCGTACATCTCCTTCTGCAGGCGCTTCTTGATCTTGAACTTGTCCCAGGCCAGCAATTTTTTCTGCCCCCGGCCGAACAGGTATTCGTCGATGTCGAAATCCTTGAGCACCATCTTGGTGTGAAAGATGTTCTCCTGATAAATATTGACGTCTACCATCTGGTAGTCCTTGACCAGCTCCTTGGAGAGGTAGTTTTGGATGGAGTTGATCTTGTGATCGATGTAGTATTTTTTGCCGGTAACGTCCCGGGTAAAGCCCCGCACCCGGTAGTCCATGATGGCGATGTCGGAATAGAAGCAGTTGATCAGGTAGTTCAGGGCCCGCAGCGGAGAGATCACCCCGCAGGTGGAGACATCAATGTCCGCCCGGAAGGTGCTGATGCCGTTGTCGGGGTGGCTTTCGGGATAGGTGTGGACGGTGATGTGGCTCTTGTCCAGGTGCCCCACCACGTCCTGGTGCTCCAGGTTCTCAGCGGTGCCGCTGGGAAAATCTATGTGCTCCGGCTGGACGTGCTCTTCCGAGATCAGCATGGTAACGCTGGCCCCCTGGGGATCGTAGTCCTGCTGGGCGATGTTCAGCACCTTGGCCCCGATGATGTTGGCCACCTCTGTCAGTATCTTGGTCAGCCGGGCCGCGTTGTACTCCTCGTCAATGTACTTGATGTACTCTTCCCGGTGCTTCTGGTTCTTGGCGTAGCAGATGTCGTACATATTGAAGCTCAGGGTCTTGGTCAGGTTGTTGAACCCGTGAAGCTTCAGGCTTTTCAGGGGTTTGACGTCGGTCTTGGTGTTTTTGATGTGGGAGATCTGCTGGGATTTGTATTTCATCTCAAGCCTTTAACGAATATTTTGTTGACCGGGAAAAGTGAGCAATTATATATAGTTCCAGGTAAAATAGCAATGATTATATTTAAATATTTTTATTGCTTTTGGGGCTGCTTTGTTTTTCCTACTTTATATCTATAATTAGCCAGTATATGATTCACCTCAACCTTTGTTGCCTTTTAAGAAAGTTGTTATAAGTAGCACAGCTTTAAACGTCCTTTTACCATTTTGTTTGATATATTTTTAAAGCACTTTGCAACATAAAAAGCAAGTTGACAGGCATAACACATTGCCTGGCTTATTATTGCGACACGGGCAACAATAATTAGTTGCAACTACTTGCAACTAATTATTGTTGCAAATCGCTTTTGGGCTTTCCTGAAAACCATTTCCCGGCGCTTGTATGACCTATACAATGTATTTGCCCCATAGATCTCAACTCCCTTAAAAGAACTTGTATTTGACTTCTCCCTTGTCCCGGAAGCACTTGTTGTAATTCTGCCATTTTACAACCATCACTATTGTTTTCCGTGATGTGCTTTAATAATAATTGCTTATTGGTGTCACGATCAAGTCCTTTTCTACGGGTGTAAACCCCTTTACGACCGACCATGCTGTAATATCTTTTTGCCAAGACATAACGTTTACCGACTTTTTCTATGACTCCAAAATCAATTAGTTTTTTCACGTTTGCCAATAAATCCGGACGTATTTTCTCATCGTGATGGACCAGATCCATGACAAGGAAATCGTGGGTGTTGAAGACAGCGATGGTCTCTTGCCCAATTCTTTCAAGAAAACGCACAAAAGATAGATCCTGCACCTGCCCCTGCAATGTAATTACAACTAAATATTGGTCCGTACCCATAAAATCTGGTTTGTTTTGACCCTGCTTTATTGCTTGCTCAAACATCAGGTTCATACCCTGACCGGATCTCTCCACCAACCCACATTTGGCAAAAGCGTCTGCCAACCTCCGGTTCTTTGGAGATTGCCTGTCAAGAATATTGTCTAAGGTTATGCCGGTTGGAAGTCCGCCAGGACTTTCAACAACTAATCGTTTAGGAAATTGGCGAATAAATACACTGCCTCCAAGCTGATAGTTCCGATGGCTTACAGCATTTAGAACAGCTTCACGCACTGATCGCTCAGGGAATGTTTGAATGTCTTTTACAAAAAGGCCTTCTTGATAGTGTTGGAAATCATTTCGTTGATTAATAAGGCTCCAAAGGGTTTCATAATATTCAAAAAATCCCTGACGGAATTCAACTCGCTGTTGGGCAGGACCTGCAGCATCGGTAGATCTATATTCAAATATAACCTCTGCTTGCCCAAGATACTTGCCCATTGTTTCTTTTTTTGCGAACAAAATCAATGCTGCAATTGTTACACCTCCATCAATAAGCAACTCTGCGTCCCGAAGCAATTGCTCATGGGATAGAGAAGAGATGTTTTTGTTCCCAGACTTGTCTATCCAGTGCCGGCGAAATACTTCAATGGCTTCATTCGATAAAGAATCAATCGTTGCCCCCGGGCAAATATCCGCAGAAAAATCGTGGCCGGTTTCAAAAAATATTTCTTTTAATTTTTCCTCGGGCATAGGAACAAGACTGTCGGTTTCTCGCGCCCAATATATACCTTTATATTTTACAGCAGCCCCGATAGGCCTTGGTGGACTAATAAACGCAAGTACCCTGCCGCTGGGATGGTTAAAGGTCAAATAATCAACTCTAAGATGCAGCTGTTCCGCCAAAGACCTCCGCGTGTTCTCTGGTTGGGTGTAAACATTGGTTCCAACTACTTTGCGTGGTCTTTTGTCAGTAACTCCCAGTATTATCTTGCCGCCGCCCTCATTTGCAAGCGCACAACAATATTTAGCAAGCTCTTCAAAAGAATAATTTGCCCTTGCTTCTTTAAACTCAACATGTTCGCCCTCCTTTTCTTCAAGCCATTGGCTAAGCATTTCGAGTTGTGTCTCAGCTTCTTCGTTTTTCCTCATTTTAGACTCCATGTTATTCCTGAAACGCCTTTTTTATTATCTCCCCCGCCCTTTTAATGTCCCCGTCGTTCACGTCCAGATGGGTCACCGCCCTAAGCCGGGTGGGACCGAAAGACACCAGCCACAGGCCTTTCCGGGCCAGCTTCTCCATGGCCTGCTCTGATCTCATTCCGGTCTGTTTGATATCGAAGACCACTATGTTTGTCTGGACGCTGGCCAAGTCAATTTTTATTTTTGAAATTTGAGATATTATTTGGGCTAATCTTTTAGCCCGCTTATGGTCATCGGCCATTCTCTTGTGGTTGTGCTTAAGCGCATACAGACCGGCCCCGGCCAGAATGCCCGCCTGGCGCATGCCTCCGCCCATCATCTTGCGGTTGCGCCGGGCTTTTTCGATGAACTCCCTGTCCCCTGCCAGCACCGATCCGGCCGGACAGCCCAGGCCCTTGGAGAAGCAGACCATCACCGAGTCAAAGTACTTGGAATATTCCTTTAAGCCGACCCCGCTGGCCACCGAGGCGTTCCAAAGCCTGGCCCCGTCCAAGTGCATTTTGATCTTATGCTTCTTGCATAAGGCGGAGATCCTCTTTATCTCATCCAGCGGATAGGCCACCCCGCCGGCCCGGTTGTGGGTGTTCTCCAGGCAGACCATTGTCGTTTGCGGCTGGTGGATGTCTTCTGGCCGGATGGCCTCCTTGACCTGTTCCGCCGTCATGATCCCGCCCGGGCCGTGTATGGTATGGAACTGCAGGCCGGACATCACCGCCGCCCCGGCCACTTCGTAGCGGAATATGTGGGACTCGTGATCCAGGATCACCTCATCGCCGGGATTGGTCAAGGTCTTGAGCGCTATCTGGTTTCCCATGGTGCCGGAGGGCACGAACAGTCCGGCCTGCTTGCCCAGCAATTTGGCGGTCTCGCTTTGCAACTTGTTGACCGTGGGGTCGTCGCCGAAGACGTCGTCGCCCAGCGGGGCGCTGAACATGGCCCGCTTCATGGCGGCCGTGGGTTTGGTGACCGTGTCGGAGCGAAGGTCTATGATCTTCATTGGGATTTGTGGCTTGATGTTTGGGTTTTGTGGCTTGCCGTTTTACCGGCTACTGTCTACTTGATGCAGAATACTTGTTATTGCTTCCTGCTCAGAGTTTCGTAGATCTCCCCCGCCGCCCGTTTGGCCGCCCCCGGCTCTCCCAGAATATCCTTGATCTTGGCCAGCTCCGCCGTCACCACCTGCCGCGGACGGCCCTCGGCCAGCAGCACCTGGGCCATCAGGAATATCGCGCCCGGCCGGGCCTCGTCCTGCAGGAACTCCGGCACTACCCTCTTTCCGGCCACCAGGTTCACCAGACCGATGTCCGGCACTTTGATCAGCCGGCGGCCGATGAAGTATGTCAGGGCCGAGGTCTTGTAGATGATGATCATGGGCGTCCCGGCGATCCCGGCCTCCAGGGTGGCGGTGCCCGAGGCCACCAGCAAAAGCCGGGAATGGGTCATCAGGTCGTAGGCCGGCCCTTCTATCAGGGCCGCATCCAGGCCGGAGACCGCGATCATGTCCTCTATCCGTTCCCGGTCCATGCCCGGGGCCAGGCCCAGGGCAAACTGCAGGGCGGGATCCTTTTCCTTTAGCATCCTTGCTGTCTGCAGCATCACCGGCAGGATCAGCTCTATCTCCTGCTTGCGGCTGCCCGGCAGCAATCCCACCAAATGGCGCTTTTGATCCATCCCGTTGCTTTTACAGAATTGCTCCCGGCTCTGGCCGGTTTTAACGGCATCCATCAGCGGGTTGCCCACATAACGGGCGTTGACCCGTCGGCCCCGGTAAAACTCCTCCTCGAAGGGAAGGATGCAGAGCATCTTGTCCACGAATTTGCGGATCTTGCGCACCCGGCCCCGGCCCCAGGCCCAGACCTTGGGCGAGATGAAATAGACCACCGGGATCCCGGCTTTTTTTACTTTTCTGGCAAACCGCAGGTTGAACCCGGGATAGTCTATCAGCACCACCGCATCCGGTTTCCGGGCATACAGCTCGCCCTCCAGTTTCTTGGTCACCGAACGTATGAACGGCAGGTGCCCCAGCACCTCGGCCAGGCCCATAAAGGAAAGCTCGCTTACATGGTAAAAAAGCTCCATCCCTTCCGCCCGCATCCGGTCGCCCCCGATCCCGAATATCTCCAGGCCGGGGTCCAGCGCCTTCAGCTCCTTCACCAGCTGGCCGCCGTGGAGGTCTCCGGAGGTTTCTCCGGCTATGATCATCAGCTTGGACATAGTTTATAGTATAGCAATTATTCTTTGTTTTATCAATAAAAAATGCTGGGCTTAAGGATATATTTCTTCGCCATTAATTTGAGCCGGATTTTGTTGACTTATTTGAGGCCTGAGTGATATAATAAAAGGTTAAATATTTTTCATTCAATACCATGTCATTCTACAATAAATCCATGGACCTGGCCATCTCCCAGCTCGGCTCGGACCGCTATTCCGGCCTTTCGGAAACCCGGGCGGGAGAGCTTTTGGTCCAATACGGGCCCAACAAGCTGAGCGAGGGCAGGCGGACCGGGCCGCTGAAGATATTCTTTGACCAGTTCAAGAACATCATGGTGGGAGTGCTGCTGGCCGCCGCCGTGGTCTCCGGCCTGACCCACGACCTGACGGATTCCTTCGTGATCCTGGCCATAGCCCTGATCAACGCCGTCATCGGGTTTTTGCAGGAATACCGGGCCGACCAGGCCATGGCCGCCCTTAAAAAACTCTCCCAGCCGCTGGCCAAGGTGGTGCGCGGGGGAAAGGTGATGGAGATCCCCTCGGAGAATCTGGTGCCGGGCGATGTGATCCTGCTGGAGGCCGGGGCCCGCATCCCGGCCGATGCCCGGATTTTGGAAGCCGCCTCGCTGAAGATCGAAGAATCGTCGCTGACCGGGGAATCCCTGCCCTCGGAAAAGTCCTTCCGGGAAATTGACCGGGAGGTCTCCCTGGCCGATCAGACCAACATGGCCTTTTTGGGCACCATCTGCGTTTACGGCCGGGGCAAGGCCGTGATCACGGCCACCGGGATGAGCACCGAGCTGGGCAAAATAGCTAGGTCGATCCAAAGTTTGAAGGACGGGGAGACCCCGCTCCAGAAAAGGCTGGCCGGACTGGCCAAGGTGCTGGCCCTGGCCACGGTGGCGCTTTGCGCGGTGATCTTCGCGGCCGGATGGATGCACGGCATTCCGGTCCCGGTCATGCTGCTGACGGCCATCTCCCTGGCGGTGGCGGCCATCCCCGAAAGCCTGCCGGCGGTGATCACCATAGTCCTTTCGATGGGCGTCCAAATGATGGTCAAAAAGAACGCCCTGGTCAAGAAACTGCCGGCGGTGGAGACCCTGGGCTCGGTCTCCGTCATCTGCTCCGACAAGACCGGGACCCTGACCCAGAACCAGATGACGGTCAAGCAGATCTTCTGCGGGGGAATGGAATACGGGATCAGCGGAAGCGGCTACCGGCCGGAGGGGAACATTCTATCCGGGGACGGCCAAAAGGCCCAGGGGGAGATGTTCCGGCTGATGATGGAGGCCGCCTGCCTCTGCAACGACGCCACCCTGTTCCAGGAGAAGGCCGACGGCTCGGACAGCTGGCGGATCACCGGCGACCCCACCGAGGGCGCCCTGCTGACCATGGCCGCCAAGGCCGGCCTGTGGCCCGAGGCTCTGGAAAAGGACCTTCCCCGGGCGGCCGAACTGCCTTTTGATTCCGACCGCAAGATGATGACCACCATCCACCGGCGGGAAGACGGCAAGTATGTCTGCTTTGTCAAGGGAGCCCTGGACCATCTGGAACACCGGTGCCTGGACTTTCCCCCGGAAGCCGCCGGGATCAACAAGGCCCTGGCCGACGGCGGCCACCGGGTGCTGGCCTTTGGTTATAAGATAATCGACCTTCTGCCCGAAAAACTTTCCCCGGCGGAGATCGAAGCCGGCCTGCAGTTCCTGGGGCTGGCGGCCATGATCGACCCGCCCCGGGACGAGGTACGGGCCGCGGTGGCGCTGTGCCGCAGCGCCGGCATCCGCCCGGTGATGATCACCGGAGACCACCCAGCCACCGCCCTGGCCGTGGCCCGGGAGCTTGGGATCTACCGCGAGGGAGAGCTTATCCTGACCGGACTGGAACTGAAGAGGCTGACGGTGGAAGAGCTGGCAGAACGGATCGGCCGCATCTCGCTTTTCGCCCGGGTCTCTCCCGAGGACAAGATCAAGATCGTGCAGGCCCTGCAGCAAAAGGGACAGATAGTGGCCATGACCGGGGACGGGGTCAACGACGCCCCGGCCCTTAAGGGGGCCGACATCGGCGTGGCCATGGGAATCACCGGCACCGATGTTTCCAAGGAAGCCTCCGACATGATCCTGCTGGACGACAATTTCGCCACCATCGTGGCGGCGGTGGCCGAGGGCCGGCGGATCTACGACAACATCCGCAAGTTCGTGCGCTATATGCTGGGCACCAACCTGGGCGAGGTGCTGACCATGTTCGGGGGGATCATGCTGAACATGCCCCTGCCCCTTTTGCCCATCCAGATCCTGTGGATCAACCTGGTGACCGATTCTCTGCCGGCCCTGGCCCTGAGCCGGGAGCCGGCCGAGCCGGACATAATGCAGCGCCCGCCCCGGCCTCCCAAGGAAAGCCTTTTTGCCGGAGGGCTTTGGCAGCAGGTCGTCTTCTCGGGGACGCTGATGGCGGCCGGCTGCCTGTGGATGTTCCGCTGGGCCATCGGGGAGCACCTGGCCATGGGCCACTCGGAGCAGATGTCCCAGACCATAGCCCGAACCATGGTCTTCATGACCATGTCATTTTACCAGCTGTTCAACGCTTTGGCCATCCGCTCCGACCGGCGGTCGTTGTTTGCCCTTAAGCCTTCGGGCAACCCCTATCTCTACGGAGCGGTGCTGATCACCGGCCTGCTGCAGCTGGCGGCGGTCTATGTCCCGTTCCTCCAGCCTGTATTCAAGACGGCCTTCGTCCGGGGGGTTGATCTGGCGGTCTGCCTGGCGGTCTCATCATCGATCTTGCTGGCGGTAGAACTGGAAAAACTTCTTAAACGCAGGAAATAGGACGCTCTAAGGCGCCAACCCCGGTTGTCGCGTTAAAACGATCAGTGAGCATCGCAGTTGATGGCGGGAAAAGCTTGTCTGGCCTGTTTGAGGGCTTGGCCAAAGCCCGAGTTCAGACAAGCCCGTCAGCAACGAGAAGCGCAGCGCCTGGAGAGTTTTAAGCGACGAGCTTTTTCTTTTGGTTCTTTTCTGTTTGGCGGTACAAAAAGAAAAGAACATAACTGTGATTTATATGGCAAATGAAAGAACTCCTTAAGCTAAAAAAATATCTGGCCCGTTACAAATGGGCTCTGCTGGCCGGGTTCATCAGCCTGATCGCGGTGGACCTGCTGCAGCTGGTTATTCCGCTGTACATCAAGCGCGCGGTGGACGACCTGGCGGCCGGAACAGCCCTCCCGGCCCGGCTGGCCGGCTACGGACTGTGGGTCCTGGGCCTGGCGCTGGCCATCGGCCTGGGGCGCTTTTTCTGGCGCTACTTCCTGATCGGCACCGCCCGCAAGGTGGAGCGGCATCTGCGGGACGAGTTCTTCTCCCATCTCTGCACTTTGGACTTTGTATATTTCGACTCCACCAAGACCGGCGACCTGATGGCCCACGCCACCAACGACATCAACGCGGTGCGGATGGCCCTGGGCTTCGGCTCGGTGATCCTGACCGACATCCTGGTGCTGGGCCTGGCCTCCCTGTTCCTGATGTTCAGCCTCTCCCCCCGGCTGGCCCTGTATGCCCTGATCCCCCTGCCGTTCTTAAGCCTGATCGTGGCTCTGTTCGGCCGGATCATCCGCCGCCGGTTCGAGGTGGTCCAAAAATCATTTTCCGGACTGACCGAGGCGGTGCGGGAGAATATCTCGGGCATCAAGGTGGTGAAGCTGTTTGTCCAGGAACATTCGGAAAACGTCAGGTTCGACGGCGCCAGCCGCGATTACCTGGACAAGAACATGAAGCTGGTATGGGTCTGGGGCGTTTTCTTTCCCTTGATAACTCTGGTGGCTTCGTTCTCCCAGGGCATCGCCCTGTGGTGGGGCGGGCGTCTGGCCGTTTCCGGGCGGATTTCCCTGGGGGACTTTGTGGCTTTCATGGCCTATCTGGGGATATTGATCTGGCCCATGATAGCCATCGGGCGGGCCATCGATATCTTTCAGCGGGGCGCGGCCTCGCAGGGACGGCTCAACCGGATATTCGAGACCCGTCCGCAGATCCGGGACCTGCCCGATGCGGGAAAGCTGGATACGGCTGCAGGAAACCTTAAGGTTGAAGGCCTGACCTATTACCACCAGGATCAGTCACGCCCGGCCCTGCAGGATATCAGCTTTGAGCTGAAGCCTAAAAAAATGCTGGGCATCACCGGCACCATCGGTTCGGGCAAAAGCACCCTGGCCCATCTGCTGATGCGGTTGTATGACTACCGGCAGGGGCGGATACTTTTGGACGGCCGGGAGATCACCGGATATACCGTGGATTCCCTGCGGGAGCAGTTCGCCTTTGTACCCCAGGACAGCTTCCTGTTCTCCGACAGCATCGAGGAGAACATCTCCTTTGGGCGCTGGCCCCTGCCCGGACACGGCGAGCTGGAGCGGGTGGCCCGGCTGGCCTCCGTTCACCAGGAGATACTGGGATTGCCCAAGGGTTACCAGACCGTGATCGGCGAGCGGGGAGTGACCCTGTCCGGCGGCCAGAAGCAGCGGCTGGCCCTGGCCCGGGCCCTGCTGCTGAACAAGCCCATCCTGATACTGGACGACGCCCTGTCGGCGGTGGATGCCGACACCGAGCGCAGGATTTTGGACAGCCTCAAAGCCGAACTGGAACAGCGCACTTCCATCGTCATCTCCCACCGCATCTTTGCCATCATGGACGCCGACCTGATCCTGGTGATGGACCAGGGCCGGATAGTGGAGCAGGGAAAACATCAGGAGCTGTTGGACCGCCGGGGCAAATATTACGAGATGCACCAGCTGCAGCAGCTGGAACGGGAGCTGGAGAAAGCCTGAGCTCATTCGTTGTTTGTTAATTAATTGTTAATCATAAAAAAGGAACATAGATGAACAAACCTTTTTGGGAAAAAGCCTATAAAAACATGGAGACCACAACTTTTGGAAATCCGAGCCTGGAGGTTTATGAAATTTCAAACTCGCTGTCAAAGGGCACCAGAGTTCTTGACGCCGGATGCGGCGACGGAAGAAATGCCCTGTATCTGGCGGAAAAAGGATTTTCCGTGGACGCCTTTGACATTTCTGCCAACGGCATAGAGAAATTGAATGTTCTCGCCAAACAAAAGGGCATCAATATCAATGCCTGGGTTCAAGATCTGGCCGAGTATGAGTTTAAAAGTCATTACGATCTGATAATTTCCCACGGCGTTTTGCACTTGGTTACAAGGGACACTTGGACCAGGTTTATCCGGGACATGAAATCGCATACCCGGGTGAATGGCGTTAACGTTATCGTGGTTTTTACCGATGCTTTGCCTGTTCCTGGGGATTTAGCTGAACATTTCGTTGGTTTATTTGCTGAAAACGAGATCAAAGATATTTATTCCGACTGGGCAATTGAATATTTTAAGTCGTACGATTTCTACGACACTCACCCCGGCGGGTTAAAACATCATCATGCCGCAAATAAGCTGATTGCCCGGAAACGGTAATGCCTCGGAATCGATAAGTACCTATTGTTCACAGTTGATTGTTATTCGTGATTATGTTTGTTGTTTGGCTTTTACTATTTACATTTTCGGTATTTTTACCCTGACTTGCGTCGAAGGGCTGCTTTCGTTTTCCGACCTCGTCCCAATCATCAAATCCCTAATATCTATTCCCTAACCCCCATGCACATTTTCTACATCGCCTTAGGCGGCAGCCTGGGAGCCCTGGCCCGCTACGGGCTGTCCAAATGGATCCATCTGAACGTCAGCGACATTTTCCCCTGGGGCACGCTGGCGGTCAACCTTACCGGCTGCTTTCTGATCGGCTTCTTCTTTGAGCTGTTCGAGACCTCCGTCATTCCGGCCGACCTGCGGAGCTTCATCACCATCGGGTTCATCGGGGCCTACACCACCTTCTCCACCTACAGCCTGGAATCTGTGAACCTGCTGCGCGAGGGCCAGATCAGACTGTTCGTCACCAACATCCTTTTAAGCACCATCCTGGGCCTGCTGCTGGTGGCGGCCGGGCTTTACGCCTCCCGTTTTTTCTTAAAAGCCATAAGATAGGAGCTTTCAAATGAAACTGCCGGAACAGGCCGTATTGCTGCGGATATTCATCGGCGAAAGCGACAAACGCCAGGGCCGGCCACTTTACGAGCAGATAGTGCTCAAGGCCCGGGAGCTTAACCTGGCCGGAGCCACCGTGGTCCGGGGAATTTTGGGCTTCGGGGCCGACAGCCGCCTGCACACCGCCAAACTGCTGGAGCTTTCCGAGGACCTGCCGGTGATCATAGAGATCGTGGACACCCAGGAGAAGATCGATACCTTGATGCCGTTCATAGACGAACAAGTGGTGGAAGGCCTGGTAACGCTGGAGGAGGTCAAGGTCATAAAATACCGGCACGCCTGATGTCTACCATCTCTTAATTATTCTCTGATCCCAATCATCTAATCACTAATCCCAAAGTCAATGTCCCCTCACGAACAACACGAATTCCACGAAGAAGCCGCCCTGGGCAGCATCTACGACGCCCGGCTGATAAAACGGCTGTTGGCCTTTTTAAAGCCCTACTGGCTTAAGCTGTCCCTTTCGCTGCTGGTGCTGCTGGCCGTAACCGGCTTCGAGCTGGTGCTGCCCCACATTACCAAGGAAGCCATCGACCGCTACATAACCATCTCCGGGCGCAAGGCGGTGCTGGACCGGCCGGTATCAGGGGCTTTAAGCCTGGCTGGCGACACGGTGCTGGTGGATGTCTCCAAACTTTCCTCCAGCGACAGATACCTGATGGCCCGTTGGCAAAAGCAAGGCCTGGCCGACAATACTCCCTACTATTATTTTAAACTCAGGGATTTCCCCCGGCCGGAAACAGTCCTTCCTGTTATGGCCGCCCACCCCGGGATCTTTTCCCGCTACGGAGAGGTGGTGCTGATAAGGCATTCCGACCTGAAGCAATTATCCTCGGACGAGATACTTGCCCTGCGGGCCCGCGATTTTGCCGGGATCAAAAGGATCGGACTGCTGTTTTTGGGGTTGATCGTGCTGAGCTTCGGTTTGAATTTCTGGCAGGTGTTTCTGGTGATGATGATCAGCCAACGTTTTATGCACGACCTGCGCCGCCGGGTATTTGCCAAGCTCCAAGTGCTTGACATGCGCTACTTTGACCGCAACCCAGTGGGCCGCCTGGTAACCCGGGCCACCAATGACGTGGACGCCGTCAACGAGGCCTTTACCTCGGTATTCTCCGTTTTGCTCCGGGATGTTCTTCTGACCCTGGCCATCTTGGGGGTGTTGCTGGCCTACGATCTTAATATGACACTGGTAGTGCTGGCATTACTGCCATTCATCGCGCTGTGGACGGTATTCTTTCGGATCCGGGCCCGCAACATCTACCGCCAGATCCGGGTCCGGCTGGCCCGGCTCAACGCTACCTTGCAGGAGAACATCTCCGGAGTCAGGGTGATTCAGATCTTCCGGCGCCAGGCCGAAAGCATCCGCCGCTTCAACCTGGTCAATCAGGACTATTTCAAGTACTCCATGCAGGAGGTTTTGGTGATGTCCTTCTTCCGCCCCCTGGTGGAGGTGATCTCCGGGATCGGCCTGGGCCTGATCATATACTACGGCGGCGGACAGGTAATACGGCAGAACATTTCGCTGGGCGTGCTGGTGGCCTTCATCACCTACCTTAGGATGTTCTTCCGTCCCATTCAGGAACTGACCGAAAGCTATACAGTTCTGCAGTCGGCCATGGCCAGCTCCGAGCGCATCTTTCAGTTGCTGGATGAACCGGTGACCATAAAGGACATTCCCCCGGCTTCGGAACCGGAACGGGCCAGGGGCAAGATAGAATTCAAGGATGTCTGCTTTGAATACCTGCCCGGCGAGCCGGTGCTGAAAAACATCACCTTTGCCGTGGCCCCCGGTGAAAAGGTGGCCCTGGTGGGATCCACCGGCAGCGGCAAGACCACCATCATCAATCTGATATCCCGGTTGTACGATGTGTCCAGCGGCCGGATACTTTTGGACGGATCCGACATCCGGGAGCTGGGCCTTTCCCGCCTCCGTTCCTCGCTGGGGGTGGTGATGCAGGACGTGTTCCTGTTCTCCGGAGACATCAAGGGCAACATCCGGCTGAACAAAGATCTGTCCGATGAAAAGGTAAGGGAGATCGCCCGCCAGGTCCACGCCGACACCTTCATCGAACGTCTGCCGCAGAAATACGACCAGGAGGTCAAGGAACGTGGCGTGACCCTTTCGTCCGGAGAGCGTCAGCTGCTGTCGTTTGCCAGGGCCCTGGCCTTTGACCCGCCGGTGCTGGTGCTGGACGAGGCCACCGCCAACATCGACTCGGCCACCGAGAAGCTGATCCAGGACGCCCTGGATATTTTGATGCGGGGGCGGACCTCCATCGTCATCGCCCATAGATTATCGACCATCAAGCACGTGGACCGGATCTACGTGCTGCACAAGGGGCAGATCAAGGAGGTGGGCACCCACCAGGAACTATTGAAGAAACGCGGGATCTACTACAACCTGTACCAGCTGCAGCACGGAAAAGAGTTTGAGTAACCGGAGTTTTAATTAGGAAAGCAGGAAACCATGAAACTATTCCTGATCTGTATTACTCTCTTTGTCTGACAGCATGCTGTTTTATTGGATAGCCTTGATGTTTTTCCTGCGTTCATGGCTTACTAATAAGTAAAGAAAGGATTGTCGATGGATGTAACTCGAAAAGAGATGGTCCGGGTCTGCCGGCAGCTGGATGCCCTGGGTTTCGTGCCCGCCACCGACGGCAATGTCTCAGTTCGGCTGGACGGGGGAAGGATCCTGATTACCCCCTCCATGCTGCGCAAAGGGAACATCAAAGAATCCCAGCTGCTGGTAACCGACCTGGAGGGAAAGGTGCTGGCGGGACGGGGGAAACCTTCTTCCGAGATCAAAATGCACCTTTATACCTATAAGATGCGCCCGGATATCAAGGCCATCGTCCACGCCCACCCGCCCTTTGCCACCGCCTTTGCCGCCGCCGGGCTGGATCTAAGGGCTCCGTTGCTGCCGGAAGTTGTTTTGACCGTGGGCCCGGTGCCCCTGGCCCCATATGCCACACCATCGACGGAAGAGGTGCCCCGGTCCATTGCCCCGCTGATAAAAAAGCACCAAGCCCTGCTTTTGGCCAATCACGGCGTTTTGGCTCTGGGCCGGAATCTGGAAGAAGCCCTGCAGAGAATGGAACGGGTGGAACATCTGGCCAAAATATCCTTTTTGGCCCGGGAAATCAAAAGGCCTCAGTATTTAAATAAAAAACAGCTTCAAGGCCTGCTTGACTTGTAAATAATTATGTAGTATATTTTCATGTGGATTATAACATCTAACCCAAAAACAATAGAAGGAGCACCGGATGAAACAAGTAAAACTTTACCTGCTCTCGGCCCTGATCGTTTTGGCGGCCTTTGGTTGCAGCAAGGACACCCCGACCGAAACACCCCCAACGACAACTACCACCGCCGTCACTCAGCAAACCTATGCCGCCGGGGTCGGGGAAGACATGGCCGGCACCTGCGACGATGGCATCGGTGATTTCAGCGGTTACCTTTCCGGCTTTTCCAAGAGTAACCTGGACAAGAGCACGTATGACAGCACTTATTGGTGGGGCCCGGATGCCTTTGGTTGGTATTACCTATATTGGAATACTAACGGCATCATCTATCCCGACAGTGCCGGAAGCGATACTACCAATTATTCTTGGCTGTGGAAGATCAAATTCAGCCCGACGACCGTAGCCCCCGATACCGTGGAGTGGTACTGGGAATACAGCGACACCTCCGTCGCTTACTTTCTGTATCATGGCAAGGTTATGCACGACTACGACGCCTTGCATCTTCAGGGATTCTGGACTTGGGGAGTATATGCCCCGTCGAGCTATGATTATGCCTGGTCGTTCACTTTTGACAGCGTCAGCACAGCCTCCAATGACTACCAGGGGCACTATACCTTCACCTGCAATTACTGGCCCTGCTTTACCGCCACCGGTTACCAGTTGTTAACGCTGACCGGCGACTACCGCTTCAATGTCGACGGCTCCGGCACCGGTACGCTTTATGCCGACGACACCGAAATAGTGCGTTATGTGTTCTATGCCATGTCAGCCGGCACCAGAGGGTATTATACCTTGCTGGCCGAAAACTGGGCTACCCAGCACAGCTTTGGCTCAAAATAATCGATAGGGCTAATGAAAAAGGCGGGTGAGCTTTTGCTCTCCCGCCTTTTCTTTTTGCATCATAGCAATACATGGCTTGCCATTACTTGGGCCACACCCGTTGCCCGGCCACATACACCTTCAATATCTCCCGCTGGTCCCACTTGAAGATCAAATCATACAGCAATTCTTCGGGGCCTGGATCCTGAACGTCGGACAGCCTTATCACCGAAAAGTCGGCCTGCTTGCCGGTATGCAGACTTCCGATGGTCTTTTCCAGCCCCAGCGCCCTGGCTCCGCCCATGGTGGCCAGGTAGAACAGCCGGGATAGCGGCATCATGTTCACATAATAAGCGTCGCGCATCACGTCGAACATGGAGAAGGATGGTCCGGCCCCCACGTCGCTGCCCAGGGCTAGCCGGGGGTAATTCTCCCAATGCTCCAGCGGAAACCTGCCCGAATGCAGGAACAGGTTGGAGGACGGGCAGTGGACAATCCCGCAGCCCCGCTTTTGGATCAGCAGTCTCTCGCTCCGGGAAAGATGAATACCGTGGGCCAGCAGCGTCCTGGGTGTCAAAAGGCCGGCCCGGTCGTAGACCTCGGCGTAGCTTTTGGTTTTGGGAAAAAGCCTTTTGACCTCGGCCAGCTCCTGTAGATTCTCCGAGATATGGGTCTGGACGTGCAGGTTATGCGTTCTCACAAGATCCCCCAGGGATTTCATGAACCCCGGGGTGCAGGATGGCGCGAAACGCGGATTTAGACTGCAGGATGGCGCAAACCTGCGTTGATGGAAAATAACAAACGGCCGGTCTTTTGGTGATGCTTTTCAAACAGTCTCCCGGCACTCATCCAGTACTTTTGATGGTTCCTGTTTCAAGGCGGCCGGCACATTGCGGTCCATCAGGGTGTAGCCGATGATGGCCCGGATCCCAGCCTTTTCGTCCTTCATGAAGGCCGCTTCCACTCCGGTTTTGTAATTGGTGTAAAGCGCGGCACAGGTGACCCCGTTGGACAACAGCCGGTGGTAGAATTTTTGGGAGACCAGGGCGGCGTGTTTGGGGTCCTTGAACTTACGCTCGGCCGGAAAGATGTGGTTCTTTAGCCAGCCTAAAAGAGTATCGCCGCTGCGGCCCCGCACGTAGTACTGCGAAAGGTGGGTGTGGCAGTCTATCAGCCCGGGAATGATGAAGGCGCCGGCCGGGGCCACAATATTTGTTGACGCCAGCAATGGCGCATGTATGCGCTGCCCACAATACAGGATATGCCCGTCGCCATTGAAGATCAGGGCCCCATCCTTTGTAAACCTGCACTTTTGCGGGCTTTCCGGGTTAAGTATCCCGGCGTTTATTCTATAATTGTTGCTCATTAAATGAGAAAGATATGTCTGCGTTAATCTGTGAAATCTGCGGATAGTAATTTGTCAAAATCCTTTTCATCTACCACCCTCACCCCCAGCGTTTTGGCCTTGTCCAGTTTGGACCCCGGTTCGCTTCCGGCCAGCACCATGGAGGTCTTCTTGGAGACCGAAGACGTCACCTGCCCGCCCCGGCTGACGATCAGCTCGGTGGCCTGCTCCCGGGTGTATTTCTGCAACGATCCCGTCAAGACCACGGTCATACCGGCGAAGGTCTGGGGAACTTCTGCCCCATCTGCCGACTCCAGGTTGACCCCGGCCTTCTTAAGTTTTTCCAAGACCTGCCGGTTCTTCTTGTTGGCGAAGAAATTCTCCACCGAACTTCCCACCGCGCCGCCCAGACCGTAGATATTGGAGATGTCCTCGCAGGTGGCTTTTTGCAAGTTATCCAGCGACCGGTATCTCTGGGCCAGCAACCTGGCCGCCTGGGCGCCCACATTGTCTATTCCCAAGGCCATTACCGCCTTCCAGAAGGGATTGTCCTTGCTCTTTTCAATCCCTTCCAAAAGATTCTCGGCCGACTTCTTTCCCATCCGCTCCAGCTTCATCAGCTGCTCGCCCCGGAGGGAGTAAATATCCCCATAATCCTTGACCAACCCTCCGTTGACCAAAGTTTCCACCATGGCCGTGCCCAGGCCGTCTATGTCCATGGAGCCGCGGGAAGAAAAGTATTCTATCCGCCCCTTTCACCTGGGCCGGGCAGGAGACATTGAGACAGCGCCAGGCCGCCTCCTCCGGATTGCGGGTGAGCTGCTCGCCGCAGGAGGGGCAGTTCTTGGGCATCTTCACCGGTTTTGCCTGGGCCGGGCGTTTTTCCATAACCACTTTGATTATCTGGGGAATGATCTCCCCGGCCTTTTCCACAAAGACCGTGTCCCCGTAGTGAATGTCCTTTTTCTGGAGTTCATCCTCGTTGTGCATCGAGGCCCGGGCCACGGTGGAGCCGGAAAGCAGTACCGGTTCAAGAATGGCCACCGGCGTCACCACCCCGGTGCGGCCTACGCTGAACTCCACATCCCTGAGCACCGTGGTGGCCTGCCGGGCCGGAAACTTGTAGGCCATGGCCCAGCGGGGACTGTGGGCGGTGGCGCTTAAGGCTTTCTGCTGGGCAAAGGAATTGACCTTGATCACCATCCCGTCGGTCTCGTAGTCCAGCTCGTCCCGCTTGTTCTCCCACTGGTTGCAGTAATCGATCACGCTCTGGATGTCCGGGCAAAGCTTGATGAAGGGGTTGACCTTGAACCCCGCCTGTTTGAGGGCTTCCAGAGTGGAGTAGTGGTCTTGCAGCGCCGCCGGCGCCTGCCCCACCCCGTAGATGAAGACGGAAAGGCGGCGCCGGGACACAGCCTGTGGATCAAGGAGCTTAAGGGTTCCGGCCGCCGCATTGCGTGGATTTGCAAAAGGCGCCTCGCCCGCTTCCTCCTTCTCCCGGTTAATGCGTAAAAATTCCTGGCGCGGCATATACACTTCGCCCCGGGCCTCCACCTCCTGCAGTCCGGCGGCTTTGGGGGATAACGTAAGCGGAACGGCCTTGATGGTCCTGAGGTTGGCGGTGACATCGTCGCCCTTTGTCCCATCGCCCCTGGTGCGCTCCAAGATGGAATCCGCCTTTTTTATATTGCAAGCGAAACCGCCAAGCCGTCTATCTTCAGTTCCGCCACGTATTCATATTTTTGGCCTTCCAGGATCTTGTCCACCCGGGCGTCAAACTCCCGCAGCTCGTCGGCCGAATAGGTGTTGTCCAGCGAAAGCATCTGCGTCTGGTGGTTCACGGTCTTAAAGGACTGCAGGGGCTGGCCGGCCACCCTTTGGGTGGGCGAGTCCGCGGTAACCAGCTCCGGAAACTCCCGCTCCAGGTCCTTCAGCCTTTGCATCAGGGCATCGTACTCGCGGTCGGAAATGGAGGGATCGTCCAGCGCATAGTAGCGATGGTCGTGCCCGGCTATCTCGACCCGCAGTTTTCGTATTTCCTTATCGGCTGTTTCCCGGTTCATGTTTTTCCGTGTTTATTATGTTCCGTGTTTCTGTGGTAAGGTGCCAGGTTTTGCTTGACACCAATAGCATACTAAATTATAATGATTTCGTCAAGACGGAAGATGCACCTTGCCACCAAGCTTGTCCTGAGCATAGCCGAAGGAGCACAAAGGCACCAAGCCAAATCGTGAATTGTAACTTGTGAATGGTAATATTTGTATCCCTTCGACCCGGCTCAGGGCAGGCTTAGTGTCTTTATGGCAAAAGAATAACTGATAGATGAACAACCTTTCCAAAAAACAAATATTCACCGTCCTGATCCTGACCCAGGTCGTGATCAGCGCCACCTACATGATGGCCAAGTTCGCCCTGCGGGAGTTCTCCCCGTTCTCCCTGGGGGTCTACCGATTCCTGATGGCCGGAGCGGTGTTTGCCGGACTTCTGCTGTGGCAGAAAAAACTTATTCTGCCGGCGAAGGAAGACCGGAAAACCTTCCTTTTGCTGGCCTTTCTGGCCGTGCCTTTGAATCAGGGCCTTTTCCTCTACGGCATGAAATATACCTTTGCCGCCCACGGCGCCCTGATGTACGCCACCACCCCCATCATGGTATTACTGCTTTCTTCGCTGTTCCTGGGCGAGCGGCCTACAGTACTTAAGATCACCGGAATAGCCCTGGGATTTCTGGGCATCATCCTGGTGCTGTTCGACCAGGGAATTCACTTGTCGGCCCGGACCATCAAGGGCGACCTGCTGTTGATCGTGGCCGTAATCACCTGGGCGGTTTACACCATCATCAGTAAAAAGTTGTTGAAGAAGTATCCCCCGCTGGTGGTCACTGGGTACGCCCTGGGTCTGGGCGCACTGATGTTCGTCCCCTTTGGCCTGCCCGCAGTAATAAAGCAGAATTACGGTCAGATCACCAGAACCGGGATACTGTCGCTGTTGTACCTGGCGCTGATGACCTCGGTGCTGGGATACCTGGTTTGGTCCTGGGGTCTTTCCAAACTGGAGGCCACCAAGGTCTCGGTGTTCTCCAACCTACAGCCGATAATAGCCGCCCTTTTGGGATGGGCCTTTTTAAGCGAGCCCATCACTTTGAGATTTGCCATCGGCGCGGCGGTGGTGATTGCCGGAGTGTTCCTGACCGAGAAGGGCTAACAAGACAACTATACGTGACATTGCTGATAGAATACAGTTTTGTCAAAGAAATGCTCTTGTATAAATAACGAAAATAAAATTTTCAGTATTTTTTTATTTTTTGTCTTGCATAAGTTTACATATTGTAGTAATATAAATTGGTTATATAGTTGACGGCCTGTTATCTAAAAACATTATGCTTTTTCAACAGTACCTCAACGGCCTTACATTGGGCTCTATTGATGCTCCGATTGCGCTGGACTACACTATTGTCTTCGGCATAGTGAAGTTCATCAATTTCACCCGTGGCGAGATCTACCTGATCGGAGCCTATCTGGCAATAATTTCCCTGGGCCAGCTCGGCCAATGGGGCTCGGATGCCTTGACCCTAACTCCGTTGATCGTGTTAGTCTTCGCCACGATCTACGCCACCGCTTACGGAGCCACCATTGAAAAGATCACCTATAAAAGATTAAGAAACGCCCCCAGATTGTCGCCTTTTATCAGCGCCCTGGGGGTTTAAATATTTTCGCAATACTTCGTGCTATAAATTTCCGGCCCCAAGGTTTCATGCCTTGTAAAAATAGACGATGGAATTAGAGAGCTTATTTTTCACATTAATACCGCAGAGACCCCGCGCGGCGTTCCCCTGCAGAAAACCATCAACCATCCAAATCCTATTGGAGGCATTATGAAAAAATCCCTACTGACGGTTATGCTCCTCTCGGCTACCCTGTGCCAAGTAGGCTGGGCTGCCAAAAAAGCGAAGATAACCGTTGCCGAACCACCCCGGGATAATTTCCGTTTTGTGGTGCTGGCTGACCGCACCAACACCCCGAACCAAAAAGCCTTTGAGATGGTGCTTAAGGATATTGAGCGGATGCGGCCTGACTTTGTGGTGACGGTGGGCGATCTGATCGAAGGTTATAAAGACTCGGCCGGAACGGTCAAGGACTGGGATCAGACCCTGCCGTCCCTCAAACTGCTTTCCTGCCCGGTTTATCTTGCTCCCGGAAATCACGACATAACCACCCCCGATGTCCGCAGCATTTTCATTAAAAAGACCGGCCGCAATCCCTACTACTCCTTTGACCACCAGAACAGCCATTTCATCATCATGGACAATTCCCTGGTGGAAACCGCCGGCAAGCTGGATGAAGCCCAGCTCAAATGGCTGGAGAAGGACCTTAAGGCTCTCAAGAACAAAGCTGGGATTTACATTTTTATGCACAAACCTTTTTGGGCCGATGGGGTGGGAGCCGGCAAGCCGGACCGGCTGCACGATCTCTTTAAAAAACACCAGGTTACCGCCGTGTTTACCGGTCACTGGCACAATTATGCTTCCGAAGTTTACGATGGCATCCGCTACGTGGTAATGGGCAGCTCCGGGGCGGACATCGGCTCTTCAGAGAATCTTAGCATGGCTATTTTTTACCAGTACCTTTGGGTCATCGTCAAAGACGGCAAATCCAACCCGGTATTGATGCGCGCCGGCAACAATTATGAACCCGGCTATGTTAATTTAAAAGAGGAACAGTTCGCATATACTATACCCAACAAAGTAGTGTTTGTAAACGGCCCGGAATTGCTTGAGGGTAAAAAAATCTCCTCCCTGGAGGCAACGGTCAAGATCAACAACCCCACCGGCAAACCCTTAAAAACAGCAATTGTTTGGGAGTCCGGCAATAACTGGCAAGCCGGCAAAAACAACGTTCCGGTGGAGATTGCCCCTGGAGACAGCTTTAAGTCCGTCTTTAAACTGAAAGGTTCCGGAGCCCTGTATCCCCTGCCGCTGATGAAAATGTCCTATCCCTTCGGGCGGGATAAAGTTTACAGCCTGGAGATGAATCCCAATGTTACCAGGATACTGGTGTGCCCCAGGGCCAAAAAGGCTCCGGTGGTGGACGGGAAATTCGAAGCCAATGAATGGCTGGGGGCGGCCAAAGCCACCGAATTCTGCGGATGGGACGGCAACCCCGCTGCGACCGATCCTACCCAGGTCTATTTTGTGCACGATACCGATAACCTATACATTGCCGCAGTTTGCCGCGACACTGCCATGACCCGGCTAAAAGCCTCCAAGACCGTCCGGGACGACCCAGTGTACAACGACGATTGCATAGGGTTTTTGTTCGCCTCAAATAAAGATACTGTCTATCAGATGTACGTCAATTCTGTCTCCACTATTTGGGATCAGAGGATAGACAACACCCGCGATGATATTGATGAAAAATGGAACGGCGGCTTTCAGGCCCAATGCCAGGCCAAGGAGTCGGAATGGGTGATGGAAATGAAGGTACCTTTAAAAGATATCGGCCTGCAAAAGCCGGACAAAGACGCCGAACTAAGAATGAACATCCGCCGTAAACAGCAGCGCAACAATCAATCGGCCCTATGGGTATACGACTGGTCATACCTATTCCAGAACTTGGGCGTCATCCGCTTCAAGTGATTTACTTGGGTTTTCCCGGGAATTGTCAACAATAATCGGCTCTCCTTACCAAATGGAATGAGGAGCCAGATGGATTCCATCGTTTTATGCTGATCGCTTTCAACAAACCATATGGAGTGCTGTCGCAGTTCACTGCCGACGGCTCCAAAAACAGGACCCTGGCCGATTTCCGCTTTCCCAAGAACATCTACTCCCTGGGCCGGCTGGACGCCGACTCCGAGGGCCTGCTGTTTTTGTCCGATGAGCCGGAACTGAACGCACTTTTGCTGAGCCCCCGGCACGGCCATTCCCGCACCTATTGGGTCCAGGTGGAGAACATCCCTTCGGACCAGACCCTTAAAAAACTGCAGGCCGGCGTGGTTGTCGAGCAGCAGGAAACCCTGCCCTGCTCGGTGATGATCCTGTCCCCCCAGCCGGAGATCCCAGCCCGCATCCCGCCCATCCGGGTCCGGAAGAACATCCCCGACTGCTGGCTGGAGATCGTCCTGACCGAGGGGAAGAACCGCCAGGTGCGCAAGATGACCGCAGTGGTGGGACACCCTACTTTAAGACTGATCCGGGTGAAGATCGGAAATTATTCTTTGGGAGATATTAAGATCGGCCGATGGAAGGCGGTAGACAAGAAGACCCGGATAAATATATTTACCAGAAGATAAACCTTCCCGTTGCCCGGCAGATCTCCGCCTCTCTTGCGGTTGGACCTTGCCAGGCCTTCGGGCTGCCGGCAAACAACTGAAAATGGATCATCTATGAAACTATTATTCCGGGTGGCCGCAGTTTTGCTGGTTGCCGCCGCCGCAATGTTTCTGTTCAAGGCTTACCAAAAACACCGGTTGAAATTGGAACAGACGGCCCGGCGGGAACAGGCGGTGGAGCTTTCCAATAATGCGGTGGCCCTTTCCCAAAAAGGAAAGTCTTTGCAGGCGGTCGGCCTTTTAAAACAGGCCCTGCGCCTGGCTCCGGGAGACTCCGGGATCCGGGCCAATCTGGCCACGGTATACGGCAATGAGATGGTCTTGAACTACCGTCGGGGCGATTTCCAAAAAGTGCTGGATCTGGGCGCCGCCGCCAGGCAGGATTCTCTTGTCAGCGCCGTTATATATTATCTTAATGCCCAGGCCTTTTGCCTGAACAATCAGAACGATTCGGCCATTTACCTGCTGGAGACGGCCAACCGCGCCCTGCCCAATAACGCGGACATTGTCCAGCGCCTGGCCCAGTTAACCAGGGAGAGCCAGACCGAGCAGGATTTTGAGCAGGACCGCAGCGGTTATTTTGAGATCCGCTTCGAGGGGGCGGAGAACCGTGAGGTGTCCGGCCAGGTGCTGATGCTGCTGGAGGAGATACGGGACCGGGTGGGCAGCGAGCTGGGTCACCGCATCCGGGGCAACACCAGCGTCATACTTTACAGCGACCAGCAGTTCCGGGACATCACCCATCTGGCCTCCTGGGCCGGGGCGGCCTTCGACGGCCGGATCCGGATCCCGGTGGCCAACTACCAGAACGACCGGCAGCTGCTTAAAAATGTGCTGACCCATGAATTCACCCACGCCGCCATCTACGACATGACCGGCGGACGCTGCCCAGCCTGGCTGAATGAGGGCCTGGCCATGCTGCTGGAAGGGCTTAAGCCGAAGGAGCAGATCTATGTTCCCTTGAAGGAACTGCAGAAACCTTTTACCGGACTGGAATCAGACCAGGCCCTGCTGGCCTATAAGGCCAGCCTTTCGGCCTCCTATTTTTTGACCAGCCAGTATGACTGGGCCTTTGTCCGCCTGCTTTTCCTCAAAATGCAGCAGCGCAGAGATTTTCCCCCAGCCTTTAAGGAAGCCTACGGAATAACGATTGATGATTTTGAACAACGGTGGAAAGAAAGTATTAACAACTAACATAGGAGGTACTGTCCTGTTGCGAAAATATTACTTACTTGTTATAGTGACCGGCATAATAACCATGACCCTGTTCTCCTGTACCAAACGCCAGCCGGAGGAGATAGCCTACGCTCCCAACCTACCCTTCAATCCCTACCCGGCAGACAGCGCCACTAACATTGATCATACCACCCTTGACGTTACTTTGAACTGGCGAGCCACCGATCCCAACTCCGGCGATGTCCTGACATATGATCTCTATTTCGACACACTTAACCCGCCCATAACCCAAATAGCTTCCGGTCTATCGGCGCCCAGTTACTTTGTTGACAGCCTTAGCTACAACACCATGTATTACTGGAAGGTTTTTGTCAAGGACCAGCTGGGAACCACTACTGCCAGTCCCGTCTGGAGCTTCTCCACCCTGCCCCATGCCAACCAAGCGCCCAGGGTTCCTGTTTATCTTGCTCCGGCCGATGGCGCTGCCTGGCAATACCCCACCCTCAATTTTAAATGGAGCAGCTCTGATCCCGACTGGGGCGATACTATTTACTATGCGCTTTATTTGGGAAACACCCCGGTACCCCCGGCCCTTTGTTCCCCGGGGTACACCGACACCTGTTATGAACAGACCGGCCTGGCCTATTCCACCAAATACTATTGGAAGGTTCTGGTCCGCGATAATCACTGGGCAGTTACCGAAGGTCCTGTCTACAGCTTTACCACCCGCACCTCGCCATGGTTTTACAAAAGCAGTCTGCCAACACCCCGTTACGGCTTCGGCACCGCCGTGGTCAACGATAAAATATATCTTATGGGGGGTAAAGACCCATCCGAAAACGTTTTGTCGTTAGTGGAAGAATATGACCCCCTGAGCGACACTTGGACGCAAAAAGCCGACATGCCTACACCCAGGTACGAGGCAACGACGGCGATCTACAATAATACTATTTACGTCTTTGGCGGTTCCACCAATAAAGTAGAAGAGTACGACCCCCAGACAAATGTTTGGTCCGTAAAGAATGATGCCCCTGGAAGGATTGGCTTTGCTGTGGCCACAGCCTTCCACAACAAGATATATGTAGGGAGAAGCGTGTACGACCCCGTCATGGATGACTGGTGGGACACCACCTATGTTGAAACCTATACCTTCGAAGATACCACTTATTATGACACCATCTATACCTGGGCAAAATTAAACTATCCTAATTCCAATCCTGTGATCCTGAACAATGAGTTATATTTCTTGAACGTCGAAGGCATTTTCGGAGGTGGGTTTTGGAGTTATAACGAATCCTTGGATACTTGCCTTTATTTACATGCTGTTACCCCGCCGTATTCCGCTGACTCTTTTAGAACAGTTGTTGCCAATAACTGTTTGTACATGTTGGGCGGCTATAACAATGGTTGCTATACTGGCCGGGTATCTAAATATGATCCCTTTGCCGACACCTGGTATATCCGCAGTGATATGCAGACGGCCAGATCCACGTTCGGAACGGCCTATGTCAACAATTGCATCTACGTTTTCGGAGGGTTAAATGTTCTGTGGTTGTCATCGGTGGAAGAATACCGGCTGTTGGAAGATCCCAAAAACATTCCGTACAGATAAATTACACCAAGATATGAGGCCCTTTATGAAAAAGCTACTATTTTTAATCCTAGTATTCCTGTGCTTTCTGGCCGCTTCCTGCACCAAGCGCAAACCGGAGGAGGTGGACTATGCCCCTAACTCGCCCTATAACCCCTATCCCCCGGACAGCTCCACCAACATTGACCACACCACCCTTGACGTTACCCTGCGCTGGACCGCCACCGACCCCAACTCCAGCGATGTGCTGACCTACGATGTCTATCTTCGACACACTTAACCCGCCCATAACCCAAATAGCTTCCGGTCTATCGGCCACCAGTTACTTTGCTGACAGCCTTAGCTACAACACCATGTATTACTGGAAGGTTTTTGTTAAAGACCAGATGGGAACCACTACTGCCAGTCCCGTATGGAACTTCACCACCCTGCCTCATGCCAACCAAGCGCCCAGGGTTCCTGTTTATCTTGCTCCGGCCGACGGCGCTGCCTGGGAATACCCCACCCTTAATTTTAGTTGGAGCAGCACGGACCCCGACTGGGGAGATACTGTTTACTATGCCCTTTATCTGGGGAACACCCCCGTGCCTCCGGCCCTTTGTTCCCCGGGGTATACTGGTACCTGTTATGAACAGGCCGGCCTGGCCTATTCCACCAAATACTATTGGAAGGTTCTGGTCCGCGATAATCACTGGGCGGTTACCGAAGGCCCTGTCTACAGTTTTACCACCAGGGTTTGTCCCTGGTATTATAAGAAAGATATGCCCTCGGCTCGTTGCGGTTTCGGCACGGCCGTGGTCAACGGCAAAATCTATATCATCGGCGGCACCGACGGCTTGAATTACTTGTCCGAGGTCCAGGAATACGACCCAACCCAGGACACTTGGACCCGCAAGGCTGATATGCCCACCCCCCGCAGCCCCCAGGCGGTAACAGTATGGGACGGCAAGATATACATAATGGGCGGGAAGACCAATATGTCCTTTCATCTCAACAACGAAGTGTATGACCCAGCCTCTGACAGCTGGAATACTTTATCGCCGGTGCCTAAGGAAATATACTACTCTTCGGCTCACGCAATCAAAGGCAAGATATACACCGTAGACCCTGTCATGCAATATGATATTGCCACCAACGACTGGTGGGACACAACCTTGATCAGGGTCGATACCGTTTGGACCGACACCACCTGGACCGCTTTTGATTCGGTTATTGTGGACACCTTTTATGATTACGCTAAGTCATACCTGCCTCATGCCAATCTCTATTTTAGTTCGGCCGTTTACAACAATCTGATCTATGTGATGGGTGGGTCCCTGTATTTTAATTTTTTGCCCTATGTTGACGTGTACCACCCGGGAACCAACCTTTGGAACTCTGCCAGCGATATGATTTCACCTGCCAATTATTCTTCTGCGGTCGTTGCTAACGGGTTCATCTATGTCATTGGCGGCAATGATGGAAATTTCTCTAAAAGGGTCAGAAAGTATGATCCTGTTTCCGATTCCTGGTATATCCGCAGCGATTTGCAGACGGCCAGGTCCCTTTTCGGAGCGGCCTACGCCAATAATTGCATATACGTTTTCGGAGGGATAAATATTAACCCTCTTTCCTCGGTGGAGGAGTACCGCCTGATAGAGGATCCTAAGAACATCCTTGTCAGATAAGCTACGAAAAAATAGGAGACGCACATGAAAAAGAACTATCCACTGTATGTTTTGGCCGTAATGCTTCTGGGAATAACTTTGGCCTCCTGCACCAAACGCCAGCCGGAGGAGGTGGACTATGCCCCCAACTCGCCCTATAACCCCTACCCCCCGGACAGCGCCACCAATGTTGAGCACACCACCCTTGACGTTACCTTAAGCTGGACCGCCACCGACCCCAACTCCGGCGATGTGCTGACCTATAATATCTATCTCGACACTCTCAATCCCCCCATAACCAGCATTGCCTCGGGTTTGACCTCACCAAGTTTTTTTGTTGACAGGGTTACTTTATAATACCACTTATTACTGGAAGGTCTTCGTAAAAGACCAGGAAGGCACTACCACCGCCAGCATCGTCTGGCGGTTCACCACCCTGCCCCACGCCAACACCGCCCCCAATATCCCGACCTATCTTTACCCTACCGACAATGCCTCCTGGCAGTATCCTACTCTTAACTTTGGCTGGAACGGCACCGATCCCCAAGGAAGTTCTGATACTTTACATTATGCTCTTTATCTGGGCGTTACGACCCAGCCGCCGCCTGCCCCCTCTATGACCGATTTATCCACCCTTCGGGAAATAACCGGCCTCAACTACGCCACTACCTATTATTGGAAGGTGGTGGCCCATGACAATCATTACGCCTACACCTCCGGGCCGCTTTACTCCTTTACCACCCGGGACTGCCCCTGGTTCTACAAACGGGAGATGCCTTCACCCCGTTATGGCTTCGGCACGGCAGTGGTCAATAACAAGATCTATGTCATCGGCGGCACCGACGGGGTTAACTATTTGAACGAGGTCTTGGAGTACGACCCCTTGCTGGACACCTGGACCCGCAAGGCCGACATGCCCACCGCCCGCAGCGACCTGGCCGTGGCCGTCTGGAACAACAAGATCTACGCCATCGGCGGACAATCCGAGGTTGGCGTTTTTAACAAAAATGAAGTTTATGACCCTCTGTCGGATGTCTGGACAACCCTTACCCCAGCGCCCGAACCACATTGCGGCTTAATGGCTCATGCCGTTAACGGAAAAATATTGACTTTGGGCGGCGAATATACTTGGGGGTCAACCTTTGGTGGGGTTCTCGAGTATAATATTGCCACCAATACTTGGTGGGACACCACCTACTACAATATTTATACTGATAGCATAAACCTGGATTCCATTATTTGGATTGACACCATTAACACCCCGGTAAAATCATATCTGCCAAATTCTAACCGCAACAGTTGCTCGGCGGTTTATAATGACTTGATATATGTAATGAGCGGCCGCGATTTCTCCGGACGTCTTACGCCCTATACAGACATATATCATCCTGCAACAAACACTTGGTCCTCGGCCCGCGATATGATCTGGCCAGCTTTTTATCCGGCCGCTATTGTGGCCAACGGCTTTATTTACGTGATCGGCGGTTATAATAACAACTATTTGCGCCTGATGCGCAAGTACGACCCGGTCTCCAACACCTGGGCCATAAGAAGCGATCTGCAGACCGGCCGTTCTTTATTGGGCGCCGCCTTTATTAACAATCGCATTTATGCTGTCGGCGGAGTAGCAATTTCCCCCCTGGCCACGCTGGAAGAATACCAGATAGAATTAGACCCGAAAAACATCGTCAAATAAATGCTTAGCGGAGGATAAAAGTGAAAATAAAAATACTGCTGTTGATTATGACAGTAGCCCTATTCCTATTCTCCTGCACCAAGCGCCAGCCGGAGGAGGTGGACTATGCCCCCAACTCGCCCTGGAACCCCTATCCCCCGGACAGCTCCACCAACATTGACCACACCACCCTTGACGTTACTTTAAAATGGACCGCTTCCGACCCCAACTCCGGCGACGTTTTAACCTATGCCATCTACTTTGACACTCTTAATCCCCCGCTGACCAGCATTGCCACTGGACTGTCTTCCTCCAGTTATTTCATGACCGGATTAAGCTACAACACTACCTATTACTGGAAACTCTATATCACCGATGATAAGGGGGTAATCACCTGCGGCCCGATCTGGCGCTTTACCACCCTGCCCCATGCCAACTCCGCCCCAAATGTCCCGACCTATCTTTACCCGGCGGACAATGCGGCATGGGAGTATCCCACCCTTTCTTTGAACTGGGATTGTACTGACCCAGAGGAAAGCTCAGACACTTTGTATTATGACCTTTATCTGGGCGTCACAACCGAACCGCCCATAACGTTGTTTAAGGACACTATAGCGAACCACCGGGAGTTCACCGGCCTCAACTATACCACCACTTACTATTGGAAGGTGGTGGTTCGCGACAACCATTACGCCTACACCTCCGGGCCGGTCAACTCCTTTACTACCCGGGACTGCCCTTGGTTCTACAAAAGAGAACTGCCCTCGCCCCGCTACGACTTCGGCACGGCCGTGGTCAACGGCAGGATCTATGTCATCGGCGGCAGCGAAGGACTCAATAGTCTGGCCGAGGTGTTGGAGTACGATCCCCTGCTGGATACATGGACCCGCAAGGCCGACATGCCCACCGCCCGCAGCGGTCTGGCCGTGGCCGTCTGGGATAACAAGATCTATGCCATTGGCGGGCGGGTCCATGATGCTATTTACAACAACAATGAAGTCTATGATCCATTGCTGGATACCTGGTCCAGCCGGACCCCCATGCCAATAGTTAAAGATTGTTTTACCGGCGCGCCAATACCTAACGATGATATTACCTCCGCTCATGCCATTAAAGGAAGAATATACACCGTGGGTCCGATTATGGAATACACCATTTCCACCGATGACTGGTGGGACACCACTTATTATTATACAATTAACGATAGTCTAAACGTGGATTCCATTATTGGGATTGACACATTTAACACCCCCGTAAAATCATACCTGCCCAACAATAACCTTTATCATTGTTCGGCGGTTTACAATAATTTGATCTATGTTATGGGTGGTAGCGACTCTTATGCTCACCTTCTGTCGGGGGTAATGATATACCACCCGGGGACGAACTCTTGGGCTATGGCCAGCGATATGATCGGGCCGGCCAATATGTCGGCCGCCACAGTAGCTAATGGGTTTCTCTACGTGATTGGCGGTTACGACGGCACTTACTCTAAACGGGTCAGAAAGTACGACCCGATCTCCGACACCTGGGCCATAAGAAGTGATCTGCAAAAAGAACGCTCTTTTTTGGGCGCTGCTTTTGTGGGAGGCTTTATTTATGCCATCGGAGGAACATCGCCCATTCCCCTTTCCACGGTGGAAGAATACCAACTAGACTTGGACCCTAAAAATACCTCCCGATAAAAACCTCAACTGCTGAGGAAAAAGATGAAGACAAACGTGCTTCTGCTATTCCTGGCTGTGACCCTATCCCTGTTCTCCTGCACCAAGCGCCAGCCGGAGGAGGCGGATTATGCCCCCAACTCGCCCTGGAACCCCTATCCCCCGGACAGCTCCACCAATATCGACCACACCACCATTGACGTTACTTTAAAATGGACAGCTTCCGATCCCAATTCCGGTGATATTTTAACCTATGCCATCTATTTCGACACCCTTAATCCACCGCTGACCCAAATCGCCTCTGGACTGTCGGCGCCCAGTTACTTCGTCGACAGCCTTAGCTACAACACTACCTATTACTGGAACCTGTACATCACCGACGATGCGGGGGTTACCACCTCGGGCCCGGTCTGGCGCTTTACCACCCTGCCCCATGCCAATACCGCCCCAAATGTCCCGACCTATCTTTACCCGGCGGACAATGCGGCATGGGAGTATCCCACCCTTAACTTTGGCTGGAATTGCACCGATCCCGAGGGAGACTCCGATACTTTGTATTATGATCTTTACATGGGCGTCACTCCCCAGCCGCCTATCTCCCTGTTCAGAAACGATCCGGCCAGCTCCTGGGAATTTACCGGGCTCAACTATTCCACCACTTACTATTGGAGGGTGCTCGCCCGCGACAACCATTACGCCTACACCTCCGGACCCCTTTATTCCTTTACCACCCGGGACTGTCCCTGGTTTTACAAACGGGAACTGCCCTCGCCCCGCTACGGCTTTGGCACGGCTGTGGTCAACGGCAAGATCTATGTCATCGGCGGTAACGACGGGTTGGTTGATCTGGCCGAAGTTCTGGAGTATGATCCTCTTTTGGACAGCTGGACCCGCAAGGCCGACATGCCCACCGCCCGCAGCAACTTGGCCGTCACGGTCTGGGACAACAAGATCTATGCCCTAGGCGGGAGCGCCTATGGTGCTCTTAATAATACTTTATATTATAGTAATGAGGTCTATGATCCCTTGCTTGATTCCTGGAATACTTTAGCGCCTGTGTGGGCAGGTATCTCCGTAACTTCGGCTCACGCCATTAAAGGAAGAATATACACCGTGGATCCGATTATGGAATACACCATTTCCACCGATGACTGGTGGGACACCACTTATTATTATACAATTTACGATAGTCTAAACGTGGATTCCATTATTGGGATTGATACAATTACCGGGACTATAAAATCATTTCTGCCCCACATTAACAATTATTATTGTTCGGCGGTTTATAATAATTTAATATATGTTATGGGTGGTAGCGACTCTTACGCTAACCTTCTGTCGCAGGTAGATGTATACTACCCAGGGACGAACACCTGGACTGGGGCCAACAACATGATCGGACCGGCTAATTATTCGGCGGCTACAGTAGCTAACGGGTTTATCTACGTGATCGGCGGTTACGACGGCACTTACTCTAAACGGGTCAGAAAATACGACCCGATCTCCGACACCTGGGCCATAAGAAGCGATCTGCAGACCGGCCGCTCTTTATTGGGCGCTGCCTTTGTGGGAGGATATATTTATGCCATAGGAGGGTTATCCAACATTCCCCTGGCAACAATGGAAGAATACCGGCTCGATCTTGATCCTAAACGCTAATTTAATAAAAGGAGAAAAACATGCACCGCATCCGGATTTTTGGATTGGCCCTGGCCCTGCTGTTGTTAAGCATCCCGGCCCAGGCCCTGCCCGGCTCTATCAAGGGCAAGGTTTATGACCAGACCAACCACGAGCCGGTAATGGGCGTTACCATCACTGTGGTCAACACTTCTTTTGGGGCCATCAGCGACAGCAACGGTAATTTTACCGTGCCGGATATTCCCCCCGGATATTACAACCTGCGGTTTAGCCGGATGGGCTACACGGTCATCTTAAAAAACAGGGTGCTGGTGCGCTCGGCCATGTCTACCCCGATGGAAGTTGCCCTGGGAATAAAACCCTTAAGCATGTCCGGGACGGTGGTCAGGTCCACTTTTTTCGAAAAGACCAAGGATGCTATCTCCTCTTCTCATCGGATGGATTTTGAAGAGATCGCGGCCCAGCCCGGCGGATACTTTGACGTCCAGCGGGCAGTACAGGCCTTGCCTTCGGTGGCCTCGGTGGCCGACCAAAACAACGAGATCATCGTTCGGGGCGGAAACGCCGGGGAAAATCTGTTTCTGGTGGATAATATAGAGATCCCCAACCCCAACCATTTTTCCAAGCAGGGAGCTTCCGGGGGAGCAGTGGGCATCATAAATACTGACTTCATTCGGCAGATGGATTTTTTTACCGGGGCTTTTCCGGCCAAATACGGCAACAAGGTTTCATCGGTAATGGACATCAAACTCCGGGACGGGGCCCGCGAAAAACAACGGATCAAGGCCGAAGGCGGCATCTCCGGGCTGGGCCTAACCTGGGAAGGCCCTTTTATTCCTTCTTCCTCTTTTCTGCTTTCCTACCACAAGAGCTACCCTTCGTTCATCCGGTCACGTTTCGGGATTACCGGCATCCCTCACTATTCCAATCTCCAGGGTAAATTTGCTTACGATATTAACCCGCGGCAAAAAGTAACCGTCCTGGCCCTTTTCGGGGAGGATGATTACCGGCTGGACATAGAGAATGCGTTAAAGGACGATTACCAGCATTCCGTCAACTACAACTCCTGGCAATACACGGTGGGCGCCAGTTTTCACACTGTCTATCCCCAGGGCTATACCATCCACACTCTATCCCGCAATTTCAATCATTGGACCCAGACCGAGGCCGACACCAGCGGAATTGAAACCTACCGGGCCTTCGCCAATGAAGGCGAGACTTCTTTCAAAATGGACATGGGGTTTTACCTTTCCGCCGACAAGAAAAATGAACTGGGCCTTGGTTTTGCCATCAGGAACACTCAGGTCAGTAATGATATCTGGTTAAAACCGGATACTATGCTCATCTATTTGCCCGGCACAGATTCTGTTATCGGCACCACAGACTACACTTATGATCTTAACATAAACAAATACCCCTGGCCCTGGCGTTATGCCGGGTATTTACAGCACAACTGGACGCCGGTTTCCTTTTTTACCCTGCGCAGCGGAGTGCGCTTCGATTATGTGGACTATACTGCCCAGATGGACATTTCGCCCCGGATCGGAACCAGTTTTCAAATATTTGAAAATACCGGCCTTAACTTTTCTTACGGCCGATGTTATCAACCACCCGACTGGTATCAGCTGGGCATAGATACCGCCAACCGCCGGCTGGAAAGCAAATACAACGACCAGTTCGTGGCCGGGCTGGAGCATATTTTTGCCGAGGACATCAAGGGAACCATCGAGGCCTATTACAAGACCTTCCGCAAGGTTCCCATCCAAAAGGTTCTGACCACCACCGATCCCTCCGACCGCTCCAATGTTTACGTCAATCAAGGCCGGGGCTACGCTCAGGGAGTGGAACTATTTCTGCAGAAAAAAGTCAAGGAAAATTTCTGGGGGACATTAAGCTACTCCTATTCCACCTCACAGATGGAAGACCCCCGTTATCCCGGCACCTATTATGACTGGGACTATGATTATCGAAACATAATTACCGCCATCGCCGGCTACCGCAACGATTTTAAGGATAAATTGTGGTATGTGGATATGCGATACAAATGGTGGTTCCTGCCCCTGTCCGTCATACCCATTTTCCCAGGGGACGAGACCGAGTATTCCATCCGCTGGCGCTATCTGGGAGGACGCCCTTATACCCCGATGATAATGCACCCCGAACTGAGGCTGTGGCAGATAGACGAGCAGGTCAAGTTGAACACCGAGCGCTCTGACCCATACAACCGGGTGGATTTCCACGCCCAGCGCCGCTGGTTCTGGGACCGGGTGGGTCTGGTCTCTTACTTTGAGATCGATAATCTTACCAACTACCCCAATATCTGGGAATATCAGTATACCGTGGACGGAAAGCGCAAACCGATATACCAGTACGGCCTTAATGTTACTGCTGGAATAATAATCGAGTTCTAGTTTTTTTTGGGATCCCGGCAGGTGCAGTAAACGTATTTCAGACCAATCAAAAGATCTCCTGAAAAATATGACCTGCGAAGGACCGATAATAGTTAAGTCATATTGCCTGGGAGTTTACCGTGATCTCTCCAAATAAACAAAAGAGGCCGTCTTTTAAGACGGCCTCTTTTTTATTTTCTGGACTAACTATTTCAGAGATGAACTATTCCGTGTCTCGGAAAGTAGACGCGGTACGTACCTGCTTATTAAAACCCGAACATCACCCCCGCCCCGCCCCGGACGATAAGATTGTTCCGGTCAATTGGTCCGGCATTAACGGTGTCGGCCATCATATATCCGGCCGAGACTTCTGACAGGATGCTTATCCTTTCATTGACGATAAATCTTACTCCGGTCCCCAGGGCCCCAAATATTGAGGTTCCGCTGGTTATAGTTGTTTCCGCCTGTTTATTCTGCCAAAACACCGCCCCGGCCTCCAACGTGGCGTAGGGCGATATCTTAGCCTCCGGCAGAATCATATAGCGCCCCAACGCCGCCGCCGGAACTGCGGTGATGGTGTATTGATCGGTGTTGGATTCCTGTTCCATCGGGTTGAGTCCCGACTGTCCGTAACCAACCGTCACCCCCAGTCCCCAGTGCTGGTTAAGATTGTAGACCAACCTGCCCGCACCCAATAACCCGGGGGAGAACGCGTCAACCTTGCCTCCCAAAAACTTTATGATTCCGCCATTCAGTGCAGCATCAAAGACCGGGGCCGGCGTACAGATTATTTTTAGGATAGTGGCGCTTTCGTTCCCGGCCCGATCGGCGGCGACCACGGTGATCACATTCTCTCCAGCCTTCAGCAGTACCTGCTCGCTGAAATCTCCGATATCCGAAACCAGGGCTGGCTGGCCATTGATAGTCAACTCTGTTTTAAGGTCGGTGGATCCGTCCACCATCAGTTTCAACTGGTTTACCTTCTCTCCCATCTTGGGACGTCCTATCCTCAGCCTGGGCCCCTCTATCTTGCGGACCAGCCTCAGGGTGCGGATAGGCCAGGGCTGGCTCTCCAGACCGATGTCATCCAGGGCCGTCAGCATCCAGTAAAAAACGTCGTCGGTCTTTCCCGGCTTAAGGCTGAAAGATTCCTTTTCCGTGATGATATCGGATACCACCTCTTTCATCTCGTAATCCCGGGCCACAATCAGATGGGCTTTAACCCCTTCGCTCCTGCTCCAGGTAAACTTTATGTTTTTGGGCTTGTCGGGATTATAGAAGAACGTGTCATTGGCCGCCGGGGATTTGGGCATGGGCGGCTTGGGCAGATCCACCGCCGGTTGCGGATGCTGGCCGGACAGGCAGCGGCTTCCCTGGGCGGCTTTGATAGACCTTTCAATTGAATTGGCGGTCCGCCCCCGCCACATCACATTGTCCTCCCACACCGATAACAGGGCGGTCCGGTCAGATTTTGATTCCACCACAAATTCGGTGCCCTTCCCGGCTACCGCAGTTGGCGTCGCCAGCGTAAAGCTTTCTTTTTTGTCCCCCAGCTTGCTGATCCTGGCGTAGGCTTTTCCGGCAATCAAGTTCAGGCCTATCTGGGCCTTTTTGCTTCCCTCCTCCCAGGACTGCTCTTCGATCACCAGGTCCGAGCTGGGATTTATCCTTACCCGGGAACCGTTGTCAAATGTTATCTCGGCCCGGCCGGTGGAATCGGTAACAACTTCGTCCAGGATGGTCAGCGCCTGACTTGCGGCGGCCGGCTGGAATTTGCTGATGCCTTGCTTACGAACAAAAACATTGCCCTGGAGATAGGATAATCTGGCGGTCCTGATCTTGGAGAGGACCGTTATTTCCACCCGGCGGTTCCTGGCCCGGTATTCGTCTGTCAGGTTGGGCATTAAGGGAATCAGATCTCCGTATCCCTTGGCTGACAGCTTAGATGATGCTATCCGGTGCTTGGATATAAGGTAGTTGCAGACCGATTGGGCCCTCTGCTGAGATAGTTTTTGATTAACTGTTTTGTTGCCGGCATTGTCGGTATGGCCGGCCACCTCCACCTTGGCGCCGGAACGCATCAGGAACTGGCCCAACGCATCCAAAGCCGGTAGAGTGGCGGTTTCTATGACCGCCGAGCCGGGCTTGAACCGGATATTGGAGAATTCAAACTTTATGGCTTGGGCCAGCAGCAGCGAAGGAAGCACGGATAGAATTAACCATAACGCGATTTTTCTCATGATGAAAACTCCTTAAACTTTATTGCGGCGGATTATTTTGTTTTGCTGTTTTTCCGGAATTTTCTACTGCTTATAATATCCAAAAAAGGAAGCAAATATCAAGGAAAATATTACAGGATTTAAGGGTTCGCTTGGCTCCCGTCACCTGTTAAATCCCCGTTTTCTTTAGATGCACCAGCAACACCCCGATGTCCGACGGCGTGATTCCCGAGATGCGGGTGGCCTGCCCTATGGACAGCGGCTTGATGGCCGCCAGTTTTTGCCGGGCCTCGCCCGAAAGCCCGTAAACGGCGGAATAGTCCAGGCCGGCCGGAACTGCCTTATACTCCAGCTCCGCCGTCTTGTCCGCCGTCTCTTGCTGTCTTTTAATGTAGCCTTGATATTTTATCTCTATCTCCACCCGCTCCGTAATTTCCCGGTCAAGTTCCGGACGGTGCTGGTCCAACGGCAGAAGGGATGCATAGCTTATTCCCGGGCGCTTCAGCAGATCGTCCAGCCGGCAAGCCTCGGACAAGGGCGCAGTATGGAGGTCCTGCAATATGTCGTTGGCCTGTTCCGGGAAAATCGTTTCCCGGCCCAGCCGGTCCAGTTCCTTGTTGATCCTGTCCTGCCGGCTTTGGAATCGTCCCCAGACATCGTCGCCCACCAGCCCCAACTGACGTCCCAGCGGCAAAAGTCTTTCCGGAGCATTGTCCTGGCGCAGTAACAGCCGGTGCTCGGCCCGGGAGGTGAACATCCGGTATGGTTCTTCCGTGCCCTTGGTTACCAGGTCGTCGATCAGCACGCCTATGTAGGCCTGATCCCGGCGCAGGATAAGAGGTCCCTGCTTCTTTATTTTTAAAGCCGCGTTGACCCCGGCCAAAAGCCCCTGGGCGGCCGCCTCTTCGTAGCCCGAAGTCCCGTTGATCTGCCCGGCCAGATACAGGCCGCTGATCTGCTTGACCTCCAGGGTGGGAAAAAGCTGGGTGGGAAAAACATAGTCGTATTCTATGGCATATCCGAACCGCATGATCTTTGCCTGTTCCAGCCCGGCGATGCTGTGGATGAATTGTTCCTGCACCTCCTCTGGCAGAGAGGATGAAATGCCGTTTAAATACAATTCATCGGTATTCAGCCCCTCCGGTTCGATGAACACCTGGTGGTGGCTGCGCCCGGAGAAACGAACCACCTTGTCCTCTATTGATGGACAGTAGCGGGGGCCGATGCCTTTTATCTTTCCCGAGTACAGGGGAGAGCTTCCTATGTTCTCGGAGATTATTTTATGAGTGGTCTCGTTGGTCTGGGTCAGATGGCAAGGCACCTGTTCCAGCTTTGGCCAGATCCGCCTTTTTTGCCCGGTGCGGTGACTGATGGTCTCGTAAACTTCGGTCCGGTTGGAAAAATGCTGGGGATCATCATCGCCCGGATGCAAATCCATTTTGGAGAAATCAACCGACCTGGCATTTACCCGGGCTGGTGTGCCAGTTTTCAATCTGCCCAGACCTAAGCCATTGCATATGAGCGACTTGGAGATTTCCGTGGCCGCCGGCTCCCCGGCCCTGCCAGCTGGAAAGGTTTTCGGTCCGATGTGAATGAGCCCGTTCAAAAATGTTCCGGTGGCAATTATTACCGCCCGGCACAAGAACTCCCGGCCGCCGTCGGCCACTATCCCCCGGATCGTCTTGCTGGAACCATCCTTGTCCACCAGCAAACTGATGGCCGTGCCTTGCTTGATCTCCAAACCATCCTGACGTTCCAAAGCTTTTTTGGCTTCGGTGGAATAGATCTGCCGGTCGCACTGAGCCCTTAACGACCACACCGCCGGCCCCTTGCTTAGGTTGAGCATCCGGAACTGGATCCCTGTGGCATCGGCCAACAGCCCCATCTCTCCGCCTAGCGCGTCTATCTCTTTTACCAGCTGGCTTTTGGCCAGGCCTCCGATGGAGGGGTTACAAGACATCCAGCCGATCCTGTCCAGCGACATGGTAAACAGCGCGGTATTCAGCCCCATTTTAGCGCAGGCTAAAGCTGCCTCGATTCCGGCATGTCCTCCGCCGATAATTATTATATCGTATTTATTTGACATATTCAGGATATTATGATAGCATATCCTATTCATTAAAACAAGGCAGGGGATAGCATTATGGGAAATTTATTTTCCCAGGGGAACCAAAACCTCCGGGACAGCATCTAATGTATATAACCTGAAAAATAAAATTAACCAAAATAGGAGGAACCATGAAAACCATTCTCAACCTGGCTTTGGCCTTGGCAATAGTGGCATTGCTGGCCCCGATGGCAGTAGCCCAAGATGCTGACTCTTTAGTAATAAAGAACCAGCTTAAGACACAGAATGATGGAGCCGAGCAGCAACTACAGATCCAAAATCGGGAACAGACCCAAAATGAAGCCTTGGCGGATTCCGGCCAGGGAAAAATGATTCAAACCAGGACCAGAACAGCCCAAAAATCCGGCGAAGGCGACTCTGCTCAGGTCAAGGTGCAGAACAAAGTTCGCACCCAGAACAAGGGAACAGACCAGAAGGTCAGAACTCGCACCGAAGAAGGAGACAAGGGCCAGGGAGACATGACTCAAACTCGGTACCGCGATGAAGATGGTGACGGAATCTGCGATTCTACCCAGACCAAGGAACAGAAAAAAGAACAGACAAAAAAACAAACCCGCACCCGGACCAAGAAACAGACCAGCGAAAGCATGGTTCCTCAGGGCGGCGGTTCCGGCAGCAGACAGGGCTCCGGATCGGGCAATGGCAACAACTAAATTTATTGCCTGAAAGACTTTGACAAACCGCAGATTTAATAATAATTAAATCTGCGGTTTTTGTAGTTTTAAATTTTCTGCCGAAAACACCATGACCATCAGAACATCCTACGAATTGAAGATTAAAATCTCTCTCCTTTAAAAGCCTTTGTCCCTTCCCCTTTAAAACACGACCACCGGGCAACTAAGCAACTTGTGACTTTGTATAAGCCGGCGGGTGGAAAGCAAAAACCAGATTAACTCATGGAGATAACTATGAAAAAACTATTGTTCCTGTTGCTTTTGCCGGCCTTGGGGGCCACCTTGGCCTTTGGCCAGATTTCCGGCACGGCCGGCGTCTGGACAGACTACAACAGCAATGCCTTTTCAGATGCCTTAGGGGGAGGAACCATGACCCTGGGAGCATTTTTAGACCTGGCAGCCGACTGGCCTTTCGGGGACTCCCCTCTTTCCTTAAGCGCTGATTATTCAGGAAGTTACAGCGCTTATTTAAGTTATTTGGGAAGAAGCCATAATGACCACCTGGCCACTGCCCTGCTGGTTTTTGACATCGGCAAAGACGGTTATGCCGGCCTGGGAGGATCTTTTGAGACCCAAATAAATTCGGCCGACCGCATGTATTATGACAACAGTTCTACCGCAGCGATTTTGGAATCAAAACTATATCTGGCCCGGCCCGTACTTTTAAAGCTTGACGGTTCAGTCGGAAAAACAACTTTCAGTTATTTTCAAAATTACGACTTTAATGCTTTTGATGTTGTCGGTTCTCTGAGCCTGTTTTTACCCACCAATACCGCCTTGACCGGCCTGGCCAACTATAACCGGAAGAGCTACCTTTCCGGCAACGATACCCTGGCGCCCCAGAGCATTGTCTATTTAAGCCCCCGGATAAAATTTACCCAGGCGTTAGGACAACATGTTGGGTTGGCGTTATCCTTTGGAACCCAACAAAACAAAGTCACGGCCGACAGTTTCTATATGCCCGACACCCTTTTGCGCGAAGTGGCCGAGTATTTTGACTACCGGGGCAACCGTTTGGAGGCCCAGCTAACATTTTTAACTCCCGAAGGCAATAAGGTGGTAGCCTATGGCAACTACAATAATAAGGACTTTTCCTCGCTTTATGCCTATCAAGAAGTACCCAAAGATTCCAGCCCCTTTAATCGGCTCCCCAGCGCAAACTTACGAAAAGATGCCATCACTGAGCTGGGGGTTGAACTGACCCTGGGGTTGGGAGAGTTAGAGGCCAAGGCAACCCGTCTTATTTTGGGGGGTAATTATCTGATCAATTCCTCCAACGATCCTTATTACGACTTTTCCCGGATGCTTTTGTCGGCCACGTTTGAGTATAGTTTTTAATGTTTCACGTGAAACACTTTCGGGCGTTCCAGGTTGACTGGGATGCCCGTTTTTATATTTTTCTGATTAGATTGTTTCACGTGAAACAATCACCGGTTTTGTTTGACATTTAATGGATTAAGTTTTATAATTAATAATCGTTTCATCTTTAATCTTTAAGGCGTTAAAATGAACATTCAAACCACTCTGTTGCCCAAAGAAAAACTGAAGCCCCTCTATTCCGACCCCATGAAGCTCCAGTTTGGCCGCACCTTCACCGATTACATGTTCACCATGTCCTTCAACCGGAAACTGGGCTGGCACAACCCGGAGATCAAGCCTTACCAGCCTCTGGTTCTGGATCCGGCAGCCAATGTTTTCCACTACAGCCAGGAAGTTTTTGAAGGCCAAAAAGCATATAAGTCTTCAGACGGCAGGATCCTGCTTTTCCGGCCGGAGGAAAACGCTAAAAGGCTGAATAACTCCATGCGCCGGATCTGCATGCCAGAGATTCCGGTAGAAGATGTCATCCAAGCGGTCTGCGAGTTGGTTAAGCTGGAAGAGCGTTGGGTCCCCTTTGCTGAAGGCTGTTCCCTTTACATCCGGCCCACCGTGATCGGCACCGAGGCCGCTCTGGGGGTCAAGGCTTCCGACGAATACCTGTTCTACATCATCCTCTCCCCTGTCGGTCCATATTTCCCTGAGGGGTTCAATCCGGTAGGGTTATGGGTCTCGGACAGCTTTACCCGGGCGGCACTGGGCGGCACCGGCGAAGCCAAGACCGGAGGCAACTACGCCGCCAGCCTGCTGGCTTCCCAGCAGGCCAAGGACCGGGGCTACAGCCAGGTGCTGTGGCTGGATGCCAGGGAACACCGGTTCATCGAAGAGGTGGGGGCCATGAACATCTTTTTTGTGATCGAGAACGTGCTGGTAACCCCTCCCCTGTCCGGTAGCATTTTAAGCGGCATTACCCGCAAATCAGTGCTAAAGCTAGCCGAGGACATAGGCATCCGGGCCGAACAGCGGCAGTTGACGATTGACGAGCTGGTGGACGGCATCAAATTTCAGAAGGTGACCGAGATCTTTGCGGCTGGCACCGCGGCCGTGGTCAGCCCGGTGGGCAAGCTCAGCTATAAGGGCCAGGAATACGTGGTGGGCAAGAAAGCCGGCCCCTGGTCCAAGAAGTTTTTTGATACCCTAACCGGCATCCAGACCGGCAAACTGCCGGACAAGCACGGCTGGGTGTATCAGGTAAAATAAGACTATTTTAGTCCTGTTTAACACTTGGCCACAGAAAGCACAAAAATCACATAAGCGTAATATGGTTACTGTGTAATAACGTCAAGCATTTATTTTGTGTCCTATGTGCTTTTTGTGGCCAGATAAAACCCCGGGTACAAAAAGAGGGCGGAAGTTATTTCTTCCGCCCTCTTTTTATTTGAGCCAGTTCTTCATCGGTCATTCGCCGGGCCTCGCCCAGCGGCAGGTATTCCAGCTTTACCGGACCAAAGGAGATCCTCTTCAGCTCCATCACCTGGCGGCCCAGCGCCCGGAACATCATCTTGACCTCGCGCTTTTTGCCCTCCCGGATAGTGATCTCAATAAAGGAATTCTGCTCCCGGGGGTCGTAGCGCAGTATTTTGGCCGGGGCCGGGGCGTACTGTTCGCCCTCGTATTCTACCCCCTGTTGCAACTCGTCCAGCTCTGCCTTCTGCACCAAGCCCCGCACCCAGACCACGTAGGTCCGCTTGATCTGGTTGCTGGGATGGGTGATCTGCTCTATCAGCTCTCCGTCGTCGGTCATGATCATCAGTCCCTCGCTGTCCAGGTCTAGCCTCCCGGCATATTTCATGTTCTTCAGGTAAAAGGGGACCACGTCGTAGATGGTAGGCCGGCCGTAGGGGTCGCCCCGGCTGCAGAGGTAGCCCTTGGGCTTGTTAAAGACCCAGTACTGGTGGACCTTGGGCGGATTGATGTGCTTGCCGCCCACTTTGACGGTGCTGCGGGAGGGAAGTATCACCGTGCCCAGCTCGGTCACTTTTTTCCCGTTGACCGTAACCTGTCCGGCCGCGATCATCTCGTCCGCCTGGCGGCGCGAGGCCACCCCGCACTGGGCCAGGAATTTATTGAGCCTTACTTTTTGTTCCATGTTCATAGGATATCATTTTTACCCGATATTTGCAACATATTTATAAATTTACCATATTGGATAATTTGGT
>CAWAAX010000021.1:0-18795 GCA_963780225.1 uncultured bacterium | reverse complement strand
AACATATGCCAGCACAAACACCGCCCAAAAAACGCTCCCTGCTTAAGACGATCCTGCTGATCCTGGCGGCCGGCCTGCTGGTCCTGATCGGCTCGGCGGCTTTGTTCGTTAATTCGCTGTTCAAAGATCCGGATATGTCAAAGCTTCCGGCCTACTACCCCTTCAAGTCCGCCCAGGCCCGGGAAAAGTATCTGGAATACTACGACAACCGGGCCAAGCAATGGCCGGTAGCTTCCGAAGAAAGATACGTGGAGACCTCCTACGGCAAAACCTTCGTCCGGGTAAGCGGGCCGCCCAACGCCCCGGCCCTGGTGCTGCTGCCTTCGGCCAACGCCTCCTCGCTGATCTGGTTCGCAAATGTCAAAGGACTGTCGGAACATTTCCGGGTCTATGCGGTAGACAACATTTACGACGTCGGCCGCAGCCTCAATACCAAACCCTTCAAGCGGGCGGACGATTTCACCGGCTGGATGGACGAGCTGTTCACCGGCCTGGCCCTGGGCGACAGCGTCAATTTGATGGGTTATTCCTTCGGGGGCTGGCTTTCCAGCCGTTACGCCCTGCGCCACCCGGAACGGTTGAGGAAATTGGTGCTGGTCGCCCCTCCCTCCACCATCATAGAACTGCCCGGGGAATGGGCCTGGCGCGGGATCATCTCGGCCCTGCCTCATCCCTTTTTCATGCGGAACTTCCTGGTGAACTGGCTGTTCGAGGACCTGGCCAAGCGGCAGGATGCCGAAAGCCTCCGGATAACAGACATGCTGATTACCGACGCCATGATGAGCCTGAAATGTTATAAGATGAGGATGCTGGTCCCTCCCGATGTTTTGACCGACGGGGAATTGGGGGAGATCAAAGTTCCGGCTTTGTTTTTGGTGGGCGAGCACGAGAAGATATACCCCGCCGCCGAGGCCGTAAAGAGGTTGAATGCGGTTGCCCCGCAGATAAGAACGGAGATCATACCAGGAGCCAGCCACGACCTGCCGATCTCGCAGACGGAGGTGTTTAATAAGAAGGTAATTGAGTTTTTGAAGTAATAGGCCCGGAGTGCGGGGAGAAACTTGGGTAACTTTTGCCACAGAGACACAGAGGCACAGAGGGTTATTCATTTTACAAGGCTGGAAACGGTCATTGCGAGATGACATCTATGCCGGGCTGGTGAAGCAATCCACCTGTTAGCAGGCTTTGGCAAAAGCCTTGTCGAATATCCGCCGTAGGCGGGATGTTTTACAGCGATACCGTTCCGACTTCGTAGTAATAATACTTCGTCGGATAAATCACGGTATCGCTGAATTAAAGCAACTAATTTCTGGTCCTCTGAATTAGTCGCTTCATAGACCATTTTATTACCCCAATCTGCGCGAATCTGCGTAATCTGCGGATAAAGGAATCCATGCTAATCAAAACCATCGGCTTCTTAGCCGGCCTCCTAACCACCGCTAGCTTCCTGCCCCAGGTCATCAAGACCTACCAGACCAAACGGGCCGAGGATTTCAACCTGGCCTTCATGCTGTTGTTCACCGTGGGGCTGATATTCTGGTTGGTTTATGGTATAATAATCCGAGAGTGGCCGATCATCCTGGCCAACAGCGTGACTTTGGTGCTGAATTTCATCCTGCTGGGGATGAAGCTGAAGTACAAGAAGAAATGAAACAACGAACTCATCCCCCGTCCCCTTCTCTTACGAGCATGCCCGGCATTTATTAGGCCAAGAGAAGGGGTGCAAGGCTTGCGCTGAGCAAAGCCGAAGCGGGTTGAGTTTAGTTTTCCCAACAAACTTTCATTGTTATGAAAAAACTCATCATCGTAATCTCCGCCTTTGGGCTGTTCTTTGCCGTCCTGGCTTTTTTCATCTGGCGGCAACACCGGATATACCAGGCCGGTGAACAGCCGGCGCAGGCCGTGCCAGCCGTTAGCCAGCCCCTGCCTCCCGCCCCGCCTGATACCGGCTTGATCACCAACCTCGAGTCTAACTTCGCCCGGCTTACCGGGGACAGCCTGCATTTGTATTCCCGTCCATTTAAAAGCGACTCCACCCTGGAGGCCGTTTTGTACAAAGATGAACTGGACAATGATTACGTACAGCTGATAGCCAAAAAAGGCAACTGGTATCAGAACGAGGATAGCCTGTGGTTTTACCAGGATGAGGCTATTCCCTTTACGCCAAAAGACCGTCCTTGAGAGAAATGGGCGCATCAGACAATTCACTACGTTAACTGAGTGAGGTTATATAAATGTTCACCTTTATTGTCTGGCTTATCTTGCTGGTCCTTTGCTGGCCGCTGGCTATCATTGCCTTGATCCTGTGGCCATTGATTTGGCTGGTTTTACTGCCGTTCCGGCTGATCGGAATAACCTTTGAGGCGCTGTTTGCTTTGCTCCGGGCCATTCTGCTCCTGCCAGCAAAAGTGCTGGGCTACAGGCCCAAACGGTAACAGGCCTGATACTTGAATATTTTTATCATCAACAATCCGCGTTCAATTATTAAAAAAACATTATGCAAGACCTTCTGATCGGCTTCACTTCCTTCACCCTTGGCCAGGCGGCCATGCTGCTCATCGGCGGCCTCCTGCTCTACCTGGCCATCGCCAAAGAGTACGAACCAATGTTGCTTCTGCCCATCGGCTTTGGCTGCATCATGGCCAACATCCCCTTCTCGGCGGCGGTGGGCGACGAGGGCCCGCTGACCCTGCTTTACCAGTACGGCATCCTCACCGAGCTCTTTCCCCTGCTGATCTTCATCGCCATCGGGGCCATGATAGACTTCGGGATACTGCTGAAGAACCCCAAGATGTTCCTGTTCGGCGGGGCGGCCCAGTTCGGCATCTTCTTCACCATCACCGTGGCCACTTTGCTGGGATTTGACCTTAAGGAGGCCGCCTCCATCGGCATCATCGGCGCCGCCGACGGCCCCACTTCCATCTACGTGGCCACCAAGTTTGCCCCCAGGCTTTTGGCCCCTATCTCGGTGGCAGCCTACACCTACATGTCGCTGGTGCCCATCATCCAGCCCCCGGTCATCCGGGCTTTGACCACGTTGGAGGAGCGCAGGATAAGGATGCCCTACCACGAGGCCGGAATATCCAAGACAGTCAAGATCCTTTTCCCCATACTGATCACCATCATCGCCGGCATCGTGGCCCCGGTCAGCGTGGCATTGGTCGGTTTTCTGATGTTCGGAAACCTTTTGCGGGAATGCGGCGTCACCGAAAGGCTGGGCAAGGCGGCCCAGAACGAGCTGGCCAACCTGGTGACAATTTTGCTGGGCATCACCATCGGCTCCACCATGGTGGCCGAAAGCTTTTTGCGCTGGGATACTTTGATGATCATCGGGCTGGGGCTGATAGCCTTCATCGGAGACACCGCCGGCGGGGTGCTGTTCGCCAAGTTCCTTAACCTTTTCACCAAGGAAAAGATCAACCCCATGGTGGGCGCGGCCGGGATCTCGGCCTTCCCCATGTCTGCCCGGGTGATCCACCAGGAGGCGCAAAAGGCCGACCCGGCCAACTTTTTGCTGAACCACGCGGTCAGCGCCAACGTGGCCGGACAGATCGGGTCCATCATCGCCGGGGGATTGATACTGGCGCTGGTGAAGTGACCCCTAACCATAAACCCGAAACCCTAAACCCTAAATACTAAACTTTAGGATTTAGAAATTAGAAATTAGGATTTACCGAGATGGACTGGACCAACTTCAACGAAAGCCTAAAGCTAATGGCCATGGGCATGGCTGGCATCTTCACCTTCATCCTGATCTTCTACGGCCTGGTGATGGTGCTGATCAAGATATTCCCCGAGAAACAACCAGCTGAAAACAATAACTGAGCTTAATACTCGCCTCCTGCTCCCCTCTCCTGATGTTACTGAGCGTTCGACTGAGCTAACGTCGAAGTCATGTCGAAGTATCAGGAGAGGGGTCGGGGGTGAGGTCTACACTATGCACAAATACCTCTCCATCGCCAGCCTCCTGGCCATCTCTCTTCTGGCTCTGAACCTCGGCACCGTCAGCGGCCCGTACCAGTCGCCCTATTTCTCGGTGGACAAGACCGAATACTTCCGCTACGAAATGGTTTCCCTGAACTTCAAGCCGGACTCATCCCAAAATATCGATCCCGATTCCTCCGCCGTCAGCGTAAAGTTCTTCTTCGCCGACACCGCGCTGATCAGCGCCGGGGACTGCCGGGAGGTAAGCCTGCGCTATGATCCGAACCAAAGCTCCTGGCGCGGCACCTGGCCCCTACCCTGGAACCCGCCGCTGGGCGGCTACAAGGCCGTGCTGTCTGTGATCTCCAAACAAACCAAGATTGACTCTACTACGTTACTACCGTCCTACGTTAATACGTTACTACTTTCTGATTCAACCAGTTTTATAGTCAAGTCCCGCACCCCAAAACCCATCCCGGCCGGGTTCTGCGTAATGACCATAGAGAGTTCCTGCGACGTTTCCCGCACAGCCCTGCGCTCGCCCTACAACGCCAGCCGCAAATGGCAGAACTTCGGGGACTGGGCAAAATTCCTGGGGGCCGACGCCGTCTGGTTCTCCCTGGGCTGGACCATCGAGGGATATCCCGGCACCAACGACAAGAACCCCTGGGTCAAGGACAACTTCAAGGCCCTGCCCCGGCTGGCCAAGGAGGCCCACGACCAGGGACTACAGTTCGGCGGCTATGTCGGCAGCTATCTCCTGTGGGGCCCGCCGCTGAAAAAACTGAAATACGAATATTCCATCGAGGCCGGCAAGGGCGGGGTCTTCCGCAACCATCACGTGAGCCTGGACGACGCCAAGCGCCGGGACGACATCGTCAAGGTGATGAAGGTGCTGGAGCAGGAGCCCAACGTGGATTTCATCGGGCTGGATTACATCCGGCCCGGGGCCGGCGGCTACGAGACGGTGAACCAGTTCGTGGAGCAGATGAACGTGGAGACTCCCCAAGACTGGAGGAAATGGCCGCCCAACCAGAGGATCATATGGGTGGCAAAGCAGGTCCGGGTCAACGAGGTCAACACCGTCCACGCCCGCTGGCAGTGGTGGCAGGCCCATAGGACTGCCCTGGCCGTGGTCAAATTGATGGAGGGTTCCGGGGTCACCAAGCCGGTCTGGGGCTTTACCCTGGGCTGGGACAAGGGCCACGAGCACGGCCAGGACCCGGCCATGATGAACGACGCCGGCCTGGACATGGCCGCGGTGATGATGTATGAGTCCACCGCCAAGCACTGTTTTCAGATGACCAGCGACTGGTCCAATTACCTGAAGGGCGACGAGGCCCAGCTTTTGGTGGGCCAGGAGGTTGACTTCCCCCTGCTGCAGAACAGCGTCAACCCGCCGGCCCCGGAGGAGATGTACTGGCGCTGGACCGACGCCATCAAGGGCTATACCGACGGCGGCAGACTTAAGGGGATGTTCTGGCACGACATGTTCCGGGGAATGCGGGGCCGCAAGGGTCCCTACAGCAGCCAGGAATGGCTGATAGCCGGGGCCGCCGGGTTCTCCAAGCTAAGGCAGGAACTGGGCCTTTATCCCCTGACCGCCCGGCTGATGACCACCGACAATTCCCTTTCTTTGAGCTTAAAACTGCTGAGCCCGGTCAATGACCTTAAGATCGAAGCCCTGACCCCCGGCAGCCCCTTAAGGCAGAAGGAATTTGACCTGGCCTCCTCCCTGCCCGACACCGTGATCAGGCTGGGAAACATTCCCAAAACCGGGATGGCGGCCTACCGCATCACCTGGGGCAGTTCCGACCACCGCGACCAGATAGTGGTGTTCTCCTATTTCCCCCAGACCTATCTGAACCAGCCCTTCCGGCAGTGGCAGGCCTTCCGTTCCGGCGGCGATATCCTGTTCGCCCACCAGCCGGGACAGCAAGAGTTTTCAGCTGGCCCTGAAAGGCCGCGCAGCTGGCCCGGGCCAGGGGGCTGGTGGTCAACCACACCATCATCGACAGCCTTTTCCCCAACCTGGCCTACAAATATTCCCGGATCGTGGTCGTTGTCAGCGACAGCCTGAGCTCCAGCCAGCAGATGGCTTTAGGCAAATGGTTCGGCGCCACCGGCAATCTGCAGAACACCAGCCTGATAAGCTCCGGGTTCCCAAAATCCCTGCCCTTCCCGGCCGATCTGACGGTATGGGAGAACAGTTCCCTTGACCTCGCTCGGCTTCGCCCGTTTCCTGCAGACCACCCCTTCCGCACCCATCAAACCCGGGATGGAAACGTTTAACCGGCTGACCAATCTTGACAAAAAGTGATTTTTAGAGTATATTTACAAGATAATTACGGAGAATATCCTATCGCTGCTTTAAGGTACGGAACACAGAAAAACTGACCTACTTCCCGCCAGCCGACGATGCCGTTTGAACCTTTGTTCCACGGCGCTTTGCTGTTTTTCTGCTTTCGTAAAACCTTAAACGATAGGATATTTCTATATCCGTGTTAATGCGTAAATCATTCATACTGATACTGGCTCTTAGCCTGACCGCCGCTCCGGCCCTGGCCGCAAAATATGCCGGAGAGTTTTTGAGCTTTGGCATGGGAGGCCGGGCCCTGGGGCTGGGCGGGGCGTATGTCTCCATCGCCGACGACGGGTTCTCCTCCTACTGGAATCCCGCGGCCACAGCCCTCTCCAGCCACCAGATGATCTTCAACCATTCCTCTAACTTTGACGGCCTTTTGACCTACGACGCACTGGGATACAGCCGCCCGGTCAGGAACGGGGGACTGGGACTGGTGTTCATCAGGCTTTCCATCAAGGGGATCCCCTATACCAACGACGCTTTGATCGACATCAACGGCAACGGCCTGATGGATCCCGGCGAGCGGCTGGACTACGGCCTGATCACCGAGATCCAGGACGCCGAATCGGCCCTGTTCCTGAATTACAGCCGGATGTACCGCAAGGATGTTTTCTGGGGCGCCAATCTGAAATTGGTCAACAAGTCGGTAGGCTCCAACAGCGCCTGGGGCATCGGGCTGGATGCCGGGATGCTGGCCCGGTTGCCGCACGATCTGCGTTTGGGCTTGAACCTTCAGGACATCACCACCACCTACCTGGCCTGGGACACCGGAGAAAAGGAGATCATCTCCCCGGCCGCCCGGCTGGGTCTCTCCTGGAATCCTGATTTTGCCGGGAACAAAGCCTTGACAATCTCCGGCGGCCTTGATGTCAGGTTCGAAGGGCGGCGGACCGCCTCGCAATACTATCTGGGAAATTTTAGCGCCGACTCTCACTACGGCCTGGAATATGTCTTAAAACAACGGCTGGCCCTGCGTCTGGGCTCCGACCTGGGACGGCTGGCGGCCGGGGCCGGCCTGGTGCTGGGACGCTTCAGTTTTGATTACGCCTATCTGGGAAGCCAGGACCTGGGCAATAGCACCCGGCTTTCGGCTTCGTTGAACTTTTAACCTTTTTAAAGCTACTCTGAGCCACTAAGCATTTCCTGAGCGCAGTCGAATGGGATCCCAAGGGGCTGATTTCGTTAATTGTTAATTGCATTTGTGTCTTAGTGCCTTTGTGGCTGAACGATTACATAAAAATATGACCACCCTTAATCTGCAGCGCGAGATCAGGCGCAAAGCCTTTCATATGCTGGCCGGGCTGACCGTTCCCTTCCTTTATTACGGAGCGTTTATGCTGGAGCAGTCATCAGGCAAGCCATATACCTATCTGGCTAAGTGGATCCTGCTGGCCGCCGCCGCCGCCACTTTGGCCCTGGACATCATCCGGCTGCGCCACCAATTCATCAAGATAATCTTCATCGACATCTTCGGCCCCCTGCTGCGGCGGCACGAGATCGACGCCCTGACCGGGGCCACCTACCTGATGCTGTCATCGCTGGCCTGCATTGTGCTTTTCCAGCCGTTCATCGCCATGGCCTCCATCTGTTTTCTGGTGATCGGCGACGCCCTGGCCGCCATGGTGGGCCGCAACCTGGGACGGACCAGGTTCTTTTTAAAATCCTTTGAGGGCACGGCCGCCGGCTTAGCCGGATGCCTGCTGATCGGGACCGTATTGATCTTCCTGCCCCATTCCGACCTGAGCCTGTCCCGGATGGTGATCGGAGCCGCCGTGGCCATGATCGTGGAGCTGCTGCCCATACCGCTGGACGACAACATCCGGGTGCCCCTGGCCGCCGGGGCGGTGATGCAGTGGCTGGTGCATTGAACATGCGCACCGCTTGCGCCTTGATGCTTTTGGTCTTGATGGCTTCGGTCCTTTTCGTTTTCGCGGATTGCCATGATGAAAACAAATCGAAGCATACCTGCGTTTGTTTGCTGTCCTGTTGTGATCATTCTTCCCCAGCCAGAAGTTATGTTTTTACCCCGCCTCATGTTTTCATCGTCCTTAATATTGCTGATGATCTGCACCCCCTTCAAAGATACCGGATGGACATTGAATACCCTCCATGGCTTAACTCCGTATAAAATGTACCTCAAGATATCTTCCATTTTAAAACAACTCTAAGGACTGTCTCTCCCCTGTCATTTGAAATTTCCTTTTAGATAAACTAATAATCAATAAACCCACCATAAATCAAATTTAGGAGGCAGCATGTCCCCGAAAAAACTATTGACCATGGTCCTGGCCTTGTCGCTACTGCTTACTTCATCTTTGGCCCTGGCCGCCGAAAAGAAAAAGACCGCCAGCCCCGAAGACCTGATGTATAAGATAGCCCAGCTGAACCTGAACTACCAGCAAAATTCCGAGGCGATCGCCAACTTTACCGAACTCCTGGAGACCTATCCTAAATCAAAGATGATCAAGGATTATGCCTATTACTTAGGACTGGCCTACGAACACTCCGGTGATTATCAAAAAGCCGCCGAAGAATATCAGAAGGTGGTCACCCTCTACAAAGACAAGCCCGCCCGGCTGGCCCAGGCCGACAGCCTGGCCATGGAAGGCGTGGGACGCTGCTTCAACAAGAATTTCAAGGAATACTCGGTGATCATCAACGGCCAGCCCATCACCAAGCTGGAGTTTGACGCTGAACTGGAGAAGGTCCCTGGCCAGTACCGGGCCCAGTTCGAGAGCGAGGCCGGCAAAAAACAATTTTTGGAAAGGCTGATCCAGAAAAAGCTGTTATATGACGCAGCGGTCAAGGCGGGAATAGGAAACGACCCGGCCATAAACCAGCAGTTGGTGGACACCCGCTACGACGTAATGATCCGTGGATTTTACAACAATGAGGTGATCCTGAAGTCGCAGCCCACCGAGCAGGAGATCAAAAAGAACTACGAAGCCAATAAGAATGACTACAAGATCAAGGAAACTGTCAAGGCCCGCAATATCATAGTGAACACCAAAGCCGAGGCCGAAAAGGTGCTGAAGCTGGCCCAGATGAAAAAATCCTTCTTTGACAGCCTGGCCATGAAATACTCGGTGTCCGACAATTCCCATAAGGGCGGCGAGATGGCCCAGCTGAACCGGGGAGACAACCCCGATCTTGATCCGGTGCTTTTCGTCAAGACTCCCAAGGGCAAGATATCTTCGATCACCCCCATCTCCCCCAAATTTGCGGTGGTCAAGCGGATCAAGAAGGAAGGCTCCAAGCTGCACCTGCGCTGGATGGTTTTCAACACCGAGGCCGATGCCAACAAAGCGCTGACCGACCTTAAGGCCAACCCCGACAAGTTCGACAGTCTGGCCGGAAAAGTTTCAACCGACGCCGCCACCAGGGATAAGGCCGGCGACCTGGGACTGGTGGACAAGACTCAGATAGATTCCAAGGTCTTTGCCGCCGCCGGCAAGCTTAAGGACGGCGCCTATACCACAGCTCCGGTCAAATATTTCACCCAGTATGCCATCTATAAGGTCGAAGAGAAGACCCCGGCCGGCTTCAAAACGTTTGATCAGGTCAAAAGCCAGATCGCCGGGCAACTGCAGCGGGACCAGCAGAAGGCGAACTTCGACAACCTGCTGAACCGCCTCAAGGCCGAGGCCACCATCACCTATCCCGAGGAAACCCCGGCCGCCCCCGCCCAGCCGGAACAAAAAGAGGGCGGCAAGAAGTAACCATAGTAACTCCGATCCAGCATCAAGAGGCCGGTTTTTAAAACCGGCCTCTTATTTCATTGACTTTACAATAATTAGCAGATATAATTTAAGTTCAACTGATAAATATTGTTTATGCCAGAACTTCGCAAAGACCCCATCATCGGCCGCTGGGTGATAATCTCCACCGAGCGGGGCAAACGCCCGGTGGATTATGAGATCCCCGCCCCGGTGGTAAGCCACGGCTCCTGCCCCTTTTGCTACGGCCAGGAGCATCTGACCACGCCCGAGATCCTGGCTGTCAGGCCGCCGGAGACGGCCCCCAACTCCCCCGGCTGGCAGCTGAGGGTGATCGCCAACAAATACCCGGCCCTGAGGGTGGAAGGCGAACTGGAGAAATCCGGCGAAGGGCTGTATGACAAAATGTCCGGCATCGGGGCCCACGAGATCATAGTGGAAATGCCGGAGCACAACCGGTTTTTATCCGACCTGGACATACCTCACATCCAGAACATTTTATCCGCCTATGTTTCCCGGATGCAGGATCTGAAGCGCGATACCCGGCTGAAATACCTGATGATCTTCAAGAACCAGGGTTACCGGGCCGGAGCCTCGCTGGAACACAGCCACAGCCAGCTGATAGCCACCCCCATCGTTCCCAAGTCCATCAACGAGGAGCTGGCCGGAGCCAAGGAATACTACAGCTACAAGGAACGCTGCGTTTTCTGCGACATAGTCAAGCAGGAGACAGAGGACCGCCGCAGGCTGGTGCTGGAAAATGACCGGTTCATCTCCATCGCCCCCTTTGCCGCCCGCTTCCCCTTTGAATGCTGGCTGCTGCCCAAAAAGCACGAATCCAATTTTGAGAACATCACCCCGGCCGACCTGGCCCTGTTGGCCGCCATGCTGAAGGAGACCCTGCTCCGGATCAAAGCTTCAGTCAACAATCCCCCCTACAACCTGGTGCTGCATACCGCCCCCTGCCAGATGTCCGGGCTCCAGCACTTCCACTGGCACATGGAGATAATGCCGCGGCTGACCAGGGTGGCCGGATTTGAGCGGGGAACCGGGTTTTACATCAACCCCACCCCGCCCGAGGAGTATGCCCAGTTTCTGCGGGAGGTGGAGATAGGTTGAGCCGGCGGCCGCTGCACATAGTGACGGTTTCTTCCGAGGTCCATCCCTTTGCCAAGACCGGGGGCCTGGCCGATGTGGCCGGAGCCCTGCCCCGGGCCCTGGCCCGGCTGGGCCATCAGAACACAGTCATTCTGCCGGGCTATCGGAAGATCGATCAAAGGAAGTTCAATGTTACGAAGACCGGCCAGACCATAACCTGTTCCATCGAAGACGTCAGCCACCGCATCAATATCCTTAAGTCAGACCACCTGCCGGGCATCAACACTTTTCTGTCTGGATCATCCGGCCTTCTCGGACCGTCCCGAACTTTACGGAACCGCTGCCGGAGATTACCCGGACAACGCCTTCCGCTTCGCCCTTTTCTGCCGGGCCGCCGTTGAACTGATCGAAACTTTAGAACAGCCGCCCGATGTGGTCCACTGCCACGACTGGCAGACCGGACTGATCCCGGCCCTGATCAAATGCAGTCCCGGCCGCAAAATGTTTTGGAAAAAGGCAAGAACAGTTTTCACCATCCACAACCTGGCTTATCAGGGTGTGTTCCCAAAAGAGCAATATTCGCTGACCGGACTGCCAGAAAAATGCTTCGCCCTGGATGGCCTGGAATTTTATGGCCAGGTGAATTACCTCAAGGGCGGTATCTTCTTCTCCGACCGGCTGACCACGGTCAGTCCTACTTATGCCGGGGAGATACTGACCCCTGAACAGGGCTTTCAGCTTGACGGGGCCCTTAAGGCCAGGGAAAACATCCTGACCGGCATCATCAACGGGATCGATTACAGTGAATGGGACCCGGCCTCCGACAAATACCTGACGCTGAACTATGATCAGGCCCGGATAGCCAACAAGAGCACCCTTAAGCGCATCCTCTACAAAAAACTGGGATTGGTCCATTCCGGGAACCGCCCCCTGCTGGTCATGGTCACCAGGCTGGCCGGCCAGAAGGGCTGCGACCTGGTGCTGGAAGCAGTGGATGAGCTGGTGGAACTGGGCTGCGACCTGTCAGTGCTGGGAACGGGGGAACAAAGGTATCACGATGCCTTTGCGCAAAAGAAACGCCTATATCCCCAGAATTTTGGATTGAGCCTAAGCTTCGATCCCGCCCTCTCCCATCTGATGTACGCCGGCTCCGACATGTTCCTGATGCCCTCGCTTTACGAGCCATGCGGATTGGGGCAGATGATAGCCTTGCGCTACGGCAGCATCCCGGTGGCCAGAAGAACCGGCGGCCTGGCCGACACCATAGTGGACTATGAGCCTTCCTTCTCCGATTCCAACGGCTTCCTGTTCGACGGGTTCAATTCCCCGGAACTGGTATCGGCGGTCAAAAGGGCCTTGCAGGTTTACCGCAAAAAAGAAGAATGGTCATTGCTGACCAGACAGGCCATGTCCGGGGACTTTTCCTGGGACCGGTCGGCCCTAAGATATCAGGAACTTTATTACTCAATGCTTGCGGAAAAATAAAGTCGTTAGAATATATTGCAAATCCCGTCAATCATGTTAATCCTGTCTTCCCTTAGGTAAATAAGATAATCATTCATCTTTTAACTGTGATACTATGGCCCTAATCAATCAAGCCACCCACGAAATAAGCTGCAAACTGGTGTTTTACGGCCCGGGTCTGGGCGGAAAGACCACCAACCTGCGCTACATCTACGAGAAGGTCTCCCCCGGCTCCAAGGGACAGCTGATCTCCCTGGCCACCGAACTGGACCGGACCCTGTTCTTCGATTTTATGCCTCTTGATCTGGGAAGCATCCACGGTTATAAGACCAAATTTCACCTGTACACCGTGCCGGGCCAGGTGTTCTACAACGCTTCCCGCAAGCTGGTGCTGAGGGGCGTGGACGGCATCGTGTTCGTGGCCGATTCCCAGACCGAGCGGTTTGCAGACACCCTGGAAAGTTTTAAGAACCTGGGAGAGAACCTGGCCGAGATGAAACTGACTTTGGAAAGCCTGCCCCTGGTTCTGCAGTACAACAAGCGCGACCTGCCCAATAGCGTCACCCTGGACGAGTTGAACACCAAGCTTAATCCCCAGGGATTCCCCTATTTTGAGGCCGTGGCAAATCAGGGCATCGGGGTGCTGGATACTTTGAAAGCTCTGTCCAAACTGGTTTTGGGTAATGTCGGAAAAAGGATCACTTGAACCAATACAATGACAAACCAACACTTTAAACAGTATTTGTAATATCAATAACCGCTATTTGTTGCAATAGACTTATAAAACCGAGGGAATCCCCCCTCGGTTTTATTTAAAAATATCATAAAATCCGTTTTGACTGAGATCCAATACATAAAAGGGGTCGGCCCCAAGCGGGCCGAGCTGTTCCACAAGCTGGGCATCTTCACGGTGCGCGACCTGTTCTATCATGCCCCCCGCCGCTACATTGACCGCAGCGTCTTCACCAAGATCGCCGACCTCCATCCCGGCCAGGATGTTACGGTGATAGGAAAGGTCTCCGGCAAAAGCGTCAATTACGCCCGGCGAGGCTTTACCATTTTCAACCTGATGATAAACGATGAATCAGGTTTTTTGCCGGTCAAATGGTTTAACCAGCCCTATTTAAAGGACAGGTTCGAGATCGGCCAGACCGTGGTCTTGAGCGGTTCCGCCAAATACGACCGGGGATTGGTCTTCCTGAACCCGGAATACGAGGTTATAGACGACGAGGACGCCGAGCTGATCCACACCGGGCGGATCGTCCCCCTCCATCCCTCCACCACCGGGCTTTCGGCCCGGCAGATCCGGACCGTGCTCAAAGCGGCCATGGAAGGGCATTTGTCCGATCTCACTGAATCCCTGCCCGAAGCCGTGATCCAGAACCGGGGACTGATGCCTCTGAAGAATGCCGTCCAGGAGATGCACTTTCCCCAAAGCATCCAGTTCGCCCAAAAAGCCCGGGAGCGCCTGGCCTTCGAGGAATTGTTCTATCTGCAGGTCCTGCTTTTGCAGCGCCGGAAGAACTTTTCCGGACTGGCCCGGGCCGTCCCCATTGTCTCATCTGATTGGCGGCGGAGTTTCGAGTCCGTGATACCCTTCACTCCCACGGCCGCCCAGGAACGGGTGATGCGGGAGATAACCGGAGACCTTTCGCAGACCAAGCCCATGCACCGCCTGCTCCAGGGCGATGTCGGCTCCGGCAAGACCCTGGTGGCCTTTGCAGCCCTGATCCAGGCGGCCGGCCAGAACCTGCAGACCGCCTTGATGGCCCCCACCGAGATCCTGGCCGAACAGCATTATGCAGGGATCAAGCCCTGGCTGGACAAATTGTCCATCACCTCCGCCCTGCTGACCAGCAAAACTCCGCCGTCTGAAAAAAAGGAGATATACCGCAAACTGGGATCGGGCGAGATACTGCTGGCCATAGGCACCCATGCCCTGATCCAGGAACAGGTGAACTTCAAAGCGCTGGCCCTGGCCATTATCGACGAACAGCACCGGTTCGGGGTGGCCCAGCGGGCCAAAATCAGGGCTAAGGGCCAGGATCCCCACCTGCTGGTGATGACCGCCACCCCCATCCCCCGCACCCTAGCCATGACCGCCTACGGTGACCTGGACATCTCGGTAATTGACGAACTGCCCCCCGGCCGCCAGCCCATCGTCACCAAAGTGGCATCGGAATCCAGCCGAACCAAGGTCTACACCTTCCTGAGCGACCAGATGAAGACCGGGCGGCAGATATATGTGATCTACCCCATCATCGAGGAATCGGAGAAAACAGATCTCAAGGCCGCTATCAAGATGCACCGGCACCTGAGCGACGATATTTTCAAGGATTTCAAGACCGGCCTGATCCACGGCCAGCTGAACTTTGATGAGCGCCAGCAGGTGATGGAAGCCTTCCGTAACGGCGGCATTCAGCTGCTGGTGGCCACCACGGTGATAGAAGTGGGCATTGACGTGCCCAATGCCACGGTGATGGTGATCGAGCATGCCGAGCGCTTCGGCCTGTCGCAGCTGCACCAGCTGCGGGGGCGGGTGGGCCGGGGACAGCACAAGTCATACTGCATCCTGATGTCCGGCCAAAAGTCCACACCGGAGGCCCAAGCGCGCTTGAGTATAATGCAGAGCACCTCGGATGGGTTCAAGATCGCTGAGGAAGATCTTAAGATCAGGGGCCCCGGTGAACTTTGGGGAACCCGCCAGCACGGCTTGCCGGTCTTGAAGATCGCCGACCTGATAGCCGATGCCCGTTTGGTGGCCCCGGCCAAACAACTGGCCCTGGAAACAATGCAAAAGGTTTTAACAACCACGGAACAGGCCTTTCTTGACCACAACCTTAAATTCCATTTCCCCGATGCGCATGAGTTGATCCAGACCGGATAAGAAGAAGCCCCTCGCCAAAGGCGGGGGGCTTCTTCTTGAATATTATTGAAGTTTGACTATCTTCCTGGTCACATTCCCGTCCCTGCTTGACAGCCTTACGAAATATATTCCGGCAGATACGGCCTGCCCCTTACTGCTTTTTCCGTCCCATTCCAGGATGTATGTCCCCGGCTCCAGCATTCCGCTTTGCTCTATGCTGACCAGTCTGCCCAGAATGTCATAGATCCGGAGTTCTGCCAACCCGCGGGATGCCACGCTGTATCTTATGTTTGTTCTTTCTTTAAGGGGATTGGGCCAGACTTTCATTTTTGAGGAAAGACAGGTAGCTGTTCCACCGTCATCCCATCCCTCCACCCCCAGTGGCGTATTTGTCAAAAACCCCAGGAGCAAGGAATCGCTCTGGGGGCTGATCCCGGCCCCGCCGGTATAATAAAGGCAATGTCCGGAACCGCTTCCGCAGTATACCCCAGCCAAGACGGTGGCATAAGACCCGAGTTGGGCCAGCTTCACTCCCCCGGCAGCCAGTCCCGACAACCTTCCGAAACCAGAGACCGCAGTTCCCAGTGTATCATTGGTCTGGATCCCAGATACTCCGAACGGCTGTTCACTGGTCGAGAGGATGGGGATCCCGGTTCCGCTGTAGTTACCGTATCCGCTGGCCCCGATCCAGTTGCTGATGGGAGTCAGGTTTAAGCCGCACAATTCCGATGGGACTTGGCGGGTCAGCAGCACCCTTCCCCCGTCCCCGATGAACCGGCGGATCAGGATAGTATCTCCCGGCGCTGCCCCGTGCTCAATCACCAATGCCTGGTAGCTGGGGCCTATGGCCGGCGGCACATCCCACAGACTGTCCACTGTCCCCCATATCCCCCGCACCAACTCCATCATTGCATGGTCCCCCCCGATTACCGCCGCCTGGCTTGATCCCAGTATCCATAAAGTTATAGTGGAGTCTGCATTCACTATGTCCACTGAATCTGCAGCAGTTACCGTGATGACATATCTACCTGGCGCCATATCAACCGAGGCCGCGACTATCAGGGAACAGGAACCGCTGGGATTGATATACGCGGGGCTGAAAGTAAAATCAACTTGGCCTGATCCGGGTGCAGGACTGACGGAAGCGCTGAGTTGTACAGTTCCGTGGTAATCGTTGTGGGAATCGATGGAGACCAGAATGCTTCCGGTTGCGCTCTGCATTACAGCAAGCGAGTTGGAATTCATATGGGGCCTAAAGTCCGGCATATTCTCCCACAGGAAAAGGTCCCCCAGATCCTCTGACCCGGCGATAATGTCAAGATCGCCATCCTGGTCAATGTCATTGACCTCCAGCGCCCAACCGCGTCCGAAATCGCTTCGCAGCACCGTCGGGGTCCAGTTGAAGCTGTCGTTCCGGAATACGGACAACTCTCCGGGTATCATCCCTACTGCCGCGATGTCCAGGTCTCCATCGCCGTCAAAATCACCGCCCCGTACATTCACCGCTACGCCCAATTGGTCTGTAACAATATGTTTGGTCCATTGATTTGTGGCCAGGTCCTGGCAAAGCCAATATGCTATTTGCTGGCATTCGGCCCCGGCGGCGATAATATCATACAGGCTGTCACCATCCATCAACACCGGGATGGCTATCTGGGCTCCATCGAAACCCGAGGTTATTATATGTTCCTCCCAATTAACTGGATCACCGCCAATGTTTTCCCACCAGCAGATAGTATTAGCTGTCTCGGCCGCCCCGATCACATCCAAATCACCGTCCCGGTCAAGGTCATGAATGGTCACAGTCTTAGCCCCGCCGAATGTGTCGCATAGTGGGTGCTCTGTCCACGCCGGGGGCGTAGCGCCATCGTTATAGAATACCGAGATCGAGCCGGGATATGAACTGACCCCTACTACGTCTGTGTGTCCGTCAGCGTTGATGTCGGCACACATAGCATCGTGTGCACCGTAGGGTTCTCCTACCACATGTTTAATCCACCCCAATGTTGGATTGCCACTGTTCTGCCACCAATCAATCTGTCCCTGATACAATTCCGTGGAGATGATATCGGGAAAAGTATCATTGTCGATATATGCGACTTCGATCGACATGGCGTCATCGATGCTAACATCCACCAGGAATCGCGTCCATTGTGCAGGATCACCGCCATCGTTTCGCCACCAATAAAGACCTCTGCCCGGGATCTCAGTGCCCCCAACGATATCCTTGTCGCCATCCCTGTCCAGATCGTAGATGGTGATGCAGGAGATCCCCGGGACGTTGAGATCGATGGCTTGTCCTACAAATGACAGGCTTTGCGCCCCGGCTAAATGCGCCAATAAATTCAGGAAAAACCAGCCCATCACTGTGCGGATTATGATTCTTTTCATTATTCTCCTCCTTTTAAATTTTGTTTTTTGCTAAAACAAGAAGAAAAACAAACGTTTGTTTGTATTGTAAGTAAAAAAAATACATCGTCATTTCTTCTGGATCAATGTCAATTATATAATGTCTTTCTTCCTCCTTTTGCTGTAAATTGTTATTGTGCTATCGGTTATTTATCCGTAGACGGCGCTATGCCCCGCAGAAAGATGTCTACAAAAGAAAAATATATATCCTTCCGTTTAGCCAGAGATATTTTCTTATTCATCATAGCTTTGTTGAGATTGGTCCGTAACGATAGATAAAAATAAGAGAGTGTCCACCAGCGGTCCAGGCCGCTTCGCACCTTTCCCTCTTCCTGGGCCTGCTTCAGGGCGCGTTGCATGTATTTATCCGTACTGTCAAAGTACTCGCACTGTGGGGTGTAAAGTTTTTTATAGGTCTCTGTCGAATATAGCCCCCAAAAATCCAGATACATCACCAACTGGAGATCTACGGGGTGCCTGGTAAAATAACTGTAATAAGAACGGGCGAAGGCCCAAAGTTTGCCGATCCCGGTGGACATGGCATCCATTTGCTCCTGGTGCAGGCCCCACCTTTCCCTTAATCGCTCCAGATAAATGGCCACCAGCAGTTCGTCTTTGCTGGCAAAATAGGAGTATACAGTCTGCTTGGTGTACTCGGCCTTCCGGGCTATCTCATCCATGGTCACGGCCAGCACACCCTTTGATTCCATCAGCGTCCAGGCCGCTTTCATGATGTCTTGCCGCCTGATCGCGGCAATATCCTGACGTCTTTGCTTTATGCCCATATATACTCTTAGTATGTTTTATTAGACTAATAGTATGATATTTTCATGGTTTTGTCAAGTGTTTTTTTAATATTTTTTGTTTTTTCCTCGTTGGACAACAAAAAGCCCCCCGCCTAAGGCGGGGGGCTTTTAAATATTCGCAATGATAATAGTTAGAATCCGCTGAGT
>CAWAAX010000020.1:0-43825 GCA_963780225.1 uncultured bacterium | reverse complement strand
GACGGGTACATTGTGATGGGCAGCACCGCCGCCGGAGGACTGTTGGGTTGCGGGCTGGGGTTTTTGATCCATCCCTCCAGCGACAGTGAAAGCAATGAGATATTTCAGTCTGTTTCCGGCCTCTCTTCTCTGGGCATGATCGCAGGATTTGCCTTAGGTCTACACTCTGTCCGCAATCAGAACCACAAAAGCCTGGGCAGTCTGGATATCAACTTTGACGCAGTACCGCTGGGCCTGGCTTTGGCTATCAACAAGACAAAAACACAAATACCCTGGATAACCGGAAGCTTTTGATCGTTATGTCTAAAAATACCATCATCGACACCCACGCCCACCTGAACAACAAGGACTTCAGCGGCGACCTGAGCCAGGTGATAGACCGGGCCCGGCAGGCCGGGGTGGAATACATCGTCAATATCGGCTATGACCTCCGGTCCAGCCACCGGGCGGTGGAGCTGGCCGAGAAGTACGACTGCTGCTATGCCGCGGTGGGCGTGCATCCCCACGAGGCCAAAACCATGAACCAGGAAACATTCCAGCACCTGGGCGAGCTGGCCAAGAACCCCAAGGTGGTGGCCGTCGGCGAGATGGGACTGGATTTCCATAGGAACCTTTCGCCCAAGGACATTCAGATCGAAGCCTTCAAAAAACAGCTGGCCTGGGCGGAGACACTGAACCTGCCGGTGGTGGTCCACGACCGGGAGGCGCATCAGGAGACCATGGACATCCTGAAAGACCACCCGGAACTAAAGGTGGTGCTGCATTGTTTTGCCGGGGATGCCGAGATGGCCAAGGAGGCCAAGCGGAGGGGATACCTGCTTTCTATCGGCGGGCCGGTGACCTTCAAGAACTCCAAGCATCTGCCGGAAGTGCTTAAGGCCGTGGAACTGGAAAGCCTGATGCTGGAGACCGACTGCCCCTACCTGGCTCCGGAACCGCACCGGGGGGCCCGCAACGAGCCGGCCAACCTGCCCGTCATTGCCGGGAAGATCGCGGAACTGCTGGCGCCCCTGACCGTTGAGGATGTCTGCCGGGTAAGCACTTTGAACGCCAAGAAATTCTTTAACATCGGAAAGATCGACCCGGCCAAGATCGCCTACCAGATCCGGGACTCGCTCTATCTTAACATCACCAACCGCTGCACCAACGCCTGCGTGTTCTGCATCCGCCAAAAGACGGACTTCATCAAGGGGCATAACTTAAGGCTGGAGCGTGAGCCCGATCTTCAGGAAGTAACCGGCGCCATCGGCGATCCTTCAAGATACAAGGAAGTGGTTTTCTGCGGCTACGGCGAGCCCCTGCTGCGGCTGGACCTGGTCAAGCAGGCGGCCGGCTGGCTCAAGGAGCGGAAGGCCCGGGTCCGCATCAACACCAACGGCCAGGGCAATCTGATAGCCGGGCGCAACATAGTCCCGGAGCTGGCCGGCCTGGTGGACGAGGTCTCCATCAGCCTCAACGTCCACGACAGCGAGGCCTACGACAGGATCTGCCCCAGCCGGTTCGGGAGCACCGCCTATCAGGCGGTCAAGGATTTCGCGGTGGAGTGCCGCAAGGCCGGCATCAAGACCACCGTAACCGTGATGGACATGCCGGGGGTGGATGTGGAGCTGGCCAAACAGACCGCCAAGGATCTGGGGGTCAACCTCCGGATAAGACACTACGACGTGGTGGGGTGAACAACCTGGTAAAATTGACCCGGTAACTTATTTGATCAACGATACCAACCCCGGTTGTCGTGTTAAAACGATCAGTGAGCATCGCAGTTGACGGCGGTTAAAAGCTTGTCTGCATGTTTGAGGGCTGGGCCAAAGCCCGAGTTCAGACAAGCCCGCCGTCAGCGAGAAGCGCAACGCGGGCCCGCTGAAGCCTTGGCGTAAGCGTGGCCCGGAGAGTTTTAAGCGACGAGCTTTTTCTTTTGGTTCTTTTCTTGTTGGCGGCACAAAAAGAAAAGAACATAACTGCATTATTATTTCTTCACTCCCGGTAAAAATTAGATAGTTGTCCTTTATTTATGAATAAAAACACAAATAGAACCAATTTTGGACATGCCGCCAAGGCTCCGCTCAAAAAATACGGCCAGCATTTTTTGATCTCTCCGGCCGTGGTCCAGAAGATAATTGACGCCGCCAAACTTTGCCCCAATGACGCCGTGCTGGAGATAGGCCCGGGCCGCGGGGTTCTGACCGGCCTGCTGGCGGCCAGGGCCTCATCAGTCCTGGCGGTGGAAGTGGACGCCAGATTGTCGGAAGAGCTTGCCAGGGAATATTCTTCCTGCCGGAACCTGACCATCCTGAACAAGGATTTTTTGAAACTGGACCTGCCTGCGTTATTGGACCAAAAAGGCATCAAAAAATTCAAAGTGGTGGCCAACCTGCCCTATTACATCACCACCCCCATCCTGGAGCGGTTGTTTTTGGTCCGGGACCGGATCGAAAGCATTGTGGTGATGGTCCAGCGCGAGATGGCCGACCGGATGGCGGCCCGGCCCGGCACCGACTTCGGCTCCTTTTCCGTTTATGTGCAATATCACGCAAAAGTGGACAAGCTGTTCGAAGTGCCGCCGGGAGCCTTCTTTCCCCCGCCCAAGGTGACATCCACGGTCATCCGGCTGACCCCGCACCAGCATCCTCCGGTAAAAGTAAGGGACGAAGGGGCTTTCTTCAAATTCGTCCAAAAAACCTTTTCCCAGCGCCGCAAGATGCTGCGGGCCATTTTCCGCCAGGCCTTTAAGGTAGAGGACTCCGGCCTGGCCCCCCTGGCCGCCAAGAGCGGGATCGACCTAAGCCGCCGCCCCCAGACACTTTCTCTGCCTGAGTTTGCCCGACTGTATGAATGTTTCAAAGAAAGCCAACCCGGATAAACCAAAATCAATAAGGAAACCAGGAAGGACAGGAAATTTTCTTGGTTTCATGGTTTCCTTATGGAGCCCCACGGGCATAGCAGTGCTTGTGCGCCGGAGTAGAGGTACGTAGGCGTAGTACCAAGACCTAGGTTGCCCCGCCGTGGCGGGGAAATCCGTTTTATGTTGTCGGCGACATCCGCCGACCTGTCCGCCGAAGCGTAAGCGCAGGAGGAAGCATCTTTTCTATCGCATTCCTCCACCCCGATAAATCGGGGTGGTGTTCTGCGTAGGCGGATAAAGAATTCTCCGTCTTATGTATGACCCTTATAACCAAGGAGACCCAACCATGAGCCCCAAGATCCTATTAAGCGCCCTGCGCCCCAAGCAATGGACCAAGAACCTGGTCCTCTTCGCCGGGCTGATATTCTCCCAAAATCTGGGTCATCCGGTGATGCTGGCAAAGACCCTGGCTTCATTTGCCTTGTTCTGCCTGCTTTCCGGCTCGGTCTATATTTTCAACGACCTGGCTGACATCGAACGCGACCGCCTGCATCCGCAAAAAAAACTGCGGCCCGTGGCCAGCGGGGCCCTGTCTGCCAAAACGGCATTGCTGCTGGGATTGGGGCTGGGTGTCTTCTCGCTGGCCGCTTCTTTTTACGTTAATTTTCTTTTCGGACTGTCGGCCCTGGCTTATTTTGTACTGATGCTGCTCTACAGCTTCGTCCTGAAAAAACTGGTGATCATAGACGTCTTCGTGATCGCCTCCGGATTCGTGCTGCGGGCGGTGGCCGGAGCCGAGGCCATAGCGGTGCCGATCTCGGAATGGCTGCTGATCTGCGTGATCCTGCTGGCATTGTTCCTGGCCCTGGCCAAAAGGCGGCAGGAGCAGGTTCATTTGACCGCCGAGGCTCCCGGCCACCGGACGGTCTTGACCGAGTATCCCCAAAAATTTTTGGACCAGATGATATCCGTGGTCACCGCCGCCGCCGTGGTCTGCTACAGCCTTTACACCCTGTCGCCCGAGACCACCGCCAAGTTCGGCAACAGCAACCTAAAATACACCATTCCTTTTGTGCTTTACGGGATATTCAGGTACCTTTACCTGATCTACCGGAAAGAAGAAGGCCAAAGCCCGGAGCTGGCGCTGTTGACCGATGCCTGGCTGTTGGGGGATCTGGTGCTTTATGTGATCACGGTCTGGCTGGCGGTATACTTGTAACCTTAGCCCGGACCGGGACAAAAGAAAAAACGGCGTCTTAGCAACTAAGACGCCGTTTTTATATTATTCCGGTGATCCCTACATTCCAAATCTGGCTTTGCGGCTTCTGGCCTTGGCCGATTTGACTTTTTTCCTGACGCTGGGCTTGCTAAAGAACTCACCCTTGCGCATATCGGCAAGCAAACCTTCTTTAATGCACTTGCGTTTGAAGATTCTTAATGCCTTCTCAAAGGAATCACTGTCGCGAATGGTAACCTTCGTATTAAATCACCTCCGATTTCTGAAATAAAAACACCGCCACTATTTATTTAAGCGGAGTTCTTCAATATTAAGGACTTAAGTATATATCTTTTTTTATCTTTTGTCAAGAATTATTTTTTCGGGCCCGTTCGTGACAGACTGTCGAAAAACAAGCGTAACTCGTTGACATACAAAATACTAACAAATAAAGCCGTCTTTCTTTGTGAAAGACGGCTTACGTATCCCATTGATAACTAAGATATTACTGGCCGAAACCATTGACCGGGTCCAAGGATCATTAAGTTTCGCAGAGCTATCTACTTATTTACCAAATAGTTAGCTGGGTCTACCGTCTGTCCGTTAAGATGGACCTCATAATGCAGGTGGGGCCCCGAACTTTGCCCGGTTGTTCCCACCAAAGCTATTACCTGGCCTTGTTTTATATTGTCCCCAACTTTAACCAGTAGTTTGGCATTGTGCCCGTACATGGTATTTAATTTGTCGCTATGCTTGATCTCTATTTTATTACCGTAATAATTGTCCCAACCGGCAAAAGAAACTTCTCCGTCAGCCGCAGCCCATACTGGATCCCCCTCGCGGGCGGCGATATCTATGCCGGTGTGGCCCGGCGACATCCCTGCGGATATCCAACCCTTACAGGGCATTATGGCCGGCACGGTAGCCAGCCGGGATGTCGCTGGCAGGTTAGCCGAAGGCTGGCTTACTGCGGAAATGGCGGTGGATGCCGGAATTTGAACGGTTATTTGTTCTATTTTAAGGGTATCGGGCTGACGGGAAATCCCCAGCATGGCGTTAAGCTTGTTTTCCACCGCTTTAAGTCTGGCTATCTCGGCATTGACCTCCCCCATCCGCCCGAATTGGGTTTCCATTTCCACCTGGCGCTTTTTCATCAGTTCATATTGCCCAGCCCTCCAGAAAATATGCCCGTAATTGACCACCAAAAGGAGGATGAACAGCAAAAGGAATGCACCCAAAATCCCCAACCAGCGCAAAGTGGTGTAGGAAAACTCCAGCTCCTTCTGGGTGCCCTTGTGGTGCGGAACTATGAATATGGAGATATATCTTTCCGGTTTTTTCATTGGATCTCAAAGTTTTATAATAGGACCCGCTTATGCCCCGATGGACACTGAGCATAGCCAAAGTATGGCGGGGCTACAGTGATCAGACACGGATGAACACCTGTTGTTTGTACCTATTCAGGCCGTTATAAAACGGCATCTCTGTTTTAAGTTATTCTATTGCCACGAGCTTTAGCTCGTGGCTGAAAGATCAGAAAAAACTCTTGGGGTTTCAACCCCGGATGGCGAATTAATTTTTAAAGCTTCTCTGGGGCTAAAGCCCTCTGGATTTAATATAATTCCTGCCACGACCTGAAGGTCGTGGCAATGTTTGCACCGAGCGGCCCGACTGAGCTGTTAGGCTGAGTATACCGAAGCCCTGCCGAAGTCCGCTGGGCTGAGTTGATAGGCCAAGCTGTTGTCGAAGCCTTATCGAAGCCACGGTCTACGTGCGGTTAATAAACACATCCGTTACAATCAAGACCTGAATAGTTACACTTATTTTCTTAAAACCCAGAAATAGCCGGAAATATATTTTCCTTGTTTCCTGGTTTCCTTAGAAGGTTCTTTTCAAAACGTCTTAAAACCCCTTGGCGCTCAGATTCAGTGAAAGCATTTTCACCAGCAGGTCCACCGAAGCCTTGACGTCCACCATGTCCACCATCTCCGAGGCCGAGTGGACATAGCGGGTGGGCACCGAGATCACGCCGGTGGGTATGCCGGACTTGGTCATGTAGATGGCGGCGCCGTCGGTGGTCCCGCCTTCCAGGATGTCCATCTGGTAGGGGATCTTGTTGGCCTTGGCGGTCTCGATCATCAGCTTCTTCACCGCCGGATGGGCCAGCAGCCCGGCGTCCTTGACCTTGATGGCCGCGCCGCCGCCCAGTACCGAGGGCAGTTTGGGTTTTTCGTCCGGCGTATCAAAAGCCCCGGTGACGTCCACCGCGATACCCAGATCGGGAGTGATCCCGAAGGCGGCGGTGGTGGCCCCGCGCAGGCCCACTTCCTCCTGGGTGGTGAAAACGAAGTAAATTTCGTTGGGCGAAGATTTCAGTTTCTTCATCACTTCGATCATGATGGCGCAACCGATCCGGTCGTCCATGGACTTGGCGATGGCCCGGTTTCCCAAAAAGGTACAGCAGCGGTGGAACCCGGCCACGTCTCCCACCGCCACCTTGGCCTCGGCCTCGCGCTTGGTGGAGGCGCCAATGTCGATGTACAGCTTGTCCATCCGCTTGGCCTCGGAGGGGGTCTCGGCCCGTTCCTCGTTGATGGTGCCCACCGTGCCATTGGCGAAGATCACCCGCTGGGCCAGCACGTTGTGCAGGTAGATGCCGCCGATGTTGGAGACCCGCAAAAAGCCCTGTTTGTCTATGTGGGTGACGATGAAGCCGATCTCGTCCATGTGGGCGGCCACCATTACCTTTGAAGCTTTAAGCTTGGAGCTTTTGGCTTTTTTCACAGCGATCAGGTTGCCCAGCACGTCGGTCTTCACCTCGCTGGCCAGGCCCTTGATCTCCTTTTTGATCTGTTCCCGGATGAGCTCCTCGTTGCCGGAGGGGCCGTAGGTCTCGGTCAGCCGCTTTATGATATCCTTCATTTGGATGTTCCTAATTCTGTTGTAATTTTTTTATTATTGGTTTTTTTATAAAACAGTATAAAAAGTAAAAACGTTAAATAGGATATAACTAAACTAATTATGGTTTCTATCAGCAATATCAATCCGTCGGGAACATAGTTCATATACTTATACTCACCAACAACAAAGGCATAATATAACAACAGAACTGTTTGTTTAAAAACAATTAAAACAATTACAATAAACCACTTAATTTTAGAATGTGTGTTAGCGTATAACCAATACGACAGTAAACCGATTATAAATGGGTACACTAATAAAATAGCAACTCTATCAATATTTGACCGCCCTAATTGCCAATGAAAACCCATAAGCAAGCAAACAACAAGCGATGTTAATAGAGCTTTTGTTTTCATTTAAACACACTAAACAATAAATTATTGGTTTACCGCAGTTTCTTGAAGGTCTCTTCCATCAGCTTCATCCCGGCGGTCACGTCCCGCTTGCTTATCAGGCAGACCGGCGAGTGGATGTAGCGGGAGGGGATGGCCAGCACCACCGTCCTGACGCCCTCCTTGGTCATGTGGATCCGGCCGGCGTCGGTGCCGCCGGTGCCCGGCCGCTTTATCTGGACCGGGATCCTATTGGTCTTGGCGGTATCGGTCAAAAGCTTGATCAGACCCTTGTCGCAGAATACCGTGCGGTCCATCACCGTGATCACCGGGCCCTTGCCCAGAGCCGGCGTCCGGCTGACGTCCTTGACCTGCGACTGCGGGAAATCACCGGCCGGGGTCCCTTCCAGAATGAAGGCCATGTCCGGCAAATGGCGGTAGGCCGCCACCCGGCCGCCCCTTAAGCCCACTTCTTCCTGGGTGGTGAAGGCGGCGTAAAGATCGAAGTTGTATCTTTTCTTCAGCAGTTCTATCATCATGTAGCAGCCGATCCGGTCGTCAAAGGCCTTGGCTTTGATCAGGGGGCCCCAGTCCTCGTACGGAGTATCGAACATCACGTAGTCGCCCATGGAAACCCAGCGCTGGGCCTCTTCCTGGCTGGCGGCGCCGATGTCTATGAATAGGTCATCGTGGCTGGTAACTTTTTTGTCTTCGCCCTTGCGGTAAAGCATGTGGATGGGCTTGACCCCGATCACCCCCGGGATCCGGTCCTTGCCGATCAGCACCCGCTTGGCCAGCAGCACCCGGTCGTCTATCCCGCCCACCTTGTCGAATTTCAGGTAGCCGGCTTTGTCGATGGAGGTCACCATCAGCCCCACTTCGTCCATGTGGCCGGAGATCATCACCTTTAGAGCTTTTAGTTTGGAGCTTTTGGCTTTTTTGAAGGCGATCAGGTTGCCCATGGCGTCCACCCGGATGTCGTCCACGTTCTTTTCGATCTGCTTCCGGATGATCTGGCGCACCTGGTTCTCGTTGCCGCTGACGCCCCAGGCGTTGGTCAGTTGTTCTATCAGTTTAAGGTCTATCATTGTTTCCTTAATTTTGCAATTTCAAGTTTTCAATTTGCAATCGTTATTCAGTCCTCGTCTTTCCACTCCAGCTTGATGTCGTCCAGCTCGGCGATGAACCTGGCTAAAAGCCGGGCAGAGCGCTCCACATCAAAGGCCGCCAGTGTCTCCACCGGTGTGTGCATGTAGCGCAGCGGCAGGCCTATCAGGCCGGTGGGTATCCCCTCGCGCGAGATCTGGATGTCCATGGCGTCGGTGCCGGTAACCCCGGCGCAGGGCTCCAGCTGATAGGGGATCTCTTCTTCCTTGGCCACGGCCTTCAGCTTGTCCACCACCGCCGGGTGCAGGTTGGGCCCCATGGAAATGGTGGGCCCTTTGCCCAAAGGCACGGTCTCGGTCTCGGAGGCCAGCGGCATGTCGGCGTGGGTCACGTCTATGGCGATGCCGATGTCCGGATTCACATTATAGGTTGCGGTCAATGCGCCCAGGCAGCCCCAGCCCGCTTCTTCCTGCACCGTGGCCACGGCATATACGTCCCAGCTGTGGCGCATTTTTTTAAGCAGTTCCAGGGTCTTCACCATCACTGCTATGCAGGCCCGGTCGTCCATGGCCTTGCCGGCGGCTCGATCGTTCTTTAAGTTTGTAAAAGGCATCCGCATGGTCACCACATCGCCGACCGAGATCTTGGTCCGCACTTCTTTTTCCTCCATCCCCAGGTCTATGTAGAGGTCGGCCAGGGCTATCACCTGATGGCTTTCCTCGGGGGTCTGAAAGTGCGGCGGCTTGGCCCCGATGATCCCGGGGTAGAATTTTTCGGTGCCCGGCCCCAGCCGGCCCACCGGGTGGACCACCACTTCCTGGCTTAACAGGACTCTGATATCAAACCCGCCTATCTCGGTAAAGCGCAGAAAACCGCCCTCCTCGATCCTGGTCACCAAAAGACCGATCTCGTCCAGGTGGGCGGCTAAAAGTATCTTTTTGCCGGAAGCCTTGGGGCCCGAGCCTTTCTTGAAGGCGGCCACGCTGCCCATCTTGTCTATCTTTACCTGGTCGGCAAAGGGCTTCAGTTCCGCCAGGGCCGCCTTGGCCGCCCGGGCTTCGTAGCCCGAGGGACCCGAGACCTGGGTCAGCCTTTTTACCAGCTCCAACGTGGGATTGGGCTTGGGGGCTTCGGGAGTTTCGCTTTTGGTTGTGGGACCCTTTGTTTTTAAAGACATTCAACCGCTCCTAAGGTTTGGGGTTTTTCTGCCGGTGAAATAATTTTGACAAAAGTTGATGAAGATACTCTCCGGTTAATAGTTTGAAAAGGGTCCAATTGTTTTTATATGCCCCTTCGGGGCAGATGCGCTCGCACTGGTAGCAGGCTATGCATTCCTCTTCCCTGAAAACCGGATACGGATCCAGGCTGATGACATTGGTGGGACACTGCTCGGCGCAAAGGCCGCACTTGGTGCAGAGTTCTTTTATTAAGTTCTTCCGGGGCAGCAGCCCCGTTCTCATGTGCCGCAATAAAGCCTGATGACTGAACATTCCGGCCACGGCCCGGTTCAAAAAACCGCCGGGCTGGGAACAGCTGCCGGTTTTTGGATCCTGGGCAAACTGCTGGGCCTTGGCCAGCACCTCCGCGGCGAAAATCTTTGCCCTTTCCAGGTCCTGCTGGTCGGGGTGCCCGGCCCCCGAGGCCGGGACCCTTGCGGCAAAAGGCGGATATGTATCATATCCCAAACATTGGTAAAAGTCAAGAGTCACAAAGCCTTGCCGGGCGGCCAGGGCGCAGATCCTTTGGGATATTGCCCCCGGGGTGCCGCCGTGGGTCACAAAAAAGAAGAAGGGTTTTGGCTTGCCGGAATGGTCCGGCAGTTCCTCCAGGAACTTCTGGACATTGTACGGCTCCCTAAAATAAAAAGCCGGGGCCCCCAGACCTATCAGGTCATAGCGCTCCACCAGCAGCGGGTCGGCATCCTCCAGCCGCACCAACGCGCAGGAGCCGGCCTGGGCCGCCAGGGCCTCCTGGATGGTCTCGGCCACCTGGCGGGTGTTCCCGGTCTGGGAAAAATATATCACACAACAGCGCATATACGATAGGGAACAGATTGTTGGGATTAGAAATTTGGGTGCCGCTATGGTTCTGTTATTCCCGCCTCATTTGCCTTTTATCAGTTCCTGGGCCAGGCTCAGCTGGTTAGGGAAAAGATCCTTTGGTACCTTGTCCCTGCCCAAGGCTTTGAACACCATGTGCCGGGCGCAGGAATCAAAATCGTTTTGGCAGTATCTGTTTTTGTAAATAGCGGCCAGGGACGGCATATCATCCATTTTGTCGTTAAAGAACGGACAGCCGGCTAAACATTCACAGCTTGACATTTCAGTCCTCCTTTAATTGCCGTTTGATAAAGTTTATCCGTTTTAATTACTGGGGGGTTTTAGCAAATGTTTTCATCCCTTGTCCAAGGTCAAAGATTCCCGGCTATGGCCTCCCTGGTCTTGTCTGCGATCTGCTGGTAGTCCATCTCCCCGGGATAGATCGGCGAAAGGAACTTCAGCGATATCTTTCCGGCCTTGGGCAGTTTGCGGCCGATGGGAAAAGCGGCATAGGCCCCGGAGACGGCTACCGGCACCACCGGCACCTGCAGTTCCCTGCTTAGTATGGCGAAGGTCTTTTTGAATTCCAGCAGATTGCCGTCCCGGCTGCGGGCCCCCTCGGGGAAGATGGCCAGGTTCTTGCCCTCTCTGATGGCTGCGGCCGCCTGCTGCAACGTCTTCTTCAGGTCGCGGTTGATGTCCATCACCAGCATGTTGCTGTGGCGGGCGTAGAACCGTGTCAGCGGCGTCTTGACGTGTTTGCCGGCGGCCAAGAAATAAGTGTTTTTAAGAACCTTGTCCGGCAAAAGAATGGAGAGGAACAGCCCGTCCAAAAAGCTTTGGTGATTGGGCGCCAGGATGAACGGCGACGTCGGCAGTTTGTCCTGCCCTGTTCCATTAAGACTGAAGTAGAGACGGAAAAGCGGGGAGGCCATCACCTTCAAGAACTGCTGCATGAAAATGCTTTGGGGCAGCTCAAATTTTATTTTTTCCTGCAGGGTGCTGTGCCAGTCGGAATTTTCCTCCCGGGCCTGGGATTTTTGCCCGGCTATCAGCAGGCTCAGTCCTTCTACCGTGTGATGGGCAACTGAGTCCTCTTCGTCCAGCTTCATCCCGAAGCTTTTCTCCAGGAACAGATCCAGCTCTATCTTGCCCAGCGAATCCAGCCCCAGGTCGTATTCCAGGTGCTGTTCGGGATAAACTTTTTGATCTAACGCTTTTTCCAGATAGACTTTTAATGCCCGGTATTCCACGGTGCCAGGGTCGGGTTTCTGTTGGTGGTCTTCGGCCTTCTTGACGTCCATGTGGGGCAGCAGGAATCTTTTGAGCTTGCCCAGCCGGGTCTTGGGCAGTTCGCTGGTGACCAGGGTAAAATGGTGGATCTTCTTGTAACTGGGAACCGTCAGGTTGAATTTGTCCAGCACCAGCCACTTGATGGTCTCGCGCAGGTTGACCACCTGCTCCTTTTTCACCGCCTGCAGGTCGGGGTGGATCACCGCCCCCAGTTTTTCGTCCCGGGAATAGACCCCGATCTCCTTGATTAGCGGGGAGATCAACAGGATGCGGTTCTCGATCTCCTCGGGGTTGATGTTCTTGCCGTTGGAGAGGACTATGATCTCCTTCTTGCGCCCGGTGATGTACAGCCGGTTCTTGCTGTCCAGGCGCCCCTGGTCCCCGGTGTGCAGCCAGCCGTTCTTAAGGATGGCGGCGGTCTCCTCCGGCCGGTTGTAGTAGCCTTTCATGATATTGCGGCCCCGGGCCAGCACCTCGCCGTCCTCGATCCTGACCTCGGTCTGGGTGGTGGGGGTGCCGGGCGAGCCGATCTTCACCTGTCCCGGCCGGGTGAAGGTGATCATGGGGGCGGCCTCGGTCATGCCGAAACCCTCCAGGATCTCGAAGCCCAGGGCGTAAAGGTCGCCCCCCACCTGCTCGTCCAGCTTGGCCCCGCCGGAGACGAAGTAGGTGATGCTGCCGCCAAAGGCCTCCTGAGCTTTTTTGAATACCAGCCGGCCGAAGGCCAGGGACTTTAGGCGACGGGAGATCTTCAGCAGTATTTTGGCGGCCGGGCTGGCGTTAATCTTGTCCATCAGCCCCTTGTGAAACAGCCGGTAAAGCCGGGGCACTCCGATGACGATGGTGATCTTGTATTCCTTGAAGGCGTTCAGGATGTCTTCGGATGATATCTTTTCCAGAATGACCAAAGTGCCGCCGCAGGACAACGGCGCCATGATGGTCCCCATCAGAGGGAATATGTGATGGAACGGCAGGATGGCCAGCAACCTGTCACTGTCTTTGAATATTTTGGCGCCGTCCACCACCGCCTCGATGTTGGAGTGCAGGTTGTCGTGGGTCAGCATCACGCCCTTGGGGCTGCCGGTGGTGCCGGAGGTGTAGATGATGATGGCGGTGTCGTGGATGTCGTAGCTCACCGGCTCCTGGACCGGGGCGGCCCCGGCCTTGGGCAGTTCCTCGAAGACCGATATTTTTGGACGGTATCCGTCCTTCAGTCCGGCCACGGCCGCGGCCGTGACCTCTTTGGTCTTTTCGGAGCAAAATATTATCTCCGGGCGGCAGTCGTTAAGAATGTACCCCACCTCGTCGGCCGGGGACAGATAGTCGATGGGAACCGCGATGCCGCTTTTCTCCCAGACCGAGAACAGCGAATAGACCCACTCCGGACGGTTCTCGGCAAAGATGGCCGCCCGCTCGCCTTTTTTCAATTGATAACCGGCGGCAAGGGTTTTGACCGCGGCTATGGTCTGGGCGTAGGATATGTTTTGGCCCTTATAGATCAGGGCTGGTTTGTTGAAATCTTTGATGTACAAATTTGATCCTTATACAGATTCAATTTGTTGCTGGACTTTGTTAATTTCTAAACTCTAATCACTGAAAACTAAACAAGCTCAAACTTGTTGATCTCTAAAACTACAAACTGTTTGGGTAATCGGACGCTTTGGTCATTGGTGTTTATTTAGGGTTTAGTGTTTTGTGCTTAGTAATTATCGTTTGTATCCTATCTTTCTCAGCAGTTCCTTCCGCCAGGTCTTGCCCTCTTCATCCTCCACCCCCTTGGGAGAGAAGCCGTCTATCACGCCCAGGATCCCCCGGCCCTGCTCGCTCTCGGCAATGATCACCTGGCAGGGGTTGGCGGTGGCGCAGAAGATCCGGCAGACCTCGGGGCAGTTCTTGACCGCATTGAGGACGTTGATGGGGTAGGCGTTCTTAAGGAAGATGATGAAGCTGTGCCCGGCCCCGATCGCCTTGGCGTTGTCGACCGCCAGTTTGACCATCTCATCGTCAGTTCCTTCATGTCTGATCAGGCAGGCGCCCGATGCCTCGCAGAATGCCAGGCCGAACTTGATCCCCGGCACGGCCGAGACCAGTATCTCGTACAGGTCTTCCACTGTTTTGATGAAGTGGGTCTGCCCCAGGATGAAGTTGACGTCCTCGGGCTTGGTGATGGATGCTATTTTGATCTCCATACAATGCTCCTTTTTCCGGTGGACATCATCACAATAAACTCTGAACATTACTCTGTCCCCGCTCCGATGCGGGTAGGGATGGGCGCTGCACTGAGAAGGGCTTTCAATTTAATCTTCCGAAGTGGAGGGGTCTAAACCTTTATCTTCAACCGTTCCATTATTCTTTCAAAATCCTCGGACGAGTAATACTCGATCTCTATCTTCCCCTTGGCCTTGCCCTTGGGCACCAGGCGGACCTTGGTACCCAGCGCCCGCTGCATTTCGTTCTGGATATTGGAGAGGTGCTGGTCCAAATTTTTGTTCTTTGCCGGAACCGGCCCGGGCGTTTGTTTTCCGGTTTCGCCCCTGGCCTTGGCCTCGGCCTCCCGCACCGAAAGACCCTTGGCAACGATCTCTTTGGCCAGGCTGGTCTGACGGGCCGGATTCCCGGCCATCAATATGGCCCGGGCGTGCCCGGCGGAAAGCTTTTCGTCCTCCAGCAATTTTTGGACCTCGGCCGGCAGGGTCAAAAGCCTTAAGCTGTTGGCCACGGTAGAACGCTCCTTGCCGACCTTTTTGGCCAAAGCCTCCTGGGTTAGGGTGAATTCCTTCTGCAGCCGTTCGTAACCCTTGGCCTCGTCCACCGGGTTCAGGTTCTCGCGCTGGATGTTCTCTATCAGCGCCAGTTCAAGGGCCTCCTGGTCGGTGGCCTGGCGGATGATGGCCGGGATCTCGGGCAGACCCAGCTTCTGCACCGCCCTAAAACGGCGCTCGCCGGCGATCAGCTCGTAGCCGGACCCGCTCCGCCGGACAATCACCGGCTCGATCACGCCCTTCTCCCGGATGGACTCGGCCAGCTCCGCCAGCGATTCATCTTTGATGCTGCGGCGGGGCTGAAAGCGGTTGGGTTTTATCTCCGAGACCTTGAGGAACCGCTCCAGGCCTTCGGGATGGCTGGCCGGTAATATTTTTGTTGTTTTGGCCGGGATCAGGGCCGAAAGCCCCTTGCCCAGCCCTCGTTTTGGTGCAGGCATGCGGTCTCCGTTGTTTAAATTTCTTACAGGACGCAGATACCCGCAGATTCCGCCGAGAATATCCCAATTAAATCCATAAAATCAGCGTTAATCCGCGTCCGGTCACCTCGTCAGGTATGGTTATTATCCGTGTTCTATTTTACCACTATTTTCTTGGGGTCAAAATCCGGCTTGGGGAACTTCATGTTCAGCCCTTCCAGCGATTCCACGATGATCTGGGAGATGGCTAGGTTGCGGAACCATTTCTTATCGGCCGGGATCACGAACCAGGGGGCATGCTTGGTGCTGCAGTTGGAGAGGGCCGCTTCATAGGCCTTTTGGTAATCGTTCCACTTGGCCCTTTCCTTAAGGTCCTCGGGGTTCATCTTCCAGTTCTTGGTGGGGTCCTGCAGCCGGGCCTCCAGCCGCTCCTTCTGCAGGTTGCGGAACCATTTCTTGTCGGCCGGGATCACGTACCACGGGGCATGCCTGGTGCTGCAGTTGGAGAGGGCCGCCTCGTAAGCCTTCTGGTAGTCGTTCCACTTGGCCCGTTCCTTAAGGTCCTCGGGGTTCATCTTCCAGTTCTTGGTGGGGTCCTGCAGCCGGGCCTCCAGCCGCTCCTTCTGCTCCTGCTTGCTGATGTGCAAAAAGAATTTCAGCATCACGTAGTTGTTGCCGGCCAGCATTTTTTCAAAATCGTTGATCTGGCCGTAGCGTTCCGACCAGACCTCCTTGGGAACCAGGTTGTGGACCCTTACTATCAGCACGTCCTCGTAGTGCGAGCGGTTAAAGATGCCGATATCTCCCTTGGGCGGCACGTTGTGGTGGATGCGCCACAGGTAGTCGTGATCCAGCTCCACCGAGTTGGGGGCCTTGTAGGAGACTATCTTGCAGCCCTGGGGGTTCACCCCCCGCATCACCTGGCGCACGGTGCCGTCCTTGCCGCAGGCGTCCATGCCCTGAAGCACTATCAGCAGGCCGTACTTGTTCTGGGCGTAAAGCAGGTACTGGAGCTCGGCCATCCGCTTCTGGTTCTTCTCCAAAAGCTTTACGGCCTGTTCCTTGTCCTTGAACCCCAAAGTGTCGCCGGGCTTGATCTTTTCCAGGTTCACTTTTTTTCCGGGCTTGATCAAAAGTTTGGACGAAAGTTTTTTCGGGTCCATGGCGGAACTCCCTGTTTGCTGTTTGCTGTTTGCTGTTTGCGGTCTCCCGTTAACCCTTTTTGATTATCTCCTTGGCCAGGCTCAAATACCCCTGGGCCCCCTGAGAGTTGACGTCGTAAAGGATGATGGGCTTGCCGTGGGACGGGGCCTCGGCCAGCCGCACACTGCGGTTCGATTATCTCAGCCGCAATACTTTCAGTGTCACTTTGTACCTAGGCTGTTCTATTCGTACCAGGTACAGCCCCGAAGGGACCTGCCGGCCGTTAAGATCCCGGCCGTACCAGGTCAGGGACGATGCCGATGTGGCGGTCCGGTAGACCAATCTGCCAGTGCAGTCGTAAACCGAAACCTTGGTAAGATCTGCGGGTGGTAGCCAGATGGTCAGAGAATTCCGGAATGGATTCTTACCTATCACGGTTGCCCGCCGCGGAAGCAGCGCGGGAAGAAAACCGTTTTCCACCCCTTGCCCGCCCAGCAGCACGTCGCAGATCACGGTGTCGCCGGACTGACGGACGTTCTGAATGGTAATACCGGTGGACTGGCCGTTGTTGTCCCGAGAGTTTGGAGTGGTGGCGTCACCGAAGCTGGTCCGGGCCCAGGAACCTGGCAGTGGGTCGCTGTCGGCCCCAAGCTCGGGATGGTATTCGTGCGGATCCGGACGTACTCCCGTGCCCAGATCTAGATGGAAAGTATTGTCTTCCTCAAGGTCTACTATGTTGTCGTAGCCGCTCTGACCCGGGTCGATGTGCCAGACCAGCAGACCCGCGCCCGGCAGGGGCGAGTCAAATCCCTTGTGCTGGCGGTTCTCCAGGAAAAAACATGTGTCTCCGTCGGCCCCGCCGCGCCACACTTTGTATATCACCGGATTGTTCTCAACGTCTACTATTCGCAGACCCAGGGTATCCCTAGTTATGACCACCGGCGTTACGAACCCGGTCTCGACCTTGCTCCAGGCTTCCATGTGGGACGGACTCCAGGGAGTGTCGCCCCCGGCGCCCCAGGCACCATAGCCCATTAATCCCCAATACCCCACACCCCAGGTATCGCGGCTGTAATCGTATAGGTCCGGCAACCCGGCCAAGTGCCCCAATTCATGGCACATTACCGCGATACAACACATGGTGGTATCTCTAAACTCGGTGACCATGGCGAATTCCGGGACATTGGTCACTCCGTCAATTATTACACCATCATTAGTGGTGTAATTAAACCACGGAATGGCATGGGACCAGCAATGATTAACATCTCCGTCATCGGCCCCGTCGGCTCCGGCATGCACCAGAAAAAGAGCGTCAATATGGTTGTCTCCATTCAGGTCATACTGGCTAAAGTCAACGGTTTGGTCCACCTGAGCCACATTTTCTTCGGCCAGGTTTTCCCCCGTGCTGAGCATATAATAGCCGTCATAATAACGTGAGTAATTATATACAGAACGAAACCACTTGTTTCCGGCCACCCCGCCCATGACCTGAAAGTTCCCGTATGAATTTTCCAAAAAGAAATCTTTAAGGCTGCCCTGCCGATAAGGCTGCTCGTTATAAACCCCGGCCGAATAAAGCATGGAATCATAACGGGCCGGGCAACGGCTGATGGTATCGGCTTGGTTGTCCGGAAAATCCATCAAAATGACGACAGTCTCCAGTTGTCCGGAGCCTCTAAATTTATTGGGCCCGGCCACCTCTATCCCTTCAGGGAAATGTGGCGTTTGAAAAAACGCCTGCGAAAGAGCCTGCCCGTCAATAAACAGAAAAACAAACCATAAATATAAGCATTGCTTCTTCATGGGTTCTCCTTTCTGTTAGAAAATGGTCTTATTTCGCCCGGCCCGATGCCCCGGCCGCACTATCAACTTATGGAGGGACTTTTCCGGTCCATAGCGGATCTGCTTATTGCCCGTTAACCCTTTTTGATTATCTCCTTGGCCAGGCTCAAATACCCCTGAGCCCCCTGCGAATTGACGTCATAAAGGATTATCGGTTTTCCATGGGACGGGGCCTCGGCCAGCCGCACACTGCGGTTGATCACGGCCTTATAGACCTTCTCCGGAAAGTGCTTGTGCAGTTCGTCGGCCACCTGCTGGGCCAGGTTCAGCCGGCTGTCGAACATGGTCAAGAGGATCCCCTCCATTTCCAAATTTGGGTTGAGGCCCTCCTTGACCAGGTCAAAGGTATTCATCAGCTGGCCCAGCCCCTCCAGCGCATAGTACTCGGCCTGGAGCGGGATCAGCACGCTGTGCGCCGCCGTCAGCGCGTTGATGGTCAAAAGGCCCAGGCTGGGCGGGCAGTCTATTATGATATACTGAAATTTTCCGGCCGCCGCTTCCACCAGAGGCTTAAGCAGGAACTCCCGGCCCTGGCGCTCCACCATCTCCACCTCGGCCCCGGCCAGATCAATTTGTGAAGGTGCCAGCATCAGCTTGGGCAGGGCGGTCGGCAGGGTGATCTCGGCTAGTGGGATCCCCTCCATCAGCGCGTCGTAAATGCCACGTTCCACCAGGGACTTGTCCTGACCCAAACCGCTGGTGGCGTTGGCCTGGGGATCCAAATCCACCAATAATGTTGTTTTTTCCAGCACCGCCAGGCTGGCGGCCAGGTTGATGGCGGTAGTGGTCTTGCCCACCCCGCCTTTTTGGTTGGCTACGGCGATTATTTTTGTCATTAAAAATTAGTGCTTCCGGGTTTAAAAGTCATTGTTTCAAGCTTTTTATTATACCATAATATTTGCAAAATCTGCAAAAAATATCTTTTTTATTTTGAGTTAAAATTGGCTGCGTTTTCCATTGACTTTTGCCGCTAAACTTATTATGATGATGTTTGCAAACAACTTAAATAAATAAGGGGGTTAGGGTAATGAAAAAATTGCTGGTTTTGGCTGCTTTGTTGGGCCTGGGGTCCGTGGTTTTGGCCCAGGGACTGTCCTTCGGCATAAAGGGCGGGTTAAATCTGTCCTCAGCAAACGGAGACTGGGCCCAAGGCGCCGAGTCGCGTTCGGGTATGGTTGCCGGCGGTTATCTCACTCTCACCTTGCTTCCCTCCTTTGCCATTCAACCGGAAATACTCTATTCGCAGAAAGGATATAAACTATCCGGAGAGATTGACAGTGTACCGTGGGTCGGTAAATACCGGATAAACTATCTGGAAATTCCAATGCTGGCAAAGTTTTCTTTCGGCATTCTGGTTAAGCCGTATGTCCTCGTTGGTCCCTATTTCGCTACCAGGGTGGGCACATCCTGGGAAGAAACGGTAGGAGATTCAACCTCTTCCGGCAGCATGAATGTTTACATTAAAGGCTCAGACCTTGGGTATGTACTGGGAGCCGGTTTATCTATACCCGTCAAATTTTCCTTAGAGGTTCGTTACAGTAACAGTTTTTCAACGATCTTCGAAGAAATAAACGGAGTAACACATGATTGGAAGAATTCCAACATATCGGTCATGGTTGGCTACGCTATTTTCTAAGGAACTATCTTGAAAAGCCCCGGGTCGTTCACGACCCGGGGCTTTTTCTTTTACAGTTATTCATCCTTCCAATATTACCCTGGCTACTTCTTGATGCTCCCTGAAATCCTCGAAAGTCTTGTCCGCCCCATGCTCTAGCAGCTTGGCTGCCGAACTCCTCCCGGTACCCACCCCGATAGTTCTGACCCCCAGGTGCCGGCCGCAGTTGATGTCGTGCTCTGTATCCCCAACGATGACGATCTGTTTTCCGGTGAATTTCTGTCCCGAGAGCTCAAGAGCTCGCCGCACCGCTATGTCCGCCAGCTCCTTCCTTACAGCCGAGTCATCGGCAAAAGCTCCGAACGAAAAGTATTTCCACAGATCCAGCGACGCCAGCTTGGCCCGGGCGCCGGGTTTGATGTTCCCGGTCAGCAGACCCAGCAGCACCGGATGTTTGCCAAGCTCCTCCAAAAGTTCCCGCACCCCGGGATAGATCTTTTTGTCCGGAGCTCTGGGCAGCTCTGCCTGCAGGGCCAAGGAATAATGGGTCAGCGCCCTTTCCGTCAATCCCTTAGAACAGGGAACCCCGGCGGCGGCCATCAGTTCTTGCACAATCTGGGGATCGGTCTTGCCGTCGAAGATCCAGGTGTCTATCGGGCCGGCGGTGCCGAAGACCTCCAGCAGGGCCTGCTTAAAAACCCTTCTGGGCGTGGCCCCGCAGTGCACCAGAGTTCCGTCGATGTCAAAGAGGACCAGGTGGGTATATTTGCTGCTGGCCACGGCTATTGTTTTTCCAGCACAATTATCTGCCGGGTTTTTCCGTCAATGACATATTCTTTGATGGTTTTTATCCGCATATAGTTTTTTGCCAGCTCCTTTTCGGCCTCCTTTATTTCCTGCTCCGCCTTCTGCGCCTTAAATGCCAGCAGCACCCCGCCCGGCCGCAGGAAGGGAAAGGAACTCTTGACCAGCTCCTTCAGCCCGGCCACTGCCCGGCACAATACGACATCATATTTACTCAGCAGTTCCTCCTCCTTAACCAGCTCCTGTGAATGCTGGGGAACCACCGTTACGCTCTGTAAGGCCAGCTCCTGGGACGCCAGGTCCAAAAATTTCGCTTTCTTCTGGGTGGCCTCCACACAGGTCAAATTGATACCGGGCCGGCAGATCTTCAACGGAAAACCGGGAAAACCGCCGCCGGAGCCCAGGTCCATGACGGTCATCGGAACCGGGCTGGAAATGGCGGCCTCGTCCAGCAATGACAGGGCAGCCAGCGAATCCATGATGTGGCCGGCCACTGTTTGCTCCGCATGCTGGCGGGAGATCAAATTTATTTTTTTATTCCATTCCAAAACAAAACCGGCGTATTGTTCAAGTTGTTGGATCTGGCCAGCGGTAAGCTCCAACTTAACAATCCCGGATAATTCTTTTATGTTTAAACCGAAGCTTTGGTTTGCCATTTTGGGTGCATAAAAAATTGCTGGTTGTGTTCTTTTTTTAACTTTACCCTAAAAGCAGACTTATTTCAAGTTAAATTTTAATTGTTGAATCTTTTTTTGTTTTATTTTTTCTTTTTCGTAAAACACTATTGACTTTTTTTCGGCAACCTGATATATTTACATCCTGGCTCAGAAAGATCGCCGTTATATGTTTATCATTATGAAATCGCGGGGTAAGCAATCCGTGATTTCTTTTTCTTTTTTATGGCCTTTATTGTGGAAAAACCTGTTGATAACTTTCCTCTTTCGCTCTGCCCGATAACCCCTTGTTAATAGATATATTATACACCTTTATTGTATTGTTGATAAGCTTTGCACAAATCTTGTTTGTATTTTATAACCCCTTCAGTGCCAACGTTTTATTGTTGTTTACAACCTGTTGACAACTATGTGAATAATCCCTAAGCCTTGATTTTCCGCACTTTATAACCACCATCCTTTAACTCTCCTTAATTTTCAGCCATTTAGCACTGTGGATATCTTATGAGCCAACAGGCACAAGCACTCTGGGCAAGGGCCCAGGAAATAATCAAAGAACGGATAGGCTCCGGCAGCTATGACACCTGGTTAAGGCCGGTAAAAGCTGCTTCCCTGGGGGATACGTCCATAACCCTCAAGGTTCCCAACCCGTTTTTTATACAATGGCTGGAACAACATTATCTTCCATTCATTAAAGAAGCCTTAAAAGAAACAGCCCAAAGGGAACTGTCGGTAATTTTTTCATCTCCCAACGAACACATTAAGCCTTCCCAAGCAGAAAAACAGCTTCCTCCTCCCCTGCCGATAGCGATAGACAACGACAGTCAGTTGCGGGAGCGCTATACTTTTGATAAATTCGTAATAGGAAAAAGCAACGAGTTTGCCCATGCGGCTGCCCAGGCCGTGGCCGAAGCCCCCGGCCGGGTCTATAATCCGTTCTTCATTTATGGCGGGGTAGGCTTGGGGAAAACACATTTGACTCACGCCATCGGCAATTTCGTTAGGGCCAAAAAACCCAAGGCTAAAATATTTTATACCCCGGCTGAAAACTTCATGAACGAGATGGTGGCCGCTATTCAAAACCGGAAGATCCTTGATTTCAAAAACCACTATCGCAACCTGGATGTCCTGCTGATAGACGATATTCAGTTTCTTTCGGAAAAGGTGGGGATGCAGGAAGAGATTTTCCATACCTTCAACTCGCTTTATGACTCCCGGAAACAGATTGTGCTGACCTCGGACCGTCCACCCAAGGATATTTCTCACCTGGAGGAACGGCTGGTCTCCCGCTTTCAAAGCGGCCTGGTGGCGGATATCCAGTCCCCCGACCTGGAGACCAGGATCGCCATCTTAAAGAAGAAGGCCGAGATAGATAACTTAAAGGTTCCCGACGAGGTTATTTTTTTCATGGCCGAGGCGGTCAAGTCAAACATCCGGGAACTGGAAGGTTCTCTGGTCCGGGTCACTGCTTTTGCCTCGGTGGCCGACCGGGAACTGACACTGGAGCTGGCCCAAGAGGCATTAAAGCACATCATCTCCCAAAAAGTCAAAAGCATCTCCATCGATTCCATCCAGCGGACGGTGGCCAATCATTTTTCCATCAGCGACGAAGCCCTCCGTTCCAGCAAACGCACCAAAGAACTGGTGCTGCCGCGCCATATCGCCATGTATCTCTCCCGAACCCTTACCTCTTCATCTTTGAACGATATCGGCAAACGTTTTGGCGGAAAGGATCACTCTACTGTTCATCATGCCATCGACAAAATGAACAAAGATATCCTAAAAGACCAGGAAACTGCCAGGCTGGTTGAGTTGATAACCCGGACTATAAAAGGTGCATAACCTGGGGATAAAATATTTTATTTTTTTCTCTTGTGGATTGCTGTGGATAAAACCTTTTGTTGTCAACATGTTTTCCAACCTTATCAAAATACCAAATTCTTACTAATAGCCTGTGGCTACGCCATTCTTTTGACTTATCCCAAGATTTACCAACTTTACTATTGACTTTTACTGTTAATTAGATATATCATAATAAACTAATCTTCCAAAGAAACATTCTCATTTAAAGAGAGATATCTTAAAATGAAAATTTCCATTTCCCAGGACAAAATACTTTCCAGCCTTCAAAGCATAATCGGAGTGGTTCCCACCAAAAGCACCTTTCCGGTTTTAGCTAATGTGCTTTTAGAGGCTTCCAAGGACAAAATAAAATTCTCCGCTACCGATCTTGAAGTGGCCATTATCACCGAAACCGAGGCCAAGGTAACAAATCCAGGAGCCATTACCATACCGGCCAGGCAATTCTTTGAGATCATTAAACAGCTTCCATCCTTGCCGCTGGATATTGAGGTCAACGAGAACAAGATCGCCATTAAGTGCGACAAGAGCCGCTTTAACCTGATCGGAATACCCAAGGAAGAATTCCCCAAGATCCCCGAGATCAAAAAGGACAAGCAGATAAAACTTCCGGCGTCGCTACTACAGAGCGCCATCAAAAAGACCCTGTTCGCCGCCGCCAACGACAGTTCCAGGCCGGCCTTGTGTGGAGTGTTGTTCCAGGTCAACGGCGACAAGCTGCGGGTGGTGACCACCGACGGGCGGCGCCTGGCCCTGATGGAAAGCCTGATCGCACCGGTCTCTCAAAAAAGCGAACTGCTGATCCCGCCCAAAGGCCTTAATCTGGTCAATAAGATGATCGGTTCCAGCGACCAGGAAATAGTCCTGAAGTTCGACGAGAACTATTCCCAGTTCATCCTGGGCAGCACCCAGCTGTTCGCCCGTCACATCGAAGGGGTTTATCCCGAATACGACAAGTTCATACCCTGGAGCAACGACAAGATCGTCACCGTCAACACCGAGATATTTGCGGCCGGGGTGCGCCGGGTATCGGTATTTTCCGACACCTTTACCAGCATGATCAAGCTGAATATCAAGGCCGATTCCCTGGATCTTTCCAGCCGCACCGCAGACATCGGGGAGGCCTTTGAAAGCCTGGCGGCCAAATACGGCGGGGAGGAAATGGAGATAGGTTACAACGCCAACTATCTGCTGGACATCATCAAGAATGTTGAATCGGATGAATTGAACATCTATCTCAGCGCACCATTGGCGGCGGCTATCGTCCGGCCCAGCCAGGAGAAGGATGACAATAAATTGGTTTATCTGATCATGCCCATCCGCCTGCCGGAATAAAGCACAGCAAGCAGAATAAAAGGATGTAGCAAAAAAATGTTACGTCCTTTTTTATTTTCACCAGCAAAGGAGAGCCATGATAAAGCACATTGTCCTGTGGAGTTTTAGGCCCCAGGCCGAAGGCCGCAGTAAACAGGAGAACATAGAGCTGGCCCGGGAAAAACTGCTGGGACTCAAAAAGAGCATTCCCGAAGTACGGTCCCTGGAGATCGGCATAAACATCAACACCGGCCAAGATGCCTTTGACCTGGCCCTCTATTCCGAGTTCGAGAACGAGAAAGACCTGGACACCTACCAGAAACATCCCGAGCACCTTAAGGCCGTGGACTTTCTGCGGAAGGTCCGGGACCGGCGGGTGGTGGCCGATTATCAAAAGGAAGCATAAAGCACAAGTTACCGCAGGCAGAAAAACCGCCGGGGGTTAACACCACGGCGGTTTTATGTTATAATGGATGCCCTATGATCAACCGACACCTTAAAGCCGATCTCTGGCTGCTGCTGGCCACTTTTTTCTGGGGCGTCACCTTTGTGGCGGTCAAGGATGCCATGCTCCACGCCACCCCCCTGGCCTTCATGGGGGTGCGCTTTGCCCTGGCCGGGGTCATTCTGCTGCCGTTCTGTTATAGGGGATTAAAAACCCTGCCCTTTCACGGATGGCGGGACGGGATCCTGCTGGGGTCTTTCTTGTTCGGCGGGTTCTCCCTGCAGACCGCGGGGCTGGTGCACACCACCGCCACCCGCTCGGCCTTCATCACCGGGCTGTCGGTGATCCTGGTTCCGCCGCTTTCTATTATGATGCTCAAGAAAAAAGTGGGGCCGTGGATCTGGACCGGTGTGGCCCTGGCGGCGGTGGGCCTGTATTTCCTGTCCCGGCCGGCCTCCGGGGGCTTCAACCGCGGAGATCTTTTGACCGCCCTTTGCGCGGCCTGTTTTGCGGTGGAGATAATTCTGGTCCAGACCTACACCCAAAAACACGGGGCCATGAACATGGTGATGGTCCAGATAATCACCACCGTCGTGCTGAGCCTGCTGTTCATGTGGCGGCTGGAGAAGCCGGCCATCCATTTCGTTCCCTCGTTATGGCTGGACCTGCTGTTGACCAGCGGCCTGGCCACGGCAGGTTCCCTGGTGATCCAGTCTCATTACCAAAAACAGACCTCGGCCGCCCGGGCCGCCGTCATCTATACGTTGGAACCATTGTTTGCGGCCGTCTTCGCCTTTCTGATCTTCGGGGAAAAGATGCCCTGGCTGGGGTGGCTGGGGGCCGGGCTGATAATGATGGGAATGCTGTCCTCGGAGCTGGGAAAGGAATAGGAACCCGATGGTCCGATATTTATAAGGAATCCAAGAAAACAGGAAATCAACCAGGTCATAGGTAAAAGGACAAAGCAAGGGAAAATGAAAAAGTTTATCTTTATAACGCTGCTGGCCCTGGTGGTGGTCTTCTGGGGCAACGCCTTCGTGGCCATCAAATACCTGCTGGACGTGGAAGGTCTGGACCCAATGCAGCTGACGGTTCTCCGGTACCTGCCGGCGGCCGCGTTGGTGCTGGTGCTGATGTTCGTGCTCTACAAGCCACAGAAAATATTTTCGGTATGGCGGCAGGAATGGCTGGGAATATCCCTTTATGGCATCACCGGGGTTTTGGGGTACAACCTGGCCCTGAACTACGGGGAGAGCCGGATAGCGGCCGGCACCGCCAGCCTGATAGTGGGCCTCTCCCCCATTTTTACGTTGATAGCCTCCAACCTGGCGCTTAAGGAAAAGATCACCGCCAGAAAACTGGGCGGGATCATCGTTGCCTTCATCGGGCTGTTCATCGTGGTCCGTTGGGGGGCCGGGGAAGCCATAAACTTCAACTATCTTTTGGGCGTGCTGATCACCTTCGGGGCCCCGGTCTCCTGGGCCCTCTACACCATAGTGGGAAAACCCATGGTCCACCGCCACGACCCCAACCTGATAACCATGTCGGCCATCGTCTGGGGCAGTCTGCCGCTGATGTTCTTTCTGCCGCCCGTCAAAACCATGGCGGCCATAACAACCAAAGGCTGGGGAGCCATGATATTCCTGAGCCTGGTCTGCACCATCTTCGGCTTCCTGGTCTGGTCCTGGGCCTTAAAGAAGACCGAGGCGGCCCGGCTGGGGGCCCTGGTCTATCTGATCCCGCTGGTGACCATAATCTCCGGATTGGTCTTTATCAAAGAAGCTCCGACGATAGGCCTGATCGCCGGAGGGCTGGTTTTGGTTGCCGGAGTGGTAATGGCCGAAACATAGTTTAAAAAGAAATTGGAAAATAACTGTTGATATTTATTCTTTTTTAGGCTAAACTATCAAACATGGATATAAATAAATTAGACCCTCTGCATTTAGATGCCCTTAAGGAAATGTCCAACATCGGAGCCGGGCATGCAGCTACCGCGCTATCAGAGCTGGCCCACCAAACTATTCTGATAGATGTGCCGGTGATCGACGTTAAGCCGCTGGGTGAGGTGCTGACGGCCCTGGCCTGGCCGGACCAGAAAATTGCCTGTGTGACGGTGGGGCTTTCCGGAGACATCAAGGGAGAATCTTTGCTGTTGTTAACAGAACACGATGCAATTGAGTTCTCCAACCGGGTGCTGGGCCGCGAGGAGTCAATAAAACCGGTGGTTCTGGGCCAGCTGGAGGAATCGGCGCTGAAGGAAACCTCCAACATCTTGACCTGCGCCTATATGAATGCCATGGGCGTGCTGCTGGGAGTGATGGTAGTCCCAACCGCCCCGGTGCTGTATATTCGCAATCCCCGCGAAACTGATTGCCAGTCGTTTTCACACCAGAAAGATCACAGCGACATGGTGATCTCCATAAAAAACGAATTCCGGTTCCTGGATAAAAAAATTAAACTGCAGGGATATTTTCTGTTGATTCCGGATGGAGAGTCGCTGGGGGCAATCTTCAAGAAAATGAACATATAGGGAAGATATAACCTCCATTGGGAAATAAAAAAGGGCGCTATTTTAAGCGCCCTTTTTTATTTGTGGAAAAAATTAACGCACCGGAACATTAAAATAATCTATTTTAGTCTTTGGCAGGTTTTTCTTGAATAATGCCAGCAGGTTTGTGATCCCGATGCTATTACCTTTAGGCCGGGGTACGGTGCGGATATACCACCAGGGATCAATGGACAGATTGCGCATCTGCACCATGTCCACCCTGTGTTTGTGGAACAGTTCCACCAGTCCCTCCACCTCCTGCTCCCGGTCGGTGTAGCCGGGAAATACCAGCAGGTTGATGCTGACATACAGCCCGTTCTGCTTGGCCGTGGCGATGCTTTTCAGTACGTCTGCATATTTGTAGTTGACCGGCCTGTAGTAGGCATCGTAGCTCTTTTTGATGGAGGAGTTCAAACTGATCCGAACCGAGTTCAGGCCGGCTTCGGCCAGGCGTTTTATCTTTTCCGGGGAATAACCATTGGTGTTGAGGTTGATGGTTCCCCGGTCCGTTTGGGCGCGTATCAATTTGATGGCGGCCTCCAGGGTCCTGTCCTGCAGCAGGGGCTCCCCCTCGCAGCCCTGGCCGAAGCTGGCGATGGCCGATTCCGCCTTTTGCAGATGGGGCACGGCCAGCTCCGCGATCTCTTTTGGCGTGGGCACAAAGGTTATCCGTTCCTGGCTGGCGCAGCACTCCCCCGGCTGAAGCGACAGGCAGCCTAAGCACCGGGCATTGCAGGACGGAGATGTAGGCAGGGGAAGTTCCCATCTGCGGTAAAAAGTATTCTTGCCGGCAAAGCAGTGATACTCCAGGGCGCATCGGGCTAATTGTTTCAACAGACGATTTTCCGGTTCTTGTTTCAACCGCTGTTGGACCAGCTTGACCAGCCGCACATCCTGCTTAGGGCTGTGCAGTTCGGGGTCGGCCTTGGGGTTCTTGGCCACCAGTTTGGCCGCTCCGCAGATCCGGCTCTTGTGCCAGGCTAAAGCGGTGTATGACCATAATGGAAGATAGGGTATTTCGGTTTTCTCAACGTAGGCCGGCAACAAGGTCCTAGTGAACCCGGCCGGCATGAAGGCGGCCACCGGAAATATCTTTTTTCCATGAAGCTTTTCCAGGTATACAGTGGCCCCGTTCTGCGAAGCAACCACGACCCCCTTTTTGATCACGAAGATCTCACTGCCAACCGGCAGGGGCACCAGCTCGTTTTCCGGAATTGGCACAAAGTCCCCGCCGGAAAGGCCCAGCGGCTGGAATTCCGGGGTGTCGTAGATCTGGCCGGAAGTGTCGGAGTATAATAAATTTGGCATATTGTAAGGATTATACTTTATGCAGGGATGTTTGTCAAAAATAAATAAAAGATTTCTTGACAATAGACCCTGGAAGTATTACAGTTATACGTTGTTGGGGGGGGCCAAATATAAAAAGATAAGGATCTGCCATGAAAAGGAAAAATATATTAGTTTTCCTGCTGGCCATTACGCTTATCCCCTCGCTTGCGCTGGCAATATATGATTGGCAGGACCTGCGGGTGAATAATATTTATTCAACCGTAACAAACTATGGCGTATTGGGTCATTCTGAAGGGGATCCTGGCACCTATTGGCCCATGCCGGCAGTGGACACTTTAAACAATTTGTTGCCCCCGCTAATGAACTATGTTTATGGCTGGGGGCTTTGGGTTGGGGCCCAGGTTCATAACGATACCCTTCCGGGCAAGATGGATACTTTAGTCACAATTGGGTATAATACAAATAACGGCACTTCCGAATTTACACCAGGTGAAGTTCTTTGCAACATCCCGCAGGATCTATCCGACAGCACTGCTAAAGTTTATCTCTCCACTGCTGCCGACTGGCCGCTAAAGAAGACCAACGGCCAGGACAGCATAATATCCATGTGCGATACCCGGTGCGTATATAACGATTATCTGGCAGTTGCACATGCTACGGGCGGCAGGCCCCTTAAAGTGGAAGTGACTCAAACCACTTATCAATGGGATCTGCCATTATTGGAAGACCTCATATATTTTGTCTGGGAGATAAAAAACACTCAAAACGATACGCTATACGATGTTTATCTGGCGCCAACCACGGACTTTGATATCGGAAACGAAGCCAATGCTGCCGCCAATGATGTTTGTTTTTATGATACCAACACCACAATGGCCTATCAATATCAAACATCTGATTACGCAACTACAAGTGGCTGGACAAGGCCCGCTGGTTGTGTGGGGCTCTGTTTATTAGAAACACCCAAAGCCACCAAGAACTATACCTTTCCCGATGGCTACAAAATCTACAAGGATAGCGCCATTGGCCTGTTCGCCTTCAAGGTCTTAAACATAATGATAGATCCGGAAACCGATCAGGAGCAGTACAAGGTATTGGCCGGATATAACTATATAACAGATGAATTCAAACGCCTTGATCCCAAGGCTCTTTCTAGCGACCAACGTTTTATAGTCTCAACCGGGCCGGCTGATCTGGCTCCCGGAGAAACCATAAAACTGTCCGTGTGTTTAATTTGCGCCGGGTATAATTATGCTTATTTAAACATAGATGATACCCTGTCCATAGATTCGTTGCGGTTAAAGGCCCGATATGCAAAGACATTTTATGACCAGCTTGGTGTATCAGGTTCGCTGGGAGAAAACACAAACACCCCCCTCTTGCTCCACCAGAACGCGCCCAACCCCTTTAAGCAATTGACAACGATCAATTATCAACTGGCAAAACCGGGGCTGGTAAACCTGAAGGTCTACAACATCGCCGGACAGTTGGTAAAGACGCTGGCCAGCGGTCAGGTCAGCGCCGGGCTGCACACGATCAAGTGGGATGGCCGGGACAACCAGGGGAACAAAGTATCTTCAGGGGCTTATGTTTACCGACTACAGGCAGGGAACAAGGATATGACCAAGAAATTGGTAATACTTAAATAGTCCATCAGAATATTCCAGGCAACAAAACAGGGGCGCATCATGATGCGCCCAAAATAAGTTTGAAAAAATATAAAAAAGTTGTTGACATTACCCCCCCCTGGGTATAATATTGTGTAATAAGTAAACCATAAAACCAAGGAGACGCTATGGGTAAGGTTCGTCAGATAATCCTGCTGCTTGCAATTTCATTGTTTGCAGCAAATGCATACGCCATATATGACTGGCAACCATTGCAGCAAAACAATTTAATGTCCTCTGTAACCAACTTTGGTCCGCTGGGGCAAGTAAAGGGCGATGTAGGTTCATTTACTTATTGGCCAGCACCGGCCATGGACATCAACGGAGACCTAATTCCCCCGTTGATGAACTACGTTTATGCCTGGGGGCTGTGGGTGGGTGGCCAGGTAAAAACAATCCGGAGCATAGACAGCATTTCATTAGACACGCTGGTTACCATTGGTTATAATCCAACCAATGGTTCTTACGAATATGCTCCCGGCGCGGTTGTTGGCGGCGTACCGCAGGATCCGGCCGATGCCAGCGCAAAGGTATATATTTCCACCGAGGCCGACTGGCCTTTAAAAAAGACTGACGGGCAGGACAGCATCCTTTCAATGTGCGACACCCGTTGCGTACATAACGACTATTTAACAACGGCCCATGCCACCGGCGGTAGGCCGTTAAAAATAGAAGTGACCCAAACCACGTACCAATGGACCGTGCCGCAGCTTCAGGACATAATATATTTCCTGTTCGAGGTAAAAAACACCGGGACCGACACCTTATACAATGTTTATCTGGCGCCCATGACCGATTGTGATATCGGCAATGAAAGCGGCGGTTTGTCCAATGATGTCTGTTATTATGATACTACTACCGACATGGCCTACCAATATCAAACCAGTTCTACGGAGAGCGATTGGTCTCGTGCGCCAGGGTGCGTGGGCTATGTATTTTTACAGGGCCCAATAGCCACAAAGGATTATACCTTTCCTGACGCAAGACAGATATTTGCTGGCGACACTTTAGGCTTGACACACTTCAAGGTGTTCAATATAGGCATAGATCCACCATCGGATATATATCAGTATCAAGAGATGGCCGGATATGATTATCTGACAGGTAACTATGTGCCCTTTGATCCCAAGCCGATACAGGGTGATCAGCGATTTGTTGAATCCACCGGTCCCATAGACATTGCACCGGGACAGACCGCCAAAGTCATTGTCTGCTTGATTTGTGCCAACTTTGATTATGCCTATATGAATATTGACGATACTCTGGCCATCAAGGAACTGCGGGAAAAGGCCCGGCTGGCAAAAACGATATTTGAAAACAGCATCGTCCAAAATAACACCCAAATCACATTGACCGCTCCGGTTGGCGGAACGGTACTGTCCGGGACCCAGACCATAAGCTGGACCTACGGCGGCAATGCCCTGGCCACCGATTCGGTGGACTTGTTCTACAGCACCAATGGCTATACCTGGGACACGCTGGCCCTCAACCAGCCCAATACAGGCAACTACAGTTGGAATACTGCCAACGGTCCGGATGGGGTGTGTTATAAAATCGCCGCAGTGTTGCATGGTCCGCTGAAGCTGGCCTCTTCCATTACCGGAACCTTTGTCGTCAACAATGCCGGCAATGCCGCGCCGGAAGTGGTGTTGGTGGTTCCTGATTCTATTATATCGGGAAACTATAATTGGCGCTGGATGGCCGGAGACGCCGACCAGGATGAAATAGTCGCCAGCCAGTATGTAATGCGGGAAGGGGCCGACATTTGGCAGAAAGTAGTTGACACTCTTTCCTCCACTCCCAACAATACCCAGTTATGGCAGGAGTACAACTATATCTGGAATACAGACACCATGCTGAACGCCAATTATAAGTTAAAAACCGTGTGTTACGACGGACAGGAAACCGCGACCGACAGCTCTGTCGTTTATTACCAGCTATACAATTCGCGCATACAATACCCGGGTGCATTGACCGGCCACAGCAGTATGCCCGTTACCTGGTACACCTATAATTCAACCTTAATAGACGGGCACAACTATGAAGCAAGATTTAAATCTATTGTGCGTGGAGTCTATAATAGTTCGATTTATAAATATCCAGCGGCATATGCATATGACCTTTGGGATGTAAGCAATCCGTTGTTGGTTTCATCGGACTGGGTCATTTATAGTACGTATACTAATGCTTTTTATTATGACGATAATGCCGGCCAGCCCTATTCCGGCTTTGCCGTACTGTGCGGAGACACCACCTTTAAGCCTAGCCTTGGCACATTTGATTCTATTATAAGGCCCGTCACAGATCCCTCCACCGACACCGTATACTGGGCTTCCATACCCAGCCCGGATATGGGTTGGGCCAAGCTTAACAGTAATTACCAGATACGCTGGCATGTTACCGGTACCTATCCCACCGACACCCTTTGGCCGGAAGTGTGGGATGTTACCTATAATACACAGGTGCCGTATGATTCAACTATATTAAACAATGTTACCACTCCCAGTTGGAATCTTGGCGGAATCAGCACAACTATGGGCCGCCGGTATATTATTAATGTCAGCAGTTTGTATCTCAAATTTATAAACCTTTGCGGGTTTAGAATATACTTTAACAACCCGGCCCATACCGTTACCGGAATAAACATGACCTGGGCCACCCACCCCCAGGAAGGCGATGTTTGGCGCATATATTCCTCCGGTCCCATTCCGCCGCGGGAGGGAGATGTTTACAGCTTTACGCCCACCGGCGTAGAAGGCGCGCCCAGCGAAATAACCTCCACCTCCCTCCATCTGCACCAGAACGCACCAAATCCATTTAAACAATTAACAACGATCAATTATCAATTGGCAAAACCGGGGCTGGTAAATTTGAAGGTTTATAACATCGCGGGACAATTGGTAAAAACGCTGGTCAGCGGTCAGGTCAGCGCCGGGCTGCACACGATCAAGTGGGATGGCCGGGACAACCAGGGGAACAAAGTATCTTCAGGGGCTTATGTTTACCGACTACAGGCAGGGAACAAGGATATGACCAAGAAATTGGTAATTCTTAAATAGTTCGGCAGAATATTCCAGGCAACAAAACAGGGGCGCATTACGATGCGCCCCTGCTCTTTTAACTGATTTGTTCGGTCCCTAGTGTTTCTTTTGTCCGCAAGATATTTACGAACCGATGAACATAAGGCGTATTTCCTGCTTTCTTGGTTTCCTTATAAATTATCGGTCTAAAGGCCGTTTTTAGTTGCTATTTTTAGTCAAGATATCACAGATAAACTTGTAACGAAGTGGTCGTGCTATTCCTCGGTGGACTTCTAATAAGTGTTTGAGATACCCAAATGTACTTTCCAAGGAATTAGTGGTATTAGGTATTCCCAGCTCGGTAAATCTCTGGTATGTGAAAAGGTATTTAAGGTGCCGTTGCAGACTGTGGTATGCGGAACGTAACCGTTTATGGGTAAAGTGCGATCTGCCGGTGTCTGGGTTAAAGGTTCTTTGAGAAAGAAACTGGCGCCAGCGGTCATACCAAGCCGCCAGTTCGGTTTGGAAAGTATTCTCGTTAGTATTCGGCAAGGTTTCCGCTAAAGAGAGCAACTGTTGTGCGGCAGGCAATTTTGACCGTTTGGTAACATAACGGCGGACGATGGCGATTTGATGGAAATGGCATATCTGGACGGGGACATCCTGAAAAACTTCAGCAATACCGGGCTTTCCGTCAATAACCACCGCTGATGGGCGAATATTATGATCCAGTAATAATTGACGTCCCTGGTGGTAGCTATCAGCCGTCTCGGTTCGTATCTCGGTCCACCACAGATTGCGCTTTAGTTCCGGAGCGCGAAAGACGATTACTCCATAGCCTCGTCCCCAAAAAGTAGCATCGGCTACCAGAACCAAAGGGGACTTTAGATTTACCAGCGATGGATTACAGTAGGGTAGGGATGAGAAGTATCGCTGAATACGTTTTCTGCTGAGCCCGAACTCTTTTGCCAGGGAATTTAACGTTTGACGCCCCAAGACATATTTATTCCATAAAAGACGAATTACTTTTTGTGGCCTTGGTTTGTTGCGAAAAACAGATAAACATTCTTGGCAGCGATAGCGCTGTTGACTCTTTTGAAAACCAAAACGTTTGGTCCGATAAGAACCACAATGAGGGCATTTTTATAATGCATTGTAAAATATCTGTCGTTTTCCCTTATTTTACAACAAGTTAGAGCAGCTTTAGCAACTTTTTTCGACCTTTAAACCAAATTATCCAATATGGTAAATTTATAAATATGTTGCAAATATCGGGTAAAAATGATATCCTATGAACATGGAACAAAAAGTAAGGCTCAATAAATTCCTGGCCCAGTGCGGGGTGGCCTCGCGCCGCCAGGCGGACGAGATGATCGCGGCCGGACAGGTTACGGTCAACGGGAAAAAAGTGACCGAGCTGGGCACGGTGATACTTCCCTCCCGCAGCACCGTCAAAGTGGGCGGCAAGCACATCAATCCGCCCAAGGTCCACCAGTACTGGGTCTTTAACAAGCCCAAGGGCTACCTCTGCAGCCGGGGCGACCCCTACGGCCGGCCTACCATCTACGACGTGGTCCCCTTTTACCTGAAGAACATGAAATATGCCGGGAGGCTAGACCTGGACAGCGAGGGACTGATGATCATGACCGACGACGGAGAGCTGATAGAGCAGATCACCCATCCCAGCAACCAGATCAAGCGGACCTACGTGGTCTGGGTGCGGGGCTTGGTGCAGAAGGCAGAGCTGGACGAGTTGCAACAGGGGGTAGAATACGAGGGCGAACAGTACGCCCCGGCCCCGGCCAAAATACTGCGCTACGACCCCCGGGAGCAGAATTCCTTTATTGAGATCACTATCCGGGAGGGCAAAAAGCGCGAGGTCAAGATGATGTTCCGGGCGCTGGGCCGCCAGGTGATGGAGCTGAAGAGGATCTCCTTTGGTCCGGTAAAGCTGGAATACCTGCCGCTGGGCGAGGCCCGGCGAATGACCGATGAAGAACTGGCTCAAATAAAAAGAGGGCGGAAGAAATAACTTCCGCCCTCTTTTTGTACCCGGGGTTTTATCTGGCCACAAAAAGCACATAGGACACAAAATAAATGCTTGACGTTATTACACAGTAACCATATTACGCTTATGTGATTTTTGTGCTTTCTGTGGCCAAGTGTTAAACAGGACTAAAATAGTCTTATTTTACCTGATACACCCAGCCGTGCTTGTCCGGCAGTTTGCCGGTCTGGATGCCGGTTAGGGTATCAAAAAACTTCTTGGACCAGGGGCCGGCTTTCTTGCCCACCACGTATTCCTGGCCCTTATAGCTGAGCTTGCCCACCGGGCTGACCACGGCCGCGGTGCCAGCCGCAAAGATCTCGGTCACCTTCTGAAATTTGATGCCGTCCACCAGCTCGTCAATCGTCAACTGCCGCTGTTCGGCCCGGATGCCTATGTCCTCGGCTAGCTTTAGCACTGATTTGCGGGTAATGCCGCTTAAAATGCTACCGGACAGGGGAGGGGTTACCAGCACGTTCTCGATCACAAAAAAGATGTTCATGGCCCCCACCTCTTCGATGAACCGGTGTTCCCTGGCATCCAGCCACAGCACCTGGCTGTAGCCCCGGTCCTTGGCCTGCTGGGAAGCCAGCAGGCTGGCGGCGTAGTTGCCTCCGGTCTTGGCTTCGCCGGTGCCGCCCAGTGCCGCCCGGGTAAAGCTGTCCGAGACCCATAACCCTACCGGATTGAACCCCTCAGGGAAATATGGACCGACAGGGGAGAGGATGATGTAGAACAGGTATTCGTCGGAAGCCTTGACCCCCAGAGCGGCCTCGGTGCCGATCACGGTGGGCCGGATGTAAAGGGAACAGCCTTCAGCAAAGGGGACCCAACGCTCTTCCAGCTTAACCAACTCGCAGACCGCTTGGATGACATCTTCTACCGGAATCTCTGGCATGCAGATCCGGCGCATGGAGTTATTCAGCCTTTTAGCGTTTTCCTCCGGCCGGAAAAGCAGGATCCTGCCGTCTGAAGACTTATATGCTTTTTGGCCTTCAAAAACTTCCTGGCTGTAGTGGAAAACATTGGCTGCCGGATCCAGAACCAGAGGCTGGTAAGGCTTGATCTCCGGGTTGTGCCAGCCCAGTTTCCGGTTGAAGGACATGGTGAACATGTAATCGGTGAAGGTGCGGCCAAACTGGAGCTTCATGGGGTCGGAATAGAGGGGCTTCAGTTTTTCTTTGGGCAACAGAGTGGTTTGAATGTTCATTTTAACGCCTTAAAGATTAAAGATGAAACGATTATTAATTATAAAACTTAATCCATTAAATGTCAAACAAAACCGGTGATTGTTTCACGTGAAACAATCTAATCAGAAAAATATAAAAACGGGCATCCCAGTCAACCTGGAACGCCCGAAAGTGTTTCACGTGAAACATTAAAAACTATACTCAAACGTGGCCGACAAAAGCATCCGGGAAAAGTCGTAATAAGGATCGTTGGAGGAATTGATCAGATAATTACCCCCCAAAATAAGACGGGTTGCCTTGGCCTCTAACTCTCCCAACCCCAGGGTCAGTTCAACCCCCAGCTCAGTGATGGCATCTTTTCGTAAGTTTGCGCTGGGGAGCCGATTAAAGGGGCTGGAATCTTTGGGTACTTCTTGATAGGCATAAAGCGAGGAAAAGTCCTTATTATTGTAGTTGCCATAGGCTACCACCTTATTGCCTTCGGGAGTTAAAAATGTTAGCTGGGCCTCCAAACGGTTGCCCCGGTAGTCAAAATACTCGGCCACTTCGCGCAAAAGGGTGTCGGGCATATAGAAACTGTCGGCCGTGACTTTGTTTTGTTGGGTTCCAAAGGATAACGCCAACCCAACATGTTGTCCTAACGCCTGGGTAAATTTTATCCGGGGGCTTAAATAGACAATGCTCTGGGGCGCCAGGGTATCGTTGCCGGAAAGGTAGCTCTTCCGGTTATAGTTGGCCAGGCCGGTCAAGGCGGTATTGGTGGGTAAAAACAGGCTCAGAGAACCGACAACATCAAAAGCATTAAAGTCGTAATTTTGAAAATAACTGAAAGTTGTTTTTCCGACTGAACCGTCAAGCTTTAAAAGTACGGGCCGGGCCAGATATAGTTTTGATTCCAAAATCGCTGCGGTAGAACTGTTGTCATAATACATGCGGTCGGCCGAATTTATTTGGGTCTCAAAAGATCCTCCCAGGCCGGCATAACCGTCTTTGCCGATGTCAAAAACCAGCAGGGCAGTGGCCAGGTGGTCATTATGGCTTCTTCCCAAATAACTTAAATAAGCGCTGTAACTTCCTGAATAATCAGCGCTTAAGGAAAGAGGGGAGTCCCCGAAAGGCCAGTCGGCTGCCAGGTCTAAAAATGCTCCCAGGGTCATGGTTCCTCCCCCTAAGGCATCTGAAAAGGCATTGCTGTTGTAGTCTGTCCAGACGCCGGCCGTGCCGGAAATCTGGCCAAAGGCCAAGGTGGCCCCCAAGGCCGGCAAAAGCAACAGGAACAATAGTTTTTTCATAGTTATCTCCATGAGTTAATCTGGTTTTTGCTTTCCACCCGCCGGCTTATACAAAGTCACAAGTTGCTTAGTTGCCCGGTGGTCGTGTTTTAAAGGGGAAGGGACAAAGGCTTTTAAAGGAGAGAGATTTTAATCTTCAATTCGTAGGATGTTCTGATGGTCATGGTGTTTTCGGCAGAAAATTTAAAACTACAAAAACCGCAGATTTAATTATTATTAAATCTGCGGTTTGTCAAAGTCTTTCAGGCAATAAATTTAGTTGTTGCCATTGCCCGATCCGGAGCCCTGTCTGCTGCCGGAACCGCCGCCCTGAGGAACCATGCTTTCGCTGGTCTGTTTCTTGGTCCGGGTGCGGGTTTGTTTTTTTGTCTGTTCTTTTTTCTGTTCCTTGGTCTGGGTAGAATCGCAGATTCCGTCACCATCTTCATCGCGGTACCGAGTTTGAGTCATGTCTCCCTGGCCCTTGTCTCCTTCTTCGGTGCGAGTTCTGACCTTCTGGTCTGTTCCCTTGTTCTGGGTGCGAACTTTGTTCTGCACCTTGACCTGAGCAGAGTCGCCTTCGCCGGATTTTTGGGCTGTTCTGGTCCTGGTTTGAATCATTTTTCCCTGGCCGGAATCCGCCAAGGCTTCATTTTGGGTCTGTTCCCGATTTTGGATCTGTAGTTGCTGCTCGGCTCCATCATTCTGTGTCTTAAGCTGGTTCTTTATTACTAAAGAGTCAGCATCTTGGGCTACTGCCATCGGGGCCAGCAATGCCACTATTGCCAAGGCCAAAGCCAGGTTGAGAATGGTTTTCATGGTTCCTCCTATTTTGGTTAATTTTATTTTTCAGGTTATATACATTAGATGCTGTCCCGGAGGTTTTGGTTCCCCTGGGAAAATAAATTTCCCATAATGCTATCCCCTGCCTTGTTTTAATGAATAGGATATGCTATCATAATATCCTGAATATGTCAAATAAATACGATATAATAATTATCGGCGGAGGACATGCCGGAATCGAGGCAGCTTTAGCCTGCGCTAAAATGGGGCTGAATACCGCGCTGTTTACCATGTCGCTGGACAGGATCGGCTGGATGTCTTGTAACCCCTCCATCGGAGGCCTGGCCAAAAGCCAGCTGGTAAAAGAGATAGACGCGCTAGGCGGAGAGATGGGGCTGTTGGCCGATGCCACAGGGATCCAGTTCCGGATGCTCAACCTAAGCAAGGGGCCGGCGGTGTGGTCGTTAAGGGCTCAGTGCGACCGGCAGATCTATTCCACCGAAGCCAAAAAAGCTTTGGAACGTCAGGATGGTTTGGAGATCAAGCAAGGCACGGCCATCAGTTTGCTGGTGGACAAGGATGGTTCCAGCAAGACGATCCGGGGGATAGTGGCCGACGGCGGCCGGGAGTTCTTGTGCCGGGCGGTAATAATTGCCACCGGAACATTTTTGAACGGGCTCATTCACATCGGACCGAAAACCTTTCCAGCTGGCAGGGCCGGGGAGCCGGCGGCCACGGAAATCTCCAAGTCGCTCATATGCAATGGCTTAGGTCTGGGCAGATTGAAAACTGGCACACCAGCCCGGGTAAATGCCAGGTCGGTTGATTTCTCCAAAATGGATTTGCATCCGGGCGATGATGATCCCCAGCATTTTTCCAACCGGACCGAAGTTTACGAGACCATCAGTCACCGCACCGGGCAAAAAAGGCGGATCTGGCCAAAGCTGGAACAGGTGCCTTGCCATCTGACCCAGACCAACGAGACCACTCATAAAATAATCTCCGAGAACATAGGAAGCTCTCCCCTGTACTCGGGAAAGATAAAAGGCATCGGCCCCCGCTACTGTCCATCAATAGAGGACAAGGTGGTTCGTTTCTCCGGGCGCAGCCACCACCAGGTGTTCATCGAACCGGAGGGGCTGAATACCGATGAATTGTATTTAAACGGCATTTCATCCTCTCTGCCAGAGGAGGTGCAGGAACAATTCATCCACAGCATCGCCGGGCTGGAACAGGCAAAGATCATGCGGTTCGGATATGCCATAGAATACGACTATGTTTTTCCCACCCAGCTTTTTCCCACCCTGGAGGTCAAGCAGATCAGCGGCCTGTATCTGGCCGGGCAGATCAACGGGACTTCGGGCTACGAAGAGGCGGCCGCCCAGGGGCTTTTGGCCGGGGTCAACGCGGCTTTAAAAATAAAGAAGCAGGGACCTCTTATCCTGCGCCGGGATCAGGCCTACATAGGCGTGCTGATCGACGACCTGGTAACCAAGGGCACGGAAGAACCCTACCGGATGTTCACCTCGCGGGCCGAGCACCGGCTGCTGCTGCGCCAGGACAATGCCCCGGAAAGGCTGCTGCCGCTGGGGCGTCAGCTGGGGCTGGTGGGCGACGATGTCTGGGGACGATTCCAAAGCCGGCAGGACAGGATCAACAAGGAACTGGACCGGCTGGGCCGGGAAACGGTTTTCCCGGAACAGGCCAACGACATATTGCAGGACCTTCATACTGCGCCCTTGTCCGAGGCTTGCCGGCTGGACGATCTGCTGAAGCGCCCGGGAATAAGCTATGCATCGCTTCTGCCGTTGGACCAGCACCGTCCGGAACTTGACCGGGAAATTACGGAGCGGGTGGAGATAGAGATAAAATATCAAGGCTACATTAAAAGACAGCAAGAGACGGCGGACAAGACGGCGGAACTGGAGTACAAGGCGGTTCCGGCTGGCCTGGACTATTCCGCCGTTTACGGGCTTTCGGGCGAGGCCCGGCAAAAACTGGCGGCCATCAAGCCGCTGTCCATCGGGCAGGCCACCCGCATCTCGGGAATCACGCCGTCGGACATAGGGGTGTTGCTGGTGCATCTGAAGAAAACGGGGATTTGACAGGTGACAGGAGTTAAGCCGAACCATTAAATCCTGAAATATTTTCCTTGATATTTGCTCCCTTTTTTGTATATTATAAGCAGTGGAAAATTCCGGAAAAAAGCAAAACAAAATAATCCGCCGCAATAAAGTTTAAGGAGTTTTCATCATGAGAAAAATCACGCTATGGTTAATTCTAGTCCTTGCTGCCTTCGCTGCTTCTTGCCCAGGCCATCAAGTTTGAATTCTCCAACATCCGGTTCAAGTCCGGCTCGGCGGTCATAGAAACCGCCACCCTGCCGGCCCTGGACACCCTGGGCCAGTTCCTGATGCGTTCCGGCGCCAAGGTGGAGGTGGCCGGCCACACCGACAACGTGGGCAACAAAACAGAATCAAAAACTATCCCAGCAGAGGGCCCAATCGGTCTGCAACTACCTTATCACCAAGCACCGGATAGCATCGTCCCAGCTGACGGCCAAGGGATACGGAGATCTGATTCCGTTGATGCCCAACCTGACCGACGAATACCGGGCCAGGAACCGCCGGGTGGAAATAACGGTGCTCTCCAAGATCCGGACCGCCAGGTTATCCTATCTTCAGGGCAATGTCTTTGTCCGCAAGCAAGGCATCAGCAAATTCCAGCCGGCCAGCCTTAAGCCAGGTGCTGACCATCCTGGACGAAGTGGTCACCGATTCCACCGGCCGGGCCGAGATAACATTTGACAACGGTTCCCGGGTAAGGATAAATCCCAGCTCGGACCTGGTGATCGAAGAACAGTCCTGGGAGACCGGAAACAAAAAGGCCCAGGTCGGCCTTAACCTGATCGCCGGGAAAGCCTACGCCAGGATCAGCAAGCTGGGCGACAAAAAGAAAGCTTTTACGCTGGGAACGCCAACGCGGTGGCCGGGATCCGGGGCACCGAATTTGTGGTGGAATCAAAGCCGGACCGGACCGCCCTGTTATCGGTGTGGGAGGACAACGTGATGTGGCGGGGACAGATCGCCAATTCAATTGACAAGTCCATCATGGCCGCCCAGGGAAGCCGCTGCCTGCCCGGCCAGCATCCGGAACCGGCGGTGGATCTGCCCAAGCCGCCCATGCCCAAAACCCCGGCGGCCAATGACACGTTTTTCTACAATCCCGACAAGCCGAAAACCATAAAATTTACCTGGAGCAGGGGCGAGGGAGTGAAGGCCCATCTTATTGTCGCCCGGGATTACGAGATGAGAGAAGTGGTGGCCGACATCATCACCGATAAAGAAACCTTCAGCCTTAAGCCGGGAAAGACCGACAGACGTATTTTACTGGATGCTGACGGCCATAGATGACATCGGGCTGGAGGGGCAGCCCTGGCCCATCCGCACCCTAAGACTGGTTCGCAAGATAGAAGGGCCCAGGCTGAGGATAGGACGCCCCAAGATGGGAGAGAAGGTAAACCAGTTGAAACTGCTGGTGGACGGATCCACCGATCCCAAAACCGAACTGACCATCAATGGCAAGCCGGCCCTGGTTTCGGTGGTCGGGGATTTCAGCGAGCAGATCCTGCTGAAGGCCGGAGAAAACATCGATCACCGTGGTCGCCACCGACCGGGCCGGGAACGAAAGCGCCGCCAGCCTTAAAATATTCTGTGCGCCCACTCCGGTCTTTGATGCCACCCTGAATGGCGGAGTCATAAAGTTTTTGGGAGGCGAGGTTGACGCGGCCTCTCCCGGGTTATTGGGTGCGGGCAGGTTGGTCTACAACCTTAACCAGCACTGGGGGCTGGGGGTGACGGTTGGTTACGGACAGTCGGGAGTCAACCCGATGGAACAGGAATCCAACACCGATCAATACACCACCACCGCGGTTCCGGCGGCGGCCCTGGGGCGCTACATGATCCTGCCGGAGGCCAAGATATCGCCCTATGCCACGTTGGAGGCCGGGGCGGTGTTTTGGCAGAATAAACTGGCGGAAACAACTAAACCAGCGGAACCTCACTGTTCGGAGCCCTGGGATCCGGGGTAAGATTTTCGTCAATGAAAGGATAAGCATCCTGGCCGAAGTCTCGGCCGGATACATGATGGCCGACACCGTCAATGCCGGACCAATTGACAAGAACAATCTTATCGTCCGGGGCGGGGCGGGAGTGATGTTCGGGTTTTAATAAGCAGGTACGTACCGCGTCTACTTTCCGAGACACGGAATAGTTCATCTCTGAAATAGTTATGTCCAGAAAATAAAAAAGAGGCCGTCTTAAAAGACGGCCTCTTTTGTTTATTTGGAGAGATCACGGTAAACTCCCAGGCAATATGACTTAACTATTATCGGTCCTTCGCAGGTCATATTTTTCAGGAGATCTTTTGATTGGTCTGAAATACGTTTACTGCACCTGCCGGGATCCCAAAAAAACTAGAACTCGATTATTATTCCAGCAGTAACATTAAGGCCGTACTGGTATATCGGTTTGCGCTTTCCGTCCACGGTATACTGATATTCCCAGATATTGGGGTAGTTGGTAAGATTATCGATCTCAAAGTAAGAGACCAGACCCACCCGGTCCCAGAACCAGCGGCGCTGGGCGTGGAAATCCACCCGGTTGTATGGGTCAGAGCGCTCGGTGTTCAACTGGACCTGCTCGTCTATCTGCCACAGCCTCAGTTCGGGGTGCATTATCATCGGGGTATAAGGGCGTCCTCCCAGATAGCGCCAGCGGATGGAATACTCGGTCTCGTCCCCTGGGAAAATGGGTATGACGGACAGGGGCAGGAACCACCATTTGTATCGCATATCCACATACCACAATTTATCCTTAAAATCGTTGCGGTATCACGGCGATGGCGGTAATTATGTTTCGATAATCATAGTCCCAGTCATAATAGGTGCCGGGATAACGGGGGTCTTCCATCTGTGAGGTGGAATAGGAGTAGCTTAATGTCCCCCAGAAATTTTCCTTGACTTTTTTCTGCAGAAACAGTTCCACTCCCTGAGCGTAGCCCCGGCCTTGATTGACGTAAACATTGGAGCGGTCGGAGGGATCGGTGGTGGTCAGAACCTTTTGGATGGGAACCTTGCGGAAGGTCTTGTAATAGGCCTCGATGGTTCCCTTGATGTCCTCGGCAAAAATATGCTCCAGCCCGGCCACGAACTGGTCGTTGTATTTGCTTTCCACCGGCGGTTGGCGGTATCTATGCCCAGCTGATACCAGTCGGGTGGTTGATAACATCGGCCGTAAGAAAAGTTAAGGCCGGTATTTTCAAATATTTGAAAACTGGTTCC
>CAWAAX010000019.1:0-16163 GCA_963780225.1 uncultured bacterium | reverse complement strand
GGGAGGCTGGCGATGCTGACGGGTTTTTGGGAGCATCCTGCCAGGTTGTCGGCCATCAGCAGCAGCCCCAGGCTGTGGTCTATGTGAAGATGGGACAGAAAAACCGTCTCGATCTTCTTTTGTTCCTCAAAGCTAAGACTGGATGCGGCAGCCCCGGTGTCTATCAAAACTGTTTTGTCCAGCAAAAAGCTGGTCAGGCCAAAGCCGGGCAGTTTGGAGCCGGAGGCCCCCAATACCCGAAGTTTCATATCAAATCCTTGTTAAAATTATCATAGAATATTTCCTTATGTAGCCTATTGATCATACAGAAGGCAAACCTATTTTGGGCCGAACATCAAAGGCCCAGGCCCAGGCCGGCCACCAGACCAAGGGGACGGAGATCCCCGCCAAGTTGCAGATAAAAATAGCGCCCAAGTTTATAGTAAACGCCGCCAGTAACATTAAGATTTACGGTGGAATTGGCGTCGTCGTTTATCCAAAAATAACCGTTATCTCCCATGCTTCCGTAGATTTCATAGTATTGCCGGTAAACGCGATGAAACGAGACGCCCAGGCCCAGGTAGGAACAAAACCTGTCATTCAATGGGCGGGTGATCCCGGTATTCACGGATATCCATGAATCCCGAACGCCTATAAAAGTATCCGAGAGACTGCGTATAGTTTGCTCTTCATCGTACACCGACAGGTCGTCGTACAAGTAGGGTGCAATCTCCAGAGAGGCGGTGTTCATTTTGAAGTCCAGAAAAATTCCCCAGGTTCTGGGGCGGGTAAAACCCAGGTTAAATCCCACATATTGGTTAGGAATGTTGGCGGCGTATCCCAGAATCAAACGGGTTCCGGAATTGAACCCAGGGCCCTCTTCGTCGTTGTAATTGAATTTTTCCTGAGCCCCGGCCGGGCTGTGAATAACAACTAAAGCTAAGAGACCTAACAGCATCAATGCTGACCGCGGTGTTTTTAACATTTTTTCTTTTACCCTTATGATGAATTATAGTTTTTGTTTCAAGTTAAATCATCCGGCCCCGTCCGGTGTCCGAGATATCCACCAGCTCCCGGGGATAAGGCTCAAAGTAGGTCTGAAGTTCAAGATATTTGTTCTTAAACCGGGCTACCCAAGCCCCGATCAAGGTGGCAGCCGTGCTAAGCGGGATCTTGTCCCGGCCCAGCAGGTCCAGTTGTTCCAGAAAATATTTTTTCTCGGCCGGGGTCAGCTCGTCCTTAAAATAGCCCAGGGCATGCATCAGCACGTTGAGATGGGAGCGGGGCCGGGGGATCCGGCCCAAAGCCTGCTCAAAATGGGCTTGATACCCGGCCGCCAGTTCTGTCCATTTTAACTCGTTTTGATGGGCCACCAATTTTCCCAGTGCCCGCATCTCCTTCTGGCTGTAGGCCATCAGCAACAGTTTGCGGGAGGAGTGGAACTCCACCAGTTTTTTGACCGATCCGGAGTTCAAAGTTTCCCTTAAACACGCCAGGGCGAAGATCCTGGTCAAAAAATGCTCCCGGATGGCGGCGTTCTCCAGCCGGCCCTCGTCCTCTATGGCCCGGGCCGGGTAGAGCTCAAGCGCCAGGCCGCCGAAGAACCCAGAGCTTTTACCGGTGACCGGAGCCGCGCCCTTAAGCGAACCGGGATAGACCTTGACGTCCTTGATGCCGCAGGAGGGGGAGCGGGTCTTCAGCAGAAAGCCGTCCACCGGCCCCAGGTCATTTAAGAAACCTCCGGCAAAGGCGTTCATCTCCGCCGTTACATCCCGTCCGGTGGCCGGCTGGTACAGAGTGCGGCGGCCCTTGTTTTCGATGATCCGGATGGGATCACGGGGCACGCCCAGGCCGATCTCCTGCTCCGGGCAGACCGGGATGAAGGCCACGTGGTCCTTAAGCTTTCTTACAAAAGGACTGGAGATCATCAGGCCGTTGTAGCGGCAGGCGGCAAAGCCCAGGCATTTGCTGACGACTATCCGGGGTTTGGCTAATGTATCTTTATAACTCAAGGTTTATTATTTCGCTGTTGCTTGGGTGCCGCTTTTATCTTTAAGGAATTTATTCCGTCAATGGCTTGTTCCTTGACCTGTTGATCCGTGGTGTTATTAATGACTTTTGTGTAATATTTAATGGCGTTGTGGTTATTACCGAGTTTCTTGTATGTGTGGGCTATATTGTTTAACACCAGCATATCAGTGGTATCCCCTGCGAAGGCTGTCATATACTGTTCCAATGCTTTTCGCCACAGCCGCTTGAACCCATAGTAGTTGCCAAGGTCATTGAGTCCGATTACACTATGTGGAAAGTATTTCACATGGAGTTTAGCAATTTGTCCAAATTTCTCATCTTCTTCCGTTTGGTAATAATACAGGCCATAGCTGTGCAGTGATTGAATCAGAAATGAATCTGTGTTGGCTATTGGTTTGTTTTTTGCCCACAGTGCCGAATCAGGGTATGCGTTTGCATGCTCTATCGTCTGTGATAAGATACTTACCTGGGCCTTTATATCTCCAATCTCTTGGCAGATATAGGCGAGACCAAAACGTAGATCAAAACGGTGTGGAAATAAACGTATGCCGGTTTTTACGCTTGATATTGCCGAATCGACAAATTCTGGCTTGTATGATTTATCGTCATGAATGTAGTATATTTCTCCTGTTTCTTTATGCTGGATAGGAATAGCCTTGCTACCAATGGGCACTTTTTTATCAATTCTGAGCAAATTAGACGATGCCAAGCTGAAAAAATAATTTGTTTTAACAACAAACAGTTCAGGATCAGGTACGGAATCGTGCTCCCAGTCACGGATGATTGAATCCACAGTGAAATAATATTTACGTTGGATATAATCAAGACATTTGTCTGAGCGATCAGCATACAGGGGATAAGAGAAAGATAATAGCACGATCAAGTGAAAGAAGACGTATTTGTATGTGATCTTCATGATATCCCCTCATAAGTTGTTAGGGAAATTAAATGCACTGCCGGGCGCGTTACTGCTGTTCCCGCTCCACCTTGACCGTGCATTCGGTCACCAGCGCCGCCACCGCGCCGATGGCGGCCAGGGTGGGGGCGATCAGGGCGCCCACCACCCCGATGGTCAGCGGGAAAGCCATGATGGTCTTGCCATCCCGGTCGATGATGGTGATACGGCGGATGTTGCCCTGACGGACCAGTTCTTTGATCTTGGCCAGCAGCTGCTCCCCGGACACCTTTATTTCTTCGGTGAATTGGTCTGGCATGGTTCTGTTCCTTTCATAATTGGTTCGATCAGGAAACTTTCGTTCCCATGATCATTGCGGCTACGATTCTCCCCGACTGGTAAATGGTCGGCAGGCCGGAGCCGGGATGGGTGCCGCCGCCCACCAGGTAGCAGTTCCGAAATTCCTCAAAACGGTTGTGGGGCCTAAAGGACAACATCTGGGAGATCTTATGGCTGAGGTTGAAGGTGGCCCCGTGGTATATCCCGTATTCATTTTCCCAGTCGGCCGGGGTGATGATCTTCTCCGCCTCTATATGTTGGTCAATGTCCTTGAGCTCGGTCTTATGCTTGATGATCCCGATCACCCGGTCGCGGAAGGATTTTCGCTCCTTCTGCCAGTCCAACCCCGAGGTCTGGTTGGTAACCGGCACCAGCACGTAAATTGCCGATTTGCCGGCCGGGGCCAAAGTGGGGTCGGTGATGCTGGCGTTCTGGATGTAGACCGAGGGATCGCTGGACAAGGCCTTGCGGTGGACGATGTCCTCCACGTTGTCCCGGTAGTCATCGGCGAAGATCACGTTGTGGTGCGGTATGTCGTACCGCTTGTCCAGGCCCAGGTAGAGCATGAAGGTGGAGCAGGAATATTCCATCTTTTTTAGTTTGGCGTCGGTGTATTTCCTCCGGTCTTCGGGCTTTACCAGATGGCTCATGGCCCAGGCGAAATCGGGGTTGATGATCACCGCGTCGGCCTCTATGGTCCGGCCGTCCTCCAGCAAAACGCCTTTGGCGGTGCGGTCCTTCACCAGCAATTGTTTTACCGGGGTGTTCAGGTGGATCCTGCCGCCGTCCTCTTCGATCACTTTGGCCATGGCTTCCGATATCTTATTGAGCCCGCCGATGGGGTGGTAGATGCCGAACTTGTGCTCGATCACCGAAAGGATGGTGAAGGTGGCCGGGCACTGCCAGGGCGACATTCCCAGGTACTTGGCCTGGAAGGTCATGGCGATCCGTAGGTGCTCGTGCTTAAAATAGCCGGCCAGCCGGTGATAGACCGAGGCGAAGGGATCCAGCCGGGGGATGGCTTTAAGGAACCGGGGCTTGAGATAAGAGAGCAAACTGCCGTAGGGCACCTTCAGGCAGGGATAGACCCGGTCGAACTTTTTTCCCTCGGTCTTTTTGAACCGCAGGTAATTTTGGCCGTCCCCGGGGAAAGCCCGCTCGATCTCCTCCACCATCCTCTTCTCGTCGCCGGTGGGGAAGAAGTCCTTTGCCCCGTCGAAGCGCAGGCGGTACATGGGATCGATGCGTTTCAGGTCCAGGTATTTGTTCATGTCCCGGCCGGCGTCGGCGAAGGACTGCTCCAGCACTTCCAGCAGCATCAGGAAAGTGGGGCCGGTGTCAAAGGTGAATCCGCCCAGCCTGATGGGGGCGTTGCGGCCGCCCACCACGTCCTTCTTTTCGAAGATCTCCACCTGGTGCCCGCTGTGGGCCAGCTGCATGCCGGCGGTCAGCCCGCCCGGCCCGGCCCCGATGATGATGACTTTTTTCTTCGGCATAATAACAACTTTATTGTTACAATAATTTGTTCTCGGCAAAGCTGTAATACCCCAGCCGGCCCACTATCAGATGGTCCAGCACCCTTATATCCAGCGTTTTGGCCACGCTGACGATGGAGTCGGTCAGCTGGCGGTCCTCCGGCGAGGGCTGGCAATGCCCGCTGGGGTGGTTGTGCACCAGGATCATTCCGGCGGCGTGCAGGTTCAGGGCCTCTTCGATGATCCGCCGGGGATAGACCGCCGCCTTGTCCACCGTGCCCTGGTTGATGGTTTTGTATCTCAGCACCTCGTTCTTGGTGTTCAGATAGATGCACAAAAAGGCCTCGTTGGACAGTCCGGCCATCTTGGTCCGGGCGAAAGCCAGCACCGACTGGGGCGAGGAGAGGGCGTCCCGGGATCTCATTTCGGCCGCCAGGTACTGCTCGGACAGGTGCTTGGCCAGCTTGATCAGCCCCGCCGGGGAGCTTCCCAGGCCTTTGATCTTCTCCAGGTCTTCGGGCGAAGCGTCCAGCACTCCGGCCAGGCCGTCGAACCTGGCGACCAGTTCCTTGGCCAGAGGTTTCACGTCGCGGCGGGGCAGGGCATAGGCCAGCAGTAGTTCCAGCAATTCGTAGTCGTGCAGGCCTTCTCCGGCGGTCTGGCGGAATTTTTCCTTTAACCTCTGGCGGTGCCCCGATGTCTGTTCTTTTTTATCCACATCTCGCCTTTTTTTGTTTGCTCTCCTGAATGGAAAGAACCGGCTTGCAAATTTGTCTGGTTTGGTATACAATTTATCCTAATCTTATTTCAAACGGAGGCCTATGGAAAAGTACACCATTCTGGTGGTAGAAGATGAAGCCAATATGGCTCGCCTGCTGGAATTCCAATTGCGGAGCGCCGGTTACCAGGTGATCCAGGCCCGCGACGGCCAGGACGGACTGCAGGTAGCCAAAGAGAAGCAGGTGGACCTGATCCTGACCGACATCATGATGCCGATGATGGACGGCTACGAGCTGTGCCGGGCCGTCAAAAAGATCCCGGAGCTGTGGCACATTCCGGTGATCATGCTCTCGGCCAAGTCCGACCGGGCCAGCATCATTCACGGTTATGCGGTGGGCGCCGCCCGCTACCTGACCAAGCCCCTGAAGAGGGAGGAACTGTACAAGGGCATTGACCTGCGGTTGAAGTACGCCAGCAAGGCCCGGGCCATGCTGGCCCGGAAGGCCAAGGAGTGGGCCGGCCAGCTGTCGGTGATAAACGTGTTCAATGTGCTGGAGCTTTTCTCCATCGGCGGCTGGACCGGGCGCATCGACATTACCAATTCCCAGGGCCAGCAGGGCTGTCTGCACATAACCGATGGGGCCATCGGGACCTGCAGCCTGGAGGGGCAGATCAGCAATTTCAACATCTTCCTGGTGCTGTCGTGGGAGCAGGGCAATTTTACCGCCATCCGGTATTGATCCTTAAATGGACTGTGCGCATCCCGGCGGTAAACGGGGTCCACATTCTTAAGCAGCTCGGCCCGGATATGTTTGATGATGTCATTTATGGCGTATTCAATAATTTAAGCATAACAGGGGGTAATATGCAACTAAATAATGAAAATATTTCGATCTTTTTGCCGTGATCAAACGGCCCGGTCATCCGCCTCTTTCTTCAATGTCCGGCCGGATGATAAATAAAAAACAATTGTTGACATTTAAAGCCTCCATCACTATAATGATCGCATGAACAAAACTTCACGCCGGATGTTCCCCTTTCCGGCCATCATCGGCCAGGACAAGCTGAAGACAGCCTATCTGGCCAATGTGGTCAACCCGCGCATCGGCGGACTGCTGATCTCCGGGCCCAAGGGCACCGGCAAGAGCACCGCCGTGCATTCGATAGCCTCGGCGTTGCCCGATCACAGCGCGGTGCAGGACTGCCCCTTCAACTGTGACCCGGCCGACCCGTCCCGGTTCTGCACCCTGTGCCGGGAGAAGAGCGGCCACCAGGGCATTACCCGGCCGATGCGGATAGTCAACCTGCCGCTGTCCTGCAGCGAGGACCGGCTGGTGGGCAGCATCGACGTGGAGAAACTGCTTAAGACCGGAGAGAAGGTTGTTCAGCCGGGGATCCTGGGCGCGGCCAACGGCAACATCCTTTACGTGGACGAGGTCAACCTGCTGCCCGACCACCTGGTGGACGACATCCTGGACGCGGCGGCCTCGCACTGGAACACCATCGAGCGGGAGGGGGTTTCCGTCTCCCACCCGGCCGGCTTTGTGCTGGTGGGGACCATGAACCCGGAGGAGGGCGACTTAAGACCCCAGATCCTGGACCGTTTCCCGCTATGCGTCCGGATAGAGACGGTAAAGGACCCGGAACAGCGGGTGGAGATAGTCCGGGCCAACCTGATGTTCGAGGACCATCCGGAGGAATTCTTTAAGCTATACGAGTCCCAATCGCAGGCGCTGAAAGCCGCCATAGTAACCGCCAGGGCAATGCTGCCGCGGGTCACGGCCGGCGACGAGGCAGTGGCGGCGGTGGCCCGCTCCTGCGCCGAGTTGAAGGTGGACGGCCAGCGCCCGGACATCGTGATCATCAAGACTGCCCTGACCCTGGCCGCGCTCAATAACAGGACCCAGACCGCCCGCGAGGACATAATGCTGGCGGCCGAGCTGGCCCTGGTGCACCGCACCCGGGACGGCGGCCTGCTGGAACCGCCATCGCCCGAGGAGATCGCCCGCAGTTTTGGCAAACACACGGCAGCGGTCCCGGCCGCCAAAGACCTGGCGGTCAACGAAAACAAAGCGCTTCAGCCAGAGCAGGCAATGCCGGGCTCCGGCGCCGAGGGAGTAAAAAAAAACAAATAAAAACCAAACAGCAGGCACTGCAAACGGCCAGGCTTAATGTTCAGCCGGGGAATGCCGACAGGAATATCCTGAGGAGCCTCTTTGACAAGGTCAAACGCCGCTTTACCAAGCCCAAGGAAGTCGCAGTAATTTCCCCGGGCCGGCCCATTCCCCTGTTCGATCCCTCCCGCAGTCTTACCGCCAGGCTCAAAGGCGGTTTCCTGAAATTCCTGAAAAAGATCGGAAAGACCAAGGCCCGTTCGTTCAAGGGAAGCCCCAAACGCCGGACGGTGGTCACCGAGCGCTCGGGACGCAACGTCAAGCAGGTCCTCTACCAACCGGGCGAGAATACTCTGGCCCCGGTGCAGACCCTGATCAAAGCCGCCGGGCAGGGCAGGTACGAATTCAGTTCCCGGCGGTTCTCCATCGGCGGCCGGGACCTGGTGGGCTGGGAAAAGGCGGAGCGGCAGAGCCTGACCCTGGTGCTGCTGGCCGACGTCAGCCACTCCACCCACCCCTACATCAACGTGATGGCCGAGATCATCAACTCGCTGACCGGCTATTTCCGGATGAACAAGGACCGGATCGGGCTGATCTCGCTGTCCGGGGTCCAGGCCCAGATCCTGAACCATCCCACCCACAATTACCGGGTGGTCACCAAAAGCCTGCTGTCGCTGGCCGTTCACGGGCAGACCCCGCTGGCCGACGGGATGCAGAAGGCCCTGGCCATGATCCGCCTGCAGAAGCACCGTTCGCCTGGCTCCTCCAGCCTGGTGATCGCTTTGACCGACTGCTATCCCGAGCCGCTGACCCTCCATTCCCCCGACCCCTTCGACGAGCCGGCTTACCGGGAATCGGTGCGGGCCGCCAAGCTCTTCCGCAAGGACAAGGTCCCGCTGCTGCTGATAAACCCGACCTTCAGCCACCACCAGGAGAAGGATTATTTCCCTGGGGAAAAACTGTCGGCGGCCATCGAGCGCGAAAGCGGAGGGAGGCTGATAAAATTGTACCGTAACATGGAATTCGCCCAGACCCAGCCCAGCCAGGGCATTCCGCCCAGCCACCGCGACATTTTGCGGATCATCAGCGGAGTGGAGGAAATGGTGGGCAGCCGGAGGCTGGGGGAGGACCGCCGGATAGCGGGCTGAGATAGCATCCCCAAAACATGAATTCCAGACAAATTCAAAAACCCCCGCCGCAGGCGGGGGTTTTTAGTGTTTTCATGTATAACTTGCGCCGGAAAAGTAAAAAGTATGTACAGGAAATGGTAAAAACCCTGATTTAGTCCGATTACGTTCTTTTCTTTTTGTGCCGCCAAAAAGAGAAGAACCAAAAGAAAAAGCTCGTCGCTTAAAACTCTCCGGGCGTTGCGCTTCTCATTGCCGGCGGGCTTGTCTGAACTCGGGATTTTGCCAATCCCTCAAACAGCCGCAGACAAGCTTTTAACCGCCGTCAACTGCGATGCTCACTGATCGTTTTAACGCGACAACCGGGGTTGGCACCTTTTGTTTTCCAGTTTTCCTATCCGCCTCTGGCGGAATGCATCGCATTGAGAGTAGATGAAATAGTCAAATATTGAGTAAATCAGCAACGCTTACTTTCCGGCAGTCTTCTCTCCCAGATCGGCCATGATCCTGGCGGCCTGTTGCTTGATCCCGGAGGCCTTGGTCACGGCCTCGTATAGTTTTCCGGCCTTGAACTCTTCCTGGGCCTGCTTCCAGGCTTCGGGCATTCCGTCGACCGCGGTCTTGGCCTCGGCCAGGACCGTCTTGTCAACTCCCCGGGCCTTGGACACCGCTGACTTGACATTGGCGATCAGCTTGGGCATCTCGTCGGCCAGGGCCTGCCAATCCTGGGGCAGGGCGGCCTTTTTGGCCTCGATGGCCGAGGCCAGGTCCTTGATCTTGGCCGGGATGTCCTTGGCGCTGGCCAGGGCGGCCTTGTAGTTGCCGGTTTCAAAAGACTGCTTGGCTTCGGCCAGGGTGGCTTCCATCTCCGCCAGCTGTTCGGGCACGAAGTTGGCGGCCTCGTTCCGGACGGTGTTCATGGCCTCCTCGGCGGTTTTGATGGCCAGCTGGGCCGGGGCCTTGACCATGCTGCAGGACACAATCAGCAGCATAACGCAAAACAGAACGGGCAATAGTATTTTCATGTTTTCTCCTGATTGGTTTTGGTTGGGGTTGATGTGAATTAGTCTTTCATAGAAGATCGAATGTCTGCTAAGCTTTCCGGAGTTGTTTAGGAACCGGCCCCGGCCACTGAAATCTTTTCAGGTCAATTTTCCCCTGCAGGCCGAACTCCACCCCTTCGCTTTCCAGCAGGGCCCGCTGTTCCTCGTAACCCTGGCCGGGCTGTAATGAGATAGTTCCCCGGCTGTTGATCACCCGGTGCCAGGGAAGCTTTTCCTTGCCAGAGCTGGAATGCAGCAGCCAGATGACCGCCCGGGCGCCCCGGGGATTGCCGGCCAGGGCCGCGATCTGCCCGTAGGAGGCTACTTTGCCGCGCGGAATGCGCTTGATGAGGGAGATTATTTGGGAGGAGAAGGTCATGATCTATTAAATTACATTTTGATCAGCAATTTATGTATTTCAGGCAAATATTTTTTAGAATTGTCAAGGCATGTCTTTTTCCAGCCTTTAATCAACCCATTAAAAGCAGAAATGAAACCGTTCAATAATTCGGGTTTTGTTAGGATAAAATCCGTCAGCGCCTGGATCGTTTCAATATCCTTGGTGCGTTTATCCGGTTTTCGTTTGTTTACCACCAGCATTTTGTGGATGATAAAGGATGGAATGGCCGGTATTATTACAAGAATGCCCCGATAGTTAATTGTTATGACATTGTCCTGCAAAATCGTCAAATAACGTAATTGCTGGGCATTCAGGTTCAACTGTTTAAATTCATAAGGTTTTGCGCTCCCGGAGCCGATTTCCGGAGTCAAAAATTCAACATCAAAATCTTCCCGGGTAAACTTAATATGCCCCTCCGGGTCATAGAGGAGTTCGAATCCCATTTCTTTCAGTACGGATGTAAGATCACATTTTTTTGCCACCCGTATTTTCCGGGGAACAAGCAGATCAATATCGCTGGTGCGCAGGGCAATTATCTCAGGCGGGTTTTTGTAAAGTATCCGGTAAAGATACAGGCACCACCCGCCGATTAAAACCATTTCATTCAGGACGCCTTCATCATGAAGCCGTTTGATGACAGCATCGAAAACCCGGTAGTTATTTTCGTTTGACGAGCTTTTCAAGTTTTATAATATCCTTGACAATGCTTTGAAGCTTTTTTTGGTGAGCCTGACGCAAACGCACATTTTCCTTAAGTTTTAAAACTTGGTCCGACTTTTCCGGGCCGACATACTTAAAAACCACACGGTTTCCTTGCCGGAAAGCCAGGTATGCGTAAATGCCGCTGGAGCGCCGCTTAAAGGAAATACTGCCCTTGGGACATTGAGAGATATGATCCCGGTATTTTTTCTCCAAGGCCTGTAAGCGCCCAAGTTCTTCCGCTAGAATACTTTTTACAATGTGAAAAGCCATATAATATGCCTAACAATCAGTTGTTTTGATTATATAATGTTAGGCAACGATTGTCAAGAGAAAAATGCCTAACAAAATACTAAATTGCATGTATTGTTAGGCAACAATTGCTTTGAAAGCTATTATACCGCCCGGGCGCCTCTGGGGTTGCCGGCCAGGGCCGCGATCTGGCCGTAGGAGGCTACTTTGCCGCGCGGGATGCGTTTGATGATGGAGATTATTTGGGAGGAGAAGGTCATGCGATATGCTGCGGTTTATTGTTGGGACACGGCATGCCGTGTCCTTACTTTAGCGCGATGCATAAAGCGGCGGCCACTGCTGGCCGCCGCTTCTGTTTTCCGTTTACGCCTTCTTCTCGTTCTTATCCAATATCTGGGTGAACAGCTTCATGAACTCTATTGGCAGCGGGAAGACTATGGTGGAATTCTTCTCCACCGCGATCTCGGTCAGGGTCTGCAGATAGCGCAGCTGCACGGTCACAGGTTCCTGCGCCATGATCGAGGCGGCATCACGGAGCTTGGATGAGGCCTGGAACTCGCCGTCGGCGTGAATCACCTTGGCCCGGCGCTCACGCTCGGCCTCGGCCTGCTTGGCCATGGCCCGGCGCATGCCCTCGGGCAGGTCAATGTCCTTGACCTCCACCGCGCTGACCTTGATGCCCCAGGGATCGGTGCGCTCGTCAATCACCTTCTGCAGGGTCTGGTTGATCTTCTCCCGGTTGGAGAGCAGTTCGTCCAGCTCGTGCTCGCCCAGGATGGAACGGAGGGTGGTCTGGCCCATCTGGCTGGTGGCGTACATGTAGTCCTCCACCGCGATGATGGCTTTGTCCGGCTGGAACACCTGGAAGTACATCACGGCGTTGACCTTCACCGAGACGTTGTCCTTGGTGATCACTTCCTGGACCGGCACGTCCAGGGCGATGGTGCGCAGGGTTACCTTGACCATCTTCTCGAACAGGGGGATCAGGATGATCAGCCCCGGGCCCCGGGTGCCCACGTAGCGCCCCAGCCTAAAGACCACGCCCCGCTCGTATTCCCGTAGGATCTTGAAGGTGTTGAGCACAATGAACAGGATAAAGATGATCAGAACTATGGTACCGGTCATGGCTGGTTCCTCCTTATGTTGGGTTGATTAGATAAGCTATATGCTGTAAGCTGTAAGCTATAAGCTATTGGTTACTTTCAGCGTCATGCCTTTCACTTCCATTACCTTGATCTTTGTGCCTTCGGCGATCTCAGCATCCGACCAGGCATTCCAGTGGGTTGTGGCCCCTGAGTTTATCAGGGTTTGAACTGAGCGACGATGTCGCGGCTCACCCAATAGATATTCCCGTCGTCTCCGCAAAAAAAGATGTATTTGCCGTCCGGGGAAATGGAAGGAAACCTGGCTCCTTCCAAAAAACCAATTATTTTATCCATTTTTTGGGGTGAGGCCCAGGTCCCGTTCTCGTTCTTAAAGCTGATGCAAAGAGACATATCCTCTTTTGTTGAGGGACGGCTGGAAGAGAACAACAGGTAGTCGTCCTCCGGCGAAATATACGGCGTGTAGTCAATATAAGGAGAATTGATGACCGAGTCCAAAGGCTGGATATCGCCGTATCCCTCTTCGGTGTAACGCGCGCAGTAAATGCCCATGTTCCAGACCTTGCCGTTAAGGGTCGCTAAAAAATAAACCAGACCTGATTTGGTGAACGAAGAGCTTGATTTAAGCAGGACGCCGTCGTTTTTCGGTTCGCTCCACCCGGAACAGGTTTTTTCAACGTACAATGTCTTTCTTCCCGACGGGCTGTTTTCGGAATAATTGAAAAACAGCTTCTTCCCGTCCGGGGAATACTGCGGACCGCCGGATATTCCTCCGGCAGCAAACGGAGGGACCCGGGGTTCCGTCCATTTTCCGTTTTCGAAGGACGTGTGCATTAGAATGCTGGACCCCGGCTGGGACATGTCCGGGATGACCGTCCAAAACATCTCTTGGCCGTCGGGCGATATTGTGAGCCTGCTGTGGGTGTTGCCTTTGGAGACGACCCCTTTTCCAAAAATCACCGCAGCGTTTCCGGGAGGGGTTTGGCCTAAATAGGACCATGAAGCTTCGTTTGTTCTGACAGCGCCATCTTTTTGGGACGGATTTGATTTAGTGCTTGGCATGGGCTTCTCCGCTTTGCATAAATAAATGGGTTGAGCATTGATGCCGGTGATGGTTATGGCCTGAAAAATTGCATGGCTCATCATTAAAAAAAGAATAAGGGGTCTTTTTAGCATTTTACCGCCTGCTTGTAAAAAAGTTTCATGGCTGGTTCCTCCTTATGTTGGGTTGATTAGATAAGCTATAAGCTATTGGTTACTTTCAGCGTCATGCCTTTCACTTCCACTACCTTAATCTTAGTGCCCTCCGGTATCTCGATCTCCGACCAGGCGCTCCAGTGGGTACCGGCCACAAACACCCGGCCGCCGTCCTTGTTCACCAGGGTCCGGGCATCGCCCTCCTGGCCCAGCAGGCCCTTGTCGCCGGAGAAGGGTTTGGTCCTCAATGTTTTGATGGACAGCCAGACCCCGATGATGAAAAAGGCTGCGGTCACCAGCACCACTGGGATGATCACCTGGAGCGAGGCCCGCATGGCCGGGTCCGGCGAATTGAACAGCATAATAGATCCCATGAACATGGCTACAATACCTCCTGTGGTCAGGACGCCGTGGGTGGCGGCCTTGACATCTATGATGAAAAGGACTATGGACAGCAGTATCAAAAGCATTCCGGCATAATTCACCGAAAGGGTCTGGAAGGCGAAGAAGGCCAGGATCAGCGAGATGGCGCCTACCACGCCGGGCAGTATGGCCCCGGGATTGGAGAACTCAAAGTACAACCCCAGCAGTCCCAGCATGAAGAAGATGTAGGCGAGGTTGGGATCGGAGATCACAGCCAGCAGACGGTCCCGCCAGTTCATCTCCACCGTAACCACCCTGGCAGTCTTGGTGTATAACGTCAAAGTGTCCCGGTCCATGACTATCTTCCGGCCGTCCAAAGAATCCAGCAGGGCGGAGGTGTTGGGGGCCACCAGGTCTATCACTCCGCGCTTGAGGGCCTCGGTCTCGGAAAGAGAGACGCTGTGCCGGACGGCCGAGTCGGCCCAGGCGATATTGCGGCCCCGCTTTTCCGCTATGGAACGGATGTAGGCCGCGGCGTCGTTTGTTACCTTGCCGGACATGGTGCTGTCCATCTGTCCGCTTTGCCCTATGGACACCGGGTGGGCCGCCCCGATGCTGGTGCCTGGCGCCATGGCCGCTACGTGGGCCGACATTGTGATGAAGGCCCCGGCCGAGGCCGCCCGCGATCCCTGGGGCGCCACAAACACTATCACCGGGACCCTGGAGGCCATGATGGCCTTGATCACCTGGCGCATGGACTGGTCCAGCCCGCCGGGCGTGTCCATCTCAATTATCAGGCACTCAACCTGTTCCTTTTGCGCCCGCTCAACGGCTTGGACCATGAACCGGGCCGAGGCCGGGCTGACGGCTCTCTCCACCCGGGCGACCAGGACCTGGGAGGCTTGGGCTATTCCACAGAGAGCCAGCAATCCGAAAACGATCATCAATCTTTTCATCATCACTCACCTCTATAGTGGATACTGATTACTGACTACACACGATAGTATCCAGTAGCCGCTAACCAGTATTCAGTTCAGTACTGGAAGTGCTTGATCTTCTCGCCCATCTTGCCGATCTCGGTCATGCTCTCGATGCCGATGTCCAGGTGCAGTTTGCTGAACTTCTTGGTGACCTCCCGGTCGCTCCGGTCGGTCTTGATGCCGTGGGGAACCATCGGCACGTCGGAGACCAGCAGCAGGGCGCCCCGGGCGATCTGGTTGGCGTGGCCCACTATGAACAGGGTGGCGGTCTCCATGTCTATGGCGATGGCCGTCAGTTTTTTCAGGTATTTCTTGTAGGGTTCGTCCCATTCCCAGACCCGGCGGTTGGTGGTGTAGATCACCCCGGTGCGGTATTCCAGACAGCGTTTTTTTAATTTATCCGAGACGAACTTGTGCAGTTTAAAGGAGGGCAGGGCCGGGACCTCGGGCGGCAGGTAGTCGTTGCCGGTGCCCTCGCCCCGGATGGCCCCGATGGGCAGGATGAAATGCCCCAGTTCGGAGGTCTTTTTAAGCCCCCCGCATTTTCCCAGGAACAGCACCCCCTTGGGGTGCCGGGCCACCAGCAGGTCCATGATGGTGGCGATGTTGGGGCTGCCCATCCGGATGTTGACTATGGACAGGCCCTGGTTGTTGGTGGCAGCCTGCATGGGCCGGCCATGTCCCTTGATCTCGCAGTTGAAGCGCTCGGCGAACCTTTCCAGGTAGTCGTCGAAGTTGGTCAGCAGGATGTAATCGCCGAACTGGTCGATCTCCATTCCGGTGTAGCGGGGCAGCCAGTTGCGGGCGATGTCTAATTTTGTCTTCATGTTATCCTTCCGGCCACAGAGCGTAGCACTGAGCTTGTCAAAGTGACACTGAAACAAAGAGGGTTATTCTGCCTTCGTTTTCATATTTTTGCCTTTATTTGGTGATCCCCCGTTCCGAGGCTTCTATGAACTCCACCATGTGCTTTATCTCCGGGGTCATCTCCATTTCTTCCTTGATCCGGGTCAGGGCCTGGGTGGTGTTCAGGTTGGACCGGAAGATGATGCGGTAGGCTTTTTCCATCAGGTCCCGCTGTTCCTGGGTAAAGCCCCGCCGGGACAGCCCCAGGGTGTTCAGTCCGAACATCTTCAAGGGATTACCAAAGGCCTTGGAATAGGGCAGGACGTCCTTTTGTACCGCCGAGGCCCCGCCCACGATGGTGTGGCAGCCCACCCGGGAGAACTGGTGGACCGGGGTAAGCCCGCCGATGATGGCAAAATCCTCTATTATGGTGTGCCCGGCCAAAGTGGCCGAGTTGGCCAGGATCACGCTGTCGCCAACCGTGCATTCGTGGGCCACGTGGGAATAGGCCATCAGCAGGCAGTTGCCGCCGATCCTGGTCACCTGGCCCTCGATGGTGGAAAGGGTGATGGTGGCGAATTCCCGCACCACGGTCTTGTC
>CAWAAX010000018.1:0-24033 GCA_963780225.1 uncultured bacterium | reverse complement strand
CCAAGGTGCCCCACCAGGAGATCTCCCTGGAGGAAATGTTGCTGCTGTGGACCGCCAACCAGAACCCGGCCCTGGAGCCGTTCGGTGAATTGTTCGGCGACCTGCCGTTGCGGCAGAACAGCCGGTACCCGGAGTTAACGGAATCATTGAAGACCTTTTTCTCGGGACAGCCCGGGCTCGGCCCCTTCAACCAGAACCTGGTGGAACTGCTGCTGGCCCCAGCCAGGGCCCATCCCCATTCGTTGACGGACCAGCTGAACTACATCAAACGCCATTGGCTGGAGATCCTGCTGGCCGGTGTGTTGGAACGGCTGTTCCAAAAACTGCTGCTGGCGCTGGACATCATCCGGGAATAGGAGCGGATGAGGGGCGGCGGTCCGGGACCGTCTCAGGTGCTGGATTTCAGCGGAGCCGGGCAGGCGCCAAAGCCTTGCAGTACGAGCCGAAAGCCTTTTCCCCGGACCTGGACTGGATGCCCCCGCGGTCATGATGGCCAAGAATGCCCTGGTCTGGCTGGACCAGCTTTCCCGTGCGTACGGCCGCGAGATCCGCCGCTGGACCAGGTCCCGGACGAGGAGCTGGACCGCCTGGCCCGCGCGGGTTTCACCGCGCTGTGGCTGATCGGCGTCTGGGAGCGAAGCCCTGCCTCGCGCGAGATCAAGCGCAGGATGGGCAACCCCGAGGCGGAGGCCTCCGCCTACTCCCTGTTCGACTACGTCATTGCCGGCGAGCTGGGCGGCGAGCGGCCCTGGAGAACCTGAAGGAGCGGGCATGGCGGCGCGGCATCCGGCTGGCAAGCGACATGGTGCCCAACCACACCGGCATCGACTCCCGCTGGATGGTGGAGCATCCCGAGCGGTTCCTCCTGGCCCTCCCTGGCCGCCGTTTCCCGTCTACACCTTCAACGGTCCCGAACCTTTCGGAGGATCCCGGGCTCGGGCGTCTTTCTCGAGGACCACTACTGGAACCGCCCGGATGCAGCGGTGGTCTTCAAGCGCGTGGACTTCGCGACGGGTGAGACCCGCTACATCTATCACGGCAACGACGGCACCCACATGCCCTGGAACGACACCGCGCAGCTGAACTTCCTGCTGCCGGCGGTGCGGGAGGCGGTGATCGAGAAGATCCTGCACGTGGCCCGCTATTCCCCATCATCCGCTTTGACGCGGCCATGACCCTGGCCAAGAACCATTACCAGCGGCTGTGGTTCCCGGAGCCGGGTTCGGGCGGAGACATTCCCTCCCGGGCCGGCCAGGGCCTGTCCCGCCAGGATTTCGAGCGGGCCTTCCCGGCCGAGTTCTGGCGGACCGTGGTGGACCGCATCGCCGCCGAGGCCCCCCAGACCCTGCTGCTGGCCGAGGCCTTCTGGCTGATGGAGGGATTCTTCGTGAGGACCCTGGGGATGCACCGGGTCTACAACAGCGCCTTCATGAACATGCTGAAGAAGGAGGAAAATTCCAACTACCGGACGGTGATCCGGAACGTGCTGGAGTTCAACCCCGAGATCCTGAAACGCTTTGTCAACTTCCTCAGCAACCCCGACGAGGAGCCGGCCGCCGCCCACTTCGGCAGGGGGGACAAGTATTTCGGGGTCTGCGCCATGATGGCCACCCTGCCCGGCCTGCCGCTGTTCGGCCACGGACAATTGGAGGGCTTTGGCGAAAAGTACGGGATGGAGTACGGCCGGTCCTACCGGAACGAGACCGAGGATCCCGGCCTGATGGAACGGCACCAGCGGGAGATCTTTCCCCTGCTTAAAAAGCGCTATCTGTTCAGCGGGGTGGACCAGTTCGCCTTTTACGACGCGGTCTCGGAACAGGGCCACATCCATCCGGATATTTTCGCCTACTCCAACGGGCAGGGGCAGGAACAGGCCCTGTTCATTTACAACAACCGGTTACAGTCTGCGGCGGGATGGATACGGGAAACGGTCAGCCAGCGCCGGGATGAGAACGACAGGCAGGCCGGGAAAAGCACACTGGCCCAGCGCCTGCGGCTGGCGCCCGGCGGCTGGTACATCTTCAGGGACGAGGTTCTGGGCATGGAATACATCAAGTCGGCCGGTGAGCTGGCCGAGAAAGGATTGTATTTCAGCCTGAATGGTTACCAGTATAATCTGCTTTCCTCCTTCCGTAAGGTAGAGGGGGAAGGATACGGGAATTTGTGCCGGCATCTGTCGGGCCGGGGCGTGCCGGACATGGGCCGGGCCTTGTGGGAGCTGAAGCTGGCCGGGGTGCTTAAAGAAGTATCAGGGCTTTTCCTTCCCCTGGCGGCGGCGGACTTCGGCCGGGAATATCTGGCTTCTCCGGAAAAGCAGGCAGCCCTGATATCACAGCAAAACTCATCCCTGAAAAGATATTTCATAGAAGCCGAAAAGATAAATGGTCCGCTATCTGCTGATGACGATGTCATCAGGCAGACGGAGCACCAGTTCAGATTAGTTTACAGGCTGGCCGCCGGGCCGGAGCTCAAAAGCATCAGAGCCTCGCACCTGGGACAAAAATATTTAAAGGCTGTTTCCGAAACAGAACTTTCGTTTACCCTGCGGGACGATTCCGGATACAAGTTCTTATACGCCTTCCTGCTGGAAAAGGTCCTCCAGCAGGGGCTGGGTGATGCTTCCTCCATAGGGCTGTTCGGGGAAAGGGCAACAGAGGCATTGCAGGCCGGGGGCGTGGCCCGGGAAACAGCCTCACAAATGCGCTGGTTGTGGGAGAACCTGGTCTTCCCGGAAGCGTCTATGGACAGGATACTGGAGGACGACCGCAAATTTAAAGAATTCTTGAACCAGCCCCGGACCCAGGAAATATTGGGATGCAACTGGCACCAGGGGATATTGTGGTTCAACCGGGAAAGGTTCCTTACCCTGCTGTACTGGCAGACGGTGGTCTCCCTGCTGGAGGAAGGTCCGGGAATAATGGCGGCCAGGAGGATGCTGCGGAGATTCAAGTTTGTCAGGAAGCATGCCCAGGCCGCCGAAGAATCAGGCTATGATCTCAACAAATATACCGGCACGATAAGCTGATGGCAAAAAAGAAAAACAACAACTTCAGGGGCATGATCCTGGCCCTGGCGGCCATTGTGGCCGCCGCCCTGGTCATAAAATATCTGTGGAGTGGCGGGTTGAAGCTCCCGCGGCCCGGCCCCGTCTCCTTTGCCCGGGAGGCCGGAGGGCTTAAGGCCTTTGACCAGGCCTTGTCCGGATTGAAGGATGACAGCCTGAACATCAGACAGATATCCGCTTCCAGCGATTCCGGGACATTCTATCAGATAGCGGCCGGCAAGGATGTTTCCTATATCCTGCTGAATCTGCGCCTGAGCCGGATGGCAGGATCCTGCGGGCTAAAGACCGTGGCGGTCGAAGAGGACAGCAAAAAACAGACCCTTAAGCTGAGATATGCCTTCCAGGAGACCCTGGCGGTAAATATCCTGGTTAAAAGGAAAAGGGCCGAGGCCGTTCCGGCCGCTGCCAAGCCGCAGATGGTGATCGTGATCTACAACTGGCCGCCCCAGGATCCCAAGACCGCCCAGGAATTCCTGAACTGCCCCCAGGCGGCAACCTTGATAATCAAGGCATCGGCCAAAAACATCAACAAAACTGTTTTGGCGGCCCTGCCGCTGGAGCCCAAGGGATACCCCCGCCAGGACCCCGGCCCCGGCACGATCCTGGTGGATGACTCGGAACTGAAAATCAAGGCCAAGATGGACCAGGCTTTAAAACTTTACCCCAAGGCCGCCGGGTTTTACGCCGTGGCCGGATCCCGGGCGCTGGAGGATTCCCGGGTCTGCAACATTGTTCTTAAATACTGCCTCCAAAAGGGCCTGATCTTCCTGGAACCACAGCCCTCCACCCGCTCCCTGGCTTTTGAACTGGCCGGCCAGCTGGAATGCCGCTACCTGAAGCCGGATATGGTCATAGAAGCCAAGGATCCCCGTTCTTCCGCCGTTGGGCAATTGAACAAGGCGCTGAGCGCCTGCCGGGAAAAGGGCCGGTACATTGTCCTGGCCCCGGCCAGCCCGGCCTTCATCAAGGCCCTTAAGGAAACGGCGGGGGAAAAAACGAAAAAGGAATTTGACTTTGTTCCGGTATCCCGGCTCGGCCAATAAGATCTTCCGCAAGAATGAGAAAAATACTGGCCATAGTTATTTTCGGCGCGATGCTGGCGGGGACGTTGATCACAACTCCGGTCCGGGCGCAGAGCGATCCCGTCATCCGGTTTTGTCTGGCCGGGGACATCATGCTGGGCCGGGGGGTTAAGAGGATGTCCGACAGGTACGGCCCTGGTTACCCTTTTGCCGGGGCCTGTTCGCTGACGGCCGTAGCCGACATCACCATCGGCAACCTGGAATCGCCGCTGACCTCAGCCGAATTCCAAAGCACCAGCCCCTGGCATTTCAAGGGCGACACCATCACTGCCGCTTTAGAATTAAAGAAGGCCGGGGTCGACATGGTGTCCCTGGCCAACAACCACGCCCTGGACTGCGGCAGCCAGGGCCTTTTTAATTGCACCGGGGTGCTGGACACAGCGGGCATCGCCTACGGCGGGCTGGCTCAAACAATTGTTGATCCATCCGGAGATACCGTGATCCTGGCCCGGCCGTCATATCTTTGGGTCAAAAATAAAAAGATAGGGCTGGTGGCCTTTTGCGAACCTTATCTTTTGGACATTGCCAGGGATTATGGTGCTGGTCTGATAGCTCCGGCCGACTCGGCCTGCGTGGCCCGTTCCATTGCGGCCATCCGCGATTCCTGTGACATCATCGTCGCCTCATTCCACTGGGGCTTTGAGTACAAGGATCAACCGGTCCGGACCCAGAAAAAACTGGGCCGGCTGGCCATAGACTGCGGGGCCAGGCTGGTGCACGGACATCATCCCCATGTTTTGCAGGGAGTGGAATTTTACCGGGGCGGACTGATCGCCTACAGCCTGGGGAATTTCATCTTTGACCAAAGGGAACAGATCTGCCGGGAAAGCGCCCTGCTGTTTGCGGAGCTTAAGGGAGATTCCATCACAGCGGTCTCGATGGTTCCCCTGGAGATCGTGGGCAACCGGCCGGTCCCGGCCGGGAGGAAGAAGGCCCGGGAGATCCAGACCCGCCTGCGGCAATTATGCCGGAAGCTGGGGACAGAGGTCACCGGGTCCGGGCAAACATTTAAACTCAGGTCCGCTGTCCAAAGAAACGAACCGGCACCTTGACAAAACAGGCATCTGTGGTTATATTGCTTTATGGGCGGTTCTTTTAGGAATCGCCCTCTGTCTTGAATACAATACAGAAGGCAAAAATATGCGTTTGGACAAATTCACCGTCAAATCCCAGGAAGCCATAGAGGCCGCGTCCCAGCTGGCCGGACAGGCCAATCAGCAGGAGATAGCGCCGGAGCACCTGCTGGCCGCCCTGCTGGACCAGCCCGATGGCGTGGTCATTCCCCTGCTGCAAAAGATGGGGGCCAATCCGGCCCTGTTAAAAGACAGGGTGGAGGCCGAGATCCAGAACCTTCCCAAGGTTTACGGCGGAGCCTCCCAGCCTTATCTTTCCAACGCCCTGAACAAGCTGCTGCAAAAGGCCCAGGCCGAAGCGGAAAAAATGAAGGATGAGTACGTCTCCGGCGAGCACCTGCTGCTGGCCCTGGCTGAGGAACACGGGAAAGCCGCGCAGATCCTGAAAAACTCCGGGATCAACCGCGATCACATCCTGAAGGCATTGGTGGATGTCCGTGGCAGCCAGCGGGTGACCGACCAGGATCCCGAGGGCAAGTACCAGGCCCTGGCCAAATACAGCCGCGACCTGACCGAGCTGGCCCGCCAGGGCAAGCTGGACCCGGTGATCGGCCGGGACGACGAGATCCGCCGGGTGATCCAGGTCTTGTCCCGCCGCACCAAGAACAATCCGGTACTGATCGGCGAGCCGGGGGTGGGCAAGACCGCCATCGCCGAGGGCCTGGCCCAGCGGATAAATTCCGGCGACGTGCCCGAGACGCTGAAGAACAAAAAGGTGGTATCGCTGGACCTTGGCGCCCTGATCGCCGGGGCCAAGTTCCGGGGCGAGTTCGAGGAACGTCTTAAAGCCGTGCTCAAGGAGATAGAGGCCGCGGCCGGCTCGGTGATACTGTTTATCGACGAGCTGCATACCTTGGTTGGCGCCGGCAAGGCCGAGGGGGCCATGGACGCCAGCAACATGCTGAAGCCCGCCCTGGCCCGGGGCGAGCTGAGGATGGTCGGCGCCACCACACTGGACGAGTACCGCAAGAACATCGAAAAGGACCCGGCCCTGGAGCGCCGGCTGGCGCCGGTGCTGGTGCAGGAGCCGTCGGTGGAGGACACCATAGCCATCTTACGCGGCTTGAAGGAGCGCTACGAACTGCACCACAAGGTGCGGATCAAGGACTCGGCCCTGGTGGCGGCGGCGGTGCTTTCCCAGCGCTACATCTCCGACCGCTTTCTGCCGGACAAGGCGGTGGACCTGATCGACGAGGCCTCCTCCCGCCTGCGGATAGAGATCGACAGCCTGCCCACCGAGATCGACGAAGTGGAGCGGCGGATCATGCAGATGGAGATCGAGCGCACGGCCTTAAAGAAGGACCACGACGCGGCCTCCAGGGAACGTCTGGCCAAAATTGATTCCGAGCTGGCCGAGCTTAAGGAGAAGTCCTCCACCATGAAGGCCCACTGGCAGAACGAGAAGGCCATCATCAAGAAGATCTCCGACATCAAACAGCGGGTGGAGAACGCCAAGATAGAGGAACAGCAGGCCGAGAAGAAGGGCGACTACAACAAGGTGGCCGAGTTCCGCTACGGCACTTTGGTGGCCCTGCAAAAGGACCTGGAGCACGAGAACAAGCATTTGGCAGAGATCCAGAAGTCCCAGAAATTCCTGAAGGAGGAAGTGGACGACGAGGACATCGCCGAGGTGGTGGCCAAGTGGACCGGGATCCCGGTCACCAGGATGCTGGAGGGCGAGACCTCCAAGCTTATCAAGATCGAGGAACGCCTGCGGGAGCGGGTGATCGGGCAGGACGAGGCGCTGAAGTCCATCGGTAACGCGGTCAGGCGGTCCCGGGCCGGGCTGTCCGACCCCAACAAGCCGATAGGCTCCTTCATCTTTCTGGGGCCCACCGGTGTGGGCAAGACCGAGCTGGCCCGGGCCCTGGCCGAGTTCCTGTTCGACGACGAGCGGGCCATGGTGCGGATAGACATGTCGGAATACATGGAGAAGCACACGGTGTCCCGGTTGCTGGGCGCGCCTCCGGGCTATGTGGGCTACGACGAGGGCGGCCAGCTGACCGAGGCGGTGCGGCGCCGGCCCTACTGCGTGATACTGTTCGACGAGATCGAGAAGGCCCACCACGACGTGTTCAACGTCCTGCTGCAGGTGCTGGACGACGGCCGGCTGACCGACGGCCAGGGCCGGACGGTGGACTTCAAGAACACGGTGATCATCATGACCTCCAACATCGGCTCCCAGTGGATCAGCGAGATGGGGGACGACGAGGGTAAGATGAGGGACAAAGTGATGGAGGCCATGCGCCAGCATTTTAGGCCGGAGTTTTTGAACCGGGTGGACGAGACCATCATCTTCCACCGGCTGGACAAGGCGCAGATCACGGCCATCGTGGACATCCAGCTGAAGCACCTGTATAAAAGACTGGCAGACCGGAAGATAAAGCTGGAAGTGACCGAGAAGGCCAAGGAACTGCTGGCCAATGAGGGTTTTGACCCGGCCTTCGGCGCCCGGCCGCTGAAGAGGGCCATACAGAGGTTGCTGCAGGACCCCCTGTCCATGAGGATTTTGGAGGGAGAGTTCAAGGACGGGGATACGGTGAAGGCGGAGGTTAAGAAAGACGAGATCGTTTTTAAAACGGTTTTAACGGGAATGAGGGAGCTATAAAAATAGTCTCCCTCATTTTTACATTGACTTTTGGACATCTTAAGGCTATTATATCATCAAGCACAATAAATAAGTAATGGAGGAGTAACATGAAGCGATTACGTTTTGCTTACGCTTGCTTATCCATGATGGTTGCTTGTCTTATGACGCCTTGCAGTTACAATAAACTTTTGGGGCTTCAACAGATCGGTACCTCCACAACACCATATGCCACGGCTTATGGAAACGGACATAAAATCGCTATAAGCACAAGTTGTATCTACGTAGTTTACTCCTCCGGGAATCAAGTCTATTGTGTCACTGGTCTATTGAAATATATTTATCCCCCACAATGGTCATCACCAGTAAATATTAGTCAAACTACAGGCAATGCCTTTAGTCCCGCAATAACATTGGATACGGCTAATATACCCCATGTAGTATGGAGGGACACCAGAGACGGGCAAAAGGAAATATATCACTCTTTTCGCCAAGACACAACATGGAGTCCCCCTATGAATGTTTCTCAAACAACGGGTAATTCGGTATTACCGTCTTTGGACGCAGATCGGTTTGGAGATCTTCATCTCGTATATGCTGATAGTACGATTGGCAATTGGGAAATATATTACCAGCGTTATCAAAATGAAAGCTGGAGCAATCCTGTTAATATTTCCAACAATACCGGTACATCCTTTTATCCTTCCATAGGTGTTTATAATAATAGTATATTTGTATGCTGGGAAGACAACACCTCTGGCAACTATGAAATATTTAAAAGAGTTTACAGTGATACGGCTTGGTCAAACATTGTAAATATCAGCAATAGTGCCTACGACTCCCGTTATCCATCGCTATCAAACCCATCTTCCCTGGATCAAGAGTTTTCCGTCACCTGGAAAGACAGTTCAAGTGATGGTTATACTATCCAGGTAATCGGTTGCAATGGGGGAACCGTTGTTGGTAGAACAAAAGCACCTGAAAATCCAGTCATATCCAATGTAGGTACAACATGGTCATATATGGCCTGGGAAGAATACGGCTCTTTATACATTAGATGTTACTATTTCTCTTATAATTGGGGTTCGCCATTTAATATGGGAATTGGATACTTCCCCAACGTTGCAGGCGATATTTATGTTTGGACAAAAGATACCAGTAACTATTATTATAGTATTATGTTTGCCGAAGCAGGCTATCCAGTAGGTGTTGGCGGTCAACCGGCAACACCCCCAAAAAAGGCGACAGAGGTTTACACGCACCCTAACCCCTTCAAAGATAAAATACTTATAACGGTAAACGCTAGTAATGGGAAAACATTAGCATTTGATGTTTACGATTTAACTGGTAGAAGAGTTAAAAAAGGACTGGTTTCTTTGACACGGAGCGAATTTGAATGGGACGGAAGAAATGATGATGGATTCAACTTGCCGGGTGGAGTTTATTATGTTAAAGTGAAAACAGACGTAGAGCAACAAATAATAAAAATAATAAAAATAAAATGATATGTTGAAAAATAAAAAGCCCGGTAAAAACCGGGCTTTTTATTTCCTATATCTTTCTCACAATAGGCAAATAATCCATCTTAGGGTTGGTATGGCCTTTAAGACATTGGCCTTGAAGTTTTGTTTCTCCAATTTATTAAATAGACCAACAACTTTCCAGATATTCCATTCTGTTGAACTCATCACAGATTCCCTTCCAATTCACTCTCAATTTCTTCAATGCTCGGAAGGCTTGGCTTGAGATTGTCGGGCAAAGACTGTGTAAGCTGATATTCCGACACACCGATTGGTTTATGAATGCCGCTTAGGGCATATTCGGCAACCATTTTGTCCTTCTTTTTGCAGAGCAGTATGCCAATGGTAGGTTGATCGCCCTCTTTGCTGAAGTGAGCATCTACCGCCCGGAGGTAGAAATTGAGTTTGCCGGCATGCTCGGGCTCAAAATCCCCGGTCTTAAGTTCTACCACTACATAGCAGTGTAGCTGGGTATGATAGAAAAGAAGATCCAGGGAAAACTCTTTCTCTCCCACGGTGATCGGTATTTGCCTTCCCACATAAGCAAAACCGGCACCTAGCTCCAGCAGGAACTGGGTAACATGCTGGACCAGTCCCGATTCTAGGTCCCGCTCGTTGTAATCCTTGGTCATGCTCAAAAAATCAAAAATATACGGATCTTTTATGGTCTGTTTAGCCAGCTCGGATTGTGGAGCGGGCAACGTCAGTGCAAAATTATTAACGGAATGGCCTTCTCGCCGGTATAGTCCGATTTCCATCTGGTGTATAAGTATACTCCGGCTCCATCCGTGGGCCATGGTATTCTGCACATAATAGAGAGCCTCGTCAATATTTTTACATTTGGCGATGATCGCAATATTATGCCACCAGGGAATTTGTGTTATCTGAGCAACAACGTCCGGCAATTGCGAAACAGGTTGTTTCGCAATTTGGTGAAAGGGACGTTCACTGTAATGAAAAACGTGTCATTGCCTTATGAGTTCAAGGACGGGGATACTGTGAAGGCCGAGGTGAAGAAAGGTGAGATCGAGTTTTTAAGAAGTAAGTTGCTAATCATAACTTCACAATTTTATATATACTGTTTTGGATATCAATCCACCACTTTGAAACTCTTTACAATGTCCAGGTATTGAGCGTTAAACTGCTCGCCTTGTTGGGGGCCGTAACTGGAAGCGATTATAAAAATTGCCCTATTCTTTTTTAGTAACATAGATTGTACCACGTAATGCAAAAGTATCTAATAGCCCTGTAAAAGATGCCCCTTCGAATGTGAGCATATTGTTTGTAAAAGGCTGTTTTTCTGTCCGCACATAGTTCACACAACGCTTTTGATAAGGTTTGAGCATGGACTCAAGGGTAGATGTGGTCGTTTCAGAAGAATTTGGTGGAATATAGATCGATATGTTGATAACAGCTGAATTATTGTAACTATTTTCTTTGCGATATAAAGAAATTAGCTTCATATCATCAAAGCACATTTCCTTCATCATAAATCCATCTGGAGGTAAAACTTCAAAAGCATAGCCCTGAAAATCGAACCTATGTGCGGTATGCGGCAATTTCCTTTCTTGAGCAGTATCCGCAGTTTCGTACCCAACGCGGATTTGTTCTTCATCACTATTCTTCTTCGTGCATCCAGACCAGAAGACAGCAAGGATAAGCATAAAAAATAGAGCTGTCTTTTCGGTTAGTCGAAATATTGTCATGTACCCCGTAATCCTCATATTAATATTAAAGTAATCGTGATTTCAAAATGGACGAAATGACGCAGGCACTACTAAGACAAGCAGACAGGTCAACTACAGATTGACCATGTTCACTCTACTGCGAGGTGACTTTGGGTTTTGTGGTAGCGACCGCCAAAATATTATTAATTGCGTTGAAAAGGCGATGTTTTAAGGCCTGTCTCTACTGGCTTAGACCCATTGACTATTGGCAGATAATCTATCTTGGGATTTGTTATGGCCTTCAAAACATTGGCTTTGGTCTTGGGGTTCTGTTTTTCCAGCTTTTTAACCAGGGCCTTGATGAAAGCCCGCTTGGAGTCCTTGGCACCGGGGCATTTGAATTTTGGTTGTTTGCCGAACCGTTCCCCGGCATAGCGGTCAATATCCTCTTTCCAGACCAGGGCCAGCGGCCGGATCAGGGTAAGCTTTTCTTTCAGCACAGTCTGTTTGGCCGACATGCTGGAAAAGCGCCCCTGGTAGAACATGTTGAGCAGGGCGGTCTCCACCAGGTCGTCGGCGTTGTGCCCCAGAGCTATCTTGTTGCAGTTCTCCCGCTCGGCCAGGTCGAACAGGGCCTTGCGCCGGGCCATGGCGCAGTTGAAGCAGTCCTTGAACACGGCGTCCTTTAAAACCGAGCTTGAAGCTGTAAGCCGTAAGCCGTATGCTTTAACGATCTCCGTCAAAAGGGCGGCGGGGAAGATCTCCTTTCCCCCGTAACTGCCGGGGACATGTCCTGCCACGAAGGAAAGATCCAGCTTGCGGCCGATCTTTCCGTTTATCCGGGTCAGCATGTCCAGCATCGCCAGGCTGTCGCTGCCGCCGGAGATGGCAACCAGTATCCGGTCGCCGGGCTCCAGCAGTCCGTAGCCGCGGACCGCCTTGATGACCCGGGGGTAGACAACGGACCAGGAAGCCGTATGTTTTAAGCTGTTTGCCATAATGTCATCAGTATATTTCATAAAGCCGTGATTTGTCAAGAAAACAAAAACGGGCGCATCGGCGCCCGTTTTTTAATTTTATTAACCAGGTCACTTAATTTGAAGCATAGCACTCTAAGGGAAACGAATTTATTTTATGAGGAAGCCCATCCTTCGCTACAGCTTCGGCAGGCAGGCAGGAAAGCAGGAATCAATCAGGGTTCCGATCGTTTAGTATTCATGGTTCGACACACTCACCACAAGTAATTTCAGGGACTCCTAATAAAAAGGTCATTTATTTATTGACCCATTAATATTTGATCTACAATACGTCGGAGAACCCTTCCAGCCTTTTGCTCCTGGACGGGTGGCGCAGTTTCCGCAAAGCCTTGACCTCTATCTGCCGGACCCGCTCCCGGGTGACGTTGAACATGGTGCCCACTTCCTCCAAAGTGCGGGGGCAGCCGTCGTTCAGGCCGAAGCGCAGGCGGACGATGTGCTCCTCGCGCTTGGTCAGGGTGGAAAGGACCTTCTCTATCTGGTCCCGCAGCATCAAAAAGTTGGCGGTGCGGGCCGGGCTCTTGGCCGAGACGTCCTCGATGAAGTCCCCGAACACCGCGTCCTCGTCGTCGCCGATGGGCTTGTCCAGGCTGATGGGCTCCTGGGCCACCTTGATGATGGCCCGGACCTTCTCGAAGGGCATCTCCATGTGCTCGGCGATCTCCTCGCTGGTGGGCTCGCGGCCGTAGTCCTGGACCAGCTTGCGCGAGGCCTTGGAGACCTTGTTGATGGCCTCGATCATGTGCACCGGCACCCGGATGGTGCGGGCCTGGTCGGCGATGGCCCGGGTGATGGCCTGGCGGATCCACCAGGTGGCGTAGGTGGAGAACTTGTAGCCCTTGCGGTAGTCGAACTTTTCCACCGCCCGCATCAGGCCGGAATTGCCCTCCTGGATCAGGTCCAAAAACTCCAGCCCCCGGTTGATGTAGCGCTTGGCGGTGGAGATCACCAGCCGGACGTTGGATTCTACCATCTCCTTCTTGGCCCCGTCCCGGGCCTTCTGCTTCTGCCGGATGTTCAGGGAAAGCTCCATGGCCAGGGTGGGATCCATTTTAAACTCATGGCCGATCCGGTCCATTTCCTTGGCGGCCAGGTCGTATTCTTCCCTAAAGGCGGCCAGCTTTTCCTTGTTGACCTTCATCTTGGCCTTGATCTCGGGCTTGGGTTTTTTCCCGGCCTTGTAGGCCGACAGGGTGGACTTCATCTCCTCGTAGCTCAAACCCGACTGGTGAAGGGCCCGGTCCTGGATGTGCTTTTGCTTCTTCATCTGGTGGTCGGCCTGGTGGATCTTCTTGACCATGCCGATCAGCAGATCGGGGTTCAGCCTTAAGGCCAGCAGGCTGACCGCTATCTTCTGGCGGTGCTGGACCACCTTGGGCATGGCCTTTTCCTGGTTCTTAAGGGTCAGCAGGTATTCTATCTGGGTGTATTCCTTCTGGATCCGCTTTAAAAGTTGGATGATCTTCTGGCGCTCCCGGTTGGAGGAGTAGTTGGGCATCCAGCCGTCGATATCGGTCTGGACCAGTTCCTCCATGGCCAGCTCATGCTTCTGGAACTTCTTGGCCAGGTGCATGAAATCCTTCATGTTGAAGGGTGCGGTAAAGGCCAGGTTAAGGATGTCGTACTGGCATTCCTCGATCTTCTTGGCTATCTCGATCTCCCGTTCCCGGTCCAGCAGGGGGATCTTGCCGATCTCGTGAAGGTACATCCGCACCGGGTCGTCATAATGGATGCCGGCCGGGGTCTCCACCTCGTCGTCCTTGGAGCGGGTCTTGTCCCGTAGTTCCTTGATCTGCTTATATTCCTCCTCGGAGTTCACCACCTCCACCCCGCTTTGGGCCAGCATCAGGATGAAGTTCTCCAGGTCCTGGGCCGAGATCACCTCTTCGGGCAGCATTTCGTTGAGCTTGGCATAGGTGATGTAGCCCGAGGCTTTGCCGTAGGTGATGATCTGCTTGATCTTTTTCTTGACGTTCTTGTCGTCCATGGACCCTCCTTGGCTTTCAGGTTTTTAAGCCCGTTATATATCCGCGAAAATAAGTTACTAATCACTATCCCAGCCAACCACAGAGTGCCTTCGCTGAAGCTAGTGCCTCCGCTAAAGCTATGGCACTCGCGGCGGCTAACTATATAAGCGTAAGCGGATGGCGCTTGAAGAAGGCATGCAGGCAGCGTAAGCGAAAACACGGAAACCGGAAAACACGGAACAGACAACATAAATAATAATCTTAGTGATTCAGCTGTTCAGTGTTTCCGTGGTAGGAATCTAAGTAAACTTCCGATTATAGCACAAAATCAGGGTTTTTTGCCAGCATAAATTTGGCGCAGTTCCTGGTACTGGGCCAGCAGCTGGCTGACCTGCTGCTGGTCCCCGGCCTTTTCCGAGACCTTGATCTGCTCCTGCAGTTCCTTCATCCGGGGCTTTAGCTTAAGCTCTTTCAGTTTTTTCAGGTAATCCCTAAGCACGGTGCGGTCCTTGTCCGCGTCGTCCATGGTGTCATCGCCCTGATGGGAGCGGGCGATGATGGCCGACAGCCGGTTCTGCTCTTCCTGGTCCACCAGGTCCTCGAACAGCTTGGCCCCTTCTATCCGGCCGCTCTGACTGTACTGGGTCTCCAGCCGGGCAAGCATTCCCTGCAGCCAGGGCGAGGCGATGCCGGTTTCGGCCAGGGTGTCATGCACTTCGGCCAGAAGCTGGGGGCGCTTCAGCAGCAGGACAAAGATCTCGTGCTCCCAGTCGGTCTGGGGCAGTTCCTTGCCCGGCGCCGCCGCCTGCTTGGGAGAAAGGCCCTGCTTCTTGCGCATCAGGTCCAGCACCAGGGATTCGTCCACTCCGCAGAGATCGGCGGTTTCCCTGGCGTATTGCGACCGGGAGACGGCGTCCTCCACCTTGACCATCAGCCCGGCCAGGTCGTTCACTAATTTGCTCTTCTCCGAGATCTGGGAGAGATCCTTCTGCAGGCTGGCCCGCATCACCAGGAATTCCACGAAGCTGATGGCATTTTTGATCAAGGCCCGGAATTCCTCCGCGCCCTTCTCCCGGATGAAGGCGTCGGGGTCCATGTTTGGAGGCAACAGGGCGGCCTTGACGTCCAGGCCGGCCTCCAGCAGGGGCTCTATGGCCCGCTCGGTGGCCGCCTGCCCGGGGTTGTCCGGGTCGTAGCATACCACCACCCGCCGGGCGTAACGGGAAAGCAGCCGGGCCTGGTCCGGGGTCAAAGCGGTTCCGGCGGTGGCCAGGATGTTTTTGAACCCGGCCTGGAAGGGGACTATCAGGTCAAAGTTGCCCTCCACCAGGATGGCGTAGCCGGCGTCGCCGACGGCCGACTTGGTCTGGCTGAAGCCGTAAAAGCCCCGTCCCTTGTGGTAGATGGGGGTCTCGGGCGAGTTGAGGTACTTGGCCTGGGGGCTCTGTTCCAGGCTGCGCCCGCCGAAGCCTATCACCCGTCCGCCCAGGGAGAAGAAGGGGAAGATGATCCGGTGGCGGAAGCGGTCGTAAAAGCCGCTGCCGGTCTCCCGGGCCACTATCAGTCCGGATTCCTGCAGCAGGGGCAGGGACAGGCCGGAGCGCCCGGCGGCCTTGATGAAGCCGTCCCACTCGTTGGGGGCGTAGCCCAGCCGGAAAAGTTCCTGGGTTTCCTTGGTAATGCCCCGCTTCTCCAGGTACTCCCGGGCAGAAGTGTTTTTGGGGTCGGCCAGGTTGTCGGAAAAGAAGCGGGCGGCCAGCTCGTTGGCTTGGTAAAGCAGGTCGTGCTGGCCATCCTTGAAGTCGGCCCGGGTCTCGGGGATCTTGATGCCGGCCTTCTGGGCCAAAGTGCGCACCGCCTCCACGAACGAGACCTTATCGTACTCCATCAGAAAGGTGTAGACATTGCCGCCCTTGCCGCAGCCGAAGCAGTGCCAGATCTGCTTTTGGGGGTTGACGTTGAACGAGGGGGTCTTTTCCTGATGGAAGGGGCAGAGGGTCTTGTAGGTGTTGCCCATCTTCTTCAACGGCAGGTACTGGCCCACGATGTCCACTACATCGCTGGCCTGGCGGATCTCGTCGATTATGTGTTCGGGGATCTGGGCCATCAGACTTAAATACTAATTACTAATTACGGAACCAAAAAAATAAAAGATCAAAAATAAAAAACCCATTGTAGCTTGAAGCTTATAGCTTACAGCCTACAGCTATATATAACCAAAATAACCAGATTTAGCAAGGGGTTGCGGCACTTATTTCCTGTAAACGCCTGCAAATGACGGTCAATGTCCGTTAGTGTCAAATAATGTCCCAATATCCCCGGTATGGTCTATCAGCTCCGGACCTTCGTTCTTGGTGCTGTTCACCCTGGGATCGGCAAAGTAAGCCGTCAACTTGTCTTTTGCCAGCGGCGTGAAGCAGGGCACCAGGCTCTCATATTCTGCTATTGACGGGTCCAGCCACTGCTTTTCACCGGGCTTCTCCAGTATCACCGGCATCCGGGGGTGAACCTGCTTCACCAGTTCATTGGCTTCGGTGGTCACTATGGTGCAGGCTGCCTTATCATCCTTGTTCACGGCATACAGCCCGGCAAAGGCGAATAGTTTTCCCTCCTTTAGTATATAGCGCACCGGGCGCTTGGTCTTGCCCACCGGCAGGAACTCGTAAAAGCCGTCGGCCACTATCAGGCAGCGCTGTTTTTCCACCAGTTTGCTGAAGGTAAACTTTTCACTCAAAGTCTCCGCCCGGGCGTTGAACAGCAGGGGAGCGGCTTTGCCGGCGGTCTTGAAGTGCGGGAGCAGGCCCCAGTGCATGGTCTTCAAGCGGCGGCGCTTCCCGTCGAACAGCACCACCAGCACGCTGTTGGCCGGCGCGATGTTGTAGCGGGGGAGATACTCGTCCTTGAGCCTGAGCACATCCTCACCGTCAATTTCAAAGCGCTCGGCGATCTCCTCCAGCCTGGCCGTCAATGTGAATCTTCCGCACATGGTTGCTTCTTTTCTGTTCCGCCGGTCCTCGGTACAGCCGGTGGTTGAGTGCTCCGCCTGGCTTCGATAATGCCTTTGGCACACTCAGCCGACGGCGGAGTGTATCGAAACCACCGGCCCCTCGGACAACGGCAACAAAAGTTTTCAGCTCATCAGACGCTGTTCGCCCTGCAGCTGGCGGATGTCCTCCACGTTCCGGGTGCATTCCAGGCAGCCCAGGTACTTTCCGGTCTCATCGCGCATGGCAAAGAACTCGATCAGCACCATCTGCTTCTGGCCGCCGGGCCCTAATGGAAGCTGGATCCAGAACCGGTCCCGGTCCCGCTTCTTCTCCTTGAACTCGTTGACGATGGCCTCCACCTTGGCCAGGCTGCTCTGGGGGTGGCACTGGCGGAAGTTCATGCCCATGCTGCCCATGGGGCGCTTGAAGAGCCGGGTCTCGTGCTGGTTCCAGCCGATGACCTCGTCGTTGTGGTCTATCACGGTCAGCTCGTAGGGCACGGTCTCCAGCAGGGCTTTTACCAGCTGGTCATTCAGGCGGTCGAACATCTTCTTGCCTCTGTTTACAATTTACAATTTGGCAATTTGCATTTTGAAGTATGCAATATGCATTACCTTTGGGGCTTGTTTAGCCGTTCAGTAAAATGTCCCAGCGCTCCGCCCAGTATCAGCGTCATGGTTCCGATGGGAATCAGGCTCAACGGCTCTTTGGCGCCGATCAGGACGGCGGAGGGGAGCAATACCATAAAAGAGACCACCATTCCCTTGGCGACCGGGTTGATCCTCCAGTCCACCGAAGCGGTCAGCACCCCGGAGACCAGCCACAGGCTGAGGGCCGAGAGGTTGGCGTCCCAGCTAAGTTTTTGCAGCAGCATGGGGAACAGGTCAATGATCCCGGCCGCCAAGCCCAGAAGAAGGCCGGTGAATATTCGTTTTTTCATTTGCGTTTTCTCCAAGAAGATTGGGGCGCCCGCCCGTACATTACTCAACCACAAAGGTCAGCCTGATCAGGCCGGGTTCCACCAGGTTCCAGGTGCGGATGTGCAGTTTGCCGATCTCCGAGGTGTTCCCCACGTGCGGGCCGCTGCAGGGGGTTACCACCTCCGGGCCGATGCGCACCAGTCTTACATTCTCAGCGCCTTCCGGCAGGCGGTGCAGGGAGCAGTAGGCGGCGGCCTCGGCGGCGGTCATCTGTTCGTAGGTGACCGCCAAGTTTTGAGCGATGATCTCGTTAGCTTTGGTCTCGGTCTGCTGGATGATCTCTTCCAGGGACAGATCGCTTTGGACCGCAAAGTCACACCGGACCTTGGTGCCCTTGAACCTGGTGTCCAGCAGTTTGCCGTGGAAGAGAAGCCCAAAGACCGCGGTCAGTATGTGCTCGGCAGAGTGCTGCCGGGGGTCGGTGGCTGGCATGTTATGTGAGAAAAGATTATTTATTAGGAACCCAGGAAACCACTTGTGGTGAGTGTGTCGAACCATGAATTCTTAACCCGGTAAAAAGGATATCTTCCTGTATTCGTGGTTTCCTTATAATATCCCCCGGTTAAAAAACTAATTCCTTGGCCATAATGATACTGCGGAAGTCCACCACCTCCCATTTTACCCGGTCCACCTGCTTAAAGCCCCAGCGCTGGTACATCTCTATCAGGTCCGCAGCGTTCTCGCAGGTGTCCAGGGCCAGGAATTTGACATTGTTCTTTTTGCAATGGTCCTCCACCGTCTGGTACAGCCTTTTGCCCAGGCCGGTGCCCTGCAGGGTTGGGTCAACCCCGAACTGTCCGAAATGCCAGACATCGTCCCGCTGGTAGTAAGCCGAGCTGGAATTCTTCTCTGGGCCGTAGACCGAGATGGTGCCCACGTAGGCATTGTCCTTTAAGGCCAGGAAGGAGGTTCCAGCTTTAAGCCGTTTCTCGGTGACAGAGTCGTCCTGGCGGGAGGCCCAAAAGCGGACGCCCTGCCCGGCCGGCTTGGCGTAGGCCCGGTGCAGGAGGGCGGTGATCTCCGGGATGGAGTCGTCGGGCTGGTATGGGCGGATGAGGATGTTGTCTGACATTTTATGTTGGGATTAGAGAAGTCATATTGTGTGTGAGTCTATCGTATTGAGCAGCAGTATAATAGTTACCTAAAACATCTTTTCTCTAACTCATCCCCTCTGTCCCCTTCTCTTGGATAAATTAGGGCTATCTTGGAGTAAGAGAAGGGGAAGCGAAGCATGCACTGAGACATGCAAGCATTTTACAAACGAAGCGGGGTTGAGTTCCGCACCCACAGTCAGTTCCTGTGCAAGTTAGATATCATTTTAAAATTATCTCCAGGGCTATGTCGTGGGGTTCGGTGAACTTGAATTTACGATAGACCGGTTCGCCGTCCTTGGTGGCGTGCAGTTCCACCTTGTCTAAGCCCCGCAGTTTGGCCTCTTCCAGAAGTTTTTGGAAAAGCGCCGACCCGATCCCGTTCTGGCGGAATTCCCTGATGGTAAACATGTTCAGGATGTAGCCGGTCCGGCCGGCGGGCAGTTCAAAGTTGCCGGGCTGTTCCCGGAAGACAATTCCGCTGAAACCGACGGGCTTGTTTTCGTATTCGGCGATCCAGGAAACGAAGGTGTCGTTTCCAAACGCTCCGGCCAGGTATTGCCGCAAGGACTGCCTTACCGAAGCCTCCAATTCGGGGGATGGGTCGCAGTGGACCTCTTTTAGAAAGATGATCCGGTGCTCGATGAGGGTCTCAATGTCTGCGGCAGTGGCTTTGCGGAGGGAGAGTTTGGTTTGGTCGATGTTCATGGCAGGGTGCGGTTATGGTTGTTTGTGACTTTGTGCTGGTACATCATGTAATTGTTTAACGGAGGTTTATCTTCCTAAACACGTATAACACACAAAACAATTAAAGCCCGATGACAACATCAAGGCTTTAATAGAATTTTCAATTGACGGGGCAATGGATGGAGTTTAATATTGCATTCCCAAATACGTATGACTTCCCAACCTTTGTTTTTCAATTCGCGTGTTATACGTTTGTCTCTTTTACGGTTTTGTTGGATTTTAGTTTTCCAGTATTCTGCATTGTTTTTAGGCCTAATAATCTTGCAAGAATGTCCATGCCAAAAACAGCCGTCTGTAAAAATGGCTATTTTGCGTTTAAAAAAAACAAAATCGGGGTGTCCAATAATATTTTGATGTCTACGCCAGCCAGTAATCTTATAATACTTAAAAATACGTAATAGTTTAATTTCTGTAGATATATTGCCTTGTGATTTAACGGCAGTCATCACACGCGTTCTGACTTTTTTTGTGAAACAATCTACCATATTAAATATGTGCGTTAGCTTTATTTAATAATCGTGAACTGCGATTACGTTTTTTCACTTTAGGTTCGGCATATTTGCTTGTTTTTTCTTTAACTAGCATTTGAATGGTTTTTTCTTTTAACAACAAATATTCTCTTAATCGTGTGGCAACATATTCCGCAAGTTTAACCGGCACAGCGTTGCCGATAATTTGTTCTATTTCGGTTTTTGATCCAGTCAAAACGAATGATTCCGGAAATGTTTGGATGCTGCTACGTTCTTTTGTGGTTAGCGGGCGTATACGTGAATTAACATTACATGTGTCGCCTGGATGCCCCGGGTAGCCTGAAGGTACTGGCCGGTTAACCCCGCGTATTGTGGGACTTGGCTCGTCAATGCTAAAAACTGCTCTACGTGCGTAGCTGCGCGGGTGACGGTAATAGTGCTCAATGTCTATCTTATTGCCAAAATAAGCACGTAGCGTCATGGGCTTTGTCGCTAAATGTTTGTCAAGAGCGGTTTCTAAAAAGCCGTCTTCCCCGCCTTTTTCGCCAACAACGAACACTCTTTTTCTTAATTGTGGAACTCCGCAAAGGCTAGCGTTAAGAATCTTAATGCTTAAACCGTAACCTGCTTTTTTGAAAATGGATTTCGCCCGTAAAAAAGCAGCGCTTTTAGTCGCACGGTCTACATTCTCCATCACAAAATATGATGGTTGAATTTTGTTTATTATTTGCGCAAAAGTAACCGTCAAATCAGCACGTCCAAGTGTTTCGTCACGCTTTCCTGCAGAAGAAAAATCTTGGCACGGCGGACCACCAATAATAATGTCTGGTGAAAAACGAGCAATACTTTCAATGCAAGTAGTGTCGGAAAGATCGCAGTTAAATATTGGATGGTCTGGAATGTTTTTTTGATAGAATGCTACGGCTGGAGTCCAATTGTCAAAAGCTGCAATGACATTGAACCCAGCATTTGAGAAGCCGAGCGTTAAACCGCCCCCCCCCGCGAACAAATCAACGACTTTCATTTTCATTTAACTCAAACAAACAAATCTGTTGAAAAATATATTATTGCGTCAAAGCGTCTTTCTGGGCTTAACCATTTTTGACCGCCACCAAGGATGATATCTTTGATTTGCTTTTTACTAATGATAGGTTTCGTTAACCGTTCACACTTCATGTATTGGTGAGTTTTATTGCCAGATATCGCAAATTCTTTATCGGTTTGATTGCCTAAACCCATTCCATCATAAATTGGCTCTTGATATACTTTCCCAGAACGTGATACTTCAAAAAGGAAACGCGCAAGACGAACAGCCGCTCTTTGTTGGCGGCTTATTTTAGGTGAGTCGTTGTCAAGCGCCGAATCCATAAATAAACGTGTAAGAGCGAAATCGCTCCAAACAAATATGTCAAGACAATTGTCCGCCAACTTAGGAGACTTTCCAATTGTTTTCCACACTGGCTGCAAGAGCAGGGGTTTTTCAAATTTGCGATAACTTGCGATAAAATCCTCAAGTGCTTTAAGCATGCTTGGTAGTTTGTTTTTAATTTCGTCGGGGTTGTCCCAGTTACGGACTTTTAGGCACGAGGGCTCAAATATATCGCGTATATCTTTGAATTTATTTTGAAGAGAAAGAGCCATTGATAATGCCATATAGCGCATAGTTGGCGACCGAATAACCACCTCGCAACCATATTTATCTTCTGACATTCCCTCTGTTGTATTGTCGGGCAAGGTTGTTAACTTTATTTCTAAAGGTTGAATATACGCTTTTGTTTGAGCGTTCTTTACAACTAAGTCTATAGTTTCAAGTTCGTCGTGTACAAACTTGTGATACGGTTCATAGCGGGATTCAAATGAAAAATGTAGCTTATTGTTGGGTAATTTTGAACCAAACAACTCTTCTATGGGTAATTCATCGTGGTATATTTTCCGGTCTTTGTTTATTCGTAGGTATACGGCATTAATGTTTTCATCTCTCATTAAACAGGCTAGCGCAACAGGAAAAGATGAATTAAATTGATTTTTACCCCAATAATACTGATCGGAAAAATCACGATTTGAATGGGTTATCCCATAAAGCGAAGGTTTTATTGCAGTAGTCATTAAATATCCTATAATATTTTAAGTTTATTATATGATAGCACTTTGGTCTGACAAAATCAACACCATAAAACAGTAAAGCCCTCGAATTCGATGGGTTTAAAATAGTGACGTTTTCTACTTTATCACATCCATCCCCATATACGGCCTTAACACCTCCGGCACGGTGATGCTGCCATCCGCGTTCTGGTAATTCTCCATCACCGCTATCATGGTCCGGGGCAGGGCCAGCCCCGAGCCGTTCAACGTATGCACGAACTCCGGCTTGGCCTTGGGCTCCCGGCGGAACTTGATGTTGGCCCGGCGGGCCTGGAAATCCCCGAAATTTGAACAGGAGGAGACCTCCAGCCACTCCTTACAGCCCTCGGCCCAGATCTCAATGTCGTACTTCTTGGCGGCGGTAAAGCCCAGGTCGCCGGTGCACATCTTCAAGATCCTATACTTAAAGCCCAAGGCCTGCGGGATCTTCTCGGCGTCGGCGATCAGCTTGTCCAATTCTTCGTTCGACTTCTCCGGCAGGACGAACTTCACCAGCTCCACCTTGTCAAACTGGTGGCCCCGCTTGATGCCCCGGACATCCTTGCCGGCCGACATCTTCTCCCGTCTGAAGCAGGCGGTGTAGGCCACGTGGTTGACCGGAAGCAGCGAGCCGTCCAAAATCTCCTCGCGGTACATGTTGGTCACCGGCACCTCGGCGGTGGGCACCCACCAAAAATCCTCCTCGATGTCCCGGTAAACGGTGTCGGCGAATTTGGGCAGCTGGCCGGTTCCCACCAGGCATTTTCCGTTGACCATGTAGGGCGGATAGATCTCGGTGTAGCCGCTCTGCCGGGTGTGGACGTCCAGCATCCAGGTGATCAGGGCCCGCTGCAGCCTGGCCCCGGCGCCCTTAAGCAGATAGAACCGGCTGCCGGAGATCTTGGCCCCGCGCTCAAAATCTATGATGCCCAGCTTTTCGCCCAGCTCCCAGTGGGGTTTTAAGGCAAAGTCATATTTCTTCTCCTGGCCCACCACCCTGTCCACCAGGTTCTCGGACTCGTCTTTTCCCACCGGCACCGAGGGGTCGGGCATGTTGGGCAGGGAGAGGGTGGCCTCGGACAGTTTCTCTTCGACCAGCCGGAGCTCGTCGTCCAGCGCTTTTATCTTATCGCCCACTTGGCGCATCTCCACTATCTTCTGGTCGGCCAAAGGAGACTTTTCCTTCTTTAACTTGGCGATCTCTTCCGAGACGCTGTTGCGCTGGGCTTTCAGCACTTCCACTTCCTGGACGATGGCCCGGCGCTTGGTGTCCAGCTCCAGAAAGGGGCCCAGGTCGGCCTTCTCGCCCTTGTCGGCGATGGCCTTTTTGACCAGTTCGATGTTCTCACGGATGAATTTGGGATCCAGCATATATCTTCCTTTTTATTTATTGACAGGATTAACATGATTTAAGGGAATTAACTTTACCACAGAAACACGGAATTACTGAAACACAGAAAACTATAATTTCAGAAAATATTACTTCTTCCATCCCTCTCCAAATTCATTTGGAGAGGGGCAGGCGATGCACTGAGTCAGACCCCATGCATGCCTTTACGAAGTGGGTGAGGTCAGTAGTT
>CAWAAX010000017.1:0-38664 GCA_963780225.1 uncultured bacterium | reverse complement strand
CCAAGATACTGACAGAGGTGGCCAACATCATCGGGGCCAAGGTGCTGAACATCGCCCAGCAGGACTACGATCCCCAGGGGGCCAGCGTTACCATGCTGATCTCGGAAGAGCACGTCCAGCCGGAGCACATAGATTTTCCCAGCGGCACCGCTGAGAACCTGGAGCACCAGGACGTGGTGGGGCACCTGGACAAGAGCCACATCACCGTCCACACCTATCCCGAAAGCCACCCCGACAACGGCATCAGCACCTTCCGGGCGGACATTGATGTCTCCACCTGCGGGGTGATCTCTCCGCTGCGGGCCCTGAACTACCTGATCAACTGCTTCTATTCCGACATCGCCATCATGGACTACCGGGTGCGGGGCTTTACCCGGGACGTTACCGGCAAAAAATACTACATCGATCACAAGATCAACTCCATCCAAAACTACCTCTCCAAGGAGCTGGTCAAGGACTACCAGATGGTAGACGTCAATATTTATCAGGAGAACATCTTTCACACCAAGATGGTGCTCAAGGATTTCGACATCGACGAATACCTGTTCGGCCGGGGGCAGAAAAAATTGCTGGCCTGGGACAAGTTCAAGATCAAGAAGCGCCTGCAGAAGGAGATGTACGAGATCTTTTCCGGGGAGAACACCCCCAGGTTCTAAAGGGGTTGTAATAGGTAGTATCCGTAAAAAGGGACTGTGCCAACAGTCCCTTTTTTATTTTGCATTTTTTGACGGATAGTGCTATAATAATTTTGCAAAATACCATAAAGGAGCACCCATGAAAAAACTGAAAAACATCACTTCAGTCGCGGCGATAGTGGTGATGGCCATCTGCTTTTACACCTTTCTGCTGGGGAACGAGGTCTTTGCCGGAAAGTTCCGCAACGACGGGATGTCCTGGTATTTCCTGGCCAAGGGCATCTACTGCTCGCTGACCATGTACCTGCTGGCTCTGGTGCTGGAAATGCTCCACGACCGGAAGGACAAAAACTAAACCGGTCCTGTGCCACAAAGACACAAAGGCACCAATTCTATTTATTGGGGCTTTCGCGTCATTCCCGCAGAAGCGGGAATCCAGAAACCCGGCCCATAAAAAGCACAAGAACCACAAATAGTAGTTTATAGAAAACCTGATTTCCCTTTAGGTATTATTATAAAATCGGCGGGGATCTGCGTAAATCTGCGTCCCGTGCCAACAGTAAATAACAGCATTATATAAATCTTCACAACAGGCAGGTGAATCATGAAAAGCCCAAAGAACAAGGTCAAAACAAAGCCCCAGGTCAAAAAAGCCGCCAAGCCGGTAAAAAAGAAATCCCCGGCAGGCACACCTCGACAAGGACTTCGGCAGGCTCAATCCAGCGGCTCGGTGTCCGCGTCCGCCAAGCAGCCCAAGAAGCAGGACCTGTTCACCACCCTCAAAGAATGGAACAACACCTGCGTTCAGCCAATGCTGGCCAAATACCCCGAGCGCAAAAAGCAGTTCCTGTCCACCTCCGGCGACGAGGTCAAGCGGGTGTACACCCCCTGCGAGACCGAGGGCCTGGATTACCAGAAAGACCTGGGCTTTCCCGGGCAGTACCCCTATACCCGCGGGGTCCAGCCCACCATGTACCGGGGAAAGTTCTGGACCATGCGCCAGTACGCCGGCTTCGGTGATGCGGCCGAGTCCAACAAGCGCTACAAGTATCTTTTAGCCCAGGGCCAGACCGGGCTGTCCATCGCCTTTGACCTGCCCACCCAGATCGGCTACGACTCCGACGATGCCATGTCCGCCGGGGAAGTGGGCAAGGTGGGGGTGGCCATTGATTCTTTGGCCGACATGGAAATACTGTTCGACGGCATCCCGCTGGACAAGGTCTCCACCTCCATGACCATCAACGCCCCGGCCGGGGTGCTGCTGGCCATGTACGTGGCGGTGGCCGAGAAACAGGGGGTGAAGGCCGACCAGCTTAACGGCACCATCCAGAACGACATCCTTAAGGAATACATAGCCCGGGGCACCTACATCTTTCCCCCCACGCCCAGCATGCGGCTGATCACCGACATCTTTGAATACTGCGCCAAGCAGGTGCCCAAGTGGAACACCATCTCCATCTCCGGCTACCACATCCGCGAGGCCGGCAGCTCCGCCACTCAGGAAGTGGCCTTCACCCTGGCCGACGGCATCGCCTATGTTCAGGCGGCCATCGCCTCGGGCCTGAGCGTGGACGACTTCTCCTCCCGGCTGTCGTTCTTCTTCAACTCCCACAACGACCTTTTGGAAGAGGTGGCCAAGTTCCGGGCCGCCCGCCGGATCTGGGCCCGGATCATGAAGGAAAGGTTCAAGGCCCAAAAAGCTTCGTCCCAGATGCTGCGCTTCCACACCCAGACCGCCGGAAGCACCCTGACCGCCCAGCAGCCGGACAACAACATCATCCGGGTAACCATCCAGACCCTGGCTGCGGTACTGGGCGGCACCCAGAGCTTGCACACCAACTCACGTGATGAGGCGCTGGCCCTGCCGACGGAAGACTCGGTCCGCATTGCCCTGCGCACCCAACAGATTGTGGCCCACGAGTCCGGCGCGGCCGACACGGTTGATCCTTTGGCCGGTTCCTATTACGTGGAGGCCCGGACCAGCGAGATAGAAAAGGCCGCCTGGGCCTACATCGAGAAGATAGACAAGTTGGGCGGGATGGTGAAAGCCATCGAGAAGGGCTATGTCCAAAAAGAGATACAGGACAGCGCCTATCACTATCAAAAGGACGTGGAGGCCCAGGAACGGATAGTGGTCGGGGTCAACAAATTCACGGTCAAGGAAGAGTCTCCCAAAAATCTTTTGAAGGTCTCCCAGGCCGTGCAGGACGCCCAGATGAAGCGGCTGGCCGAGATGAAGGCCAAGCGCGACAACGAAGCGGTGAAGAAGGCGCTGGGCGAGATCCACCGGGCGGCCCACGGCAGCGAGAACCTGATGCCCTTCATCGTGGACGCGGTGCGGAAGTACGCCACGCTGGGCGAGATCTGCGGGGTCTTAAGAGAGGTGTTCGGGGAGTACCAGGAATCGGTGGTACTGTAACCGACCTAACCCCCTTCCCCTTCCCGATGCGGGAAGGGGCGCAATAAGTTCCCTCTCCACATTGGAGAGGGATGAAAGGGAGAGGTCGAAACTATGCGACCATACTACCTAACCACCGGCCTGCTGTGCGTCAGCAACATCTTCATGACCTTTGCCTGGTACGGGCACCTTAAGAACATGTCCGGGCGCTCCTGGTTCTTGGCGGCCCTGGTCAGTTGGGGCATTGCCCTGTTCGAGTACCTGGTGCAGGTGCCTGCCAACCGCATCGGCTACCAGGTGATGAACGTGGGCCAGCTGAAGATACTGCAGGAAGTGATCACCTTAAGCGTGTTTGTGCCGTTCTCCATTTTGTATCTGCGGGAGAAACCCAGCCTGGATTATCTTTGGGCCGGGCTTTGCCTGCTGGGCGCGGTGTTCTTTCTGTTCCGGGCGAAGCTGTTTGGGACCTAACCCCACCCGCTCGCCCTCCCCTCGAGGGGAGGGCCGGGGAGAGGTTAAAAAGATAATCATTAACTCGCAAAACCAATGACCGACGCACTCATTCTTCTGGCCCTGCTCATCGGCCTGGAACTGGTCCTGGGGGTGGACAACATCCTGGTGATCTCCATCTTCGTGGGGCGGCTGCCCCAGGCCGAGCGCAACAAGGCCCGCCTGCTGGGCCTGGGCTTTGCCCTGCTGGCCCGGATTGTGATGCTGGTAATACTGCTTTGGCTGGCCAAACTGACCACCCCGCTGTTCCTGAACCTTTCGGTGCGGGACCTGATATTGCTGGCCGGGGGCATGTTCCTTTTGTACAAGGCGGTCACCGAGATACACCACACGGTGGAGCTGAAAGAGGAACAGCATCAGGAGAAAAAAGCCAGGCAGGCCTTTGCGGCGGTGATCACCCAGATAGTCCTTTTGGACATAGTGTTCTCCATAGACTCGGTGGTGACGGCCATTGGGCTGACCAACCAGCTGTGGGTGATAGTCTCGGCGGTCATCGTCTCCTTTGCCGCCATCCTGTTCGCGGCCAAGCCCATCGGGGATTTCATCATGGATCGGCCCACTTTGAAGATCCTGGCCCTGTCGTTTTTGATCACCATCGGCATCACCATTTTCATGGAGGGCATGCACAAGCACGTGCCCAAGGCGTATATTTACCTGCCGATGGGCTTTGCCCTGCTGGTAGAGATGCTGCAGCTGAGGTATGAGCACAATAAGAAGCGGAAGGTGCCGAAGTCTACATGAAACTGAGATTACCAATAGAAAAGTCACCGCTTGCTCAAGGTAATTGTCCCCCCATGGTGGTATGCTATTTACCATATAGTTTAGGAGTTCCAGAATAACGGGAATGTGTTTACGCATGACAAAACAGCAACACCTGCTGATAAATGAGAGTAAAAAGTATGTCTTTTAAAATAAAAGAAACAAAAGCTCAGTATTTGGCTCAAATAAAAGTAACGGGGTCAACTGTTATTTCTGGTGATGCATATCACATTCTTTTGCAACTTCCTAAAGAGAGTGTGCAGTGTGTAATCACATCACCCCCGTATTGGGGCTTAAGAGATTATGGCATAGAGGGTCAAATAGGTCTTGAAGAAGAGTTGCCACAATTTATTAATAAGCTTGTTACAATCTTTCGAGAGGTTCAACGAGTTTTAAAACCAAACGGTGTGTTTTGGTTGAATATCGGGGATGGTTATACAAGTGGCAATAGAGGTTGGCGTGCCCCGGATAAAAAGAATCCTGCAAGAGCTATGGCAATGCGGCCAAGTACACCAGAAGGTTTGAAGTCGAAAGATTTACTGGGTGTTCCTTGGCGAATAGCGTTAGCTTTACAGCAAGATGGGTGGTATTTGCGTAGTGATATTGTGTGGAATAAACCAAATGCAATGCCTGAAAGCGTCAAAGACAGACCAACACGGGCGCATGAATATTTGTTTATGTTTACAAAAAACGAACAATATTATTATAATGGAGAAGCCATACAGGAACCGAGAGAAGATGGAAATGGTATGCGTAATAAACGGAGCGTATGGAACATTCATACTGAACCCTATAAGGAAGCCCATTTTGCAACCTTCCCAGAAAAACTGATAGAACCGTGCATTCTTTCTTCGACAAAAGTAGGTGATTGTGTCCTCGATCCATTTTTTGGAGCTGGGACTGTGGGGGTTGTGTGTGAAAGACTTAAAAGAAAGTATCTGGGTATAGAGTTACATCCTGGATATATTAAACTTGCAGCTAAGCGCATTAATATAATGAAGGAATACAAAGATGCCAATCTCATTAGCAAAACCTGATTTACAAATTGATTTTGCTGTTGCCTTAATCCAAATTCGGGAAGCGTTTCTTCAAGATGCATTGTTGAATACCGTAGGTCAGTTGAAAGTTCCAGAAATTGATAAGGAACTTAAAGCTTACGCGGATAGTCACGGGTTGTCAAAATTGGCATCAAAAGGATTAAGGGGAGAAATTGTTTTTGCGACGCCCATTGTATTGCAAAAAAGCCCTAAGTTGCTTGGTTATTACCGTCTATTGCTCGGGTATAGTCAAAAAGAATTTTATACTGCTGAAACAGGCATAGGATCTTTTAGGGTAATGGAAGAAAAGGGGATTTTGCCTCCTTCAAGAGTTAAAATGCTTCCGGAGCTCTGCAAGGCTTTAAATAAATCGGCAGAATATCTTATAAATTCACTTTCACCGGCTTCCCTGACAAGATCGTTCATGGATGATCTCACGTTGCTCACACTTGGGCCTCAATTGCGTGGAGGCGCAAATGTTAAAAAGGGGACAAGAGGTATAGTTGTGGTTTTTGATGCTATAAAAAGAATTGTTGACGGTCATATTGTATCTGAAACCCAGCGTACCATTGAAGTGAAGAATGCATCGGGGCGTAAAGTCTTTATTGAATTTGCTCCTGACCCTGATATAATTATTCGTGAAAATATGTCCAAAAGCGGTAACGATTTCAGAAATGTCATTGCTATCGAAGTTAAGGGCGGAACAGATTTTTCTAATATTCATAATCGTATTGGGGAGGCCGAAAAAAGTCACCAAAAGGCAAGACAACAAGGTTATACAGAGTGTTGGACGGTTGTAAATGTTGATAATATTGATATACCTATGGCAAAAAAAGAATCCCCCAGTACTGATCGATTTTATTTGCTTTCAAGCATGATTAGTGGAAAAGGTGAAGGATATTCAGATTTTAAAAACCGTATAGAATCACTAACTGGCATACCAGCAAAAAGCAGGAAACGAAAACTTCAGAAATAAATAATACTTTATATATTGGGAGAAAATAAAATGCCAAACAAGATCCGCATTCTCATCGCCAAGCCCGGCCTGGACGGGCACGACCGGGGTTGACCCCTCCCTTTCTCCCTCCCCGCCACGGAGAGGGATGCGGATAGTGTTACTGATATGTGTGAAAATTGCGAGGAAATAAGTAAAACAAGAACCCCTACCCGGGGCGGGAAGGGGCAGGGGTTGGGTCAAATAAAGCGGGGCAGCACCGGCCTCATACAATACCAAAGGATCAAGCCCGAAAAACTTACTTTAGCCAAATATTTTCGGAGCCATATGACTCCGGCCGAACAATGTTTTTGGAACATGGTGCGAAGGAATCAAATAGAAGGGTTGCAGTTCCGCCGGCAGCAAATAATACATGGCTTTATTGCGGACTTCTACTGTAACCAGATCAACCTGGTGGTCGAAATTGACGGCGGTATTCACGAACAACAGAAGGATTATGATGAACTGAGGGAGCATATTATCTCCGCCTGTGACATAAACGTGATCCGGTTCACCAACGAGGAAGTGATGAATAACCGCGATTGGGTGGTAAAAAGGCTTAAAGAAGAAATCAGAAAAACTGTTAACAAATAAAAGATAAAATATAAACGGAGCATTCACATGCCAAACAAGATCCGCATCCTCATTGCCAAGCCCGGCCTGGACGGGCACGACCGCGGCGCCAAGTACATAGCCCGGGCCCTGCGCGACGCCGGGTTCGAGGTGATCTACACCGGCCTGCGCCAGACCCCGGAGGCCATCGCCGCCGCCGCCGTCCAGGAGGACGTGCAGTGGGTGGGGCTGTCCTGCCTGTCCGGGGCCCACAATTCCCTGTTCCCCAGGGTGGTCCAGCTGCTCAAGGAAAAGAACGCCCCGGACATCAAGGTCTTCGGCGGCGGGGTGATCCCGGCCGACGACATCCCGGGACTGAAGGCCGCGGGGATCAAAGAGATCTTCACCCCGGGCGCCTCGTCCCAGCAGGTGGTGGACTACATCAACCAGAACTGACACCAGCCGCTCTTCTAATTATCAGGGTCAACCCTTCGCTTGCTAAGCCGCTTGTCTTGCTCAGGGCAGGCTTCCGGCCCAGAGACACAGAGGATCATTTACAATTCACGATTCACAATTTACCTTTTAAGGGGAACCGTGGATATCAAGGCCCGGCCCAATCACAAAATATATTTGAAAGCCCTCAGGGCCATGAGTCCCGAGCAGAGGCTGGCCAAGGCCTTTGAACTGTCGGACTTTTCCCGCCGGCTGTTCCAAGACGGCCTAAGGCGGCGGTTTCCCGGCCTGTCCGAGCCGGAACTGCACCGGCTAATGCTAAAGAGACTGGATAAATGTCACAACAGGAACTATTAAAAAAGGCCTCCGGGGCTTTGGAAACCGCCGGGATCCCCTATATGCTCACGGGTTCCACGGTCTCCAGCATGCAGGGCGAGCCCCGGGCCACCCATGACATAGACATGGTGGTCGTGGTCAACCAGAAGCAGCTTTCGGCGCTGGCCTCCGTATTTGCCGCGCCGGATTATCATTATGACATCACGGCCGCCCAGGCCGCCGCCTCTGCCCGAAGCATGTTCAATATCATCGAGACGGCCAGCGGGGACAAGATAGATTTTTGGCTTTTGACCGAAGAGCCCTTCGACCGCGAACGTTTCGCCCGGCGGCGGCGGGAGGAGGTCTTCGGGTTCCCGGTTTACGTTTCCAGTCCCGAGGATACTATTTTAATGAAACTTCGTTGGGCCAAGCTTTCCGGCGGCAGCCAAAAGCAGTTTCAGGACGCCCTCAGGGTTTACGAAGTACAGGGGGCAAGCCTGGATGAGAGTTATATCGGGAAATGGGCGGCGGTTTTAGAGGTTGATGATATGTGGCTCCAGATCAAGGAACAGGCGGAACCGTTATAAAAGGATTTTAATGACAATTTTCCGGCAGGTGGATTGCATAAACAAGAACTGATGTACCTGACCAGTTTATACCAGTGAATATTAAGCTTGTTTTAGGCAATATTTTTGTAAAAGCGGCAGTGAACGGAAGACCCGGTTGGATGATGGTGGATACCGGGTGCAGTTCCACTTCATTAGACAAGGTATTTTGCCGCCAAGCCGGGCTGGCAACAAAAGAATACGCCCAGGGGTTTGACGCGGTGACCGGAATTGGAAAGATCCCGCTGGCTTTGGTTACCAGAATAAACGTAGGATCGATCCATCTAAAAGAGATACAATGCGCGATAATCGATTACGGGCCTCTGCAACGGGCACTTAAAATAAAATTCATTGGCATCCTGGGCGCGGAATTGTTTCAAAACCGTTTGATTTTGCTAGATGCTGGCCGGGGACGATTGGTCAGCATAAAAGCGGTGCCCCGATCCTTCGTTCACAGAGTTCCCATTGTCCGGTTTGTAAACGGAATACCGCTGGTAAAAATAGTGGCTGGCAGAATAAAGATCTCGGCTATGGTTGACACCGGGAACGCCAAGATACCACTCATCGTTTATTCCCCACGGATCGTCGAGAGATTGCGTTGTAAATTTCCGCCTCAAGGCAGTACCCGGCATTGGGGCGTTTCAGAAAAGAATAAAACTAAGGCTGCGATCAGTATCTGTCCTACGAGCTTTGCCGGTTTCAAGCTGCCGGAAACGACGGTAGTCTGCCATGATGCCGGGTCCAGCGCTATCGTCAGCAAAATGATTCAGGGCAATATAGGTCTTCCATTGTTTCACAACCATCCGATCATTTTTGATTATCCCCATAAATTGCTACACCTCAAGCCATGAACCAACTCGTCGAAAAGATACTCTCCGGGGACATCCGCTCCATCGCCCGGGGCATCACCGTCATCGAGAACGACGATGCCGGGTCGGCCCTGCTATTGAAGGAGCTTTACCGGCACACCGGCAAGGCCTATCTGATAGGCATCACCGGGCCGCCGGGCGGCGGCAAGTCCACCCTGGTGGACAAGCTGATAAAACTGTACCGGGGACAAAAGAAAAAGGTCGCAGTGCTGGCGGTGGATCCCTCCAGCCCCTTTTCGGGCGGGGCCATTCTGGGCGACCGGGTGCGGATGCAGCAGCACGCCACCGACGGCGGGGTCTTCATCCGCTCCATGGGCAGCCGGGGGCATCTGGGCGGGCTGGCCCTGGCCACCACCGATGCCGCCAAGATACTGGACGCGGCGGGCTACGATATCGTTATCTTCGAAACCGTGGGCATCGGGCAGTCCGAGGTGGAGGTGGCCGGACGGGTTGACACCACGGTGCTGGTCACAGTCCCCGGCCTGGGCGACGACGTTCAGGTGTTAAAGGCCGGGACCATGGAGATCGCCGACATCTTCGCGGTCAACAAGGCCGACAGGGAAGGGGTGGAACGCTGCGTGATAGAGCTGGAGCAGCTTTTGTCGGTAAAGGAGATGGACCAAAGCACCTTCCTGCCGCCCATCCTGCAGCTGGTGGCCAAGGAGAACAAGGGCGTCAAGGAGCTGGCCGGGGCCATTGAAAAACACCGGGAATATCTGCTGAACGAAGGCCGGCTGGAGGCCAAGCGCCGGGCTCGGGTCAAGGACGAGGTTCACAACATCATCACCAACCGGCTGGACAAATGGGCCCGGGCCAAACTGACCCACGACATGGAGATCCGGGAAAACCTGGAGGAACTTTATCAAAAGAAAACCGACCCTTATTCGGTGGCGGGAGAGATGATCAACGAACTGGGGATAGATAAATCCTGAAAAGAATATTGAGGCCCAATGAACCCATGGCTTGATCTGATACTGCTGGCCGTCACGGCTTTTTTGTTCCGGCATTTATATGCCTTAAGTCTGAGACCGGCCGGGGACGCAGTTGAACCGGAAATGTGCTGGCGCAGCCGCGCCGCCCAGTTCCGGTTCCTGTCTTTAATCCTGCTGACTCTGCACCTGTTTCTTTTCTTTTCCTGCCGTCATTGCCCGCTGCCCCTGAAATGGCTGGAAAAACTTCCCTGGCCATCCGCCATATCTTCCCTTACGGGGTTCATTCTGCTGATCCCAGCCGCCTACCATCTTTGGGGCGGGCTTAAGGCGGCCGGGCGCAAAAGCATTTTCCCCGGCCCCTCCCTGTTCGGCGGGATATACCTAAAGCTGCGTCATCCCCAGTTCCTGGGCCTGCTGTTATTTCTGATATCCGCCGCGCTCCTTTCCAATTCCCCGGCAATGCTGGCGGTCTCCATAGCCTGGGTGTTCATCATCCGTTCTCTGATCAAGGCCGAAGACAAAGAACTGGAAGCGACTCTGGGCGATGTTTACCGGGAATACAAGGCCGTAACCGGAGCCTTCATCACCATTGAAAGGTCGCCGAAGCACCACCAGCTTACTCACTGCCTTAATTGCAACGAGGAGCTTAAGGGCGAATATTGCTACCAGTGCGGCCAGAAGGGGACCGAGATCGATGTGCCCCTGGGCGAGGTGATCCAGGAGTTCTTAAGGGACGAGCTGAAGATAGACGCCCGGCTGGGCCACACCATCACCCCCCTGCTTTTCAAGCCCGGCCTGCTTACCGCCGACTACATCGCTGGCCGCCGGGTCCGCTATGTGCCCCCCTTAAGGATGTATGTCTTCATTAGTTTGGTGATGTTCTTTCTGCTGGCATTAAGCAGCCGTCACGTGGACCTGGGAAAGATCATCACCACCGCCGAAAAGGAGGCCGACAGCACCGGAGCCGTCTCTCCAGCGGACAGCATTTCCCAGGCGTTGAAAGAAGCCGGCATCGGGGATTCGTTGATCACAGGGGCTTTAAGGCGCCATGGGATCGTTGACCCAAGTCTGACCAAGGATGGAGAAGGATCACAGCCGGCCAATTCCGGCCTTTCCCTGCATTTTACTGATTCCACCGAAGCCCCAGGCGACACCACGGGTTTCCTTTATCGCTTTGAGAAAGCGGCCAGGCACGGCTGGGAAAAGGCCAAGGAAGATCCGGAAAAGGTGATGGAGCTGGCGGTGGAAAAATTCGGCCACATAATGTTCCTGCTGCTGCCGATCTTTGCCCTGCTGTTAAAACTGCTGTACCTCCGGAGGGGCCGTTATTTCATGCAGCACCTTATATTCTCCCTGCACTTTCACGCCTATGTGTTCTTCATCCTTTCGATCATCCTGGCCGTCAACCTCTGGGGAAGCGGGTTCCTGAAACAGCACGCGGACTATCTATTCTGGCTGTTGCCGTTCTACCTGCTGCTGGCCATGAAAAGATTCTACGGCCAGAAGCTGGGGAAGACCGTGGTCAAGTTCCTGCTGTTGGCCTTTAATTACGGGATCATATTCGTCCTGGGCGCGGCTCTGGCCTTCGTCTTTTCCCTGATGTCGCTGTAGTGACGGGCAAAGACGAAAAACTCATCCGCAGATTTAATCAGCATTAACGGGACTATGTGCCGTGCCGGAATATATTCTACATAACAATCAAGAGTGGACTCTTGCCACAGCCGGGGGGAAAGGCGCCAGCCTGCAGCGGTTGCTCCGGGCGGGCTTCAAAGTCCCCCCGTTTTTTTGCATCTCCACCGCAGCCTATGACAGGTTCATGGCGGAAAACGGGGTCAAGGAACTGACCGCTTCCGTCAACCCAGAGGAAGCCGGGCCGGCCATCGGGGGCAAGATCCTGAATTCCCCTTTCCCCGCATCCGTTCACAATGAGATATCCCTTGGCCTGTCGGGGCTGGCAAAGCAGAGCCCGGCGGAACGGTCCCTGGCCGTGCGTTCTTCGGCCACCTGCGAAGACCTGCCAAAACATTCCTTTGCCGGCCAGCACGATACATTGCTTGGGGTAACAACCGAGTCCGGGGTGCTGGAGGCCGTTAAAAAGTGCTGGGCCTCTCTCTGGTCAGACAGGGCGGCGGCTTACCGTCAGGCCGGCGGAATAGAAGACGCCGGGGCCGGCATGGCGGTGCTGGTCCAGCTGATGGTCAAGGCCCAAAACGCAGGGGTGATATTCACCGCCGACCCGGTCAGCGGCCGGAGCGACCGGATGCTGGTCAACGCCGCCAAAGGCCTGGGCGACAAATTGGTCTCGGGGCTGATCACACCGGACGAGTATTCAATTGACAAAACAGACGGCCAGACCACCCAGCGCTTGTCCGGCAATGCTTCCGTGTTGACCGGGGAACAGATCAAAGAGCTGGCCGGCCTGGCCCGGCAGATCGAAACTCTCTTCGGCTCTCCCCAGGACATAGAATGGGCCCATGACGGAAAACAGTTCTGGTTTCTGCAGTCCCGCCCCGTCACTGCGGTCTCGGCCCCGCCGGCCATGCCGGATGTGCAGTGGGGCAACCCGGTCAACCAAAAGCTGGCGCAGGGCCGGGTCATCTTCTGGTCCAACTGGAACACCCGGGAGAACATGGCCTATCCCCTAAAACCCCTGGCCTGGTCGTTCTTCAACGACCTGCTGGTTCCGGTGATCGGGAACGTGCTGTTCGGGGCCAAGCCCGGCTCGGTCCTGTCTCAATACAGCCAGTTCGTTGATCTGGTAAACGGCCGGGCCTACTGGAACATGTCGATGCTGGCCGGGCACCCCATTGCCGGGAGGATGATCATGCCGCACCTGGACAAGCTGGACCAGGAAGCGGCCACGGCTTTTTCCGAACTGCAAAAGCGCGGTGAATTTGTCCCGGTCAAGATACCGCTGCCCCGGCATCAGTTGATCCTCCCGCTTATAAAGGGCTTTGTAACCTTCATCTCCTTTCCCTGGCTGGCCTCGCCCCGCTGGATAGAAAAAAGCTGTCAAAGGTTCCTGGTCCAGGTGCGGGATTATGTGGAGCTTCCCCTGGAGAAGATGACCATTGAGCAGATGCTGGCCGAAGCCCGGCGCTATGCCGGCATTATCTCCCGGTTCGCCTTTCCCCTGTTGGTGGTGGCCAGCAAGTCCATTCTTGGGCTGGCAGTGATAGGCCAACTGATAAAAAAATATTCGGACCTGAAAAGCGGCGGTCTGCTGGCCGGGATCCCGGGCAACAAGACCACCGAGACGGCCCTGGAATTATTCAAGCTTTCTCTGGCCCCGGAAGAAGTAAAAAAGATCTTTGCCCGGTCCGAGTTCGTTAATATTCAGGACGTGCATAAAGTCCGCCGGGAACTTGACCAAAGCCAGGCCGGCCGGGAGTTTCTGAAAAAGACCGCCGCCTTTCTGGATGAATACGGCCACCGGGGATCAAAAGACCTGGATGCGGGCCACCCCAGCTGGAAGGAGGATCCCACCTACATCTTCGCCATGCTCAAGGGTTACATGGGCCTGGGTCCGGAAGACCAAAATCCCCTGGAGCAGTTCCAACGGGCGGTGGCCGGGCGGCTGGCGCTGGAGGCGGAGATCCGCTCCCGGCTGTCCCCTTTCAAGCGCCGGGTGTTTGACTGGGCGCTTAAGATGGTGCACGATTTTCTGCCCTGGCGGGAGAACGAGAAATTCTACGGGGTCAAGGTGTTTCCCGGAAGCCGCCGGATAATCGCCGAGATCGGCCGGCGCTACCTGCAGGCCGGGCTGATCGCAGAACCGGAGGACATATTTTTCCTGACCATTCCGGAGATCGAGCGGCAGGAGAGGGGCCGGGCGCTGGATGCCGCCCAAATGAGAGAATTGATAGCCGGGTGCAAGGCCAGCTGGCAGAAGCAGGCGGACAGCCCGGGCGAGTTCATAATCCGCAGCGACGGAATAAAGGTATTTGGATTGACAACCCCGGCAAAAGAGGGTAAAATATTAAAGGGCGTGGCGGCCTCGGGCGGCCGGGTCACAGGCATTGCCCGGATCATCCGGGACCCTTCGCAGGCCCACATATTCCGGAAAGGCGAGATCCTGGTGGCGCCGTTCACCGAGCCGGGCTGGGCTCCGCTGTTCCTACTTTCCAAGGCATTGGTGATGGAAGTGGGCGGAAGCATCTGTCACGGAGCCATTGTGGCCAGGGAGTATGGGATCCCGGCGGTGGTGGGGGTCAAAGGGGCGACCACTATGATAAAGGACGGGGACATAATTATGGTGGACGGGGATGCGGGAACAGTTGTAATAACTAATTCATAAACGCGTACGAGGCAGTCATGAGATGAAAAAGAATAAACCTTATACTGGCGTTCACTTTGATTTTATAAAGAAACAAACATCAGATGCATTAATTCTTGGTAACCATAAGAAATATTTATTAAGGGTCAAGAAACGCAAGGCAAAATATTGTTGCACTAGATTTAGAGAAGCTGTAGATAGTCAACAAATTATTTATGCATATGATCAGTATAAAAGCATAGATGAAACTGCATGGTTTATTGATGGCTTTTGGCATATATATTATTGTCCTTTTTGTGGTAAATATATTGCAGGTAGTGGATTCGGAATAGAATGCAAGTGAAACAATATAATATTTATTAATAAGGATAATGTTAATGCAAACATCACAGATCGACCACATCGGCATCGCGGTCAAGAACATTGAAGAAGCCGCCAAACTCTACACCGACCTGGGCCTGAAGATCGAAGGCACAGAGATTGTCGAGAGCCAAAAGGTGAAAGTGGCCTTCATCGGCATCGGACAGAGCCGGATCGAGCTTTTGGAATCCACTGCCCCGGATGGCAACATCGCCAAGTTCATCGAAGCCAAGGGCGAGGGCATCCATCACCTGGCGGTGAAAGTGGACAACATTGAAAAAGCATTGGAAGAGCTAAGCGCCAAGGGATACCAGTTGATAGACAAGACCCCGCGGATCGGCGCCGGCGGCCACAAGATAGCCTTCCTGCACCCCAAGTCAACCAAGGGCGTGCTGCTGGAACTCTCCCAGAGCCATTAAACAAAGTTCGCAAGTTTACCGTTTACAGTTCAGTGTTCCCCTTGAGATCAAATCCCAACAATCAAATCCCAATCAGCTGATCCCTATCGCATGCATCCGCTTCAAAGAATATCCATGTACTTCCGCGACAACCGCAAACAGGCCTCCCAGGTCTTTGCCTTTCTGGGATTCGGCCTGTACATGCTTGTTTCGTTCGTAATGAGGGGAAACGGAATTTACGGGGCCTATTCCTTTTTTTCGGTGGTGCTTCCCCTGCTGGGGCTGGCGCTGGGAGTTCTGGTCTTTACTTTGGGTTTTGAACTGCTGAGGCAGAAGAACCTGATGGAGAACATCCCCCGCTCCAAGGCCCGCTCGGCCGCCATGGGGCTGGCCGAGGTCCAGGGCAAGGCGGCGCCCTATGTCTGGCTGAAAAGCCCGCTGACCTTCACCGATTGCCTCTATTACAAATTCCTGGTGGAAAAATACGAGCAGGAGGGCAAGAACAGCCGCTGGAAGGTGGTCAACGAGGGCAGTTCCACCCATTTCTTCTACGTGGAGGACGAGACCGGAAAGATACTGGTGGATCCGGTGGACGCCGAGCTGCACCTGTCCTCGGATTACAAGTACACCGGCACCGACATCATCTCCAGCGGAAAGGCCCGCACCTACAGCACGCCATCGATCTTCGGCGGCCAGAGGATGCGCTACACCGAATGGTACATAGTCCCCAACGACACCGTTTACGCCATCGGCACCATCAAAAAATGGAAGAGCGCCTTTGACGACCACAAGTTCAAGGTGGCGGAGAAGCTGAAGGCCATCAAGGAGGACAAGGAGCGGCTGAAGAAGTTTGACCTGGACGGCAACGGCCAGATAGACTGTGACGAGTGGGAGATGGCCCGCCAGCAGGCCGAGCAGGACCTGCTAAAGGAACAGCTGGAAAAGCCCCAGCAGATGGAGGATGACGTGGTGATCAGCCGGGACCCGTCCAACAACATCATGATCATCTCCGACCAGGACGAACGCCAGGTGATAAAGAACAAAACAATACAGGCAGGGCTTTCCTTTGTCTCCGGCGGCGGATTGATAGTCTGGATGGCCTACCTGCTGCTGAAGAATATCGTTCATTGATCATTTCATAGATCCAAAGGCATTTGAAAATATAAACCTTTATTAAGGAGACCAAAATGATAGTTGTGTTCCTGCTGCTGGTCATCATCGGACTGCTGCTGGTGGGCGTGATCGGTTACCTGATCAGCATCTACAACCAGCTGATCCAGGTGAAGGTCAACATCGACAAGGCCTGGGGAAACATCGAGGTGATGGAGAAACAGCGCTTTGACGAGATCCCCAAGCTGGTCAAGATCTGCGAAGGCTACATGCAGTACGAAAAGGAAACCCTGCAGAAGGTGACCGAGGCCCGCACCAAGTTCATGGAAGCCAAGACCCCGGCCGGCATGGCCCAGGCCAGTTCGGATATGGCCGGAGCGCTGAAGACCCTGTTCGCGGTGGCCGAGAACTATCCCCAGCTTAAGGCCGACCAGAACTTCGTCCACCTGCAGGGCCGGGTGACCGCGCTGGAGAACCAGATCGCCGACCGCCGGGAGTTCTACAACGAGTCGGTGGCCATCTTCAATACCCGGATCCGCCAGTTCCCGGACATGATCGTGGCCAACATGATGGGCTACATGGAGCGCGAGATGTACAAGGTGGCCGAGGCCGAGAAGAAAGCGCCGGATATCAGTTTCAACATGCCCAAATAGCTTGACACCGGGCGCATCGCTGATATATAATTAAAGTTGGTCATGCAATAAGGTTTTGAAAAAAGCCACCCAGACCGGAGCTTCCGGTGTGGGTGGCTTCGTTTATTCCGCCACTAAGGCACAAAGACACAAATATTACCATTCACAATTTACGATTCACGATTTGGTTTGGTGCCTTTGTGTCACTTCGATAAACTCAGTGCACCGCTTGGTGGCTATAGGAGTTCTTGTGAAACAACTAAAAACAGCCCTGCTGGTAATAGACTGCCAGAATTATTTCTTCGATCCGGCTTCGCCGGCGTATCTCCCGGCGTCCAAGAGGATTCTGCCGCGGGTGAACAAGCTTATTGCTTTGGCTAAAGGTCAGGATTGGACGGTGGTGTTTACCATACACGGGCCGTCGTACAGTCCCGGGAACCTGATGCTTGCCAAATGGCGCCATTTGCCCAAAGGCAGGCAGTGTGAACTTCACCAAGACTTGAAGGTTCCGGGCAAGGTAAAGATCATTCACAAACAGCATTACTCGGCCTTCATTGGAACAGGGCTGGAAAAGTATCTGAAAAAGCGGGGCGTTGGCCGGGTGGTGCTTTGCGGGGCCATGACCCATCTTTGCGTGGATACCACCGCCCGCCACGCCTTTATGCTGGGGTTTAAGCCGGTGATCGTCCGGGATGCCTGCTGTTCCAAGAGTGATGCCCTGCACCGGGCGGCCCTGCTGGCGCTGGGGCACGGCTTTGCGAAGACAATAAGCACGATGGAGATCACAACCGGGAATCTATCCGCAGATTATATTAAAGAAAGTAATTCCGTGTTTTCGTCATTCAGTGTTTCTGTGGTAAAGTTAACAGCATGAAACTATATGATCTCATCATCATCGGCGGGGGGCCGGCCGGGATCGGCGCGGCCCTGCAGGCCGGGCGCGAGGGGCGCAAAGTGTTGCTGGCCGAAAAGGGCGCTTTGGGCGGCCGGCTTAACCACGCCTTTCTGGTGAAGAACTTTCCTCTGGTCGGGCCGAAAGGTAGTTCCGGGAAAACAATCGTCCGGGGACTGGTGAAACAGCTTAAGGCCAGCGATGTCACCATCATCCAAGGCACTTGCCAGTCAATAGACCATAAGAACGGGGTATTTGTCTCTTTGATCAACGGCCTCAACTACAATTCCCGGGCGGTGATCCTGGCCGGAGGTTTGGAGCCGAAGAAACTCATCGTCCCGGGCGCCGGGGAAGCCTTTGAACAACAGCGCTTGGTCTATTACTGGGACGATCTTTCTGTATCTCTGAAAGACAAGAGCATAGCAGTTATCGGCGGCGGTGAGGTGGCGCTGGACCAGGCCTGCAGTCTGGCTGACAAGGGAGCCAAGGTCACGGTGCTGGTCAGAGGCAGCAAAGTGAAAGCCTATCCGGGTTTGATCAAAATGGCGGAAGGTCCGGGAGTGAAGATAAAATATTGTTTTGCAATAGAACGGATCTCCCTGAAGGGGCCGGAGCTGGTTCTTCATTGTTCAGGAAACAGGGAATTCAAATGCGACCGGACCGTGGTGGCCATAGGGTCGTCTGTACCAAGAACGATTATCTCTGATCAAGCAAAAAAGCGCATGAATGAAGGAATGTTTTTGGCCGGGGATCTGGTGAACAAGAATAATAAGCAAGCGGCCATTGCCTTTGGCAACGGGGTTAAGGCTGCCATGCTGGCTGAAGATCATCTAAAAAGGATGAAAATATAAAATTGAATATTCTGCAAATCTCCGGCAAACAGGAACTGGCCCGGGTCTACATAGCCAGCCTGCGGAACGACCCAGCTAATCTTGTTGAATTCGTGGACGCCTGTTCTCCCGCGCTGGGCAACAGGCGCAAGAAATGGGTGATCATCGTTTCTACCCAGCTGGGCTGTCCGGTGAACTGTCTGATGTGCGACGCCGGGGGAGGGTTCAGGGGCAACTTGAGTTCAACAGAAATACTGGGGCAGGTTAAAAGAGTGATAGCGGACAACGGCCTGGACCCCAATGCCTGCGCCAAGTTCAAGGTTCAGTTCGCCCGGATGGGCGAGCCGGCCCTTAACCACCAAGTGATAACAGCTCTCCGTGACATATCCAGCCTATATTCCAGTGTCATTCCCTGCATCGCCACCATCGGTCCGAAGGATTCCAGCCGCTGGTTCAGCGAACTGCTGATAGTCCGGGACCTTTTCCGGGATTTCCAACTGCAGTTCTCGGTAAACTCTACCGACGAAGCTTTGCGCGATGTGATCATGCCATACCCCAAGCTGTCTTTGAGCCAACTGGCAGATTACGGCCAAAACTTTTACCGTCCGGGCCAGCGCAAGGCGGCGCTGAACTTTGCCCTGCAGACCAGTTGGCCACTGGATGCGGCGGATCTGCGAAGAAAATTCAATCCAAAATATTTTGCGGTCAAGCTGACCCCCACCAACCCCACCGTAACCGGCAGGGAGAATGGTCTGGATCTGAACGAGGACTTGGGCGCGATAAACAGTAAGATGGAAGAAAAGGCCCGGGAGTTGGAAGGGCAGGGGTTTTTGGTGATCAGATCAATAGGAGACCTGGAGGAGAACAGAATAGGCAGCAACTGCGGCCAAGCGGTAAAAAGTTTTGTGGACTGCATGGCTGTATAGCAAGAAGCCCCCCGCCAAAGGCGGGGGGCTTCTTGCTAGTTGGTATAAAAAACATAAAACTCATCCCCCGCCCCTTCTCTTGACAAGAGAAGGGGACCAAGGGGTTGAGTTCATCTCTAAAATCTCTACAACAAATGTGGCTATTTAAATTCCGCCCCGCAGTACTTCTCGGTCAGCGATAGCCTGAAGGCTATCGCTAGATATCATCAAGGTTTCTAACGAAACCTACCAAAGGATCCCGATTTATCGGGGTTGATGATTAGTAGCGATGTTTTTTCCTGTCCGTCTCTGGCGGAATGGCATCGATAGAAAATAATCAAAACCCGCCCCGCAGCACTTCTTTCAACAATCCCTTCTTGCCCACCCCGTATATGGCGCAGCCTTGAGCCCGGCCCTCATATACATCCAGCGGCACATACACTATCTGTCCGGGCTTGAAGGCCTTCCAGTCCGGAGGCTCGATCTCGGATTCGCTCACCGCCGGGACCAGCTGGTCAAAGGGGTTGCGCAGCTGCCGGGTTACGGCGAAAATATATCTTAAATACTGTTCCTCATCTTCTGAATTGCCGGGTTTCAGGCTGACCGGGTAATAATCGGTTTCCACCGCCATCTGGTCCAGGGCCACCCGCAGCTGCCGCATGTTGTTCTTGACGATGGACTCCCGGGCCAGGTTCACCTGCATGTTGTACAACCGGTATTGGGGAATGATGATGAAGAGGCTGCTGATGGCCAGGGCCGCGATGATCAGCAGACAGCCCAGGCCCTGCCCGGGCCGATAGAGCTGCTGCCAGAGGCTCTTTTTGTTAAGCTCGGGCAAAAGGCCGGTGCACTGGGTGCAGTGTTTGGCCGCGGGGTCGTTTAGTGTGCCGCAGTGGGGGCAATACATAGACCAACTTTTAACAATGTAATGAAATTATTCAATATCCTTTAGTGATTTAAGAAAGGCAATGAACTCTTCTCTAATGGAACCATATAAGTTTGAGGTTACGTCCATTATTACCTTAGTGCCAATACGTTTATTAACAGAATGGACCCAAATAACAGTATGCTCAATATTTTCAGAATCTTTGTTCTGGCATACATATACTAGAGCATTTTGTAGATTTATTGGGTAGGTGCTATCACCATGTATTGTAGCTGTTATTATCTTTCCAAACCTTGAACCCATTTGAGTCCGAATATTAATAGAGTAGTTAACAGCATTCATTTTTTTAGGTACTTCCTCAAAGATTACCCCAATGTTTGGGTAAACCGAAACACCATTGGAATCAATGAGAGCCTCCCGTTCATACCGAAGTAACGCCTTTTTATTTTCCAGGTCCTCTTTAGATTCAGCCAAGTGCCATTTATTGGAAGGTAATGTAAAGGATAATTTCCATTTATCAATAACAGTTTCCTGGACAGCAACCGAAGAAGTGTCTCCCTCCACTGCTAAAAGGGGCTTTAAACAAGGATTTGCTATTAGAAAACTTAATAACGCAATTATTTTCAAAGTTTGCTTCATGTGTTGTAATTCTTTTTTAATAATTATTAAAAATTAAACCCGCTTATTCAGCGGGTTTTGTTAAACATGCTCGGCGGTGAATTTTCCCTGGGTCCAGGAAAGCAGGTTTCCCAGCGCGGCCTCGTCGTTATTCCCGTCCAGGTTCCAGGCGCTTATCCGGGAGTCGTTTATCTCCAGCAGTCCCCGGTGCCCGTCGCTGGACTCCATCTCCACGTAGCCGCTCCAATTGCCGATGAAGAACATGTCCAGTAAACTGAAGACCGAGATGATGGACAGGTCGCCGGTGAATTTCTTGGCCTTCTGGGCGAAAAGGCTCTTGGCCTGCTCGGCCAGCTTCAGCCGCATGTCTATGGCCTTGATCAGATCCTGGCGGCTGCAGGGCTTGGTGATATACTTGGAGGCTCCCAGCAGATAGCCCTGGATGCGGTTCTCCATGCCGGTCTTGGCGGTCAGGAAAATGAACGGAGTCCCCTGCATGCCCGGAAGTTCCTTGACCTTTTGGCATAGCTCGTAACCGTCCATCCTGGGCATCATGATGTCCGAAAGGATCAGGTCCGGAGTGTTCTGCTTAGCCAGTTCAAAGGCCTCGGCGCCGTCGTTGGCGGTAAAGACCTCGTAACCGTTCTTCTTAAGCTCGAACTCCATGATTTTGACGATGTTGACCTCGTCATCGACCACTAATATTTTGTATACCGGCATGTGATTAGTATAAACTAAACTTCATATTGATGTCAATACCTTTTTAGATACCGCCAAGGTTTATCTGAATGGCCGACCTTATCTTGGGTTCGGGACAGTCCGTATCGCCATTGGGCAGGCAGATCTCGATCACCGTTACCGTCTCCACCGAGGAAGGGCTGGCCTGCGAAGAAGCCGGAGAAACCGGGGCCGGAGCCGGGGCTGAAGCCAATTTGACCGGGGACTGTACTGCGGCAGGTTTTGCGGCCAGATCTTTCTTATCTGCTGTCCCGGCAGAGCCAACCGCTTGGGAACTGATGGAAGCGGCCAGTTCCATCTCCGGGGCGGTCTCCATCTTCCGGGTCTCTTGGGCAGGTGTCTCTTCTCTGGCCTCTTCGGCGGGAGCTTCGGCCAGGTTCAATTCCGGTGGAGCATCAAGACTTTTTGAACTCTGGACCGGGGCCTGGTCCTTCATCTTTTCCTCAACGGGGGCTGGTGAAGCCTCCTGGGCTTGGGACAGGACGGCCTTTTGTTCTTCCGGAACGGAGCGGTACAGGCGGGGCTTGGTCAGGTCGCCGGAGACCAGCACCAGGCCTAAGCTGGCCAAAGCGGCGGCGGCCGTGATCCAGCCCCAGCTGAATTTTTTGGTTTCTTTCTGCGGAGCCAGTTTTTGTTGGGCGATGCGGTTGGCCACGGCCGAGCCGAAGGTCTGGGAATAGCCCTCGGGCGTGGAAACGCCCTCCGCCTTCTGCACCGATGAATCCACCAGGGACAGTTCGGTTAAAACGGCTTGGCAGGCGGAGCATTGCTTCAGGTGTTGCTCCAGCTCCAGCCGCTCGGCCTCCGCCAGCTGGCCGTCGTAGTAGGCGCCGATCTGCTCCGGCGTGAATGTATGTGTATCTGATCTATTCATGATTCTCACTGTCGGGACACGGCATGCCGTGTCCGTACATTATAATATCTCCTTCAAACTTTTCCCTAGCGCCAGCCGGGCCCGGGACAGCCGCGACATCACGGTCCCGATCGGTATCTTCAGCGCCTGGCCGATCTCTTGGTACGATAGGTCCTTGTCCACCCTCAACTGCACCACCATTCTCTGGTCCATCGGCAGTTTGTCTATCTCTTCTCTTATTTTCCTACAGGCATCATCACTGGCGAATATCTCGGCCGGGTCGGGGCCGGGATGCTCAAAAGCTTCGTCCAAAGGCGCCTGGCGCTTTTGTTTCTTCAGCTGGTCGTAGCACAAATTAAGGCAGATCCGCAACAGCCATGTGTAAAACTTGTAATTTTGATCGTATTGCTTAAGGGCGAAATAGGCTTTTACGAAGGTCTCCTGGGCGGCCTCGTCGGCTTGGTCGTGATCGCGTAAGATACGGGCGGCCGCAGAGTAAACCGCCTTCTGGTAACGGTTTACCAACAGGTTAAAGGCCAGGTTGTCGCCGGCCAGGGTCTGTTCTATAAGCGCTTGATCGGTTTGCTGTTCCAAGTATATACTTTCAAAAGGCTTGGTTTATTCCCGGGGTTGCCGCAGAGAACCAGAGGTATGGAGAATTTTACCAAAATTGCCACAGAGCGATGCACTGAGTTTACCGAAGTGGCTCAGAGACACAGAGAATATTAAAAAGGGAGAGGTCGGGCTTAACCAAAACTGCCACAGAGACACTGAGACACAGAGGATATTAAAAAGGGGCGATCGGATTTTACCAAAACTGCCACAGAGGCACGGAGACACAGAGGGGATTAAAAAAGGGAATAGGGTTTTACCGAAATTGCCACAGAGTCTCAGAGATACGGAGATTTTAAAAAAGCACTTCGATGTTCTTGCCTCTTTAATCCAGATGAATAAACTTCTCTGAGCCGCTGTGTCTCTGTGGCGAAAAAGCACGATTTATAGTATAATACAAAGGCCACCGCAATTCAAGCAAATAATAAAGGAAGAAAACATGGCCCGGATAAAGATAGAGCTTCCCCAAAAATTCAGCTTCGAAACGGAGCTGCCGGTGCGGATCACCGACATCAATTACGGCGGGCACCTGGGCAACGATGCCCTGCTGGGGCTGATCCACGAGGCCCGGCTGAGGTTCCTAAAGAGCATGGGTTACAGCGAGCATGATGTCGAAGGCGCGGGGATCATCATGTCCGACGCGGCCATCGTCTACCAGGCCGAGTGCTTTTACGGCGATGTACTGAAGTTCCAGGTAACCGCCGGGGATTTCTCCCGGGCCGGCTGCGACATCTTCTACCAGGTCACAAATGCCAAGACCGGAGGCCCCGTGGCCGGGGCCAAGACCGGGATAGTGTTCTATGATTATCAGGCCAAGAAAGTATTGCCTGTGCCTGAGGGGTTTAGGAAAAGGTTTGCAACCGGTGGTTGAGTGCTCCGCCGGCCCTCGATACAGTTGTCCGACCGGCAATAATGTATGTTCTGGCATAGTCGTACAACCACTCGGTCATCGGCGGGGTGTATCGAAACCACCGGATGCCAGAAAAATGGAGCCTTTTTAAGGCTCCATTTTTCATCCCTCCACAATTTTCACCCAGACCTCCCGTTTCCTCGGTCCATCGAACTCGCAGAAATACAGTCCCTGCCAGGTTCCCAGGGCCAACCGGCCGTCTTTTACTATCAGGGTCTGGGCGCAACCCATCAGGCTGGACTTGATATGGGCGGCCGAGTTGCCCTCGGAGTGGGCGTAGTGGTCGTCCCAGGGAAATCGCTTGTCCAAAGAGGCCAGAATGTCCCGGACCACAGCGGGGTCGGCGTTCTCGTTGACGGTCAGACCGGCGGTGGTGTGGGGCACCCAGACCAGGGCCAGGCCGTCTTTCACCTTTTCCCGGGCAATTATCTCCTGAACCCGGCCGGTGATGTCCAAAAACTGGGAGCGGGAACCGGTGGAAAGGCTTATTTTATGCAGTTTATCCACGATCTGTCATGTCATCCTTATTTAACGGGAGTTCTCGAAGCTCATTATGTGCCAAGCGGCCAATGCCAAGGCTCCGCCGTTGAAGAGGAGAAGGTGAAGTTCATTGCGCAGCAAAATGAACAGGACGAAGCCGAATATTCCGGGGATGGCGGCCAGGGCCACAGCAATTATCTGCATCGGTTTGACCACCGCCGGAACGGCCGGTTCCGGTAATTGCCCCGGGACGGGTTTGGCCCGGCCGGCCAGGGAGGCGAATTTGAAGGAAAGACCCGCCACCACCAGCGAGACCAGGGTAAAAACGGTCGTTATGATCTCCTCCGGGGCCCCGGTAACCGGCTTGCCAAAAGCTCCCTGCAGGTCCAGGAAATAGGCGATCCCGGCCAGGAACATCGGCTCCGCGGCTACGGCCCAAAGGATGATCTTGTTGATCTGGGGGTTTGGGGTTGTTTGGTGCACGGCCTATTACTCCCCTTTTAACGGTTCATATATTTCCAGGGCTTTCAGGGTTATCTCGTATTTGATACCGGAACGCTGTGATATCCTTTGGGCCCATTCTTCCAGGGAGTTCAAGCCCGGCTCGTAAATCCTGCTTTCGTCATTGCTGAGGAAGCTTTTCTTTTCGGAATACTCCCAGTGCACCCGTTTTAGTCCCTGCCAAATGCGGCATTCGCACAAGGCATCATGCAGGTTGTTCTGGGTGGCTTCGGCCCGGGCCATCAGATCGGCCTCCTCCAGGGGTGTCAAATTGAATGCCTGCCGGCTGATATGGCCGCCGGGCCGGAGGTACTGGATATCCAGAATGTTCCCCGAGATGCGGGGCTTTATTTTTGCCCCGGGGAAAAGACCTTCCAGCTCCAAATCCTCCCGGTAGTCGGGATGGGTGGGGTCGGCCAACAGGGGAACCAGCCACTGGTCGCCCAGGTCGCAAAAATACTTGTAACCCCGGCCATCCTGCGCCATCAGGGCGGCATGGTCATGGTCGGTGCCCACGGCCCAGCAGGCAATGCCGTTCTTTTGGAACTCGTCCCTCAGCCAAAAGGCCAGGTCGAAACAGTTGCCGGAGGTGCCGTAGCGCTGACGGTGCTCCTTCATCAGCTCCAAAGGCCTCTGCCGGGCCCGGCCCGGCGGGACCTGGCCATAAAACCAGGCCTTGGTAATGGTCTCCACGGGGAAATCATCGAACCGGGACCACACCGATAGTATTTCACTGCTGATGTTCATTTGAACCTTCGCAGCACCGGGGTTCCCAGGTCCATGTAATCTTTGAGATACCTGAAATATCCTTCCAAAGTGAACCAGCCTTCCCTGCCGTATCCCTCCAAGGCCTTCTCGATGTGGAACTCCTGGGCCGGCATGTAGCTGAAGCCCAGCAGATAAAGCTTTTGCCCGGCAGAGTTCCGGCAGACGTTCATTACCACCGAGACATGGCCCACCCCGCCCCGCTCGTTTTGTACCACCATGTCGCCGGGGACCAGGGCCGAGGTATCCACAACGGCACAGCCTTTTTTAAGGGAATAGGAGTTGCTGTTGGCAAAGGCCCGGCGCAGGAAGTTGCGGTAGCTCAGCCGGGAAGTGCTGTAATTCTGCCTCCTGCCGTTATAGTCGAACAGGTAAAGCTTGTCCAGCCGGTTGGTATCTTTGTGATACTCGGCCCACAGACGCATGGCGTAATCGGCGCACTGCTCCAGGTCGCCGGTGAACAACAGAGGCAGGTCCAGCACCGCGTAAACGCTGTATGACCCGGCCGGGACCCGGCGGCCGGCATGGTCCACTATCTCCAAGCTGTTCTTCAGCGGGCGGCGGGTGAGCCAGTGGCTGTAGCTGCCTGCTGGATACTCAACCGCAGCATAGCCGGCCGGGACAGGGATATCTTTGATCTGCTTCGGCTGCTGGGCGAAGGCCAGCAAAGGCAAGGCTAAAAGAAATAGTATTTTATATATCATTTTTGGTCCATTCGAGGAGGTTACAGTCCCGCCACACTTCGACCACAGGCTCAGTGTCCGGCGGGGTGAAGCCTGTTACTGTGTACTTTTACCAGCCGGGAGGTTCTTGGGCGGCCGGGTGACCAGGTACATCGGCAGGAAGAAGATCAGCACCAGGAACACCAGCATGGCCCAGAGCAACGGCACCCAGGGCGCACGGTAGCGCTGTCTGGCGTCGTAATACACCCAGAAGCAAACAGGCACCAGGATGGCCATGGCGATCACGGTGATCACCGGGTCCTGCTGGGCAAAGGGCGAGCCTTGGGAAAGGCCGAGGTTGTTGTCTAAATTTACGCGCATACTGATTGAAATCCTAAATTCCAAACACTAAATCCTGGGATTTAGATATTTGTTTTATGGTTGGTGTTATATACTGAGGCCAAATTTGATAAATTCGTTCCTAAAACTCATTCCCGGCCGGTAAAGCAGGGCATTGAGGCCGCAGAGACGGGCCGCCTCCACGAAAGCGGGTTCGTCGTCAACGTAAAGCACGGCATCCGCCGGCAGGCCGACCTCCGCCAGCGCCCGTTGGTATATCCCCCGGTCCGGTTTGGCAATTCCCATCTGGTAAGAGGCGAAGACCCGGTTGAACTTGGAGACCACGGGGAAATTTGCCAGGATGTACTCAAAATGCAGGATGTCGGTGTTGGTCAGCAGATAAACCGGGTAATTTTTGCAGAGCTCCGGCAGAATGCCGGTAACGTCAAGGTTCTCACTAAAAATATCGCTCCAGACCAGGTGGAAATCTTCGAAGCTGACCTTAAGGTTGAACCTGTCCTTAATAAGTCCAAAGAATTCTTCTCCGGTCAACTGTCCCCGGTTGAAGCGGTCCTTAAGGCTTCCGAAGATGAAGGACTCAACCTCCTTTTCCCTGCATCCCGATAACCTTGCTATCTCTCTTGCGCTGCGTCCGTGGTCGTAATTCAGCACTACGTTGCCCAGGTCGAGAAAGATGGTGGAAATAGCAGTTATTGATTTATTTGTCAATTGGTTGTTTTGTTGGTTGTAGATGTTTTCTTTGATAATTCAACAAGGATCGTTAAGAACTCTGCTTTTGCAAACAATAATTTATCTTTCAATTTTGGGTCAAATTGTGTAATTCGAAACTCTTTTGCACAAATTATAGTTGCAGCCTCTAGTAGTTGTAGTGTTACTAAATATATGTATGACAATAATGTAATGCTAACAAAATCATTCATTCTTTGATAGCCGGTTGGATCAGAATGAACAAACCAACTGAGCTTGGGATATATATCTAAATATAAACTTTCAAATTCAGGACCGAGATCTTTTGCTACTTGATATCTTGTTTTATTTGTCCAATGTTTTGGGAAGTTAATTTTCCCATTGTTTTTTATGGGCGAACCCCAATTACGCTCAATAGTATTAATAATATCTTGTTGATTAAAAGAACTTTGCAAAATATATTCAGCCAATGCATCGGGCTTTAACTCTGGATGTTTTTTGTTGAATGCACTAATATCGCTTACACTTCTATATCGCTCTACCACAGCATAATCAAAATACTGCCTAGTAAGCTTTTCGTCAATATCCCTTTCGAGAAGATGAAGATCTAAATAGAGTTCAAAGACTGACCGTAAAGCAGACGCATTGCCTTGAAAATCATAAAAATTGTTTAACTTTATTATGGTTTTTACCCATAATTTAATTCTTGTATATACTTCAAGAATAGCTTTTTCTTTTGGTTTTAATGATAGTTGGCCTGCAAGAACTGGCGCAATATCCTCATCAATATATTTGATGAAATTAACTAGTGTCGTATATATCGCATCAAGAGTGTCCTTATTTGGTGTTTTGGATAAATTGCTTAAGTATTCTAATTCTGCAACACTAAACATTTCATCTTCCCCCGCCGGCGCAGGCGCAGGCGCACCCGGCGCAGGCGCAGGCACAGGCGCAGCCCCCGCCTCCGCTGGATCTGCCGCTGCCGGAGCTGACCGGGATGGGGTTGGTCTTGTCGGTGATCTTGCCGGTGAAATTGTCCACCTTGCCCACCAGCCCGGCGGCAAAGCCCTCCATGCCGGTGGTCATCCTATTGGCAAAATCCGCGCCGGGCAGTTTGGGCATTTCGATACTCGGCCCTTTCCCGACCGAACCGCCTCCGCCGGTGGTGGTATGCCCCCCGCCGTAGCCCCAGCGGCCCCACCAGCGGGGAAGGAATACGTCGCCCGTACCGTACTGGCTGCGCATCCGGTCGTTGTAAGCGGGGTCCATGCTCATCCAGTCGAACTGCTCCTCCAGCTCTTTTGTCTTAAGCTCCGGGGTCTGGGCCGCGGTGACCTGCTGCCAGGCCTGGCTGACGATGCTCTTGTAATAAGCGATGGTCTCCTTGCGGGAAAAGCCCTTCATCTTGGCGTTGGTCTCCTTGATCAGATCGATCACCAGCGCCTGTAGCTTGGCTTCGGGCGCCAGGCCCTGCTTGTCCAGGGAAGCCAAAAAAGTCTTTTCGTACGGCTGGTCGGCCGGGGCTGAATCCAGCACCTTGAACTTAAGCTGGGGCGAGCGGCTGGAAACCTCCAGCGCGCCCTTCTTGATCAGGCCGAACAGGATCATGGTCAGAACCTTGTCCAGCGGCATCTCCAGCAGCAGGCCGGCCTCGGGCGCGGTCAGGCCCCGCTTGATGCCCACGCCCTCCACCGAGACCTCGGGCGGCAGGTATTTCATCTTGCGCTTGCGCGCATTCCTGATGCCGAAGAAGATTATGGCCCCGAAGATCCAGAAGACAAGGTTGTTCAGCACGAACTTGATGATGGTCCACAGGAACCCGAATAACCCGCCGATGATCCGGAACAGCAGGGGAGCCGGTTTGGTGACCGCTCCGGGGCTGACGTATCTGGCCGGGAAGGAGGCCCCAAAGGTGTACTGTTCATCTGGGTTGGCGGTTTCCATCACCCAGCGGTAGACCGGGGTATTGTCCACGGTATCGTACCAGGCCTCGGTGAACTGATTTTCGTGGTAGCGCGGCTCGTCCGCCTGCACGCCGGGCGGGAAGACGAAGTTGCATTCCATATAGGTTGTCCCGGAGACATATTCCGAGCCGTACCAGGTGGGCGAGAATTTGAAGGAGGCATAGGCCTCGTCCTGGGAATCCTGGTTCAGCATTTTGGTCAGACGCACCCAGAACTCCAGCGTCCCGGAATCGCCGGGGGCGATAGACATCTCGTCCAAATGCACCTCCACCCCGTAGGGCTTGACGTACTCCGAGACCCGAATGTCGGTGAGCACGGCCTCGCCGACCTTGGCCCGGGCTGATTCCAGCTGGTAGCTACCGTTGGGAAGCCCTATGTCCACGATGTCTATGGCCTGGCCTTCGGGAAGACAGTTGAAGGTCAACGAGTAATACAGGTCGGCCTGTCCCGAGGGATTGATGGTGACCCAGGAGACATTGCGGGGGAGCTCAAAGCGGTAGTCGGCCAGGGTGGTGGAGCCCAGGGCCAGAAGGAGGCACGAGGCCAGGAACAATGTTTTATGTTTCATTGTAAATCCTTTGTTTTAGCCGGATACTTTTCCCTGAAACCATTTTCATTTTTCGCAGGAATGCTATTTTATATATTGGCTAATGTCAACTACTCCGCCATCAAGGAACTCTTTATCGAAGATCAACGAGATAACCTTCTCAGCAACAAACTCCGGTTTTAAAAGTTTACCGTCCTTTTTATAGCCGATAAACCTTTCAATCTGTTCAAAATCTTCCTTGTTTGATGAACGAAGCTCCTGCTGCATATCTGTGTCCACTATTCCCGGCGCAAATGATATGATTTTTACCGGATATTGGCGGGGCTGTTGCTCCAAGTTGACGCACCTGGTAAAGATGTCTATAGCCGCTTTGGAGCCGCAATAAGCGGCCCAGCCGGAATACGGTTTTTTACCGGCACCGGAAGAGATATTGATCACTCTTTTTTCAACTTTAAAATCTTTGGTGTGTTTTGAAAAAAGGCTGGTCAGGACCATTGGAGCTATTGCATTAATGGTGACATTTTTTGCAATTTCGACGCCGGTGCACTTGTCTGCAGGTTTGATGGGGGTAACGGTTCCGGCATTATTAACAAGAAAAAGCCCATCACTTTCTTTGACCGTAATGCTGGCAAAAATTTGTTGCATCAAGGCATCTAAGCCGGAGATATCTGACAGGTCATATTCAAAATAGTCAAATCGGCAATTGTTTGATTGAGCCGCTTTAATTAAGTCCAAGTTCTTTGTGCGCGAGATACAGAATAAATGATTATTCTTGTTGAGCAGTCCTGTTGCAATGGAATAGCCCAAGCCTTTAGACGCACCGGTTATAATGATATAATTCATTTTAGAGCCATTTTGGGTTGATTAATGCCGCCGAATATAAATAGGGACCAATACCACAATCATCTTAATATATGTAAATTCAATTGTCAAGAAAATTTGAAACAAAAGGCTGCGCCCCTGCGTATTCAATCTAAACACAGCAAAAAACCGCCAAAAGAGGGGAAAAACATGGATTTTTCATCGTTCAAAGCCAGGATCAGCCAAATGCCGTATATGGTCACCATCTTGGTATTTTTATGGACCGCCTTGGCCCGCGCGGCCGCGCCGGAGGTCCAGGTCAGGAACACCGGGGACTTCAGCAAACTGCATTTCGACGGGGCTTATACCGTGTTCGTGGAACAGGGCCAAACCTGCTCGGTCAAGATAGAGGCCGAGACCAAACTGCTGGCCAAGGTGACCACCGAGGTCAAGAACGGAACTTTGAAAGTGGACACCAAGGACCACGGCTGGTTCGGCGGCTGTCATCATAGCCGGAAAGATGTCAAGGTCTATGTCACGGTCAAGGACTTGAAAGCCATTGACATAGACGGTTCGGCCGATGTCACTGGCAAGGGAAGATTTGTCAGTGATACCATGGAACTTTCGATCTCCGGGGCTGGTGACATCAGCTTGGAGCTGGAAACCAAAGTACTGGAAACCGCCATCTCCGGAGCGGGAGATGTCAAACTTACCGGCAAGGCCCAGTCATTCAGCGCTGCCATCGCCGGCTCGGGGGACATCAAGGCCTTGGAGCTGATCTCGGAAAAATGCCATGTCTCCATCGCCGGCTCGGGCGACTGCCAGGTGAACGCCTCCCTGGAACTGGAGATCAGCATCGCCGGCAGCGGAGAGGTGGCTTACAAGGGGAACCCGGCCAAGATCAGCAATAGCATCACCGGGTCGGGCGAGGTGAGGAAGCTGGAATAAAAAAAGCAGAATGAAAAAGAGGCAGGTTCGCAGAACCTGCCTCTTTTCTTTTGACGGGGGCTTCGATACGGGCTTACGCCCTACTCAGCCCCCGACGGTTTTTTGTTTTAGTGTTGGAGGGATCCTCTGAGGTGGGTCTTCGATACGGGCTTTACGCCCACTCAGCCCCCGACCGCTTTTTGTTTTGGGGTTGGAGTGATCATCTGAGGTGGGTCTTCGGTACGGGCTTTCGCCCTACTCAGCCCCCGACGGCTTATTGTATTGGTGTTGCGGTGATTATCGAAGGTTGGGCTTCGATAAAGGCTTTCGTCCCAATCAGCCCCGTTTGAAACTTTTGAGGTGTCTGAGTGACCGCCGAAGGCGGTTGTACCGAAGACACCGGTCTTGCACCCGGCGGGCTATCAAAGCCACCTGCTTAATACTTCTTTCTGAATATCTTTTTTGCTAATTTGGGCAAATCTTCAATAGTTCCTTTAATCAACGCATCTTTCTTTGCCCTGGTCCAACCCTGAATTTGTTTCTCCCGGTAAAAGGCGGTAGCCACCCAATGGTATTCCTCATAGTACACCAATGTGACCGGCAAACGTTTCTTAGTATGGTTTGCACCCAGGCCGTCCTGGTGTTCCTTTAGGCGCTTTTCCAAAGAGACGGTACTGCCCGTATAATAGCTGCCATCGGCGCATTTTAAAATATACGTGTAAGGCATTGGGATTCTTTGGTTGGTAACCGGGGGCTTCGATACGGACTTACACCCTACTCAGCCCCCGACAGCTTTTTGTTTTGGGGTTGGAGTGATTATCTGAGGTGGGGCTTTGATACGGGCTTTCGCCCTACTCAGCCCCCGACAGCTTTTTGTTTTGGGGTTGGGGTGATTATCTGAGGTGGGGCTTTGATACGGGCTTTCGCCCTACTCAGCCCTCGACCGCTTTTTGTTTTGGTGTTGGAGGGATTATCGAAGGTGGGGTTTCGATACGGGCTTACGCCTACTCAGCCCCCGTTTGAAACTTTGGAGGTGTCTGAGTGACCGCCGAAGGCGGTTGTACCGAAGACACCTCTCACTCCCCGATTATCTTCACCAGCACCCGATTCTTTCTCCTCCAGTGAACTTACCGTAGAACGGCTTCATCGGGATTTTAAATGCCGCACGCCGAGCTATATTCTTTCCTATTTTGATAATTTTATTATTTTGCCTGATTTGGGACCACGAATTCGGGAACCACTCTGCCCCGGCAAGCTTGAAATGAAATAAACGCCAGCCGTAAGCTCTTTTCCCACCTGGTTTCCCTGGCAGGTCCCTACCAGTCTGCCCAATACATCATAAATGGCAAATAGTTCTTTTTCACATCCCGGAATTGAAGTGTATTTTGTGAATGGGTTTGGCCAGGCGGTAATTTTTGTATCCGGCAAAGAATATTTTACCAGAGGGTCTTCCGCAACTCCGACCAGTCCAGCGGCATCGGTTTTAACGATGAAAACATCCATTCCCCCCGCACCCCAGGTAGTAGTTAGTCCGGCAATTACATACCCGCCATCTGGCGTAGGCTGCACCGAACTGCAATCTTCATCCAATTCTCCTCCGAAAGTCCTTGTCCAGGTTGTATCTCCCATAGAGTCAGTTTTGATCAAATAAATATCAACACCCCCGACCGCATAAGATACCGTACCTCCGGCCAGAATATATCCTCCATCCGGGGCCAGCTGAACGTAGGCCGGCCAATCATCACTGGGTCCTCCGTAAGTTTTCATCCATATTGAATCGCCTTTGGCGTCGAGCTTCATCATATAACCATCACACATCCCGGCACCAAAACTGGTGGTGGCTCCCGCTATAAGATATCCGCTGTCTGCGGTTTGCCTGATAGATGAACAATCGTCGTTTATAGGCCAGCGGTAAAGTTTGGTCCAGATAGTATCTCCCATTGCATTAATTTTTACTAAATATGGTGCCTCGTTGTTGACATAGGGGCGTTGATATCCTCCGATAATATACCCTTCATCTAAAGTTGATTGAGATGCCAATGACCTTTCGGTATTAGCAACTGTACCATATGTTTTGCTCCAAAGAGAGTCGCCCAAAGAATCGGTTTTAATTACCAAGAAATCCAATCCGCTGCTTGCACTAGAAATGAAGTACCCTTTATCCATTGTCTGAAATATCGTCCACCCCTGAATTGGCGGATAACCGGCATAATTATTGGTATACTTTCTTGTCCATTGGGTATCGCCTACGGCGTTGGTCTTAACGATATAAATTGCCCCACTGGTTGCACCAAATGACGTCGTCCAGCCAGCCACGACATACCCTCCATCGTCCGTAATATCTACGGAATAGGCCAGATCAGCGCTGGTACCACCATAGGTTTTCGTCCATAAAGTATCCCCGGCTGAATCCAGTTTTAAAAGATAGTAATCGTATCCACCAGCACCAAAGGATTTTGTAGCTCCAGCCACAATGTAACCGCTATCCGGGGTCGGCTGAACCGACCAGCCATAGTCGGTGTTTGCGCCACCGTATGTCCGTTGCCAATTTTCAGCCGAATAAGCCGGCAAACAGAACAACAGGGCAGAAAGAAGTCCAGTAAGCAAGGAATTACATTTTACCATAATTAGGTCTCCCTTTGCTGTTAATGATTTCCCCGTTATCTAATTTTGTCAAACGGATCATTCCCCTATTATCTTCACCAGCACCCGCTTCTTTCTCCTCCCGTCGAACTCGCCGTAGAAGATCTGCTCCCACGGCCCGAAGTCCAGCTTCCCCTTGGTCACCGCCGCCACGATCTCCCGGCCCATCACCTGGCGCTTGAGGTGGGCGTCGCCGTTGTCCTCGCCAGTCCGGTTGTGCAGGTACTGCGAGACCGGCTCGTGCGGGGCCAGTTTTTCCAGCCATTTCTCGTAGTCCTGGTGCAGGCCTCCCTCGTCATCGTTGATGAAGATGCTGGCGGTGATGTGCATGGCATTGACCAGGCACAGGCCTTCTTGAATGCCGCTGTCTTTTAAACATTTCTCCACCTGGGGCGTGATGTTGACGAAGCCCCGGCGATCCGGCAGATTGAACCAGAGTTCCTGGCGGTAGGATTTCATTGCAATGATCCTTAAAAAGCGTTTGGTTTATTCTCCGGGTTGCTGCCCTCCAATTATAGGGCCAGGACGGCCCCAAATACAAGGGCCAAAAATAATTAAATCGCCTATTGACAAATCCGGTCGTTTTATATATAATAGGACTAATAAAGTCTTATTAAATAAAAGGATTTTATGCTTCTGACCAAGCGCAACGAATACGCCCTGCAGGCCATGATCCTGCTGGCCCGCCAAAAAGAGGGAGAACTTCTGCCTGCCTCGGCCCTGGCTTTGGCCTTAAAAACCACTCCGGCCTTCATGTCCAAGATCGCCCAGCAACTTTCGGGGGCGGGGCTGGTAAGGTCCCGTAAGGGGAAGAACGGGGGGCTGTTCCTGGGCCGTCCGGCCCAAAAGATACTGGTTAAACAGATCTTCGCGGCGGTGGACGGGATCTTATCTGTCAGCGCTTGCCTGAACGAGGGCCGCTGCAAACATCATGTCTGCCCGATATACCCGGCCCTGACCAAACTGCAGAAAGATTTGGACAACCGGCTGAATTCGGCCAAACTGTCAACCTTTGTTTGAACCCCACCCCATCCCTCCCCTCGAGGGGAGGGAAAGAGGGAGAGGTTAAAGGATATCATGAAACGCAAGATAGTACAGATAGACCAGGAAAAATGCAACGGCTGCGGAGAATGCATCCCCAACTGTGTGGAGGGTGCGCTGAAGATCGTTGATGGCAAGGCCCGGCTGGTCAGCGATAAATACTGCGACGGGCTGGGAGCCTGTCTGGGTCATTGCCCCCAGGATGCCATCAAGATAATCGAGCGGGAAGCGACAGAGTATGAAGAAGACGCAGTAAGGGCAAAACCAGTAAGGGCAATTCATGAATTGCCCCGACAGGCCTGCCCCGGATCGCAGATCCGGCAGCTGCAGCCGTCACCGGCAACTTCAAACGTTACAACTGTAAACTCTCAACTATCCCACTGGCCCATCCAGCTGCACCTGGTGCCGGTCACCGCCCTGTTCTTTCAAAATGCCGACCTGCTGATCGCCGCCTCCTGCGTGCCTTTCTCCTATGGTGATTTCCACAATGTGATGCTGGCCGGCAAGTCGCTGATCATCGCCTGCCCCAAGCTGGACAAGACCGAGCCTTACCTGGAAAAACTGACCGGGATATTCCGGCAGAACGATATCCGGTCGGTCACCGTGGCCATCATGGAGGTACCCTGCTGCCAGGGACTGTTGCGGCTGGTGCGCCAGGCTTTGAAGAACTCGGGGAAGAGAATGTCTATAACTGTGGAGACCATCACGGTAAAGGGCGAAAGATTATAACCTCAACCAAATAGTAAGGGCAAATCGCTCGTCCGACGTAGCTGCGAAAGGTGGCGTAGTCGGATGAATTGCCTCAACCAGAAAGGAAAAACCATGAAAAAGTACCGCTGCACTATCTGCGATTACATCTACGACCCAGCCGCAGGCGACCCCGATTCCGGCATTGCCCCGGGCACTCCGTTCGAGAAGATCCCGGACGACTGGGTCTGCCCGATCTGCCAGGTGGACAAAAGTAACTTTGAACCGGTAGATTAACTATGCCACAGAGACACAGAGGCACAGAGTAAAGAATAATTATTGCGATTTAGTGTCTTGGTGTCTTAGTGGCTATATATGGAGGTGCCCATGATAACCATTGAAACCTTGGACTTCAATACCACAGAAAAGGCCCGCAAGGGCGTTTTCAACCAGCCCCAGGCGCTGGTCAACTATCTTCACCTTAAGCAGGGCCAGGAAGTGCCGAAGCATCTGGCCAACGCCGACATGGTCTATCTGATAGTTCTTCAGGGCGAAGGCGTTTTCAACTTTGAGGAAAAAGACCACGTCATGAAGTACGGCCAGCTGGCGGCAGTTACGCGGGGAACGCCGATGCACATCACCAATCAGAGACCGGAGGACTTGAGTTTTCTGGTGATAAAGACGCCCAACCCGGAAAGGCAGTGACTTCATTGCCAAGATTTAAGCCCCGCCATACTTCGACATCGCTCAGTATCCGGCGGGGCATAAGCGTACAGGAACGAGAAACGCGAAATGCCAAAATTAGAAGGAGATAAAATGACCATGTTCTGTCATCAATGCCAGGAGACCGCCGGCAACAAGGGCTGCGCCGGGGCCAGGGGCGTCTGCGGCAAGCCCGATCAGGTGGCGGTGCTGCAAGATCTGCTGATCCACACCCTCAAGGGCATCTCATATCTCAACGTCAAGGCCAAGGAGACCGGGAAATGCGATCCCCAAGCCTCGGAATTTGTGATGGAGCAGCTGTTCGCCACCATCACCAACGTCAATTTTGATCCGGAATATTTCGTCAAGCAGATAGACCGGGCCAGGGAAATCCGCGATCTGCTTAAAACGTCAGCCAAAACGGGAGAGGCGCTTCCCGATGCCGCCACCTGGTCCGGTAAAAGCGGCCTTAACGAGTATCTGCTCAAGAGCGCCGGGGTGGGGATCCTGGCCACGGTCAACGAGGATGTGCGTTCCCTGCGATCCCTGCTGCTGTTCGGGCTAAAGGGGCTGGCGGCCTATGCCCATCACGCCTATGTGCTGGATGCCAAAGACAACGATATCCTGCTTTTCATGCAGCAGGCCCTGGCCGCCACGCTGGATGACAGCCTTTCGGCCGACGAGCTGACCGGCCTGGTCTTAAAGTGCGGCGAGTACGGGGTCAAGGCCATGGCCCTCTTGGATAAGGCCAATACCGGAAAATACGGACATCCGGAAATAACCAAGGTCAAATTGGATGTCGGCCAGAATCCCGGCATCCTGATCAGCGGGCACGACCTGAGGGATTTGGAGGAACTGCTGGAGCAGACCAAGGGCAAAGGAGTGGACGTTTACACTCACGGCGAGATGCTGCCGGCCAACGCGTATCCGTTCTTCAAGAAATATACCAATTTCCACGGCAACTACGGCGGCTCCTGGTGGCACCAGACCGAGGAGTTCGAAAAGTTCAACGGCCCGGTGCTGATGACCACCAACTGCCTGGTCCCGCCCAAGGACAGTTATAAGGATCGGGTATTCACCACCGGGGTGGTGGGCTTCCCGGGCGTCAAACATATCGCCGATCGCAAAGAGGGGAAACAGAAGGATTTCTCCGGGATCATCGCCATGGCCCAAAAGTCAAAAGTTCCGGAGAAATTGGAGGACGGTAATTTGACCATAGGCTTTGCCCATAACCAGGTGCTGGCCCTGGCCCCCAAGGTCATCGAAGCCGTGAAAAGCGGCGCCATCAAGCGTTTTGTGGTGATGGCCGGTTGCGACGGCCGTCACAAGTCCCGGGAATATTTCACCGACATAGCCAAGGCCCTGCCCAAGGACGCGGTCATTCTGACCGCCGGCTGCGCCAAGTACCGCTATAATAAACTAAATCTCGGTGACATTGGCGGGATCCCAAGGGTCTTAGATGCCGGGCAGTGCAACGACAGCTACTCTCTAGTGCTGATCGCATTGGCCCTGAAAGATGCATTTGGTCTTAAGGACGTGAATGAATTGCCGCTGAGCTTCGACATCGCCTGGTACGAGCAGAAGGCGGTGCTGGTGCTGCTGGCCCTGCTGTATCTGGGCGTGAAGAACATCCACCTGGGGCCGACCCTGCCGGCCTTCGTGTCGCCCAATGTGCTGAAGGTGCTGGTGGAGAAGTTCAATGTCCAGCCGACCGCGGGGGTGGAGGAGGATGTGAAGAAGATGATGGCGGGGACCTAACCCCTTTTAATCCCCCTTCCCCATGAGGGAAGGGGGAAATGAACAGTAAGCTGACATTAA
>CAWAAX010000016.1:0-139899 GCA_963780225.1 uncultured bacterium | reverse complement strand
AACAGAAACAGAGCAGGCTCAAAGACGTTGGCCTCCATCACCTGCTCCGCCATTACGGCCAACCCGTTGATTTGCTTGCGCATGTCGGTGAAGCCCGGCCGCACAAAGACCCGCGCCTCCTTAACCTCCAGCCCAATCATGAGCGGCGCTCCAGCACGGAGAGCACCTCGCGCAGGTGCGCGGGCTCCACCCCTGGCCATAGCCGAAGCAGGTACCCACCTTGCACGGCCAACTCGATTGGGCAGTTCGACTGCTGCGGCTTAACCTCGCTACCCTTGATCTCAACAAGTTCTGTCGCCGCTGCCTTCCGCCGCCCCAGTGTCGATGCCCAGTAACCCAGGCTTCCCTTCGCCAGCCGGCGGCGGGCACAATACGCTTTCTGCGTCAGCCCGCTTGCGCGCCGAGCCTCTCAACGTGACGAGTCGCGAACTTCCGGTCGTGTTTCATCGCGTCCCTCCTGAGGAGGGACTGTGGCATGGCCGGCCGCGTCGCAACAGGTGGGGTTCGCCGCTCGCTTACGTAGTCCACCTCTCTGCTGCTTTATAGGTCAGCCCTTGAGAGAAAACGTCACAAAGAATATAGATGTTATCTAGCCGAAAAACGCTGTACACTTGGACATGCTATTCAGGCAGTAGATTGCTACCCTGCGGCAAGGGGAGAGATAAAGAAAATGAAAGAGCACTTTGCGGTTGTTGGTGGGAGCGGCGTAACACGCGACAGAATTCTTGTGCCGCCGCAGGCAATTATCGACGCCTACTTTTCTGTCAGCAACATCGGGACTCCATCCGCAATTAGCCATGATATCCATCGTTTGTGCGGTTGGGCACGCTCAAGCTCGCTATACTTAGACAGGCCCGGCGTAAAGCAAACCGCATTGATTCAAATCGCAGAGACTGAGGAAGAGCTAACGCAATTCCGAAATCGTCTCGGATTTGTTATGCGAGAAAGAATCAGAGAGCACGGTAAGGAAAAAGAGGAACTGATAGCTTTTGGCACGCTATAATATTTCTGAGCCGGCCTTCGTCATCTTCTGGACAACTTCCGGCACGGACGCCACGCGCTGTTCGCCCGGCGCCTGTTCTTTCGGGACGGCAATGACGACCGTCATGCGTCTGCCCCTTTGTGTGCTTTTTTACTGCGGAACAACTGTTTCACTCCATGAGATGGTCTGCGATGTATCGTATGCATTGGCGTTATAGCTTCTTTATTTTACGCACACGCACGGCCACGCCGCGGCGCGAGCGGAGCATCTCTCCTGCGGAGAGCGCAGCCCTGCCGTTCGCAATCGCACGTCTGCCCACGACAAGGACTTCGTCGCCGTCGCGGATCGCGGGATCTGCCCCGGTCACGCCCGGGACGAGCACGTCACCTTCCGGGATGAAATCGTCGATGGTGACGCGGTAGCCTTCGGGGATTAGCGCCCAGCCGTCGAACGTGGGGCGGATGAGGCCGGTGCCGGTGTCGAGCGAGAAGAGCTGGGTAGTGCCCCTGCTCCAGAAGAGTTCAAGGTTCCTGCCCCGGGAGACCATGCCCTTTGTGTCGATATCGGCCCCGAACTGGTAGGAGAGCATCCCGTGCAGCCGGTCATCCTTGATCCTCCGCTCGCCGGCAAGGGCACGCGTCGAGCGCGTTCAGGGCGGCCGTGCCCGCCGGGTTCTCCGTGCAGGAATATTCGAGCGTGATGCCGCAGAGTGCCGCGGCCTGCCGGGCCACCGTGAGGGCGCCGCCTTCGAGGTGGGCGATGATCCGCCGGTACTGGTGGCGCGAGAAGTACCGGGCAAGGATGCCGGAGATGACCGCACACTCCTCTGCATCCCAGTACCCGGTGACCGGGACATCGTAATGGGCCGGCGGGATAGACGCACTCGAGTTCGCGGGGAACGAGGCCGAGCGGGGAGGTGACGATCAGTTCGTGGGCACGTCCCCCGATGGCTACCTGGAACCTGCGGTGGCTCTGGGAGAGCGAATAGGGTTTCCGGGCGGAACAGGGCAGGAGGACGGCGACATCGCACCGGGGCGGGATATAGCGCGAGAGGAGGCGTTCGGCGAACCGCTGCACCTCGACGCGCTGCATCGACTCGCCGGAGTTCGCCCGCATGATCCCGCTCCGGGCCACGGGCTGGGCCGCCTCCATGAACGCATAGTGGCGGTCGAGGTGGCGCATGATGGCGACCTGCGATGCATCCATGCGGCAGCGGGACTCGACCAGTTCGCGGAGCTGCGACTGCTGGATGAACCGGGTGACGAGCGCAATCTCGTGCCGGAGCGCCTCGCGGTTGTGCTCCTGCAGGTCTCCCGCTTTGCACCCGGGGCAGGTGCAGATGCCGGCTTCCATCGCATCGGCAGGGAAATCCCCCTCGGGCGTGCAGAACCGGCCCTGGGCGGATTTGAGATCGACTGCCGTGTAATCGAAGAGATCGAACCCGGAATAGCAGAGGATCGCAACCGTTGAAGGAAGTGCCGAGGCCGGGGCGTACCAGGCGGTGTCGGCCGGTGTCTTCTCCTTCAGCCCGACCAGCCAGTCCACGTAGTTCCGGGGATTGGCAAACGCGGTGTGCCAGTTCGCGGCCATGACGCAGTCGCCGCTCTCCGCGGTATTCTCCCGCTGCGGGTGGATGATGACCGGGCCGCCCGGGATCACCGGGGGAAATTCCTGCACCAGCACTGCGGGTGCCGACAGGGGGATATTGATGGACGGGGCGTTTGCAAGGCCGGGAAACAGCGCTTCCGTATCGGCTGCCGCGGGCAGCTTCACGGTCATTGTCCCGGTATCGAGGATACCGGTCCGGGCAAGCCCGTCCCGCTTCCGGATATCAAACCGTGTCATCGGCCGTCTCCATATCTCCGAGTTCCTGCCGGATGAGCCCGGCCCATACCGGGCTGCATGACAGGACAATCCTGCTCTCCGGGTGGCTGTCGGCAAGGGCCCGGATGCCCCGGCATCCCTGCCGCACCATCGCATCGTCCCATTCCGGGATCTCGCACGGGCCGATCGGGAAGGTCTCGCGGAGTTCGGCCGGGTAGGGCCCGAACGGGGGTTTGAAGAAGAGCGTATCGTCGTAGCCTTCCTCATTGCGCGCCATCGATCACGACGAGCACGTTCTTCCCGAGCCGGAGCCGGGCAAGCAGCTGCTGGTACCGCAGGACCTCGGTGCGCCGGGCAGCTCTCGTCGCCCCGGTAGAAGAACCGGCGCTTCGAGACCCGGTCGCGCTCCGCGAGTGCGGGGGCATGGTCGAGGAGCGCCCGGTACCCGGAGAGGAGCTGCGGGTGGCCCCGGCACCGCTCGTCCACCAGTTCCCAGAGCGTGCCGTCGACGATTGCCTGCCGGACCCGCGCGATCTCGGCGAGCGTGACGTAGAGGTTGTGGAGCGCGAGCAGGCGTTCGCGGTCCTTTGCTTCCCGGAGTTCTTCGGCGGTATGGGACCGGCAGACGCTGCAGGCGCAGGGGAGGTCGGCGAGTTCCTCGATCCGGTAACTGCCGTGGGCGGTCAGGTACCGCCCGTCCTTTGCATAGAGCGCATAGGCGGCCGAGTCGAACAGGTCGCAGCCCATCGCGGTTGCGAGGGCGAACATCGAGGGGTGCCCGGCGCCGAAGAGGTGGACGCAGGCCGAGGGGGAGATCGTCCGCTTCGCGGCCATCACGACACTGACGAGGTCCGCGGTACCGGTAGGACTCCATGAGCGGGACGACCGCCCCGATGGGGCAGAACGAGAAACCGAGTTCGGTCGACTTCCTGTCCGGCCCACTCGCGGAGATCTTCGAAGATCCCGCCCTGCACCGGCCCGCGATCGGGGCATCGCTGCCGAAGACCTCCTTTGCCTCGGCGAGGCGCTGGAGGGTGATCGCGAGTTCGCGTTCGGTGGTCTCGCGGTCCGCCGCGGGAGAGGTCGGGATATCGAGCGGCACCCAGATGTCGCTGCCGATATCCCGCTGGAACGAGAGCGTCTCGGTGTTGGTGATGGAGACCTGCCCGTAGACCGAGAGCTGGAAGGAGCCGGAGTCGGTCATGATCACGCCGTCGAAATCCAGCACCTTGTGGAGCCCTTCTTCGAGGGCGCGTGTCGCGGAACTGCTTGCTCTGGGAGAAGATGTAGGCGTTGGTGATCAGCGCCTCGACACCCATCTCCTGCATCTCTTTCGGGGTGACGAGCTGGAGGTGGGGATTGATGACCGGGAGGAGCGCGGGGGTCTTTACCGTCTTTTTCCCGACCGTCAGTTTCCCGCAGCGTCCCGCGCAGTCGCTGTACAGGCTTTCAAATGCTATCGCCATGCCGCACCGTGATGTCGCTTTATATGAGCTCTCTTCAGGTTAAACGGTTGCCCTCACGCTTTCTCGGAAAAGATCTGGCCCTCGAAGGTGAGGATCTCGATCGTGTTGTAGGTCCAGCACCGGTCGGGAAGGCCGGCCTTCATGCAGGTATGGTTGAGGAATGTCGTTGCATCCCAGCCGTACTCGGTCGCCACCTGGGGGAGGAGCAGCCCGCTCGTCCCCATGCCCCGCACGATCAGCCCGTGCTTTCCCACCTGGACCTTGCCCGGGACGCTTCGAGGGTTCGCCCTCCAGCGGAACCGGCATGGTCATGATGGTGACCTCGACGCTGATCTGGTCCAGTTCATCCTTCCGGACCGGAGGAAAACGGGGATCCTCGAGCGCAGCGGCAGACGCGGCGTGTTCGATCGCATCCCCGAGCGGCATCACGGGATAGGGAAGCCCGATGCACCCGCGGAGTTCCCCGTGCTTCGCTGAGCGTGACGAAGACGCCGCGCTTCTCGTTGAAGACGGGCGTGAGTCTGATCGCGGGTTTGGGTTTTTTTGCTACCACATATTCGACGGTGCCGCGTGCCGTGCGGAGCGCCATCTGACCCTCATCCGGAGTGAGCAATTCCATGGCTGTTCCCTGTTCCTGTGACTGTCTATAGTGCATCTTGGATAACAATCTATCGAATCGGGAACGTCCTTGCTGCTGGCCGACGAAAAAGGACGGCGCTGGCGCTGTGCTTATCTCCTCCGCCGTCCCATATGTATCAGGAGAGGGAGAGAGCGGCCGACGGTGACTTCAGTGTCGCTGAGGAAAGTCCCCCCACCCACCGGAAACGCAGCCGTACGCAAGTACGGGTGGCGAGAGTCACGGCAATGGCACAGAAACGACACGGCCTGCCTTCAGTCATGAAGCGGTTGAGCCGGCAACGGCGAGAAGCACGGTTATCCGTGCGATTAACCCGCTGAGCGTTCACAGGCAGGATACGGTGAAACGGCGAACCCCTGCGGGTGCAAGTCAGAACAGGACACATGGATCGTCCGGTATCCGTCCGGGTATGACGCAGAGCTGAATGCCGCTAAAACAGAAGGAGGCTTACTCCTCCCACTCATTTTCTTCCGGTCTCTTTCAGGAACCCGGTCATCCGTACCTTTCCGCATATGAGCTGCCCCTTTTCATTGCCCGGACAACATATTCCTCTGAAAAGATCGATTGACCGTGATGTATACGGTCGTTACCCTGATGATACAACTATTTGAAGATCCGAGCAGTAATCTGGTACATAATTCCGGAGGTACCATGCTGCAGCCTGTCCGTTCACCTGTATCAAGAATGGGGATCATCATCCTCTCCGCATGTCTCGTCCTTTCTGCGATCGCCGTCCCGTCTCTTGCCATCACCCTGACGCCCGGTGCCCAGTCGGGGACTGCCACGATCGCCAACGGCGATCCCGTGTACATCCAGGGCATCGCAACCGGCCAGCCGCGCAATGGGCTCCAGGTCTGGCTCATCGGTTACAACACCGTGAAAATCACCAGCGTCGCGGTCAATTCCGACAATACCTACTCGTATGAACTGAAACCCGCCGATACGATGAATCTCGCCTCCGGCCAGTACCTCGTCATCGTCCAGCACCCGATGATGAACGGGCAGTTCGATATCGTCTATTCCCCCTCCACCGGGCAGGTGATCAACCGCCAGCTGGGAAGCAGCGGTTCCGCGATATTCCAGCTGACCAGCGGCGGCAGCCTCCAGAGCACGGACGCCGCATCCGCGCTCATGCGGGCGATCAACAGCCAGAACATCGACGACACCTTCGCCACCGCCTCGTTCTACGTGAGCCCGCCGGATGCCTTCATCCACCCGGTCGGGGACCATGCGGTCGGTGATAAATTCACCATCACTGGTTCCACCAATCTTGCCGTGGGAGACGACCTCCAGGTCGATGTCTACTCCTCGTCCTTCAAACCGACGTCGAAGAACCAGCCCAGCGGGTTCTCCGGCGCGAGCGGCGTCGTCCAGGTGCAGCCGGGCAGCGGCGGCCTCAACCAGTGGTCGTTTCCGATCGATGCGAGCACCTTTACGCCGGATGAGTACATCGTGACCGTAACCGGTATCCTGCAGGACGTTCACGGATCGTCCACGTTCAATATTGTTTCAGCGCTCCCGGCCACGACGGCCCCGCAGGTTACCGTTGTCACGGTACCGGTCACTTCGCCCCCGACCCCGGTTCCCCCCACGGAAGTGCCCACCACGAAGAAGTCATCGCTTCCCCTCTGGTGCGGAGCGGGGGCCCTGCTCTCTGCACTCGCCCTGGTGAACCTGAAAAAAAGGGATGCCTGATCTACCAGCCGAGGAACAGGGTCCTCGTCCGGGAATAATTGTCGAGGGCGTGGAGGCCGTTCTCCCGCCCGATGCCGCTCTCGTTCACTCCCCCGAAAGGCACTTCCGGCGGGACCGTGAGATGGCGGTTTACCCAGACGATACCGGCATGAATCTCATCGAATGCCCGTTTTGCGGTGTGCAGGTTGGTCGTCCAGACCGATGCGCCGAGCCCGTAACTGCGTCCGGTTCGCCTCGCGGATTGCCGTATCGAGATCGGGGACGGTCATCACCGGCAGGACCGGCCCGAACACCTCTTCATTCATGAGCCGGCTCTCCGGTACGACGTCCGTGACCAGGGTCGGCCGGTAGAATAATCCACGGTCGTACGGGCGTCCCGTCCGGGGATGCTCCCCCCGGTAAGGATCGTCCCCGCATCGGCATCCCGGGTCGCATCCACGATCTGCACGATGCGTTCGCGCTGCACGGGACTGTTCAGGGGACCCATATCCACACCGGCTTCGAGACCGTTGCCGATCTTCAGTCCTTCAGTCCGTTGTTTCAGTTTCTGCAGGAACGGGCCTGCGATCGCCTCGTGGACGAACAGCCGTTTCACCGCGGTGCAGGTCTGCCCCGCGTTGTAGAACCTGCCCCGGAGCGCCCCCTCGACTGCCTTATCGATCTCCGCATCGTCCATCACGATCATCGGGTCCGAGCCCCCGAGTTCGAGCGTCAGTTCCTTGAGATGGCCCGCAGCCAGCTCGCGAATCCTCCGGCCGGTCGCGCAGTTCCCGGTGAAGGAGATCTTCCGGACCTCCGGGTGTTTCACCAGCGCTTCCCCGACGACCTCCCCCCGCCCGGTAACGATATTGAGGACGCCGGGCGGGAGGTGTGCGGCCTCGAGGATCTGTGCGAGCCGGAGTCGTGGCAAGCGGGGTGGTCGAAGCCGGTTTGAGGACCATCGTATTGCCGGCAAGGAGCGCCGGGCCGACCTTCCACCCCATGATGAGCACCGGCATGTTCCAGGGAATGATCGCACCGCAGACGCCGAGCGGCTCGCGGGCAACGAGCGCATCGCCGGCAGCACCGAGGCGGACCATCTCTCCCTGCTGCGCAGCGGATATCCCGGCATAGAATTCGAGGATATTCGCAAATCCCCGTACTTCGTCGACCGATTCCCGGAGGGGTTTTCCCTGCTCGGCGGTCAGGAGCCGGGCAAGCTCCCGGTGCTGCTCCCGCACCTGCCCCGCTGCATGGAACAGGATGATCCCCCGCTCGCGGAACGTCTTCTTCTTCCAGCCGTCGGCCGCCGCTCCGGCCGCATCCACGGCACGGGACACATCGTCGGCAGACCCGGCGGGCACGCGATCGATCTGCTCGCCGGTTGCCGGGTTCTTCACGTCGATCCAGGCGTCATCCGGCGATGCTGCATCAGCGCCCCCGATCCTCATCAGCATGTTTTGCCTCCCATCCACGTTACCTCCCGTCTGCACGCTGCCGGTTATGACCGGCAGTGCTCTCGGCATGCTCCAGCGTTCGAATCCCGGTTAACTATTCGGCGATGCCCTGTAAAATCCCTTCCCTCATCACAAAATATATCACCGCATGATCTCATCTCATCATAAGAGGAGACCCGATGGCAGATGAGAAGAAGGACGAGGTGAAGAAACCGGAGATCCCCCCTGCAGGACCGTCGACACCGATCGCCCGCAGTCCCGGCAGCACAACCCGCGGCACCGCCCGCACCCGGCTGGCAGAACCGGTTCCCGTCCCCGGGCAGAGGATCTGATCGAGCTCTGACGACCACACCTGGGAACGATCCGTTGAGAAATCGGGTAAACCGGTAGCCGTCATGTTTTATTCCCCGACCTGCGTCTTCTGCCACCAGATCGAACCCTATTTCCGGGGCTATGCCCGCGAATATCGCGACACGGTCCTGTTTGTCCGGCTGAATGTCATGGCCAGCCAGTGGACGGCCGAACGGTACGGGGTGAGAAGCACGCCGACGTTCAAGTTCTTCTGCAGCGGGAAACCGGTCCAGGAGATGGTAGGGGCGGTCTATCCTGCGCTCCTGAAGAAGATGGTGGACGAAGTCCTTGTCCACGGGAAGGAGTGCGCGAAGAATTCCACCCTGATCGATTACGAGATCACCGGGTACGGATGAACCGTTTGATTGTTGAAAAAATTGTTCGGCTGAAAACTTTTTTATCATTTTTTCGGAGGGTCCCCCTCTTGGCCAAGTCCCCCGTGGGGGACGGGGCGCAGTGCGATGCACGGATTGAAAAGTAATGCGCTGCTATCGCAATGGAGGATAATCCCGCAGTGGGCAACGAACGGGCGCACAGATACTTCCGATTCATCAGGGAAATCAGATCCCAGTTGTGCCAACGGAACTGATGTTCCCGACGTGGTTGAGCGGTATACCTCGACATCGGAAGAAGCGTGCTACCTTCGAGATCGATGAACCCCGTCATCCTCGGAGAGGCCCTGAAGGCGGGAGACCCTCCCAAAATAACTGATAAAAAAAATTTCAAGACTCGCGTGCGAACACGTTGTCCGTGCTTGTTTTACCAGAGCAGAAAAAATATCTGCAGGAAAAGATTGAGGTGACAATCAGCACACTAAGAAACCATGAATGCTCACGTTTACCGGAGGGGGCTGGCCCCGCTTGCTACAGCGGCTTCTGCCACTGCGGCTGCCACCTTTTTCGTGACGCTCTTGTCCAGGATGCTGGGCATGATCCGTTCGCGGCGGGGTTTTTCGACGCACCCGGCGATTGCGTGAGCGGCCGCGATCTTCATCTCATCGGTGATCCGGGTGGCACGTGCATCCAGGGCTCCCCGGAATATGCCGGGGAATGCGAGCACATTGTTGATCTGGTTGGGAAAATCGCTTCTCCCGGTACCGACAACTGCCGCGCCGGCACGTTTCGCTGCATCGGGCCAGATCTCCGGCACCGGGTTTGCCATGGCAAAGACGATCGCATCCCGGTTCATGGATCGGACCATCTCTTCCGTCACGACGCCGGGGGCTGAGACCCCGATGAAGACATCGGCACCCTGCATCGCATCGGCAAGGCTGCCGGCAAGTGCCGGCTGGTTCGTCTCTTCGGCAATGATGAATTTGTACTTGTTTTTGTACAGCCCTTCCCGGCCCCGGAAGATCGTCCCCTTGGTATCGCAGACAATGATCTCGTTGACCATGGTGCAGACGTCCGGGTTGTACCCGATGCACTTCAGCAGCCGGGTGATGGCATAACCCGGCCGCACCCGCCCCGCAGATGACGATATTGAGATCGCTGTACTTTCTTCCGGTCACCCTGCAGGCATTCAGGAGCGCGGCAAGGACCACGACGGCAGTCCCGTGCTGGTCATCGTGCATGACCGGAATCCCGATATCCTGCAGGGCATCCTCCACCTCAAAACATTTCGGGGCGGCGATATCCTCGAGATTGATGCCGCCGAAGACCGGTGCGATATTCCTCACCTGGTCGACAAAATCCGTCTCATAACTTTCAAAACAGATCGGGAAGGCATCGACCCCGGCAAATTCCTTGAACAGGATCGCCTTTCCCTCCATCACCGGTATCGCCGCATAACCCCCGATATTGCCGAGCCCGAGCACGGCGGAACCGTCCGTGACGATCGCGATGGTGTTGGCTTTCAGCGTATATTCATAGGCCAGATTCTTGTCCTTCGCGATCTCCCGGCAGACTTCCGCAACGCCCGGGGTGTAGGCAATCGAGAGATCGTGTTTTGTTTTCAGGGGGACCTTGGACCGGATGCCGAGTTTTCCCTTGTGCTTCGCATGCATGGCAAGCGATTCCTGGTAGATCTCGTTACTTGCCGATGAGAACGTCATCCGGTCCAGCCTCAGTGAGTGAGGGATGAGGCTGGCAATGAAGTTAGTGGTTGGAGAGCCCCGGGCCGTGCCTGGTACTGAAGTATGACAGGCAGCATGATCATCTCCCACGCTTATTGTCTTGAAGTTAATTTTATTACATGAATGGACAAATGTATACATTAAGGTATAGAATAGTCATTATCCGGTACACGAATGCCGTCTCCTGTTACAGTACCTTAGGTTGTGAATACCATGAAGTCAAAAGATATTGCTATTGTCGGAATCCTGCTTGCCATCGGTGCCATCCTTCGCTATTTCCTTGCGATGCTCCACACCCCGCTCACCCCGAACATGATCATCGCATTCTACTGTCTTGCGATCATCCTCATCCGCCCGAAAGTCTACGAGGCGATCGGGTATCGGGCTTGTTGCCGGTATCCTCTCGATGCTGATCTCGGGTTCCATATTCCCGCCGGCAAACCTGATCAGTGAACCGCTCGGGGCACTGGTCTGTTTTGGGGTCTATGCCCTCATCAGGAACAGATCGAAACTCGCACCGACTGCCACGACATTCCTCGTCAACGCTCGCGAGCGGGTTTACCTTTGCCGCGATCGCGCTTATCGCCGTTGTGCCACAGATCCTTGCAAATACGCACACGCTGGAGGGCTTTCATCATCGTCTTTGTCCCGATCGTTGTCATAACTGCGGTATTTAATGCCGTTATCGTCCAAATCCTCTACATACCTTCCAACCGGGTATTGTCACGAGGACAGGAATGATCAGAACTCGAAAATATCAGTTACACCTATCCCCATACCGTGCAGAAAGCCCTGAACAATCTCTCTCTTTCCTTGCCAAGGGCAGGTGCGTCATGGTCACCGGCCCTTCCGGTGCCGGGAAGACCACCCTCTGCCTTGCTGCTGCCGGTATTCTTCACCATGAATATGGAGGCAAAAAAGAAGGCACGGTGACCGTTGATGGAAAGGATGTTGCCGACTATGCCGAGCCTTTCCGCACTGGCACAGAAGATCGGCATTGTTTTTGATGATCCTGAAGCCCAGATGATCTTCACGACTGTCGAAGAAGAGATCCTCTCGGCACTCGAACACCGCGGCCTCGCGGCATGCCGTCGACGGAAGAACGGCTCGCATCGATCATGACAATGACCTACCTGACGGAGCTGCAGCAACCGATCGCCCCACAACCTGTCCGGGGGACAGAAGCAGCGGGTTGCTCTCGCAGCAACGCTGGCGCTCGGCAACGATATCCTGATCCTCGATGAGCCGACGTCCGAACTCGACGAGCATGCGACCCGGACGGATTGTCTGCTATCCTGAAGACCCTGAAAGAGCAGGGAAAGACGATTCTCCTGATCGAGCATAAGTTCTCCCATTTCAGGGACATCGTGGACACGCTGGTGGTGATGGAGAACGGGACGATCAGCGCAATGGGATCACCGGACGAGGTACTGGCCGATGACCGGGTACGGAACATCGTCATTCCCGATTTTTCCGGGATCCGGGACGGTGTCCCGGGAGCCGACGGGGCAGGATCCGCCGGGCCGGGCGCTGCACAACCGATCGTCCAGGTCCGGGACCTCTCCTATTCCTACGGCGACATACCTGCCCTCGATACGATCAACATCTCGATACAACCGGGGGAATTCACTGCCATTGTCGGGGAGAACGGGTCGGGAAAGACGACCCTTGTCAAGCACTTCAATGCACTCCTCACCCCGACGTCGGGAGATGTTTTTGTCCAGGGAAAAAATACCCGCCAGTGCACCATCACCGGGCTCGCCGCGGTCGTGGGGCTGGTATTCCAGAATCCCGATCATATGTTTTTTGCGGACACGGTCCGGGAAGAGATCGAATTCGGGCTGAAGAATCTCGGCATCTCCGACGGAAAAGAGAGGGTGGACCAGGCACTTGCCGAAGTCGGCCTCATGCATACCGGGGAACTGTACCCCCGGTGGCTCTCCCGCGGGGAACGCCAGCGCCTCGCGATCGCCTGCGTCATTGCCATGCAGCCGCCGATCATCGTCCTGGACGAGCCCACCACGGGTCTCGACGGGAACGAGGCCCGCCTCGTGATGGAGATCCTCAAAAAGCTCCAGCGGAAAGGGCATACGATCATCGTCATCACCCATAACCGGGAGATCGCAGAACACTGTGCCGACCGGGTACTGACGATGGAGAAGGGGAAGATCATCTCCGATACCCTCATGGGAGGCGCGTAAATGGCGGAGATTCTCGCCTATGTCCACAAGGACGGTTTTTTCCACCGGCTCCACCCGTTCACGAAGATTGCGTTCATCCTGCTGTTCGGCCTGATGTCGATCCTCTCGACAAACCTGCTCTTCCTCTTCGTGCTGGTCGTCGCGATCCTGATCATCTCCTGGTGCGCCAGCGTGAGCAGCGAGGTGCTCCAGCAGTTCCGGCTGATCGCGATCATGAGCGTGATCCTGATCGGGATCACGATCATCACGATACCGAGCGGGACAACGCTCGGTTACCTTATCCCGCCCGGCAGTACCGCTTGTCGGCGGGAATCTTCCGGTGACGAGCGGCGCCATCGAGTTCGGCCTGGTGCTGACCCTCCGGTTCATGATCCTGATCTGCGCCTTCCAGCTCTTCGTCATCTCGACGCAGCCGCGGGACATCGTGCACACGATGGAACGCATGAAGATCCCGATCGACTATACCCTCATGTTCCTCATCGCACTCCGTTTCATCCCCACCCTGCAGATCGAGGGAAAACGCATCCACGAGGCACAGCTGGCGAGGGGATACAACCCGGGTACGGGACTGATGGGAAAGATCCGCAGCGTTGCACCGATCGTCGTTCCCCTCGTCTCGAATGCCCTGTCGCGGGCAAATGTGCTCGGGCTGACCATCGATATCCGGGGCTACCGCACGGGAAAACGGACCCGTCTCCGCGAGATGGTACTTCACGGGCGGGATTACGCCATGTTATCCGCGATGGCGGTGAGCGCGTGTGCGTACGCTGCACTGGTGATTACCCAGGCGCTATAATTTTTAGCCGGGCTCTATCTTTTTCTAACAGTGACACGCTCTGACTTTTTTCATAACCGCAACGGTTTCGTATATAAAAAAGATCTGAAAAGGAAGAACGCCCCGGCCGGGACTTGAACCCGGGTCAAAAGATCCGCAATCTTCTAGGATGTCCACTACCCCACCGGGACGCGAGGTTTACCTGCCTTACTAAAATTGCTCTCATCGCTTAAATATCTCACCGTCATTCCGATGAGAGATCGCGGAAAACTGACGAGCAACCGGTACGGAGGTCTTATAAAAAATTCTGAAAATGCGGACGAATTTTTATGGAAAATTTTTCTGCGGAATAAAAAAATCCCGGCTGTAAAAAATTTCCGGGAAAATTCTTCTGGAAAAGTGTACCGGAATTTTTTAAATTTTACCGGAATTTTTTTCCGGAATATTTGAGAACACTCCCCCCAATCCCCCCTTCCCAAAAACTGCCGCCACGGGCAGGCAGTTTTTCGGGCGGGGGGTTCCGTAACATTGCCGTTGTTAGTCAGTTCTCAGGAAACCCGGTTTTCCTCTTCTCCACCCTCATGCGTCCAGACTATCGCGGCAACTATCGATCCTCAAAGGAAACAGGTTCTATACAGGCCGGTTTTTTCCTGCGGAAATCTCCCCTTTCTTTAAAAGAGCGCTGCACAGGGTTTTTCTGTGATATTCTTCATGAAAACGCCCGAAACAGGCCGGTCCGATCACTTCCGAAAGTAACGATCCGGGGCTTCTGCGTGCCCGGATGGGTGGGATCAGGAGAGCAGGTCCCTCAGCCAGGAGACGACACTCTTGTGAATGGTGATGGGGCTCTGCAGCATTTCCTCCGACGTCCGACTGGTTATCTGACCTGGCGGAAGAGAAGAATCCCACGGATTCTCCGACGTCCGACAGGTCATCAGACCTGGAGGAGGAGAATGTTGAAAGTTATCAGACTTGAGACAGGAGAAGACCGCAGGTCTTCGATCGAAACCATCAGGTTTCTTCGACTTGAGCCCGAACTCGAAGACTTCGTCTTCTCCTCGTCGGGGTTTCGACGAAACCCCTCCGACCCCCAAAACAGCGGTTCTTTTCATTTTCCGCTCCTTATGGTCGATCCGGAACCTGATCGCCCATCCAAATGCGCCTAAAAGCGACCTCATTTTTCCGACGTGAAAATAAGAAAAAAAGGGGAATTAGGACCCCTTTTTCGCGAATTAGACCCCCTCCGGGACATGAATTCCGGTTTCCAAGAGACGGTCTCCGACGGAGAATGATAGGTACAGAAAGAGTATCTCCCTCAATGTCCCGGATCCGGGGTGATGAGATGGGATGGTTTTCGGGGAGGGGTTCCGGCGTGAGAATTGACGATGAGGATTTCGTCGACGGAACCACCCTCCCCCAAAAAACTGTCGCCACGAGCAGGCAGTTTTTCGGGCGGGGGGATTGGGGGGCAGCTTCTCAAAATTATAAAGAATGCTTCGAAATTTTTGTCAAGACCTGGAGAATTTTTTTTAGAAAAGTTTTCAACTACCTTTTGGAATATTTTTTCCGGAACATTTTCTTAAAATATTTTCCGTGATTTTTCCCGGGCCGTAAAAATTTTTCCCCATGCGGAAAATCTTTTCAAAACTTTTTTAAAAGCTAATTGATCGGCTCCCTGTAATTGGTGACAATAATTTCCTGTATCCCGCTCCGGCGTTCCCCGTTGCAGTTGATGAACCGTTTTGCCACCACGGTCTCGATGCAGAAACCCTCGTACAGGTCCTCGATCTCCGGGACTTTGGAATTACTCAGCATCAGCTGGATGCCCTTTTTCGAAAGCCTCCGGAACAGTCGTGCCAGCCGCTCCTGGTCCCCGAACCGGAACCCCCGTGAGTTATAATCGGTGAAACTGGCGGTTTTCGAGAGGGGCTGGTAGGGGGGATCGAAATAGATGAAGTCGCCTTTCTTCGCGGGCCTCACGGCCTTCTCGAAGTCCGCGTTCAGGACCCTGACTTTCTCCAGCATCGCGGAGAACTTCAGGATGCTCGTATCCGACGGGATCGATCGTTTTTTGTGGCTGCCGAACGGCACATTGAATTTGCCTTTCCGGTTCACCCGCCAGAGCCCGTTGAACCCGTGCTTGTTGAGGTAGATGAGGAGTGCGGCCCGTTCGATCTCATGCGAGGGATCCCCGATCAGGGTATTGAACTTCTCCTTCAGGACTCTGTACGACTCTTCATCGTTCCGGAACGCTTCATCGGACAGTGCGGTGATCAGCGCCCCGGGAGTATCCTGCACGACCCGGTACAGGTTGATGAGCTCGCTGTTCAGGTCGGAGATCACGGCACGGGAAAGGCGCCCCTCGTTCTCCAGGTTCACGAGCAGCGCACCGCCGCCGATAAACGGCTCGTAGTAGGTGTCCCAGCAGGGAGGAAGACGTGCTCCGAGTTCCGCCAGTAGCTGTCGTTTTCCGCCCGCCCATTTGATAAACGGTGCACATTTTACCAGCGGGGTGATCACAGACTAATTTTTTATAAACATTGCATAAAGATCTATCCCTTTCCGCACCGGAAACCGGCACGTAAGCCCGCCGCATGTGTAGAAATTCTCATCTACTATGTGGATGTATCTTCTCTGCGAGAGAACATGGAGAGCCACAGGGTACAGGAAATGATGCTGTTGATGGCATCGAAGATCCGGGCGATCGCGAACAAGATATCCGACAGGGACGTAGAGAAATTTCTTTCGGAGCTGCTGAAGGCGAAACGGGTCTACGTGATCGGCGCCGGGCGCTCGGGGCTTGTCGCGAAGGCGTTTGCCATGCGGCTGATGCACCTCGGCCTCCATGCCTATGTCGTGGGCGAGACGATCACCCCGGCCCTGAACACGGGCGATGCGATCGTGATCTTCTCCGGTTCCGGAAAGACGAAGACGGTCGCGGATATCGCGGAGACGGCAAAGGACATCGGGGCCCACATCTGCCTGATCACCTCGAACGCGGACTCGCGGATCGGGAAGATCGCGGACTGCGTGGTGATCATCGAGCACCACCGGGACGAGGTGACGGACGATGCGGCGGAGTTCGAGATCCGGCAGATGATGGGGGAGCACAAGTCGTTCGCCCCGCTCGGCACCCTCTTCGAGACCGCGTCCATGATCTTTGCCGACGCCGTCATCTCCCGGCTCATGGAGATCACGAAGATGGACGAGAATGCGCTCAAGAACCGGCATACGAATATCGAGTAAGAGGAAGTGACGTATGGGCATGAAATTCTCTGAACGGGTGGCGGGGATCGAGATCTCCGGTATCCGGAAAATTTTCGAAGCCGCAGGACCGGGTTCCATCAACCTTGGCCTCGGCCAGCCGGACTTCGATACCCCGCAGCACATCAAGGATGCGGCAATAAAGGCGATCCAGGAAGGAAAGACCGGGTACACTCCCGGTAACGGGATACCGGAACTCCGGGCAGCGATCAGCAGGAAATTCAAAACGGAGAACGGGATCAAGTACCACCCGGACCAGATCCTCGTGACCGCCGGTGCCAGCGAAGCGCTCCACATCGTGATGCAGGCGCTCCTGAACAAGGGCGACCGCGTCCTCTGCCCCGATCCGGGTTTCGTCTCCTATGCCTCGCTCGCCACCATCGCCGGCGGGACACCGGTCGGCGTCCCGCTGACTGCAACGCTCCATGTCGATATCGAGAAGGCAAAAGAACTCATGGACAAGGCAAAGATCCTTGTCCTGAACTCGCCCGGCAACCCGACCGGTGCGGTCGAGAGCCAGGAATCGATCAGGGCGATCGTTGAGTATGCGGCGGACAAGAGCGTCACGGTCATCTCCGATGAAGTGTACGAGCACTTCATCTACGGCAAGAAGCACTACAGCGCTGCACAGTTCGGCGACAACGTGATCACGATCAATGCGACGAGCAAGACCTACGCGATGACCGGCTGGCGGCTGGGATACCTCGCCGCATCCCCGGAGATCATCGGGCAGTGCCTCAAGGTCCACCAGTACTGCCAGGCCTGCGCCACCTCGATCTCCCAGTACGCGGCCGTTGCGGCGTACGAGGGCGACCAGGGTGCGGTGAAGGTGATGCGGGACGAGTACGAGGCACGCCGCGACCTCATCTGGAAAGGGCTCTCCGATATGGGCCTGCCCTTCCCGAAACCGGAGGGTGCGTTCTACGCCTTCGTCCCGATGAAGCCGGCACTGACGGAGAAGATCATCGACGAAGGGCGTCATCGCCGTCCCCGGCACCGCCTTCGGGGTCAATGCGCCGGAATACACCCGGTTCAGTTATGCCACATCGCGACAGAATATTATGACAGCACTGGAACGAATCAAAGCATCAATGTGATTACCATGGTCAAGGAACTCTTACGGAAATTATCCAATGCCCACGGCGTCTCGGGCAGCGAAGGCAGCGTATTTGCAGTGATCAAGAAGGAACTCAAGGGCACGTGGACGAGATCCGCGAGGACCCGATGGGCAACCTGATCGCGGTGAAGAAGGGCAACAAGTTCAAGGTGATGCTCGCCGCCCACATGGACGAGATCGGCCTGATGGTGAAGTTCGTCGACGAGAAGGGATTCCTCCGGTTCGTTGCCCTCGGCGGCTGGTACGGCCCCACGCTCTACAACCAGCGGGTGATCCTCCACTCGACCAAGGGCCCGGTATACGGGGTCATCGGCGGCAAGCCCCCGCACATGATGGACGACGACGAGCGCAAGAAAGGCGTCAAGATCGACGACATGTTCATCGATGTCGGGGCAACGAACCGGCAGGAAGTCGAAGTGATGGGCGTCGACGTGGGAACTCCCGTCACCATTGACCGGGAATTTGTCGAACTGGCAAACGGCCGGGTGACCGGGAAGGCCTTCGACAACCGCGCCGGTGTCGCGATGCTGATCAAGACCCTGAAGGAGACTGAATCCCCGCTGACGATCTACGGTGTCTTCACGGTGCAGGAAGAGGTCGGGCTGAAAGGGGCACGGACGAGCGCCTATTCCCTCGACCCGGACTGCGCGATCGCGACCGATGTCACGATCCCCGGCGATCACCCGGGCATCGAGATGAAAGACGCACCGGTCGAGATGGGGAAAGGCCCGGTCATCACCATCGTCGACAGCAGCGGGCGCGGGCTCATCGCGAGCAGGAAAGTCGTGAGCTGGCTCAAGGAAGCGGCCGATGCGGACAGCATCCCGGTCCAGCTCGAGGTCGGCAGCGGCGGAACGACCGATGCGACCGCGATCCACCTCACCAAGGGCGGCATCCCGAGCACCACGGTCAGCATCCCGGCCCGGTACATCCACTCGCCCGTCGAGGTGCTGGACTGCCGCGATATTGAAGCCGGCGTGAAGGTTCTCGTCACGGCGCTCCGGAAGAAGCCGGCGCTGTGATTTTTTTGAGAGCTACGGAGAGGATCAATTTTTTTATCCGTCAATTTCATTACCCGCGTTGGGGAATTTTCAGAAAATAATGGAGGATCTCCTTTTTTCACAGGTCTTCCTCACGGGAATGCCGCTTAAAAGTTGGTCGCTCCAGCGAAACCGGATCTGTTCGTCTCAAGATAATGAGAGACGCCGCCGCCCCCGACGGGGCGCCCCCGCGGCGGTTCAGTGACTAAACCGGGACTGACGGCACGGGCGGTGGGCAGGAAGGCAGGCATCGCCTTTTTCCGGAACCCCCCGCCCGAAGAACTGCCTGCCCGTGGCGGCAGTTCGAAGGGGAAGGGGGGATTGGGGGGCGTCGGCTCTATTTTTCCGGATAGTTTTTCCGGATATCGTTCTCCCGGATAGTTTTTCGGGACAGTTCTCCCGGAGAATTTTCCTGAAACTTTTTTAAGAATCACCCGTGGTATCCAGAAAATTACCTATATCCGGAACCGCGTATAATTATCCGTATTGCATGAGAAAGAAAAATCTCGCAGCCATCGTCATTGCCGCCTGGCTCATCATCATCAGTATCTTCATGCTCCTTGCCTGGCGCATCGATGTCGAGATTTTTTTTGTCCTCTGGCTGATCGGGATTCTTGTCGTTGTTGAGCTGATGGACACCCGGTTCTCCCTGCCGCCCTATCTCCGGTATATCAAATACCTGATCGCGGCCGGGATCGTGCTGTTCGGGGGAATCGTCACCCTGAAGGTGCTGGAGATCCTCTCAAAATGAAGCCCGATGCACGGTATGCCCTCCTCGCTGTCCTGGGACTCTGCGTCGTGGCGGCACTTGCCGTCTCCTTTTCCGGCCCGCTGCTCTATTCGCATTGCAGAATGACGTGTCTTCCCTTCGCTGTTCCATGAGAACACGGATGCCCTGAAGGCCCAGGAGATCAACAGCACGACCGACGTCCTCCCCCTGATGCAGGACCTGCTCGATTATACCGGGCCGATCGTCATCAACGTGCGGATCCAGGATATCGACCAGGCCCGCCATGACCTCGAACTCTTCGCGAAGGAACACGGGTCGTTCAGCAACCTTATCCTGAAACTCGACATGAACGAGAGCGAGATCGAGGCATTTTCAAGGAGCAGTGCCAACCAGGAAAAAATACTGCAGGAACTGCTGAATTCCTCCGTCTCCCTGAACCAGCTCAAAAGCCTCGAGATCCAGTACCGTGACCAGGACAACCCGACGATGCTGACATCGATCCGGCTGCAGGGGGATGCACTCCGCAAGAAGATCCGGTTACTGTCCGAGCAGTACCACCAGGAATCCGAAAAGATCGTTGCGATCAGCAAAAAAGTGGGTCTTGACACCATCTCCCAAGAGAAAAGCGTACAGGAATTCGATGCATACGCGAACGAAGTTGATCCGATCCAGAATCCCCAGGCAATCGACATCCCCATCCGCCGCACTTCGCAGTTGTCCCTGCTCCTCAACCCGGATACCGGCAGCTACGGTGATACGATCCAATGTTTCGGGTATTACTTCTCCCTGTACGGGTACCGCGTATCGAGTATTCCCGGAAAACAGGTCACGCTCTATCTCGATGACCGATCCATGGGCACAGTCACAACCGACGATATCGGGAGTTATACGGTCGACATCGCTGTCGATAAGAATCGCTTCCGGCACTCACGTACTTCACGCAGAGTCCGGTCTCACGCAGTCGGACCAGCGCACCCTCACGATCGTTCCCGTGGATACGGTCACCACCCTTGCCGTCAACCCGTCGCGGAGAGCAGGAGAAATACTCTGTACGGGTACCGTGAATGCGAACCAGACCGGTCCGGAACGCTCCTGTCGAGCTGGTCTGGGACGGGACCCATGTCAGCCAGGCCACGACCAACGCAAAGGGGGAGTATACTGCAGTCACTCAGTCTCCCGAACGGGAACCACACGGTACAGGCACGGTTCACAGGTGCGGGTTATCCCCTGAACCCCTCGGAGAGCGATATACAGACTATCGTCGTATCCATTCCCCGCATCCCGTTCATCCCCCAGGTGGATTATAGTTTTTTTATCTTTGTCGGGGTGTTCAGTATCTTTTTCCTGTTCCTCGGAGGCGCGATGTATTATCTGCGGCGGACACCGGCACTGGCGGGCCTGAGGGAAAAATGGGCTGCCCGTACTGGCTCATCGGAAGAATCCGCAGCGGAAGCCCCGGCTGAACCTGGTGAGGGAACGGGCACGGCCCTTATTCCGGAGGCACCGTCTCCCGATGAAACCCCCGCGGGCATTGTCACCCTCTTCCAGCGGTATGCCGTCCTCCTCCAGTCCTCCGGCCTGGGCGAGGCATCCCACCTGGTCTATGCTGACCTCTCCGCCCGCGTTGCCCGGGACCTGAAGATCTCCCGGTACCGGGTGCTGACCCCCCGGGAGATGTCACGATCCTGCCGGGACCGACCCTACTGCGGCGCATTCTCCCGCCTCATCGCCGCGTACGAGCGGATCCGGTACGGGGGATACCATGCCGATCCCGTGCGGGAGGAATTTGAGGCAACGATGCAGAGCACCGATGCACACCTGGGGGGCGAGGACCATTAGGGCCGCCTTCTGGGTCGCGGGGCTGGTCCTGCTCGCGGCCGCACTGGTCCTGACCGTCCACGTCTCCTCAAACAGTCTCGAGTTCTCCCGGTACAACACCGGGTGGAACGGCACGTCGACCTTCTTCTCCGATCTCGATCGCCATCACGTCACCATGGTCCAGGATCCCCGGGAACTCTCGTCGTACCGGAACAACACCCTCCTGCTGGTCATCGCGCCATCGCGCAAACCGTCCGATGCGGAACTCTCCGCGTACCGGGCCTTCCTGGAGCGGGGAAACACCCTGTTCCTCGCGGATGATTTCGGCAGCGGCGACGCGATCCTGCGGGGGCTCGGGAGCCGGATCGTGATCCTCGAAGGGAACCTCTCCAGCATCGACCGGGAATATGCCGACCCGTACACCATAACGGTATACCGGAGGGCAAACGGGAGCATCGCGACGCATGCGGCGACGCTCGTGCTGGACCGCCCCGCTGCCCTCGACGGGGGGGACCCGCTGTTCATGACGTCCCTGCTGAGCTGGATCGATGAAAACGGGGACAAGCGGATCAATGCCGACGAGGTGATGGGCCAGTTCCCCGTCATGTCGGAAGAGCAGATCGGGAAGGGGAGGCTCGTCGTCCTCTCCGATCCCAGCATCTTCATCAATTCGATGGAAGAGTCCGACCAGCCCCGGGACAACCGGCGCTTCGTCGGCGACCTGACCGGCAGCAACGGTACCGTGCTCATCGACCAGATGAACTCCCGCACGGATGATGCGGAGGGAATCAGCGAAATACTTCATCTGATACGAACAACAATAACTATTGAACTCCTGTTCCTTGCGCTGCTGGTGCTGGCGGTCCTGTGGGCCTGGAGAAGGAAGGTAGTGTAGGTGCCCGATGGAACCTGATGCAGTAACACACGAGATTGCAGAGCTCTCGCAGACATACACGTCGATCAACCGGAAACTGGCTGAATTCGTGGTAGGCAACGGGCAGCTGATCGACCTGATCATGGTCGCCATGCTTGCCGAGGGGCACATCCTGATCGAGGGTGTCCCCGGCACGGCCAAGACCACGATCGCCAAATCCATGGCCGTCATCACCGGGTGCAGCTTCAACCGTATCCAGGGCGCCATCGACCTGCAGCCCGCCGATATGATCGGCGTGCGCATCTTCAACCAGGAGAAGAGGGAGTTCGTCCTGAACAAGGGGCCGGTCTTCACGAACATCCTCCTTGCCGATGAGATCAACCGCGTCAACCCGAAGTCCCAGAGTGCGTTCATCGAGGCGATGAGCGAGCGCCAGGCCACCATCGACGGGACCACCCTTCCCCTCCCCTCCCCGTTCTTTGTGATCGCAACGCAGAACCCGTTCGAGTTCGAAGGCACGTTCCCCCTCATCGAGGCGCAGCGGGACCGGTTCATGTTCAACATCAGCTCTGCCTACATGAACGACACGGACGAACTCGACATCATCCGGCGCGTGAGCACGGGGCACCTGGACTGGGACCAGTACGCCGCTACGCTGACGCCCCTGCTCTCGCCGGACCTGATCCGGCACCATGTCTCCGTCGTCAGCCAGGTAGCGGTGCAGGAACCGGTCCTCCAGTATATCCGGAACCTCGTGATCGCGACGAGAAGCCACCCGGACGTGCAGCTCGGCGCCTCCACCCGTGCCTCGATCGCCCTTGTCCGTGGCGGGAAGGGGGTCGCGGCCCTCCAGAACCGCACCTATGTCCTTCCCGACGACATCAAGCAGATCGCAAAGGCGGTGCTCACCCACCGGCTCATCCTGACGCGGGAAGCGGAGGTCGAAGGACTGAACCCCGGGAGCGTGCTCGACGACATCCTCTCCAAAGTTGAGGTGCCGTGAGCCGTGAGGCCGAGACGATGCACGCAGGGGCTCTCACTCCTTCTCCTCCTGCTCTTCTCCTGGGCATTTGTTCTTGACGATATGGCGGTCCTGCTCGCCGCTGCGCTCCTCCTCTGCGGGCTTATCGGCGTGTACATCCATTTTGACCGGAGGTTCCGGGAGATCGTCCTCTCGGCCGGCGTGGAACGATCCCTGGAACGCACCCAGGTGCGGAAGGGGGCGACCCTCCAGGTGGTCACGAACGTGACGGTCCGCATTCCCCCCGGCATGGAGATCGCGGTGCGGGAGAACCTTGCCCCCGGGATTGCCGTGCAGGACGGCATCACCTCCTTCACGGCCGGGCCTGCCGATGCCCCGGTGGTGCAGAAGATGAGCTACCGCATCACTCCCGTCGTGCATGGGGAATTCGCTTTTCCCGGGATCGTCCTCTCCGCGAAGGACCGCTTTTTCGAGACGGATATCACCCTGTCTGCCGGGCCGTTCCGCGGCCCCTCCCTCTTCGTCCAGCCCACCGGGCTCTTCGAGGCCGGCACGAGGCGCATCACCGCGGAGACCCGCGAGATCGAGAAGATGGGGGTGCTCTCGGGGTTCGGCATCCGCGCCCTGCGGGAGTATTATGCCGGCGATGACATGCGGAAGATCGACTGGAAACAGACCGCCAAGTACAACAAGATCTTTGTCCGGGAATACACGGGCATGATGAACCTCCCGCCCCTGATCATCATCGACCTCCCGTGGCGGGGAGACAAGGTATCGGAGAGCGATTTCAACCGGATGGTGGCCGCGGTGGCCGGCCTTGCGGAGCATGCGATCAAGAATTTCCAGTTCGTGTCGGTGCTCCTGATATCCGGGCCGAACATCCTCTCGTTCATTGCCGAGGAGAAGGATCTCGAACGCTGCATGACCACCCTCCGCCGGTGGATGCATCCCGTGGAGCGGATAAACCATCTCTACCGCATGGCGGACCGGTCCGACCTGAGGGGGAGAATCCGCACCATCGACACGATCCTGTCGGGAGAACCGGGCCCGGAGGATGCACGTTTCCTCGCCCTCCTGCGGAAGAACTACCAGGCCGGGCAGCAGGAGCAGCGGATGCTCGCGTTCACCGGGCAGGTCATCCGCACCATCGGCCAGATCACTGCCGATGAGATCTACGTGTTCTCCCTCGGGATACGGGGACACGAGCCATCTCCGGCAGGTCGTGCGGCAGGCAAGGACGATGAAGATCCTGGTCCATGTCCGGTTACCGGAGCAGAAGGTAGCGGGTGCGTGGGAGACCCCCCTCGGAAAACTCGGGGCCGATACCGTGGAGGCATTCGCATGAGCGCCCTGGCCCCCGATCGCGTGATTCTTGTCCTGATGGCGGCAGTGGTAATCCTCAGTACCCTCATCAGGCCCGGGCCGGCAGGATACCTCGCCATCCTCCTTGTGGTCGTGTTTGCGATCACGTACCGGCTGACCCGGACCTGGCCGGACCGGGTTTTTTACCTCGTCTGTTCCGGAATCCTGCTCGTGGCGATTTCCGGGGCGGCCAGCGTCTGGGAGGGACTGGTCCTCGCGTGGATGGCTGCCGGTGTGATTGCCACAGTAATGGAAATCCATGTGTCGGCACAGGATCTTCCGGCACTGCTGGTCGCCGGTTCTGTCACTCTGGCCATCACCCTGATGATCGAGCTGGCAAACCACGTGCTCCTGCCGCTCGCGATCCTGTGCGGTATCACCGGCTGCGTTCTTGCGGTCATGGCGATCCGTGACTACCGGTTCAGGAAACAGTATTCCGGAGTCCCCGTATGAAATTCCCTGCCCTCCAGATCCCGTCCCTGAACCCGTATTACCGGGCAGCCCTCGTCCTGATCGGTGCCGCTGTCGTCCTTGTCCTGCTTGCCGTCCTGACGGACCGCCGCGACCTGACGAGCGCAGCGCTCGTGATCGCCGGCCTGGCCTGCCTGATCACCGGCATCTTCCTTGCCACCCTCTCGGGTGCCGAACCTCTCGACACCCGGCTCGTCAGCCTGCTGCCCGTGCAGGGGTGCATCAGTCTCTGCCGCATCTGTGCCGATCTCGGGATCACCGGTAACGCGGTCTTCCTCCCCCCGTCCCGGGAAAGGAACGACCGTATCCTGCAGTTCGTCCCGGTCTCCGCGTATACCGGCGACGCCGCACTCATCCGGGGGGATTCGTTCGTCATCCCCCCGGGCCCTGCCGGGCTGCTGGTCGAGCCATCCGCAACTCCTCTCCTGGGCGAACTCCGGCAGCGGCACCACCTCGTGGTCTCACGCGACCCCGCAGTGCTTCCGGACCTGATCCGGGAGGCCGGCGTCGACCTGCTGGAAGTCGCGGACAAGGTGACTGCGGTGATCGATCCCACCACGGTAACGGTACGGATGGAGGGTTACCGGCTGATCGCCGGCTGCATGGCGATCCAGCAGGAATCCCCCCGGTGCTGCCTCGTCAGCCCCTGCCCGGTCTGCAGCCTGGTCGCCTGCCTGCTCGTGGAAGGAACCGGGAACGCCGTCCAGGTGGAACGGTGCATCCCGGAAGAAACGGAATCGTCCGTTACCCTTGTTTTCTCGCTCTTACCCCCGCAATCGTCATCCTGATCGGATCGTCAGCCAGAGGTGCAGGTCGCGGTAGCTCCGGTTGATCCGGTCCATGCCCTTTACCGTGCTGTCCGGCACGGTCTGGTTGAAGAGGAGGAATTCGATGCGGTTGTACCCGGTCTTTTTTGCCGTGAACGTATACGGGGTGATGACGGTCTGGTTCTGCGGGACCGGGACGGTGAACCGGTCGAGCAGGTCCATTGCCTGCAGCGACGACGTGTTGGTCTTCTCGTCAAATTTCATGGTCACGAGGTAAGTCTCGACCGTATACGTGATGTTGCGGTATTCGTGGTTCCCGATGCCGATGGAGAGGGACCCGGGCTCTCCCGTCGCAAGAAGGGTCGGGTAGTCCGCGGCCATGTTCTTTTCCCCGAGGATAAAAAATTCCGTGAACTTCTCCCCTTCCTTCGGTACCACGATGACAAAGACGGTGGTCGCAACAGCGGCAACGACCGCGATGAGAAGGAGTGCGGAGAGTGCCCGGTCGAGCCGGGATGCCTCCTCCGGGAAAAATTCCGCCACCGCACTCTTCCGGAGTGCTGCAAACGGGACAACGAACCGCTCGTCCGCGGGCAGCAGCGCCCGGCGGTACTGGGCGACGAGGCAGAGGCAGATCGTGAGCAGCGCGAGGCTGACGACAATCGGGTCGAGCCGGATCCCCCACGGCGTGTAATTCAGCGCGAGCCCGACCAGCGGCACCACGGCAATCGAGAGGCCGAACGAGAGCGCGACCCGCTCGATCCCGTCGATGTCCTTCGCGCCGGGGAACAATGCGGCGATGAGTGCGTATCCCGGGATGAAGAGGATGACCGGAATGCCGAATAATACCCTCAGGAACGTCTCGTTGATCCAGGGGATATAAATCGTACCGATCGCACCGGCAAGCCAGAGCAGGCACACGACGAGGTCCGGGGAGAGGGAGGGGGTGGCAAACGCATCGGCGACGGTCTCGTACGGGTGCCGTTTCTGCTCCATTGTATCCAGTATTTTGCGGTATCACTATTTGTGCCTGACGTCTGCCCGGTCCGGATGTCCTGCACTGACGCCGGGAGACGCAGGGAGCATTCGTGTGCCTTCCGGGAGCAGAAAAAATGTCCTGTAATAAATCCTGGAATGGCATTAATTTCCCACAATATAATCATAAGGAAAAAACTAAAAAAAATATATTTATTCTCTATTGATCGTAAAATTCCCTTGTTATATGCAGGATCACCACCTGTGCGGCAAAGCGTAGAATTTATCTTGATCTACGATTATGTATCTTACATATATCTATTTGTCACAGGTGAATTTGCATGATGAAACATTGGAACGTAAGGATTATACTTGTGTCTGTCCTGCTCGTGCTCCTGCTCGTCGCCGTCACACCGGCTGCAGCGACCACGCTCCAGATAGACCTCAGCAAGGATTATCAGTTTAAGGCCACGAACCTGTCCCACATCAATACGGTGGACCTCTGGGACCCTTCGGTATCGAAGGTCGAGATCCAGTCAACCACCAGTGACAACACCGATGTCCGCGTTATTCAGAAGATCCCGATTACTTACCTGAACCGGACCTTTACCTCGACAACCGGGACGTTTGCAGGAAACACCATCCATGTTATTGGTCCCCTGAAATCCGTCATCGATTACACCGGCGTCCCCACGGACCGGTATTACATCAACCATACCGTACCGACGTTCCGGATAACGGCTCCCGGTTATACGGGCAACCCGTTCGTCACCAAGTACAACGACAGCTGGAAGAAAGAGGATGCCGGCCTGTTCAGGGTCGCCACCGCGATTTACCTGTTCAATGAATCGCCTTCCAAGGGATACGGTATTCTCTATTCCAATAACGAACTCGGGAATAACTTCGTCTCCTGGGGCGATATTGACACGAAGCTCGTTGACTCGGACAATCTCCCGTTCACCCTCAACAACAACAAGGTCACTCTCAACCCCTATGCGGGAGATGCCGGGACGTCATCGGACATGGCAGACTTTACGCATCATCTCGCCGGAAAGGGAAAATGGTTTGTCGGTGCACTCTCCCAGGACGAGACCACAGAGACCGCCACGATCTATGCCCTTTCCCCGCTCATCATCCTGAAGCACGAGACCCCCATCCAATGGTCTGACAATACCGGGACGAACCGCGCCCTCCCCCCGGTCTATTCCAAGGGCCAGAACGGTGACGTAAAGATGTCTTTCGGCAATGCCGATCCGGCCACGACGCCCACGAACGTGACCTACCTCTTCGTGGACGCGGATACATCCTACCTCCTCAACGTGACAATCGACACGAATCAGCTTGCCCAGAATGCCAACGACCGGTGGTCCGTGCTCGAGCCCAGCGGGAAGATCATCTCGCTGCTGTACAACGCACTCTCCGGCGATATCGGAACAGCATATACGTACAACCTGAATGCTGTCGGCCAGGAAAGTGCCCCGAATGCAGACTCACTCTCCCAGATAGCGATTACCCCCGGCTATGGTATCTCCGGCCCTTTCAATCTGTATCAGGAAGGCGATGTTACTATAAACATTTATACCATCGGCGGACGGATGATAAAAACCCTGATTCAAAGCGGCCGAAGTTTCGGTTACAATCAGATATATTGGGATGGACGGGATGCCGATGGTAGCGTTCTTGCCAACGGAGTTTATTTCTATAAAATCACGGTTCAGGGGGCATCTGGTGAAGCCAGCAAAATTGGCAAAATAGTAGTAATGAAATAATCAGTTTAAGAATCAATAGGAGAGAACAAGAATGCATACCACCAGAAACAGAACACTAATGATAGTCGCAGTAATTTTACTGTCGTCCGCCTACGCCTGGGCTATATCGGAGGGTGGCGCAATATTCTTAATGATCCGGCCCGGCGCCAGGCCCAGCGGGATGGGTAGCGCTTTTTGTGCCATCGCCGATGATGCCACCGCCACCTATTATAATCCGGCAGGCTTGGCATTCCTGAAAAGGAACGACCCGTTGTTGAATTATCAGGACATCAAGGACTGGAATCGGTTTTTAAGCAGTTTCAAAGATTCTCCAGTGGGGAACGTTTATGCTTGGGCCGATTTTAAAGATCCCGAAGGCACGATAATAAAACTTTCCGGTTCACCGCTATTGTCACAGGGCGACATTACCGACTGGAATAAACTTATTGCTTTATTGGCCGATACTGCAGGACCGTCAGGCAGGATGATGTTTCCCTTGCTAAACGAAGATGCCAGAGTCATCATCTCCAGGCACCAAGCAGGTGAGGTTATGGACAGCAAATCCAAAGTAATTTTGATCTATGCCTTGAATAAACAGATCAACGAACGGTCTACTTATAAAACGATCAGCTGGGATGGAATAGCCATCCCAGAACAGGCGGCGGGAATATTGGCCAAATACCGGATGCTCCCGGATAGCTTTGACTTTACGGCAGCAAATATTGTAGATGCCCAGACTTTATCCCAGAAGATCAAAAGTCAGGCCGACCCGGTTTCCCAGTATATTTACAGCAAGATGACGGGAAATGCCAAGATCTTTTTATCCCGGAAATATCAGGATAAGTATTCCGACAGCTTAAAATCAATTTTAGCCACTACCCTTAACAATGTCTGTCGGCAGGTTGATTTTTATAAGGAACAGCGATTCAAAAGTGTGACTTTGAAAACTGGTACTTCAGCTTTGGCCGGCAAAAATCTCAGGGGTGGAGCGCTTTACTCGTGGAACCAAGATCTGCTGCTTCAGGCTTACCCCGGTTTGTTAAATATTCAAACAGCTGATCTTTTGCCGGAAGACCTGCGTCTGCTTAACCGGCAGGCGTTGGAATTATTGTTTTCCGGAATCATTACGCCCTTTATCGGCGTTAACAACAATGATACCTTAACGGCTTATCTCAAGGGAGAGACTGGGGAGACCATCAACCAGATATTTTTGCAATATACCGGCGAAGGCCCCATGGCTGTAGCCGAACAAAGGTTGTGGTTGGATGCTCTCAACAACAATATCCTGGTTGATACGCACCTTGTCCGACAACCATTCCCGGTTGAATGGAAAAGGAGCCAATATCTGCAAAATCTTATTGAGCGCGGCAATACCGGAAATCCAGCCGTTCTGAACCGGGCTTTTTTGGCTGAATATTTTCCGGAATGGTTTGGAGGCCCTAAAAAAGAATCCAACCCTTATCAGTATATTAAAAGTTTTATGGATCCGGGAGCTTTGGCTGCATTGGAGAGTCATTTTAAGGGTCAGGGGGCATCTATCGAGGGCAGGCAGTTTTTATTGGCCGGCATTAATCTGATCATATCCCGGACCGATTTTTATCAGAAAGAACAATGGTCAAATTATCCGATTTCAATTGATGCTCAGGAACTTTTGGCTGAAGGTCCTGGTAATCTTAGCCTGACCGACTTGCGTAAACTGAATCGGATGTTGCTGGAAGCGCTTTACCCTTCCGAGTTAGTGAAAATAGGACAGGACAAAAGCTATGCTTCGCTGATGCATTCTCCCTGGCTTTCCGAGATTTGGGCCGATGTGGGCGATATGTATTATGAATACATCGCCTATGTTCAGCCCTATAAAGACTGGGGAGTATTTGGCGGTAGCGTTATCTTTATTTCCGAGGGAACCAGCCAGCATACTGGCACTTTGGGAGAAGATTACGGCGAGTTTTCCAGTTACGAGTTTTCCCCCAGTCTTTCTTATGGCAACGAAATATTCAAAGACCTGGCCGGCGGAATAAATTTAAAACTGATCCATTCACATCTGGCGCCGTTCGGAGCGGAGGGAAGCCAGGGCAAGGGCGTGGCCACCACTTGGGCTTTGGATTTCGGCCTGCTATACCGTGGGCCATTCAAGGGGCTGTCTTTCGGCGCCAATCTCCAGAATATAGGCCCCAAGCTTGTCTATATCGACGCCGAGCAGTCCGATCCGCTTTCCCGCAATATCCGGGCCGGTGCCGCCTATAAAATATTGGATGGCCGCTGGGCTAAGTTGACAGCGGCTTACGATATAACCAAGATGTTGGTAGTTTACGACCGGCCTTGGAGAGAAGAACTTAAGGAGGCAGTGCATCATGCCGGTATGGAATACCAATACCTTGGAGCAGCAGAGCTGGGGCTCCGTGCCGGATATGTTGCCGATGAAGTGGGCAGGATCAAAGGCGCTACCTACGGTTTTGGAGTGGGTTATAAAAATATTCAGTTTGATTTCGGCATGGAGCCAGGCGGTGAATTGCAAAAATACAATAAAAAATTCTCACTTTCAGTAGAATTATAATATGACAGCAGCACTTTTTAACCGTAGCTTGCTGGGATTATCGTGGCTGTTAGTCCTTATGGCATTCACAGCAGCCGTTGCCGGAGATCTGCAAGATTTAAAACAGCAAGGAAATACCTCCCGGCCGATACAGGATAAGATCAAACAGCAGCCCCGCCAGTACAAGGATGCCGTTTCAAAAATGAACCTGCTGGGCCGGGTCAGGGAAGTAACAAAGAGCAAGGGCCGGAGCAAGGCGGAGATAAGGGATACCGTTCATGTTCTGGCCATCAAAGCACAGTTCCAGCTGGATGATGATGTCAACACAGCCGGCAACGGCTATTTTGATTATGCCGGGAACGGCCAATCTATGTATGTCGACGGCAACTATCTTAATGGACATAACATGGATTATGAGCCGCCCCATGACAGCCTGTACATCAATAATCAGATGCTGGCCCTGCGCAATTATTACCTGGCTGTTTCCGATAGTCAAATGTACATAGAGTTTGAACAATGGCCCAAGGGCGATACTTCCGCCTATACCTTGCCCCATCAGATGTCATTCTATAGTGATTTTTACAACGGGGGGGAGAACTGGGGGGCGGGGTTGTATGTACTGCTGCGTGATGCCGTGGATGCGGCCAGCAATGACAGCTGTAGTTTCCATACCGGAAGCGGACCATCAAAATTACCTAAAGCCGTGATGATATTCCATGCCGGTTCCTGCTGGCAGACCGACCCCTACGGTGCTGATATCCCTTCGGTATTTTTGCAGATGGACAGTTCCAGCCCCATAATTGTAAAAGCCGGAGCCGACACGATCTATGAAGGTATAATCGACGCCGAAACCCAAAGCCAGGACGGGATGGTTCTGGGCTCGCAAGGCGAGATTGCCCATGAGTTCGGCCACCAGTTGGGATTGCCGGACCTTTATGATTATTCCATGTACTCGGTGGGTTTAGGCGAGTGGGAGCTGATGTCCTGGGGGTCGTGGAACATGAATGCCTACGTGCCGCCCCACCTTTCGGCCTGGTGCAAGGTATTCCTGGGCTGGTCGCAGCCTAAGACCCTGGATCCAGGCGAGAATACCACGGTCGCATTTAACTGGGTGGCAAAAGACCCGGATGCCATTGTTAAAATTCCTATCAACTCCCACGAATATTATTTGATAGAGAACCGCCGGGCCTGGGTGGACCCCAACAGCGTTATCTCCGATTCCGTTTCGGCCGATTCCAATGGAGCCAGGGTCTGGCGCAACGGAGTATTGGTAAAAGTGAATGACTATGACATGTCCCTGCCGTTTGAGCTGGATGCCGGAGGGCTTTTGGTCTATCACGTGGATGAGAACCTGATAGCCCAAAGATGGTATGACAACAGCCTGGAGACCGGGGACATAAAGGCCATACATCTGCTGGAGGCCGACCACGTCCAGGACCTGCAGCGCTGGGGCGGCTCGCCTTATTCCACCTATGCCAGCCCCTACGATGCCTACTTTGCCGGCAACAACGACCGGCTGGACGACGGCAGCGATCCTGCCACTATAGCCAATGACGGTTCATATACCCATATTTCCGTATCCGGCATCACAGCACCGTCCGAAAACATGAGCGCCCGGGTGAAGGTCGGATGGAGCCTTCCCGGCTTTCCCTATGATCTGGGACAGACGGTGGATTGGAACAGCGCCAATTATTCGGTTTTGGGCGATACCACGGTGCTGATTATCTCCGGTAACGATGGACGGATATATGCTCTGATGTCAAACGGTCAGGGGTTGTTCAATAGAGATACGACATTAATATTGCCGGACAACGATACAGTTATAATTCGAGCCGAGTTTGCCAAAGTATCAGGCAACATTTATTCTTCCCCGGCGGTGGGGGATGTCAACAACGATGGACGGCCTGAAGTGTTTATATCCTCGGCTGATTTATTAACCCAAGGTTCTATTTGGGGTTTTAGCTTTAACTCTCATATAGTAACGGAAATATCACCAGACAGTAATGCATATACCTTGAATAGAGCCGATTTGCTGGATAGCTTTCCCGTTGTTACTCAGGGTCCGATTTACTCCTCACCCACTTTGGCTGACATTGACGGTGATGATACATTGGAAATCATAGTGGCCTGTGACGACAAAAAACTTTATGCCTGGCGATATAATGGAAGCCCTGTTGCAGGTTATCCAAAAGACCTGGCCATGGAAACAAGGGCCACACCATCGGCAGCTGAGCTATATGCTGATTCCCCGGGTTCGGAGACGGTAGTCCTTTCAGGCGACAGCCGGATCTTCGCTTTGGCTGACAGCGGTAAGGACATATCCGGCTTTCCGGCTTTGATGCCCTGGGTGGATTGGGTATCCGCTTCAACCGCCATAGGCGACATCAACCGGGACGGCAGTCCTGAGATTGCGGCTTGCCCCAAAAATCAGATAACCGTGCTGGATAAACTGGGCCGGACCGTTTCCGGCTGGCCGGTATCCCACGACCAGACCGCCATTGCCTCTCCGGCCCTGGGTGATATTGACGGGGATGGTTATCTGGAAATAGTTGCCGCCATAGGCACCAAGCTTTACGCTTATAACTATAACGCGACCTTGATCTCTGGTTTCCCAATAGCAATGTCCGAATCCTTAAATGTTCAGTCTTCCCCGGTAACCGCCGATGTAGACAACGACGGCCTGCCGGAGATAGTTATTGGTTCACCCGACGGCAGGATTTACGCCTTCAACGGCAACGGCACTGATGCCGCCGGATTTCCTTTGACTGTTGGCGGTAAAGTGCTATCCACTCCGTTGCTGGCCGATCTGGACGGGGACAGTTCCGACATCGAGCTGGCAGTGGGCTGTGACGACGGAAATCTGTATGTTTGGAGCATCGGGTCGCCGGGAACTGATTCCAGGCTGAACTGGCCGATGTTCTGCGGCAACCAGGCCCATACCGGGTTTTTGAACTGGGATCTATCTCTGCATCCTTTGCCGGCCCAATCAGGAGAATTGATCAAGAATGCTTATGTTTATCCCAACCCGGCCCGGGGCGACAACGCAAAAATCCGGTTTTTCCTGGAAAGTAATTCGGAAATCGATGTTAAGATATTCAACCTGGCCGGAGAACTGGTTCGCCATTTTAAACAACCGGGGCAGGCCATGACAGAAAACGAGGTTGTCTGGAGCCTGGAACAAATAGCTTCCGGCGTTTATATCATCCGGGTGGAGGCAAATGACGGAACAAATGCCAAAGCCAAAACCTGCAAAGCGGCGGTGATAAAATGAAAAAAATATTATTTTTAATGGAGCTGATTGCAGTTTGTACTTTTCAGGCCCAGGGTCAGACCACTCAATCAATTGACAGCTCCAGTGTGAAACAAACCGACGCCATCGGGAAAGCCATCCCTGGCCTGTCGGACTCTTTGATGGTGACAATTGCCGGGAAACCTGTTCTTCCGAGGAAATACAGGAAATCAGCCCGGAAGGCATTTTTCCTTTCTTTGCTGGTTCCGGGTTCCGGAGAATACTATGTCGGCCAAAAAGGGTATACCAAAGGTTTCGTGGCCGCCGAGGCGGTGATCTGGTCGGCCGCCCTGTTCAACAAATACCAGGGGGATATGCGACGCCGCGACTATATAAGTTACGCCGCCCAGGAGGCCGGCTCCAATTCCGGCCGGGCCGATGATTTTTATTATCAGAACGTTTATGAATGGCCAAATAGTTTTTGGTACAACGAAGACCAGTGGCGCCAGGCCCGGGAGCTTTATCCCTACGATCCGGCCGCCCAGCAGGCATATGTGGCCGATAAGCTTTATTCCGAAGAGGATTCCTGGGAATGGCAGAGTTACGACCAATGGTATTATTACCGGGGCCTGAGGGTCAAAAGCAGGAATGCCCTGCACCGGATCAGCTATTCGGTCGGTGCTTCCGTGCTTAACCACATGCTATCGGCCGTTAATGCCGCCAGACTGGCCAAAAGATACAATAAACAGAGGATCAAATTGACCCAGGGACCAGGCTGGAGAATGGAATGCTATTCCTACCAGCCGGAAACCATCACACTGGCTCTTTTACGCAGTTTTTAGAACCGCCCATCAATCGATGTTCAGAGCATCCTCCGTCAGCCAAAAGCAGTGATCAGGCCGGAGGATTTTCTGTATTAAAGAAAGTGAGGGATTTTATGAGACATCTGATCTGCCTTTTAGCCTGTTCGCTGGGCGTTCTCTCCTGTACTGCCATAGTGGAGCAAAGGAGGCCGGAACCCGGCGGCAAGATTAGATCCATGCAAGCTTTCAAGGCCGCCCAACTAAGCATAAATGATGACCGGCCGTCCATGTGTTCCAATCTCCGGGGAGACGTGTTCATCACCGACGCCGGAGGATGGCGCATAGTCAGCTACAAAAGCGACGGCAGCCTGAATTATGAATCCGCCATGCCCTCAGCCCGCAGTTTTTTGCTCAACGGCCAAGCCAACGGCATTTACCTGGTGGATGACCTGAATAAAAATATCCAATACTATGATATCTGGGGGCAAAAACAAAACACCATTTCCTATTCGGGAAGCTCTTTTGTTTCCGGCGCGGTACTTAAGGACGGCAGCCTGTATCTGCTGGACAATCTGGCCAACACGGTGGTGGTCCTGGATAATCAGGGAAAGGAGGTCCGGCGGTTCCGGCTTATGTCCGGTAATTCAGGCCTGCAGTGGCCTACCGCCCTGGCAGTTGACGGAGCGGGGACCGTCCTGGCCGCCGCCGACGCCCGGGCCCAAAAGATCACGGTATTTAACATCTACGGTAGCTATCTGGGGAAGATCGATGCTTTTCCTTCGGGTTCACCGTCCTCAATCTGTTTTGAGACGGGGTCCCCGGTTCTCTGGGTCTGCGAAAAGGACAAAGGCCGGCTCAGCTCCTTTGAGATCAAGCCTTCAGGGATCAACCCCGGGACTGGCTGCCCAATTGCCGCCCCCTTGTCCGTGGCCTGCAATTCTTTCGGCGGCATTTTTGCGGTCTCGGGCCAATATTTGTTCAATGTCAGCGAAGAATGAGGACGTTCTTAATAAAATATTTTCTGATCATACTAATGATAACCTTCTGCTCTTCCTTCTCACACGGCCAGACAGCAGCAGGGAGGGCCAGGGTTGTCATTCCGGGAGGGTTTTCCGGCAATTCTTACCAGCTGCCTCACCGGAACATCATCAAAGGCAGCGATTCGATGCTTTTGAACGACAGCCTGATGGTTCCCAATCTTGATTATGCCCTGGATTGCCGTACCGGCGAAATTTACTTTCCCTCCAGACTTAAAACATCCGATACGGTGGAATCCCGTTACCGGACACTTCCCTTCAGTCTGCCGGTAAAAATCGTCTACCTGCCTCTGTCCCCAGTCTCTGCAAATATCCCGGATACGGTGGAGGCCCTGGCCGGTTTTGACCCGTCGGCCGCCCAGACCTATAACAGCTGGCTTAATGAAAAAAGCGGACAAGTGCGATTCGGAGGCAGCAAGTCGCTGGGGATCTCGGCCGGATCGGGCCGGGATTTTTCGCTGGAGCAGGCCCTACAGGTAAGCATTGACGGGCAATTAAGCCCGGCCCTTAAGGTGAACGCTTTTCTTTCCGACCAAAACATGCCGTTGTCGTCATCCGGAAGCACCGAAGACCTCAGCCAGATCGAAAAAGTATACATCAAGGCCCAGGGGAACTTCTGGGAGGCTGTTTTGGGCGACTACGAGCTGGATCACAGGGGCACCTCATACTTTCAGATGAAAAGGCAGCTTCAGGGGGTCAGGGCCGCGGTTGCCGGAAAACTGAACAGCCTGGACCTGGCGGCCGCCGTTACCAAAGGGCAAAAGGCCAGGACCGGCCTCACAGGGCAGAACGGGAAGCAGGGACCCTATCAGCTTACCGCCGTCTCCGGCGGATCCGGCTTGAAAATACTGGCCAACACCGAAAGGATCTGGCTTAACGGGCAATTGCTTAAACGGGGGGAACATCAGGATTACCAGCTTGATTACGAGACCGGGCTGTTGACCTTCAATCCCCAATGGCAGATAACTTCCGATTCCAGGATCATGGCCGAGTTTGAATACTCCGGCCAAAACTACCAGAGGCCTTTTTATTCAGCCGCAGTTACGGCCGGGTTGGGGGGAAATCTCAGCATCAAAGGAGGGTACCGGCAGGAAGGCGATGATTACAATCGTCCCTTGGCCGGAGAACTGAGCCAGTCGGACAAGAACGTACTTGATCTGGCCGGGGACGACACCTCCGGGTACTGGGCCGACGGAGGAACACCGGTCGAGGCCGGCCAGGGCAGTTATCTGTTCCTGGATTCCTTCTATGTCTACGCCGGAGCCGATTCCGGCAATTACCAGGTAGCCTTCACCAAAGTGGACAGCGGCCGGGGCGACTACCGCGACAGCCTGGGCATCATGGTCTACACCGGAAAGAATCTTGGCGACTACCTGGCCGTCAAAAAACTGGCAGCCCCGGCCCGATCCCGGTTGTACACTGCGGGCGCTTATCTGGTCTGGCCGGGAGGCCGGGCAGATCTGGAGGGGGCCGGGACCGACCTGGATCAAAACCTGCTTTCGGCCAGGGACGACGGCAATAACCGGGGTTACTCCGGCGCGGCTGATTTTTACTGGAAAAGGGACACCCTCTGGATGGGAGGTTTCGAGGTCAAGGGCCGGACCCTGGCGGTGGATCATGATTTTGAGAAAAGCGCGATGCCGGCCGACCCGGATTTCATCAAGCGCTGGGAACTTTATGCCTGGAACGGGAACAGAAACCTGAACATTGAGATGCTGCGGAGAACCACGGAATATGAGATACGGCTGGGCCCGGAGATGCTGAAAGTCCAGGCCGGATGGGGGCGCCTGGACCTGGAGCAGCCGGTATGGGTCAGAAATTACAAGGCCGGCCTGCAATTCCGCCCCCTTCCCGGCTATCTGCTAAAGTATGGATTTAATAGGAATCTGCTGGGACAGGCCTGGCCGGAAACCACCTCACTGGGAAGGCGGGATGTCCACCAGGCCGAGGCCGGGGTCTCATTTTTACGGTGGAACTATCTGGCAGATCTCTCATCCGGAACCGACCAGGTGGACCGGGGTCCGGTCAATAGTTACGGGCAAAAATATTATCTGGCCGGGCTGGGGTTAGGAAGGCGCGGCGTTCTGACCGAAGGCCGGTTAAAGATCTCCCGCCAGGAGGACCAGGTAAAGGATCCTTTGGAACAGACCTTTAAACCAAGGTCCTACACCACCGAACTAAACACCAAACTGGGTCTGTTGCCGGGCCGGGCCATTTCCGGAGACCTGGAACACAGTTACCGGAGGCTGGCTTACCGGCCGGGAATGACGGGACAAGATCTGAACACCCATCTGGGCCTGTTGCGGACCAACTACCAGGGCTTTGGTCAATCGCTGAAAGCCGGGTTGGATTATTCCGTCAGCAGCGCCGAAACACGTTTGAAGCGGGAGACCTATTATCTGGTTTCGGAACGGACCGGCGATTACAGTTATGATCCTGCCACCCGGTCATATTTCCCGGATACGGCTGGCAATTACCTTAAAAAGACCGAAGAAGAGCCGGCCGGGACGATCGCGGCCGAACTATCGGCCAAAAGCTACCTTAGTTACTCCCCGGGCATCTCGATGCCCGGCCCTTGGTATCAGAAGGTAAAATTGGACCTAAGCGGTGCCGCCGCCCTGAAAACGGGGCGCAAATTATCCGGAGCCATGATGCTGTTTACACCGGGCGCGCTTTGGGACAGAACCGCCAATCTTTCGGCCAATCTGGATCTGGCCGGAGACCTTTGGTTTTATCCGGCCGGTCCCTATTATTTAAAGCTTCATTACCGCACCCGGAGGAATGACGACAATCAGTACCTGAACCGCAGGAGCACGGTAAATTTCAGGGAGGGCCGGGCCGAGATCACAGCCCAGCTTGGGCCGGTTTCCAGGGGACTGGCTTATGGCGAGCAGAATTACAACAGCACATTGTCGATGGAATCCGGCCTGGAAAGCGAAAGGACGGGATCCAAAGCGGGAGCCGAGATCAGCTATTTTATCGGCCGACAGACCGAGCTGGGACTTAAATCAAGCTTACTTTGGGAAAACCTTTTCAGGCAGGGATTCTATTTTGATATTCCCCGGGTAAATTACCGGGAGATAACCCTATCGCCATTTGCCAGCCGCCAACTAGGGCTTAAAGGCAGCCTGAGAATGGAATTCAGCCAAATTTACCGCCGGGCCGACCAGTCTGAAACCGCCATCCCGCTGGAGTTCTCGGTCAGCCGCTCCATCGGCCAGAGCCAGGGCTGGAAATTCCAGGGTGATTACAGGTTAAATGACTATTTGACGGCATCGGCCGCCTACGACGGGCGAAAAGAACCCCAGAAAAAAACGATCCACAATGCCAGGGCTGAGATCAGGGCCAGTTTCTGATATGATAAGAATAATATTGAATGCCATATTTATCCTGTTGCTTTCAGCGGTAAGCATCTCCGGCCAGACCATCAGACAGGACAGCATCCGTTTTGAGGGCGGGAGCAATTTTACCCGGGAGCAGTTGTTGGATGCCTGGACTGTCCGGGGGGACCCGGCTGCCCGGGAGGATGCAGCTTCAGGCTGCCGAAAAATCATTGACCGGTACCGGCGGGCCGGCTATTATCAGGCGGAATGCGGGGTTGAATACAACCGGGACAGCAGTCAAGTCACAGTAAGGATAAATGAGGGGCCGTGCTATCTGGTGGGGGAAATATCTTTTGAGGGCAACAGCTATCTCAGCACCAACTATCTTCAGGGTTTGATAGTTACCGGAAGGGATCAGGTTCTGGACAGCGCCGTCGTCATTCGTGACATGCGAGCCGTCAGTTTGGCCTATGCCGACAACGGCTTTCCCCAGGCGGAAATATCGCTCAAGGAATTGAAATATGAAAATGACCGCCTGCAGATCGTATTCGGCATACAAGAAAATGCCAGGGTGCTGCTGGATAAAATATTATTCCAGGGGAATCTGGCCACCAAGGACCGGACTATGCAGAAAATATCCGGATTGAGATCCGGCCTGCCTTTCAGCCGGGTGACGTTGGAGAAAGCTTTGGAACGGCTGAATGGTTCCGGATTGTTTGCGGAGGTCAAAACTCCGTTGCTTTTGAACGGTTCCGAGGCGGGGCGGCAGCAGGTCATTTTCAATGTCAGGGAAGCACCGTTCAACCGGATCTTCGGGGCTGCCTCTTACCTTCAGCCCACCGCGGAGCAAAGCGGCTGGCTGGCCGGTTCACTGGACCTGTTCCTGGGCAACATCGCCGGAACCGCCCGCAGCGCCTCAGTCAAATGGGAGCGTCCGCAAAAGGAGAATAGCCGGCTGGAGATCGATTATTCCGAGCCGTTTTTGCTGGGCTTTGACGCTTCAGCCCAGGCGGGACTTAAGCACATGGTGGAGGATTCCGCTTATGTCAAGACCTCGGCCAGCCTGATGGTAAAAATGCCGGTGGGTGAAGGATTCAATGCCGGAGTGGGGGCTGAATACGAAAGAATAGTACCCGGCGCGTCATTGACCTATCAAAGAAGCAACAAATACGGGACCAAATGGCTTTTGGAATGGAAAAGGTCCCAAGATGGAATGTTTTTCAACGATATGTTCCTGAAACTGGGAGCTGATTACGGCAGAAAGAACTATTACCAGCCTTCACAATCACTCACGGTCAGCAAGGTAACCGGAGATATGGCTGTCAGCAAACGGATATTTTCCCGGCAGGAGATATATTTTGCTGTCAGGAGCCGGGCGGTAATAACCGGCGAAAAGCCGGTTCCCCGCTATGACCAGTTTTCCATGGGAGGAACGGCCTCGCTCAGGGGGTATTATCAGGAGCAGTTCATCGCCAACCAGATCGCCTGGGGCAATCTGGAATACCGGTACATGCCGGTAAAAAACCTGATGCTGTTTCCTTTTGCCGACCTGGGATATTTTTTTGACCGGGAAAGAAGCCTGCGCGGTTACCGATCCGGTTACGGGTTTGGCTTTAAATTGGACACCAGGATAGGATGGATCAACATTGTTTATGGTTTGGGCCGGGATGACAGTATTTTGAACGGCAAGGTGCATTTTGGGCTGGAAAGCGAGTTTTAGGTTAACTTTACTGCGGAGCACCAAACTGTCATGATCAAAAAGACAGCCCCCTTGTTATTGGTCAGTTTGGGGTTTACTACAGACTTGCATATTCACCGCTTTTTTTGCTATAATACCAAGTGCTGTGCCCCTGTAGCTCAGATGGATAGAGCAACGGTTTCCTAAACCGTGTGTCGGCCGTTCAACTCGGCCCAGGGGTACCATAATCTTTGTTTTGTTCTTTTTTAAATACAGATGGATAGAGCACCCCGATAAATCGGGGGTGTCGGCCGTTCTCAGCCGGCAGACATAATATATGTCAAAGCGACGGCTGATCCGCCGCCGCAAGGCAGCAGTTTATTGCTGCTGGCGGGAACTCGGCCCAGGGGTACCAATATGTTGAAAGCCGTCTGGACAAAGGCCACTGATGTTATCATGATGTCTTAACTATAAATTATTTTATGTTAGGAGCAGATATTGTGAAAAAACTATCTCTGGTCTTTCTGTTTTTACTGGCTTCTTTGATGTCTGGTAATGTATCCGCCCAGACCGCTTTGCAGGCCGGAGATATCGCCATAATCGGAATGAATACCGATAACCCGGATGTCTTTGCCTTTGTTCTTTTAGTGCCTGCAGCTGCCGGGACCCAGATCATTTTTACCGATTGCGGCTGGGAAAGCGACTCGCTGAAGTTTCGGGCGGGCGAAGGTGCCGTCATCTATACCGCTCCAACTGCCCTGACGGCAGGGACAGTGATCGCCTATGACAGCACGAATGTTGCCTTCTCTGATTTTGCGAAATACACGAGTACGCTAATAACCAGCAGCTTGCTGTTGGCAACAGATGGTGAACAAATACTTGCTTTCCAAGGTAGCGATGCCACGCCGGCATTTATATATGCCGTAAACGATACCGGAACAGAATGGCAGGCCAACGCCTGGAGTTCGCGCACCTCTGCTTTGCCAGAGGGTCTAGCCAATGGCTATACAGCTATAGCACTTTCGCATTACGACAATTATGCCTATAACGGGATCACCTCCGGAACAAAAGAAGAATTATTGTCGGCCATCAGCGATTCGGCCAACTGGACATTGCGCCACAATACCACCAGGCAGACCATGCCAACCGGGCCCTTTAATGTTACCGGGGTGGAGGGAAGCCCCGGCGATCCAAACCTGCCGGAATCATTTTCACTGAATGCCTGGCCCAACCCGGCAAATCAGGGATCTCATATATCATTCAAACTTCCCGGTCCCGCCAGGGTAGAGTTTTCCATATTCAACATCGCCGGGCAAAAGATCACGTCACTGGCCAGCGGTTACAAGACAGCCGGGCTCCATAGACTAAACTGGAACCTTAAAGATTCCAAAGGCAATGCGGTTCCCGCCGGAATATATTTATATCAATTGTTGGCCGGGAATAAGTCGGTGGTCCAAAAAATACTGGTGGTCAGGTAAACGCAAAATGTTTGTTGCACAAAGGAAGAGATACCATACAATATCTCTTCCTTTTGTTTATGTCTATTGACTTGACCTGATTAATCCGGTATTATTGAAAATCAGTCCCAACACTAACTATACTGCCAGCAGGACATGAAAAATACCGCTATCATATTGTTTGTTTTTTCAGTCTTTCAGAGCCTTACTTACGCAGCTTTTGGAGACTGGCAGACGGGGTGCCGGGCAAAAGGAATGGCCGGGGCTTATACGGGAGTGGCGGAAGGGCTGGACGCCATCCTGTGGAATCCAGCCGGACTTGCCGGCCTGGCAGGCTGGCAGGCACAAGCCAATCTTGGCAGCAGAACGGGGATTTCCGGACTGGCGAATACAACAGCCAGCCTGGGTAAAAACATGAGCCGGTGGGGAGGGATGGCCTTGGCGATCCAACTGACCGGCAGTGAACCGGAATTCGACCAGTCGTTTGTTTTTGCCCACGGCTTCGGCATGACGGACCAATTCTCATTCGGCTACAATCTGAATCTTTATCGTCTTGACCGGAACCTGCCTGGCCCTGCCTATTCAGCCGGGGTGGACGTAGGGCTATTAGCCAGGGTCCACCGCCTGTGGAGGGTTGGGTGTTTCGGGCACAATTTGAATCATCCATCTTTTGGGACGAAGTCCCCATATGAACTTCCCAGCGGCATTGCCGTAGGACTGGCTTGCCAGCCTCTGTCCAGTTGGACGGGTTCGGCGGAAACCGTCAAAGAGCCCGGCCATACCGCATGTTACAAGATCGGAACTGAATGGGCGGTTAAACAAAATGTCTTTAACCTACGCGGCGGCCTGACCCACCAGGGCAGGGTGACGCTATATTCGCTGGGAACGGACATTACCGCATCCGGCCTAACGTTGGGGTATGCTTATGAAGGCGGACATCAGGAGTTTTCCGGGAATCACCAACTTGGCCTGGCTTATAAATGGAGGGCACAATGAAACGCTTATTGCAAACAGGCCTGGTCATCTGGTCGGCATTTCTGTTCTATGGAATAGCCAGGGCCGAGTTCAAATGTTTTTCTGCCAATCTGCATGCCCATACCGGGTATTCCGACGGTGAAAGCACCCCCGATACCGCCTTTGCCCATGCCCGGGATGTGGCCAGGATAGACATTCAGGCTTTGACCGACCATAGCAATTACACCGATTATTCCATAAGCCCCAATGAGTATCAAAATACCCGTTTGGTGGCGGATACTTTTTCCGTCCCCGGCCGGTTCCTGGCCTTGGCCGGGCAGGAAATAGGGCGGTGGAGCGCTGCCGGTTTTGGACACATCAACGTATTCGACACGTCAGTACTTTTGTCTTATGACTACGGTGATCTTTTAGGGACCTATCAACTGATAGAAACTTTAGAGCTTCCCGCCATGTTCAACCATCCGGTTCCGGGATCCAACGATTGTCCCAACTTTATGGACCTCCGTTATTATCCTGACTTTGTACAGGCTATGGACCTGCTGGAGATAGTCAACGGCGATTACATTTATGAAAATGAATACCTGAAGGCCCTTAATAACGGATGGCAGGTGGGGGCTTCGGCCAACCAGGACAACCACGACCGGAACTGGGGTAACCGGATCAATGATGACGGCAGGATACCCTTAACCGGCATCTGGGCGGATACCCTTACCAAAGCCTCAATTTTGGAAGCGCTGCAAGCCAGTCGCACTTTTGCCAGATTGTCGCGTCCTGCTGCCGGCCGGATTGAAGTGTCATTGATGTCAAGCGAGCGCTGGCAGGGAGAACATTATGTTACGTCCAGTTCCATACTGTCTTTCCAGGTCGGGGTCAGGGCGGATTCAATTGAATTCAACAGGATCTACATCTACACCGACGGGCAAATATCTGATTCGCTTATCCTGAACGACCGGGATACAGTATGGAACCTGAGCAAGGCAGTGCCAAGCGGCAAGCATTACTTTTTCGTAAAAACTGTTCAAGCCGACACCAGCCTGGCCTGGACCAGCCCGTTATTCATTGACGTCCTGCCGGATGACGCCAAGGCAAAAGTGATAACCTGGCCCACCCCGGTGGTGGAAAGCTGTCAAATTGTATATCCGCCGGTAAAGGGAGCCACCAATGTCAGGGCTGTTATTTACGATGTGGCTGGCAGTAAAATATGGGAAAATTATTTAACAAATCCTTCGGATGCTCTGAACTGGAATTCCCGGGATTTGAAGGGAAACTTGGTGCCAAATGGGTTGTATATCATCAAGATCGAACAAAGCGGTACGGCCCAAACCAGCATTTCCACCGGCAAAACCGTGGTCTCCCGATGAGATCAGCCATTCTTTTTACTGTCTTGCTGTCGGGGCTGGTTTCTTCTGCTCCTTGCGGGGTGATGCCCTGGAACCAGCCGGCCTCGCCGGCTGAGATCGCCCTTTCCAGCGCCGTGCTTGAACTGACATCCGAGCCCCAGGGCCTTTCGTTGAATCCGGCATTGCTGGCGGGCGTCAAATGGAAGGGGGTAAGCAGTTCCTGCGTTCTTTGGCCGATGGATATTTACGGCGGATCGGTCGGCGGAGTATTTCCCGTGGCCCAAGCGGGAGCGGCCGCCGCCGGGATCAGCTATTGGAATTACGGACAGCTGGACACTTATGACCGCCTGGGCGGCCGGTTGGGAACCATCGAACCCCAGTCAGTGTCCGTCCTGTTGGGCTTTGGCCGCAGGCTCTACGGAGGCCTTAGCGGCGGCATCAACCTCAAGGGCGCGGTATCCGCCATCGGTAGCAACAAGGATTACAGCTGGTGCACCGACCTGGCGGTAAGCTATGTATTCGGATCATTAACAGCCAACTTGCAGCTTAGGGATATTGGTCCTCGTTATCCGGTCAACGATTCCCTGAAATACAATCTGGTAAAAACATTTACGGCCGGCGTCAGCAGGACATTTTTGAAAGACCGGTTGGAGGCAAGTATGCAGCTTAATGCGGCCGAAGACCAAAAATGGCATCCGTTGCTGGGATTGGAGTACAGCCCGCTAAAATCCTTTACCATTCGACTGGGTTACGACGGGGATGATACCAAGCCGGAACGGTCAAAGCTGGGGGTGGGAGTTTGCTTCAGGCAGATCGGAAAGCAGGATTATTCCGTGGAATACGGCTACCGCTGGTGTGGGGCATTGGGTACGGCCCAGGCCTTGTCCCTGGGAATGAGTTTTTAATCTTGACTAGAGCAGGGATATATATTGTAATGCTTATCTAATTAGCTAATGAGACTTGTAGAACAATAGACACCAGCCCAGTTGTCGCGTTAAAACGATCAGTGAGCATCGCAGTTGATGGCGGAAAAAGCTTGTCTGGCGTGTTTGAGGGCTTGGCCAAAGCCCGAGTTCAGACAAGCCCGTCAGCAACGAGAAGCGCAGCGCTCGGAGAGTGGTTCGACGCCGCTCACCACAAGTTTTTAAGCGAAAGACTTTTTGGTTCTTTTTGGAGCCTGCCCTGAGCTAAGCAAACCTGACTTACAAACGAAGGGGCGGTACAAAAAGAAAAGAACATAATCGGGTTAAAATAACGTTTTGAGCCATAACCACTATCTTTTTTTTCACTATTCCTGAGAAAGCTAGATAGGCATTTACATTGTTTCAGAGGCACCTGTAACCAGCAGCCTGACGAAAAACCGGCTTGACAGTGCCGGTCGTTTCAGATATAATTGAACCATACCAGCATAAATGAATAATTCTTAAGGAGCACCAAGTGTCTCACCAGATAAGCAAACATACATTAAAGCGCGATGAATTTGCCGATGATGCCATCAAGATGGTTACTTTTGTCCGCAAGCATACCACTGAATCCATGGCGGTAGCTGCGGCAATTTTAGTCATAATTGCCGGATTGATACTAATGGGGCAGAACCGGGCCAAAAGCGAAAAAGAGGCTGCCCTGATGATAGGCATGGCCCACTCCGCCTATTTCAGCGGCGACATGCCCAACGCCCAGATCGCCTACGAAGAGATCGTCAGCAAGCACGGCTCCAGTTCATCCGCCAAAGAGGCGCTGGTCTACCTTGGCAACATCAATTTTAACCAGCGCAAGTACGAAGAGGCCATCAAAAGCTACGATCGGGCAATAAAGGCCGGAAGTTCCAATCCCTTGATCATGTCGGCCGCCATCAGCGGTCTGGCCGCCTGCTTTGAGCAGACCGGACGTTTGCCCGAGGCTGGAGAGAAGTACCTGGAGATCGCCAAGAAGTATCCCAAAGACCAGTACCTGGCCACCAACGCCCTGATCTCGGCCGGGCGCTGTTTTGCCGCCGGTAACCTGGCCGACAAGGCCAAAGCGGCCTATCAACAGATCATCAAGGACTATTCCGGCACTGCCGCCGCCGCCGAAGCCAAATCGCAACTGGCGCAGCTTCCCGGCTGATCAATACGGAAATTATATGTCAAAGCTTAATGTAGCCTTTTTATGGCATATGCATCAACCCTGTTATCGCATCCCCGATAGCAGGGTTTTTCGCCTGCCCTGGGTGCGTCTGCACGGGCTGAAGGACTATTACGACATGCTGTCCAACTCCCTGAAACATCCCGAGGTCAAGGTATCATTCAACCTGGTTCCCGGACTGCTGGAACAGCTGCAGGATTACGCCGAAGGGCGGGCCACCGACAGGCATTTCATTGTTTCCCAAAAACATCCTTCGGATCTGAGCGAAGAAGAACGCAGTTTCATCCTCAAGGATTTTTTCATGGCCCACTGGCCCAACATGGTGGAGCCTTATCCCCGGTATCTGGCCCTGCTGGAGAAAAGAGGGAGGCATTTTCATCCTTCGGCCCTGCCCAAGATCGGCCAGCATTTCAGCGATCAGGACATGCTGGACCTGATGGTCTGGTTCAACCTCTGCTGGATAGATCCCCTGCATTTTAAGGAAAGGCCGGAGCTGGCCAAGCTTAAAGCCAAGGCAAAGAATTTTACGATGGAAGACAAGGACGGTCTTTTAAGCCAGCAGATGGATATTTTAAGGTCCATAATTCCGGCCTATAAAAAGGCCTGGGACCAGAAGGCCATCGAGATTGCCACCTCGCCGTTCTATCACCCCATTTTACCCTTGCTGTGCGACACCCAAACCGCCCGGGAATGCATGCCGGGGGCGCCCCTACCGCAAAGGTTCAGTTATCCCGGGGATGCCCAGGCCCAGATAGCAAGCGGGCTTGATTACATGGAAAAATTGTTGGGACGGCGGCCCAGCGGGATGTGGCCTTCCGAAGGCAGCATCAGCGAAAAGACGGTGGAGCTGATCCGGCAGGCCGGGGTGAAATGGATGGCCAGCGATGAGAAGATATGGGAGCAAAGCCTGGGCAAGGCCGGCCGCAACCGGGAGGATCCCGGCGAAGCGGGCCAGTTTTACCGTTCCCACATTTGGGATCAGGCGGACACTATCCGGTTATTCTTCCGCGACCAGCAGCTTTCCGACCTGATAGGCTTCGCCTATTACGGATGGGACGGCCAGGCTGCGGCCCGGGACCTGGTGGGACGGCTGGAGAGGAAAGCGGATGCGCTGGGCAGCAGGGCCGCGGCCCACATCGTTCCGGTGATATTGGACGGCGAGAATGCCTGGGAGGCCTTTCCCCAGGACGGGCAGATATTCCTGGATCAGTTGTACCAGCAGTTGGCCCAAAGCCCCAAGCTTAACTGCTGCACCTTCAGCCAGTACCTGGAGCAGAGCCCGGAACCGGGCAAAATGAGCAGGATATTCCCAGGCTCCTGGATCAACCACGACTTCTCCATCTGGATAGGCCAGGAGGAGGACAACCGGGCCTGGAACCTGCTGCTGGCGGCCCGCCAGGCCATAGACCGACAGAAGGACTCCATAGCACCGGCTGTTATGCCGGAGATCACAAAAGAACTGCAGATAGCCGAGGGCAGCGACTGGTGCTGGTGGTACGGCGGAAACTTCTCCAGCGAGAACCTGGAGGATTTTGACAGCCTGTTCCGCAGCCACCTTCAGCGGATATATCAACTGCTCAATCTTGAAGCCCCCCGCGAACTGTTCAGCCCCATTTCCCTGGGGAAGGATCTGGATGTCCTGATCAACCAGCCCATAGACCTGATCGCCCCGAAGATAGACGGCCGGGTCAGCGATTTCTACGAGTGGGCGGGAGCCGGGTCTTACAACATCAGGCAGGATGGCGGGACCATGCACCGGGGCCAAAGCCTGCTGGAAGTGGTCCATTTCGGCTATGACCAGGGGAACCTGTACCTACGGCTTGACCCCCATGAAAAGACCGATGTCAACGAGATCCAAGCCCTGACCATAAACCTGGAATTCCAGGGCCAGCCGGCCAGGACTATCCCGGTGAAACCCGGCGCAATGGAGAACGAGGCCGCTGTAAGTTCAGCCTATGGAAAGATCATCGAGATAAAATTGCCGTTCACCGTTATTGGAGCGAAGCCGGGAGACACGATCAGCTTTTATGTCGCGTTGGTCCAGAACAGCCTGACAGTTGAACGGCATCCCATAAGAAGCCCGATAACATTTAAAGTGCCCGATGGCGAGTTCGGGGCCAATAACTGGGGGGCCTGAGGAACGAGTGCAAACTATTAGACCGGCAATTAAATAGCGCAATCATATTGTTTCTAACTGTCATCCCGAGACACCTCCTTGCCGAACAAATTGAGGGATAATCGGTTTATTTATCCTTCAGTTAGTCAGGCTCGTTGCCATTCTCAGGATGACCATTGATATATTTAATTGCCGAAGTAATAATAATGCGAAATATGCTTTATCCTAAAATTAATCCAAAAGGATCTTCGATCCGGGCTTTCAGCCTGATAGAAATGGTGATAGCGCTGGTGGTGTTTTCCATCGTGGTGGGCACGATCATCAGTTTCATAGTCAATTTCAACCGCTCGGTGCAGAAACAGCAGACCAACATCATGCTGGGCCGGGAATCAGAAGCTGTTTTCAAGCGCCTGGATACCCAGATATCGTCGGCCTTTGGATGGATAGGCGGCACGCCGGCCAGTTTTACCTTTATCCTGCATAACGGGGATTCTGTGGCGGTGGTCTGGGACCGGGCTGACAGCATGCTTTACCTGGGCGGTGCCCGGCAATTCCCGGCCGGGGTAAAGGTGACCGAGTGCCAGTTCCTTTACATGCCCAAGAAGATGGAAGCCATGTCCATGGCCCCGGAGCTGTGGTTGAAGGAGGTTGACCTGGATGATAATGAGATCATAGAAGGAACGGAATTGTACAATGTGGCATTGCTGCAGATAAAGGTCAAGTTGGCTAAGAATACCAGTTGGTATGAAGGAAGTAAGAATTTTAGGCTGCCGCCGGTGGTGGCGGAAGTTAAAGTGTTAGAGTGATCATCCATATATTTAAAACAATTTGTCAAGGAGCATTTCAATGTGTATTAAAACAATATGGCATAAAAACGAGTGGTGGATTAAAGCAATAGTGCTTGTTGCTTCACTGCTTGGCCTTATAATAAAACTAGTTTCTGTATTATTCCTTAAAATAACTTTTATATCTACCTTAACAAAGATACTAACTTATCCTATACCGCTTTGGATATTTATTGTTATTTCACTAATTGTATATATAATATATCGTGTGTCTACACGCAGAAGTAAATCGGAAATGCCAGAAATAAATGTTTCACAAGGTACTGAAATGAATCCTGTAGCAAAAAGCCTGAATGAAGATATGGCTAACTTTATTTGTAGATGTATAAATGCCTCAGAAAAGAATTTAAAAATGTTATTGGATATGAGTTCAGCACAGCTTGTTGATGAAATGAATAAACAAATGTTAAAAAAAGAAATAATTGAATTTATGAATCCTCAGATAGCAGCATGGATGAATAGCAAAACATACTTTGATGAAAATGATAAATTCAGAACAGCAAGCGCAACTTTTATAAGAGATAATATCAAAAGACTTTTTAAAAAAAGACGCGGAATGTTTTAAGACATACCCCTGTGGATAACCCCCGTTTTGGCCCTATGGTTTTAGATACTTTATTAACAGTTAAGAAGGAGTCCACCAATGAATAAAATTGACTTTGCTAACGTTTTATTGAAAGTTGCAGGTGTAATAGCATTTCTATTTGCTGTGTCACTATTGCCATCAATTACTAATATGATTGTCGTACAATTACAAGACATTGCTATTTTACAAACAATTCAACTTCTAATCTTTGCTTTAATGTCGTTTATCCTTATCAAATATTCGGATAAAATCACGCAAGTTTTATTCAAAAATACCCAGAATGAAATCCCTCAGACAATAAACCTAAGTTATGGAAAGGAAAGCTTTATATTTTGGATTAAGATTGCCGGTTTATTCGCTATTATCTCATCAATACCACAAGTAATAGCAGGTATATCTGCAATATTATATAGAAAAATTACATTATTCATGGTGCTATACTATCTAATTAAACCTATCTTTGGCATTTATCTTTTACTTGATGGCTCTCTGATATATAGACTAGCTTACTTAAAGAAAAAAGAAGTTGAGCAAGTAAACCAGTAATTGCTTTTTTACAGATTAGGGGAGGATCTTCAAGGCAAAATCTGTTTAAATATCTTTTTCATAACAGGCTAGTCATTCGTCACAGTATTAAAAACTTTTGTTTGTCTAAATCAAAGGCCAATAGCGAGCCACGGAGAAGGCTTAAACACCACAAACAGAGTCGGTTATAAGCCTAGTAAACAGCCAAATATTGTTGTTTTCAAACCTTTAACTGTCCCATAATAAATATTATGTAAACTATGAATATGAATAGATGGACAGGCTTTTACGCTGAAGATCCCCGGGTTCTCTCCGCTCCCCGGTCCTTATGCTCCGAGTACGCCACCTCAAATTTCCGGAAACACGATTGCAGTTCCATCCTTGATCTGGGCTGCGGCGTGGGCCGGGATTCTTTTTATCTGGCGTCTCATGGCTTAAATGTCTTTTCCATAGACTCGGCTTATACCGGCCTTGTCAAAGCACAAAGCCTGGTTCCAGCTGGCCAAGCCGGCAAATGCCGCCTTATCCAGGGCAATGCACTGGCCTTGCCGTTCACAAATGCCTGCTTTGACGGGATCTACTGTTTTGGGCTGCTGCACGAGTTCCTGCCTCCGGATTGTGACCAGGCCGTGGCAAAGGTCCTTTCCGAGGCTTCCCGGGTGCTTAGGGACCATGGCCTGCTCATATTAGCAGTGCTGGCCGGTGATCCTACGGCCGGTTTGCCCCATGTCCGGCTGTTTACCAGGGAAATGACCAACTTTGAAGCTTATGGCCTTAAATGCCTGGAAATTATCAAGTATCACGATATTGGCTGCACCGGTAGCAATGATTATCTAGTTTGGCGAGGTTTATACCAGAAAGTACTAAAGTAAAAAAGCCCTCATTATTGAGGGCTTTTTCGTTAATCACTTGATAACTATATTTATTAACTTACCTTGTATTAACAATACTTTAAGTATCTCTTTACCTTTAACCATTTCTGCTATTTTACTGTTTTCCAATGTTTTAGACTTCACAATATCTTCACTTAAGCCAGCTTGTATGACCATCTTCTCGCGAACCTTTCCATTAACTTGAATCACCAGTGTTATCTCGTTATCCTTGGCTATGTTAGCATCAAAAGACGGCCATTGGGCCTTATAAATGGTATCTTTGCCTCCGATAGCCTCCCATAGCTCCTCGGCCATATGCGGGGCGAACGGAGCCAGCATCAGCACCATGTTTTCCAGGATCTCGGCCAAAATGGCCTCATTGGCCGGCCCCTTGCGCTCCTGTTCCACTGGCTGCCAGTAGTCGTAAATCTCGTTCAAAAGCTCCATCAGGGCGGCAATGGCGGTATTGAACTGGAAGCCTGCGATATGGACGTCAACCTTGTTCATGGTCTGATGTAGCTTGCGGCGCACCTGGGCCTCCCTCGCGGTCATTTCCTTGGGCAGGGCCTCCCTCCAGTTATTCTTATAATACGGCAGGGCGGCGTCCAGCCATTTCCAGGTCCGGTTAAGGAAGCGGTAGGAGCCATTAATGCTTTCCTCCGACCATTGGACATCATCCTCGAACGGGGCCACGAACATCTCAAAGATCCTCAGGCTGTCCACCCCGTACTTATGGGCGATCTCCTCCGGTGTCACCACGTTGCCCTTGGACTTTGACATCCGGGCCCAGCGCCAGACGATCTGGTCCTGGGGAAAGCCCTCCAGGTCCTCGGGCTTGAGCACTATCCAGTCCAGGATCTTCTCGGAGTCTTCAGCTCCCTCCGAGCTTTTGGGCTTCCTTCCAGGTGTATGGGCCAGCAGGGATCCCTGGTTCTTAAGTATTTTGAAAGGCTCCTGAAAGCTGATGTAACCAGCGTCATAAAGCACCTTGGTCCAGAACCGGGCGTACAGCAGGTGGCCCCGGGCGTGTTCGATCCCGCCGGAATACAAGTCTATGGGCATCCAGTATTTGATCTTATCCTTACCGGCGAATTCCTGGTCGTTTTTGGGGTCTACAAACCGGAAGAAATACCAGGATGAGCAGGCGGAGCCGGCCATGGTGTCGGTCTCCCGCTTGGCTGCACCACCGCATTTGGGACATTTGGTATTGACGAATTCAGGGATGCCGGCCAGCGGCGACTCCCCGGTCCCGGACGGCTTATAATTCTCCACCTCGGGCAGCAGCACCGGTAGCTGGTCTTCGGGAACCGGCACATCACCGCACTTGGGACAATGGACGATGGGTATGGGGGCGCCCCAGTATCTCTGCCGTGAGACCAGCCAGTCACGCAGACGGTAGTTCACCTTGTGCTGACCGATCTTCTGTTCTTCCAGCCATTGGGTGATGGCGGCCTTGAAGTCCGCGGTCTTCATCCCGTCATATTTGCCGGAATTGACCGCCAGTCCCTCATCGGGCTCGGCCTGGGCCAGCTCATAGGCTTTGCCGTCCCTGCTGACCACCTGAATGACGGGCAGGTTGAATTTTTTGGCGAACTCAAAGTCCCGGGTATCGTGTCCCGGCACGCACATGATGGCTCCGGTGCCGTAGCCCATCATCACGTAATCGGCGATCCAGACCGGCACTTCCTTGTTGTTGACAGGATTTATGGCATAGGCTCCGGTGAAGACCCCGGTCTTGGTGCGCTCGGCATTCATCCGGTCCATCTCGGTCTCGGCCTTGGCCTTTTTAATGTAGGCCTCAACTTCTGACATCTTTTCGGGCGTGGTAATGTCTTTGACCATCGGGTGCTCGGGCGCCAGGACCATGAAGGTGGCCCCGAACAAGGTGTCCGGCCTGGTGGTAAAGACCTGAATTCTTGATCCATTCGATTGTTGGGCAGGGCTGCCTTTCTCAGGACAAGTTTTTGATTTTTGATTTTTGATTTGGAATTTTACAGTGGCCCCCTCGCTCCGCCCTATCCAGTCCCTCTGCATCTCCTTCATGCCCTCGGACCAGTCCAGTGAATCTAGATCATTTATCAGCCGGTCGGCATAGTCCGTGATCTTGAAGAACCACTGGGGCATGGGGCGTTTTTCGACCAGCGCATCACAGCGCCAGCAGCGTCCATCCTTCACGTCCTCGTTGGCCAGACCGGTCTTGCACTGGGGGCACCAGTTGATGGGCGCGGTGGAGCGGTAGGCTAATCCCTTCTTATAGAGCAAAAGGAAGAACCATTGGGTCCACTTGTAATACTCGGGCCGGCTGGAATCTATCTCCCGGTCCCAGTCGTAGCTGCATCCGGCCAGCTTAAGGGTCTGCTTGTAATTGGCAGCGTATTCCGGCACCATCTCCCGGGGGTTGCGGCCCCGCTTGATGGCCTCGTTCTCGGCCGGCTGGCCGAAGGCGTCCCAGCCCATGGGGTGCAGCACGCTGAAACCCTTCATGCTCTTGTAGCGGCAGACGGCGTCCAGAGGCACGTAGTTCTTCAGATGCCCAACGTGCAGACCGGAGGCCGAGGGGTAGGGGAACATCTCCAAAGCATAGTACTTCGGTTTATCGGAGGAATCGGGGGCCTTAAAGGTCTTCTCCTCCTCCCACTTTTTCTGCCACTTGGGCTCGATGGATCTTGGATCGTAGAATTTTGGCATCTTTGTATTCTGATAAATGGTTGATAAAGGTATATGCGATTAGCTCAGGTCCATAACCTTAAAGTATTTTTATCCGCAGATTTCACAGATTTCCGCAGATGTTGCAATACAAATTTATATTGTTATTTACAAAACAATTTGTTACAATCTGCGTTAATAGTTCGGCTGCCACTCACTACAACGTCTGTGGATAATGGTTCCCTAATAAGTTAGATAATCATTGATAAGTATTTAAAAAGCCTTCAGCAATAACGTTACTGAAGGCTTTTGTCTTTAGTGAAAAAACTTACTTTCCGCCTCCAAAAAGGTCCTGGGCGCTCAGCAGCTCATTGCCGCATTTTTCGCAGTACCAGTTGTCGGCCCGGTTATAAGCCGCGCACTTGGGGCATTTAAGCTCGCCCTCGTGGGATTCCTCCTCGGATAAGGCCGCCGGTTCTTCCGGGGTCTGCAAGGCGGCCGGCAGTTCAGGCGGCGCTTCAAAAGCTGGAATCCCATGAGTCCGGGGCATCACTTCTGCCGGTGCCGGTGCCGGAGCCGGAGCTGGCTGGGCCGGGGCCTCTCCAAAATTTGAACCCAGTATGCTGGCAAACTGCTTCTCCAATTCCTCCATTTCGCTGACCGGGGGCTGCAACGATTCCGGCAGGTTCTGAACCGGCGGGGCGGCTACCGGAACCGGTTTGGGCGCAGGAGAAACAGATTTATGGGTCGAATGAACCGGAGATGCAGTTGTAATTGCCGCCGCCGGGGAAGCTTTGCCTTTGACAAAACTGCTCAGTTTTTGGATCTTCTCATTCAAGGCGGCCACATTACTTTCCATCTCGGACTTTTGTGCCAAAAGCGCCTGTTCCTGAGCTGCTTTCTCATCTTCCGTCACTTCGCCGATGATCACTCTCAGCTCCAGCTCTTCCAAGGTGTTGGATACTTCCTGTAATTGAGGGAGTATCCGATCCTTTTCGGCCAAAGCCTGGTTCAATGCCTCCTCCATCCCGGCGCCTTTTTCCTCCAACAGAACCTGGAGTTCCAGCAGCTTGGCGTCGTATTCGTTCCGCACCTTTTGATATATCTCAGGTTTGGTGTTGGCCTTCTTCTCGTCGATCAGCCTGATCCTGTTGGTGAAAACATCGTAAAGCTTTTGCAGCTCCTCGATGCTTTCATTCCCGGTCAGAACTTCCTGTGCCATCTTTTTTACTTTTCTAAATAATGATTAACTGGATAGTTTGAAAATCACCTGTTGCAACAAGCTCTTGGGATCTCCGGCTCCAGACTTCAGTTTTAATTCAGCGGAGAAAAGCCCGTTGAACAGGCCCCAATATTCCTTCTCGGTCCTTTTCTGGGCGGCTGGTATCGCCATTTTTAAGGCATAGGGGTGGATCCGCATCTTCCGTCCCATTGCTTCCGGGGAAAGGCCCTGGGCCAGCATCAGCTTGACCCGCCACAGGGTGTTGAACTTATGATTGATGCCGGACAGCATCTTTACCGGGTCCTCCCCGGTCCTAAGCATTTTGTGGAAAAGAGCCAGGGATTGCTTCAGGTCTTTCTTGGCCAAAGCCTCGGCCAATTCAAATCCGCCCACTTCGCTGGTGTCTCCGGCCAGCAATTTTATATGTTCCGGTTTTATCTCCCGGTCCGCCCCGCCTTCCAGGTAGGATGACAGTTTAAGCAATTCCTGTTCCAAAAGTCCCAAACTTGGACCGGTTATCTGGGTCAGCATTTGGGCCGAAGCCAGGGATATCCGGCAGCCCAATTCCTTGGATCTCTGCATCACCCAATTGACCAGGCTTTCAGATTTCAGGCAGTCGAAAGAGACGAAGACCGTATTTTCCTGGAGATCCCGGTAAAAAGCGGACTTGGCGTCAAGCTTGAACGAACTTAAGATCAGGCAGGTATCGGAAGAAGGTTCGCGGCCAAGATGTTCCAGCATTACCTTGCGGCTTTTGGGAGAAAGGGCATCAGCATCTTTTACCACCAGCACCCGTTTTTCGGCAAAGATACCCAGGCTTTGGGCCCGGTCAATGATCTCTTTGGCATCGGTCTCGGAGCCGTAAATAACCTCCAGTCCGTGCTCTACGCCGGCTCCTAAAAAAGCCCCGGCGATCTTTTTAATATAAAGGCTTTTAAGATATTCTTCCTCGCCCACAAAGCAGTAAGCCGGGTGAATTTTGGACTTAAGGATATCACCATCTAAACTGGAAATAGTTGCCATAACATATTAGTTTACTAATTAATAAGGGTTTTGTCAACAATATTTTGAAGTAAATTTTCAATTTGCCTCTTTTGCCCATAAAAACACCGCTGTTTTACAGCCAGTAGTTTTTAGCCGGTTACCGGATCACTGGGAACCGTTTTACAGGTAGGCATTAACCCTTGGCTATAAGTCTGGCAAAATAAGCTCCCTTAAAATACTCCGTAGCAATATTTTTCTGCTATTTGGTTTCCATCCTATAGTTCTTGGGTCCCCCGGGGGCAAACATTCTCAAGCGGCTGATATTTTCCTGCGCCGTCTCATTGGCCGGATCTAATTCCAACACCCTGGTAAAGGCCATAATAGCATCCTCTACCCTGTTCAGCCCGGTGTAAACGCCGCCCAAGCCGAGATATATGTGGGGATGGCGTTCATCATAGCTCAGTGCTTTGATAAAATACGGCAACGCCTCGGCATATTGCAGGTATTGAGCCAAATACATGCCCCGTTGATAAAGCAGATTGGGATAGGTTTTGTAAAGCAGTCTTTCCCGGCCGGACAAATTCAGGGTATCGCCTGCTTTCGCCTTCTGGCAGAATAATGTGTCAGCCTCGAAACTAATTATACTTCCGGGAAGTTTAAGACGATACAAAAGTCCTTCGGGTACCCGCTCATAATCGGGGGCCATTTGGCTGTAATCCCCTTCTCTTCTGGCCCGGGTCAGATAGGCCGGCCGGTCGTAATAATTGCGTAGCACCAGGGCATTAAGCAGTCCTACAAAACGGAATTGGATCTCAGCTTGGTTATAAACGCTGCCGCTTTCAAATAGTTGCAGCTGCGGCAGGAAGGTTTCGATCTCCGGCCGGCAGGACTCATAAAACTCCGGATACTGTTTTTGCAGATAGCGGTAATACCAGCTGCGGCGCAACAGCTCCTTGTCGATGATCACCACATCGGGCCGGAGGCCCTGCTGATGACGCAGATACAGGCAGGGAGCGTAAACATCCCAGTTGTCGGTCAGTATCACAGCATTGGGCCCGGCCGATACCAGGATGTCATTGGCAAAATCAACCGTGAAGTGATCCCGGCTGCGATCCGCCTGCTTCCAGTTAAATGATGGCACTGCCAAGGCCAATACCAGGGCCGCCCAACAGAATGCCCTTGACGATTTGAGTCCGATCCTGTCCGAGGCCAGCTCCGACAAGGCCTGCAACCCCATGGCGGCAGCAATGCTCAGCGCGGCCAGAGCCGGCAGGAAATAGGCGGCGATGTCCGGAATGCTGTAATTGATCCCATAAAGGACCGCGGCCAGGATGATAGCGGCCAGGGCCGCCAGAAGTCTTTTATTTTTGATGAACAGATATACTGATCCGGGAACTGCCAGCCAGCTGAAGTATGCCCAGGGATGGTCAAGGGCAATTTTCAGAAAACGGATAATATTATGCCAAAGTTCCGACAAAGAACTATTGAACATCCATACCCGGTACTGACGGCCGGTGACGTGGCTCAGAAACCTTGGCCAATTAGACGGATCCCCCCAGTTCAACAACGGCCCGTTGATCGAGCGCAGGGGCAGATATAGGTAGACCGATAGGCCCAGGACAAAGAAAAGGCCTAACAGCAGTATCTTTTTCCAACTGGTAACGGTGGACCTGTTAAATACTATTATCATAACTCCTGGCCAATACCATAACAGGCTCAAATGGTTTCCCAAACCAAGCCCGGCCAGAAATGCAATCAACGCCAATAGCCGGTATTCCTTCTTTTCCTTGTATCTCAGAGACAACCAGATCAGCAGCAGGCCAAATAACGATGTCAGTCCGTAGACCTCTAACATCGTGGCTTGATCCCAGACCACCGGTGAGAAGGCCCATAAGATGCTTCCGGCAATGGACAATTCCAGCCGGATTCCCGACTCCCGCAGTATCAAAAATAAAAGCGCGGCAGAGCAGGCGCCGATAACGGCGGAAAGGATGTTCAGCCGGAAGGCCAGGTCCCCCCAGAACATCAGGGTGACCCATATCTTCCCCAGCAAAGTGAAAAGCGGGTATCCGGTGGGATGGGCTATTCCCAGGGTCTTAATCACCAACGTCAGCTCGCCGGAATCGATCGGTCCGATGGTGGGGGCAGCCGTCAGGACATAAGCCGCCAGGACAACAAAAAAGACGAGCCAGGCCCCGGATCGCGGGCGGGTGCTCGTCATTATGAACCTGGATAACGTTCTATTCATGCTGAATGACTGTCCGTTCTGAACTTGTCTGAACTTGCTTTATGGTGCGCCTGACACGACTTGAACGTGTAACCTACGGCTTCGGAGGCCGACGCTCTATCCAATTGAGCTACAGGCGCGTTTTGTATGCTTTTATTTATGCTGGTCTTACCTGCGTCCTGATCCGCCAACGGCGGGAAGCTACCACCGCCGCAGCGGGGTCCCGCCCAAGGCGAGACAGGCGCACATATTTATTTTAGAGTCCGGGTTTCAAAGCTGAAGGATCGGTCCGGGAAATTGTAAAAATCATCAATAATCAGTAATTATAACTTTACCGGTTGACTAAAGTCAAGTATTTAATCACAACTCCATGCTTTGTCCGGGAACCGGCACTTCCACCTTGTGATCCAGGTCTTTCAGCCCTTGGGCAAAGATCAGGGACTGTTTTTCCTCGCCGTGAACCAAAATAAGCTGTCCGAAGCCGTTCTTGGCCTGCCGAACGAAGCCCAGCAGTTCATCCTTGTCGGCGTGGGCCGAAAATCCGTTCAGTACCTCCACCTGGGCTTTCACCTGATGCTCCTCGCCGAAGATCCGGACCGAAGGCCATTTGTCCACCAGCTTCTTGCCCAGGGTCCCCTCGGCCTGAAAACCCACGATCAGAACCGCGTTCCTGGGATCTCCCACCGAGTTGCGCAGATGGTGCAGGATCCTTCCGGCTTCGCACATTCCTGAGGCCGAAATGATGATGGCCGGCTCCTTCAAGAAGTTCAGTTTCTTGGAATCCTCGGCATTGGTGACGTAGGTCAGCCGGCCGAAGCCGAAGGGATCGTCGTGATTGGTGATCATGGCCCGGGTCTCGGCGTCAAAGCACTCGGGGTGCAGTTTGAAGATGCCGGTAACGTTGGTTGAAAGCGGACTGTCCACGTAGATCGGCACCCGGGGCAGGGTATTGGCCTCGAACATCTTGTGCAGTTCGTAAACTACCTCCTGGGTCCGCCCCACCGAAAAGGCCGGGATGATAACCTTGCCCCGGCGCTGGCAGACCTGGCGCACCAGGTCCTGAAGTTTCTGGACGCTTTGTTCTATAGGATTGTGCAGGCGGTCGCCGTAGGTGCTTTCCATCATCAGATAATCCGCCCCCTGGGGCTGATAGGGATCGCGGATGATGGGCAGGCCCTTCCGCCCCAGGTCCCCGGTAAAGAAGAATCTTTTGGTCTTTCCGTTCTCGGTCAATTCCAGGTCCACCATGGCCGAACCCAGGATGTGCCCGGCATCGTGAAACACTGCCTTGACCCCTGGCATGGGGCTGAAAGTCCTTTCGTAGGAATAGCTGACAAAGGAATCCAGCGCTTTTTCGGCGTCGATCATGGTGTACAAAGGCTCTTTGGGGGCAAGGCCGTCCCGCTTTCTCCTTTTATTGACGAAGACCGTGTCGGATTCCTGGATATGGGCCGAGTCGCGGAGCATCAGACCCAGCAGGTCACGGGTGGCCGCTGTCATGGAGATGTCCCCGGCAAAGCCCTGCTTGACCAGGGTCGGGATGTTTCCGCTGTGATCCAGATGGGCGTGGGAGAGGATCATGGCGTCGATCTTGGCGGGGTCGAACGGCAGTTTCTGGTTCCGCTGTTCGCTCTCTTCCCTGCGTCCCTGATGGATCCCGCATTCCAGCAGGAGTTTTTTGCCTCCCACCTCTATCACATACATCGAGCCGGTGACTGTGCGGGCCGCCCCGTAAAAAGTGATTTTCATTTTATTCTCTTATCAATTCATAATTCAGCGTTTAGTTATTATACACTCTAATCGAAACTAATTCAAATGTTTTTATGGAAATCTGCGATTCAGGAAGTGGGAAGTTAATCGAATCGGATTTGTCCAGAGACATGCATGCAAAGAATAGAAAGTGTGAAAACATCCATTCGCAATTTCAAATTGCCACGAGCTTTAGCTCGTGGGTTAGGATCGGGAAAATATCCTCCGGGGTTTTAACCCCTTTACCCCGCGGGCTAAAGCCCAAATCTTTCTTGCTTTTCATTGCCACGACCTGAAGGTCGTGGCAATGTTATCCCGACTTCTTACCAATTATATAGTTTTCACGCCATTTCTCACTACTGTCTGAATCACAGTTTATAAAAATCATGCTTCTTGACATCAGGGAGTTGATTTTGATACAATGCAAGCAACAATAAATCAAATAAATTGAGGACAAAATGGAAAACAACCCCCATCCCCAGCAGGTGAACATAGAGATAAACGAAAAAGAGGCCGAGGGCATATACTCCAACCTGGCCTTCATCTCCCACTCCCCATCGGAATTCGTGCTGGATTTCGCCCGGCTGCTGCCCGGGATCCCCAAGGCCAAGGTCTATGCCAGGATCGTGACCACCCCCCAGCATGTCAAATCGTTCATGGGAGCGCTGGAGGAGAACATCAAGAAATACGAGGCTCAGTTCGGAGCCATCAAAACCTTTGCTTCCGAAGGCAAGGAGATCGGCTTCAAGGTCGGGGACAAGTCATAACCTGACACCCGGATCCTTCATTTAGACAGGATTTACATGATTTTCGGGATTTTATAATTCATCTGCTGTAACTGAAAAACCGCCTGATATTATATCGGGCGGTTTTTCTTATTACATGGAGCGGGTGATGGGAATCTCCGTCCGCCACAGGCGGACTATCGTCAAACAGACGTCAAATATGCTGCCGGCAGAATTATAACTGCTCCAGCGACGGCGGATCCGCCGCCGCCTTACTCCGAAGCCCGGCTGCTGGCGGAGAACCCACCTGGGACTCAAAGTAGCAATATTGTGAAAACTGAAAAAACGTCTGGCATTTAGTCAGACGTTTTATTAATGGAGCGGGTGATGGGAATCGAACCCACAATATTCAGCTTGGGAAGCTGACGTTCTACCACTGAACTACACCCGCAACGATACTGATTTTACAAGATTTGTGGAAATTTGTCAATCCTTTGCAGCTCCAGGAAGACTACTGCTTCAATAATTCGTCTATCTCCTTGAGCAACAGCTGGTCCAGGTTCTGCCGGTAGCCTATATGGCGGTATTTGATTATTCCGTTCTTGTCTATCACAAAAGTGGTGGGGATCCCGGTAATCTGGTAGACCTTGTCTATGCCGTTGCCCATCATCCCTCCCATCAGGACCGGGAAACCATAGCCCTTCTGGCTCCAGAAAGATCTTACCACGTCTTTCTTGTCGGTTCCCTCCAGGTTCACGGCGAAGAACAGGACCTCTTTGCCCTGGCTGGTCAGAAAGGCCTTGTCTACCAGGGGCAGGCTCATCTTGCAGGGCTGGCACCAGGTGGCCCAAAAGTCCAGCACCACCACCTTGCCCCGGTGGTCCGAAAGCTTGTGCATTGCGCCGTCCAGGTCAGGCAGGCTGAACTCCGGTGCCGGCCTGCCGACCACCGTTGCGGCCGAGGTTGAATCAGCCTTGATCTCCTCCGCCGTCTTTTTGTCCCTGGCCTTGGTCAAAAGGTCTTCCATGCCCTTTTTACTATTATACCGGGCCAGATAGACCATTTCAAAATCGGCTTTGGTCTGCTGGGGATCCTCCACCTGCCCGGCTAAGGCATCGGCCAGATGGGTTACGGCCGAATCGAGCTGTCCGGTTTGGTAATACGCCAGGCCGAGATGATATTCGATGGTGGGTTCGGGAATGTATCTAAAGGCTTCCTGCAATTGTTCCAAGGCCTTGAAATAATTTCCTTGCTGGTAATACACCCATCCGTATGTGTCCAAATAATTGCCGATGGTCTGGGACTTGGTTCTGTCCCAGCGTTCCTGAGTGATGTCCCAGGGTTTGGCCTTGAACGCTTCCTTGGCCAGCTCGATAGAACGTTTGGAATAGGCCTCGGCCGAATCCAGATCGGTCTTGTTCTTGGCCAATTCGTAGGCCAGGTTGTTCAGCAGATTGTGGTCTTTGGGATCGATCGTTATCGCGGACTTGAAGCCTTCCGCCATCTCCGGCCCCTGGCCCAACTGGGAATGGTTCTGGGCAATGATGACGTACAATCCTTTTTGGACGTTCTTGTCCAGCCAGGAAGTGTTCTTAAGAAATCCTTTAGCCAGCTCTATCCGTTTGCCCGGGTCGCCTTCGGCCTCCAGCTGCTCGGACATCTTCATCAGCTTGCTTTGGCGGTCAAACCAGATCATGGATGAGCCGATGGCGGCCACCAAGCTCAGCCCCATCATCAGTTTCAACAGGAAAGGAACTTGCTTCATTGTTTCTCCTTACTATCCGCAGATTACACAGATTTACGCAGAATGTTTGACTTACCGCACAAACCAATTGGTTAGTAACTGGTACATTATGAATAGTAACCTGAAAATTATTTTCGCGTCATTTCGTGTATTTCGTGGGCAGGCGGCACCCATTATATAGCTTACTTGCCAGCCTTGAATTCCTTGGCCGCCCGGATGAATTCCCGGAATAGCGGGTGGGCCCGCATGGGCCGTGACTTGAACTCTGGGTGGAACTGGCAGCCCACGAACCATGGGTGGCCCTCGGTCTCCATCATCTCCATCAGCATCCCGTCCGGCGATTTGCCGGAGAAGACTATGCCCTTCTCTTCCAGCCGGGCGATGTAATCGTTGTTGACCTCGTAGCGGTGCCGGTGGCGCTCGGAGATCTCCTCCTGGCCGTAGGCCGCAAAGGACTTGGTTCCGGTCTTTAACCGGCAGGGATAGGCCCCCAGCCGCATGGTGCCGCCCATGTTCTTAACCTGGCGCTGTTCCGGCAGAAAGTCTATCACCGGGTCCTGGCAGTCCTTGACGAACTCAGTGGAATTGGCGTTGCGCAGTCCGCAGAGGTTCCGGGTGGCCTCGATCACCGCCACCTGCATCCCCAGGCAGATCCCGAAATATGGAACTTTGTTCTCCCGGGCGTACTTGGCGCAGAGGATCTTGCCCTCCACCCCCCGCTCGCCGAAACCGGGGCAGACCAGAATGCCCTGGCAGTCTTTTAGCCGCTCGGCCAGGTTGCCCGGATTCAGGGCCTCGGTGTCTATCCAGTCCAGTTTCACCTTGACCTGGTTGTGTATCCCGGCGTGAAGCAGGGATTCGATGATGCTTTTGTAGGCGTCGTGCAGGTCCACGTACTTGCCGCAGATGCCCACGGTAACCTCGCCCTTGGGCTCCTTCAGATTCTTCAGCATGTTCAGCCACTCGCTGATATCCGGCTTGTGGAAGCCCACCCCAAGTTTGTGGGCCACTATCTCGTCCAGGCCGTCCTGGTGAAAGTGCTGGGCTATCTCGTAGATGCTTTCCACATCTATGGCCTCGATCACCTCTTCGGCCATCACGTTGCAGAACAGGCCGATCTTCTCCTTGAGTCCAGCGTCCAGCGGTTTTTCCGAACGGCAGATGATGATGTCGGGCTGGATGCCGATCTCCCGCAGCTTGTTGACCGAGTGCTGGGTGGGCTTGGTCTTGAGCTCGCCCGAGGCGCGGATGTAGGGCACCAGTGTCAAATGGATGTAACAGCAGTTCTCCCTCCCCGCCTCCAGCCGGAACTGGCGGATGGCCTCCAGGAACGGCAGTCCCTCGATGTCGCCCACCGTGCCGCCGATCTCGGTGATCAGCACGTCCACGTCCGGATTGTCGGCCAGCTTAAGCAGCCGAGCCTTAATCTCATTGGTAACATGGGGCACCACCTGGACGGTCTTGCCCAGGTAATCGCCCCGGCGTTCTTTTGTGATCACGGCCTCGTAGACCTGCCCGGCGGTAAGGTTGTTCTCCTTCTTAAGCGGCCGGTCTATGAACCTCTCGTAGTGCCCCAGGTCCAGGTCAGTCTCGGCCCCGTCATCGGTGACGAAGACCTCGCCGTGCTGGAACGGGCTCATGGTGCCGGGGTCCACGTTAAGGTACGGGTCGAACTTCTGGATGTTGACCTTAAGCCCCCGGGCCTTTAGCAAATATCCCAGGCTGGCCGAGGCGATGCCCTTGCCCAGCGAACTGACCACGCCCCCGGTGACGAATATGAACTTGACCTTGCGTTTCATGTATCTCCGATAAGATTATTTAAAACAAGCGCTAAGTTTACCTTAAATTGGAAATTCTGTCAATGGAATATTGTTTGAGATATAAAAACCCAAAGCTTGGGTATTTGAGTAAGAATATATTCACTCCACCATCGTCCTCACTTCCAGCCTGCTCCCATCCGTCTCCATCTCAATTGCGCCCTGCTCATCAGTCCGGTAAACCTTGGTTCCCACCGCCTGGTATCCCTCCACCACCTCCGGCGAAGGGTGCCCGAACCGGTTGTTCTGGCCCACCTGGAACACCGCAAGTTCCGGGCTGACGGCCTTGATAACCGCCGGAGAATTGTTGATGTGCGAGCCATGGTGCGGCACCTTCAACACCGTGCATTTGGGCAAAAGACCTTTGGCGTAAAGCGTGTCCTCCAACTGCGGGCCCATGTCCCCGGTGAAAAGGAATGACTTTTCCCCGTATTGGATGAAACAGACTATGGAAGACTCGTTGGCATCCGAAGCCGAATCCCTCTGGCAGAAGACAAAGCCCCGGGCGGGAGAAATGCCGGACAAGGTATCGTAGCCCCAAAGGGTATCTATATCGGTCTTGGTCTTTAATGCGACCCCCATGGCCGCCAGGAACAGGGGCTGGTCGCATTGGTGGCCGGAGATCATCAGTTTTTTGACCTTTACATGCGACAACAGGTAGGAAAAGCCTCCGGCATGGTCGGCGTCCCCGTGGCTGATGAGAGCCAGATCAATGTTGCTTAGGCCCTTGTATTTCAGGAACGGGTAAATGGTCCGCTGGCCGGAGTCAAATTTTTCCTGGCTGGGTCCGGCATCTATCAGCATGGTCTTGCCGTTGGGAAATTGAATGAAAACAGCATCCCCCTGCCCTACATCTAAGAAAGTTACCTTTAATTTATCTTCAGTTACGAATGTTTTGGGCCAGACAAATACATTCAAAACAGCCAGTAAAAATATTATAATTACAAATCCTATCTTCTTTATTTTATTGATGTTAAAAACAATAATTAAAGCAACAGAATAAATTAAAGTTTGACTTAAATCAGGCCTCGGCCAGGTTATGACCCCGAATTTGACCATATCAAACAGCTCCACCGATCTCAAAGATATCCAACTGGCGGCGTAGGCCGAGGCGGCCATCGGCCAGACCACCAGATTGCCCAAGGGATAGAGCATGGCCATCAAAAGTCCCAGGGCCAGAAGCAGGTTGGTGGTCGGCACCACCACCAGGTTGGCTAAAAGAGATATGGTCGGGATCTTGTGGAAATGGTAGGCCAGGAACGGGGCGGTGAATATCTGGGCGGCCAGGGAGACCGCCAGGGGCAATAACAGCCATTCCCGCAGAACTTCGTTCTTAGTGATCTTGAACAGCTGGGATTGGATGGGCCGGGTAACGGCCAGTATCCCGGCGGTGGCGGCGAAAGAAAGCTGGAAACCCACGTCAAACAGAGACTGGGGCCAGAAGAACAGGATCAACAACCCGGCCAGTCCCAGCATGTTCAGGCCGTTACCCTGCCGTTCAAACATGCCTCCCATCAGCACCGCTACGGCCATAATGGCGGCCCGGACTATGGAGGGAGGCGAACCTGTAAGAAGCGTATAAAACACCAATCCAAAGCAGGTTCCTAAAGCTGCCCAACGCCGGGGGATTCTGACTATCCTAAGCGCCAGGAACAATATGAAGGCCACCAGCACCACATGCAGGCCGGAGACCGCCAAAACATGTGTGGTTCCGGTATTTGAGAAGGCTTCCTGCACCCTGGCCGAAAGCCCGCTGCGCTCGCCCAAAGCCAAACCCAACAGCAGGGCCGCTTCGTCTCCCTGGAGGAATTTGTCCGCCAGCCCCCGGATGTACTGCCGGACCGGGATTACAATCTTTGAAATCAGCCAATTACCTCTGTCTGTCTCTACCAGTTTTATGTGATCCAGGCTGAGAGAACCCCGGACCTCGCTGCGGTCCAGGTAAGCCCGGTAATCGAAGCCGCCGGGATTGCGCCTTTGCGGGAGCAGGTTCCATTTTCCCTGCACTAACAGCAGTTCGCCGTAACGGGGAAGGTGCTCCGGATCCGCTCCGGCCCTGGCCAGCAGCTTGAAATTAGCAGGTTGCCAGACATCGCTGCTGTCCAAATAGGAAAGCACCTGGGCGGTGAAACGGTACCGGCCTTCGTTGGCTTGGGGCTCGGAAACCACCTGCACCATGGCAATCTGCTGCCTTCCCTCCTGCCACTGACAGTCTTTGACGGCGATCCTGATCTGATACCCAAAAAATCCGGCTGAAATGATCAGCAGCGCCAGCCAAAACTGAGATGTCCTGCCTTTGGCGCGAAAAGCGATAGTGAGCAGCAGAAAAATCAGGACCATCGAGACGGCAAAAACAATCGGGACACTAACCGCCGAAGCGGCCAGTATCCCGAGGGAAAACAATAAAAACACCTTCAGGGCCGGAGCTCTGTCCATTAAAACACCGTTTTTTAAACGTAAGAGATTCTCTGTTTCTCCGGCTTTTTAAGCTTGGACGGAATTGGTTTTGGTTTGGGCGAGGCATCCATTTCAGGCAGGAGGGCTTCTTCCTGAGCCCGGGCTGGAGGCTGTGGAGCATACGCCGGAGCGGCCGGAGACATAGATGGCCGGGGCGCCGGTTGCTGGTATTGCGGCTGCATCTGAGGCTGTGCTATGCTGGGCCGGGCCACCGGCTGGGGAGCTGGCTGGGAAGGCGGTTGAAACTGGGGCTGGGGAGCAGCCGGTGCCGGACGGGGCGGGGAAACTGGTTGGGGCGTTGGTCTTGGCGGAGGCCCAGACTGAGACTGGGTTTGGGAAACCATCTGACGCTGGGGCAGGTCTGCCGGAGCCGGAGCCCTGGCCGGTTGCGCCGGTGCTGGTTTCCGGGGCGGGACTGCTGCTGCCGACTTAAGCTGCTGAAGTTTTTGGGTTACATCCTTAAAGGATACATCTATCGAGTATATTTCTTCGTAAGCTTTAACGGCGTTATCGATCTCCCCCAGATTTTCGTAGGACTGGGCCAGGTTATAGCGCAGGCCCATATAAGCCTCTTCCTCGTAACCCGGGGTGGCCAGGCCTCGTTCCATCTGACGGATGGCGAACTTGTATTCCCCCCGTTCCATAAAGCAGATCCCCAGCATCTCAAAAGACTTTAGCCTCTCCTTTTCTCCCTTGGATGATATCTGGAATTCGGCAATGGCTTCCTGCACCAGGCCCATTTCCTTGTAGGCGATGCCCAGGTCGTAATGCCCCTGAAAATCTTCCTGTTTGATGCTCTGATAGACGCCCTCCTTGAACTCGGCCAAAATATCGTTCAGGGAAAGATATTCCTCCTGGGCCTGGGGCGCTTGGGATTGTTCGTCATCGGCCACGCTGAACTTGACCCGCGATTGCCGGCCCCCTTCCACCATCTCCCGCCCCCAGTGGACATTGCCATCCTCTTTTGGCTGTTCCTCTTGAGGCTGAGCAGTCAAATGCCTGGGCTCTTCTTCCTGTTCTTCCTGGGGCTGGGAATGCAAAAAACTTTGATCGGTCGGAACCGCCCCAGGTTCCTGAACCGGCAATTGCCAACTGGGTGTTCCTTCGGAGGTCTCTTCGGGCTGGGGCTGGACTGCCGGTTGAATGGATGCAAAATCAAAACCGGTGGAAGGCGCAGCCTCAGGTTCCATGACCTGCGGTTGGATGGTAATCGAAGGCGGCTGAATGCTAAGGGACGGCTGGTACGGGGCTTTGGGTTCGGGCTGGACCTGGAAACCCGGCATATCCATGCCGCCTTCCGGCATCTCCGGTAGCAGCAGGGAAAGGCTTTCCAGGGCGGTCTCGTTGACCGGGTCTATTTCCAGCACTTTTTGATAGACTGCGGCCGCCTGTTCCTTCAATTCCCGGCGGTAAAGACATTCGGCCAGGCCCAGATAGGCATCCACCATGGCTTCGGGCTGATTGGACTGCAGTGAGATCTCCACTAATTTCTGCCGGCTCCTCAGCTCCAGCGGCTGCAGTTCCGCGATCTTCTTGTAAATGGCAATGGATTTATTGATGTTGCCGTCGCCTAAGTAGCCGTTGGCAGCAGTATGATATTGGTCCAGAGCCTCCTGGACGGACCCGATCTCCACCAGCAGATCTCCCAGTTCCACGTTGGTGGCCCAATCCTGTTTGGAACGCTCGGGGACGATCGGCTGCTCTGTTTCTTTTTGGATGGACAGCGTTGGAACATCCATCGCTTGGTTTCCCCGCTGGGGCGGGACTTCCAAATTGATCTCGGGACTGGCATGGTGGTGGGTCAACTCGTCTATCACCTGCTGGGGCCTGATCTCGGGAGCCGGGGCCGGAGCGACTGCGCTGGGAGGGGCAGTTTCGCCCTTCATGCTGCGGACCTTGGCGTCAATCGCCTCGGCCTCGATCAGACGTCCGTTCTCCCGGTAGGCCTGGGCCAGCTTGGTAAATTCCTCTATGGCTTGCGGCACCCGTTTTTGAGACAGGTACATATCCGCCAGCTTGGAGCGGATGGCCAGGTTCTGGGGGTTCAGTTCCACGATCTGGTGATAGACCGGGAAAGCCAGGTCGGGTTTGCCCTCCTTGATCTTGCGCTCCGAATACTCCAGCAGATTGGTGATGGCCTCGTTGATCAGGCCTTGCTGAATATACAAGTCTCCCAGCATCTTGTATATCTCGGGATCATCCTTTTTGCTGCGGAGGATCTTCTTGCAGACCGCTATGGCGTTGTTGTAAAGAGCGTCATTGCCGTAACCCTTGGCCGCTTCCATGTAATTGGAGACCGCCTCGTCGATGTTGTTGAGCTTGACGAAGGCGTCGCCGATGAAATTGTACACACTGGCGTTGCCGGGCTCCAGCTCCAACACCTTTTTGTACTCCAGCACCGCCTTGGCGTAATCGCCTTTCTGGAAATATTCGGCCGCTTTGGCCCTTATTTGATCAACTTTTGCCACTTGTTTTTAGTAAATCGGAATATTTGTTGTTAATCTCAGAACTGGTAGTCGCTGCCCACCGCAGTCTCGCTGGCCGGAATCTGTTCCTCATGTCCCCGGTCGATCCCCAGGTTATAAACCACCGTCTGGACCACCGATGCGTCCAGCATGTCCTTTTCCAAAAGATATCCCTCTATCAGGCAGTTGTCGCAGATGGCGTTGATCAGCCGGGGATGCCCCTGGGAGTACCGGGCGATCAGCTCATAGGCGGTCTCGGTAAATAGTTCCTCCTCCCGCCCGGCGATCACCAGCCGGTGCTGGACATATTCTTTGATGGCGGCCTGATCCAATGCGTCAAGGTAATATTTTACGGCCACTCTCTGGTTAAGCGAAGAGTCCACCAAAAGGTTCTGCTCGATCTCGGCCATGCCGAACAGGATGAAGGTTATCAGCCGGACGTCGGAAAGCTCCAAATTCAGCAGCCCCCGCACTTCCTCCAGGATGGCCTGTCCCCGCAATAAATTGGCCTCGTCTATCAGGATCACCGGCTTGCGCCCTTCAGCATGGAGCTCCATCAGGCGCCGGGCCACCGCTGAAGAAACCTGGGTCTTATCCTCGGAAAGTTCCTTGATCCCCAGCAATGAGCCGATCCGGCGCAAAAACCAAATGGGACTGAATTCGGCGTGGGTCAGGATCAATAACGAAGTTTCAAACCGCCCGTCTTCCCTTAAGATGTCCAGCAGGCGGCGGGCCAGCATGGTCTTGCCCGATCCCACTTCGCCTATTAATACTCCCAATCCCCGCATTCGCTCGGCCACGTGAGCCAGCCTGATGATGGCGTTGCTGTGCTGCGGGCTGTCATAGTAAAACCGGCTATCGGGTACGTTGGAAAAAGGGTCGGCGCTCAGTTTAAAAAAACGTTCGTAATCCATGGAGCTCCTTAAAGCATTACAAAAATGAAATGCCCTGTTGGTTGGACCCTAAATACGGATCGTCGTCCTGTGTTTGGGACGGCCGGGAGATTTTTCCCGATTCCGGTTTGGAGGCTGGCTGGGAAGGTTGTTCCATAATGACCTCCACTTTGCTGTCGCCGAATGTTTCCTCAGTCTGAACCTCTTCGTCCAAGCCGGGCAGTTCCGGCCCCATAGTTTCTTCCAATTCCGGTCCCGATTCTTTCAACATTATTTCGGGTCCGGCTTCCAGAGTTTTAACGGCGGCCGACCCCGGCTCTGTTGCTGATGTTGGCTCCGGCTGGGACGGATCCGGATTGCCCTGTTCCAACAGCCTCCGCATCCGTTGGGCCACATCCTTGTAGTTGATATCCAAAACATAAACCTGCTCGTATTCCTCCAGAGCCTTTTGGCGATTCCTTAATTGTTCGTGGGCCAGACCCAGGTTGTAGTGTAGCCCCACATATTCATTGTCCAAAAACTTTTTTACCGAGATGCCCTGGCTTAAAACCTCCCGGGCCAGTCCGTAATCGCCCTGTTCCAGGAATGAGATGGCCAGCATCTCAAAACCTTTCAACTGACTTTTCCCACCCTTGATGGCCATCTGAAATTCTGCAATAGCATCGTCGCGCAGACCCACTTCGCGGTAAAGCATGCCGATGTCATAATATTTCTCGTAAGCTTCGCTGATGTTGGTCCAGACCGCATCCTGAAAATCCTTGCAGAACAAAAACAACTCTTCCTTCATCTGGATCTGGTCCATTGAAGAGTTGCCGCCAGAAGACAACATCCGGGAAAGAGCCTCCTCGTTCTTGGGATCCCGCTCCAGTATTTTTTGATAGACGGACTTGGCTTTGCGGTCAAAGCCGCGTTTTTGCAGAACCCGGGCATAGGTCAGCTGGGTCTCCAGTATCTTTTTGGCATTGCCCATCTTCAAAGCCACATCCAGCAAACGGTGATAGGGTACAATGTCCGCCGGGTCGGGGGCATCCTCGGAATTATCCGAGGCCATTTTGGCCACCATCTGTTCGATCTTTTTTGACAGTTCGGCCAAACCAGGATTTTCCGGCAGCAACGCGGTTATTTTTTTGTGCACCGCAGACATGGCCACAAAATCATTGCGGACCTTAAGCTGATCGGCAAAGCGAAGCCATTCCCTTACGGCTCCGCTTTTTAAGAGACTATTTGCGTATAAATCCCCTGCTTTATTATATAATTCTATCCGGCTCTTGTCAATAGATAAAATCTTTTTGGCGGCCACTATGGAACGGGGCAGGTCACCGTTTTTTTCTCCTATCCGTACCGCCACCTCGTACTGATCCAGAGCCTTGCGGTCCTCCCCGGTCTCCCGGTAGATATTGGCCAAAGTAAGCACATGCTCCGGGTTTTCGGCATCGACCATGGTCAACTGCTCGTAAGCCCGGCGGGCTTTTTCCCACTCGCCTTTTTGGTAAAAGAGATGGGCTTGTTCGTTAAGTCGTTTTATATCAGGCATTATTTTTTAAACCAATACCAACACTAAAGTATACAAAAATCAAGGGTTTAAATCAATAGTTATTTAAACTATTTTTATTTAATATTACCGGAAACGGCTTCCAGAACCTTCAGGCATAATTCGGCGGATCGGGAATTCAACCCGGCCACCTCCTTTTTGTGGGCGGCAACGAACCCCTGGTCCCTGATGGAACCCAGGTTTATCAACACGTTCAGTCCGGCCCCTTCCACCCCGGCCCGGGCCATCAGGGCCGCCACCCCGGCGTCCGAGGCCGAATTGGCGTTACCTTTTTGGGCCGCAGTCAGTGATAATTCCATGGCCTCCAAACAGGTTTTGGCGGTCTCCAGCGGAACTGCCGCCGCCTTTTTATATCCTTCCTCCATGGCCTTGTCCCGGAAAACCTTCTGCTCCGGAGTTCCCTTGGGCAGGCGCATGGCCTCCATCAGGTCGTTAAAGGCGTTGGTATCCTCGTCCACCGCTTTTGACAGTTTGTCCTTGATCTCCTGTCCCAGTTCGGCCAGTTCGGACATCTCTTTCCAGACCTTCTCGTAACCAGGCTTGCCGACAGTCAGATTGGCCACCATGGCCGAAAGGGCCGCGCACAAGCTGCCGGCCAGGGCCGCCACCGAGCCGCCGCCCGGGGCCGGGGATTCTGAAGACACCTCGTCCACAAAAGCCTTGGCGGTCAGTGACATCAGTGGGGCCGGTTTAAGGAAGTTGTATTCCACTATCTTTTTGGCCGGATCGAAGTCCGACAGTTGGTCCAGTCCCAGGGAACGAACGGCGATCTCCACCAGTTCCTTTTCCGGGACACCGGCCGACTTGCCCTGTTTTTTCAGGTAGAACTTTCCCGCGTCCAGCATCGGTTTTAAGGGAACCAGGCCAACCAGCTCCGAGCCGGTTACTATCAGGCCCAGCTTTTCCGCTTCTTCCCGGGCAGTCTCAAAGACCACATGCAACGGCGTGGTGTTGTAATTAATCAGGTTGATGGACACCTGGGCCTGGCGGTACTGCTCGATGTACCAGCCAATGGCCCGCACCGCCTTCAGGCGGCCGGGGACCTTGACCGAGTTGCCCTGGGCGTCCTTGACCAGCTTGCCGGCAGCGTCCTTCTTGGCCCGGCCCCCCTCGCGGATGTTCAGGGCGATCTCGTTGGCCAGCTTTTTGTCCTTGGTATTGACGTTGACATTATAGGCAATCAAAAATTCCCGGGCGCCTACTACGCTGGCTCCCCATTTTTGTTTGAACTTGGCCGGGCCAAAATCGGGTTTCCATTTTGGGTCTTTGAATTTCTCCTCCAGGGCCTCGTATTCCCCGGTGCGGATGTCGGCCAAACTCTGGCGGTCGGGAGAGGCGGCGGCGAATTCGTATAAATAGACAGGGATTTCCAGTTCCTCGCCCAGCCGCTTGCCCAGGTCTTTGGCGATCTGGACGCACTCATCCATGGTAACGCCGGAGACCGGCACAAACGGGCAGACATCCATTGCCCCCATCCGGGGATGGGCCCCGCTGTGCTTGGACATGTCTATCAGCTCATGGGCTTTTTTGGCGGCCTGGAAAGCCGCTTCCTTCACCCCTTCCGGCGTTCCCACTAAAGTGTAAACGGTGCGATTGGTGTCGGCCCCGGGATCGACGTCCAAAAGTTTTACGTCCGCCACGCCGCGGACGGCATCGGCGATGGCATCAATGATCTTGCGGTCGCGGCCCTCGGAAAAATTCGGTACGCATTCGACTAACTTGGTCATTCTCTCTCCTGCTCATTTATTATGACATTGGTTGACATTTTACGGACATTACTGCCGGTGGCATTGATGTAATTGTTAAGTTTTATGGCCAGAGTTGTGTGTCTCTTTAAATATTCATCTAAGACTTCTTGATTTATATAGTTTCGTCTTTTAGCAAATATCATGTGAGCTTTGGTTTCATATAACGAACCACGAGCTATCCTGCAAAATTGTTTATTTTCTTTGTAATGGTATCTTCCAAACCCCTCGGCAATATTGCTGTAGACCGAAGTTGAAGACCTCCTTAGTTGTGAAGTGAGATTATACCTCTCGTCTTCCGGGAACTTGGCAGTAAGCTCATATATCCAGTCAGCCAGGTCAACGGCCAATTGGTAAATTATCAAATCAGTGAAATCCTGTATCTTGCTCATCATAATGTCAACCAATGTCAAAAAATGTCCATTTATTAGCCTACAACGATCCGCCCCTTCTTGATCACCGTCTTGACGTAATTCACCCCATAGTGATACGGAATATACCGGTAATTGGGGATGTCCATGATAAGCAGGTCGGCCTGCTTGCCGACTTCTATGGAACCGATCCGGTCGCCGCGGTTCAGGGCGCAGGCCGCGTTGTAAGTGGCTGCGCATATGGCCTCGGCCGGGGTCAGCCCCAGGTACAGGCAGGCCAGCCCGATGATGAACGGCATGTTCTCGATGGTGCAGGAGCCGGGGTTGTGGTCGGTGGCCAAAGCCACCGGGATGCCCATCTCTATCATCTTCCTGGCCGGTGCGTAGTTCTTCTTGATGGTCAAACTGGTGCCCGGCAGCAGCACGGCGATGGTCCCGGCCGCTTTCATCAGTTCCAGCCCGGACTGCGAGGGGTACAGCAGGTGCTCGGCGCTTATGGCCTTGACCTTTCCCGCCACTTCGGCCGCTCCCACCGAAGCCAGCTCGTCGGCATGAATCTTGGGGATCATCCCGTAATTGCTGGCGGTCTCCAGTATCTTTATCGCTTCATCCGGGGTGAACACGCCCTGGTCGCAGAACACATCGCAGAACTCGGCCAGCTTCATCTCCGCGATCTTGGGTATCATCTCTTCGCAGATCAGCCTGACATACCCCTCCCGGTCAATTTCATTTCTGCCTTCTGAATTTTGCCTTCTGAATTCCTCCGGGAATTCATGCGCCCCCATGAACGTCGGCACAACCTCTATAGCCTGTAGTTCGTTTAGATCCTTTACAACCTCCAGTTGTTTGATCTCGGTCTTGGTCTCCAATCCGTATCCGCTTTTAGCCTCGACCGTGGTAGTGCCCCAAAGGAGCATCCGGTCCAAGCGTTTTAGGGCATCGCGCTTTAAGACCTCGCGGGAAGCCAGCCTGGTGGCCTTGACGGTGGAGCGTATCCCTCCGCCTTTGGCGGCGATCTCCTGGTAGGAAACCCCCAAGGCCCGCATTTCGAACTCGTCCTCGCGGGAGCCGCCGTAGACCAGGTGTGTGTGGCAGTCCACGAAACCGGGCATGACCACTTGGTTTTCGGCGCCTATGACCTTGGTGTGGGGCAAAAGTTTTAGCTTGGGTTTGAGGTCCGCGGTCTTGCCCACCGCCACGATCTTGTCATTCTCTATTGCCACCAGCCCATCCTCGATTATGCCGAGTTCGGACATGGCGGGGCCCGACCGACCCCTCCCTATCTCCCTCCCCGCAACGGGGAGGGACTGGGCCTGCGCTGAGCTTTGTCGAAGCGTTGGGTCAGCAAGGGTTAGCAGCTGGCCGATATGTTGGATGATGAGGTGCATTGATTACCGTCTACCTTTACGCTGTTGACTATCTAGTGTTACACCGGAAAACTCCATCGCTGCTTCTTTCATAGCTTCCAAAAGTGCGGAAACATCACCGCTGTACTGCCGAGAAAAGGCTTGCTCTATCGCCCCTGTCCTAACATCCATCACACGAAGTTCCACACCATAAATTGTTCCTATTCCGCCTATTGTTCCGCCCACCATTTTCTCTACGCCCAGCATCTGTCCAGCTTCCACCAAGCAGGGACCTTGATCGCAAGCACCACTTTGTTGAAAACCCTGTTCTCTTAGTATTTCATCCCGTTTGGAACGTTCGATAATTTTATACACACCGTTGGCAGTGAACTCGTTCATCAGCTTATCTGTTAGCATAACAACCTCATTTGGAGATAACCCGCTTGTAATGTTAATATCCATTACTGACAGCGTAACTTTATAATCGCTTCTTGTTATTATTTCAACTTGATTTTTAGTCTCTATACTTGCCACGACCTTTTGCATAGGGGTAAAAGATGGATCCAATTTCATATCTTTGGCATAACATTGATATTCAGCCAGATTGAGAAGCTGCGCTACATGGTTAAAACCTTTTGCTTGTGCAATCATCCGTGGTGTTTTACCTTTTCGAGCAATTCTAGGATCCGCCCCCTTTTTTACAAGATACTCTACCATGTTGTCTCTGCCATTCATCGCCGCAATTATCAATGGTGTGTATCCGTTATGCAATTTGTTTACATCAGTACCATCATCGACTAATTGTCGGACTTTAATAATGTCTCCTTTTCGGACAGCGTTATGGATAGCGGGGGCGCATCCCATAACCATAATAAATATAAACAAAAAGCCAAGATACAAACCAACATTGTATTTCATTCTTACCCCCTCCTTTTCATATAGTGTGTATACTTACAATATAAATCTGGATAACTGCTCATTTATTTCATCATTGGTATTTTTACTTTTTTCTTCTTTGCCACCTGCTTGGCAATATCATATCCCGCGTCAACATGGCGCAAAATGCCCATCCCCGGATCGTTGGTCAGCACCCGCTCGATCCTCTTGGCCATCTCCTTGGTCCCATCAGCCACCGTCACCTGCCCGGCGTGGATGGAATAACCTATCCCCACCCCGCCGCCGTGGTGAATGGAAACCCACGAAGCCCCGGAAGCCACGTTGACCATGGCGTTCAGCAATGGCCAGTCGGCGATGGCGTCACTGCCGTCCTTCATGGCCTCGGTCTCGCGGTTGGGCGAGGCCACCGAGCCGCAGTCCAGGTGGTCCCGGCCGATGACGATGGGGGCCTTGATCTTTCCCTTCTTCACCAGGTCGTTAAACAGCAGGCCGGCCTTGTCTCTTTCGCCATATCCCAGCCAACAGATCCTGGCCGGCAGGCCTTGGAAATGGACCTTCTTCTGCGCCATCTTTATCCAGCGAGCCAGGTGCTGGTTCTTGGGGAACAGCTTTAAGACCGCGTCATCTGTCACCGCAATGTCCTTGGGATCTCCGGACAGCGCCGCCCAGCGGAACGGCCCCTTGCCCTCGCAGAACAGGTCGCGGATGTATTCCGGCACAAAGCCCGGCACGTCGAAGGCATTCTTAATGCCATGCTTGACCGCCTGGCCCCGGATGTTGTTGCCGTAGTCAAAAGCAATGGCCCCGGCTTTCTGCATGTCCAGCATGGCCTGCATATGGATGGCCATGGCCTCGTAGGATTTTGCCTTATACCCTTCGGGATCATTCTTTCGCAGTTCATTGGCCTGGGCCAGGGTCATGCGATGAGGCACATAGCCATTGAGCTCGTCGTGGGCCGAGGTCTGGTCGGTGACCACATCGGGGATCACGCCCCGGCGCACCAGCTCGGGAAGCACCTCGGCGCAATTGCCCACCAGTCCGATGGACAGCGTTTCGCCTTTTTTTACATATTCGAAGACCAGTTTCAAGGCCTTGTCCAGGTCGTCCACCATCACATCGCAGTAGCCGGTGTCCAAGCGCTTCTGGATACGGGAAGGATCCACTTCCACGTCAAGGATCACGCCATCATTCATGGTCACGGACAAGGGCTGGGCCCCGGACATCCCGCCCATGCCGCCGGTCAAAACCCACTTGCCTTTCAAAGAACCGCCGAAATGCTTTTGGGCCAAAGCGCCGAAAGTTTCATAAGTGCCCTGTAAAATTCCCTGGGTGCCGATGTAGATCCAGCTACCGGCGGTCATCTGTCCGTACATGATCAGCCCCAAAGCCTCCAGCTTGCGGAAATAATCCCAATTGGCCCAGTGCGGCACCAGGTTGGAGTTGGCGATCAGTACCCGCGGGCAATGGGGATGAGTCTGCAGAATCCCCACCGGCTTGCCGGACTGCACCAGCAGGGTCTCGTCCTCCTTAAGTTTCTTGAGCGACTTGATGATGGCATGGTAGCAGTCCCAGTTACGGGCCGCCCGGCCGTTGCCGCCATAGACTATCAGGTCCTCCGGCCTCTCGGCCACCACCGGGTCCAGGTTGTTCATCAGCATCCGCATGGCGGCTTCCTGCTGCCATCCCTGGCAGGAGATCTTTGTGCCGTGGGGGGATTTGATTATTTGGGGCATGGTATTTCTAACCTCATTAATATGGTAATTAATTAACATCCTGTTTTGGACCTCTCCCCTGCCCCTCTCCTAAAGCATTAGGAGAGGGATTAAGGGTGAGGTCATCTATGGCCTTTAGCCTGGCCAGCAACGGCGGGTGGGAATAATGAAAGACGACATACAGCGGGTGCGGGAAAAGATTGCTCAGGTTCTTCTGGCTGAGTTTTATCAACGCCCCCTTCATGTCCCTGGCAGAAGGATTGAGGTTCAAGGAATAAGCGTCGGACTGATACTCGTACCGGCGCGACTGCCAGTTCATAAGCGGTGACAGCAGCAGATTCAATGGTTCCAACAGGATCGACACCACATAAAGGGCCACGCCTATCAAGGGACCGTTGAATCCCATCCTGCCGAACAGTTCTCCCAGGCCGATGGCGTTGTATATCCAGGGATGGGCCAGGATCCGCGAGGCGGCGAACAACAGCGCCCCGGAGAGCAATGACACCGCGGCGATCATTTTGAAGATGTGTTTCATCTTCCAGTGCCCGATCTCGTGGCCCATCACCGACAGCAGTTCCTGGTGACTGTAGTTCTTGACCATGGTATCGTAGAACACGATCCGGCGGGTCTTGCCCATCCCGGTGAAGAAGGCGTTGTCATGGGTGCTGCGTTTGGAAGCATCCATCTGATAGACCCCGGCCAGGGGGAAATCGGCCTTCCTGGCCATGTCGAGTATCTTGTTCTTAAGCTCCTCGTCTTCCAGCGGCACGAACTTGTTGAATAGCGGCATCAAAACCACCGGTGACAGGAATATCATTAAGAAGGTAAAAGACACCACCAGGCCCCAGGCCGCCAGCCACCACAAAGTTTGCAGCCAGTTGATGAAAAGGTAGAAACCGGAGAACAGCAGGCCCATCAAAACGCCCGAGACCAGCAGGCTCTTTACCTGATCGCCCAGCCAGGTCTTGATGGTAATGGTGGAAAACCCGTATTTCCTTTCCAGCTTAAAATCGGAATAGAGCGAAGCCGGAATGCCTGACAGATATCCTATCAGCATCAAAATAAGCATTACCGCCAGGCCCTGCAGCAGCGGGGCGACCTTAAGCGCATCGGCCCATAGCGTTATCTGCGGCACTATCCCGGCGGCAAAGAGAATTATCACCACTGCGGTGGAAACGAACTCGCTCCAATACTCCAGTTTGGTCTTGTCCGCAGTATATTTGGCTATCTGTGATATCTTTGGCGGATCAAACAGCGACGAGACCTCAGGCGGCAGACCATTCTTGATGCTGGCTTTGAGATGCGCCAGGTTCAGTCCGGACAGCAGGCTGGAAATTAAATATCCGAAAACCAGTATGCCAATAATTAAAATCATAATTTCTAATTCCTAAAACCTAAACAAATTCCAATCATAAAATACTAAACGGGGCGCTTTTTGATATTTGTCTTTCGACCCTTAGATTTTGTTTAGCATTTAGATTTTTGTATTTAGTAATTCGTTTGTCTACTCCAGGTTCCCCACTGCCTTCTCCACTTCCTCCAACACTTCTCCCGATCTCACCAGCTCCTTCATGGCCGTATGGTCCTTATACAGCGGGCGGTCTATCTCCAGGAAATCCACGTGTTTACGTACGATCTCCTTGGCCTTGGCGGTGCCGGTTCCGAACTTGTAGTCCCTAAGATCCAAAGCCTGGGCGGCGGCCATCATCTCGATGCCCAATATGCCGTAAGCGTTGTCCAGTATCTGGAAATTCTTGATGGCGGTGTTCATGCCCATGGAGACAAAATCCTCCTGGTCGGCCGCCGCCGGGATGGACTGGATGGAGGCCGGGGTGGAAAGTATCTTCTGTTCAACTATGAGGGTGTCGGCGGTGTACTGGGAAAGCATCAGGCCGGAGAACATTCCTCCGCTTTTGGTCAAAAATGCCGGCAGGCCCACGCTAAGGGCCGGATTGTTGAGACGGTTCATCCGGCGCTCGGAAAGGATGCTGACCATGGTGATGCAGTATCCGGCCATATCCATGGGCACCCCCACCGGCGAGCCCTGGAAATTGGCCCCGGACAGCTGGAGGTTCTCCTCCGGGAAGAAGATGGGATTGTCCCCCACCCCGTTAAGTTCTATCTCCACCTGGGACCGGGCGTAGGCCAAAGCATCGTGGGCGGCGCCGATCACCTGCGGGGTTGACCTCATGGAATAGGCGTCCTGGACCTTGCACTTGACCCGGCCCTCGTTCAGGTCGCCTTCGGCCACCATTTTGCGGATGGCCGCCGCGCTGCGCACCGCGCCCTTGAAACCCCGGGCCTCGTGCAGCTTTGCGATGTACGGCTTCATGTTGGCCTTCAGGGCCTCCAGCGACATGGCGGCCGCGATCTCGGCCTGCTTAAGCCAGCGGTTGGCATCATACAGGAATATGGCGCTCATGGCGGTCAGCACGTTGGAGCCGTTGATGGTGCCCAGCCCGTCCCGGGCCTGCAGTCCGGGGATATTGATCCCGGCCTGGTCCATGGCCTCTTTGCCGGGCAACAGCTGTCCCTGGTAATAGGCCTGGCCCTCCCCCAAAAGAAGCAGGGCTATCTGGGACATGGGTGCCAGGTCGCCGCAGGCGCCCACCGATCCTTTTTGGCAGACATACGGGGTGACCCCCTTGTTCAGCATCTCCACCAGGGTCAAAGTGATCTCGGGGCGGATGCCGGAGTTGCCGTGGGCGTGGACGTTGATCCGCCCGGCCATGGCGCCGCGAATGTATTCTACGGGGGCCGGGTCGCCGATCCCGGCGGCATGGTTGTATATCAGGTATTTCTGGAAATCCCTGACCTGGTCGTCATTCAGCACCACCTCGGAAAATTCGCCGATGCCGGTATTGACACCGTACATGATCTCATGGGCTTCGATCTTCTTCTCCAGCATGGCCCGGCATTTTTTGATCCGCTCCAGGGCCTCGGGGGCCAGCTCCACTTTTTCGTTATGGCGGGCGATCCTGACAATTTTTTCGATGGTCAACCCGGAACCGTTTAGTGCGATGGACATTTTACTCTCCTGCGATCTATTTTTTAAACTCATCCCCCCTCTCCCCTTCTCTTGCCCTTGTGCTGAGCCTGCCGAAGCAAAGAGAAGGGGCAGGGGGTTGAGTTAGGTTATTTGAGTTTTCCTATGCTCTTCTCCACGGCATCCAATATATCTCCATCCAGTATCATATCATTTATGGCTTCGATATCCAGGTGGAACTCCCGGTCCTGCTTGAACGCTTTGACGCCGCGGCGAATGGCCTGACAGGCCGCGTCCACTCCTTTGCCCGGTTTCAGCGGTTTCAGGAACTCCAGCCCCTGGGCGGCGGCCAGCAGTTCGCAGGCCAGCACATAGCGGACATTGCCGCAGATCTGTCCGGCTTTGCGGGCCCCGAATGTTCCCATGGAAACGTGGTCCTCCTGGTTGGCCGAGGTGGGAATTGAATCGACCGACGAAGGATGGGCCAGCACCTTGTTCTCGGAGACCAGCGAGGCGGCTGTGTTCTGGGTGATCATCAGTCCGGAGTTCAGGCCCCCGTGCTCGGTCAGGAATCCCGGCAGTCCGGAGAGCGAGGTGTCCAGCAGTCTGGCCAGACGCCGTTCGGAGATGTCGGCCAGCTCGGCCGCGGCGATGCCCAGGTAATCCATGGCCAGGGCCATCGGCTGTCCGTGGAAATTTCCGCCCGAGAGAACTTCTTGCTCTTTTGCGAATACCAGGGGATTGTCGGTAACCGAGTTCAACTCCGTCTCCAGCACCTGCCGGATGTGCTTAAGAGCGGTCTTGGTGGCCCCATGCACCTGGGGCATGCAGCGCAGGGAATATGAATCCTGAACTTTCTGGCAGTCCTTATGCGATTTTCTTATCTGGCTTCCGGAAAGAAGTTTTCTGAGGTTTTCGGCCGAATCCATCTGCCCGCTGTGCGGCCGTAAGGCCTGGATCCGGGGATCAAAGGCCTTGTCAGTGCCCCGCAAAGCCTCTAAAGACATGGCCCCGGCGATATCGGACATTTTACAGAGCTTTTCGGCTTCCAGCAGATTAAGGATGCCGATTGCCGTCATCACTTCCGTTCCGTTGGTAATGGCCAAACCTTCCTTGGCCTTCAGGATCAATGGCTTCATTCCGGCTTTTTTCAGGGCATCGGCCCCGTTTATAATTTTCCCCTTATAAAAGGCCTGGCCCCGTCCGATCATCACCAGCCCGATATGGGCCAGGGGCGACAGGTCGCCGGAGGCCCCCACCGAACCCTGCTGCGGTACCAGCGGGATGATGTCGTTGTTTAAAAGCCCCAGCAGCTGCCGGACCACCACCGGACGGACGCCCGATGCGCCCTGGCAGAGCTGATTAACCTGCAAAAGCATGATCGCTTTGACCTGGCAGGGATGAAACATCTGCCCCACCCCGGTGGCATGGCTTTTTATCAGGTTTTCCTGGAGCCTGTCGATCTCATCCAGCGAGATCCTGACCTCGGCGAATTTTCCGAACCCGGTAGTGATGCCATAGACCGTCCGGTTCTCTTTGATTATCCGCTCCACCACCCTGCGTCCGGACGCCAAACGGGAAAGTGCTGATGCCGATAATGACAGCTGGGTTTTTGTTGAGGCCACTGCCCCGACAATTTCCAATGGCAATGGTCTTTGTCCGACAATAACTTTTTGCATAGTATCAACTTCTATAAGTTTGTAAACCATCATTTTAGCCAATTTGGCTGAATAAGTCAATGGAAAAAGCCCCCGTATTACAACGGGAGCTTTTTCATAGTACTGGGATCCCCGGTTATTTTAGATCTTCATTTTGGATCACTTCAGCACTGATATATATACTCCAGTTGGGGTCAGTCCGCTCATCTTTGGATTTTGAATACATCAGTTGGAACCTGCCAAAACTTGATTTGTCAACAAAAACGAATTTGTTGCCGTTATAATAACGCCAGATCTCAAGCGGACGGTATTGGCCCTGCATGACCTTGCTTTCAACCTCGTTGGGAGTTCCGTATTTAATATAAAGCCTGCCCCGGTCGGTCTGGCTTCCCTTCATTCCGCCCCGGTTATTCTCGCCGAATTTAATGTCCGCATCCTTGTAGCGCCGGGCATGCTCTAGCAGGGTTTCATTCTCAGAGGTGGTTGGATCGGCGTCACGGGATTTCCAAAATCTCCGTAAAAATTCTTTCTTCCCATTTTCATCCAGCTTCTTCAGCTGTTCTACCTCACGAGAGGAAGCTATATAACCTATTTCGTAAAAATATTCTCCCCCCTCCTTCTGCAATGCCTGTATTTCTTCATCCAACTTGTCTCCGGCCCCGGTTATCACGGTCAGAGGTTTTCGGTTGATTTTAACTCCTGCCTGGGAATAGGCCAGTAATTTCCGGGCTCCATCCTTTAGCTGGACTTTAAGGATATACAAACCGTCGGGAAAACTGTCCAGATTTACTCCGCCGGTTTGAATTATCTGTCCGGTTCGTTCTGTAATAATGTTATTGGCAATGGTGTTGATAACCGGCTGGGAAGTGGAATTCAGAGATATCTGAATAACCCTTTCTCCGCCGCCAGTGTCGGAGGCAGAACGGTATACTTCAAAATAATAATATAAATTACGGTAAGCATCTCCAAACTCCCGGGAGGGGTGCGGTTTGATCTGTAGTTTCCCTTTGGAAAAACGGGTTTTTAGGGTGTCAAGGTAGATGTCCGAAGCTACCTGAATCTGACTAACGGATAGATTTCCCGGGTTCAGATAAGGAAGGTTAACAACCCTTTCCAATGTCCCGATATTCCCACCGTTCAGATCGCTGACCATGAATTTAAGACGATAGTCGCCCGGTTTCAAATTGTTGGCTACCATTAAATCCAGAGTGGCCAAATCCCGGCGTTCTATCTCTTGGGCCGGGGGAATGTTTAGGTTGGAATTCCAGTCCTCATCCAGAAATAGTTTGCCACTGGAATCCCGAAGCTGGATCATTGTTTTATAACTGATGGTCCTTTGTCCGGCATTTTGTTTTATCACAAAATCTTTAACCGGCAGGCTCCAGTAGATCTCCTGCCAGGTTTTTCCGCTGTCTCCGGCAAAGGCGGCTCCGTCCACCCAGAACTTTATGGTGCCTTCGGATGAAAGCGGCCAACCCCGGGCCAGGGAAAACACCGCCAAAACTAGGGCCAGGACCATCACCGGAATCCGCTGTTTTTTAAACTGGCTGTTCATCGCACTCTCTCCCTTTTTGGATAAATTAATTCGTAATCGCCTATGCCCTTGCGATCCATGAATACATACCGGCGCCCGTCGGAGTAGTAGTACCATATCTCATAGGCCGGATATTCCAGTTCAAATGGATGCCTTTCTATTTCATCGGCCAGCCCGAAAAGGATGTAGACCATTCCCATATCGCTTTTCCAGCCGGATTTGAATACCGAGCCATAATGCTCGTTGGCATAATCCACCCGGTCGTAGTACCCATCGCGGAATTCATTAACTGAGGTGGTGGTGTCCGGATCCCTCAACTGCCAAAAATGCAGCAATAGCGTCTCCCTCAGAGCCGGAAGAGCTTTCCGCAATGAGTCCAACTCCCGTCCCTTGGAGATATATTCCAGCTGATCAATCTGCTCCCGGTAATCTTTGGCGGTAATGAATTTCGCATTGCGGACAAATAGCGATTCGCCGGCCGTTACCTTTTGTCCTGCCTGTTGAAGCTCAAGTTTCAGCACATAACTGCCGGTCAAAAGACTATCGGCTCTGATAGTTTTATTTACAGTCCATTGTTTGCCTGTATCAGCCAGTAATTCACTTTGGGTCCAGGAATTGACGATGGCGCCGAATCGCATCAGGCTGTAACTTGCCTTTAATGATTCCGGCCGGGTTGAATAAATTTGATAGTAAAAGTTGATATCGCCGTTACCATCACCGTACTGCCTTTTAGGCCAGGGGATCAGGTTTGCCTCCTGCAATTTTTGAAACCGAAGCCCGCTTAAGGCCAGGTTCCCGGTTCGGAAACTCATGACCTCTATCTTTATTGATGCATCCCCTCTCCGCTCCGAGTTATTGTCGGTGCAGATTATCAGGAATTTATATTTCCCGGGAATGACCTTAAGGCTGAAAGTATCGCAGACCAGATAATTTCCCTTCTGCAGTTCCTGATATTTTTCCACCGTCAGGGTCCGTTCCCAGGAATCGCCGGTCACCTGTCGGCCTTTAGCATCCATCACGATCACCGAAAAGCTGTAGGCAGCTTTGAATTGTTGGTCCTGGGCCACAAACTGAACCTGATCGTAAGGCAGGGAATAAGAAATTTCGACCCGGGTTCCTTCCGTTGTTTGGAACTGGGTCATCTGATAATAAAATCTGACCGCGCCCTGGCTGAGGCCGAAACTCTGTCCATGCTCCGATGGTCTTGCTCCCATGGCCCAAAGGATTGGCGCATTCAAGCCGAGTAACAGAAGTATGACTTTTATTTGTCTCATAATGATTAATTTTATTACAAATTCAACAGGATATCAAGCAATATTATAAATTATTTAAAGATTTGACCTTATACCAGTAAAAATATCCACCCCCGGCTGCCAGCAATATTGCCGCCAACAACAGGTAAAGAGGGTTTAACTCCCGGCTGCGGGCTTCCATAATCAGTCCATTGCTGGTTACCTGTCCCAGCGGTCGGTTCCAAATCAGGAGGCCTGACTGAATGGAATCGGAATTATGGCTGATGACCTGTCCCGGCATGGCAAGTTTATGGCGGATCCGGTAAGTGCTCGACCCGGCAAACTGGCCGGCCGAATCGGTTTGGGAAGATAGAATGCTTTCCCGGTATTCATAACAGATCCAAATCCCTGGATTGGTGATATTAATTTTTACCGAATCATTGCCGTCGGAAAACAGTTCCGCCCTGCCGGTCCGGTAACTCCATGACAGTTTAAGGCTGCCATCATCCATTTCAGTTTTGCCGTTGCCAGTCAGGAACACTCCCGGTTTTGTCTGCAACCCCTGGCCGGGGATCTTGAAAAACTTATCAGAACCTGGGGTTTTGTTATAAAGCCCGGCCATCATTGGATCCATTACAATCTCAATTGCCCTGACTCCGCCTCCCCTGCGGCCGATCACGGTCTGGTATTCCACTGAAAAACAGCCGCAACAGGTCAAAGCCGTTAGTAGCACGGCTGAAAAAAGTTTAAGGCGAAGTTTCACTCTTCGCCTTTTTTCTTGATCATCTTAAGCCGGAAGATGTCCTCCCGCTCCCTTTGCTCCAGCACGCCCTTGATGTAGCTCATCTCCCGGTATATCCTGGGGATCACCACCTGCTCCAGGGCGTTGACCCGGCGGGTGGTTTTCTTGATCTCGGAGCCCAGGCGCTTGAGCCGGGTCTCGCTGCCGGCCACCACTATCAATAGATCTATCATCTGTTCAAAGGAATCGGCCGTCTTCAGCGAACGGCTGGTGGCGGCGGTGGGGCTGTATCCCCGGGAAAATTGATCGCGCACCACGCTACCGGCCGAGACCTCGGGGATCTTGATGCCCCAGACGTTCTTTTCCGAGACGTTGAGCCGGATGTCCCGGCGGCCCGGCAGGGCCGAAGATTCCAGGGGCTGGCGGCCCTCGAAGGCCACCGCCAGGTTCAGCAGTTCCACCGCCTGCTGGGAGGTCTGGTTAAGCTGTTCCCGTGAGGCCAGGGAGTTCTTGACCACCACAAAGAAGTCGGTCACCAAGGCGTCCCGCTTCTTCTTCAGCAGGTCCACCCCCTGTTTGGCCAGGGACACCTGGGCCTTGCGGCCCAGCAGGTTCATTCTGGTTGGGGAAACATTCTCCATCTATATCCTTTGTAGTCTAGAATTCAAATCCGGTGAATTCCCGGTAGCCTTTGAGCAGCTCGCCTTTGATCCTGGCCCGGTAGGCGGCCGTTGTGTCCCGGTATCTGTTGCCCACCAGCATCCGGCGGAACAGGAACCCGCTGTTGGCCACGGCAAAACTGTAATCGGGGTCGGCCAGGTATTCGTAGAACAGGGGCTTGCTGGAGGGCACCTCTGCCTCAACCGGTTACCGGTAAGTGATTTTCCCCGGATTGTAGGTTATCCTGACGGTCTCATAATGCCCGGTCTTACCGGTGCAAACCTCCTGGTAGGTGGGTTCGGCCTTTTGCCCGCCACCGTAGCCCGGCATCACCTCCGTGATACCCACCAGCTGGACTAAGGGATGCTCCAGTCACCAGAAGCATCCGCCGGCGAACACCGCGGTATCGGGGGGCATTCCTTTATCCTCGGGCTTACGCTGGTCCGCTGCGCCGAGCTGGGAGGACATGAAGGTACGTAATATTGATATCAACAAGAAATATTTCATTCTATAGCGCTGCCCTTAGGCGTCACGAAGCAGTATACCCACAATTCAGAGAAGTTTCAAGGGGCCGATGGTCTTTGTTGCCACGCCTTACCCTTAACGCCGCTATTGAGCCGCTGGCTTATGCACGCTCATATCCTTACTTAACTTCCCATTCACACAGTACGAAATGAACTGTATTGAATGTTGCTCATTAATTTTAAACGAATCGTATCTTCGTGCGTAAGCAGTCAGGCTCGAACGAGATGTTAGCGTTTTTGCGCCTTTTACTACCATCCGGGTTTTGCAATTATGCCATGTTCTTTTCTTTCAATAACGATTTCCGCATAAAGTGCTTCTCTTAGATATTTTATGCCTTTTTCAGCCAATGCTTTGATTTTACGAATTATCGATTTTTTTGTGGAATAATTGTAATAGACTATTCTTTTCACAATAAAATCTGGAGATAGCAATTGGAAATATGTAATTAAATCCTTTTCTGAATAGAGTTTCCAATGGTGAGCAGTAGTATTTAACGAAATAATTTGCGTAATAGGTATTCCAGAACTCATGCCTTGCAAAAGCTGCAACAAGTTATTTATAATATTTCCAGTAGAATAATAATTGGGAGTTGTAACTATAATTTTTCCTTTCGGAGAAAGTAATCTATAAATAGTTTCCCACATTTTTACTGGATTAAAAGTAATATGCTCAAGAATTTCAGAAAACAATATTATGTCGTAATAATTTGATGGCAGAATATTTAATTCAATTGGGTTGCTTAAATCATTATATGTCAAGAAATTTATTTTATAGTCTTTTAGTACTCCTTGTACGATCTTATCTGATGCATAGCTAGTTAAATCAGCAGCATCAACCTTTATTCCATCCATTGCATAAAGAACGCTACTATGAAGCATATGAGAGCCAATATCTAAAAGTTTGATATTGTTATTAGTACTACAAATTCCCTGCAAAGCAAGCTTTTTTGTAATGCACATTCGCTTATAAGCATGTTCTAAATATAAATCAGCAACGCTATCATGTTTGTTAAATATTTGTTTATATTCTTCTATGGGCATCTCTTTAGAATTCATAATAACACCCTTTTTCTATTGCTATTATATATAGTTATCGTAATATCTTAAGGTGAAGATAATGACAATCCACTTCTTCATGACTTTTCTTTATTTAATGCTCTATCTGTGGATAATTTATCTCCTTCAATGCATTAGAAAAATTATATCGTTATATCCTCGATCAGCACCGGCTGGAGAGACTTGTCGCCCGTGCCGGTCTTGGCCGTGGCGATGGCGTCCAGCACCGCCTCCTTGTAATCCTACTGACGCGAGGTCTTTTTGCCGTCGTCAAAGCCTTTGATGGTGACGTCCAATGTTTCGGCAGCTGCCATTGCTGCTGACAAAGATAAAACCCAAAATAATACTTGCACTTTATTCATGATCAAACTCTCCTTTATCAGGTTGTTTGAAACGTTTCAAACGGTTTGAACCTGTTCAAACGATTCAAACAGTTAGAAATTACAACCCCGTTTTCCCGTGCATCTGCTCCATGGTCTCGCCGTGATAATACTTGTGGATGTGGTCCTTGCTGATGCGCTTCAGTTCCTTGACCGGCAGCAGGGACAGCAGTTTCCAGCCGGTGTTCATGGTCTCCTCGATGCTGCGGTCGGCCTGGCCCTGGTTGATCATCTCCTTTTCAAAGCCCTCGGCGAACTTCAGATACTTGCGGTCCACCTCGGTCAGGGCCTCCTCGCCGATGATGGCCACCAGTTTGCGCAGGTCGCGGCCGGTGGCGTAGGCCGAATAAAGCTGGTTGGACCATTCCCGGTGGTCTTTTCTGGTATGCCCTTCCCCGATGCCGTTGTTCATCAGCCGGGACAGCGAGGGCAGCGGATCGATGGGCGGATAGCAGCCGATGCGGTGCAGCTGCCGGGACAGCACCAGCTGGCCCTCGGTGATGTATCCGGTCAGGTCGGCTATTGGGTGGGTGATGTCGTCGTCCGGCATGGTCAGGATCGGGATCTGGGTGATGGAGCCCTTGCGCCCGTGAATGCGGCCGGCCCTTTCGTATATCTGGGCCAGGTCGGTGTACATGTAGCCGGGATAGCCGCGCCGGCCGGGGATCTCCTCGCGGGCGGTGCCCACTTCGCGCAGGGCCTCGCAGTAGTTGGTCATGTCGGTGAGAATGACCAGCACCTGCATGCCGTGGTCGTAGGCCAGGTGCTCGGCGCAGGTCAGGGCGCAGCGCGGGGTCAGGATCCGCTCGATGGTGGGGTCGTCGGCCTTGTTCATGAAGACCACCGTCTTGGCCAGGGCCCCGGATTTCTCGAACTCGGTGATGAAGTAAGTGGCCTCGCGGCTGGTGATGCCCATGGCGGCGAAGACCACCGCGAACTCCTCCTTCTCGCCCAGCACCCTGGCCTGCTTGACGATCTGGGCCGCGATCTCGTTGGCCGGCAGTCCGGCGCCCGAGAAGATGGGCAGCTTCTGGCCCCGCACCAAGGTGGCAAAACCGTCGATGGTGGAGATGCCGGTCTGGATGAACTCCTCGGGCTTGGCCCGGGAGGTGGGGTTCATGGGCTGCCCGATGATCTCCAGCCGCTTTTCCGGGATGATGGGCGGCAGGCCGTCAATCGGCTCGCCCAGCCCGTTGAAGCGCCGGCCGATCATGTCGCGGGAGACGGGGATGCGGGCCACGTCCTCCTTAAGGCTGACCGAGCTCTTGGCCAGGTCCAGGCCCCGGGTCTCCTCGAACACCTGGATCACGGCGTATTTCTCCGAGACCTCTATGGTCTGCCCGCCCTTCTTGCTGCCGTCGGGGAGTTCTATCTCCACGATGGCGCCGTAGGACAGCCCCTTGGCGTTGTCCACGAACAGCAGCGGCCCGGAGATGTAGGAAATGCTTTGGTATTTTTTGGTGGTTAAGTCCATGAATGCCTCGTTGTTTGTATGTCGGATGAATTTATTCTTCTCATTATCGCGATACCATCAATGATATCGCTGGTTATCATCAAGGCTCTATTGAGCCTAACCAAACAGGCCGCACCAGCGGTCTTGTCGAAGATCCGCCTGTGGCGGGATGTTAATTAGCGATAGTCTTTAGGCTATCGCACCCCGTTGTACCGAATAACCACCTTATTATAAAAATGCTTTGTATTTTTGGTGGTTAAGTCCAAAATGCCTGATCGTTATTTAATTAAAAATTAATTTTCCCCTTTGAACATTTCACTAACTGATTTCCTGCTCAAAACATTCAATGTAAATACCCCTAATACGGTATGATACGGGACGCCGATGCAATTCAGTGCCGCAATAATTGTACAAAATGATTTTGAACACCGTTGGTCAAGTCTTTTTGATGTCATGAAATTTAAAACAGCAAAAACGACCGAACAGACAAAAAACCCTGAACCTATTATGCCGAACATCCATCCTATAGGAGGCTGAGGCGTTTGATTTTGGTTGGGCATGTTGGGCATCATGGTAAAAAATATCCCCATAAAAACATACATCAAACCGAACAAAGACGTGAAAAGCGAAACCCCGGCAGAGATCTTATATCCGATAGATAACAGTTTAAGATGCTCTTCGTCGATAGTAGCCTGTATCTCGGGATTATCATTCATTGATATGCCTCTCCTATTTAAACAATTTTGTGCTCAGATACTTCTCCCCCCGGTCCGGGAAAATGACCACTATCCTGCCCTTTTTGATCTTCCTGGCCACCTGAATGGCCGCGTACATGGCCGCTCCGCTGCTCATCCCCACGAAGATGCCTTCTTTCTCCACTATCTTGCGGGCGGTGTCAAAGGCCTGCTCGGTGCTGACCATCACGGTCTCGTCTATCAGAGAAGGATCGTAGATGGAAGGCACTATTGCCTCCTCCATGTTCTTCAGGCCCTGGATATAGTGGCCCTTGACGGGATGGGCCTCCACTATCTTGATCCTGGGGTCGTTCTCCTTAAGGGCCCGGCCCACTCCCATGATGGTGCCCGAGGTCCCTACGGAGGAGACCAGATAATCGATGTTGCCGTTGACCTGCTTCCAGATCTCCTGGGCCGTGGTCTTGTAATGGGCCATCTTGTTGTAATGATTGGAGAACTGGTCCGGCATGAAATATTTTTGGGGATACTTTTTGACCAGTTCCCGGGCCTTGATGATCGCCCCGTCGGTCCCCAGCCTGGCATCGGTGAGGGTGACCCTGGCCCCGAAGCTTTTGATCATCTTGACCCTCTCGGCCGAGACCGCTTTGCTCATCACGATCTCCACCTGGTAGCCCTTGACCGCCCCGATCATGGCCAGGCCGATGCCGGTGTTCCCCGAGGTGGGCTCGATGATGGTCCTGCTCTTTGACAGCGCCCCTTCGGCCTCGGCCTGCTCAATCATCTTCAAGGCTATCCGGTCCTTGATACTACCGGTGGGGTTGGCTCCCTCTATCTTGGCGTAAATATCCGCGTGTTTATTGGGGTTTAGCCGGTTTATCCTGACCAGTGGTGTGTTGCCGATGGTTTGCAGGATGTTTTCATAGATCATAAGGCCGTCAATTTCATTTGGGTGGTCATTTCCCTTCCATATGGAACTTGTGGAGCATCCGGTGGGTGATCGGCGCCAGGATGATGCCGATCAGCGCAATGAACACCAGGCCGCTGAAAAGCGCATAACCCGAAGCGAATATCTTGGATGCGTTTGAAACCAGCGGGTTGACCGGGCCCATGCCGCCCAGGATCATTGAGGCCTCTAAAAGCGAATCGATCCAGCCCAGACCGGCTATCCAGTGGTATCCCATTATACCTGTAAGCAATACTGCTCCGGCCAGACCTACGGCTGCTGCCGCCGAGACGGCCATCCTTTTGGCAAAGACCGATGGCGGAGCCAGTTTTTCGTGTTTGCGCTCAAACATGATGACCTTCCTGAATGCCGGGCAAGATCATTTACCCGTCCGCATTCATCTGTTTGACCAGTTCCTTAAGCACCTCGTCCGCCTTCTCTATCGCCACCTGGCAGGTTCCCACCTTGGCGTGGCCGCCGCCGTTGTATTTCAGCATCAGCGATCCCACGTTGGTCTTGGAGGTCCGGTTGATGATGCTGTGCCCGACGGCGAACACCACATTCAGCTTCTTCATCCCCCACATCATCCGGATGGAGATGTTGATGTTGGGGAACATCCCGTATTCCACAAAACGGTTGCCGGTGGGAATCTCCTCCACCTTGCGCAGGTCGGTCACCAGCACATTTCCGTGGACGGTGGAGTATCTCTTGATCATCTCCTTGTACAGCCACTCCGACTCGTGATAGCGCTGGATCCGCTCCTTGACATCCGGAAGGTCAAGGAGCTCCACGATGTTCATGGTCCGGCAGTATTCCATCAGGTCCTGCATCAATTGCAGGTTGCTGATCCGGTAATCGGAGTAGCGGCCCAGCCCGGTGCGGGGGTCCATGATGAAGGCCAGCAGGATCCAGCCCTTGGGCTCGGCTATCTCCTCCACCGTCAGGTCGCCGGAGTCGGATTTATCCACCGCCTTCAGCATCTCGGCGAAGTTGGGGAACTTCTTCTCCCCGCCGTAAAAATCGTAGATCACCCGGGCGCAGCTCTTGGCCGGTTCGGATCTGCCCTTGAAATCGTCGGGAAAGGCCTTGCGCTCGCTCTCGGACAGGTGGTGATCAAACCACATCCCGCAGCCCTGGGCGTAGGGCACGTTGGCCAGCACGTCATCGGCTGTCACTTCCACCTTGCCGTCCTGCACATCCTTGGGATGGACGAACTTGAACTGGTCAATGACCCCGGCTTCCTTAAGCAGGACACCGCAGATCAGGCCGTCAAAATCGGATCTGGTTACAAGGCGCATGGTTCCTCCTTCTATATTCTCTATTCAATATTCTGCCTTTTGATTTCTGCCTTGGTAATCACTTCTTGGCAAAGGCCTCGCCCAGCCCGGCGATGAAAGCGTCTATGTGCGCTTTGAACTGGGCCTGGGGCACTTCCTTGAACCGGGCGCACTGTTCTATCTGGGGCAGGTTCAGGATGTCGTTGATGTGCATGGTTCCCCGCTCGATGGCCTGGCGGGCTCCGTCATAGAAGGCCAAAATGGCTTTTAGCATCCAGTATGATTTTTCCAGGCTGCAGTGGCCGTCCACTTCGGAGAAGGCATGCTGCTGCAGGAAATCCTCGCGCAGCATCTTGCCGACCTCGATCACCATCCGCTCCTGGTCCTGCAAGGCGTCGGGGCCCACCAGCTGGACCACCTCCTGCAGGGCGGCCTCCTTCTGTAGCAGCTCCGAGGCCTGCTTGCGGACATCGGCGAAGTCGGGGGCCACGTGCTCCTTAAGCCAGCCCCCCAGCATCTCGGCGTAAAGCGAATAGGACCGGTTCCAGTTGATGGCCGGGAAATGTCGGCGCTGGGCCAGGCTGGCGTCCAATGCCCAGAAGGTGCCCACGATCCGCAAAGTGCTCTGGGTGACCGGCTCGGAGAAGTCGCCGCCCGGAGGCGAAACCGCGCCCACGATGGTGACCGAGCCCACCCGGGAGTCCTTGCCTACACAGACCGTTCTGCCGGCCCGCTCGTAGAAGGCGGCCAGCTTGCTGGAGAGATAGGTGGGGTAGCCTTCTTCGCCCGGCATCTCCTCCAGCCGTGAGGAGATCTCGCGCAGGGCCTCGGCCCAGCGGCTGGTTGAATCGGCCATCATGGCCACGGAGAAGCCCATGTCGCGGAAATACTCGGCCAAAGTGATCCCGGTGTAGATGCTGGCCTCGCGGGCCGCCACCGGCATGTTGGAAGTGTTGGCGATCAGCACCGTCCGCTCCATCAGGGGGCGCTTGGTCTTGGGATCAAGCAGTTCCGGGAACTCGGTCAGCACCTCGGTCATCTCGTTGCCCCGCTCGCCGCAGCCCACGTAGATGATCACCTGGGCGTTGGAGTGCTTGGCCAAAGTCTGCTGAACCACGGTCTTGCCGGAGCCGAACGGCCCGGGGATGGCGGCGGTCCCGCCCATGGCCACCGGGAACAGGGTGTCCAGGATCCTCTGTCCGGTGATGAACATCTCGTCCGGGTCCATTTTTTTCTTGAAGGGCCGGGGCTGGCGCACCGGCCAGGAGTGCATCAGGAAAAGCTTGGTTCCGTCCTCCAATTCTGCAATCTGGTCGGAAACGGTGTATTCCCCTTCCTTGACAATGCTTTTGATCTTGCCGCTTTTGGCTGGCGGAACCAGTATCTTATGCAGGAACCAGACATTTTCCTGCACTTCGCCAAGTACATCGCCTTCAGCCACTTGGTCGCCTTTATTAACGGTTGGCTTGAACTTCCATTTCTTCTCCCGGTTAAGACTGGGCACCTCCACCCCGCGGGCGATGAAGTCGCCCTCCTTCTTTTTTATCTGGTCCAGCGGTCGTTGGATGCCGTCGAAGATGGCCTCAAGCAGGCCGGGGCCTAGTTCCACTTTTAGCGGCTCTCCGGTGGTGATCACCGGTTCGCCCACGAACAGGCCCGAAGTGTCCTCGTAAACCTGGATGAAGCAAGTGTCCCCGTCCAGGCGGATGATCTCACCCACCAATCCTAATTTTCCCACTTTGACGATGTCGTACATCCGGGCGCCCATCATGTTCTTGGCGATGACCGCCGGTCCGGATATTTTCTGAATGATGCCCTGCATAGATTCTCCTGAGGTTATATGAAAAATGTTATTTACGTTTTCATCCATAGCCCATACATTATTTATCCGCCGTAGTTTCCGCTAACGCTTTAATAAAGGGCTTTTTCGAGTGCCAAAGATTTAGCGAAGGCACTTAACGTAGGCGGAATGTATGGGCTATGGATAGATACAATAACCATTATCCAACAAACCACCTGCCGGCAAGGAAACTATTATATTTTACTTGGCAATGCGAAAGCCGTAATCGTAGCGACGGTTGTATTGATACTCAACGTTCCGGCAGGAAACACGGCAGTAGTCGGCACCTCCGTCGTTACAACTGCCGTCGCGGATGACGCGGTAAGTCCCAGTGGTCGGCCCGGTGGGATTACTGACGGGGCTTATGCTGTAATAGCTGGCATCATACCAGTCATTTACAAATTCATGTACGTTCCCGGCCATGTCGTAAACGCCATAAGGGCTTTGCCCGAGGTTAAAATAACCAACCTGCGAACTGTTTGTAAAAGTATCTGGTGGGGCGTCAGGATATATGCCAGAACCACACCTACCGTTACATTTAGTGGAATCCCAGGTGCTGCCCCAAGGCCAGTAGTTGCTGGAATCCGTGCCCCGGGCCGCCTTTTCCCACTGGGCCTCGGTGGGCAAATGGCCTCCGGCCCAGTTACAGAAGGCATAGGCCTCGTACCAGCTCACCCCCACCACCGGGTGGTTGGGGAACGATGGGCCTGAGTTGTATGACCCGGCAGTCCAGTAAGCAGGCTCGGTAATGCTATTGGTCGTTTTCCAGGTCCATCCTTCAGTTGTCCAATAGGCGCTATTGGTATAGCCCCCGGCATCCATAAAGGCCTTATACTGGGTATTGGTTATTTCATATTTGCTTATCTGGTAGGCATCAAGGTAAACAGTATGCTGCGGTTGTTCATTTGTGAGTACATAGGGATCCCCAGGAAGACTGCCCATGGTAAAGTTCCCGGCCGGAATGGAAATCCATTCAATGGCGGTGCTGGCAACAGTTGTAAAGTTCCACACGCTTGACCACCCAGAAGTACCATACCCATTGCTGGCATTCACCCGCCAGTAATATTTTGTACCGGCAGCCAAGCCGCTAACCGCCTGGCTGGTGGCGGTAATGCCGCTTTGGTTGTAAGCATAACTTCCAAACAGGCTATCCGTTGAAACCTGCAAGGCATAGCTGGTGGCACTGCTGCTGGGGTTCCAGCTTAAGGTTGGGCTGGTGGCTATGCTGGTAGCGCCAGTGGCCGGTGAGTTTAAGAACGGTGTAATGGGAATGCCTTTGGCAATACGAAAACCGAAGCCGTAGATGCCGACCCTGAGATCCGGTTCGAAGTAGCCGCGGTTGGCAGTGCGGCAGTCTTTATCGATGTTGTTGAAGCCGCCGCCGCGGAGCACGCGATAAGACCCAGTATTTGGCCCGGTGGGGTTGCTGGTGGGGCTAACGCTGTAATAACCGGCATCATACCAATCATTGCACCATTCCCAAATATTCCCGGCCATGTCATAAACACCATAAGGGCTTTGCCCGGCGCTAAAGAATCCCACAGGGGAGCTATAGGCAAAGGTATCGGGCGATGTGTTGTAAGTACAATTACATTTGGAGGCATCCCAGGAAGAGCCCCAGGGCCAGTAGTTGGTGGGGTCGGTACCCCGGACCGCTTTTTCCCATTGTGCCTCAGTTGGCAAATGGCCCCCCGCCCACTGGCAAAAGGCATAGGCCTCGTACCAGCTTACCGCAAGCACTGGGTGATTGGGAAAGGCAGTACCGCTGTTATATTGCCCGCTGGTCCAATACACAGGTTGGGTTATACTATTTGTTGTACACCAAGTCCAACCGTCCGTGGTCCAATAGGCGCTGTTAGTGTAACCTCCGGCATCCATAAATGCCTTATATTGGGCGTTAGTTACCTCGTATTTACTTATCTGGTAGGCGTCCAGGTAAACAGTATGCTGGGGCTGTTCAATGGTCTGTGCATAGGGGTCGCCTGGCAGGCTGCCCATGGTAAAGTTACCAGCCGGTATGGAGATCCATACAATATTTGTGCTGGGGCCGGTGGCGGTTTTAAACTGCCAAACGCTGGACCAGCCAGAAGTACCGCTGCCATTTGCGGCGTTTACCCGCCAATAGTAAATTGTTGCGGTATCCAGCCCGCTTACCGCCTGGCTGGTTCCGGTCAACCCGGTTTGGTTGTAAACAAAACTGCTAAACGAACTGTTGATAGAAACTTGCAAGGTATAGCTGGCGGCCCCGGTGGCGGCGTTCCAGGTTAACGTTGGGCTTGCGGCAATACCGGTATCGTTATTGGCAGGCGTTAACAAAACCGGCGCAACGGGAACGGTGGTAAATGTGCCGTCGTTGCCATAACTTGTGCCGCCGGTATTGGTGGCGGCCAGCCTATAATGGTAAATTGTGCCTGCGGTCAAACCGCCAATGCTAACACTCTCAGGCACTGCAATGCTGCCCGAACCTGCGCTCTGGGTTGAAGTCACCGAACCGTAGGCGGTAGTTAGTCCATGCTGGAAATAATAAGTGGTGGAAATGCCTTTGGGATTGACCGTGCCGTTCAACTGGGCCGTGGTCCCGGTTACCAAGGTTGCGGCATTAGTAACCACCGTGGGCGCAGTGGCCGAGGTGGTGGTAAACCACCAAATACTGGTCCAGTCGGAGGAATTATCCTTTTTGTCTGCCCTAACCCGCCAGTAATAAGTGGTAGAAAATGACAACCCGGCCACGGTATCGGTGGTGGCCACGATCCCGCTTTGGTTGTAAACAAAACTGGTACAGGCGGCGTTGGAGGAAACCTGCAAAGTGTAGCTGGTGGCGCCTTCGCTGGCGGTCCAGGTAAATATTGGGTTGATGGAAATACCGGTTGAAGTGTCGGTCGGCGAGGAGAGTTTTGGCGCAGCAGGCGGAATGACCGGGTCCACCGGGTTGTTAAAACTGAACTTCTTGGAACAGCCCATTACAATCAGCAATGAGCAGACGGCGATTAACAATATTTTTTGTTTCATTGTTAAAACCTCCAGGTTAGACCTAACCCCAACCCCTTCCCCGCAAGGGAAGGGGCCTTCAGTGCCCCCTCCACCTTGGAGGGGGTTAGGGGGCGGTCGGTGTAGGCGGAAGTTAGGTTAATCTCCGGAACTATTGCCGTCTGCTTTGACAACTCCGGGTGCGCCTTCTTCCTTAAAAACAATGAAACTATATACACAGTACCAGTGCCAATGGCGGCATAGGAACAAATTGCTGCTGTTGTGTTCTTGCTTTCGGTCTCATCCCGGAATGTGGCGGCATCTTCCGGCGTGGTGGCGGCATTGTATTTATCGTAGCTGTCCTGGGCTCCGGCATAGTACAAATAAGTGATCCCGGCCAGCAAAACAGACCCTCCTAAAGTGCTGTAGGTCAAAACCGGCATTTTCAATTTTGTCTTTTTTGCTTCTGCCACCAGGCTGTCGGTCACAAACTGCTTCCTCAAGCGCTCTTTATCCGCCCTTTGCTTATTTGCCGTTTCAACCAGGACCAGACTGTCCTGTACCGCCTTTTGCCGGATTAATCTTGCCTGTTCGGCCTTGGCGGTAGCTATGCTGTCTTCCGTGGATTTTTGCCGTATGGCTTCAAGTTGTTCCTTGGTCGGGCCGCCGGCCGCGATTATCTCCTGGGCAATGTCGTTCATATAACCCAGCATCTGATCTATCTCGCCCTTGTAGTATTTCATGCAGGCTTTATCCACCTTGCCGGTCTTGACGTCCAACAGACGGATGTTTACCGTCCAGGTATTACCAAGCTTACCAATGCTACCACCTACCATCTTTTGTACCGCCAGAAATTTACCGATCTCGATCAAACAAGCCGTTTCATTGCAGGCTCCGCTGAGGGCAAAGCCTTGTTCCTTTAATATTTCGTCCCGTTTTGAGCGTTCTACAATCTCATAGTAATTTGTATTTACCAAATACGAAAGTAGCGCTTCGGCCAAGATTGCACCATCGTTTTTTGAGATGCCGGTAGCTGCCAGATCCATCACAGCCAGCGTGATCTTGCGCGGTGTTTGTGCAAACGCAACGGTTGCCAAAACTAAGCACAGAGCAGTTAAGCATAACTTGTGCAACATGGCAGACCTCCTGTTTTAATTTAGGGTGCCGGAACGAAATATGCGATATATTAAGGCTGTCAATGATTTCCATTAATAAGATTCACCCATTCATAGCCCATACATTCCTCTTACGTTAAAACTACAGCGGATAAATAATGTATGGGCTATGAATACAATTAATTCAATTTTACGTAAAACCCTATGGCATCCTTCACCAACTTCGCCAGATACTGCTCCCCGCTTACCACCTGGCCTTCCTTGGGCACCGGGAACGGCAGCACCACCGGCAAAGCCTTGTTCTTTAAGGCCCGGGCCACGTCCTCGCCCAGGTCCCCGGCCAGCTGGTCGTTGACCGCTATCAGCCCGTAGCTTTCGGTCTGGATCAGCTCCAGCACCTTTTGCTGAAGCTCCCGGTTGTCCTTCACCTCAAAGGTCTCGGCCCCGGCCATCCGGAACCCGGTGGCCGTGCCGCTGTCGGTTATTATGGCTAAACGGTTCATGAAACCTTTACTAAGAATTTTATTTTCACACTAAGCGGGCACTGAGCTTGCCGAAGTGCCTCAAAGCACACTAAGATAAACACATGATTAATAAAAGCAGTGCCTCTGTGTCTCAGTGTCTCTGTGGCAAATAGTGGTCCCCTATTTCAGTATGTGCAGCCAGTCGCCCAGCAGGAACTGCATCCGGCCTATTAAAAGCGAGATCCGGGCCATCACCGTGTACCCGAAGGCCGCCCCGAAGGCGATCATCAGATACCACACCCCCAGCTTGGCCCCGGCCCCGATGAAGCCCTTATGCTCGGCCGAAAAGAAGAAATAGACCAGAGTGGCCAGCACGCCCAAAACCAACAGAAAGTTGTTAAGGGAATTTATCGGGATCAAAGTGGCCTGGGTCTGGGCCAGGACGTCGGTGGACAAAAAGGCGGTCACCGAAAGCCCGGCGCCCATCCCCACCACCATGGAGATGGGGAAACGCAGCAGCCAGTTATATTTGCGGGAGAAGGCGAAGAAGACCATCAGTCCCATCACTCCCGGGATTATCAAATAATATTTATGGGCAAAATCCGTGGTCAACGGTATCCAGAGATTGGGCAATACCGCATTATGGAACTCGATCGCCACAAAGTACCCGGCCGAAATGCCCACATAGACGTGCTCGGCAAACTTGTACAGGGGATTATCCTTGTACAGAAAACTGTAAATGCAAAGCGTCAAAAGCGCGCCCAGCCATATTCCAAACAGCGCCATTTTACTTGTCCTCCTTTTTGCGGGTCATAAAATAAGCTATGTTGCCGATCAGGATGAAGCCCACGATCAGGAAATGGGCCAGGCTTTGGGCCGACATCCCGGTAGAGGCTGCGCCCGGATGATCCACCAGCACCTCGTATTCGGCCGCGCCCCGCATTCCGCCCATCAAACCCATCAGCTGCCCCGACTGCAGGTAGGCCGAGAACTCCGGAGCCGAGACCGCGGTGCAGCCCCCGGTGACCGGAACCCCGAAACGCTGCCAGGCGAACTGGATCCACATGATCAGCCCGGGGTCGCCGGCCGAGAAGGAGACCACCGCCCCCATGTCCTTAAGCGACTTGGCCTGCTTCATCAATTCCAGGGTATCGGTCTGGTTCCTGTAATAATCCTGGGGAAAGGCATCGGCAATGCTCTTGGCCATGGTCACCACCAGCACCGCCATCCCGGTTTTGTAGCCCAGATTGACGTAATCGCGTCCGTAGACCTTGTCCGGAAATTCAACCCGGATGACCTCGGATATCTGTCTTTCGACCAGCGGAATCCCGGTGGGCCAGTGCCCCATCATCACCACTTTAAGGTTCCGGCGCATGGCATGACGCAGCATGGCGGCCGACAGCGGATAGAGTTCGGGCATGGAGCCGGGGTCATAATCCCAGGAAAACAATACCGGACTTCCCTCCGGCAGTTTTTCCAGCAGATCATAGGCCTGCTGCACATCCGGGCTGACGGTCATGGGCAGCTTGACATCAACCACCAGAGCCAGGGCCACGGTCAGCCCCATGGCCAGAAATATCCAGCGCCGGTCTATTCTGGTAAGTCTTTCTAAGAATGTTTTCATGTTTGTCATCCTCCTTCTAATTGCCGCCGGTGGTCAGATAGGAACGCTCTATCCCCAAAAGCATCCGCAGAGCCATGGAAACTGCGCCCAGGGCGGCCCCGATCTTGATGCCCCTCTGGCCGGCCGTATTGGGAATTTCCATTACCCATTGGGTCACCTGGTCCAGCAAGGTGGGAAACTTGGCGCCCAAAAGCGGAATATGCTGCCAGAGCCAGTTCCCCAGCGGCACCCGTCCGATCATGATGATGGTGGCGGCAATCAACAGCAACGTGGCCTCCTTGTTGCGGGCCCTAAAAGCCCGGTAGGCCGCCGAAGCGATGAAGAAGGCCAGCAGCGAGAACATGGCCGCTGACAGGGGAGCCATCACGTTGTCATAAAGCCAATAGTAGACCGTACCTTCCATGATGCCCCAGAACAAACCCAGCACCATCATGCCTGCCAGGCAGATCAGCAAAGTCAGGCTGTAAAACCAGCCCTGACGGCGGCGCTGGATCTTTTCGGCATGTACTAAGATCAGGTTCCCGATGCCCAGCACCAGGGTGAAAGCCACTATGATTATCTCCCAGGACTGCATCTTCTGGGCCGAATTGGCCACTATGGGATGCGGTACGAAGAAGGACAGGATCATGTAAAACCCTGCCAGAAAGGTGATCACCAGAGGAACGGTCTTTTTCATTTTATATCTCCTGTAAATATCGCCGGATGAATTTGTTTTGTTATTTACCGCGGCATCAGCCATCGGGAAAAGAATCCCAGCTGGGGAAGTTTTAGGGCCAGCGTCTGCATTACCACTCCAACCAGAATTAAAAATATCACCACCGCCTTGCCCCAGTCCTGAGCTTTGATGGTGCCCAAAAGCACCGGCTCCTTGGAAAGGTAGGCCGAAGCGGCGTAGATCTCCTCCCCGATCAAAGTATAGTCACAGGCCGCTACAAAGAACGGCAGCTGGGAGATCATGGCGGTGCCGGCGATCTGGATGGCCCCGGTGGAATAACCGGTCTCGGCCAGGATCAGCGATTCGGCGTAAAAAGTTCCGATCATGAAATTGGCGGCCGGCTTCTCTCTGACCATCATCCCGTCCACCCCGGCGGTGTAGGCGAACTGCTCGTTGGTAAGATAACGGATGTTCTCCGCCCGGTAGGCGTCGGGCCGGCCGGCGTTCATATAACTGGATTTCACGATCTCCTGGGCCAGGGTCATCACCAACGGATCGGAGCAGGGGACCAAAAGCGGGGTGTCATATTCGGCCGCCTTATTGGCCACCCGGCCCAGAATCACCAAACTGGCCAGGGTTTGGATGTCGGACACCGCCGAGAGTCCTCCCGAAGGCAGGTAGAGGATGGGCCGTCCCATCTCGGTGGCCCTGCCGATGGCCTCATCCACCGCCGAAAGCCCGGCGATGCGGCGCACGAACAGATCAGCGCCGTGCCGGGCCTTGTAGATGTAAAGAAGTATCAGCCCGGTAAAAGATAGAAAGGCTATCAGGATGTTGGCCCGGGCGGTATTGAACCACTGGGCGCTGGAACTGACCGGCCCGATGGGCTCCGTTTGGGCGGAGTCGGTAAAAGTAACGGCATTGATCAAATAGTAGTACTGCACACCGGGAGTGAGCGTGTTGTCGGTGAACTCCACGCTGCCCGGGAAAACATAGCCCGCCTCGGCATAGGGGCCGCCGGCAGTTTCTGACCGCAGAATCCGGTAGCCTTTGAACGCAGCCGGATCGGCTGTTTCGGCGGCCGCCTTGTCCCAGGTCAATATCACTGAACGGCCGTCATCGTTGGGCGCATCGATTACCTTCAGGTTAGCCGGAGCATCCAAGGCCAAAGCCGGCAAGGAAAGTCCGGCCGCCAGGATCAGAATCCAATATTTTTTCATAATGAGACCCTTTTACCTGTTTGTTTACTGTCTTTTTATAGTTTAAACGCCTTTGGCTGGCCACGAAAACGCCAGAATTATAAGAACTCAGAAGGAAATTTCTTTAATATTTAGGTAATTTGGTTCCCGTGAGTTCTGTGTTTCCGCGCCTGCACGCTGTAGCGCGGAGTTTACACCGATGAAAGAGGTGACGCGCAAGCGTGGTAAAGTAATGTGGAAATCCCAGGTTACCAAAGCAACAGCTGATCCCTGATCTGGTCGCCGGAGATGCCATAAAACTTCCCCCGGGCCACCAGCCGAAGGTTGATGACCTCGTAGTATTTCTGCCAGAGGAATCCCAGCACCAGGTCTATCCCCAGCGGGTTCCCCTGATAAAGTTTTGACAATTCCTTGAAATGTTCCTGTTCCAGGTTCTCCTCGGATCTCGGCTCGCTGCCCTTTTCCGACAAATAGCCATAATAACGCATCCCTTTCAGCGAGGATAATACCTTGGGGCCCTCTTTCCGGTCAAAATATCTGGTGAAAGTTTCTTTGGTAAGCAGCGTTCCTCCGGGAATAAAATATTTTGGGATCGACCCGGCCGCCAGATCTTTTTTCCCTTTAAGCCTTTTTAATGCTTTGACATTTAAAATATCGATCTCCCGCTGGAAAAGTTTTTTTAATGATGCCGGATCGTCCCCCCATAGCGGCAGATTTTTAAAGACCCAGGAATAATAATATTTGTAAAGTTCCAGTTCCACCGGGGCCAGGTCTTTTTCCTTTTGATATTCTTCCAGTGCTTTTTTAAAGGGCTGATGAAAATCATCTCCCCAGGTGTACAGGGTATCGGTCAGGCCGGCCATATCCGGCTGGCTGGCCAGTTCCTGCAGCTTCACTTCGCTGATGCCGCCGGCCGGCAGAACGCTTTTAAGTATCTCAGCCGTGCTCCAGCCGCCGTGTATCCCCCTGGCCACTGCGATCAGGTTGGAAAGGTCCCAGCGCCTTAAAATGATGGAGATCAGAACCCGGGGGCGTCCTTCGGCTATTTTCAAAAGCAGTCCGGTGGTCTGGCAGAAGTTTTTCTCCAAAGACCACTCCATCGCCTCCAGTCCCTGATACCGGGCCCGGGCCAGATGCCACTGTTTGGAGTAAGGGCTGGTCTCCATCCATTTCTCCAGAGGCTGGTAGCTGGGCAGGGCCAGCAACTCTTCATAGGCCCCCGGTTTTAAAAGATGGCTGTGCTGCCCTCTGATCCTGGCGTTTATGTAACCATAATCCGACGGCATTATATCAACCCCACAAAATTTGCGCTAATGACGAGGTTAAAGCCGGCTTGGCCCGGGCCATCCGGTCGGCAAAGCGGTTCAGCACTACCGAGGTTCTGTCCGGATTGGAGACGATCACCCCGTCTTTTACCTGAGGGTCCGTTTCCAATTTGGCGTCTAATTTCAGTTCCTTGGCTATCTGCTGGGCCAGGGCCAGGTCCTCTTTTTTCACCGTCACCACCATGCCGGGCCCAAACTGGGAACAGGCTTCGGCCATCAGGTTTTTAAGGGCCTGCTTCTGCGGGGCTCCGCTCAGAGCATTAAGCTTCTGGGCCGCTTCGGCAAAGATGCCGTTGATGATCTTGTCCTTGGCCGAAAGGATCAAAGCTGAGGCCTCCAGACGGGCGGCGCTTTGATCCTTGACAGCGGTAATGTTGTTTTCCGCCGTGAGCAGGGCTTCCTGGGACTCCTTCATCTGAACTGTCTGAGCCCGGGCTTTGTCCAAGATGTCCTTTGCTTCCTGCCGGGCAGCATCCAGGATCCTCTGCTGTTCGGCCTGAGCCTCATTTTCTATCAGTTTTAAAAGTTCTGATTCCATATAGATTATATACTTGATTTTATTGTAAAGTATGCAGATTTAAGTCCCGGGGCATTTTGGCCAGAAGATTTCTTTGACAGGCACTGCATATAGCAGCGCCCGTCAAAGAATCAACAGCAATTCTTACTTCATCCCCACTATCATGATGGCGATCACGAACCCCAGGATGATAATGGTCTCGGGTAGAGCCTCCAGCACGATCATCACGCCGCCGATCTCGGGCTTCTCGGCCATGGCTCCGGCTGCGGCCGAACCGATCTTGCTCTGGGCCAGGGCTGTGGCAAAGGCTGCAAAGCCTATGGCCAGGGCGGCTCCCAGGGCTTTCCAGATCACGATGCTGTTATTGTTGGCAGCCGGAGCGGCCGGCTGGGCATCGGTGGCCGGAGTGGCGCCGTGGTCCTGGGCCAGGGCGATCGAAGCCAGGGGCAGCAAGGTTAAGGATAACAGTACCAAAACCAAAAGTTTCCGCATTTACTTACCTCCTATTGTTTTTAATGGTTTATATTGTTTGCCCGGATAATCGTGGTATTTGAATTTAGTCAGGAACTCCACCACCTGGAGACGGAAGGGCTGCATGATGGGGCTGATCAAACCGAGGGCAAAAAACAACGGATGGATCACCAGGGCCGCCACCAGGAAACCGGTCACGCCACCGATGGTCCGTCCGATCAGGTTGGCGGCATAGGCCAGGTAGGCCGCCGAGAGCCCGATGGCGAAAAGACGGGCATAGGACAGGATATTTCCCACGGCTCCGAATATTTCAATAGGACCGGCTACCCCGGCCAGAATGCCCAAAGTTACCGCGCTGGCTCCGGTCAGGATTATCGAGGGCCACATTAATGCTGCCGGAAGCATTTTTATCATCATGGTAAAGAACACTCCGAAAACTCCGATGACTCCTAGGGCAAAGGCCAGCGGCTCTAGAATGTGGTGCAGGTTACGGTGCTTGATGCCGATGTAAAGCATGATGCCGAAACCTACATAAACCTGGACCACCCCGATCAGCACCGCCAGCTTGAAAAGTGTCATGATGGATTCGCTGCTCAGACGGTTTAGGTTTTCGGACATCGGCTTGATCCAGTGCATGTGCTCGCCGAAATCCCCGAAAAGTTCGCCGAACAGAATGCCGAAAAGCGCAGTCCAAACTGCGCAGAACATAAAGATGGTCGCCAGGGATCTGGCCAGAATGTTATCCTTAAGCTTGAACATTACCAGGATTGAAGCGATCAGCATTAAAATCCCATAACCGGCATCGCCGACTATGAACCCAAAAAATAACGGAAAGAAAAAAGCTATAAAGGGTGTGGGATCCACTGTGCCATACTGGGGCGGGCTGAAGATGGAAAGCAGAAGTTCAAAGGGCTTGATCAGGCTATGGTTCTTGAGGATCACCGGGACCTTATCCGCCTGGTGCTGGTCTATCTCCACTATTTGCACGGTGACCTGGTCCTGGTACTCTTTCCGTAACAGGTCTTTTAATTCTTCCACCTGGTTCTGGGGCAGGTAACCCTGCACCACGAAGATCAAACTTCCCTGGCCGGTCTGAGCCGAGGCCCCGAAGCGGGAAAGCTCGTCGGTTATCAGTTCCCGGTATCCCAGCAAAACGGGACCTGACGAACTTGATAATTCAGCCAGCTCCCGTCCGATTTCTTCCACTCTTTTAGGCAAGGCCGATGCCTTTTCTTTCAGCAAAGCTACCACCTCGGTCATGGGCCGGGCCTCCAGGGAAGAGGGTAATTTCAACTCGCTGATCCCGGCCTTGGCGAAGAAGCCCTTTATCTTGTCGGAGTCTGAAGCGTGATAGGCCGCCAGGGCCGCGGTCCGGCCGTCGTTTAAAGGATGACTATAAACTTCACAACGACCGGAGGTTGCTTTTTTCAGCTGGAGGGAAAGTGCAGTTATTACTTTAACATCCGCGCTTTTAACTATGAACCCGAAGGCCTTAAGCTTTTTGCTGGATTCCAACCTGGCCATCATAGGAGCCAGGGCCCGGTAGGCTCCGCGATAGCTTTCTACCAGAAATAGCTCGTCCTCCAGCTCCATTTTCTCCCGGGCCAATGTCTTGGTCCTTTGCTGATATTCAGCGATCAGAACCGGCAACCCAGCCAAGTCCGGAGCCGCAGATCTGGCCGGTTTTCCCCGGAAACCCAACAGCGCTAAAAGCTGGTCAATGTCCGAACCAACCTGCTCCAGCCACAGTTTCCGGGATTGCTGCCCGGGGCTCAGGTTATACGGCTTTAACTTGTGCTCGTTCCAATTAAGTCCGGAAAGATGCACCCGGCCCATGGCCTGCAGGGTTTTGATGACCCGGGGCTGCAGAGCTTTGGGCCCGATTATCAGCGCTTTGGCCATTGCCACGATCATGCTGCTATTGCTCCTCCGGCAGTACCTGTTGCACTATTGTCTCCACGGCCTTTGGGCGGTTAGCCAGCGCTTTTTGCTCAAGAACGGCTACCTCTTTCCCGGCTTGGGCCAGCATTTGATCCCTGATATCCCGGCCTTTTTCCTCCCTGATCTTTTTCTGCTGTCCAGCCTGCTGTAAAAGATCCTGCTGGGCGGATTTTATTAACTGCCCGGCCTGGGTTCTGGCTTCGTTCAATATCCTTTCGGCTTCCGTCTGAGCCCTGTTCAGTAAACCCTGCAGCTCCTGCTCTCTTTGAGCAATGCTTTCTATTACCTGACCGGCCTGATCGGGGCTATTGTGCTCGTGGTTTGACAATTTTTCAACTCCAATATTTGCTTAAGGATTAATACAGCACCTTGACGAAGGCTTCGGACGCCCTTCGCATCTGCAACCGGGCCATGCCTATATTCCCCATCCCTGACTGAAGACCCACCTCCAGATAAAACTCAGTCCCCACCATTTTGAGAAGGATGGTGATTTTATCGGTGGAAAAGATAAGTTCGGAAATGTTTCCCACTGTCAGGTTCTGGGCTGCCCGATTGGCGGTGGCTAACATGGTGGCAAATTCGGCATCGGCCAAAGTGGGATCGAAGGCCGGATCGATGTTATAAAAGGCGATGCCTATCCCGTCGATGCCGGTCAAGCTGGCCGAGACTGCCCCGGGAATAAAGTCGGTCAGTTCCTTTAACAGTTTTTCGTAATTGCTGCTGGCCGAATCCATATGCTCACCTCAAAACTTTGTTTTTAAAATTAACCATTTGAACTTTGCAGTAAGGTTCAGGCAATAAAATAACCGGAATAAATTTAAAAGGATTCCCAGGATTTCTATTTTTTTATATCACTGTCCTCTTATAGGATGCTTAATAACGCAGATCATTTTTTACCAAAAAGACCACCCAGAAAACCTTTGCCTCCCTTGCCCACCATCTCCAGCCTTTTCTGAGCCTGGATGTTCTTGGGATCCCACTTCAGGGCTTCCTTGAACTGGTCCCGGGCCTTGTCATTCATGCCAGCGGTCTGAAAAACTATCCCCAGACTCAGGTAGTGTTCCGGGTTGTACATCTCGATCTGGATGGCCCGTTCGCAACTGACCTTGGCTTCCTCCAGCGGCCCGTTGGCTTTGATGATGGACAGTCCCAGCCGGTTGAAATAGATGGCTTTTTTTGGATTTAGTTTTACCGCCACCCGAAAATATTCCACCGCCCGTTTGAACTGCGAAGTTTTATAGGCATCCAGTCCGTAGCGGTAGGACATCTCGGCCTGATTGGACTGGACCGTAGCCCCCTCCACCCCGGCGGCCTTTTCAGAAAGCGCTTTGTTATACTTGGCTCTTTTTTCCTTGTCGATCAGGGTGTGATAGGCCTCGTTGACTGACTGAAACGAAGTGCTGGCCAGCCCGGCCCGGGATTCACCGGGATTCCGGTCGGGATGATATTTTAATGCCAGCTTGCGGTAGGCCGTCTTGATTTCGGATTCGCCTGCCATCCGGTCGACGCCTAAGATACCGTAATAATCCCTAGCTTCGGCCATTGGCTTGACCTCCTTTGCGAACAGATGAAGGCTTTAACTTTATGCTCAGTTGGTTTGCCAGCCGATTGTTGGGATCTATGACCAGCACCCTGGCCAGCGCAGTTTTTGTCTTAGCCACCTGTCCCAATTGATTCCAGGCATAAGCCAGGTTAAGCCAGGCCCGGCTGAAGCGCGGGGCTAATTTTACTGCCTTCTGAAACTGGACGACGGCTTGCTTGTTCAGTCCTTTTTGGGCCAGGCTGACGCCTAAAAGGTTGTAGACATCGGCATATTTGGGTTGTAATTTCTTGGCCTGATTGTAATATTTGATGGCTTCATCATAGCGGCATTCCCGGTGGGCGTCCTGCCCCATGGCGCAAAGCGAGCGGGCCCGGTCGGGCGTTACCCGGAAAGCCTGGGCAAACAGTTTGAAGGCCGCCCGGAAATCGGATTTGGAAGAAGCCTCAAGGGCTTTATCGTACATTACCTGATCGTAAAAACTGTCGGTTTGAGCCAACCCGCAAAATATATCCAAAGCCCTCTTGTTGTTCCCGGATTGAGCTTCCAAAAAAGCCAGGTTCAGCTTGGCTTCATTGTAATTGGGATTGATCGACAAAGCCTGTTCCAGAGCCTGGCGGGCCTTGGCCGGTTCTTTATGTTCGGAATATATTTTGGCCAGGGTAAAATACAGATCGGCATATCTGGGGGCCAGGCCTAAGGCATTATGATATTCTTCTATGGCGTCCTCCAGACTGCCCAAATGCCAGTAAATCTTCCCCAAAGCGGTATGGGATTCTATCAAATAAAAAATGACCACCTCGCTGCACCGTTTCCCCACCGAGTTTTCGTGGTTGTGGATCACGGTAAGATGGTCTATGGCCGTTTGGTAATCACCCTGATTGAAGGCATTGATGGACAGCTTTAAAAGCTGGTGGGTGCAATGCTGGTCAAAAATTTGTTTGACAAACACCATAGCTCAAAGCCTTTCATTTGTAATTATGAGAAACAAAATTGCAGAAAGTTTTTCTTTCCGGCGTTTACAGAATGGTGTCCGCCTGGGCTAAAGCTTCAACCTCCGCTTTGCTTCGGCGGACCACCGCCTGGGCGGGGCAAGCAGGCCGGTGGACTTCTGTCAGGCAAGGAAAAATAATGGTGCCCACCATGGTCTGGTTACTGCCAAGAAACCTGTCTGGTGCCGGGAGTGGGAGTTGAACCCACAAGGCTTGCGCCATACGCACCTCAAACGTACGTGTCTACCAATTTCACCATCCCGGCATTTTCAGGACCTAAGATTGAGTCCAAACTATCGTTTAAACCGTGTAAGTCTAACATTTTATAACAAACTTAACCGGCTGTCAATACTAAATATCGGCTTAATCAAAAATGCAGTAAAATCAAACATTCTGTCAACAAAAAAGCGAGAGAAAACTCTCGCTTTTTTATATTCACCTTTGACCTGCAGGGATCAGACTATCTCCTGTTCGTCCTCCAGGTTTATGATCTTGAAGGAATTGACCGGCATCTTACGGTCGGAGGAGATCCTCAGCTCCGTCTTCAGCTCCCGGTTAAGGGCCTTGAGGATGGCCTGTCCGGGGCCGGAGAGATAATCGAAAAGCAGGTTCCCGGCCTTGATGGCCAGCCTGCGCCGCTTCATGTCCGGTTTCATCGAGAGCATCTTGCGTTCCAGCATCTGGGCGCTGGTGTAGGCGGTGAAGATCCTGCCAGCTCCCTGGCAGGCCGGACAGGTCTCAGTCAAAGACTGCCACAGGCTGGGCTTGATCCGCTTGCGGCTCATCTCCACCAAGCCCAGCGGGGAGATGGCGTAGACGTTGGGTTTGGAGCGGTCGGCCTTGACCGCCAGGGTGAATTCCTGCAGCACCCGGTTGCGGTGCTGGGAGTATTTCATGTCTATGAAATCCACCACGATGATGCCGCCGATGTCCCTTAAGCGCACCTGGCGGGCTATCTCCTGGGCCGCCTCCAGGTTGACCTTCAGCACCATGGCCTCGGCGTCTTTCTTGCCGGTGAACTTTCCGGAGTTGACATCCACCGCGGTCAGGGCCTCGGTCTGGTCGATGGCAATGTAGCCACCACTCTTAAGCCAGATCCGGCGGTTCAGGGCTTTCTCTACCTGGGTCTCCACTTGGTAAGCCTCGAACAAAGGCAGTTCCTCCCGGTACCACAGCAGTTTTTTCTTAAGCCCCTCATCAGCCCCCTTCAGGTGGCCGGCGATCTGGTTGAATGTGTTCTTGTGGTCGGTCACTATGCTGTGGATGTCGTAGGAAGCCAGGTCGTTGAGCAGGCTGATGATGAAAGGCGGCTGGGCGTGTACCCGGAAGGGCGCTTTAGCCCTGACATATTGCTTTTGCACCTGCTGCCAATCCTTGACCAGTTCTTTGACGTCGCGGTCCAAAACCTTTTGATCCGCCCCCACCGCGGCGGTCCGGACTATCAGGCCTGATCCCTTGGGCAACGACGGCTGGAGGGCCTTGCGCAGCCGGGAGCGCTCCTCCCGGTTCTCTATCTTGCGGGAGATGCCGATGCCGCCCTGGTTGGGGATCAGCACGCAGAAGCGACCGGGAAAGGAGACATAGGATGTCAGCCGGGGTCCCTTGCTGCCCAGCGGCTCCTTTGAGATCTGGACCATGATCTCCTGCCCGGCCTTCAGGGCGGCTTTCTGCGGTTTAAAGGCGGGCTTGGCCCCGGTTTCATCATCCGCCAGGTCGCTCAGGTCAAAGATAGCGTCATCCAGGGACAGAAAACCGCTTTTGTAGGTCCCGATGTTGACGAAGGCGGCGTTCAGCCCCGGCAGCACCTTTTCCACCACCCCCTTGTAGATGTCCCCCACCGAAAGGGTTTCCTGGGGGCGCTCCACCCAAAATTCGGAGAGCTTGCCTTCGTCCTCCAATACGGCTATCCGCATCTCGCGGTCGGTGGCATTTATGATGATATCTATGGCCATGTGAAATTTGCCTTTCTTGTTTTCCAAAAAGTGTTGGTTTGTCCGCCGCAGCGGTAACAAACTTGTGGTGTTCACTCTGAAAGCGTGCAGGTGTCAAGCCGGTGGCTTCAGCCAACGGCTTGCGGTGAGCCAGCCGAATCCGTATCAGATGTACCCCCGTCAAGCGCCCTGAAGGGCCGCAGGGAACCTAATCCCAAATGTAACGTTCGTCATACCCTCCGCCCCCTCCCACGGCCCCGCTAAAAGCGGAGCCTCGCCTTCGGCGGGGCGTGGCAGGGCGGAAATTACCATTCCGTTGTAGCCTGCGGCTGAAGCCTCAGTCTATTTTTCCCAGCCCCTTCAGGGCAGGTCACGCTTGCCCCGGCGGGTACGAATGTAAGCCAGCCGCAAGCCTGCTTTGTTTTTCAAAGTTACCGGTATATCTCTTTCCGGTGTCCCACCGATATGATTTCTATGGTTCTGGCCTGGTCGTCAACTGTATAGAGGGCGCGATAGTTGCCGATGCGCAAGCGATGGACGTCATGCCCGGTCAGTTTTACGGAACCAACAGGCCTTGGGTTATCAACTAAAATTAGAAGGCGTTTAACAATCCTGTCATGATCGGCGTCACCCAATTGTTTGAGATCCTTCTCTGCGGACCGTTTTATCAGCAGGTCATACCTTGCCGCCATACCTGGCCTTTCTCTCCTGGATATATGCCTGCAACGGACGGGACGGCTCATTCCGCCGTCTGGAATAAAGAGCCAGGTCTATCAGGTCTTCCCTGGTCTTGTTATCTGAAAATAGCTTGGACAGAAATACATCTTGCTCCTTCTTGGGTAGGGCTTTAAAGGCAGTGAAGAATATTTCTGCAGTGGCTTGTACGCGGGTCATGGTTGATCCTCCTGATATTTAGGAAGAGTATGTCTTTGGTTATCAGTGTTTACAATTATTTTGCAAAATTCATCTCCCTTTCCTTATCCTGCAGAACCAAGTTCAATCCCTGGTAGATCAGCAGTTGGTCGGTTATTGAATTTTCAATGTGCGGCCCGGCCATTGTGGCCAGGCCACCGGTGATAACTATTTTAGGCCGCCCCTTCATTTTGGCGGAGATGACAGCGACAAGTTCCTTCACCATCCCGATGGTTCCCCAGTAAAGCCCGGATTCTATCGCCCCGGCGGTATCGCGTCCGAGACCCGCCTTGGGCCGTTTTATGGGGATTAACGGCAGCAGCGCTGTCTTATCATTCAAGGCTCTGGCCATGGTCAAAGGCCCGGGAGCAATGGCCCCGCCCAGATGCCGGCCCGAAGGATCCACCGCGTCCCAGGTGATGGCGGTGCCGATATCCACCACTATCACCGGCTTTCCGTAAAGCCTGGCGGCGGCGTAAGAGCAGACCATCCGGTCGCATCCCAGTTGCCGGGGCAGGCGGTATAGGGTCTTGAAATTTATTAAAGTTGAAGAGTCAACCACCAGGGCGTTTATGTCCAGCAGTTGTTTGACAGCCGTCTCGGCATGCAGGGTAATTTCCGGGACCACCGAGCAGATGGCGGCTGACTTGATAGACTTGACGCCCATGGACTTGTCCAGGAAGTTGTATACCTGGCCGTAGTCCGGCTGGCCGCCATGTTCCAGCCTGGCCTGACGGACGCATTTGTTCTTGGAAAAAACCGCCAGCCCCAGCTTGCTGTTGCCGATGTCTATCAGCAGCCGCATGATCAGCCGATCTCCGCCACCGTGCCGGAACTGCAGCAGATGGTCTGGCCAGCCTGGTCCAGCAACAGCAGGGCCCCCTGGGCGTCAAACCCGGTGACCACGCCCTTCTGGAACTGTCCGTCATCGCCGGAGACCAACACCCATTTCTGATTAAGGAAGAACCTGGGCTTAAGTTCCCCGGTGAAGGCCGAAAAACCCTGTTCCATAAATCTCTGATAATCTTTTTCCAGGTTCGTCAACAGGGCTATCAGCAGGTCCTCCCGAAAGATATGCTTGCCAGATTCCAGCTCCAGCGAGGTGGCGGTTTCGCAAAGTTCCAGGGGAAGCATCTGGTTGTTCAGGTTGAATCCCATTCCTATCACCACGTTGTCCACCAGTCCGGCCTTAAGCCCGGACTCTGAAAGTATCCCGCCCAGCTTGCGGCCCTTGCAGTAGAGGTCGTTGGGCCACTTTATCTCCACCGGAATCCCGGCTGCCGCTTCGAGTGTTTTAGCGGCCGAACAACCCAGGGCCAAAGTCAGCCCCTGCATTTTGATGGGATTGGTTTTGGGACGGAGCAGTAATGAAAAATACAGCCCCACTCCCGGCGGCGAATACCAGGAATTCCCGGACCGCCCGCGCCCGGCCTTCTGTTCTTCGGCGATGACGATGGTGCCGTCCGGCACGGTGCCCGCCGCCAGTTCCTTCAGCTGATCACTGGTGGATCCCAGCTTTTCAAAGTAATAAAGCTTCTGGCCGAAGCCGGAGGTCTTGAGGTTTTGTTTTATGTAGTCTATTTCTAATATATGCATGATGTAATAATAACCTAAAAGCATTGACAATTCAAGGAAAAACCGCCTTTGGGAATCAGTACGTATTTTGCCACAAAATGCACATAATGGCACAAATACAATTAGCGAATAAGGATATACAGATTTGTGTCTTGGTGTCACTTTGGCAGGCTCAGTGCACCGCTTTATGGTAAAAGACCGTCATTTATTTTTGGAATCAGCCCAATGACTTCAATCCCAAGGAAAAATCCAAGGCCGGGGCCGAATGGGTGATGGCGCCGACAGAAACATAATCCACCCCGCACTCGGCGATCTGACGGACAGTTTCCAGACTGACATTCCCCGAAGCCTCCAGCTTGAGCTTCCCCTCGTCCCGGACCGGCATCGAAAAGACCATCCGGCAGGCCTCGGTCATCATCTCCGGCTTCATGTTGTCCAGCATGATGACGTCCGGCTCCAGTGCGGCCGCCTCCTCCAGCTGGGCCAGGCTTTGGACCTCGATCTCTATCTTCACCTTTTTGTTCTTCTGCCTGACCAGTTCAATGGCCGCGGCCGGGCCGCCGGCCGCTTCGATGTGGTTGTCCTTGATCAGCACCATGTCGTACAGTCCCATCCGGTGGTTCTGGCCGCCGCCGCAGGCCACCGCGTACTTTTCCAGATAGCGCAGGCCGGGAATGGTCTTGCGGGTGTCCAGTATCTTGGCCCGGGTGCCTTCCACGGCTTTGACAAAATGATTAGCGGCGGTGGCCACCCCGGAGAGATGCTGTAAAAAGTTCAGGGCGGTGCGCTCGGCCGTAAGGATGCTTTGTGTCCGGCCCTGGATGGTCAGCACCACCTGTCCGTATTCCAGCCGAGTGCCGTCGGGCAGGGGAGCTTCCATCTGCAGGTCCTTGTCCACCATCAGAAACACCTGTTTGCAGATGTCTATCCCGGCCAGCACGCCCTCCTGCTTGTTCAGGATCAGGGCCAATCCCTGAGCCTCTTCCGGCACGGTGCAGCCGGTGGTGATGTCGCCCTTGCCGATGTCCTCCTTGAGGGCCAGCTTGATCAGGGGGGTTACTTTTTTCAGATTGAGCTTCATGCTTTTCATTCCAAGGCTATTTGACGATGATTATCTTGTTGATCTTATTGAAGTCCGCCGTTTTTAATTGGTACAGGTATATGCCCGGCGCCGATTTGACGCCCCGCTCGTCCCTGCCGTCCCACATGATGTCATGACGCCCGGCCCGGTAGAAACCGGCGGCCAGCACTTTGACCGGCTGTCCCAGGATATTGTAGACCGTCAGGTCCGCCCGCTGGGCTCTGGGCATTTCAAAGGACACGGTAACGATGCCGTTGGAAGAAGGGTTGGGCTGGGCTGGCAGCAGACGATATTTCAAATCCTTAAGGTTTGCCATCGGATCCACTTCCACCCCGGTCAGGCCTACGGCGAATTTGCCGCTTAAATGGCTGACCTTGCCACCGGCGTTGGTCCGGGTTACCACCTTGATGAAACAGCGTCCGGAGCTAACCGATGGGACGACCCAGGACAGCATGGTATCGCCGGTATTTGAATAACCAGTCAGACTCCAGGTGCTGCCGCTGTCAGCGCTGAAATAAAGACTGTCGCAGAGAATGCCGCCGGCCGCCGATGAATGCCAGATTATATTCACGTTTTCCGATTGGGCCAGGCTGTCCCCCAAACCGGGAAAAGCGACAGAGGCATCAATGGTCACAAAAAGATCGGCCGTGATGCTGGTCCCGTTCTCGGTTATGTTCTCCGCCCCCGCCAGGGTGTTGGTTCCAGCATAAGTCTTGGACGAGGGAATGGAAAACTGGTTGAAGTCGCATTTATCCCGGTTTCCGCTATACAACACGGAATCGAGCGCGTTCGTCCAGTAACCCGGCCAGGGATCGCCGTCATCGCCCCGGTTCCCATTGTATAAGTATTTATCTATCGGCTGGGTTCGCACCGTATCCAGGTGCTCCAGGTAAAAACCATTGACATTCACCGGACTGGATTCCTCCAGGTCCACCATCTTGTGGGTCCGGTCGTCATTCCACATGTAATTATAGTACTGGTTTTCGTCCACATGCCAGATCAGAAGGCCGTGGCCCCGGGGCAAGCCGTAATTCAGCTGCCGGCGGGTAAAGCCGCTGTCAAATCCTATATTCTGGCGGTTCTCCACCAGGAAGTACTGACTGCCGGTGGAATCGCCGTTGTCCCAGAGCCGGTATGCGACCGGGCTTTGCTCCGCCGGCGGGATGGTCAAGCCCATCTGGTTGTGAGTTAGATTGACCGGGACCATCCACCCCAGTTCCTGTTTGCACCAGGCGGAGAAGTGGGTGGGGGCTGTTCCCCGGAGATCGGCCGAATCGCGGTGGCCCCAGCTGCCTCCGGCCATGCAGCACCACTCCCCCACTCCGCTGGAAAGATAAGTATAGTCGTAGAGGTCGGGCAGACCCAGCACATGGCCGAACTCATGACAAAAAACCCCGGTCCCTCCATTCTCGGGTTCGGTGGAATAACCCTCGACGTAAACTCCATCATGCAACTGTGTTTCTATCCATCCGGCATGCGACCAGATGTAATCGTCGCGCACATCCTCCGGCAGGGCTTCGGCCCCCGGCCCGGCGTGGACCACGTACAGGGCGTCTACCCAGCCATCGCCGTCGTTGTCGTAATCAGAAAAATCCACGTAAGGATCGGCGGCGGCCACGGCTTCTTCCACCAGCAGATAGGCATTGGCCCCGGTGTAGTCGGAATAGTAGCTGAAATTATTGATCGAAGTGTACCAACCGGCTATGGTGGAGATCACATCGAACTGGCCGTAGGAATTTTCGATATAAAAATCCCTGATGCTGCCGGTGACGTTGCTGACGCATTCGGGATGCCGGAAAGTGCCCAGGCTGTTAGCCAGGCTATCGAAATGATCTGAAGTGTAATACAGACTGTCGTTGACAAAATTAATATCGGCCTGGTGGTCCCAGCGGTAATCGGGAAAGTCAATCAAAATGATCAGGGCCTTCCAACTGCCGGAGATCTTCTGGCCCTTGGTCCTGGGATTGGGCTGGTTAAGCAGTGTCCCGCTCTTGGTCATTCGCGGCTCCGGTCCCTTGCCGTCCAAGGCAGGCATGGAATAGGTCAGGTTTGGCCATAGGATCGTGACGGTCAACGCCATTCCAATCGTTAAAAGAATCTTTCTCATGATCCTGACTCCTCCTTTTGATTATGAATGGTTCCATTTATCAAGTAGATGAACTCCAGTCTGCGGCTTATAGCTTATAGCTGACAGCTTACAACTGTTAGTTACTTCTTATACTCCGGAGTCCATTTAAGTTCCGGCGGTTTCTGTAAAGTGTTCCACAGGTATTTCTCTATCTTGTCTTTCAGCGACTTGTCTATCTCCCTGTTCACCGGATATATTTTGGCATTGAGCGCCCGGTCCAGCAGATTGATCCCGGCCTCGATGGTGGGCTGCAGGCCTCGGGCCGAGGTGTATTCCACCGTATCCCCCGGGGTGTGGATGTTGAACGAGCTTTGCCCGCCCTCCCGGGAGATGTTGACCGAGGGCACCTCGTAGACCGAGAACGGCATGCAGTCGCTGGAGTAGATGTCCACCCCGCTGCGGAAATAGTGGCCGATCTCCCGGGTGATGCCGCAGACATAGCCCTGCAGCTGGGTGGTGCCCAAAACTTCGAAGTGATTCAGCCCCAGGTCGTCGCCGCCCACGTCGATATTGACCACCAGCCCGGCCCGTTCCGAGATCTCCTTCTTATGTTTTTCCACGTATGAAAAACTGCCCCTCAAACCCATCTCCTCACCGGAGAAAAATATCACCCGCAGGTCGCGGGCCGGGCGGTGTTGGGCAAAGTGTTCCACGACCTTGAGCAGGGACACCACTCCGCCCCCGTTGTCGCAGGAGCCGGGGGAGCGGGCCACGCTGTCGTAATGCCCCACCGCCAGGGTCAAAGTGCGGTCGGCGCCGCTGCCCTTGATGTCCACGACTATGTTGCGGGCGGTGCGACGGGAGACGGTCTGCTTTATTTTAAGGGTCGCTTTTTTACCGGACAGGCTGGCCAGTTTTGCTCCATCCTCGTAAGAGACTGTGGCCGAGGGAATGTATCCCTCTTCATAGTTCTTTTGGCGGTACGACCAGCTGGGAGCCTCCCGCTGGGGACTGCCGATGTCTATCAGGGCCTTGGCGCCGGACCTTTTGATGGCCTCCGCCAGCTTGCGGCCGTAGGAATAGGTCAGGATGATCTTGTCCTGGTAAGAACCCCGGTCGTTGGTCAAGACCTCCAGGTCTTCCAGATAGACCAGCTCGCCGCTGATGATCTGGCTTTTTGTCAGGCCAAAGGGATGGGCCTTGAATGTTTTTCCCCCGCAGGTTATGGAGGCGGTGCCGGTGTCGAAGGCGTGGAGCTTGAAAGGCTCCAGTTGGTGCTTGACCTTAAGCTGGCCGAGGTATTTGGTGATGATCTTGACGGCCTTGGTTTCGTTGGCCGATCCGGCCAGCCGCTCGAAGTTGAGCTCTTTGAGGATCTGGTGGGCGTTTAGCATTTTGTTCCTATCAGTATTTTGTTTTAATTTCGGGACGCTGATAAACGCAGATCGTTTTTTAAATATGAACCAGAGCACTTAATTAATTACACAATGGACGAATACAAATGAATTTATTCTATAAGGAAACCAGGAACGCAGGAATCGATAAGGTTTTCACAGTTAATTGTTCATGGTTTCATGGATTCCTAATATAAATGATATTTATATAGCTGCGTTGATCGATTCCAATCAGCGTATATCTGCGTTCCGGTAATTATTTTGGTTTCCTCTTGCTGCTTCGGACATTCTTCACCCCGAAGTCCGGTTTGCCTGCCCCGAAGGAAGCGGGGGCCTTGATCCCCCCCGTCCGCTTGGGTTTTCCCGGAGCCTCGTCCCCCTTCAGTTCCTTGATCTGGTCCCTGACCACCGCCGCCCGCTCAAAGTCCATGGCCGCGGCCGCCTCGAACATCACCCTCTCCAGCTGGGCCATGATCTCTTCATTTGACAGCCCGGAGACCTTGTAGGCCGCCAGCTCGTCCTTGACCACCTGCTGTTTGGAGTCGGCCACTGAAGTGGCCAGCATCACCTCTTCTATGGACTTGATGATGGACAGCGGCGTGATGCCGTGCTTCTTATTATAGGCCAGCTGGACGGTGCGGCGGCGGTTCATCTCGTCCAGCGCTTTTTTCATGGAGTCTGTGATACGGTCGGCGTACATGATGACCTTGCCCTGGACGTGGCGGGCCGCCCGGCCCGAGACCTGGATCAGCGCCCGGTGGGAGCGCAGAAAGCCCTCCTTGTCGGCGTCCAGGATGGCGACCAGGGAAACCTCCGGCAGGTCCAGGCCCTCGCGCAGAAGGTTGATGCCGACCAGGACATCGAACTCGCCCAGGCGCAGGCCGCGCAGGATCTCCACCCGCTCGATGGCATCAATCTCCGAATGCATGTAGCGCACCCGGACCCCGGCCTGGTCAAGATATTCCGAAAGGTCCTCGGACATCTTCTTGGTCAACGTCGTGACCAGCACCCGCTCCTTCCGCTCCACCCGCTGGCGGATCTGCTCCAACAGATCGTCTATCTGCCCGGCTATGGGTTTCACCTCCACCTCGGGGTCCACCAATCCGGTGGGACGGATTATCTGCTCCACCACATGGCCCTTGGAGCGTTCCATCTCGTAGTCGGCCGGTGTGGCGGAAGTATAGATGACCTGGTTGACCATGGACTCGAACTCCGGGAATCTTAAGGGCCGGTTGTCCATGGCCGAGGGCAGGCGGAAGCCGAATTCCACCAAAGTCTCCTTGCGGGAGCGGTCCCCGGCGTACATCCCGCCGATCTGGGGCAGGGTGACATGGGACTCGTCAACAATCAGCAGATAGTCCTTGGGAAAGAAATCCAGCAGACAGAAGGGCCGCTCGCCCTCCTTGCGCCCGGAGAGATAGCGGGAATAGTTCTCGATGCCGGAACAGTAGCCCAGCTCCTTGATCAGCTCCAGGTCGTACTTGGTGCGCTGCTGGATGCGCTGGGCCTCCAGCAGTTTTCCGTTGTTGGTCAGATCGGCCACCCGCCACTTGAGCTCCTCTTCTATGCTCTGGAAGGCCGTCTCCAGCCGGGGCGGGGAGACCACGAAATGCTTGGTGGGATATATCGCCACCCGGTCCCGCGATTCCATCACCGTGCCGGTCAGGGGGTCGAACTGGGAAAGCTTTACCACCTTCTCGTCGTCCAGCTCTATCCGGATTCCGATGTTCTCGTCGCCGGGATGGACCTCGATGAAGTTGCCGCGAACCCTGAAAGTGGCCCGCTCGAAGGCCACGTCGTTGCGGGAGTACTGGATGCGGACCAGCTGTTTCATTATCTCCTCCCGGTCGGCCTTCTGCCCCAGTTCCAGCAGAAGTACATACTCCTTCCACTCGTCGGGCGAGCCCAGGGAGTAGATGCAGGAGACCGAGGCCACTATGATCACGTCCCTCCGTTCCAGCAGGGCCGCGGTGGACTTGAGCCTTAAGCGGTCGATGTCGTCGTTCTTGGAGGCGTCCTTCTCGATGTAGGTGTCGCTGGACGGGATGTAGGCCTCGGGCTGGTAGTAGTCGTAATAGGAGATGAAGTATTCCACCGCGTTGTGGGGAAAGAAGCCCTTGAACTCGCCGTAAAGCTGGGCGGCCAGGGTCTTGTTGTGGGAGATGATCAAAGTGGGCCGGTTGAGTTTTGCGATGACGTTGGCCATGGCAAAGGTCTTGCCGCTGCCGGTAACGCCCAGCAGCACCTGGTCCTTGACCCCGGCGTTGATGCCTTCCAGCAGTTGCTGGATGGCCTGGGGCTGGTCCCCGGTGGGTTTGTAGGTGGATTCGAGTTTGAACTGGTTCATTGTTTTTGACCTCACCCCGACCCTCTCCTAACGCATTAGGCGAGGGAGTTTTGTTAAGAAATTATTGTAGCATAAGAGATATTAAGTGTCAATGTAAAACAAATTGACCCCACCCCTGCCCCTCCCCCGCAAGGGGAGGGAAATCAAGCCTCCCCCTCCTACCGGGAGGGGGATTAGGGGGCGGTCCGAAGCCTGGGGCTGGTCCCTTACCCCTACAGATCTCATATTTTGTGCCAAAATACGCCTCCTACCAACTGGAAAACGCTTCCTACCATGAAGAATTAGCTTCCTACCGTGATGAAAGTGCTTCCTTCCGGGTGGAATGCCCTTCCTTCCACGATGCAAAGGCTTCCTTCCAGCTTACGTGAGCTTCCTTCCACGATGATAGTGCTTCCTTCCGGGTGGAATGTGCTCCCTTCCACGATGATAGTGCTTCCTTCCAGGTGGAATGTGCTCCCTTCCACGATGATAGTGCTTCCTTCCGGGTGGAATATGCTTCCTTCCAGGTGGAATGCCCTTACTTCCACGATGATAATGCTTCCTTCCGGGTGGAATGAGCTCCCTTCCACGAAGAATGTGCTTCCTTACGGGTGGAATATGGTTCCTTCGAGGTTATATATGCTTCCTTACGGATGAAATACGGTTCCTTAAGACTGGAATGTGCTCCCTTAGACGATGACAAAGCCTCCTTAAGCAAAGAAGGCTCTTCCTTACGAGTGGAATGAGCCTCCTTAAGACTGGAATGCGGTTCCTTAGACGATGACGAGGCCTCCTTAAGCAAAGAAGGCCCTTCCTTACGAGTGGAATGACCTTCCTTAAGACAGAAATGTGGTTCCTTTATATTAAAATCTATGCTTAAATGCTCTCCTAAAGCCTGCATCCTCAGCCTCTTTAACAGTGACAGCATAAAACTCACCTTTATTCTTGTCAATAATTGTTCTGTCATATTGTTGATCAAAAGGTAGATGATATATTTTCTCTCTGTCTTTACCGGAAATATTACATTTAATCCTTGGGAACTCTCCTATAGGTTTATTTTCAATAATTTCGATACTTAATACTTTGGCCATTTCTTTTGCTTTGTTTGATAACGCCGTTGACGTAAAAAATATAGGTCTAAGTTTATCTTCATTTAAATATTTTGCGAACTCTTCAAAGGTTTTTGGCTTTTCTGATATTTTGAAATTATTAATCCAGTATTCCATCGTTGTGCCAAAGAGTTGAAAAATATGTTTTTCATGAATTTCTTTATACTTTGCCCAATATTTACATTGTACAATACAGACTTCTCCGTTTTTCGTGGCTATAACATCTCTACCCAAATCATCAAACCCATCAATTATGCCTTTATACTCAATTGAATACCCTCTCTGATCATATAAATGGCCAACATACATTTCGTAATCTCTGCCAATCGCCCATTTTGATTTATGCCTGTTTGATAAGTACCTGTCTAATGCTTTTTGATTTCTGACTACTGATGGTAATTTTGTATATTCTTCTGGGGTCAAATAGTTTTTGGTTCTATCGTCAATATCGTTATTGTCAGTGGCATCCTCACTCATTCTTACAGGTATATCTTCACCTTCGTTTTCAGCAATTAATTCTGTCAACCATGGAAATAATTTTTCATAATAATTGATTTTATAACCAATTAATTTATTTGATTTAAGTAGCTCTCTTTTTTCCTTCTTAATTTCTTTGACAACTTCTGCGGAAGAGTACGCAGGATGGCTTTTATTAAATAGATAATCTTGTCTTTGCTTATCTAGTAATTGATAATATTCCGCAAAAGCTTCAGCCAACCATGGGAAACCCATTGATTTTTGTTTCACCATTAAATCAATATCTTCGCGTTCTCTTTTTATATCGTTTTTGTGTTTTTCGACATCTTTATTATGATTAGATATTAACGTATCCAAATTATCTAATCTTGGCTTCAACTCTAAATATTTTTTTGCCCTGGAATGTTGCTCAGTCACCCAAATAATAAAACCAATTAAAGAGCATATCGCAATAATTATTAAAAACCCCATATGCTACCTTTATTATCTTGTTTCCTGTTTGAATTAGTGTGCACCGCTCATTTTATGTCTTTTTTATATTCCAGCGGGCATCAAGCCTTGCAAGTAATACTCTTGAATTATGATATGCATCGCTATATATTTGTGACAAGAACATATTGTCACGGTATTTTTTAACATAGGGGAAAAACGCGGGATCTTCACTAGCAACGGTTTCTACATTTTCTAACGTCTCTTTTATTTGCCATCAATTCTTGGATGCGCCAAAGAAAAATCTTTCACAAGTTTTCTAATATTATAATGACTGTAAGGGTTTCTTACTTCATCCTTGAATAGTGTAAGCGTTTTAGTTTCATCTTCACTTATTATACCCAGTATATTTGCATTAGTAATTGCCCCACCAAATTGTGTTTTTTCAACGATACTGTCCCACTTTTCCGGATCAAAGACAACAGTCCTTTCTTGTATATCCCAATGGTAAGTTACATACTTCAAAACATATTCAACTAATATCCCACATAATGTAATTGCTGCACCCTTTAAGCCAAAAAGTACACATTCCTTAATTTCATCATATAATTGTTTGTATTGATGGCCTTGAATTATCTAATACGGGTGGTATTTTATCAACCAGTTCTAAAGCGACTTCTTTCCGTTGATCAAATGTATCAATTAACATTTCTTTAATGGGCTTTCGTGGTGTCCTAACTATCAATTCGCTGTTTTCTCTTTCCAACTTTTCAATTATTTGTGGATCTGCCATAATTAAAGAGAAAAAAATTGTATTGGGGCCAGCATTTTTAACCATTTCTTCAAGCAATTGCTTGAATTTCTGGGTATTAAAATCTATCTTCTGCTCGGCATTGGTATCAGAATCGTTTTTATGTTTCATTGTTTTACAAATTTACATATATAAAGTGATGAAGACCCCGCAATAAGCGGGGTCTTCAATTTTATTCCACTGTCACACTCTTGGCCAAATTCCTCGGCTGATCCACATTGCACCCCCGGGCCACCGCCATATGATAAGCCAGCAGCTGCAGCGGCACCACGTTGACTATCGGCCCGAAGTAGCTGACCGTCCGGGGCACCCGGATCACGAACTCGGCCAGGCTGTCTATCTCGTGGTCGTCCTCGTTGGCTATGGCTATCACCCGGCCCTTGCGGGCCCGCACCTCCTGGATGTTGCTGATGACCTTGCTGTACAAGGCGTCCTTGGGGGCCACGACCACCACCGGCATGTTCTCGTCTATCAATGCTATCGGCCCGTGCTTCATCTCGGCCGCGGGGTAGCCCTCGGCGTGGACGTAGGAGATCTCCTTTAACTTAAGCGCCCCTTCCAAGGCCGTCGGGAAATTGCTGCCCCGGCCCAGATACAAAAAGTTGCGGACGTTCTTGAACTCTTCGGCCAGCTGTTTTATCTGCTGGTCCAGCTCCAGCACCTTTTTGACCTTCTCCGGGATGGTGGCCAGCTCTCCGGCCAGCACCCTGCCACGGGTCTGACCCATGCCCTTGCGGCGGGCCAGCATGATGGAGATCAGCGCCAAGCCCGCGATCTGCGAGGTAAAGGCCTTGGTGGATGCCACCCCGATCTCCGGACCGGCGTGGATGTATATCCCGGCTTCGGTCTCCCGGGGAATGGTGCTGCCCACCACGTTCACTATTCCCAGGGCGGCCGCCCCCTTCTGCTTGGCCTCGCGCAGGGCGCCCAGTGTGTCGGCGGTCTCGCCGCTCTGGCTGATGACGAACAAAACATCCTCCGGGCCGATCACCGGACTGCGGTAGCGGAACTCCGAGGCATAGTCCACCTCCACCGGGATCCGGGCCATCTGCTCCAGCATGTATTTTCCGGCCAGGGCCGCGTGCCAGGAGGTGCCGCAGGCGGTAATGATGATCCTTCTGGCGCTGGTCAGCCGGTCCAGCACCGAGTGCAGGCCGCCCAGGTGGGCGTCTCCATCCTCCACCCGCAAACGCCCCCGCAGGCAGTTTAGGATGGATTCCGGCTGTTCGTATATCTCCTTGAGCATGAAATGGTCGTAACCGCCCTTCTCGATCTGGGCCAGGGACAATGTGATCTGCTCCACCTGCTTCACCACCTCCTGGTCACGGATGGTCTTGATGGTGCAGGCCTCCTTGGTGATGCAGGCGATCTCATCGTCGTTAAGATAGACCACCTGCCGGGTATGCTCCACCAGGGCCGAGGCGTCGGAAGCTATGTAATTCTGGCCCTCGCCCAGCCCTATCACGATGGGGCTGCCGCGGCGGGCGGCTATTATCTTGTCCGGCTCTTTCTGTGATATCACCAGGATCCCAAAGGTGCCCTCCACCTCCAGCAGGGCGTAGCGCACCGCGGTTAACAGGTCGCCGGTCTTCTTCAGCATCTCCTCTATCAGGTGCACCAGCACCTCGGTATCGGTGGCGGTCTTGATGACGTGGCCGTCCTGGATCAGTTTCTTCTTAAGGGTGGCGTAGTTCTCGATGATGCCGTTGTGAATCAGGGCAATGGTGCCGCTGCAGTCCACATGGGGATGGGCGTTAAGGTCGCTGGGCTCGCCGTGGGTGGCCCACCGGGTGTGGCCGATGCCCAGCCCGGAGTCCAGGTCCTGGCCCTGCAGCAAGTGTTCCAGGTCACTGACCTTGCCGGCCTTCTTCTTGACCACCAGCCTGCCGTCCTTGATCAGGGCCACCCCGGCCGAGTCGTAGCCCCGGTATTCCAGGCGCTTCAGGCCCTCCAGCAAGACCGGCAGGGCTTTTCCCCCGCCTATGTATCCCACTATTCCGCACATAATAATGTATAAATTAGTTTATTCTATCTTTTATTATCTATTCAACGCAAAGACGCAAAGGACGCAAAGCCATATTTTAAAACCCTTCGCGATCTTGGCGTCTTAGCGGTTCTATGAAATAAGCAGCTTTTTGATGGAATCAACCAACCCTAGGGTTGTCTTCCGGTCTTTGCCCTCGGCTATCACCCGCACTATCGGCTCGGTGCCCGAGGAACGGACGTGCACCCAGGAATCCTGGAATATGACCTTCACCCCGTCGCTGGCATCCATCTTCTGTCCAAAAAATTTCTTTTTTACCAAAGCCAATAACTTTGAAGGCTCCTTCACTTCCAGCGTTTCCTTGATCATGCAGTACTTCGGCAGTTCTTCAGATAACTGCGAAATGCTCCGGCCGCTCTGGGCCATCAGCTGAAGTATAAGGGCCATCCCAGCGGTGGCATCGCGTCCGTAATTCAGCGGCGGGATTATGATGCCGCCATTGCCCTCTCCGCCGATCACGGCCCGGCTCTTTTTCATGGCGCTTACCACGTTGGCTTCGCCGATGGCGGTGCGGATCACTTTGATCCCGAATTTATCCGAGGCATCCTCCACCATCCGGCTGGTGGAAAGGTTGGTCACCACCGGGCCTTTTTTATTCCGGAGCATGAACATCACGGCCAGGGCCAGGGAATATTCCTCGCCCAAAGCTTTCCCCTGGTTGGAGACTATGGACAGCCGGTCCACGTCGGCGTCGGTGGCAAAGCCGATGTTGGCCTTGTGCTTTTTGACCGCGGCCTCCAGCGCTTTGAGGTTCCTGGCCTGGGGCTCGATGGGCCGGGGGAAATCGCCGTTGGTCTCGGGATAAAGCGATATCACCTGACAGCCCAGTTTCTTCAGCAGCAATTCAAAGATCGGGCCGCCGGCCCCGTGGCAGGTGTCGGTGACCACCTTGTATCTTTTTTTCCTGATCAAGGGCAGGTTCAGGAACGGCAGATCAAGTATTCTTTGGACATGGTCCTCTAAAGCGCTTTGGTAACGGAACGAGAAACCCAGCCCGTCGAAGCCGGTATACTTCTGCTGCCGGTTCTCATAGAGCGCTATGACCTTCTGCCCCTGCCTTTTGTTCAGGAAGATCCCTTCGCCGGAGACAAATTTCAGCGCGTTCCACTGGGGCGGGTTGTGGCTGGCGGTGATGGCGATGCCGCCCCTGGCCCCCAGCTCTTTGACCATCAGCTGGACGGTGGGGGTGGGCACGATCCCTATCTTGATGACATCGCAGCCCACGGACTGCAAAGCCGCTTCCACCGCCGATTCCAGCATCGGCCCGGAATGGCGGGAGTCGCGGCCCACCACGATCTTTCCCTGTCCGCAAAAGGTGCCGAAGGCCGCGGCGAAGCCGGAGACATTCTCCGGGGTCAGGCTCTGGCCCACTATCCCCCGGATGCCGGCCACGCTGATCATCAGTTTGTCATGAGAGGTCAAAATATACCGCCTGTAGTTTTATGATTTTTTCATCACCAGGTAAGCCAGGGGAAACCTGCCGTCGATCTTTTCATCCTTGATGATCGTGAAACCGTTGTTTTGCAGAAAGACCTTAAGCCCGCCCACGCTCCATTTATTGACGATCCTGAAACCGCTCAGCGCCCCCGCCACACTGGCGATGATTCTGCTCTTCATGTTTTCGCCCACGCAAAAGGTCGGGGCAATGAAGATCCCGCCGGGTTTCAATATCCTCCCGGCCTCCCTTACCGGCTTCTCCGGCTCATACAGCAGGTGCAGCAGGTTGGATGCGATCACCACGTCAAAAGAACCGTCGGGGATCTTCAGGCTGTAACAATCCTGGACCTGAAAGTCGATGTTCCCGATGCCCAGATCCTTTTGCTTTTGTCTGGCGATGCGGATCATTTCGGGAGATATGTCCGAGGCGGTTATGGAGGAGACTTTAGAGCAAAGGGCAAAGGACATTATGCCGGTCCCGGTGCCTATCTCCAGCACAGTCTGGTCTTTTTTTAACTCGGCGGCGATCTTGTCGAGTATGATGCCGTATGTCTTGCTGACCGTGTTCTTTATGAATAAGTCGTAGTTTCCAGCGAACTTATCCCAGAACTTGGTCTCTTTGATCTGTCTGCTGTCCATGTTGTCAAAACGGTCAAGTTGGTGATGTGTTGTGGAGCCGCTGACCCCGTCTGCACGGGGCGAGGCAAAAGCAAAGCATGGAGCCGCTGATCCCCCTGCGCTAAAGCGGAGCCTGCCCTGAGGCTTGCCCTGAGCTATGCCGAAGGGATAACCGCATGCTTTGCAATCAAAGGGGCGGACAAGCCCAAACCAAGCATGGAGCCGCTGACCGGAATCGAACCGGTGACCTACGCTTTACGAGAGCGTCGCTCTACCAACTGAGCTACAGCGGCTTAAATATAAAAACAAATTTACTCTATACCAACCCTGTCCCACGAAGCCGGCTGGATTTATATACTTTGCGGGCGAAGTCGGATGAGCTACAGCGGCATTTATTTACCCACGAAATGCACGAAAAATGTTAAACCCTTTTCGTGTTTTTTAGTGGGCGATGGTCTCTCTGTCTTTTCGTAATTTTAACATCAAACCGGCCGTGATTGCAAATAAAATGATGCCCAGACTGATCCACTGGTTGTTGGTCAAACCAAAGCTCCATCTTTGGGACTGCTCATATATCCGGAACTGGTCGCTGATGAAGCGCCATATACCATAGAGCAAAAAGAGCAGGCAGAGGGAAAAGCCGGGGAACTTTCTTCTGTTCCGCAGGGCCCACAACAGTCCGAAGGCCGCAAAGCCGAACAAGGCTTCGTAAATCTGGGTGGGATGCACCGGGCAGCCCGCCGTTAACCCGGCCGCGCCGTTGGCGGGGAAAGTAACCGCCCAGGGCAACTGGCTGGGTTTGCCGAAACAACAACCGTTAAGAAAACAGCCGATCCGTCCCAGGCCCAGGCCCATGGCGAACCCGGGCGCCGCAATGTCGGCGATGGTCCAGAAGGATATTTCCCGAACCCGGCAATAGGCCACCGCCGTCAAGGTCCCCAGGATGAACCCGCCGTAAAAGGTCAGACCTCCCTGCCACACCGCCAAAGCCTGCCAGGGGTTTGAGGAGTACTCGTTCCAATGGGTGGCCACGTACATCAGCCGGGAACCGATGACCGAGCCGGCCATGATGAACACGCCCAGGTCAACGATCAGGTTCTTGTCCAACCCGATTTTCCTGGTCTGCAGTTCCATCAGCCAGATCCCGGCCAGAAAGGCCAGGGCCAGCATCAGGCCGTAACTGTGCAGGGTCAGGTGTCCTATTTTAAAAATGTCTGGGAGCATCTATTACAGTTTACTGTTTGGCGTTTAGAGTTTAACGTTCTCCGTTACCTGTTCACTGTTCACTGTTCCCAATTATCAAGTCCCTATCATCAATTCCCTGCCGCCAGGCTAGTACTCGTACCGCCTCAGGCCGATGTTCAAGAGTATCCCGGTCATCACCAGCATGGTTATCAGCGAGGTCCCCCCGTAGCTCATAAACGGCAGCGGAATCCCGGTTACCGGCATTATCCCGAGCGTTACTCCGATGTTCAGGAACACATGAAAGCCAATGATGGCGATGATCCCGATGGCGGTAAAACTGGCGAACCGGTTGCGGGCCTGCCGGGCAATGATTATTCCCCGGAACAAAAGCCAACCGAAAAGGGACAGCACTATCAGAACTCCTATGAAGCCGAATTCCTCGGCAAAGGTGGAAAAAATAAAATCGGTGTGCTGTTCCGGCAGGAAGGAAAGCTTTTTCTGGGTGCCCTGCAAAAAGCCCTTGCCCAGCAGGCCGCCCGAGCCCACCGCTATCTTGGACTGCAGCACGTGCCAGCCGGCCCCCTTGGGGTCCAGGTCGGGGTTGACGAAGGTTAAAAGTCTTTTGCGCTGATATCCCTTGAGCCCGTACCAGACGGCCGGGGCCAGGCTGCCGATGAAGATATTGATCAAAAATATGGGCAGGGCGTATTTGAACTTAACCTTAAAGAACCAGAAAGCTCCGGCCATCAGCACCATGAATCCTATCCAGCTGGGCATTGAGATCACGGCCACCATCGAGAGCACCGGCGAAACCATGAAAAAGAAATTCCCAAAAGATAGTCCCTGCCAGAACACCATGGTCAGAAACAAAGCGGCGAAGGAAAGAGAGGTTCCCAGATCGGGCTCGGCCAGCACCAGCGCCGCCGGCAGCAGGACTATGCCGACAGGGACCAGGAGTTTCCAGAATTTGTCGAAGGAAAAATCGTGGGCCGAAAGCACTTTGGCCAGCACGAATACCGTGGCCAGCTTGGCCAGTTCCGAGGGCTGGAACCTGACGAATCCGAAGTTTATCCAGCGGTGGGCCTTCATCACCGGCGGGGCGAACAGCACCGCCACCAGCAGGATCATTGAGACTATGTACATCGGCCAGGCAAAAGCCTCAAAATAGCGGAAGGGAACGGCGATGGTGATCGCCATCAGCAGCAGGCCCAGCCCTAGCGAAAAAAGCTGTTTTTGCCACAGTCCCAAAAGCTGGGGCTGATCGATCTGAGTGGCGCTGTAAATCGCTACGATGCCCAGAGCGCACAGAATTAGAACTGCCGCCACCAGCTGCAGGTCAAAATCGCGGGAGCCCAGCATTTTGATCTTCATTGCGGCCTCGCCGTGGCCAGAGCAGGTTGGGCCATCAAACCCTTTATTTCCAAATATCTTTGCATTATCTTCCCGGCAATGGGCGCGGCGATCTCCGAACCGTGACCGGCATTCTCCACCAACACCGCCACTGTGATGGACGGATCATCCAAAGGAGCAAAGCCCACGAACCAGGAATGGTCCTTGCCATGGGGGTTCTGGGCGGTCCCGGTCTTTCCGCAGACCTTCACCCCATATATCCGGGCGGCTCCGCCAGTATGGCCGGAATCGTTGACTGCCCCGTACAGCGCCTGTTTTATGACTGATACCGTGCCGTCGGAAAGAGGCAGCCTTTTTTTGCTGATGACCTCGCCGGTCAGCACTTTTCCCGTATAATCCTCAGCCTTTAACAGCAGATGGGGCTGGCACCACACTCCCCCGTTGGCTAAAGCAGCGTACAAGGAGGCCATCTGCAGCGGGGTGGCCATCACCTCGCCCTGGCCGATGGACATGTTGGCCGAATGTCCCACAGTCTTGGCATATTTCCCCAGACGTTTCTGGTACCAGGCATCATCAGGAATCAGGCCAGGGTTCTCCTGGGGCAGGTCTATTCCGGTCTCCTGATTAAATCCCAGCTTTTGGGACCATTTGGCCATCCCGTTTATTTTCAACAACATTCCCAATTGATAGAAATAAACGTCGCAGGAGTTGACTATGGCGCCGTGAAGATCCAGCGAGCCGTGCCCCCCTTTTTTCCAGCATTTAAAAGCCCGGTTGCCTATCACCAAACTGCCCCGGCAGGGGACTTTCATCCTCGTTTCCGGGGTGATCAGCGATTCCTCCAGGGCCGCGGCGGCCGTGACCACTTTGAAGGTGGACCCCGGCGGGTAAGCGCTGCGGATAGCCCGGTCCCATAAGGGATAGCTGGGATCGTTGACCAGCCGGTTCCAGTCATCGGCCCGGATGCCGGCGGCAAACAAGTTGGGATCGAAGTTGGGACGGCTCACCAGGGCCAGCACCCGTCCGGTCCGGGGTTCTATGGCCACCGCTGCCCCGATCATGTCTTCGGTAAAAAGGCTTTCGGCCAGAGCCTCCAGCCGCCAGTCAATGGTCAGATATATGTTGTTGCCGGGATCGGGCTCTATTCTTTCGGCTTCGGATACTGTACCCAGATCGCGGCCCCTGGCGTCGACTTCAATGAAATCTGAACCGTTCTCCCCCCGTAGATATTTTTCATACTTCAGTTCCAGCCCCCCTTTGCCGATATAATCGCCGTAGCTGTAGCCTTGGTCCTTGTATTTAGCATACTCTAATTGTCCCAGGGATGAGGTATATCCCACCAGATGGCTGGCCAGGGAACCGTGTTCCGTCTTGCGGAGCGATTCCACCTCCAGCCTTAAAGCCGGCAGATTTAAAATGTTCTCTTCGATCCGGGCCACTTGTTCCGGCAGCAGATCCTTGACCAGCACCACCGGATCTTTGGGAAATATCTTCCGCTGTGCCATCACCGAGCTTTTCAGCAGCAGGCTGTCTAATCCCAGCAAGGCGGCGGCTTTGTTGACCGAAACCTGCCAGTCATTCACGGTCACCAGCACCAGGTCAAATCCGGGGCGGCTTTGGGCTATCAGCACCCCGTTGCAGTCAAAGACCAAGCCCCGGGGCGCCGGAATCATCAGCCGCCGGAGCCGGTTCTGCTGGGAAAGCCTGGAATAATGCCCGTGCTTAACCACCTGCAGATATCCGGACCTGAACAGCAAAGTGAACAAACTCAGGGCAAACAATGCCATAATGGAAAGGACCCTTTCCCTTCTTCCCAGTTCATTAACCAAAACCTTTTCTCCCCGTAATCAATAAAAATTCCGTAACATGATCGCCGGCCGTCAACATTTTTAACTTTGGGACGGCTTTTGGGACGGCCATCAGAATATTTCAACCTTGCTCTGGTAAATATTTAGCTTGATAAAGCCGGTTATATCTCTGACGGACAGTTTCGATTTTTTGATTTTCTGCAGTTCTTTGAATCCGGCCTTGGACTTCACGGCTTTAGGGATTGAGCCGGCAAAGAGAATGAATGATTTGCAGTAATTGAGATCCAATGACAAGGCCCGGAACAGGAATTTGACGGTCAGCAGCAGCAAATAAAACAAAAGTTCAAGATTGTCAAGATGAATAAAATGCAAGAGCATTTTATTGCGTTTGGAGATCACTCTTATTTTCCCTTTTTTCTCCATTTTTATGGTCGCTGCGTTCGGATGCTTGCAGATGGAATCATGCTCATAGTAACATCGGTAGCCGGCCCTCCAGGCCCTGAGACCCAGGTCCACATCCTCGCTGTAATATGGTCCGTAGATCTCGTCAAAACCGCCCAAAAACATCAATTTGCCGCGGTCGATCAGCGCATTGGCTCCGCTTAAGAAGAAGCTGAAAGTTTTTGCACCCGTAGGCTGCCGGTAGATGTAGTTTGTGGTTGCTCTGATATCGGCATACGAATAATCGGGATATTTGGCTCCGTCCTGAAGCTTGCCGGAATCAATGCTGACGATCCTCCCCATTACTCCAAAGGTATCGGGATCATCAAAATACTGTATTAACGGCGTAAAATAGCCGTCCCTCAACACCACATCGGAGTTTAGAATAAAAACCAATTCCTTACCAGCCTTTTTGATGCCGGCATTGACGTTGCCCGAGAAACCACGATTGACGGCGCTTTCCAGCAGAATAATGCCGGGGTGATGGGTCTTTATAAATTCCACCGAACCGTCAAAGGAGGCATCATCTGAAATGATTATCTCATAATCATCAATACCCGATGTTTGGAGGGCCCGGTACAGCACCGGCAGATTTGATGACAGCAACCCCATTCCGTTATAATTGGGAATAACGACCGAGATGCTCCTTTTCATCTTTATGCCGGGCGAAGTTTTGTTTTTTCAGTTCGCGAAAGCAAACGCTTTAAATACGGCAGTAATACCGAACCCAGTAAAATCGTATACAAGGCACTGCCCAGACCGAACCGCATTAAAACCCAAAAATATCCCCCCAACCCCCCTCCGCCCCGGCCCCAATATTCGAACAGCTGGCGAACCAGCGACAGCAGGCCGGCTATTAGCAACTGGCTTAAGAGCTGATCCTTGTATATCCGCTCCCTTAACGATCCGGCCCAGTATCCGGAAACCCCGCCGCTGAGGGTGAACAAACCCATGGTGGACGGATGGTAACAGTCGGCCAGAAAGCCGGCCATTACTCCGATCTGGATTCCCGGACCGGTTCCCAGGGTTAGTGCCGTCAGCCCGATGATCATGGCTACGAAATCTGGCAGCAGCCCCCAGACCGATAAAAGTCCGGAAAGCGAGGACTGAACGAACACCGCCAGCCAGGCCAATAAAAATAGTTTTAAAGTTCTCATTGCGGGGCTTTCTCCAACTGCAACGGAGTAGTGTCGGGAAGTTCTATCCGGAACTCCGGCGCCCGGATGATTATCCGGGGCTGGGTCTCCGCTTTTCTTTTTTTGGTCCTAGCAACCAGGCTGTCAGGGGCAGGAGCCGGGATCAACAGGGGCAACGGCGGGTTATTCCCGCCCCTGATCACCAGCACCTGGTTAATGCGGTTAAGCTCCAAAGCCGGCCGGACCTCTACATCCAGCACTAATTTTCTTTTATCAACTTCAACCTTCTCCACCACTCCCAGCATCAGCCCGTAGGGAAAAACGCCGCCATAGCCGGAGGAAACAATGGTATCCCCTGCAGCAACGTCAGCTCGCAGGGGAACGCGGTCGAACAGGCATGACATTCCGGCCCGGGTTTTAAATATTCCCAGCACCCGGCTGCGCAGATCAATGGCGCTGACCCGGGAATCAGGGCTGAACACGGTCTGCACTGCCGACTGGCCCGCATCTGTGGAGGTAATCAGGCCCACCAGGCCCAAGGTAGAGATCACCACCATTCCCGGGGAAAGGCTGTCATCCTTACCCTTATCTATCAAAAGATCCGGGCTTAGCAGCACCGGCTCCCGCCCCGCTATCTGAGCGGTGGCCAGGTTCCAGGAATAAAGCTGTTTTAGCCCCAGCGCCTGGCGCAGCCCGGCGTTTTGGCGGGCCGCCTCCAGCAGAGCCGAGCGCTCCAAACCAAGACTGGCCAGTTGATCCTTTAAAACTGCATTCTCTTTCCAGCTGGCCAGCAAGGAGCGGACCCGGGTCAACGGCCATTCCAGCGGAGCAAAGACTGTCCCCACCACCTTTTGGCTCAGCCACAGCTTGGCATCCTGGGGCAAAACCATCAGGGTAATTGACAAAATGACTGCGGCCCCCAGCGAGGCCCAATCGGTCTTTTTGAGAAATCTGAAGTTTAACAGCCGCATCTACGTTCTTTGGTTTCATTATTAACAGGGACTGCACATAGATACCATTTATAAGGAATCCATGAACCCATGAATATTCAACATTGGGACCCTGATTCTTTCCTGTATTCCTGGTTTCCTTATATGATAATCGAATTACTTGATAGTTATTCCTTGCGGCTCTGCATCAGCACCTTCTCATAATCGGCCGGTGACTCCAAAACCTTGCCGGCTCCCAGCACGATGCATTCCTGGGTTTCCGGCGCTAGTTTGATCGGCAGATTGGTCTCCTCCCGGAGCAGCGCGTCCAAGCCTTTTAGCAGGGATCCTCCGCCGGTCATGGTTATTCCGGCATCCACGATGTCGGCGGCCAATTCCGGAGGGGTCTGCTCCAGGGCCTTCTTTACCGCCAGCACTATTTGGGATACCGGCTCCCGCAGGGCCTCCCGTATCTCCTCGCTTTTTATCTTAATGGACCGGGGGATGCCTTGCACCACATCCCGGCCCTTGACCTCCATCTCCTTGCTTTCCTCCACCGGGAAGGCCGAACCGATCCTGATTTTTATCTCCTCGGCGGTCTGTTCACCGATCAAAAGATTGTGGGTCTTGCGCAGATACTCCAGTATGGCCTCGTCCATTTCGTCGCCGGCAATCCGGATGGAAGTGTTGCGGACGATTCCGGACAGGGCGATCACCGCGATCTCGGTGGTGCCGCCGCCGATGTCTATCACCATGCTGCCCATGGCCGAATCCACCGGCAGGCCCACCCCGATGGCGGCGGCAATGGGCTCGGCGATCAGAAAGACCTCCCGGGCCCCGGCGTGTTCGGCCGAATCCCGCACCGCGCGCTTTTCCACTTCGGTGATCCCCGAAGGGACGCAGATGATCACCCGGGGGCGGATCAGGGTCCGCCGCTTCTGGGCCATTTTGATGAAGGCCCGCAGCATCTCTTCGCAGATCTCAAAGTCGGCGATCACACCGTCCTTCATGGGACGGATGGCCCGGATCTCGTCCGGAGTGCGGCCCAGCATTTTCTTGGCCTCGGCGCCCACCGCGATCGGCATCCCGGTCTTCTTTTCAATGGCCACCACCGAAGGTTGGTTCAACACGATCCCCTTGCCTTGCACATAGACCAGGGTGCTGGCCGTCCCCAGATCCACCGCCATGTCGTGGGAAACCATGGATCCAAAGATGTCCCTGAATATTTCCCTGAAATTAGGCAGTTTTATCATTAGTCCTCCATTTGGATGGTATTTTCAAAGTATTAACGTATTAACGCAGGATGAGTAGAAATGTTGATATGCGGTGGATATACGGTGGTTATACAATTGTTTGGTCCATTGCATCACTATCGTTTCGCCCATTGTATCACGATTGTTCGGCCAATTGCATCACCATTGTTTCGCCCATTGTATCACCATTGTTTTGCTCATTGCATCCCCAGCAAAGCGCGGCCGTCAGCTCCCGGTGCTCTCGTAGGCCTTCACCCCCTGCTTCCAGGAGAACATCCCCAGCCCGAAGAAGATCAGGCCGATGGCCGGGGTCAGCCAGGCGTAGATCCCGTATCCCTTATGTCCCAGCACCTGCACCGCCGGATAAAAGGCGGTAAAAGCATAGGGAATTATCCAGCTTAAAATGAACCTTAATTTGGGATCGTAGATGGTGACCGGGTAGCCGGAGAAATTCTGCATCAGGTGGAGCACCGAGACCAGGCTGCCCCGGTCGTTGAACCAGAAGGTGGCGCTGATAACGGCGGTGAATATCCCCAGATAGATCAGGCAGGCCGACACGACCATTCCCAGGATCATCAGGTGCTGCAGTAAGGAAAGGGATATTTCCAGGTGGTGCAGGGAATAGGTCATGATCATCAGGCCCACCAGGATGTTGGAGATCTCCTCAAAATGAACCCGCTCGATGATCACCTGAAAGAAGCTGTCCAGGGGCCGCAGCAGCACCCGGTCGAACCAGCCCTCCACGATGTAGCGCTCGCTCACTTCGAACAGGTTGGAGAAGAACAAAAAGAACAGGCCCAGGGTCAGCTGGGAAAAACCGTAGATGTAGAATATCTCGTAGCGGTACCAGCCTTTCAGGTGCGGCACCTTGCCGAACAAGGCGGCCACGAACAGCACCCCGATCATCTGGGTCATGAAATTGGCGATGAACCCGGCCCAAAAGTCCTCCCTATATGAAAGCCGGGACTTGAGCGAGTTGGAAACATTGGCCCAGGCCAGGTTTATGTAAAAAAAGATTCGTCGCATTTTTCGGTATTTAAAGACATATTAAGACAGCTTTTTCAACAAACGATTAACTGGCAGGACATGTCCACTCGAGACAGATTATTTTGCATTCTGCATTCTGCAATTTGCATTTATGCTACCCCCCCTGTATCTCCAGCCTTCTGATCCCGTAGTGCCACAGCAGCTGCCCGGCGGCGTAAATGATGATGATCCACATTATCTGCAGCAGCACCCCCTGGTGAACGCGGGACAGCGGCTCCATGCCGAGGTAGATCCGGAGCGGCGCGTAGGCGATGTACTTGAAGGGCAGCCAGAACAGGGCCTTTTGCACCCAGCCCGGAAAAAAAGTGATGGGGATCATCACCCCGGAGAAGACCTCCACCAGCAGCTGCTTGAAGCGGAACACCCCCTCGTTGTTGCGGGTGAAGAAGGCCACCAGCCCGGTCAGATAGCTGATCCCGGCATGCAGGAAGAAGCTGAGGACCATGCTCAGGGGGAAAAGATACGGCCCCAGCTTGCCCGAAGGCAACTGAACCGGGAACAGGAACGAAGCAACCACGATGATGGGCAGGGTCATGAAGATGAACATGAAGACGGCCCGGCCGAAGGACCGGAAATAGTGGTAGAGCTGGAAATTGGTGGGCTTCAGCAGGTCCATGATGATCGAGCCGTCCTTGACCGCGTCCCCGATCATCCGGTCGATCCGGTTGGCAAAAAAGGTCCGGGCCGACCAGCCGATCACCACGTAGGTCATCATCTGCTCCATGGTGAACCCGGCTATCACCTGCCTTCCGGAATAGACCGCCTTCCACAGAAAGTAGTTGAGGGCTATGATCAGCAGGTACGAGACGAAGCTGGCCAGCACCTGAAAGCGGTAGGCCAGGTAGGTGATGTAGCCCAGCCGCATGAACTGCCAGTATTTGGCGGACCTCATCCTCATTGGACCTTCCGTCCCTCGTAGACCTTGCGCACGATCTCCTCGATCGGCGGCTCCTCCAGCCCGATGTCGCGGACGTCCAGGCTGGACAGCAGCAGGTGCATCAGCTGGGCGGCGTTCACCTGGCTGCGGTTGAAGCTGATCTCCCAGTGGTAGGCGTCGGTGGACTGCATGTCCAGGGGATAATCCTTAAGCAGGCCGGCCAGCCCCGAGAGTTTTACCGGGAAGATGGTCTCCAGCAGCAGCCGGCGGCTGGCGTCCACCCCGTCCTTCAGGGCCTTCAATTCTCCGTCGTAGATGATCTTTCCGGCGTCTATCATCAGCACCCGGCTGCAAAGTTCCTCGATGTCGGACATGTCGTGGGTGGTCAGGATGACGGTGGTGCCGTACTCCTGGTTGATCTCCTTGATGAATTCCCGGATGTTGGCCTTGACCGCCACGTCCAGCCCGATGGTGGGCTCGTCCAAAAAGACTATCTTGGGATTGTGGAGCAGCGAGGCCGCCAGATCGCAGCGCATCCGCTGGCCCAGGGAAAGCTTGCGCACCGGGACCTCCAGCAGTTCCTTCAGTCCCAGCACCCGGTCGAACTTCTCCAGCCGGGCCTTGTAATCTGACATTGGGATCTCGTAGATCTTCTGCAGCAGGTTGAACGACTCCATCACCGCGATGTCCCACCACAGCTGGGTGCGCTGGCCGAACACCACCCCGATCTGCTTGACGTGCTGGTAGCGCTGCTTGTAGGGGATCAGCCCCTGGACCCGCACCTGGCCCGAGGTGGGCACCAGGATCCCGGTCAGGATCTTGATGGTGGTGGATTTTCCCGCGCCGTTGGGGCCGATGTAGCCCACGATCTCTCCGGCATCAATGGAAAAGTTGACCTGGTTCACGGCGTGAACGGTCTCGTATTTCCGGGCCCAAAGATCCTTGAAAGCTCCGCCCAGTCCGGGCCTCCGGCGGTAGCGTTTGAAATCCTTGACCAGGTTATTTACTTCAATGATAGGCATCTATAAACTATAAATCCTAAATACAATTTTCTAGTTCCCAACCGGTCATTCTGAGCTTGGCAACTTTGCCTGACTAACCGAAGAATCCGTGGAATAAACATATTCTTCGGGAGCAAGTCAAGCCTGGCTTCTCAGAATGACAAAGCCTGAAGTTGTTTGTTTGGCTCTTAGGAATTAGTGCTTAGAATTTGTCAAATTTATGGCATTTTATTCAGCCTTGTATTTTATCACAAGTCATAAATACTGTCAATGCAATAAATTAAGC
>CAWAAX010000015.1:0-25296 GCA_963780225.1 uncultured bacterium | reverse complement strand
CGCGTTCTGGTAATTCTCCATCACCGCTATCATGGTCCGGGGCAGGGCCAGCCCCGAGCCGTTCAACGTATGCACGAACTCCGGCTTGGCCTTGGGCTCCCGGCGGAACTTGATGTTGGCCCGGCGGGCCTGGAAATCCCCGAAATTTGAACAGGAGGAGACCTCCAGCCACTCCTTACAGCCCTCGGCCCAGATCTCAATGTCGTACTTCTTGGCGGCGGTAAAGCCCAGGTCGCCGGTGCACATCTTCAAGATCCTATACTTAAAGCCCAAGGCCTGCGGGATCTTCTCGGCGTCGGCGATCAGCTTGTCCAATTCTTCGTTCGACTTCTCCGGCAGGACGAACTTCACCAGCTCCACCTTGTCGAACTGGTGGCCCCGCTTGATGCCCCGGACATCCTTGCCGGCCGACATCTTCTCCCGTCTGAAGCAGGCGGTGTAGGCCACGTGGTTGACCGGAAGCAGCGAGCCGTCCAAAATCTCCTCGCGGTACATGTTGGTCACCGGCACCTCGGCGGTGGGCACCCACCAAAAATCCTCCTCGATGTCCCGGTAAACGGTGTCGGCGAATTTGGGCAGCTGGCCGGTTCCCACCAGGCATTTTCCGTTGACCATGTAGGGCGGATAGATCTCGGTGTAGCCGCTCTGCCGGGTGTGGACGTCCAGCATCCAGGTGATCAGGGCCCGCTGCAGCCTGGCCCCGGCGCCCTTAAGCAGATAGAACCGGCTGCCGGAGATCTTGGCCCCGCGCTCAAAATCTATGATGCCCAGCTTTTCGCCCAGCTCCCAGTGGGGTTTTAAGGCAAAGTCATATTTCTTCTCCTGGCCCACCACCCTGTCCACCAGGTTCTCGGACTCGTCTTTTCCCACCGGCACCGAGGGGTCGGGCATGTTGGGCAGGGAGAGGGTGGCCTCGGACAGTTTCTCTTCGACCAGCCGGAGCTCGTCGTCCAGCGCTTTTATCTTATCGCCCACCTGGCGCATCTCCACTATCTTCTGGTCGGCCAAAGGAGACTTTTCCTTCTTTAACTTGGCGATCTCTTCCGAGACGCTGTTGCGCTGGGCTTTCAGCACTTCCACTTCCTGGACGATGGCCCGGCGCTTGGTGTCCAGCTCCAGAAAGGGGCCCAGGTCGGCCTTCTCGCCCTTGTCGGCGATGGCCTTTTTGACCAGTTCGATGTTCTCACGGATGAATTTGGGATCCAGCATATATCTTCCTTTTTATTTATTGACAGGATTAACATGATTTAAGGGAATTAACTTTACCACAGAAACACGGAATTACTGAAACACAGAAAACTATAATTTCAGAAAATATTACTTCTTCCATCCCTCTCCAAATTCATTTGGAGAGGGGCAGGCGATGCACTGAGTCAGACCCCATGCATGCCTTTACGAAGTGGGTGAGGTCAGTAGTTCTGACCAGGCGCTGAAGTCAAAGTCCAGGAACGGCGCATCCCGCTCGATCCGCTCCTTGCGGCCCTTCATGAACCCGGCCACCCAGGGATTGGTGATGTTGTTGACGTCGAAACTCCGGTGGATCACGGCGTACAGGTCTATCTCCCGGATCTTCAGGAATTTGGGGATCTCCTTAAGCCACTTGGGGTCCAGCTTGTTCTCCTGGGCGTAGCCGGCCAGAAAGTGTCTCAGGAATTCTTCGACCGACCCGATATCCGGTTCCTTGCCCGCGGTCATGTAGAACAGCACTATGGCTATGTCGCAGACGAACCAGGAGTGCAGGCTGTCGTCGAAATCGAACAGGCAGAGCCGGCCTTCCCGGTCCACCAGCATGTTGCTGCTGTGGGCGTCGTAGTGGATCAGCCCGAAGGAATCCCGGTCCCGGGGCAGGGCGGACACCTGCTGCATCACCGCCCAGTATCTTTCGCGGACCAGGGACTCCGGCTCCGGCAGGTGCTTGACGCATTCGGTGTTGGCGGAGTCCTCCCATTGGGGCCGCTTGGCCAGAGGATCTTTGGGCTGATAGTCCTTGGTCAAAGCGTGCATCCTGCCCAGAAGTTTTCCGTAGGTGCGGTAAAGTTCGGGGCTCCAGCCGGCCTCATGGATAGGGCGGCCGTCTATTTTCACAAAGGCGGTGGCCAAAAAATGCCCGCCCTGTCCGTCATCGATAGCCTCCACCAGTTTCCCGTTCTCCGACATGACCACCCCGGCCACCGGCACCCCGTTCCCGGCCAGGTAGTTGATCCAGTCGGCCTCGCCCCGGATCAATTCTTCGCTGCGGCGCAGGCTGTGGCTCAGGCGGAGGATGTATTGTCCGTTCCCGCGTTCAAACGAGTAGATGAAGCTCTCGAACCCGCCCAGTTCCCGGATAGTTCCTTCCGGCACGGCATAGCGCTGCATGGCCCCGGCCAGGATATGCTGGTTGAATCTTTCCCTGATGCGGCTTTCCATAAATGTCCCCGATTGCACTTAACAGGATGAATCTTAACCCTTAACAATATCATAAAACATAGGCAAAGTCAAAAGCAAAAAACGTGAAATATTTATCTGTCCAAAGGGGTCCAAAACAAAGGAAAGGCGCAGGATTCTGCGCCTTTTTAAAATCCGGAAATGCTGTTTGTCCGGGATTGAAAAACAATTATTTTCCTTTAAGATAAACTATCTTATCCATGGCATTGACCATCTGCTGGGCGGCGAATACCAGCAGGTCTCGTTCGGTCTCGCCGAAGGAAATTTCCTCGGTGTAGCTGTTGATCACCATCACCCCGAAGATCCGGCCGTCCTTCTTAAGCGGCACCCCCAGCCAGTTGACGAAAGGGGTGTCCATCTCATCGAACCCGCCCTGACGCATCATTTGGGAGTAGGTCTCCTGGGTGGCGAACAGGGCCTGGCCGGTCTCCAGCACCTGTTTGATCAGGCCCTTCTTCAGTTTCTGGGGGGCGGGGGCGGCCGAGAACTCGTCCACGAAATAGGGGAAGGTCAGCAGGTCCGCTTCCTGGTCGTACAGGGCCAGGTAAAAATTCCGGGCATAGATCAGTCCCCCCACGATATTGTGGATATCAGCGCACAGTTTCTTCAGGTCCGAGGCTACAGCGGCCTTGTCCGAGATCTTGTACAGAGCGGCCATAAAGGCCTGGGCCTGCTTTTTGGCGGTAAGCTCCTCGCTGGTGGTGATAATGGCCACCGCTTCCCCCCGCTGGTTTTTGACCACGTCCGAAGTCAGCTTGGCATCAAAAGTGGTGCCGTCCCTGCGGATATTGATGGCCTCGCGGGTCAGCCGTTTTATTTTTTGGGCCTGCTCGGGATCGATCGGACTCCAGCGGCCCTGGGGGGCGAAGATCTTAGCCTCCTGCCCCACCAGCTCTTCCGCCGTGTAGCCGTGCATCTGGGCCTCGGCCGGGTTAGTATAAAGTATCTTTCCCTCCAGATCCGAGATGGTTACCCCCATCGGCAGGCTGTTCACCATCTGCTCCAAAGCCGCCAGTTTTTCGCGGGTGCGCTTCAGCTCCAGCTCCATCACTTCGCCCTCGGCCATCCGGATGCGCAGGGCGTGAAGTTCGCTGATCAGCTGACCCTTGGATTTTGATTGGTCTTCCATTTTGTCTCTCCTTTCGCAAAAAAGCGAAAATCATATTTCCAGTTCCAGCCCGATGGGGCAATGGTCCGATCCCATTACTTCGGGCAAAATGTAGGCGTTCCTGATATTTTTCTTCAGATTCCCGCTGGCATAGAAGTAATCTATCCGCCAGCCCACGTTGCGGTCCCGGGCCCGGCTGATCACATCCCACCAGGTGTAAAGACCGTGGGACTGGTCGAACATCCGCAGGGTGTCCATAAAACCCAGTTCCAGGAACCGGTCCACCCATTCCCGCTCCTGGGGCAGGAAACCGGAGACCTTGGAGTTCTCCCTGGGCCGGGCCAGGTCTATCTCCTGGTGGGCGGTGTTGACGTCGCCGCAGATGACGATCTTTTTATCTTTTTTCAGCAGTTTCTTCATCTCCAGCAGGAAAGCTTGGTAAAAATCCATCTTGTACTGCAGCCGCTCCGGGGATGCCTTGCCGTTGGGAAAGTAGATGTTGAACAGGATGAATTTTCCATAGTCGGCCTGAAGGATGCGGCCCTCGTCATCAAATCTGGTCACGCCAAAGGTCTGTTTGACTGACAGGGGTTTTTCCTTTGAGAACAACGCCACCCCGCTGTAGCCGGGCCTTTGGGCCGAGGAAAAGTGAACATCATACCCCTTGATTGTTTCCAGTTCCTTCACCACCTGCTCGGGCCTGGCCTTGGTCTCCTGCAGGCAGAGGATGTCGGGGCTGGTTTTCTCCACCCATGGGGCGAAGCCTTTTTTGAACACGGCCCGCAGGCCGTTGACGTTCCAGGAGAGAAGCGTGATGCTCATAGCTTATTGTTTTTTATTGGACGCAGATCAACGCAGATAATCATTTACTGGATGGTTAATAATCAGCGAAAATCTGCGTATATCAGCGTCCTATTGTAATGTAACCGAAGCCTCCGGGTCAAACGGATTATGCCGCACCACCAGCGAATACATGTAAGGATAAGACTCCTTCAGATGCCGGGCGTAGCCCAGCCACTCCCCCAGCAGCAGGCCGTACACCCGCTTGATGTCGCCGGAGAGGTGCTGAAAGTCGGCCGGGGGCAGGTCCTTCAGCGAGGTCCTGAACTGCAGTTCCTCGGTCAGGTGGGTGACGGACCACAGCAGATCGGTGAAAGTGGCGTGCTCCAGCAGATTCTGGTTTTCCAGCAGGCCCAGCACAAATCCGCGTTTCCCCGAAAGAAAATCCTTAAGGGCACCCAGGTCGTCCCGGCGGGAATCTATCTGAAACTCTTTTCCCTCCAACTGGCGGCGGGCCTTGATAAAATCTTCAGCCTTCCAGGCGGCGCCGGGCCGGGCCAGGGGAGCAAGTTCTGTGAACCCCGGGTCATATTTGGCCAGGCCGGTTATCAGCTCGTTGCCCATCTCGCTGAAGAAGGCCCCGATCACCATGTTCATCTTGTTCAGCAACGCCTTTTTCTCCCGCCGGACCATCAGGTCGTTCAGGATCAGGGTCACCAGTAGCACCTGGATGGGCACGAAGGCCAGGTCCTGTAGCATGTAAAAGAATGTGTCGTGCGGCTTTTGGAATATCAGCACCTGGGCCAGGTAAAAGGAGAACGAGATGGCGGCCAGCAGCGCGGCCAGGAAAAGATACCAGCGGGAAAGTTTCATGGTTCCTCCATAGGTTAACAGCTCAAATATAGCATTAAAACAAAGCGGCTGCAACAATAAATTGAAATAATTTGAAGGAGGCTTGACTTTAGGGGTAATTTGTATTATCATATCAAGATATCTTGATATGTAAACAGACCCCACCCCCAGCCCCTCCCCGCTGCGGAGAGGGGAGAATAGGTGAAAATGAAACAAGCCGTAAAAACATTCAAGGCCCTGGGAGAACCCACCCGACTCCGGATAGTCAAGCTGCTGGAGGGCGGAGAGCTGTGCGTCTGCCAGCTGATAGCGGTGCTGGGCATGGGCCAGTCCCGGATCTCGCGCCACCTGGCGATCTTAAAGGAGGCCGGACTGATAGTGGACACCCGGAAGGGGAAATGGGTCCACTACCGGCTTTGCTGCCCGGATGCCTCTAAGAACATCTGCGCCTGCCTGAACGGCCTGTCCCAGGACCAGGCGGTCAAACAGGACCGACGGGCGGCCAAGAATGCCAAACCGCTGGCGCCCTGCCAAGATCATATTCACAAGATACAAACCAAACGCAAGGATCAGTGACATGTCAGAGCACCTTTCCAAGCGGCTGTCGTTCCTGGACCGCTACCTGACGCTGTGGATCTTTTTGGCCATGGGCCTGGGGGTGCTGCTGGGCTGGCTTTCCCCGGCCGCGGTGCATTCCTTCAACACCAGGTTCAGCGTCGGCACCACCAACATCCCCATCGCCATAGGACTGATACTGATGATGTTCCCACCTTTGGCCAAGGTCAAGTACGAGGAACTGCCAAAGTTCTTCCGCAACTGGCGGGTGCTGGCGCTCTCGCTGGTGCAGAACTGGATCATCGGGCCCATCCTGATGTTCTTTCTGGCCATTCTTTTCCTGCACAACTACCCCGATTACATGGTGGGGCTGATCATGATCGGGCTGGCCCGCTGCATAGCCATGGTCATCGTGTGGTGCGAGCTGGCCGGGGGGGACAACGAGTATTCCGCCGGCCTGGTGGCTTTTAACGCCATCTTTCAGATGCTGTTCTATTCGGTTTTCGCCTACCTCTTCATCACCGTGCTGCCCCCGCTGTTCGGGCTTAAGGGCCTTGAAGTGCACGTCAGCATGTGGGAGATCGCCCAAAGCGTCCTGATCTACCTTGGTATCCCGTTCTTCGGCGGGATGCTGACCCGGTTCATCCTTCTCAAGAAGAAGGGCAGGGAGTGGTACCAGACCAAATTCATTCCCCTGATCAGCCCCGTCACCCTGGCGGCCCTGCTGCTGACCATCGTGGTGATGTTCTCGCTTAAGGGCCAGACCATCGTCCAACTGCCGATGGACGTGGTGCGGATAGCCGTTCCACTGCTGATCTATTTTGTGATCATGTTCTTCGCCTCGTTCTATATGGGGAAAAAGCTTTGCGGGGATTATCCCAAGACGGTGACCATCGCCTTCCATGCCTCGGGCAACAACTTTGAACTGGCCATAGCGGTGGCGGTGGGGGTGTTCGGCATCAGCTCGGGGCAGGCCTTTACCGCCGTCATCGGGCCGCTGGTGGAGGTGCCTGCGCTCCTGATGCTGGTGAACATAGCGCTGTGGATGAAGAGGAAATACTTTGCCTAAGGAATGCACTCAAAGTGCGAAACATATGCAATGGATTAAGCAATATGGGAACTGTTAAACATAATATCAATGCATGTTTCGGCAATAAAGGCCTGTTAATAGCAGGCCTGACGCACCTTTCCGGAGGCGAGGCCCTAGAGACAGCCAATAATGGGGGGCTTTTCATAGATCTTAGGGCACAGATAGAGACCGACTACAAAAAGTTCGATGTGCCCGAGGTTCTGTATATTCCGGTTGAGGAACTGGAGACCCGGCTGCCGGAGATCCCCCGAGACCGGCCGGTCATCGTGGCCGATTCGGTGGGCCTGCGCAGCAAGGAGGCGGTCAAACTGCTGGCGTCCAAAGGCTGGGATAACGTGGCCAACCTCAACGGCGGGATACTGGACTGGGAGCACGACGGGATGCCGATCAAGGTGGATAATTCAAAGAAGTTGTCCGGCTCCTGCACCTGCAGACTGCGGCCGCAGGGAAAATAGCTGGTACGTAACCACGGAAACACAGAATGCCACGGAAACAAGCACACAAATAAGGGCTTTTAAACATCATAGAAAGTTGAAGACAAATGAATTTCAAAGGACCGATCATAAGCAAGGACCTCTGCAACGGCTGCGGGGCCTGCATCCAGGCCTGCTGCAAAAAGGTCTATGAACTGATCAAGGGCAAGGCCGCGGTCAGGAACGCAGACGAATGCTGTGGCACCGGGGAAAAATGCCTGCCGGCCTGCCCCACCGGGGCCATCTCCTTTCCGGAAAAGAAAGAAGGAAAGACAGAGTGCTCATGCAATTGCGGCTCGGGGTCTTCCTGCTGTTAACCTCGTAACTTAAGACTCTCCCTCTCCTCCCAGGAGAGGGAGAAGGCTTGCACTGAGAAGATTGTCGGTGTTTTGCCAACGAAGTGGAGAGGTCAAACATAAAATGTCACACGAGCACAAACACGACCACCGGGCTGACAGTCTAAAAGGGCTGAAGTGGACCCTGGTCCTGACCGCGCTTCTGATGCTGGTGGAGTTCCTGGGCGGCTGGCTGTCGGGTTCATTAGCCCTGGTCTCCGACGCCGGCCACATGCTGACCGACGTGCTGGCTTTGGGACTGTCATTGCTGGCCATCCGCTTTGCCACCACTCCGGCCAATGCCAAAAAGACCTACGGCTTCTACCGCTTGGAGATCCTGGCGGCGCTGTTGAATGGGGTGACCCTGATAGTCCTGTCGGGATACATCTTCTACGAAGCCTGGCAGCGCTTCAGCTCGCCGACAGAGATCAAGAGCGGCCTGATGATCATTGTGGCCCTGGCCGGGCTGGCCGTCAATATTGCCGGGTTCTTTGTCCTGCGGGCCTCCAGCAAGAATAATCTCAACGTGCGGGGCGCCTTTCTGCACGTGGTGGGCGACCTGCTGTCATCGGTGGCGGTGATCATCGGCGGGTTTATCATCCGCTTCACCGGCTGGCTGTTGATAGACCCGGTATTGAGCGTCCTGATCGGGATCATGATCCTGAAGGGGGCCTACGGCATAGTGAAGGAATCGGTGGATATTCTGCTGGAGGCCGCACCGGCGGGGATCGAGAGCGCGGAGATCGAAAAGGCCCTAAGCAGGATCAAGGGCATCAAAGCCCTGCACCACCTGCACGTCTGGAGCCTGTCCTCTGGGATCCACGCCCTAAGCGCCCATGTGCAGATAGAGGACCAGATGACCAGCCAAAGCGATGCCCTGCTGGCCGGGATCCAGGAACTGCTGGAGCATAAATTCGGGATACTGCACACCACCATCCAGTTCGAGTGCACAGAGTGCAACGGGGTGAACTGCCACATAACGGAAACAAAGAACAGCTGCGGCCACAAATAAACACAAGGACTGCAAATATGAAGATCCAGATCCTGGGCACCGGCTGCCCCAAGTGCAAGACCCTGACCATGCAAGACCCTGACCGCCAATGCCGAGAAGGCGGTCAAAGAGCTGGGCATAGAAGCGGAGATCGTCAAGGTCTCGGAACTTAAGGATATCATGGCATTCGGGGTGATGATGACCCCGGCCCTGGCCATTGATGGTGTGGTCAAGTCCACCGGGCACCTGCTTTCGCCGGAGCAGATCAAGAAACTGATCTCCTGAACCGCAAAGACGCGAAGAACGCAAAGAACCATAAATTAAGGGGAGAAATGAAAATAAACAATAAAATTATTTTATCAACAGCAATGCTCTTCTTTCTTGCCCTTCCCTTGGCGGCGCAGGACACCAAACCTGTCACGGGAAACAAAGACACCATAACCGCCAAGCCCGTAACAAAAAGCAAAACAAAGACCATTGCAAAAAAGAAAGCCCTTGCCAAGGCCGACAGCCTGAAACCCAAGCCGGTCAAGCTTCCCCGGATGGTGGACCTGGGGGCCGGAAAATGCATTCCCTGCAAGATGATGGCCCCGATCCTGGAAGAGCTGAAAAAAGATTACGCCGGCAAACTGGAGGTGGTGTTCATAGACGTCTGGCAGAACGCCGACGAAGGCAGCAAGTACAAGATCCGGGTGATACCCACCCAGATATTTTACAGTCCCGAGGGAAAGGAATTGTTCCGGCACGAGGGCTTTTATTCCCGGGAGGATATTTTGGCCAAGTGGAAAGAACTGGGGCACGAATTCAAGAAATGATAGAAGCCGTCTTCATCAAGCTGTCCCACGCAGTGGAGGGAGCGCCTGCCATCGCCCTTGTCGCTTCTTTCCTCTGGGGTATCCTCAGCATCATCCTAAGCCCCTGCCACCTGGCCAGCATTCCGCTGATCGTGGGTTTTGTGGATGAGCAGGGCCGGATCTCCACCAGACGGGCTTTTTTGATCTCCCTGCTGTTCGGGGCCGGAATCCTGGTCACCATCGCCGCCATCGGCGCGGTGACCGCGGCCCTGGGCCGGATGCTGGGCGACATCGGCCGCTGGGGCAATTATTTTGTGGCGGTCATCTTCTTCCTGGTCGGACTGCACCTGATCGGGCTGATCCCCATGCCCTGGGCCGGGGCCAACGCCTCCGGCTATAAGCGCAAGGGCCTGCTGGCCGCCCTGATCCTGGGCTTGATCTTCGGGATAGCCCTGGGCCCCTGCACCTTTGCCTACATGGCCCCGATGCTGGCGGTGGCCTTCCGCACCGCCTCCACCAACCCGCTTTACGGGGCCGGGCTCCTGCTGGCATACGGTCTGGGGCACTGTTCGGTGCTGGTGCTGGCCGGGACCTTTACCGAGGTCATTCAGCATTACCTGAACTGGAGCGAGAGATCCAAGGGCACGGCCATCGTCAAGATCGTCTGCGGAATACTGGTGATCCTGGGCGGGATCTATATGTTGATCACTGCTTAAAACAAGGAAGGCATCAAACACATGTGGCAGAATTTTGTCGACCGGCTGGTCTTTAAATGGCTGGGGATGGCCCCGGAAGCCCACTTCACCAAGGCCCTGCACTTTTTCATCTACGACAGCGTCAAGGTGCTGTTCCTGCTGGCGGTGATAATATTCCTGATCACCATGATCCGGACCTGGCTGCCGCCGGAGAAGACCCGGAAGATATTGAGCCACAAGCGGACCCTGGTGGGAAACATCCTGGCGGCCCTGTTCGGCATCATCACCCCGTTCTGCTCCTGCTCGGCGGTGCCGCTATTCATCGGCCTGGTGGAGGCCGGCGTGCCGCTGGGGGTCACCTTCTCCTTCCTGATCTCCTCGCCCATGATCAACGAGATAGCCCTGGTGATGCTGTGGGGCATGTTCGGGTATAAGATAGCCCTGCTCTACATCGGCAGCGGACTGGTGATCGCCGTCACCGCCGGTTATGTGATAGGAAAACTGAAGCTGGAGAAATGGGTGGAGGGATTCGTTTACCAGGCCAAGGTGGGGGCGGTCCCGGAGGAGTCCTGGACCTTCAAATACCGGCTTATATATTCAAAAGACTACATGCTGGATATCCTTAAAAAAGTGTGGCCCTACGTGCTGATCGGTATAGCGGTGGGCGGGGTGATCCACGGCTTCGTGCCCCAGGACTTTCTGGCCAGATACGCCGGCAAGGGCAACTTCTTTGCGGTGCCGCTGGCGGTGCTGATAGGCATTCCGCTGTACTCCAACGCCGCCGGAATGGTGCCGGTGGTCAAAGCATTATTGGACAAGGGGCTGGCGCTGGGGACGGCCCTGGCCTTTATGATGGCGGTGATCGGGGCCTCCTTTCCGGAGATGGTCATCTTAAGAAAAGTGCTGAAAATTCCCCTGCTGGTGATATTCTTCGGGATCCTCACCATAGGGATCATTCTGGTGGGCTATTTGTTCAACGCCATCCTGTGAGATGAATTTATCAGATACTTAAAAATATCTCTTGCATTTTCTGCGGTTTTGCAATATAATATTGAGGACTTGATGATTAAGAGGAGAGCGGGTACAAAACCCGCTCTCTTTTGTCTTTAAACCGATCAGCACAATGAGGCCCCTGAACTATAAGGAACCCATGAAGGACAGGAAATTTATTCCTGGTTTCCCGGTAAAATTATTTAATACAACGGTTGATTATAAGCAGACAACGTTTCACAAATGCCCAGCGAAGCAGAAATAATAAATAAAATAAGCGACCTGGCCGGATCTTTTTTAAATGAGATGGGACTGGAGCTTTACGACGTGGAGTATTCGTCCGTCTCCGGAAGCTTACAGGTCTTCATCCAGCGGCCGCAGGCCGGGGTCAGCATGGGCGACTGCGCCAGGGTCTCCCGGAAACTTTCCGAGGAACTGGACAAGCAAGACCTGATAGCCTCGGCCTATATGCTGGAGGTCTCATCCCCCGGGCTGGACCGGCCGCTGAAGAAGGAAACCGACTACCAGAGGTCCCTGGGGCGCCTGGCCAAAATGAAACTGGTCCAGCCGGTGGACGGCAGTTATGAACTGCTGGGCCGGCTGCTGGAGTACCGCGAGGGCACGGTCAAGGTAGGAATGGAGGGGCAGGAGCCGATCTGGCTCCCCCTTTCCCAGATCAAGAAGGCCCGGCTGGAACTGGAGAAAGTCATAGAGAAAAAGATTATTTAACCACAGAAAGCCTGTCCTGAGCCGGGTCGAAGGGGCACAAGTGACACAAAACATAAAACACGTTTAACGTTATTACGTAGTAACGTTATAACGGACCATTTTGAAAAACAAAAAATACATTTTGGAGAAAGACAGTGTCCAACATAGATATCATTGAAGCTTTGAACGAAATAGCCCGCCAGAAGAACCTGGACAAGGAATTCGTGATCGAGAAGCTTAAGGAGGGCCTGCTGCAGGCCTGCAAAAAGAGGTTCGGCACCTCCGACAACATCGTGGTGGAGATCGAGGAAGAGGCCGGCGACATCGGGATCTTTGCCACCCGGGAAGTGGTGGAGGAGATCACCCGGCCGGGGCTGGAGATCACCGTGGCCGAAGCCAAGGACTACCTGGACGATCCCCAGGTGGGCGACACGGTGGAGGTGATCCTGCCCTTTGAGGATTTCGGGCGGCTGGCCATCCAGTCCACCAAGCAGGTGCTGTTCCAGCGGATCCGGGAAGCCGAGCGGGAGCAGGTCTACAGCGATTTCGCCAGCCGGATCGGGGAGATAGTCTCGGGAACCGTCCAGCAGATCAACCGGGGCGATTTGCTGATCAGCCTGGGACATTCCGAAGCGGTGCTGCCTTTCAAGGAACAGATCCACGCCGAGCGCTACCAACAGGGACGCTCCATCAGGGCCTGCCTGAAGGAGGTCAACAAGACCATCAAGGGGCCCCAGATAGTCCTGTCGCGCACCACTCCGGAGTTCGTCAAAAAACTTTTCCAGCAGGAAGTGCCCGAGGTCCGGGACGGCCTGGTGGAGATCAAGGCGGTGGCCCGTGATCCGGGCGACCGGGCCAAGGTGGCGGTCTACTCCAAGGAGAACAAGGTGGACGCGGTGGGAGCCTGCGTGGGCTTAAAGGGGGTGCGGGTCCAGGCGGTGGTGCGGGAGCTGGCCGGGGAAAAGATAGACATAGTGCCCTGGTCCTCCGACCCGGCCATGTTCGCCTCCCGGGCCCTGGCTCCGGCCAAAAGCCTGGACGCCTTCTCCGATGAAGAGCACAAGCGGATAACGGTGATCTCCCCCGACGACCAGTATTCGCTGGCCATCGGCAAGAAGGGGCAGAACGTGAGGCTGGCGGTGCGGCTGACCGGTTGGAACATCAACGTGGTGACCGAGAGCGAATACCAGGAGCGGATGGATGCCGTCAGCCAGGCGGTCATTCCGGTCAACGACCTGGACCTGGCCGACAAGATAAAGGCCAAGCTGCTGGAGGCCGGATTGGATGACGCCGAAAAGATCATCGCCGCCGGTCAGGAAGGCCTGACCAACCTGCCGGGCATCGGCGAGAAGACGGCGGAGAAGATCCTGGCCACGGCCAAGGAAGCCAAGGACCAGAAGCTGATGTCATTGATGGAGCAGGCCGGAACCAAGGCCGGGGCCAAAAAGGAGGCCCTGACCGAGCCGGACGGGGAGCAGGAGGAAGACGAGGAAGCCGCTTCCGTCCCGGATGACCAGCCCGCAGAAGTACCGGCCTCCCAGCCGGAAGCAAAAGAGCCGGAGCAGGAAGAAGAGAAGGCCCAATAGTCCTCCCGCCCCGCCCATAAAAACACAGGACCTGAAATATTTTGACCCCAGAGGGACAAGCAAATAGGAGAAATCATGGCTGAAGACAAAAAACCCGCCGCAAAAAAGACAACTGCCAAGCCCGCCGCCGCTCAAGTTTCGGAGCATAAACCACAGACGGCCAAAGCTCCGGCGGCCACACCCCGCCCCAGCTCGGCGCAAGCCCCCGCCGCCGCCAAAGCTTCGGAGCACAAGCCTCCGACGGCCAAAACTACTGCCGCCGCAAAGGCTGCGGCAGTCAAGCCGGAGCCCAAGTCCGAAGCAGCCAAACCGGCGGCCGCCAAAGCCGCTGCCCCCAAAGCCCCGGCCAAGCCGGCCGCCAAACCCGCCGCCGCCAAAAAAAGCGCGCCCGAGCTAAAGCCGGCCAGGGTGCTCAAGGTATTTGAGGCCGCCAAGGACCTGAAGATGTCGGGAGACGCCCTGCTGGGGATCCTCAAGGAGCTTAACTTCAACGTTAAGACCAGGATGAGCGTCATCACCGACGACATGATAGCCTCGGCCAAACTGCGGCTGGAGCAGGGCAAGCAGGACGTCAAGAAAGAACAGGAACAGCAGAAGAAGATCCAGGAAAAAAAGGAAGCCTCGGTCAAGGCCGAGGCCGACGCCCAGGTGTATGTCCCGCCCACCCCGGTGATCGTTTCCCGGGTGGACTACCCCAAGGAATTTTCCGAGCCCTATCCCGAGGCGCCCAAGGGAATAAAACCCGGAGTTCCCCGCCCCGGCGGCCCGATGCGTCCCGGGGCGCCCCGCCCGGCCCTGCGTCCCGGAACGCCCTACACCGGAACCCCGCGCCCCGGCGGCCCGTTCACCGGAGCCCCCCGGCTGGGAGCGGTGCGTCCCAACGCGCCCCACGCCCCCGGCGCCCGTCCGCCCATGACCGAGGAGGATTCGGAACAGCGCAGAAGGCGGAGACGCAGACGCAAGAAGAAGGAAAAGCGCCCGGTGCTGGACCAGGCGGTGGTGGCGGCCACGGTCAAGCAGACCATGGCGGCCATCCAGCGCGGCAAGGCCCGGCGCTCCTATAAATCCAAGGACAAGGAAGAAATCCAGGGCCAGGAGACCCCGGAACAGGTGGTGCGCCTGCCGGAGTATTCCTCCATCAGCGATCTGTCCCACGCCATGGGGGTCAAGCCTTCCGAGGTGGTGGCCAAGGCGCTGGGGCTGGGGATCATGGCCACCATCAACCAGCGGCTGGACCTGGACACCCTGGCCACCATCGCCGACGACTTCGGCTACGTGGTGGAAGAGATGGAGGAGTTCACGCCCGAAACACCCCAGGCCCAGGAGAATACCGCCCCCATGAAGCTTTCGCCCCGGCCCCCGGTGGTGACGGTGATGGGGCACGTGGACCACGGCAAGACCTCGCTTTTGGACCGGATCCGCAAGAGCAGCGTGGCCGAAGGGGAATTCGGCGGCATCACCCAGCACATCGGGGCCTACGAGGTCAAGGCCGGCAAGGGCACCATCACTTTTCTGGATACTCCGGGCCACGCGGCCTTTACCGCCATGCGGGCCAGGGGCGCCCAGGTGACCGACATAGTGATCCTGGTGGTGGCGGCCTCGGAAGGGGTGATGCCCCAGACCCAGGAAGCCATCGACCACGCCCAGGCCGCCAAGGTCCCGGTGATCGTGGCCATCAACAAGATGGATCTGCCGAACGCCGACCCCATGAGGATTAAGCAGGAATTATCCAAGCAGAACCTGGCCCCCGAGGACTGGGGAGGCAAGACCATATATGTGGAGGTCTCGGCCAAGACCGGGGCCAACATCGACAAGCTGCTGGAGATGGTGCTGCTGCAGGCCGAGATGATGGACCTGAAGGCCGATCCCGACTACCAGCCCCGGGGGGTGGTGATAGAGGCCCGGCTGGACAAGGGCAAGGGACTGCTGGCCACGGTGCTGGTTCAGCAGGGAACTTTGCAGAAGGGCCAGCCCTTCGTGGCCGGCAACTTCAACGGAAAGATCCGGGCCATGTACGGCGAACGGGGGAATCTGGTGACCAAGGCCGGGCCGTCCGCGGCCGCGGTGATCCAGGGCTTCAACGGCGCGCCCATGGTGGGCGATGTCTTCCAGGTGATGGACAACGAGTCGGACGCCAAGGAACTGGCCCTTAAGCGCCAGCAGCTGAAGCGGGAGCAGGAGTTCCGGCCCGGCAAGAAGGTCACTTTGGACGGATTGTACGACCAGATGCTGGCCGGCGAGATCAAGGAACTTAAGCTGATCGTCAAGGGCGACGCCGGCGGCTCGGTGGAGGCCATCGCCGACTCGGTGTTCAAGATGTCCACCGACCAGCTGAAGATAGCGGTGATCCACAAGGGGGTGGGGGCCATCACCGAGTCCGACGTGCTGCTGGCCGAGGCCTCGGGGGCCATCATCATCGGCTTCCACGTCCGGCCCGAAGAGCGGGCCCGGGAGCTGGCCGAGCGCGAGGGAGTGGACATCAGGATCTACAACATCATCTACGACGCTCTGGAGGACATCAAGAAGGCCCAGACCGGGATGCTGGCGCCGGTGTTCAAGGAATCGGTGCAGGGCCGGGTGGAGGTGCGCGAGACCTACAAGATCTCCGGGGTGGGCACCATCGCCGGCTGTTTCGTGCTTTCCGGCAGCATCGCCCGGAACAACAAGGTGCGCCTGCTGCGGGACAACGTGGAGGTGTTCAACGGGAAACTGGCATCGCTCAAGCGCTTTAAGGACGACGTGCGCGAGGTGCAGAACGGCTTCGAGTGCGGCCTGGGCCTGGACGGCTTCAACGACATCAAGAAGGACGACATCGTGGAGAGCTACATCATAGAGGAAGTGGAGCGCAAGGAGGAGAAGACCTGAGGCCTGAATACGGAATTCAGAAGATAGAATATGGAGTTATGAGATAAAAATACAGGTTGGTTCAAAACGATTGAATCAACCTGTATTGTCAATGAGGAAGCATGAAGCTAAGAACATTATTCTTGTAAACATTTAAAAGATGAAATATTTATTTCTTATAGCTGTATTTTATTTGCCGTTATCCGCCTTCGCCCAGCAGGATCATTTCTATGTTCCCAAAGGACTGAAAACACCGGCTCCGGCCCTGATCATCACTTCCTGCACCGGCGCCACCAAGGCCGACATAGACAGCAACAAGGCCATCGCCGATAAGCTGGGCTGGGTCCTGGCAACGTGCGCCGGAACAAAAAATCATCAGGATGCGTCTCTCAACGATCGCTATATATATGCTACCTATCAAAGCCTAATTTCCAAATACCAAATTGACCAATCACGAGTGTACATCTACGGCTTCTCCGGCCAGGCGGTGCAGGCCATGATGGCGGTATTTCTGCATCCCACCAAGTTCAAGGGGGCGGTGGCCATCTGCGCCCATGCAGGGGCCATGCCCTATGCCAACTGGGAGATGCTGAAGGACAAATGCTTCTATCTGGTCTCCCGTGAACGAGACTGGAACCTGAACGACAACAAAATGATGCACCAGGCTTTTCTGGAGAACAGCATTTCCGATACTTTGATCATCACCCCCGGCCAGCACGGACCCAAGACCAGGCGGGAGTTGTTCGAGGGGTGCAAGTGGCTGAACCGACCCCTCCCCTAACCCCTCCCCGATGCGGAGAGGGGAATCATCTAACCTTCGATTAAAGAGTATGCCTATCATCCAGATATTCGGTACCAACAAATGCCAGAACACAAAGGCTGCCCAACGTTTTTTCAAGGAACGGCGGGTGCCGATACAATTCATTGATCTTACTGAAAAGGGATTGAGCGAGGGCGAGTTCCAGAGCATCAAGAAAGCGGTGGGTTTGGAGAATATGCTGGACAGAGAAGGGAAAGAATACCAAAAATTAAATCTAAAATATCAAAAATTTGATGTAGAGTCAAAGCTGAAGGAAAACAACCTGCTCCTGAAAACACCTGTTGTCAGGCATATCCCCTCCTCCTCCGCCAAGGCTCCGGCGGACAAGAAGGCCACTGTGGGTTATGCGCCGGAGATTTGGAAACAGTGGATGGCCCAGAGTTAACAGAAATAAATCAATAAGGAATCCAGGAAATCAGGAAATATCTTATAAAGCATGTCAAACCGACGGCCTCATGGCTTCCTGGTTTCCTTATAAAATAAACTTAACGAAGGAGATTTCTTGCAGCAGCAGCCGTTTGCCGAGCCTTACAAGACCAAAATGGTGGAACCCATCCGCCGCACCACCCGCCAGGAGCGGGAAAAACTGATCGCCTCCGCCGGGTACAATCTGTTCAACCTGAAAAGCGATGACGTGTTTGTGGATCTGCTGACCGACTCCGGCACCGGGGCCATGAGCAGCGCCCAGTGGGCCGAGATAATGCTGGGCGACGAATCTTACGCCGGGGCCAGCTCCTATTACAAGCTGAAGCACACCATCGAAGAGCTTTTGGGCATGCCCTACTTCCTGCCCACCCACCAGGGCCGGGCGGCCGAGAACGTGCTGTTCTCCGCTTTGATGGGCATGGAGTCCCCGGGCTTCGTGGTTCCCGGCAACAGCCACTTCGACACCACCAAGGGGCACATCGAGTTCCGCAAGGCCGAGGCCCTGGACTGCACCATCGACGAGGCCTTTGACACTTCCTCCCTGCATCCCTTCAAGGGCAACCTGGACCTGAACAAGCTGGAGGCGGTCTTCAAGAAATATCCCAGGGAAAACATCCCGCTGTGCCTGATCACCGTCACCTGCAATTCCTCGGGCGGCCAGCCGGTGTCGCTGGAGAACATCAGGGCCGTGTCGGCCATGTGCAAGAAGTACGGGATCAGATTATTCTTCGACGCCGCCCGTTTTGCCGAAAACGCCTATTTCATCAAAATGCGCGAGCCGGGATATGCGGACAAGACCATCAAGCAGATAGTGCGGGAGATGTTCGACCTGGTGGACGGCTGCACCATGAGCGCCAAGAAGGACGGCATCGTCAACATCGGCGGGTTCATAGCCTTTAAGGACAAGGAACTGTTCGAGAAGTCCTGCACCTTTAACATCGTGTTCGAGGGCTACATCACCTACGGCGGCATGGCCGGGCGGGACCTGGGCGCCCTGTCGGTCGGCCTGCGCGAGGCCACCGAGTACGATTACCTGGAGGCCCGGGTGCGCCAGGTGACCCTTTTGGGGGAAAAGCTGATGTCCTACGGCATTCCCATCCAGCAGCCGGTGGGCGGCCATGCAGTTTTCGTTGACGCCAAGAAATTCCTGTCCCACGTTCCCAAGGAGCAGTTCATAGCCCAGACTCTGGGGGTGGAGCTTTACAAGGAAGGCGGGGTGCGGGGAGTGGAGATCGGAACTCTTTTGGCCGACCGCGATCCCCAGACCAGGGAGAACCGCTATCCGGAGCTGGAAATGCTGCGCCTGGCCATCCCGCGACGGGTCTACAGCGACAATCACATGCTGTACGTGGCAGAATGTTTGAAGAATGTTTATGACCGGAAGAACGAGATAAAGAAGGGTTACGCCATTGTGCACGAAGCGCCTATCATGCGGCACTTCACGGTGGAACTGCGCCCGGCCTAAACAATAAGAAATCAAAAAGCCCCGTGTTTTACAGCACGGGGCTTTTATTGTTGGTAGTAATGTTTGGCATATTAAAATGAATCAATGAAGCTTTTATTTGGTTCAAAATACATCTTCCGATTAAAGTAATCGAATGTTATATTGAACTTTTTCATCAAAGGAAGTCCGAACGTTCCGGTCTCGACAACAGTAGAATCATCGTTAGCTTTTTCTTCCACAAATTCCGCCGGGACATTTTTTAGTGAATAACTGCCTATGTTAACCGCCTGAATGGATCCCTGAAAACCATAAATTGCCCCGGAAGCGCCATATCCCAGTAGTTTTTTCTCCGAGTTGCCGGGGATGCGGATACTATTCTTTTTGTTTTCGATCAAATATAATGGAGATACCGTTCCAAGATCGATATCAAGATTTATTTTGTGCGTCTTTAAATCTGCCATTTGCAGCGAGAAAGGAATGGAATAAGATCCATTTTCGTTTTTATGCATAGGCAGTGCCTGTCCTTTGCCGGTATATCTGAATTTATCCGGTTTGGTCAGTGCTATGACATTTTTGTCAAAATCGAATTTCACGACGAAATGCTTGAATAAAAGGGAGCTAACCTGCCCGTTTATTCCGGGAAAGTAGCTGTTAAACCCTGCCTCGGGAGGAGATATCAAACAGGGCTGATCTATAAACCGAATATCCCCAAAGTCAATATCTACATTATTCCCCTCCAGCATAACCGACCCGCCATCTTCACCAATGCCGGACAAAAGAATTTTCTCGTCGTTTTTGTATCGCAAGTTTATGGAATCCACTTCACCGTTATAAAACCACACCTGATCCCACAACACTCCATTGTCAATGAGAAGTTTAACGTTTTTTCCGTTCATCCGGCCGTGAATAAGAAGTTTCATCCCGTAAAACTCGAAGGGAATGTTAATCGCTTCTTTATCGCTGGTAAGTTCGTAGCTACCGGGGGCTTCACTCATCAGAGCAACTTTTAAGCTATTGGTATTGTTGGGAAGGGGGTGTTGATTCGCGTTATTGGCAGCGCACCCGGAAATTAAAATAAGTCCAATGAATATTATTATTCCGTTTAAGGTCAAATTATTCTTTTTCACACTCACTCCTTCAATTTATATATTTATGGCATCTGTCGTTCCTTGGAGGCTATGGGGCCGGCCGGATTTGGATGCCGGGCCTCAAAGATTGTCGAACGGATTTCATCCGGGCAATTTGTCTGTGATGATTCTGTAATTCTTCCGAATGTAGATGAATCCGGAGAAAACGATCAGGGCCAGGATGATGAAGACAACCAGGTCCCGCATCATAAAGGTGGGGTCATTGTTGAAATACATTACCAATCCCATGGCATTGACCGCTATGATCATTGTAAGGAAGAAGCCATAGAATAGGAATTGTATGGGATAGGTGGTATTGGGCCTGGTCCACAACAAGTAAACGCTGACCAACCCCAGCGGGATGGAAAATCCCAGATCGAAGATGCGCACCACCCAAAATGCGGTAGGCGCGATGTCATAGGCACGGGTGGTGCCGGTGGCCATGACCTCCAACACCTCCTTGACCCACATGGAGGCAAAGACCAGCAAGAAGAAGGAGAACATGACCGAATAGACGATAAGAGGCTTTTTCTTGAAACGGCTTTCCACATTCTTGGGAAAGATGGAAAGCGAATAAAGCAGTATGAGGAGGGACGAGATCAGGATAAACAGGAAATAAAATGTGTACCCCTGGCTGTTGCCGGAGTATTTTGGGGAGCTCCATTCCCAGCCGATGGTGTAGCTCAGCACATAATATATCAAATAGAGCGGGGTAATGATCAGAAGATATTTCGAGATTGATTTCTTAAGGAAAAGGGCTGCACCCCCGATGATCAGGATGGTGCTTAACAAGAACAGGTTTACCAAGTCCTGACCGATAAGCTGATTGTTCAATATCCCTGCAGTTTTGTATTTGATCTGATTCAGAAACAATGGGCCCTTGACAGCCAAAAAGACCAGATTGATGCCGGTCACGATGGACAGAAACCCCATAAATATCCGTTCAAATGGGGTGCCAAAGCTAGTTACGATTTTGTTATTCATGTTGTGACAGTTCCGTATATTTGAATATCAGATACAGTAGTGATTCTTCCTTGTCTCATCCCAAATATTTCTTGACAAACCCGCAGATCTCATCCATTGCCTCTTTGGCCTCGGGGAACATCGGCGCGCAGGCCGGGTAGCAGTGTGAACTATATATTCTTTTTCATATAATATCGTTTATGCTCCAAAGGGCAATCATCCAGTACCCCAAAAACCTCATATCCATGTTTAAGATAAAATTCTTTTGCTTGAAAATCAAAAGTATCCAAATGAATTAATCTGCACCCTTTTTCTTTTGCGGTTTTTTCTACTTCATTTAAAAGTGCCGAACCATATCCATCCTTCCGAAACTCCTCTTTAACCCACAAAACATCTATACACAGGCAATTCCAACAATATAAAGTACTATTTATTCCCGCTATCATATCCCCATTTGGTCCCTTTATAACCTTATTGATTGATTCGAAAGGTATTTCTTGGGTAAAAGGAACTTTCGATAAATTATATTCAACTATACTTTTATTAACTAAAACATATTCTTCGCTGGTGCTTTTCTCAATTACATAATTTTTCATCTTTAGTTTCCCTTGTTTGCTTTACTTTTAAAATACCCCGGTCGTTTGCGGCGAGGTCAGGCATCAGGCCTTCAGATGCTTTTTGACAAACCCGCAGATCTCATCCATCGCCTCTTTGGCCTCGGGGAACATCGGGGCGCAGGCGGGGTAGCAGTGGAACAGGCCTTGGCCAACGATCAATGTAACATTAACCCCGGCGGCTTTGGCCTTCTCGGCCAGCCGGGTGGAATCGCTGAGCAGGGTCTCGTCGCCTCCGGCGAAGATCAGCATCGGCGGCAGGCCGCGCAGGTCCCCGAATAACGGCGAGATCAGGGGATCCCTGGGGTCGTTCTTCCCGACGTAGTACCGGCTGAAAGTAGTCTGGGATTCCTTCCAGCACAGGGTGTCCTTTTGGGCGTTGAAGGTCCAGGATTCGCCGGAATTGGTCAGATCGGTCCAGGGGGAGAGGGCTATGGACGCGCCGGGCAGGGGGAATCCCTGTTCCTTAAGCGCCAGCTGGGTGGCAAAGACCAGGGTGCCGCCGCCGGAATCGCCCATGAAAATAACGTTCCCGGGCTTGATGCCATGATTCAAAAGATACTTGTAAGCGGAAACTGAATCGTTAAGCCCCTGGGGGTAAGGATGCTCCGGGGCCAGGCCGTAATCGAACAACAGGGATTGTATCCCGCACTTTTTTACGAACTTGGCCACTATGCCCCGGTGGGCCCGGATGGAACCCACCACCAGCCCGCCCCCGTGGAAATAGAGGATGGCCTTGTTCCTGGGCGCATTTTTGGGTCTCATCCATTCGGCCGCCAGACTTCCGATCATGACCGGGGCCAGGTGGAAACCCTTCGGCAGTTTGCCAAAGAAGTCCGCGCCTTTATCCACCTCCTGACGCAGAACCCGGAGAGAAGTGTCCTCGTCGACCGTGGTGGTTCTCTTGCGCTGGAAGCGCAGCAGGTGCCGGTATTTCAGCAGAAATACAAACAAGCGGCTTTGAAAACTTGGCATGAGATTATCTTTCAGAATTTTACAGTTATTCCGGCCGTAAGGTAATGGAACATGGAAAAAGTATAAACTTTGCCCCCGCCGTCGGCGCCGCCCTCCAGCATCCGGTAGCCTATCCGGAGCGAGTGACTTTCCCTGGGGCTGTATTGGAAGGCCAGCAGAACATCCTCGGCCCGGCCGTAGGGCGACCACAGGGCGTCGCTCTCCAGCAGCAGGCCGGCCTTTTCCGTCATATTATAACGGGCCATCAGGTTGATCAGCGGGACCACCCCTAGGTCGGTGCGGCGGGCGAAGGCGGAGTCGCTCATCAGGGCGATGTCGGCGCTACGGATCTTGGCGGTCAGGCCGGCCCCCAGCCCGAAAGCGGGCTTGTCAACAATTGAGTAGCGGTAGGTAAGCCGGTAGGAATCGAAACGGTAGGAGGAATGCACTGCTGTGCCCTGGTGAAACAGCTGGCCCTGGTAGTTGATGTCCCTGTCCAGGGTCCCATCCCCTTTCACCGTCAGGGGGGCGGCCAGGGCAAATACCATATGCCTTTCCGCCAGGGTCACTCCGCCCCGGAACCGCAGGGCAATGGCCGGCGAGGAGACTATCTCATCGGCCAGGGAGAACCTGGTCCCGCTGTCGCTGGGGATCTGAACGTCATTGTATCCGGTGAAGGCCGCCCCGCCTTCGAAATCTAAAAACCATTCTGAGCCGGATCCGGTCCCGGAAAGCAGAGAGAGCAGGAGAGCCAGAAAAATATATTGTTTCATGCTACCTCCTTAAAATATGATCACCATACCGGCGGTGTACCTTAATCATGTTCGTTCTGTCCAGGGCTTAATGGAAAACGGGGGCCTCTGATCAATATTTATCCTCTGCTATCCGCTTCTTCATCCCCTGCCAGCCGGCCGATTCCTCCCAGGCATGGCGGGACAGTTCCACCTGGGTCATCATGGCTGTCATTACGGTCATCTGTCCGTCGGACAGGATCTTCTTGGTGGAGAAGTTCTTGGCCCCTTCGGCGTAGCCGCAGGCCGCCAGCTTCTTAAGAAAGTCGACGTTGCGGGTCTTTATTCTCGTTACCTCGGTCTGCCAGCGGGTCCCGATCTGGGCCAGCCGCTTGTCGGCCACGGCGATGTGCTTGTCGGCATATTTCAATTTCACAGCCTTCAACAGGACGGGGTCGGCATAGCTCATCTCACCGGTGGACAGCTGCGGCAGTTTGTTGATCTCTATGGCCTGCAGGGAGTCTAATTCACTATGGGCCTGTTCGTACTCCCTTTGCAGCTTTGCTTCCTCCTGCTGCATGGCCACCCCGCGCTGAAATTCCTCCTGGGTCTGGGCGTAAACCGCCATCCAGGCTTCCTGGGCGGCCTTTATTGCCGGGGGTTCCATTTGGACCGGCTGGTTCATTGTTCCGGCCATAGCCATGGCCATGGCTATCTTCTGCTCCTTGGTCATGGACTGGATCCGCTTGGCATCGGCTTCGGTCATTCCGGCGCCCGGCATTCCGGCCGGCACGCCGTTGGGGTTGGCCCCCATGGCGGCCTTGGCCTGTTCGGTATAAGTGTTCTCGAAATCCTTTAACTGCTGGTCGGTGACCGCGAACAGCTTGGCGGCGCTGCAGGTGAAGTTGCCTTCGGCGTCGGCCACGGCCACCTTGGCAAAGGCATCCTTGGAGCTGGCCGGCGGGGCCGGCACGGCCTCCAGCATCTTGATCAGGTCCTGCTTGACCGGGACCTGGGCGGTCAGCGAAGCAACTGTCGTACCGAAGATAACAGCCAGAACAAGCAATTTTACTACGGTCTTCATTTGCGTTTCTCCTTTATTGTGAAGCGGTTCTAGTTCTGCTTTGAACTCATCCCCTCCGTCCCCTTCTCTTGGGGAATATTGGGGCTAACAACGGGGGAAGAGAAGGGGAGGCAAAGGGGTTGAGTTTGGGGTTTCTGTTAAAACTTTGTGATCTCTATGTCTTCAATGACCATTGGTTCCTGCGGCTTGTCGTTGGCCCCGGTGGCGGTGTTGGCGATGGTGTCCAGCACTTCAAATCCCTCAAACACCTGGCCGAACACGCTGTAACCCTCGGCCGGTCCGCCGCCCTGGGGATGGTCCAAAAAGTGGGCGCCCTTCTGGGGATGGACGATGAAGAACTGGGAGCCGATGGAATTAGGCTGGGCGGTCTTGGCGTAGGACAGCGCCCCCCGGATATGGGACAGTTCCTGATGGTACTGGTCGCCGATGTTGGTGCCGGGGCCCTTGTAGGAATGCCCGCCGGTGCCGTTCTTGGCGGTGAAGTCGCCGCCCTGGATCATGAAGTTCTTGATCACCCGGTGGAAGGGCACATTCCGGTATTTGCCGGCCTTGGCCAGCTCGGTGAAGTTCTTGACGCCTTCCGGGATCAGGTCGCCGAACAGGCGGGCCTTCATTACGCCTTGGTTGGTCTTGATAACGGCGATCAGGTCGCCGGGTTTGGGTGCATCCTGCTGCATTATGGTCCTTTCATTATATTAAAAAAAACCATAGCTATTATAGCAAAAACGGCCCTGCCCGTCAAATTAATTGATATAAAAAACAGGCGCCGGATATAATGGTTGTTGTGTTTTTCTCCATGGAGTGCTTTTTATTCTTGAAATCATGTGCCTTTTAATATATAATAAGAATTTGTTTGTCAATTGATATAAGTCAGCAATCTTAAAATATATAAAGGTTTAAAGAAA
>CAWAAX010000014.1:0-122325 GCA_963780225.1 uncultured bacterium | reverse complement strand
TCATGGCGGCGGTGGACGAGCAGGGCCGGCTGGAGATGGCCTATACCGAGCAGTTTGCGGCGCCGCTCCACCTGCTGCCGAACGAGGCCATGGCCTTAAGGATGTCTCTGCTGCCGCTGCTGGCCGGGTCTTCCGGGCCATACGGAAAAACAGTGAAGGGGATCTTAGCCAAGATCGACCAGGCCCTGCTGCCCCAGGACCGTCTGGCGGTGGACCACCTGGACGAGAAGATAGTGGCGGCGGCCCCGGAATCCACCAACCCCGGCGCCCTGGAAACATTGCGCAAGGCCCGGCAGCAAAATGTCCAAACGGAAATCGAATACTACAGCGGCTCCTCTGGACAAAGCTCCACCCGGATCATCGAGCCCTACGGCTTCGTGATGTTCAACGGCTCCTGGTATGCCGCGGCCTTCTGCCACAAGAGCCGGGAACAGAGGACCTTCAAGATCAGCCGGATAAAGCAGGCCAGGCTGCTCAAGCAAAAATACCGGATCCCGGAAAATTTCGACGTCAACAAATTCGCCCAGGGCCACATCTTCAAGCCCACCGGCAGCGAGCAGAAGGTTTCCCTGTGGTTCTCTCCGGCCATCGCCAGATGGATACTGGAAAGGAACCCGGACGCCAAGAAGAACAGGGACGGCTCGGCCAGCTTAAGCCTGATGGCCCAGAACTTTGCCTGGATAGCCCGGTGGGTGCTGTTGTACGGCCCCGAGGCCAGGATCATCGAGCCCAAAGAGGCCCGGGACGAGGTAAAAAAGATAATTGCCGGGGCTTTGTAGATATTTCAATTGACAAAATCATAGGGATTTAGTAGAATAAAAGAACGGCATTTTCGGTGGGCTTGCGCAAAAAACAATTTAGAGCAACCCATGAAAAACAACAAAAACACAAAATTAAAACCCCCTTGTCCGGTAAACAGTAATGCCGGATAGCGGGGTTTTTGTGTTTGTGGACATTTATGCAGATAGATTTGGAATCATTAAGAATGCTACTTAGTTGTTCTTGTTACAATGAACCTTGAAAGGATATCCAATGCATAAGAACCTTACAGCGGTCATATTTGCTGTTATGTTGATGGTTGCGACCGCCAATGCCCATGCCGCGACGGCTGGCTGGGACACCCTGTTCTGCGACGATTTCACTACGGAAAAAGGCTGGACGGTGGCGGATCCTTTCGTGCAAAGCTCGTATTGGCACGGGGACACGCTGGGCGCTTACTCCGGAAACTCCTTCTGGTGCGGTACCAATACCGACACCGCTAGCTGGGCCAATCCCCCGGGCTACGGAAACGGCTGGGCCCAGTTCCTGACCTCGCCGCAGTTCGATCTTATCGGGATTACTGCGGATACGGTGTTGCTTTCATTATGGCATCATTATAATCTGGAAGCCCCGGGTGGGGGTGACTGTGACTGCATCAATGTCTGGATCGACAGCACCGGAGATTCCACCTGGTCCATTGCTAAGTGTACCATAATATATCCCGACCTTGGCCGATTTCCGGCCGCCGCCTATAATCTTACCGATGCCTATTCCTGGAAATACATCGGGCTGGTGCCGGACTGGCAGGTGATCCCGGGCTGGGGCGGCACCAACGGCGGCTGGAATAAAGTAGGCTTTGATCTGACGCCATACAAGGGTAAAAAAGTGCGGGTCTGCTTTGTGGCTTGCAGCGATCCGTCCGAATCCGACCAGGACGGCGGCCCGTACCACGGTATGTGCGTACTTGGATGATTTCAGGCTGGATACCGTGAGCGCTGGCGGTACGCCGGCCCCGATCTTTTTTGACAATCTTGATACCGACACCCTGATTCCCTGGCTGGTACAATCAAAACCTCCGGCATATTTTTGGCACAAAGACGATGTTACCGGAAACAAGTTTTGGGTGGCGGGCCCAGACAGCTTGGATGAATATACCTGGACCCAGAGGGACGGCTTGGTATCCCCATTCATCACAATCCCCGGTGTTGTCGATTCCTGCTATGCCGATTTCATTTTACAGTTTCCCAATCCTATGACCTTTGAGGGTGGGCACGATTATTATAACTTTGAAATATCCCAGGATAGTGGGAAAAATTGGGCTCCTTTGTCAGCCTATATTCCGATCAATCAGTATGCCGACAGTTGGGAAACCTACAGCAGCATTTACGGCTATACTGACCTTTCCGGTTGGTCGGGCAAAACCGTGCAATTCAGGATATCGTTTTATTCGGATGGTGATAGTCTGCTTGGCGAAGCGCTCTGCGTAGATGATTTTATAGTGATGACCAAGACCACCGAAGGCGTAGAGGCCAAGCCCGAAGACAGAATACCGAATATTGAATTTAGAATGACCCAGAACAGTCCCAACCCCTTCAGTTCACAGACTACGATCAAATATCAAATACCCAAATCGGGAATGGTAAATCTGAAGGTCTACAACATCCAGGGGCAACTGGTGAAAACATTAGCGGACAGGGTTCAGGGTGCAGGAGTCTACAGCGTAACCTGGGACGGCCGGGATGAGCAGGGCCAAGCGGCCGGCAACGGGGTGTATTTCTGCAAACTCAACTGCAATGGCCGGACCCAAAGCAAAAAGATCATTTTGATGCGGTGACCGCCAAAGTTTTAACCCTAAATCCCGCAAGATCCTGCGATTTTGCGGGATTTCTCTGTTATGGCAGCAATAAACCATCCCAAAAAGCCGAAAAACCGGCCATAATATGTAATTGGTTTTATTCTGCATAATCAATGATTGCAAGGACATACAAACTATTTTCATCTTTTTTAATATATCGTTAACTTTTCGCTTGACATTTAGGGCGTTTTTGATTATAATACAAAGCTCTACAAAAACTATAGACACGATGGAATACTTAGTTCTTTGAAAACTGAATAGGGTCTTTATTAATAAAGAAAAGTAATAAGCACTTTAGAGCTTGGAATATATAGTCATTGGATTCTGCGATTGATGACTATTGGTTTTTAAAATTGTTTTTGGTCAAGCTACAAAGAGCACATGGTGGATGCCTTGGCAGATGAAGGCGATGAAGGGCGTGGTAAGCTGCGATAAGCTTCGGGGAGGTGCAAACTACCTTAGATCCGGAGATGCCCGAATGGGGAAACCCTTCCGAGTAATGTCGGAATACCATAGGAAGAAAACCTAACGGGAAGTATTCCTGTGGAGCTAACCTGGCGAACTGAAACATCTAAGTACCCAGTGGAAGAGAAATCAACTGAGATTCCCCTAGTAGCGGCGAGCGAACGGGGAACAGCCCAAACTCGGTCCTGCGTAATAGCTGGTGCGCGTTGCAGGGCGGGGGTATCAGGGTCGTTATTGGTTCCGTGTACCAACCGGAGCCGGAGAGTCAAAAAGTCGTTCCTTAGCCGAAAGGTCTGGGAAGTCCTACCATAGACGGTGATAGTCCGGTAGGCGAAAAGGAAGCGATCTCTCTTTGACGATACCTAAGTACCACGGAGCACGAGAAACTCTGTGGGAATATGGGGGGACCACCCTCTAAGGCTAAATACTCTCATCTGACCGATAGTGAACTAGTACCGTGAGGGAAAGGTGAAAAGTACCCCTGGCGGGGAGTGAAATAGTACCTGAAACCATGTGCTTACGATCAGTCGGAGCCTTGTATTTATACAGGGTGACGGCGTGCCTTTTGCATAATGATCCGGCGAGTTGCTTGTATGCAGCAAGGTTAAGCCCTTCTGGGGCGTAGCCGTAGCGAAAGCGAGTCTGAATAGGGCGTTTTAGTTGCATGCAGCAGACCCGAAACTGGGTGAGCTACCCATGGCCAGGATGAAGTGACGGTAACACGTCATGGAGGTCCGAACTGATGAACGTTGAAAAGTTCTCGGATGAGCTGTGGGTAGGAGTGAAAGGCCTATCAAACCCAGGGATAGCTGGTTCTCCTCGAAATATATTTAGGTATAGCCTCGGAAAGTTTGTGGCGGAGGTAGAGCACTGGATGGGGAAGGGATCTTACCAGATTACCGACCCCACTCAAACTCCGAATACCGTGCACATCAATTCCGGGAGTCAGGCAGTGGGGGATAAGCTTCATTGCCGAGAGGGAAAAAACCCAGATCGTCAGCTAAGGCCCCAAAGTGCCAGCTAAGTGAGAAAGGATGTGGAATTTCATAGACAACCAGGATGTTGGCTTAGAAGCAGCCATCATTTAAAGAGTGCGTAATAGCTCACTGGTCAAGTGGTTCTGCGCCGACAATTTACGGGACTAATAAGCTGGCCGCCGAAGCTGCGGACTTGACAGGCGTTCGCGTCTGTCATTTGGTAGAGGAGCGTTGCATTGTAGGATGAAGCGGTGTTGTAAGGCACCGTCGACGAAATGCAAGTGAGAATGCCGGAATAAGTAGCGAAAAACCAGGCGAGAAACCTGGTCACCGAAAACTCAAGGGTTCCTGGGGAAGGCTAATCCTCCCAGGGTAAGTCGGGCCCTAAGCCGAGGCCGAAAGGCGTAGGCGATGGAAATCCGGTTAATATTCCGGAACCACCGATCACGCGTCATCACCTAAGGGGGGACGCAGGAGTGAGATCCCATCCGCGATTGGTTGTGCGGGTCTAAGCTGGTAGGGGGATCCGGTTGGCAAATCCGCCGGGTCATTAACCCCGAGAAGCGATGGGGAGTCCGTAAGGACGTAAAAGGGATCGAATCACGCTGCCAAGAAAATCCTCGTAGGGAGTTTGATTGGTGTCCGTACCGTAAACCGACTCAGGTGAGTGAGAAGAATATTCTAAGGTGCTCGAGATAACCTCCTTTAAGGAACTAGGCAAATTAGCCCCGTAACTTCGGGAGAAGGGGCCCCCGTTTCCGTCAGGTATATCCATATCGAAGCGGATTTGGGGCGCAGTGAAAGGGCTCAAGTGACTGTTTATCACAAACACATGACTCTGCTAAGCCGATGAGGCGATGTATAGGGTCTGACACCTGCCCGGTGCTGGAAGGTTAAGAGGAGATGTTAGTCGCAAGGCGAAGCATTGAATCGAAGCCCCAGTAAACGGCGGCCGTAACTATAACGGTCCTAAGGTAGCGAAATTCCTTGTCGGGTAAGTTCCGACCTGCACGAATGGTGTAACAAATTGAGCGCTGTCTCAAAGGAGGGCTCGGCGAAATTGTAGTGGCGGTGAAGATGCCGCCTACCCGCAGATGGACTAAAAGACCCCGTGAACCTTAACTGTAGCTTGGCATTGGCTTTTGATAATACTTGTGTAGGATAGGTGGGAGACTTTGAAGCTGGGGCGCTAGCCTCGGTGGAGTCAACGTTGAAATACCACCCTGGTGTTATTGGGAGTCTAACCTACGTCAGTGAATCCTGGTGGGGGACACTGTCAGGTGGGCAGTTTGACTGGGGCGGTCGCCTCCTAAAGAGTAACGGAGGCGCGCAAAGGTTACCTCAGCGCGGTCGGTAATCGCGCTTTTCAGAGTGCAAAGGCATAAGGTAGCCTGACTGTGAGGGAGACATTCCGAACAGACACGAAAGTGGGCCTTAGTGATCCGGTGGATACAAGTGGAAGCACCATCGCTCAACGGACAAAAGGTACTCCGGGGATAACAGGCTGATCTTGCCCGAGAGTTCATATCGACGGCAAGGTTTGGCACCTCGATGTCGGCTCATCGCATCCTGGGGCTGGAGAAGGTCCCAAGGGTTGGACTGTTCGTCCATTAAAGCGGTACGTGAGCTGGGTTCAGAACGTCGTGAGACAGTTCGGTCTCTATCCTCTGTGGGCGCAGGAGATTTGAGAGGTCTTGTCCTTAGTACGAGAGGACCGGGATGAACGAACCTCTAGTGTACCAGCTGTCGTGCCAACGGCAAAGGTTGGGTAGCTATGTTCGGATAGGATAACCGCTGAATGCATCTAAGTGGGAAACCTACCTCAAGATTAGATCTCCCCTAGCGTATGCTAGCTAAAGGCTCCCGGAAGACTACCGGGTTGATAGGCTACAGGTGTAAGTCCAGCAATGGATTAAGCCGAGTAGTACTAACGCAGCCGTGAGGCTTGACCATGAATTTTAAAAACCAGTATTCATCGGTCGCATAATTAATGGTTTAATACCCAAGTTCTAAATAATCTTTATTAATAAAGCCCTGTTCGGTTTTTAACCCCACCCTGCCCTCCCCCAATGGGAGAGGGATCAGGGTAGGGCATAAAGAGAAAGTTTTCGGCGGTTTTGCCAGGAGGGTCACACCCGTTCCCATTCCGAACACGGAAGTTAAGCCTCCTAGGGCCGATGGTACTGCTTAGGCAACGTTGTGGGAGAGTAGGTCGCCGCCGGGATTAATTTTAGAAGCCCCCGCTTTTTTAGCGGGGGCTTTCTATTTATGTTGCTCCCGGATCCTTCGCCATTTTTAAATTTATGATGGTAGGCTCAGGATATAGGATGCCTTAATTTACTTTACTAGTAGGTCCCAAATGCTGGCATAATATAAAGAGGGATGTAAGAAACACTAATTCGATGTACTCATAAGTGTTTCTAACACCGCCGGGATTAAATTTAGGAACCCCCGCTTTTTAGCGGGGGTTTTCTAATTGTGTTTACTAAGTCAGGGAAAGAGTCATCCGTTTACGGGTGACTCTTCGGTCAGTCTGAGTATAAAGACAAAAGAAACAAAAACGATACACATGTCAGGGAAAAAGGTCAAAGGATTAAACTTTAATCAAAATATTATTATTATTAGTCATTGGCCAGCAACGGATAAGAAAATAATATTTATTGGCCTTAATAATGCATCCCTATTCCTATGAAAATTAAAAATGTGTTAAAGGGGTCAAAATGAAATCAAGAATAAATAAGATATCACTGATAACGGCATTATTTTTATTGATGCTGTCATCTTTGCAGTGCTCGATGGAAAACCCGGTTGCACCAAGCTGGGAGGTGGATATAAATATTCCTTTGATCGATAATTGTACCTACTTGAATGAATTATTGCCAATGGTTAAATTCCCGGGAAAGTCAGATTCCTTTATAGTATTTACCATGGATACCATTAAAATTACCGGGTATCCCAAAATGGTTGACCTAAGTGCATTTGACCTTCAGATAGAATCCGGCACAATTCAGTATAACTTGGACAACCATTTGCCGGTGGGCATCGACTCGGGAATGATATATATCAGCGACGATTCGGCCACGGTGTTCAGCGCACCCAAAATCGTAATTGGACCGTTGCGGGTATTGCCGGCCTTGTATGACAGCACTGGGAGGGTAACGGCTGCCAGCAGCAATTTGATTTCATTTACTTTGGACAGCGCTCAGATCGCCTTAATAAATGGAGGCACGGTCTTTGCCGGATACTCAATGGTTTCCTATGGCACCAACGGGTTGACGGTCAAAGCAGGATATTCGGATTACTTGCATTCCACTGTGCTGGTGACCGTCCGGAAAAAAGTGATGTAGACTGGCCAAATACGGTGAAAAAACATATTTACATAGGTTTACTACTATCTCTGCTGGGAGTTGCGACCGCCCGGGGCCAAAGCCCGAATTCTGCCGCCGCTCTGGGGATGGGCGGCAGCCGGATGACCCAGGCCAGCGGGCCGGAGGCGGTCTTCTATAATCCTGCCAATCTGGGGATCAAGCGGGGGAGGAAAATCGAAATCAGTCTTTTCAACGTCAGCACGGTCACCGGCAACAACGCCTTTTCAATTTACGATTACAATCGCATTTCCGGGGACACCTTGGACGATGCCGACAAAGAGTTGATCCTGAATTCCATTCCCCAAAACGGATTGCTGGTGAACAGCGAAATGACCGTGGGGATATTAGGGGTAGCGGTTAAAAGGATGGCTTTTACCGTAAATTTAAAAAATTGGCAGCAGATGAATGTTTCCAGGGACCTGGCTGATCTGATGCTGTTTGGGAATCAGCTGGACAGGAGCTACAGCGTATCTTCCGGCAGGATCAGCCAGGGCTGGACGGTGCTGGAATCCGCCTTGTCCTACGGGCAGCCGGTAATGTCCGGCCAGTTCAGGGCGGCTTTGGGCCTCAGCTTTAAGCATCTGTCAGGGTTGAAGTATAATTCGTCGGCCGGGGATATTCAGATCACAACCTTGAACAGCGGACTGCTGGGCCGGGGAGACATATACTACCGGACGGCCGGGTGGAACGATCAGCTTAAACTGGTAAAACCGGCAGGCCGGGGCTGGGCTCTGGATCTGGGGATGGCGGCTGAAGCAGGAAGCCAATGGCGGATGGGTCTTTCAGTATTGAATTTGAACCGGGGCATAAAATGGCAGGCCGATGTACGGGAACGAATGGTAAGCTTTGCCCTGGACACTTCAAGCATTTTCGGCAGTGATGCTGCTCCGGCCTTCAAGGATACTCTGATCATAGGGAAGGAATTCGCCACGGCTTACCCGGTCACCGCCAATGCCGGGATATCCTTTAATACAAAAATGATCAGCATCGAGCTGGATGCCTCAAGACAGAGCCTGTCCGGCGACCTGGGATACAAAAACCTCAGCCTTTCGTCGGGACTGGAAATACGGCCCTTCAAACTGATATCTTTAAGGGCCGGGGTGGGATATTCTTCGATGTATGACGCCAGTTACAGCCTGGGCGCCGGTTTAAACCTTTGGTTTGCCAGCATTAGACATGGCGGTGACCAATCTTAACAAGACGGGATATTTTTCCCGGGGGCTGGGGGCTGCGGCTTCGGCCGGGTTTAGGTTCGGGAACCGCCAGGGGGCCACGGGCAGCTTCATTCAAGGAAGGGTCTGCGACAGCTACGGAAATCCGGTCAACGCTACGGTCAGAGCCTGGAACTCGGACGGGACAACATCCGGGTGGGTCACTACTGTCCAAAATGGCGGGTACCAGCTGCCGGCGACAGGCAACACAGGCCAGATCTCGATTCAGGCCGAAGGGTTCTATTCCAAAACGGTTAAGATCACTCCTTTCCGAAAAAACCTGCAAATGGACCTGACAATGGAAAATGTAGAGCCGGAGACCGTGGAAGAAGAACAGTAAAGGCGATATGTCCAGTTATGGCAGCCCGGGAATAAAGACCAGGGCTGCATTTTTATGCCCTTTTGTATTAAACGGTTTTATGGTATAATTTATAAATGAGCCGGTTTTTCAATATCATCACTTTTGGCTGCAAGGTCAACCAGTACGATTCCCAAATGTGGCGGGCCGCGTTGGAGCAGGCCGGGCTGTCCCCGTCCGGACCCGGACAACCGGCGGATATAGTCCTGATCAACACCTGCACCGTGACCGCGGCGGCGGACCAGCAGGCCAGACAAACTCTGCGCAAATGCAGAAGGCAGAATCCAAAAGGCCGCATAATAATGGCCGGCTGTTACGGGCAGGCTAACGAAAAAGCTTTGAAAGACATTCCCCAGGCGGACCTGGTGGTGGGCAGGTGCAGTCCGGAAAATATTTTATCAGTGCTTCGGGAACTGGGCTTCAGCCAAAAATCCGCTCCCGAAGGAATAAAAGCATTCTCCGGCCACACCCGGGCCTTCCTTAAGGTCCAGGACGGCTGCGACCACCGCTGCAGCTACTGCATCGTGCCGCTGGCCCGGGGGAGGTCACGAAGCCGGGAACTTTCTGACATAATGGCCGAGGCCGCCCGGCTGGTTGGTTCCGGGCACAAGGAATTGGTGCTGGCCGGGGTCCGGCTGGGAGATTTCAAGCCTTACTTAAGGGTGCTGCTGAAATCTATCCACGACATTCCTGGATTGGAAAGGATCCGTCTAAGCTCGCTGGAGCCCGACGATGCCAGCGACGATTTGATAGAGACCCTGGCGGAACTGCCCAAAGTGGCCCGGCACCTGCATCTTCCCCTGCAGAGCGGAGATGATAAGATCCTGAAACTGATGAACCGCCCGTATTCCATGAAATATTTCTCTGCTCTGCTGCATAAGGTCAAAAAAGCCATTCCCGAAATGACATTCGGCACCGACATCATCGTGGGTTTTCCCGGGGAAGGCGAGCAGGAGTTCGGCCAGAGCTACAACGCAGCCAAAGATCTTCCCGTAAGCCAGCTGCATGTCTTCACCTATTCCAAAAGACCGCAGACCAAGGCCGCCGAAATGCCGGGACAGATCCCCGAGGGGATAAAAAAAGAGCGTTCCCAAAGGCTCCGGGAGATGTTCACCCAAAAACAGCACCAGTACTGGGGTTCATTGTCCGGGCAAAGAACCGCCGTCCTGTTCGAAGGCCAGAATAAGGGGGAGTGGTCCGGTCTGGGGGAACACTATTTCCGGGTCACGGTCAGGTCGGATGCCGATCTCAGGAACAAAATGCTGCCGGTAAAGCTGCTCACGGCTAATGAGCAGGGCATGGATGGCGAGTTGGAGGCCTAAATTTTTTTTAACCACAAAAAGCACATAAATCACAAAGGGATTTATTAATAATGGCTTTTGGGCCGCAGCAAATAATCTGTGTCCTTTGTGCCGCTTCGGCCCGGCTCAGTGCAGGCTTTTGTGGCCAATGGTGGGAAAGCGTGATTGAATAAATGTTAAAGACCTTTCACATAGAAACCTACGGCTGCCAGATGAACGTTTATGATTCGGCCTGCATCTCATCGCTCTTGATCGGAGCCGGGATGGCCAAGGCTGAATCTTCCGAACAGGCGGATGCGGTGATCATCAACAGCTGTGCGGTGCGGGGCCACGCCGAGGAGCGGGTGCTGGGCCGGGTGGGGGAGCTTAAAGGGCTGAAGACTAATAATCCCGGCCTAAAGCTTATTCTCTGCGGCTGCGTGGCCCAGGAACAGGGCAAAACCCTGCTGGAACGCTTTAAGCACCTGGATGCGGTGATCGGCACCAAGAACCAGGCCGAGCTGCCCTCGGTCCTAGCCCAGCTTTTTGCCGAAGACCTTCAGATGTGCCGGAACGACATGTCCTATTCTCCGGAAGAGACCGGACTGGTCCCCGATTTCAAGAACCAGGTCACCGCCCAGCTGGCAGTGATGCGGGGCTGCAATAACCATTGCAGCTACTGCATAGTTCCCTATGTGCGGGGACCGGAATCATCCCGCCCGGCGCCGGCGGTAATCGGGGACATGGAAAATCTGGCCCGGCAGGGGATCAAAGAGATTACTTTGGTCGGGCAGAACGTCAACTCGTACAATTGGCAGGAGATGGATTTCCCGAAATTACTTCTGCAGGCCTGCCGGGTGGAGGGAATCGAACGGATTCGTTTCATAACCTCGCATCCGAAGGATCTTAGCGATGAGCTCATCGCTAAGATGGCGGAACAGCCAAAGGTCTGCAAGCACCTGCATCTTCCCCTGCAGGCCGGCAGCGACCGGATACTGGCCCTGATGAACCGCAGATATACCCTGGCCCATTTCTTGTCGTTGGTCAACCAGGCCCGGAAAGCCATGCCGAAGCTGGTGCTGACCACCGACATCATCGCGGGATTTCCGGGGGAGACGGAAGGTGAGTTCCAAGAAACGCTGGAGGCGGTACAAAAGATCAGGTTCGATGCGGCCTTTACCTATAAATACTCGGAACGTCCCGGAACCATGGCCTGCGGGTTGGATGGCAGTATTCCGGAGCCGGAAAAGCTGGAGCGGCTGGACCGGCTGATAAAACTGCAGCAGCAGATCACAATAGAATCCAACCGGGCGGATATCGGAAAATCATTTGAGGTGCTGGTGGAGAAAGAAAGCAAACGGTCTCAGGGCCAGTTCTTGGGCCGGACCGGGGGGAACAAGACTGTGGCGGTGAATTCCGGCAGGGAGCTTAAGCCCGGCCAACTGGTGAAGGTGAAGATAGAAAAGGCCACCCAGGCCACTCTGATAGGCGAGGAGATTAAATAAATACAAGATTTCGCTTGACAAAACTCGGGGGGGTGGTATACTACTACTAATTGCTCATGGTACGACAGACTTTACAATAATTAAAGGAAAAGGAGCCAAAATGAGGATAAATACTTTAGTGTTTTTCTTATTATGTGGCATTGTGCTGTTTGGCTGTAGTAAAAGCGATGATCCAACCACGGCCACGCCAGCGGCTACCTTCAGTTATTACCAATTTCCCTGCAGTAATGAATCGACTGCTAAAGGGGATAGCTTTGCCATCTATGTTCAAGATAACGACGTACTCATATGGCATTATAATTTAGTTACTTCCTGTTGTGATACTATAAGAGGCGAATTCAAACAGTCTGCCGAGACCTTAAAGGTGTATGAAAAATATGATGGAGTAGTCTGCTATTGCTTGTGTTCATTCACCGTGAGTTATAAGATAGATGATATAACCCCCGGAAGCTATTTTTTGAAAATATTTGCAGAAACTGATTCGCTGTTGTTAAAAGACACAACAATAGTTATACCCTGATAAAAATACAAAAGATACATAAAAAAGGGGCGATAAATCGCCCCTTTTTTTATTCAAAAAACTTGACAAATCAACGATTTAGCCTTAAACTAATAAGTTATGCCATCAAGCTTTGTAAAAATATCCAAAGGTCTGCTATTTTTATCTGTTTCCTGCCTGTTTCTGGCTTCCCCGGCTTGCAGCGGAGGGATTCTGATCCCCATGGACCTTAATCAGTCTGATCACCTTAAGGCTTATGGCGTGGTTTACCGCTGCCTGCAGCAGGGGATCAAGGTCCAGTGGCTTTTGAACTACCGGGGCGGATCCTTTCTGTCCGATGAAGATCAAATGGTCGGCCAGCTCTGCAATCTGCGGGGGGTAAGCTTCTCCGTCGTTTCGGACGGTGATATCCAGTCCATCTACGGCCAGATGGAAGCGGCCAACATGGAACGGATCGAGCTGGAAAAAGCTCCCAAGCTGGCGGTCTATGTCCCGCCCACCTACGATCCCTGGGATGACGCGGTGCGCCTGGTGCTGGACTACGCCGAGGTGCCCTATGCCACTTTGTGGGACGAGGAGGTCCTGGCCGGAGCTCTGTCGCAATACGACTGGCTGCACCTTCACCACGAGGATTTCACCGGGCAGTACGGCAAGTTCTACCTGAACTACCAGGCCACCGACTGGTACCGCAACGATGTCAAGGTCAACACCAGGATGGCCCAGAAACTGGGATATAAGAAGGTCAGCAAGTTGAAACTAGCGGTGGGGCAGGAATTGAGAAAATACTTGTTCCAGGGCGGTTTCCTGTTCGCCATGTGCTCGGCCCCGTCCACTTTGGACATTGCTCTTTCGGCGGCCGCCACCGACATCGTGCCCCAGGAATTTGACGGGGACCCGGTTGATCCCGGCTATTCTTCCCGGCTGGATTTTAGCCAAACCCTGGCCTTTCGGGACTTTTCGCTGATGGTCAACCCCTACATTTACGAACATTCCGACATCGATGTCAACAACCAGTACGGAGGGTCACCGGAGGGCGATAATGGCCCCTCGGCCAGGGGCGCCAACAGCTATTTTACCTTATTCGATTTCTCGGCCAAGTACGATCCCATCTCCTGTATGCTGGTGCAGAATCACGTGGCCCTGGTGCGGGAGTTTATGGGCCAGGACACTGGTTTTAGAAGATCAAAGATCAAGCCGGGGATAGTGATCCTGGCCGAAGTGGCCGGCAGCGAAGAGGTAAAATATCTTCACGGCATTTACGGTCAGGGGAGCTTTGCCTACTACGGCGGGCATGATCCCGAGGACTACCAGCATATGGTGGGCGATCCGGCCACGGACCTGAGGCTTTTCCGCAATTCTCCGGGCTACCGGTTGATACTCAACAACATCCTTTTCCCGGCGGCCAAGAAGAAGCAGCTTAAAACCTGAATCGGCACCCCCTCATTAGTGCCGGGCAATAAATCAATAATCAATTTTAAGTTATACCATGTCCGAAAAAGCAATTTTAGTAAGCCTGGTGACCGGCCGGGCAAATCCCTGCGAGGCCGAGGAATCCCTGGAGGAGCTGGGCCGGCTGGCCAACACCGCCGGAGCCCAGGTAATAGACATAGTGGTCCAGCGGCGCCAGCGCCCGGACCCGGCCTATTTCATCGGCAAGGGCAAGGTGGAGGAGTTGGCCAAGGGGGTGGCCGAAAGCGGGGCCACCCTGGTGGTCTTCGACCACCCGCTTTCGCCCAGCCAGGCCTTCAAGATCAAGGAAGCGGTGGGCTGCCGGGTAATAGACCGCTCGGAGCTGATTATGGACATCTTTGCCCTGCACGCCCGCACCGCCGAGGCCAAGATCCAGGTGGAGATGGCCCAGCTGCAATACCGCTTCTCCCGCCTGGTGGGGGCCGGCCTGCAGATGTCCGATCCCGGCGGCGGCATCGGCACCAGGGGACCGGGCGAAAAGCAGCTGGAACTGGACCGCCGGAAGATCAAGGACCGGATCTCCGCCCTGAAGAAGGAGCTGAAGAAGGTGGAGGTCCAGCGCCAGACCCAGCGCAAATCCCGGAGCCAGATCTTCAAAGTGGCCCTGGTGGGCTACACCAACGCCGGCAAGTCCACCCTGATGAACCTGATGTCCAAGGCCGGGGTCAAGGTGGAGGACCGGCTCTTTGCCACCCTGGATGCCACCACCCGGCAGGTGGTGCTGGCCTCGGGCCACAAATTCCTGCTGACCGATACCGTGGGCTTCATCCGGCGGCTGCCCCACCAGCTGGTGGCTTCGTTCAAGGCCACGCTGGAGGAGGTGGCCGAGGCCGACCTGATGCTCCACCTGGTAGACACGCCCCACCGGGCCCGGCAGGAGGAGATGGACGCGGTCCATGCCGTGCTGAAGGACCTGAAGATAGACAAGCCGGAGATCCTGGTATTCAACAAGATAGACAAGCTGGATGCCAAGACCCTGAGCGAACTGAAATGGAGCAACCCCAAGGCCCTGTTCATCTCGGCGCTGGAGGGAAATGGGCGCAGGGAACTGGAGCAGGCGATAGTGGAACGGTTGACGGGGGACTAATAACTGTTTACAGTTTAGAGTTCACCGTTTACTTTTTACGGGAGTTAGCTTAAGTTAGACAAACATTCCAGGGAATAAAAAGCCACGGTCAAAAGTATATAATCATAGGTTCTGACTTTTTTGTTAAAAAGATTCTTCACCAACTACATCAAGACCATCAGGGATTTTTCTCCCAACGCCCGGCTTTACCTGCAGGCCAATTTCCTGATAGGTTTGGGCTACGCCATGGTCGGGGTGATCTTCAACCTGTATCTGAAAGAGGCCGGTTTCCAGGAAGGGTTCATCGGCGGGATGCTTTCCCTGAGCGGGCTGGCCTTCGGCCTGTTCGCCATCCCGGCCGCGATGTACTCGGACAAGGCCGGCCGCAAGCGCTCGATGCTGGGGGCCAGTTTTTTGGGCAGTCTGTTCCTGCTGGTCAGGGCCCTGACGGTCAGCAAGGGCCTGCTGGTGGCCTCAAGCTTCCTGGGCGGCCTGGCCGTCACTGTCTACACCATTTCCACCGCGCCGTTCATGATGGAGAACAGCCGGCCGGGCGAGCGGACCTACCTATTCTCGCTTTCTTTTGCGGTGACCCTTTTGGCCGGGGTGCTGGGAAGCCTGGCCGGGGGCAAGCTCCCGGAGATTCTGGGGCTGCTGATCAAAAGCCCGGACGAGCTTTGGTTTTACCGGATAACTTTGGTGGCCGGATCGGCCATGGCCTTTGCCTCGCTGTATCCCCTGTCCCGGATGACCGAGATCCCAGCCGCCGGGAAGGACGATGCCGGACCGATCTGGGGCGGGAATAAAAAGGACTGGGAACTGATCGGCAAATTTTCCTGGTGCAACCTGTGGGTGGGGCTGGGGGCGGGGCTGGTGATCCCTTTCTTCAACCTGTATTTCGCCCAGAGGTTCCATTCCACCAGCGGCCAGATCGGGGTCTATTTTTCGGTGGCCCAGGTGGCCACCGCCCTGGCGGTGATGGCCGGGCCCCAGCTGGCCAGGAAGATGGGCAAGGTCAAGACCGTGGTGCTGATGGAGCTACTGTCTCTTCCATTCTTAGTGACCCTGGGCGCGGTGGACAACATCCTGACTCTGGCGGTGCTGGCCTTCTGGATGCGGGCCAGCCTGATGCAGATGTCATCGCCCATCTCCAACGCCTTTACCATGGAGGTACTGCCCCAGAAAATGCGGGCCACCGCCAACAGCATCACCGCCATGGCCTGGAACCTGTCCTGGGCCCTGTCCACGGCCTTCTCCGGCTGGATGATGCAGCGTTACGGTTATTCGGTGCCTTATTACCTGACGGCTTTTTGCTACGCGGTTTCGGCCGTTTCCTATTACCTGTTCTTCGTTAAAGTGGAAAAAAACATGGCCCGCAACCCGGGCCAGACACCGGCACTGGTTTTGGGAGGATTGTCCAATGGCTAAACCAACTCTGGCCCTGATCGGGGCGGGAAAACTGGGCACCAGCCTGGCCCTGGCCCTGCACCAGAAAGGTTATCAGATAATCGCGGTGGCCGATGTCAACGAAGGGGCCGCCCTGGAAGCGGCCCAGGCGCTGGGGGCGCCGCTGGCCACCGTCGATGCGGCCGCCGCCGCCAAGGAGGCCGACCTGGTGATCCTGGCCGTGCCGGACTCGGCCGTCAAAGCCGTAGCCGAAAACCTGGCCGCCAAACAGGCCTTTAAAAAGGGACAGATAGTCTGCCACACCTCGGGTTTTCTGCCGTCCGGGATACTGGTCTCATTAAAACTGTTCGGGGTCTTTACCCTGTCGCTGCATCCCTTCGTCAGCATCGCCCGGAAGATGCAGGCCGGAAGCCTGGCCGGGGCTTATTTTGCCCTGGAGGGCGACGCAGTGGCGGTGGAGCAGGCCAGGGAAATGGTGGCCGCACTGGACGGGTTCTCCATCACAGTCAAACCACAGGACAAGCCGCTTTACCACGCGGCCGGGGCCATGGCCTCGTACCTGGCGGTGGCGCTGTGGCTGGGCGCGGAGCAGGCCCTGATCAAAGCCGGGGCGGACCAGGAATCGGCCGGGCAGATGATGGCCCGCATGGTACACAGTCTGGAAGAAAACATCAAACAGAACGGCCTGTCCGGGTCCCTGACCGGACCCGTCATGCGGGGGGATCTGGCCACGGTCCAGGGCCATTTGCAGGCCCTGAAAAACTGGGGCGGCCCCTATGAGCAGGTTTACCGGATGCTGGGCCAGGCCGTGCTGGAAAAGGCCAAAGAACAGGGTTTGAACCCGGAATTGACCCAGCAGCTGTCAGCGGCATTAGAGGGGAAAAATTAACCAGACCGAAGGGATTCCCCAAAGTCACTACCAACAACAATCCCGGGGAGTTCATCCGGGCAAATGACTTCCACATAAATTGTAAGTTTTTCTGCTTTTACTATTGACTTTGGCTATATAACTATTTATAATTACAAGATTAAGGTTAAAAAATGAAATTTCGAATCTTTTTAACAGCCCTCCTGTCTGCGGCAGTGATTTTGGGCTGCGAGCAAAAACCGGAATCCACCGAAACCCAGACCGAGGGACGGATCGTGGTGGCCGGTTCGGACGGTGCGGTAAAGATGATGCGCCGCCAGTCCCAGCGCTTCATGGCCCTCTATCCCAAATCCGAGATAGTGATCGTGGGCGGCGGTTCCAAGGCCGGAATAGTGGCCCTTAACGAGGGCCGGGCCCGGATCGCCGTGGTCTCGCGCGATCTGACGGCGGAGGAGGATTCCATCATCCGGCTGAACGGGGGAAAAGCCAAGGGTTACAAGATCGCCCACGACGGTTTGGCGGTGATAGTCAACTCCCGGAACTCAGTCCGTCAGCTGACCTTTGAGCAGCTGGAAAAGATATTCACCGGAAAGGTTTCTGGCTGGTCCTTTGCCGGAGGCAGTCTGGGGATGCTGGCGGTGATCCCCGGGCCCAACCTGGGAGCCTGCGAATATTTCCAGAAGATAGTGATGAAAGGGGAGCCCTACTCCAAGAAGGCCTATCCCTGCAGCACCAACGCCCAGATAGTGGAAATGGTGAAGAAATATCCCGGAGCCGTCGGGTTGGTCCCGATGTCCTACTTGTACAGCGACTGGGACGTCTGGCCGCCGGCCAAGGAAAAGGGGATCAAAGCGGTGGCGGTGGGTCTGGTCAGGGAAAGCGGTTTTATTATACCCAACCAAAAGACAGTCAACGAGGGCAATTATCCCTTGACCCATCCCCTGTATCTCTACGTTAATGAAACTCTGGAGCGGACCTATGCTGACGGCAGGTACAGCCTGGCCCACGGATTCATTACCTTCGCCTCTTCCAACGATGGGCAGCAGATATTGGCTAAACAGGGTTTGGTCCCATCCACCGTCCCGGTGCTGATCAAACAATAGAATATTCAATCCTTTTCAATACATAACGGAGAGATAAAAATGAAAAGCCAGCAACATCTTTGGAGAGTGCTTTTTCCCGTCTCAATGGCCTTCGTGCTACTGTGCGGTTGCGCCACCACCGGTCAGGCTGCGAAAGTAAAGGCCGAGGATTTGTTGATCCAAGCCCAAACCGCCGATCAGGCAGGGGAATACGACCAGGAAATAGACCTGCTGAGGCAGGCCATCATCCTCAAGCCAAAGATGGCCGAAGCCCATTACCGGCTGGGCGCGCTATATCTGGACCGCAGCATGTTCGATGAGGCCATTGGCAGCCTGAAGGTGGCTCTGGTTCTGAAACATGACGGCGCTCAGAAGGAACTGGCCATCGCCTATTTCAAGGCCGGCAAGCTGGACGAGGCTGAAGCGCTGTACAAGGAAATGCTGGTCAAGAATACCAATGACATGGACCTGCGCTACCGGCTGGGGAATATCTACCTGGCCAAGGGCATGCTTAACGAAGCCGGCTCTGAATACCGCCAGGTGCTGCAGATGGATCCCAACAACGGCGGAGCCCATAACGGGCTGGCCAACCTGTATTACCGGCAGCGGAAATTCGAGGACGCCATGGCCGAATACCTTCAGGCCATTCAGATGAACCCCAATTTGGCCGAGGCCAACCTGGACCTGGGCAATGCCTATTACGAAAAGAAGCAGTATTCTCAGGCAGCCAACTATTTCAAAAGATACACCGAACTGGCCCCCAAGGATGCGGTGGGATATTTTATGCTGGCTAAGGCTTACCAGGTACAAAAAGATTCCACCCTTTTCCCCGTGGCCGTCGCCATGATCGAAAAATCGATAAAACTTGACCCCAACAACGACGGAGCCTGGTACCTGCTGGCCAGCCTGAACCGCGATCTGAAGAACTACCAACAATCGGCCCAGGCCTTCAGCAAGGCCCTGGAGATTTCCCCGGTGGACGCCGAGCGCTGGTACGAAGCGGGAAAGGTATACATCAAGCTGGGAAACACCTATTGGGATGCCAAGGATACTTTAAATGCCCGGGCCAGTTTCGATTCCTCCATCGTTTGTTTCGACAAGGCCTGCGAACTTGACCCGGCCAAGGTAGAGAACAGTTATTACGACAAGGCCACCGCCTATTATCAGGGCGGCAAATACGACCAGGCCATTGAGTGGTTCAAGAGAAGGATCAAGCAGAACCCCAAGACAGCCTACGGCGCTTGGTACATGATGGGCATGTCCAATTCGCTCAAAGCCCAGGCCCTGAAAAACGCCAAAAGTCCCGAAGCCAAAGCCCTGTATCTGGAAGCATTGAACTGTTTCAGCGAGGCCCGCAAGCTGAAGATGGAGAAAAAGACCAAACCCGATATGGAAGTGGTGCCGGTGATGGAATCGGTGGCTCAGCACTATTATTTCATTTACAAGAATTTCAAGGAAGCCAAATACAAGGTCCTGACCAAGACGGAATGCAACGCCATTTTGAAGATCGATCCGGGCAACCAGACCGCAAACGGCATTCTAACTGACATGAAGCCCAAGATCGAGATCTGGGATTAAAACATATTTACAAACTGAATAAAAAAAAACAAACTTAAGGAGGGCCAGAACATAAGGAGGATCATTTAAAAAAGTCAACCTAATTAAAGACACCGGGGGCAAGTTTGGTTGTCCCAAAATAAACGACTCTTGAAAAAATAGAGTCAACAAAACAAATACAATCTTTTTAGGGAGGAAATTTTTAAATGTTAAAGGGACTTTCTGAAGCTCCTTTCATAGTCAAGATCCTGTTAATGGGAGTGCTTCCAGCCGTTGTAGCCCTGGGCCTGGGTTTGGCCCTGGCTTTTTCCAAGAAAATGGGCCTGGTCACCCTGTTCCTCTATCTGATCGGCGGGGCCGTGTCTTACGTGATATTCAACACCCTGCCCAAATACATCAGGGACGGCGGTCCGATCGTGATGATTCTGATCACCCTGCTGGTACTGCTAATCACCTATGTCATTGAGCGGTCATTTACTCTGGCCCGGGCCCGGGGAGCCAAGCCCATCCCGGTGTTCATGCAGGAATTCCGGGAGCACATCCGTTCGGGCAACCTTTCCCTGGCCATCGCCGCCTGCGAATCCCAGAAGGGATCCACCGCCAACGTGCTGCGGGCCGGCCTGGAAAAGCACATAGCCGTGCAGAACAGCGATCTGACCTCGGACAAGAAACATGCCGAGGTGCAGAGATCCATTGAAGAGGCCAACATGCTGGAGACCCCGCTGCTGGAGCGCAACCTGATTATGCTGACCACCATCGCCTCCATCGGCACCATGGTCGGTCTGCTGGGAACCACCGTCGGCATGATCCGGTCATTCCAGGCCATGTCCAACGCCGGAGCGCCGGACGCCTCGCAGCTGGCCCTGGGGATCTCCGAGGCCCTTATCAATACTGCCGGCGGTTTGCTTAACGGCATCGGCGGCATCGTGGCCAACAACTTCTTTATGAACAAAGTGTCGCAGTTCCAGTTCGCCACCGATGAGGCGATCTACGAGATGCAGCAGCTGCTGACCATAGGAGAAAAATAAGATGTCGGTAAAGATGAAACGTCGGGCCAGGATCGTGCTGGACATGACCCCGATGGTTGACATCGCCTTTCTGCTGGTAATCTTCTTCATGTCCACTTACAACGCCAGGCCCCCGATCACCGTGGATGTGGTGCTGCCGGAGTCGCGGTCCCCGTTCAAGGTGCCGGAAGCCAATGTGATGATGGTCAACGTGCTGGCCCCGGAAGAGGCCAAAGCCTTGGCCGAAAGCATCGGGCCCACCACCCTGGTCAACCTGATCAACAACATCCGGGAAGCTTCCCTGCAGTCCGAGGCTACGGTGGAAGGCTTAAAAGGCATGGGAGGAACCCTGTTGCCGCTGGCCTCCCAGGAATTGTTGATGGATATAGTAAAGTCGCCGGGCAAACCCCTAAGCCGGGGCCGGGCGGCCGAGTTGGCCATCACCGAGGTGCGGCGCCACGGCAACTTCGTCACCAAGCTGGCCAAACAGGAGATAGCTTTACTAAAGCCGGAGCAGATGAATGCCAGGATCGACAGCATGATGATCTGGTATGCCACCGGGCGCGATGCCTCCCAACCCCTGCCCCTGGACCAGGTGGGCAGCACGGTGGTGGAGGAGCGCATCCGGAACCCCAGGCTGATGATGGTGATGATGGTGGACAAGAACTGCCTTTCCGGCAAGATGCTGGACCTGACCAAGATACTGCAGAAACAGGACGTCAACATGCTAAGATTCAGCTTAGTTACTAACCTTAAAACTGACGCCAAAGCTACCTTTGGCGAGGAAGGGAGGTGATGGCATGGGCGCAGTAGACATGGGGCCACAAGAAACTGGTAAAAAGGGCCCCGGACTTCGAAAACGCAAGGGCCGGCCAGGCATAGTTTTGGACATGACCCCGATGGTGGATATAGGCTTTTTGCTGGTGATTTTCTTCATGACCACCACCAGATTCCGGGAACCCCAGGCCATCGAAATAAACCTGCCGCCTGAGGTTCAGGATACCACGGCAGTAAAAAAACTACCGCAATCTAACGTATTGACCATAAATATTATGGGTGATGGAGTTATTTTGCAGAATATGGCTGCCGATGTGCCGGTCCCGGTGCAGGTTGATTCCATAGATAATTTAGTGAGCAAACTCAAACTGGATAATATCAAAAGGCAGGAGAAACCCCATATAGACGGACGAACTGGGGTGCTGTATGAAAGTGGTCCTGAATTTATCCAGCGTTACAATGATTTTCTGGCAAAGATCAAGGGCAAGGAAAAAGACGCAGATGTACGTCACCTTTTAGATAGTCTAAACAAGGTGCGGGATGAGAAGATCTGCCGGTTGACCGTGCTGATCAAGGTCAACCGTGAGAGCAGTTACAACAACGTGGTAACCATAATGGATGCGGTGCAACAGAACCAGGTGGCCCGTTTCTCCATATTGGAACAGACCCCGGAGGACATCAAGGCCATCGATGACGCTAAAAAGAAAGCCGGCCAAGCCAAGAAAGGAGGCAAATAATCATGCAAGTAACTGCTGAAATACTTTTGCCTGTGATCGGGGCGCTGGTGGGCACATTGATAGCCACCTTCGTGGTGATGCTTCAGTCCAAGCAGACGGCGGCCATTGGATTCGGGGTGCAGCAGTCCAAGATCCTGATGCCCCTGCATCTCAAGAAATCACTGTTGCTGACCTTGTCATCGTCGCTGATCCTGATACTGGCCGGGCTTTCCTACTTTGCGGTCAACGCTTACATTGAAGCGCACAAGCCGGTGGTGGATGCCCCGATGGTCAGGATAACCTACAGCCAGCTGGGGGCGCCGCCGTCCCTGACAGGTTCTGATGTGGCCCAGGAGCAGGTTTCGAAGACCGCTCCGGGAGCGGCCCCCACTCAGGGCGTTCCCAAGCCGGTACCTGACGAACAGGCGGGCGACGAGGACGCCGCCACCCAGTCCCAGATGGGCGCCATGTCGGCTGGTCTGGCCACCAGCGGAGAGGCTTCCGCTACGGCGGGGATGGTGGATGAAGAAGTTTACGCCGGCAAGGGCGAGTTCAAAGCAATGGAGAAGACTCCGGAGATCGTGAAAAAAGTGGCTCCGGTATATCCCTCCATGGCCAAGCAGAGAGGCTCATCGGGCAAGGTCATCCTGTATCTGTTGATCGACATCGACGGCCATGTCAAGCAGGCCGATGTGGCGAAAAGCTCGGGATTTGACGATCTGGATGAAGCGGCGGTAATCGCAGCCAAGCAGTGTCTCTTTACTCCGGCCATGGCTCCGGGCGGCAAGGCGGTCCGGGTTTGGGTGATGTATCCGGTTACCTTTACTTTGGACTAAGGAAAATAGTAATATCGGTTTTTGCCCCGGACAGAACTAAGGTTTTGTTCGGGGCATGTTGTATAAGCCGGAGGGCTTTGGATTTCTATAGAACTCAACCCCTTGATCCCCTTCTCTTGTAAAGAGAAGGGACCGGGGATGAGTTCGGTTTATGCTATTAACAGACATTTCTAAAACAAACCATATAATCATTCAACCTTTAACCCAGGAGGATAAATGAAAAGAACGATTCTGATGCTGGCCTTGGCCCTGACGATCTTTAGCTGTCAGGTCCTGGCCAAGAAATACGCCACCCTGGTCACCGAGTTCGGGGACATCAAACTGGAGCTGGCCACCAAGAGCTCGCCCAAGACAGTGGCCAACTTCATAGCCAAGGCCAAGGCCGGAGCCTTTGACGGGACCACCTTTCACCGGCTGGTGCCGGGCTTCGTGATCCAGGGCGGGGACCCGCTGTCCAAGGACGCCGACCAGACCAACGACGGTTTTGGCGGCGACAAAATGGGGGTGGAACCCCGCAAACTTTCCAACAAACGGGGCACGGTGTCCATGGCCTCGTCCTCGCGCCAGCAGCCGATATCCGACCAGTCCGACGCCCAGTTCTTCATCAACCTGGACGACAAGTGCGCCAGGCTGGATGGCATGGGGTTCATTCCGTTCGCCCGGGTGGTGAAGGGAATGGAAGTGGTGGATACCATTGCCAAACAGCCCCGGGACAACAACGACCGGCCGCTGAAGAATGTGGTGATCAAAAAGGTTGTTATCAGCGAGGGGAAATAATAGTTTCAGGTATTTTGTAAAAAGGCCGAAGCAGACGCTTCGGCCTTTTTTTGTTGACAAAAATGTGGGTAGGGTGTATTATTTACACAAGAGTTTCAACTGTGTTAGGTATAGAACAGGTAACATGTTCATGTAATAAAAAGGAGTTATGAAATGGCACTCATCACATGTCCAGAATGCAAGAAAGAGATCAGTTCAGAGGCCTTAAGCTGTCCCAATTGTGGTTATACTCTAAAGAAAATGGCTGAACCTAAAAAGAAGAGCAGTAAATTAGCAGTTGGTTGCTTGGTGATAATTGCTTTTGGTATATTTTTAACTATTATAGGTAAATATTGCTCTCCATCCCCCAAAAACACCAATGCATCTTCTTCAAGCAAGTCCTCCGAGTTACCCTCCATTGATGTCGCACCAAACATGACCGTCGATCAATTAAAATCATCGACGTTGCATTTACGTAAAAAAGTTGATGATGTGAAAAATATTACGTGGTATTATCACCAGTATTCTCCTAAATATTCGAATTCACGCACAGCCATTTCAATCTATTTTGGTAAGTCAGGTAATGTGCCAATTAAGCCACGTCTTCTCCTTAATTATGTGTCTTCAGATTGGCTTTTTGTTGAGCGTTATATTGTAAAAGCGGATGCCGCAACCTTTGAAATATCACCCCAATATGGAGAAATTGAAACAGACAATGGAACTTTAGCGAATGGTGAGGTTGGAATTTGGGAATGGTTTCACTTTTTCCATATAAAATTTAATAACTATCTTCTTAGTTGATTTATATGACAATAGTATGTCACGTCAAGAGATGGAAATGGTACTTGCAATAATCAAATCTAAAAAATCTGTTATACGTTTTGAGGGCAAGCAATACTACAAGGATTATCTTGTGCCACAACAAGAGAAGCTTGCTTTACGGGAAATACTTGCTGCATGGAAACAGATGGGGGGCGTCTTTAAATAAATTAAATCCACAGTTATTTTCATTTACCCCTTGACAAACAGCAAAAAATAGTGTATCATATAGTTGTATTAGTCAGGTAAATATTTTAACCCTTTAATCTGGTCCTGTGAGGCCAGGAAGGCTTTATTCATGAAAACCGTAATACATCGACCTCTCGGACCCACGCTGTAAAGCGCAGGACGGGAGGTTTTTTTATTGCCAACCGGGGTTATACTGCCACTAAGGCACAAAGACACAAAACTATTTCCCATTTACAATTTATTAGCTTCCTTAGAGCCTTAGTGTCTTTGTGGCAAGAGGGAAATGCCATTAACCATTTTTTAAATATCAAACAACCAACGGAGGGACCATGACCAAACAAAAAGCCGTCATCATGGATGACCAGCAGATGGAGCGGGCCCTGGTGCGGATATCCCACGAGATACTGGAGCGCAACAAGGGGGTGTCCGAACTGGTGATAGTGGGGATCAAGCGGCGGGGGGCCACTTTGGGAAAGTTCATCGCCAAGACCTTAAGTGAGATAGAGAAGACCCCGGTGTCATACGGCGCCCTGGACATCACCTTTTACCGGGACGACCTGCAGACCATAGCCCACCAGCCGGTGGTAAACCAGACCGAGATCAGCTTTGACCTGACCAACAAGGTGGTGGTGCTGGTGGACGACGTGCTGTACACCGGGCGCACGGTGCGGGCGGCCATCGACGAACTGCTGGACTTCGGGCGGCCCAAGCGGATAGAGCTGGCGGTGCTGATAGACCGGGGCCACCGGGAACTGCCGATCAAGGCCGATTATGTAGGCAAGAACGTGCCCACTTCCCACACCGAGGTCATCGGGGTCCGGACGGTGGAAGAGGACGGAGAACAACAGGTGATAATAAAGGAGATCGACAATGAAGTGGACTAAAAAAGACCTTTTAGACCTGGAGTCCTTGAACCGGGAAGAGATCTCCATGGTGCTGGACACCGCCCGCAGCTTTAGGGAGATCCTGGACCGTCCGGTTAAAAAAGTACCGATCCTGCGGGGCAAGACAGTGGTCAACATGTTCTTTGAGCCCTCCACCCGGACCTCGGCCAGTTTCGACATGGCCGCCAAGCGGCTGATGGCCGACACCGTCAACATCTCGCCCAAGACCTCGGCCGTCCAGAAGGGCGAGACCCTTTTGGACACCGCCCGCAACCTGGAAGCCATGAAGATAGACCTGGTGGTCATCCGCCACATGTCCTCCGGCGCACCGCACTTTTTGGCCAGCCGGATCAAATCCGGGGTGATCAACGCCGGTGACGGGCAGCACGCCCATCCCACCCAGGGGCTGCTGGACATGTTCACCATGCGGGAAAAAAGGGGCCAGCTGGAGGGCCTGAACGTCCTGATCGTGGGCGACGTCACCCACTCCCGGGTGGCCCGCTCCAACATCCACGGGCTGATCAAGATGGGGGCCAAGGTCTCGGTCTGCGGGCCGTCCACCCTGATCCCCATGGGCATCCAGGACCTGGGCGTCAAGGTCTACTACGACCTGGACAAGGCTTTGGCCGAGGCCGATGTGGTCAATGTTCTGCGGCTGCAGCTGGAGCGCCAGAAAAAGGGGCTGCTGCCCTCCCTGCGCGAATACTCCCAGCTGTTCTGCGTCACCGAGGACAGGCTGAAAAAGGCCAAGCCCGGCATCACCGTGATGCATCCCGGCCCCATGAACCGGGGGGTGGAGATCGAGCCGGCGGTGGCCGACGGGGCCAGCTCTGTCATCCTGGACCAGGTGACCAACGGGGTGGCGGTGCGGATGGCCGTGCTTTATTTACTGAGCGGAGGCGAGGGTTCGCTTTCGGAAGCCATTAAGAAGGAGGCATAAAGATGAAAGAACTTAAAATCCAGAAGGCAGAAGGCAGAATAATCATCAAGAACGGGCGGGTGATAGATCCGGCCAACAAGCGGGACGAGGTCACCGATATCGTTCTCAATGATGGAAAGATAGAGAGCATCGGCAAAGCTGGCGATTCCGATCCCAAGTCCCAGGTGATAGACGCAACGGGATTGATCATCACCCCGGGATTGTTTGACATGCACGTTCATTTCCGGGAACCGGGCCGCGAGGACGAGGAGACCATCGAGACCGGGTCGCGGGCCGCGGCCGCCGGAGGCTTTACCGGGGTGGCCTGCATGCCCAACACCACGCCGGTGGTGGAGAACCAGGGGATAGTCCAGCTGGTCAAATCGCGCCAGACCGCCTACTGCGGTATCTACCCTGTCGGCGCCGTCACCAAGGGGCTGGAATGCCAGGAGCTGGCCGAGATGGGCGACATGTTCCACGCCGGAGCGGTGGCGGTCTCGGACGACGGCAAGCCGGTCACCAATTCCAACCTGATGCGCCGGGCCCTGGATTACTGCCGGATGTTCGACATCCCGGTGATCTCCCACTGCGAGGACACCTTCCTCTCGGCCGACGGGGCCATGAACGAGGGGGCCCTGGCCACCCGGCTGGGCCTGCGGGGCATACCCAATGCCGCCGAAAGTTCCATGGCCTACCGCGACGCCCAGCTGGCGGCCCTGACCGGAGGCCGGCTGCACATCGCCCATGTCTCCTGCGCCGAGACGGTGGACGTGGTGCGTCAGGCCAAGCGCCGGGGCATCAAGATCACGGCAGAGACCTGCCCCCACTATTTCACCCTGACCGAAGAGGCGGTGAAGGGCTACAACGAGATGACCCGGGTCAATCCCCCGCTGCGGGGCAAGGCCGATGTCCAAGCGATATTAGAGGGCTTGAAGGACGGCACCATCGACTGCATCGTCACCGACCACGCACCTCACTCCCACGAGGAAAAAGAGGTGGAGTTCGACCAGGCCCCCACCGGGATGATAGGCTTGGAGACCTCGCTGGGCCTGTGCTGGACCCATCTGGTGGAGACCGGCGTCCTGACGCCGTCGCAGCTGGTGGAAAAAATGTCGCTCAATCCCCGGAACATCCTAAAAATAGGAAATGGTTCGGCAGCCGGACATGGGGCCGGTCTCACCACAAGTGGTAAATTGGAAATTGGGAAAATGGCAGATCTGACGGTCTTTGATCCCAAAGCCAAGTGGACGGTGGATCCGGAGGAATTCTTCTCCAAGAGCCGCAATACCCCGTTCAAGGGATTCAACCTTACCGGAAAGACAGTGATGACGGTGCTGGACGGCAGCATCATAAGAACATAGAAATAATCGCCACGGAGACACGGAGGCACAGAGGTTTTAACCGATACAGTTAGTGAATTTTATTACCTTTGTGTCTTTGTGCCTTTGTGGCAAATATAAAAAGGAGGGAAAACCATGCTGTTCATTTTTTCGCTGGTGGTGTTCGGGCTCGCCCTGTATTCCCTGGTCTCGGCCAACAGCAAGCTTAAACAATACAACGAATCATTCCGGCAGGGCCGCACCATTTCGCTGTTGCTGGCGGTGGTCTTCGGGTTGATCGCCTTCACCAGGTTCCTGACCGTGATCCCGGCCGGTCACGTGGGAGTGGTGGACTTCTTCGGCCGGGTGTCCGAGAAAACCCTGAAATCAGGCATCAATTTCCGCAATCCACTGGCCCGGGTGATAAAGTTTTCCATAAAAACCCAGGAAATGTCCGAGGACATGCACGTGCCGTCCAAAGAGGGACTCACTGTTCAACTGGATGCCACCGTGCTGTTCCACCTTGATCCCGATAAAGCCGCCGAAGTATATAAGACAGTCGGTCCGGATTTCGTCAATATCATCCTGGTGCCGCAGTTCCGCTCCGTATGCCGGGGCGTTACTGCCCTGTACGAGGCCAAAGCGCTTTATACTTCCCAACGCGAAGAATTGGCCAAGCTGATTCAGGTTGATCTTGAAAAAATGGTGGCGGCCAGGGGAATTGTGATCGAAAATACGCCCCTGCGCCGGGTAACCCTTCCGGCCAAGGTGACCGATGCCGTCGAGGAAAAGCTCAAGGCCGAGCAGGAGAGCCAGAGGATGGAGTTCATCCTGACCAAGGAAAAGCAGGAGGCCGAGCGCAAACGGATCGAGGCCAAGGGGATCTCCGACTTCCAGAACATAGTGGCCCAGGGAATTTCCGAGCCGCTTTTGCGCTGGAAGGGGATCGAGGCCACCGAGAAACTGGCCACCTCCAACAACGCCAAGGTGGTGATAATCGGCTCGGGCAAGGACGGCCTGCCGGTGATACTTGATACAAAATAAATGGGAAATGGATAAATGGGAACATCTTGGGGGACAGGGGCAGGCGGCAATGGTCGCATGAAAAGGCGGCTTGTTAAAGGGCCGCTTTTTTATCTCCAACAACTATTTTACATCCCATAGTCAGGTCACAAAAGAAAGTTATTTATAGGTGCCAAAAGCATTGAAATAACAGCTCTTCTTTGGTAAAATACATGATTGAAACATATGTCCTTGGGTAAATGATTTCCAAAGAATAGAAGTGATCGCCTGGATTTAATGAACGATGATAAATGAAGTAGAGATAAAAAGACGTAATATCCGCTGGTGGTTCAACGTGGCCTCCAGCGTGGTGGTGATACTGTTCGGAATTTCCCTGCTGACACTGCGCTTCCTGCTTCACAAAAATCCGGCGGGGGAGCAGTTTTGGCCCTTGGTAGGCTTGGTCCTTGGTTATGGGGTCATCCGACTGGGGTTCCACCTGTGGCGCAAGGGGCATTTGTTTGATGACCTGGAAGAGGAAGAAACAATTAACAATAACCAGTGAACCAGCAAGCAGTGTCTCAACTCAGCACAAGGAGGGTCAAATGCGTAAGCCAATCATTCCTTCGATAGCAAAACCTGGGGTAAATCTCAGGACTAGGAGGGCCAAATGAGAAAGCCGATCATCCGCCGGGAACTGGAAGATGTATAACTCCCTGGTAGAAGCCAGGTTATTGGCTACAGGCATCGTTGAAAAGCTTAAAGATGTTCAAGATGCCTGCCCTGAGAATGGCAAGCAAAATTTGGCTGTCGAACGGGTTGAAGTGGTTCTTTGCCCGCCTTTTACAGCTTTGGCGGCGGTATCGGAGATCGTCAAAAACACCGGCATTGAACTGGGTGCCCAGAACTGCCATTACCAGGAAAAGGGGGCCTTTACCGGCGAGGTTTCTCCCAAGTTTTTGCTTGACTTTGGATGCAAATATGTTATAATTGGCCATTCTGAGCGCCGTCAATATTTCGGTGAAGACGACGCTCTAATCAATAGGAAGCTCAAAGCCGTCATGGGCTTTGGGTTATTTCCGATTTTCTGCATTGGCGAAACCCTGGACCAGCGCAACCAGAAACAGACGTTCGATGTCTTAAAGGGCCAGGTGTTAAAGGGTCTGGAAGGAATCAGCCTGTCCGACCCGCTTAAAATGGTGCTGGCCTACGAACCGGTTTGGGCCATCGGCACCGGGGTCACCGCCACCAAGGAACAGGCCCAGGAGGTCCACAAATACCTGCGGGACATTCTCTCAGAAATATGGGGGAGGGAAACCGCAGACAGGGTCAGGATCCAGTACGGCGGCAGCGTCAAACCGGAGAACATCGCCGAACTGATGGCCCAGCCCGATATCGACGGAGCGCTGGTGGGCGGGGCCAGCCTGGACCCGGAGTCGTTTTCCAGGATAATAAAGTTCAAGGGATAAAGCATCCTCCATTTTGAAAGGCAAGACAAAAGTGTACAATCTGCTACTCATAATTCACGTGATAGGCTGCCTGCTCCTGATCGGAATAGTATTGATGCAGACCGGCAAGGGCGGACTGGGTTCGGCCATGGGCGGAGACACCGAGCAGATGTTCGGCGGACGAGGCGCGGCCCCCTTCCTGACCAAGGCCACTACTGTGCTGGCTGTGATGTTCATGCTGACCTCGCTTTCCCTGTCCTTCATGTCCGGGCGTCAGACCAAGGCCCGCTCCGCCATAGAAAAATCCCTGCAACAGGAACAGACGGCTCCAGCCCAACAACAGGAGCAGCCGGCCCAGCAACTGCCGGGCGGTACCAAATAACAACAATTCAGGCCATCATAAAGAAGCATTAGGAGAAACTAAAACATCATGTATGCTGTAATAGAATGCGGCGGAACCCAGGTACGGGTATTCCAGAATGCCAAGGTCAGAATACCAAGGATTGACGCCAAAGAAGGCGAAAAATATAAGATCGAAAAAATACTGCTGGTCTCCAATGGCCAGGATATTGTGGTCGGCTCGCCCACCGTCAAGGACGCAGTGGTGGAAGCCACCGTGGTCGGACATCCCCGTTCGGCCAAGATAGTGGGCATGATCTACAAACCCAAAAAGGATTACCGCCGCCACTGGGGCGCCCGGACCCATTATACCGAACTGTTCATCGAAAAGGTCAGCCATCCCACGGTCAAGCCGCTGGAAAAACTGGCCCGGCCCGGCGCCGCTAAAAAGCAGACCGTAAAAAAAGCCCCGCCCAAAAAGCTTGCCCTGAAGGGTGCCGAAGGGGCGGCGGCCGAAAAAATAGAAACCAAATCAGCCAAGGCCGAACCGGCCAAGCCGGCAGCGGTTAAAGGAGGAAAGAAATAATGGCACATAAAAAAGGCGGTGGCTCTTCCAATAACGGCCGGGACAGTAATTCCCAGCGATTGGGAATAAAGGTTTTCGGCAACCAGAAGGTTTTGTCCGGCGCGGTGCTGGTCCGGCAGCGGGGCACCAAATTCTATCCCGGCACCAATGTGATGCGGGGCACCGATGACACACTGTTCGCAGTGGCCGAAGGCTTTGTCCATTTTGAGCCCAAAGGAAGACAGCACAAACAAATAAGCGTCCATCCCGAACTAAAACTTCCGGCGAGCAAGTAGCTCGCCTTTTTTTTACTTCCAACAAAATATTTATAAGGAATCCAGGAAGGCAGGAATACTGAACATTGGGAATTATGATAGATTTCTGTATGGCTGTTTCCTTTATATAACAGCCCTGTAAATCCTGTCAAAAAATTTATGATCGATACCATCATCTTTGACGCCGACGGAGTGATCTTAGACAGCGAGAAACTTTGGGACAAGGGTCAGGAAGAGTTCTTGAATCGGAGGGGATATGAATACCACCGGGATAAACTGAAACACCTGATGACCTCCACCTCGCCGGCCGAGGGGGTACTGGTGATGCAGAAACACTATGGTTTTACCGGGGATCCCGGTCTACTGGCCCGGGAGAGGATAGAGATAGTGAGAAGTTTGTTCGAGAACGAACTGACCCTGATGTCCGGTTTTCTGGAATATTTCAATTCCGTAAAGAACACCCACAAGACCTGCATCGCCACTTCTCTGGACAATGAGCTTTTGGCCATCGCCGACAACAAGCTTGGCCTGGCCGGGCTTTTTGGGCCCAATATCTTCACCATCGCCCAGGTGGGGCACAAGGGAAAACCCGATCCGGCCATTTTTCTATATGCCGCCCAGCAATTAGGCTCCCGGCCGGAGCAGTGCCTGGTGATAGAAGATTCGCCGTACGGCATCATGGCCGCAAAAAGCGCCGGGATGCGGTGCATCGGTTTGGCCACCACTTACGGCCAAGAGATGCTTTCCCAAGCGGATCTGGTGGTCCAGAGGTTCGATCAGATAATAGACCAATACTAAAAAGCGGCCGGGGCCGGTTTCCCTCTTGCAAAAACCGGGCAAAAGATTTATAATAAAAATTAACAGGTTTCAAGTTAGACGGATATTTATCGTTTCAGCAAAAATATTTAGGGAACGGGCGGGGCCATATTGAGCAGTAAAATCAATATCCAATAAATTAAAAGGAGTTTCAGGCACTATGGACATCAGGAAAGAACTGGAGGTGGCGGGCATCAAGACCACCAAAAACATCTACCGCAACCTGCCGGCCTCGGTTTTGATAGAGAGATCGCTGGCTGCCGGAGACGGCATTCTGGCCTCCAACGGGACCCTGGTGGTCAAGACCGGGGAACGGACCGGGCGCTCGCCCAACGACAAGTTCATAGCCGAGGAACCGTCCATCAAGGACCAGATAGCCTGGGGCAAGGTCAATGTCAAATGTCCGCCGGAGCAGTTCGACAAGCTTTTGGAAAAATCCCACGATTACTTGAATGACAAGGATATATACGTTTTTGACGGCTTCGCCGGCGGCGATCCCAAATACCGGCTGGCGGTCCGGGTGATCACCGACACCATCTGGCACGCCCTATTCGCCAATACCCTGTTCATCCGGCCCACCGCACAGGAGCTAGAAAACTTCGTGCCCGGTTTTACCGTGATGGGCTGCGGCAGCCTGAAGGCCGACCCCAAGACAGACGGAACCAAATCCAGCGTTTTCGTGGGGGTCAGCTTTGAGAAGAAGATCAACCTGGTGATCGGCTCGATGTACGGCGGCGAGATCAAGAAAAGCATCTTCACCATCATGAATTACCTGATGCCCCAGCACCAGGTATTTCCCATGCACTGCTCGGCCAATGTGGGCAAAGACGGGGAAACCGCATTGTTCTTCGGCCTCTCCGGCACCGGCAAGACCACCCTGTCGGCCGATCCCAACCGCCGGCTGATAGGCGACGACGAGCACGGCTGGTCCGATGCCGGCATCTTCAATTTTGAGGGCGGATGCTATGCCAAGGTCATCAAACTTTCGGCCGAGGCCGAGCCCCAGATATTCAATGCCATCCGGTTCGGGTCACTGCTGGAGAATGTGGTGGTGGATCCGGATACCCGGCTGATAGATTACAATTCCGATGCCATCACCGAGAATACCCGGGCCACCTATCCGGTCGAGCATATTCCCAACTGCGTGATCCCGGGAGTAGGCGGCCACCCCAAGAATGTGTTCTTTTTGACCTGCGATGCCTTCGGGGTTTTGCCTCCCATAGCCAAGCTGACCCCGGCCATGGCCAGCTACCACTTCCTTTCCGGTTTTACAGCCAAACTGGCCGGGACCGAGAGCGGCGTCACCGAGCCCCAGCCCACTTTTTCCACCTGCTTTGGCGCGCCCTTCATGCCCTTGCAGCCGACAAAATACGCCGAGATGCTGGCCCAGTGTCTTTCCCAGCATAAGGCCAACTGCTGGCTGGTGAACACCGGCTGGTCCGGCGGCCCGGTAGGAACCGGAAAACGGATGAAGATCTCCATCACCCGGGCTTTGCTGACAGCGGCCCTGGACGGTAATTTGGAGAAATCAAAGTTCACTGCCGATCCGATCTTCAACATCCTGGTTCCCGACTCCTGTCCCGGGGTCCCGTCCGAGGTGCTGGCTCCCAAGAATACCTGGTCAGACAAAGCCTCTTATGATAAAAAGGCTAAGGAACTGGCCGCCATGTTCGCCAAGAATTTCGAACAATACAAAAGCTATGCTTCCAAGGATATCCAGGAAGCCGGCCCCAAGGCCTGATCCAAAAGCACCCCACCGGGAAGACGGAAAAACAGTTTTCCGTCTTCCCGCTTTCTTACCTGCAGGATAAACTCAGACAAATGTAAGCGTAGCGAATGAGAACTATTGGAATCATACCGGCCCGTTACGGGTCTACCAGGTTTCCCGGTAAGCCGCTGGCGGATATCCGGGGAAGACCCATGATCTGGCATGTCTACCAGCGCTGTCTTAAGGCAAAATCCCTGGATCAACTGCTGGTGGCTACTGATGACAGAAGAATATATGACTGCGTCACAGATTTCGGCGGCCTGGCTGTAATGACCTCCAAAAAGCACCGGTCGGGCACCGACCGGATGGCCGAGGCCCTGAAAAAAAAAGAGACTAGGAGCTTAAGATTTGATGTCATCATCAACATCCAAGGAGATGAGCCGCTGATAGACCCCAAGGCCATTGACCTTCTGGCCGGGGCCATGTCCGGCAGCAGCAAACCTGAGATGGCAACATTGGTTGGAAACTTCAATGACAAAAGGGACCTGTTGAGCCCCAATACCGCCAAGGTGGTGGCGGATGAGCTAGGTTATGCCCTGTATTTTTCCCGGTCGGTCATCCCCGGCAGCCGGGAAGGAGTTCTAAATCTTTCGCATTACCTGAAACATATGGGCATTTACGCCTACCGCCGCGATACTCTGTTAAAGCTGATATCCTGGCCCCAGTCTGCTATGGAAAAAGCCGAGAAACTGGAACAATTACGGGCGTTGGAGCACGGTATAAAGATCAAACTCATAAAAACCGGATACCGCCCATTGGCGGTAGACACTCCGGCAGACCTGGACCGGGTCAATAAAACATTACGGGGCCAATCTTTTGCTTGACTTTGAGGTTTTTTGGAGTTAAAATTAGAGATCGTAGCAATGAAAATCAACCAATTATTTCATAAATTTAAAAGGAATCCGACAATGAGGAAACAGTGGTTTTCCCTGGCCGCCTTGATCGTGGCGATGGTGGGTATGAGTTTCATGCTGATGGGCTGCGATGCCATACTCAGCGGGGCCCTGGTTCACATCCAGCAGAATGACTACGAAGGCGCCATCAGGGTGCTTAATGATGGCATCGCCCAAACCCCGGGCAACGGACAGTATTATGCTTTATTGGCCCAATGTTACGTTACCACCCGGCAGTTCAAAGAAGCCGGCCCGGCTTATGAAATGGCCATCAAGAACTGGCCCGACAAAAAAGATTCCCTGATTAAGGCCCGTGATTTTGAATGGGGTTTATTGCTCGGCAGCGCCCAGAAGAATATGAAACAGATGGCTGTGGTGGCTCCGGAATCGGTCAAAGCCTATTCGGATAACGCCCTTAAATACCTGAATCAGGCAGTGGATTTTGCCCCCGACAAAGCCGACAATTATGCGGTTTACGGTTCGTATTACAGTATCAGCGGAAATACCGAGGAATCCAAAAAGATGTTCGAGAAAGCCATCAAAATGGATCCCACCAATGTCAAGCTTTATTACATCATCGGCAAGAATGCGGCTCAGGGCGGGAACCAGAACGAAGCGGTTATTTATTTCACTAAATATTTGGAATTGAAGAAGGATGACTTCGAGGGATATCTGGAACTGGGGAAAATATACATGCAGAAAAAAATGTACCCCGAAGCTATCGAGGTACTGAACAAAGCTGCTGGCTTAAAGAAGGATGACTTTTTAAGTTTTTATTTTCTGGGAAGCGCCTACCTGCAGATGAACAAATACCAGGAAGCAATTCAATCCTTCACTACTTCTTCAGTAATCGATCCCAACAATAAGAACGCCTGGTATAATCTGGGTCAGGCATACTACAGCGCCAAGGACTACGAAAAAGCGGCCGAAAATTTTGACAAAGTGGTGAAGATCGATAATAAAGACCTGGAAGCCTGGGTATTTGTGGGATATTTGTCCGAAAAGGTTAAGGATTACCAAAAAGCCATGGAGGCCTACAAAACCCTGGTAACTCTTAAACCGGAATCGGCAGAATATTGGGGAAGCCTGGCTCAAGTTTACAGAAAGATGAACCTTAAGTCCGAAGCTGATGCTGCTCTCAAAAAAGCCAAGGATCTGGAGAAAAAATAATCTGTTGTTTTGCTTCCCAAAGATGGCAGCTTGATAAGGCTGCCATCTTTTTTTAAAGGGCAGGATACTGTATCAATTATTTTGGTTGAAAACAAACCGTCCAACGGATATAATTCCTCCATGAGCAAAAGCTACACATACCTGTTCCATCCCAGGACCAAGACCAAAACGGTTAAAATAGGCGGGATCTCGATCGGCGGGCATAACCCCATTGCCATCCAGTCCATGACCAACACCGATACCTTCGACCTGAGGTCCACTTTGGCCCAGATCAAAAGGCTGGAAAAGGCCGGCTGCCAGATCATCCGCCTGGCCGTGCCTGACCAGGCTGCGGCCCGGGCCTTAAAACAGATCCGGCAGGGGACCAAACTGCCGCTGGTGGCCGACATTCATTTTGACCACCGCCTGGCCTTGCTGGCCCTGGAGGCCGGGATCGACAAACTGCGGATAAATCCCGGCAACATCGGCTCCAGGAACAAGATAAAACAGGTGGTCAAAGCCGCCGCCCAGAGAGGCGTACCCATCAGGATCGGGGTCAATGCCGGGTCGCTGGAAAATGACATCCTGGCCAGGCACGGCCGCCCCACCGCATTAGGGCTGGTGGAAAGCGCTTTGCGGCATGTCGCTATCCTTGAAGATCTGGACTTTACCGATATCGTGATCTCGCTCAAGGGCTCGGAAGTGCCCATGACCATTGAGGCTTATCGTATAATGTCCCGGAGATCCAAATACCCCCTGCATCTGGGGATCACCGAGGCCGGCACGGTCTATGCCGGGGCCATCCGCTCGGCGGTGGGAATCGGATCGCTCCTGTCGCAGGGCATCGGGGATACCGTCCGGGTCTCGCTTTCCGGCGACCCGGTAAAGGAAGTGGAGGCGGCCCGGATAATCCTGCAGTCCCTGGACCTGGGAAGTTTCGGGCCGGTGGTGCTGGCCTGCCCTACCTGCGGCCGGGCCAGGATAGATGTGGCCGGGATCGCCGGCCAGGTGGAGAGAAAGATCAAGAACATCAAAACCCCGTTGAAGATCGCAGTGATGGGATGCGCCGTCAACGGGCCGGGCGAGGCCCGCCAGGCCGATCTCGGGATAGCGGGAGGCAGCAACGGGAAGGGGCTGCTGTTTAAAAAGGGAAAGGTAGTGGAGATGGTTGACGAAAAAATGATGGTGGAAAGACTGCTGGCTGAGATCGGTAAAATGTCCCCACAATAAAACCCCGGAAAATTAAGGAGGGATCATGGCCTCGGGTAAAAAAATATTCTTCATAGTCCTGATAACGGCCGGAGTGCTGCTGTTCGGGCTGACCATGGCGGCCATCGTCTGGTCATCGTTCTCCCAGAGCGGCGGGATGGAGGTCAGCTACGGGAAATACGTGGGGATCGTGGAAGTGAACGGAGCCATAGTTTCCCCGGATGAAACGGTCAACCTCATAAAAAAATACCGGGACAACAACGCCATCAAGGCCATAGTGCTGAGGGTCCAGAGCCCTGGCGGCGGGGTGGCGGCTTCTCAGGAGATATACCAGGCCGTCAAGAATGCCAGGTCCGCCAAACCGGTGGTCTGTTCCATGGGCGAGGTGGCGGCCTCGGGCGGATATTACATAGCCTGCGCCTGCGACTCCATAGTGGCCAATCCTGGCACCCTGACCGGTTCCATCGGGGTGATCATGGAATTCATGGTGGCCGAGGATCTGATCAAAAAGGTAGGCTTGAAGTTTGAAGTGCTGAAGGCCGGCCAGAACAAGGACCTGGGCTCCCCCTTCCGCCAGATGACGCCGGAGGAAAGGGCACTGCTCCAAAGCATGATAGACGACGTTCACGGCCAGTTCATAGAGGCCGTGGCCGAGGGCCGCCAGCTTTCCCCCGACTCGGTCAGATCATTCGCCGACGGCCGGGTGTTCAGCGGGCGCCAGGCCCTGGCCCTGCGGCTGGTGGATAAGATGGGAACGCTGGAGGATGCCATAACCCTGGCGGCCGGGATGGCCGGATTAAAAGAAAAGCCAAAGATCTTCCGGGAGCGCAAGAAAAAGCCCACCTTGTTCGACCTGCTGGTGAAAGGGGTGGACGAGATCTCGAACCTGGACAACAGCGGGGTGCGTTTGCAGTACCGGATGGTCCGATAAAAAAAGCATTTTATAATCTTGACATATTTTGTTTCTTTGAGTATAATTACCAACAATGCGGGCGTAGCTCAGTGATAGAGTGCCACCTTGCCAAGGTGGACGTCGAGGGTTTAAATCCCTTCGCCCGCTCCATAAAAATCAAGCGAATCCCTCCCCGTTTGGGGAGGGATTTTTTATGGGAAAATTGCCCAACTCAACAACAATGAAAACAAACAGCCCCTTCCCGGTTCATCGGGAAGGGGCTGAACTTGAGTGCTGGTGCCGAGGGTCGGAGTCGAACCGACACGATCTGTAGATCGAGGGATTTTAAGTCCCTTGCGTCTGCCAGTTCCGCCACCCCGGCAGTTTCTTTTTGTCACCAGTAATATAGCAAAATGCTAAGGCATACTAATGATCTGTGAGCCTTTGATAACTGGAGGCGGCTAGCGGGTTCGAACCGCTGAATAACGGTTTTGCAGACCGTCGCCTTACCACTTGGCTAAGCCGCCTGACTAATATTATTGCTTCTGTCCTGAGAACGACCCCTTGCTTTGCCTTTGAAGGGCCGCCTTGCTTTTATATTTGTACTTCCTTGTCCCGAGGCGAGCTCCTTGCCTGGCTGGCGAGGGGCCGCCTAAATACAAGTGGTAATTTTAGCAGTTTTCCGGAGATAAGTCAAGAAAATCAAGCTTAAGTGGCCGGCTGACGAAGTCTTTATTTGCTTGACTGCAAGGCCAATTTGAAATATACTTGAACAGCAACAGAAACGCCAATAAACCACGGGAGGTTAACGCCATGAAGAATATCCTGCGGATGATTCTGCCAATATTTGTGTTGGCTTCATCGGCCGCTGCGGGCCAGGATGACCGGGAGATAAGCCTGACCGTATACAACAACAATCTTGGGTTGGTAAGCGAGGTCCGGCAGCTCAGCCTGAAAAAAGGGACTTCTGAGATCAAGATCACCGATGTTCCCTCCCAGATCGACGCTACTTCGGTCTTTTTTCAGTCTCTTTCCGATCCCGACAAGGTGGCGGTACTGGAGCAGAATTACCAGTATGACCTGGTGGGGGCCGCCAAGCTGCTGGAGCGTTACATAGACCAGAATATCAAGGCCTATGGAGCCGGGGGCAAGGTTTATGAAGGAAAACTTTTGGCCTACGACGGGGCCAACATCGTATTGAACACCGGCAGCAACATCATCACCCTGAGGCTGACCGATAACCTTCAGAACTTTGAGTTCCCCAACCTGCCCCAGGGCCTGATCACCCGGCCCACCCTGATGTGGCTGGTGGACAACCAGGGCCCGGCCTCCCAAAAATGCCGGATATCATACCTGACCGCCGGGATCTCCTGGCACGCCGAATATGTGGCGCTGCTGGCGGAGGATGAGAAGACATTGGACCTGGGGGCCTGGGTCTCGCTGGAGAACAACTCCGGAGCGTCTTTTCAGCAGGCCCGGCTTAAGCTGGTGGCGGGGGACATCAACCGGGCCCAGGGGCCGCAACGCAGATATTCCGCGGCAAAGGCCGACCTTCAGTCGGCCTCTCCGCAGTTTGAAGAAGAGAGTTTTTTCGAATACCATCTTTACACCCTGCAGCGCAAAGCCACCGTGGCCAATAACGAGGTCAAGCAGATATCCCTTTTCCCCAACACCAGGGCCGACTGCAAAAAGCTTTTCACCTATGACGGGGCCGGCAGCGGCAAAAGGGTCGCGGTCCAGCTGGAGTTCAGGAACGAAAAAGGATCAGGGCTGGGGATGCCCCTGCCTGCCGGAAAGATAAGGGTCTATAAAAAGGACGACGGCCAAAGCCAGCAGTTCGTGGGCGAGGACCGGATCGAGCACACCCCCAAGGACGAGAAGGTGCGGATCACTTTGGGCAGCGCCTTTGACATAGTGGGAGAGCGTACGCCCAGGGAATACAAGCGGATCAACGAAAGGACCCAGGAACAGTCGGTGGAGGTCAAACTGCGCAACCACAAGAATGAAGGGGTCGAGATCATCGTGGTGGAGCACCTTTCCGGAGACTGGGAGATCAGGTCCAAGACCCACGAGTTCAAGAAAAAGGACGCCCAGACCGTGGAATTCAGGGTCCCGGTGGCCAAAGACGGGGAAACCGTCCTCAGCTACACCGTCAGATACAAATGGTAATATTGTAAACTTGCCGTCCGGTCATTTATTTGGGGCTTTTAGTTGCAAAACATCTTGACGCGCCATTTAAATACTGCTATAATTAAAATCTATTTTGCGGAGAAACCAAAATGTACGGCGAAGGTAAAATCAAGGGATACTTAAGGCTGGCCTTGTCCACTTCCCGGGCCGATCAGCTGGAGGCGGTGATCATGGCGGAGGACTCCCGCCTGACCCGTTTCGCCAACTCATATATCCACCAGAACGTGTCCGAGAGCAATGTCCTGCTTTCCATCCGGGCGGTGACCGGCAAAAAGATAGGGGTGGCCTCCACCAACATCCTGACCCCCGAGGCCATCAAACGAACCGTCAGCCAGGCCTGCCAGATAGCCTCCATCCAGAAGGAGAATCCCGATTTTGTCTCTTTGCCGTCCCCGGTAAAGGCAAAGACCGGGAACTGGAACCTGCTGGTCCCCCGCACCGAAAGATACACGGCCCGGGAAAGGGCTTTGGCGGTAAAAATTATCTGCGACCGGGCCAACAAATTCGGGGCCAAGGCCTACGGGGCCTTTTCCACCGGGGTGGCGGAGTTGGGAATCGCCAATTCGCTGGGAATAATGCAGTACAACTGTTCCAGCGATGCCAACATCAATACCGTGGTGATGACCGAAACCGGTTCCGGCTACGGCCAGGGGGCCTCCCGGGATGTGGCGAAGATCAACATCAAACAGATCGCCGAGAGCGCGGTCAAAAAGGCGGTGGAGAGCCAGCATCCGGCGGAGCTAAAGCCAGGGGTCTATCCGGTGGTGATGGAGGACATGGCCGTGATCACCCTGCTGGAATTCCTCAATTACACCGGTTTCTCTGCCATGGCGGTCCAGGAGGGGCGCAGTTTCATGGGTCTGAACATGGGGAAAAAGATCGTCAGCCCAAAGGTCACCATAGTCGATGATCCCCGCAATAACCACGGCTTTGCCTTTCCCTTCGACTTTGAAGGCGTGCCCAAGCAAAAGGTGACCCTGATCGAAAAAGGCGTGGCCCGCAATGTGGTCTACGACTCATTCACCGCCAACAAGGCCAAGCAGAAGAACACCGGGCATGCTCTGCCGGCCCCGGCCTACTATCCGATGGCAGGCAATCTGGAAATGAAGGGCGGGGACTCCTCCCTGGAAAAGATGATCGCCTCCACCGAACGGGGGGTATACATCACCCGTTTTCACTACTGCAACCTGATAGATCCCATGCAGGTCTCCATAACCGGGATGACCAGGGACGGCACCTTTCTGATAGAGAACGGAAAGATCACCAGACCGGTAAAGAACCTGCGTTTCACCGAAAGCGTGCTGAAGGCCCTATCCAATGTTTCGGCGGTTTCCCGCCAGACCACTCTGGTCACCGAAGGGGGAGGTTACGGGCACCGCTTTGCCACGGGGACGCTGGTTCCGGCCCTGAAGATAGACAAGTTCAACTTTACCGGCAAGACGAACTTTTAAACGCGGTCTTTTTCACTTCCAAGGCGCAAAGATTTCGAAGCGTCAATTGGGGTTCCTGCAACAGGGAATGTTTTTCTGGGTCAATTAAACAAACGGAGAGATGCCACCGCCTTTGGCGGGGTCTCGCCCAAGGCGATGATCCGAGTGGTCGCCCAACCTTGGCGGGACTTCTGCAAAATAAAATAAAGTCATTAAACGGAGAGATGCCACCGCCTTTGGCGGGGTCTCGCCCAAGGCGATGATCCGAGTGGTCGCCCAACCTTGGCGGGACTTCTGCAAAATAAAATAAAGTCATTAAACGGAGAGATGTCCGAGTGGTCGAAGGAGCACGTCTGGAAAGCGTGTATACCGCAAGGTATCCTGGGTTCAAATCCCAGTCTCTCCGCCATACTTCGCCATATATAAGGCAGGCAGGGTAGAGGCTTCGTCTGGCAGGCCAGACTTATATTCTCCAGCAAGGATGTTGTCTCTCCGCCCTTGGACGACGAAATCCGCCCTGCTTTTAGTAAGGCTCATCAGGATGCAGTCGGCAGACTTCGCCATATATAAGGCATAAATATTAAGTAGGCTTCCTCCTTCGTTGCGACTACGGCGGACAGGTCGTCTGGCAGGCCAGACTTATATTCTCCAGCAAGGATGTTGTCTCTCCGCCCTTGGACGACGAAATCCGCCCTGCTTTTAGTAAGGCTCATCAGGATGCAGTCGGCAGACTTCGCCATATATAAGGCATAAATATTAAGTAGGCTTCCTCCTTCGTTGCGACTACGGCGGACAGGTCGTCTGGCAGGCCAGACTTATATTCTCCAGTAAGGATGTTGTCTCTCCGCCCTTGGACGACGAAATCCGCCCTGCTTTTAGTAAGGCTCATCAGGATGCCGTCGGCATACTTCGCCATATATAAGGCATAAATATTAAGTAGGCTTCCTCCTTCGTTGCGACTACGGCGGACAGGTCGTCTGGCAGGCCAGATTAAATTGTTAAAAAAAAGAAGGGTATTATTCTCCGGGCTTCTGTACCTTTGTGGCAAGGACTACTATTATCTGCTTCCAAACATAAACGAAAACAATAAACCAACCGAAGCGGGAAATATGAAAGCATTGATCACCGGCATTACCGGGCAGGACGGATCGTACCTGGCCGATTTTCTTTTAGACAAGGGCTATCAGGTTCATGGCATGGTGCGGCGGGCCTCCACCGAAAGCTTTGACCGGATAGAGCACATCAAGGACAAGATCATTTTCCACCAGGCCGACCTGCTGGACCAGTTGTCGCTGATCACCGCCATCAAAGAGGCCCAGCCCGACGAGATCTACAACCTGGCCGCCCAGAGCTTCGTGCCCACTTCCTGGGACCAGCCGGTGCTGACCGGGGAATTCACCGCCCTGGGTGTCACCAGGATGTTGGAGGCGGTACGGCTGGTCAACCCCAAGATCAAGTTCTACCAGGCTTCCAGCTCCGAGATGTTCGGCAAGGTGCGGGAAACCCCCCAGACCGAGCTGACCCCGTTCCATCCCCGCAGCCCCTACGGGGTGGCCAAGGTCTACGGCCACTGGATCACCATCAACTACCGGGAATCCTACGACATCTTCGCCTGCTCCGGCATTCTGTTCAACCACGAGTCGCCGCGCCGGGGCAAGGAGTTCGTTACCAAAAAGATCACCGATCACGCGGCCCGGATCAAGCTGGGGCTGGCCGATGAGCTGCGTCTGGGCAACCTGGACGCCAAGCGCGACTGGGGTTTTGCCGGGGACTATGTAAGGGCCATGTGGCTGATGCTGCAGCAGGCCCAGCCGGATGATTACGTGATCGCCACCGGCCGCACCCATTCGGTGAAGGATTTCTGCCAGATCGCCTTTGACCACCTGGGGCTGGATTACAAGAAATACGTCAAGATCGACCCCAAGTTCGTCCGGCCGGCCGAGGTGGACCTGCTGCTGGGCGACCCGGCCAAGGCCCAGAAGAAACTGGACTGGAAGCTGGAGGTATCCTTTGAACAATTGGTGAAGATGATGGTGGATCACGACCTGGAATATTACAAGAAGCTGGCCAAGTGAGGTTCTTCATCACCGGCATAGAGGGATTTGTCGGCCACTACCTGGCTCAAGACCTTTTGAACAACGGGCACCAGGTGGGGGGGAGTTATATCGATGCCCAGGCCGCTTCCGACCTGACCGAAAAATTCAAGCTATATCAGGTTGATCTCCGCCGGCCAGAACAAATAGACAAAGCCCTAAAAGACTTCTGTCCCCAGGCCGTTTTCCACCTGGCCGCCCAGAGTTCGCCGGCCCTTTCCTTTAAAAACCCCCAGCTTACCTTTGAAGTGAACCTGATCGGCACGGTGAACCTGCTGGAGGCCGTAAGGGGTTTAAAGGAAAAATGCCGCCTGGTGCTGATCAGTTCCTGTGAAGTATACGGTCCGACGGACGGTGATAAACCGCTTTCCGAAACGGAGCCCTATAATCCCATCAGTCCCTATGCTTCCAGCAAGGTTTTTCAGGAGATAACCTGCCTGCAGTATTTCCGGACCTATGGCCTGGAAACAGTGGTGGTCCGGCCATTTCCCCACACCGGGCCCGGCCAGCCGGCAACTTTTGCCCTGCCTTCCTTTGCCCGGCAGATAGCCGGGATCGAAAAAGGCAGGCGGGAGCCGGTGATCACAGCCGGCAATCTTTCGGCCCGGCGCGACATCTCCGATGTCCGCGATGTGGTCCAGGCCTACCGGCTGCTGGCCGAAAAGGGGCGCCCGGGAGAGACTTACAACGTCAGCTCCGGCCAGGCGGTCTCCATGGAGGAGGCCCTGAAGCTTATGCTGAAGATGAGCACGGTGTCCATAAAGACCGAGACCGATCCATCATTGCTGCGGCCGGCGGATGTTCCGCTGCTGTGGGGCGATCCTTCCAAACTAAAGGCCGAAACCGGCTGGAGACCCTTCGTATCAGATTAAAGATACCCTGGAGAGTCTGCTGAACCACTGGCGGAAGCAAGACTAAACTTAAAAAATTTGAGGTGATAGATGATAGAGGGAGTAAAAGTCAAGAAACTCAAGGTCATCCCCGACGAGCGGGGGCGTCTGATGGAGATGCTCCGCTGCGATGATGATTTGTTCACCAAATTCGGCCAGGTCTACCTGAGTACCACATATCCCGGAGTGGTCAAGGGCTGGCACTACCACAAACTCCAGGCCGACAACATCGTCTGCGTCAAGGGGATGCTGAAGCTGGTGCTGTACGACGGACGGGAGAACTCGGCCACCAAAGGCGAGGTCAGCGAATTCTTTCTGGGCGAGCACAATCCCCTGCTGGTGCAGGTCCCCAAAGGCGTCTATCACGGCTGGAAGTGCATCTCGGAAAACGAGGCTTTCGTCATCAACTGCCCCACCGAGCCCTACAACTACAGCCAGCCCGACGAGTACCGGCTGGATCCCCACAGCAGCGACATTCCCTACCAGTGGGAGCGCAAGGACGGGTGACTTGGGACAAGGGAACAGATTGTTGGGAAGGATAGGAAAGCAGAAAACGAAAGTAGAAAACGAAAGCAAAAACGTAAACAGAAAACAAATTTAACAAGTATGAACAAAACAATTATGGTCACCGGCGGGGCCGGTTTCATCGGCAGCCATTTTGTGGATCATATGCTGGCCAAGTATCCGGAATGCCGCATCGTGGTATACGACAAACTGAACTATCGCGGCAATATGGACAACCTCAAGCAGGCCGAGAAAAATTCCCGCTATGCCTTTGTCAAAGCTGACATCTGCGATGCTCAGGCGGTGGGCGAGGCGATTGAAAAACACAAGATCGAAATAATTGCAAATTTCGCGGCCGAGACCCACGTCGACCGCTCCATCATGGATCCCGATGCCTTCATCAAGACCGATGTCTACGGCACCTATGTGCTGCTGGAGGCGGTCAACAAATACAAGCTGGAGAGGTTTCACCACGTTTCAACCGACGAGGTCTACGGACAGGTGATGACCGGGGCCTCCAAGGAAACAGATCCCTTTGAAGCGCGCAGCCCGTATGCCGCCAGCAAGGCCGGCGCCGAACTGCTGGTATTTGCCTACTTCACCACCTACGGCACCCCGGTAACGATCACCCGCGGGGCCAACAACATCGGGCCGCGCCAGTATCCGGAGAACGCGGTGCCGCTTTTCTGCACCAACGCCATCGACGATCAGCCCCTGCCGATGTACGGCGACGGCAAACAGGTGCGCCAGTATCAGTATGTGATGGACCATGTGGAGGGGATCGAGACGGTGCTGCTGAAGGGCGAGTTGGGCCAAGCCTACAACTGCGGGCCAGACAGCGAAACCCCCAACATTGTCATGGCCACCCGGATGCTGGAATTGCTGGGCAAGCCGGCCAGCCTGATAAAATACGTAGCCGACCGGCCAGGGCACGACCGGCGATATTGCATAGACTCATCCAAACTGAAGGCCCTGGGCTGGAAGCCGGGCCACAACTTTGAACAGGCGCTCAAACTGACAGTCGATTGGTACCGGGACAACGAGTGGTGGTGGCGGAAGCTGAAGAGCGGCGAGTATAAAGAATATTACCGCAAATGGTATGGTCAGCGCCTGGCTGATGCCAAGTGATATGGCTGCCGGATCAAGGGTTACCGAACCGGTTAGGGCATCTTTGAAAAGGGAAATCTTTACGAAAGGCTTTAAGGTAATGGACCTGAAGACCAAGATCGAAGCGCATAAGGCCACCGTGGGGGTGATCGGCCTGGGATACGTGGGCCTGCCGCTGGCGGTGGAGTTCGGCCGGGTTGGCTTTAACGTGGTCGGCATTGATGTTGACCGGAAGAAGGTGGCCTCCATCAACACCGGCAAGAATTACATAGCCGACGTGGACGACCAGGTGCTGAAAAAGCTGGTCAGCGCGAAAAAGCTCAAGGCCACCGGAGATTACCGGGCGCTTAAAAACTGCGATGCGGTGCTGATCTGCGTTCCCACCCCCTTTACCGCCACCAAGGACCCCGACATCAGTTATATAATCTCAGCCACCAAAGATATAGCCCAATACCTCCACCGGGATATGCTGGTGGTGCTGATCAGCACCACTTACCCCGAGACCACCACCAAGGTGGTCAAGCCGATCCTGGAGAAGACCGGTTTGAAGGCCGGGAAGGATTTTTACCTGGCCTTCTCGCCGGAGCGGATAGATCCCGGCAACAAGAAATTCGGCATCGCCAACACCCCCACCGTGGTGGGCGGTCTGACCCCCAAATGCGGGGAGCTGGCCGGACTGCTTTACCGGCAGATCATCAACCAGGTGGTCATGGTCTCCTCGCCCTCGGCCGCCGAGATGACCAAGCTGCTGGAGAACATCTTCCGCAGCGTCAACATAGCCCTGGTGAACGAGCTGGCCTGCCTGTGCGAGCGGATGGAGGGGGTGGACATCTGGGAGGTGGTGGACGCCGCCGCCACCAAGCCATACGGCTACATGCCGTTCTATCCCGGACCCGGCCTGGGCGGCCACTGCATTCCCATCGATCCCTATTACCTGGCCTGGAAGGCCAAGGAATACGACTTTCACACCGACTTCATAGAACTGGCGGCCGAGACCAACGAGAACATGCCCTATCATGTAGTTGACAAGGTGATCAGCGCGCTTTCCGATGCCGGCAAGGCCGCTTCCAAATCCAAGGTCTTGGTGTTGGGCGTAGCCTTTAAAAAGGACATCGACGACACCCGCAGCAGCCCGGCCATCAAGGTGATAGAGCTATTGAGGCCCAAGGTAAAATCGCTGATATACAACGATCCCTGGGTGCCGAAATTCTCGGAACACGGGATGTCATTGACCTCGGTTCCTTTGACCCAGAAGCTGTTAAAATCGGTGGATTGTGTCCTGATCACCACCAACCATTCCGAATATGACCTGAAGATGATAGTAAAGAATTCCAAATTAGTGGTGGACACCAGGAATGCCACCAAGGGAATAAAAAGCCCCAAAATAGTGAAAATCGGGCGGAAACAATAAGTCTTTGATCTCATCAAAGGCTTACCCTTTGTAATTCATCGGTTTAAAGTCTTGACAAATGCAGATTTTTTAAGGTAAAATTAGCAATCTAAAGTAAAAAACCAACAACCCAGCAAGGAGCTAAATTAGGGCGCCATTAAAGTTTGAGGTTTCTAAAAAACAGAAGATTTACGGACTGACAGCCATTGGTTGTTTTGTTTTTTAGCCTTGGCTTTATAACTAAACCGGCGCCCTATTTTTATACCTTTACCATATTTAAAACGGCAACAGTAAGGTATCGAAAATCCGGACGCCTAAAATATTGGGCATCCGGATTTTTTACATTAAAGATAATGAAAGGAATATTTTTAAAAATATTATTGATTCTGTGGACCAGCACCGCTATCGCTGATTCAATTATTATATATACAATCCCAATGCGGAGTACGGGAATGTCATACTCCACCGGGGATACAAACCATAGTGAAGGTTGGCTGGTCGGGCGTGGAGATCTGGGTACTGTAGTATCAAGTAGGGTGGTCTGGAATCCAAGAATTTCTACCGTTGGAATTAAGTCTTGGTATTAGCAAATCTGTCCAAGCTCAAATCTACTGTACTAATTACTGATCTGATGACGAAGGAATATGTGATGTTAAAAATCTTGCTATGATTCCGAAGACCGCTATCGATGATGGCTTACAAAGCCATTGGACATTGGTTATTGCCGACAACATGACGCAGAGTCTATCAGTCATGGCTATAACTAGGTCGGTCGGTTTTGCGGTATCTGTGCTGGTGGCGCGCCGGCTCGGGGCCGAAAACCTAGGGGTATATCAACAGGTTGCGGTCCTTGTAACAGTGCTTGCCTCCGTGGCAACTTGGGGGATGCCAGTCTCTATTATCCCACAATTAGCATGCTCTGCTAACGATGATGAACGCCGGTCTCTTATTCACGCATCACTGCTCGCTGCTTTTGGCATTGCTCTTGTTTTAGCACTGTTTCTTGTTGTTCTATCACCATACTGTGTCCAGTTATTGCTGCACCATCCCCTGCCGGGAGTTCTCAGATTAGCTGCTGTCGGAGTCGTTTTTTTATCCGGGTCAGTACTTACCGTATCTTGGTTACAGGGTTTAAACCACTTCAGGGCTCTGGCCGTAACCAGCGTGATAAGCTCAGTCGCGGGAGGATTTGTCATTGTATTCTTGACCTATTCTTGGGGTGTTGCTGGTACGGTATTCTCCATCTGCGTGGTAGCGTTTCTGTTTATGCTTAGCGCCTGGATATACAACCGGGGCATTCGTTTTATTTTAACGCGGCCGCTGAAAGGGGTTATGAGAACCATGCCACGTCTCCTTTCCACGGGAACGGCCACGTTAGCCGGAGGATTGCCGGCAGTCACCGCCCCGTTTTTTTTTACCTTGATGCTCGGTGCCCGGGGGATGAATAACGCTGGATATTTTGCCCTTAGTCAGACTGTTTTTCAGATATTGTTGTTCCTGCCAAATGCTTTGGCCATGGCGTTGTTGCCGCCTCTGTCGCGATTGACTGCGGATGATTCGGATGCCGGGGGGACAGCATTTGCTGCAAGTCTTAATGTGTGTGGATCAATCGTTCTAATTCTTTCTTCGGTTGTGGTAGGGTTATTACCGTGGATTGTTCCACTCTTATATGGCAGCGGATTCGAGCAAGGGGTGCCAATGATCGCCGGGTATGCCATGGCCGCCCCGGCTGCAGCCATCAATATAGTCATAGTTCAATTTCTCCTCGCCCAAAGGTATTTTTGGAAAGCTGCGGCATTTAATGCCTTATGGCTTATCATGTCGGTTTCAATTACGGCATTGCTTATCACAAAAGCAGGACCAGCCTGGGCAGGCGCCGGGTTAGTATGCGGTCATGTTATCTCAATGCTATCGGCTATGTATGTAATTCGACGTAGCCAGCCATATGTCGCGCGGATTCTTGGAAGGGTGACAACGGCCTGGATGATCATTGCCGCAGGATATCTAATAACAAGCATGACTGGCATCGTTCCATTATCCCTGTCATGGATGTTGCTTTCTGGGGCTACCATTGGTTGGATGTGGCGGCGCCATCTGACGAAGGCTGCTAAGCTATTGAAAACAACTATCCGGAGACCTTAATCAGTAATAATTCTTGACATTAATGCGTTTTTGGGATAAACTTAATAGGTTTCAGTTTAATTTAAATAAGAAGGGTCTTTATCGGGCATATTAAAGTTTGTGGTTTTCGCATTTGTATCTTGATTAAAGACATAATGTTGATGCAGCTTTTTAAGGATTGCTGTCTTAACAGCGTAATCACTAAATTTTTGCTCGGTAATGATCACTATCATTTATAACTGATATATAATAAAATCAGTTATAAATTGAGCCGGGCACCATAACGGTATCCGGTTTTTTATTAGTTAGGAGGATTACTTGAAATTAATATTTTCTTATATTTGGAAAATCGGGCTTTCGCTATGCATCATAAGCGGCGTGGCATCAGCGCAGGATGAAATGCCCGGAGGTCTCTCCGATCCGTTTATGGAACAATTAACCCAGCCTGAACTTCAAACCGGACAAAATCCGCTTTCCGAAGCCGAGCCCCAGACAGGACTTGAAATCCCGGAATATACTCCGGGCGCCAGTTTAGCCGGTTCGGATTATGTGCTGGGTCCTGGTGATCAATTTGTAATATATATAAAAAGTTTAGCGGAACGCTCATATCGTGTAGGCATCTCCCCGGAGGGGAAAATATTTTTACCAATGGTTGGAGAATTAAAAGTTAATGGCATGACCATCAGCAATGTTCAGGAACTGCTGAAATTTGAATTTGGCAAATACCTAAAAGATTTTCAGGTCTCGGTCGCCTTGAGCAAGTTGAGGTCTATTACGGTACAGGTATTGGGTGAAGTGAATAAGCCCGGTATATATTCATTAAGCGGTTTGGATAGGGTCTCTGCAGCGTTAGGCAAAGCTGGCGGCCCAAATAATCAAGCTTCAATCCGCGCCATTCAACTGATCCGGAAAGGCGACACTGTCGCGGTGCTTGACTTGTATAAATATTTCCGGAAAAACGATCAGACCCAGAATCCCCTATTGGAGTTTGGCGATATTCTCTTTATGCCGATATCCAGCAACTTCGTTCGAATCTCCGGGCAGGTGAAATATCCGGGGCGATACGAGGTAAAAGAGGGAGAACGACTGCTGGACATGATCGCTATGGCCGGAGGCCTAACGTCAAGAGCATCATTTGAGAAATTAAAAATCAATAATATAGCCGATCCTGATAAAGTAACAAGCATTGATGTCAAACAGTTAATATTGGATAAAAACGAAGGATTGAATGTATTTCTGAAACCGGGGGATATCATTACTATTCCCTCTATGCCGGTATCAGTGACTATAGTGGGGCAGGTTCAAAAACCGGGTACTTTTTTGCACGAGCCAGGTACCTTGGTAAGCTATTATCTGGGTATGGCGGGAGGGTATGGGGAACGCGCTAATACCCGGAACATCAAAATAAACCGATGGGGTGGGAAAACCATAAAAGCCAAGGAAAGCACAATAGTGGAGCCTGGCGATGTAGTGGTGATAGGAGGGATGGAGATCAAGGGGTGGAGAGATTATCTATCTGTGATGGGGCAGGCGGCCACGCTATTTTTCATAGTTTGGCAGGTCAGCCATTAACCGTTGACGCAAGCACGAGAGGGGAACAACATGGCAGTTGCTTTGGATATACGACACGTTATCTGGGAAATGTTTCTGCGACGGAGAGTCATCATCGTTGAGATGCTGGTAATTTTTATGTTTTCCGTCGCCCTGGCTTTCCTGATCCCAAAGAAGTACGTAGCGAGGGCCAGCATCATGCCACCGACTGATCAGTCATCGGATATGTTAAGCCTATCATCGCTGATGGGCGGAGGGATGGGTCTCGGTCGAATGGCCAGCATGACCCTGCCGGGGATGGCAACGCCATCTGATCTTTACGCCGCAGTATTTGGAAGTGCGACGATCCGGCACAATGTAATCCAGCGATGCGATCTTTTCACTTTCTACAAGCTAGGGAAAATGGCTAAGAATAGGCCGCAACAGGCAATCGATGAGGCCCTCCGTATTTTGAAGGAACAAACGAATATTGACGTTGGGTCGGAAGGGATCATCGAGGTTTCCGTGATCACAAAAAACCCGATGAAATCGGCCGAGATCGCCAATGCTTATATTACGGCGCTTGACGAATTCAATAAAAACACAAAGATGACACAGGGGAAGCGACTTCGAGCGTTTCTGGAGCAGCGATTGCAGGCACACATTGCAGTGATGACGGCCGTGGAGGAATCCCTGCGGACATTCCAGCAAAGAAACCGGACGGTCTCGCTGTCCGATGAATTAACAGCAGAGATTGAAATGGCTGCCAAGCTCGAGGCTGGGATTATCGCTCAGCGAGCTAGGTTGGAGGCAATGCGGAGCTACTCGACAGACGACAACCCCCAAATCATTAACCTGCGGAAAACCATTAGCGCCAGCGAACAGCAACTGCGGAACATCGCCAGTGGGGGGCGGGATGACCAGTTGTTCGTCCCTCTGCGGCGGGCACCACAGGTAAGCATGGAGCTCGCTCGCTTGATGAGGACGGTGAAGATCAATACTGAGGTCTATGCCCTGTTGGCTCAGCAGTTGGAGAACGCCAAAATCGAGGAGGTTCGAGACATCACCACCATTCAACTATTGGATCGAGCACAGCCCCCATCGAAAAAATCTAAACCAAAACGATTGTTCATTATGGTGTTGGGCTTGATATTCGGATTATTTTTTGGCTGCAGCCATGTCGTCATTTCCGTCTGGTACAAAGGTTTCCAATTGACGGACAACCATACACGATTTATCGAGGTACGGGAATACATCTTTCATGACTTGATTAAACTGGTATCGATAGTCCAATTTTGGCGCAGAACTCCACAATGAAGCTGTTCGCGGTAACACACCCTGACACGGAAGCCCACCGTGACGATCAGTTTCACTTCGTTCCGCCGTTGAAGGTCTGGCTTGTTCTCGGGCTCGTGCTGCTGACCGGCATAGTTCTGAAACCCGGCCTCGTGTTGGGGGGGATCGCAGGACTATGCTATATCGTCTTGCTGGTTATTGATTTCCGGGTTGGATTGCTGGCCATCGTGCTAACGGCCCCGTTCTCACTATCTCTTCCCGCCAGCACGTCGCTTAGGATCATGTTGCTGTCCGCTCTTTTGGCGTTTAGTGTATACCGCCTCCTTAAACTGAAGGTGCAGTTCACTATTGTATCAGTTCCTCGGGCTATCACCCTGTTTGTGTTGCTCTACCTATGGTTCTGCTGCATTGCCACTTTCTTCTCCCCCGATAAGGTAAGTTCCGCCCGCTATCTTGTATATGAAAGTGCCATCGTTGTTACTAACTTGGTTTTCATCATGGTTCTCCATCAAGAAAGGTGGTCTTGGTGGCTGATCAGGGTGATCTTTATTGCCGGTGTTGCGGCAGCACTCTATACCCTTTGGCAGCAGGTAGTCGGGATGACCAGAGATCCGTTCTACGTACTTTTCCAGGGCAAAGAAGAGAGCTTGTTCACAGGGTCTTCCCTATATAAGGCAGCCAGGGTCCGCGGGCCGTTCACGAATCCCAATACGTTATCAGCATACCTAACCATGGTGTTGCCCTTGGGGATCTCCTGCCAAGCAATGACCCACAAGCGGTTGGAAAAAGTATTGATCACCGGGGGTATTGGACTGATAACCATGGCCGTCCTCTTCAGCTTCTCCCGGGCTGGCCTGCTTGCGGTCGCTGCCATGATGCTGTTCCTTTTGGCATTGACCCGGGGTGCCATCATAAAATACCTGCTGATCCTCGTTCCCCTGGTGGCCGTGTTGCTCGGCCTATTTGCAGGCGAGGGTTTCTGGGAGAAGGTATTTCTGCGCTTTTTTCTGCTATCGGGCCGGATGGGGCCTCATGACCCATCGGCGCTCAGCCGATTGGTGCTCTGGCAGACGGCGATAACCATGATCATCAAATCACCGCTCTGGGGATACGGGTTCAACACCTTCAAAGCAATGACCGCACCGATCATGCCATTCGGCATCCAGTTTGATGCCGCCCATAATAGCTACCTACAGCGGACATTCGAACTCGGAGTGATAGGCTCCGGCATCTTCTACGGCTTCCTGGTATACCTCTGGTCGAAATTATGGCGGGCTTACCGGGTGGCGTCATCTAATGACTATAAGATGGTTATCCTGGGGCTTCTGACCTCGTGGATCGGCTTTGCCGTCGGAGGGATGTTCGATTCGGTGTTCCACGACCAGCGCTTTTACATGAACTTCTGGTCTATCATCGCCGCTTCCTACATCGTCGTGTTGCAGGGGACACGGCCGCAGTCGTCCGCACAAGGGACCAACGCGGTTTCCCCATGATCAAGCTCATCCGCAGATACGTTTCCTTGTGGTGGGGCCCGACGGCACGGGACATGATGCTGGCTTTCGGTTCCAGGGTCGTCGACGCTTTCGCAGGGTTGTTTAATTTGATAGTGCTTTCCCGATTCCTGGGGCCGGAGTCATTTGGCAGGATCACGGTAGCAACCAGTTTCATGAGTCTGAACACCGAGCTTTCGGACATGGGAACGTCCGTCAGCGTGCAACGTTATGGCCGTCAGTACATCAACGAAGGCCGGACGGTCCAGGCCCAGCAGGTGTTCGATGCCGCCCTGATCATCCGCACCCTGGCGGCGATCGTGGTCGTGGCCTTGGTCCTTGCCGCCGGCAATTTCTGGAGCGGGGCGATATTCCATGGCAACATAGAGACCAAACTCCTGCAGGTTTCAGTCATCGGTGTGCTCGGCCTATCCGTGGTTTCCTTTATATCTAATTACTATATCGCGTGCGGAAAGTACACCCGGAATCTTCTGTTCATCGGGATCAGGGCGGCGCTGATAGTGGTGGCCATCGCCGCGACGATTTTCGGTTTGGGGCAAAGGAGCCCAACGGTCCTGCTGTTGGTGTTCTCGTTGGTGCCGCTGCTCTACGGTGCGTTGTGGTTATGGGGGCTGTATCGCAGAGAGCTATCGTTCGGAGGGATTAATTTCGAATCCTGGAAACGGCTGCTGAATTTCGGGAAGTGGGTGTGGCTATCGAGCCTGAGTGTGATGGTGATCAGCCGGATCGATATTTTCATGATGGCCCGCTACACGACCCCGGCCGAGACAGGGATCTTTTCCTCGGCCTACCGGCTTTCGTTCTTTTTTAGCGCGGTCACCTCGTCAGTGATCGCAGTCCTCCTACCGAAGGTCGCCACCTACCGGACGCCTAAAGAGTTCCGTGACGATATCAGGAGAACGACCCGCATGACCATCCCCTTGGCCGCGGCCCTGTTGATCACCATATTTTTTGCCGGGCCGGTTTTCCTTCTTCTGTTCGGCCGGGGGTATCAGCAGGGCTTCCCGGTATTTCAAGTAATGGTAATAGGATTCATCATCGGGATAGTCCACCATCCCATCGCCGTAGTGCTCTATGCCATGGACAAGGCATACATCATTACCGCATTGAATTTCGTACAGCTATTGATAAACTATTTCGGCGACCTGTGGGCGGTCCCCAGATGGGGAGGTCTTGGAGCTGCCTGGGTCAGTTGTGCGATGCGATTATTCGGTTTTATTGTTATAGCACTATACTTGTACTATTTATTATATCATCGGGAAAAAGGATCGCAGAACAGTGAATAAAGATGTTACTTGTCGGTGGCAGTGCCCGGTGTGCCATAAAACATTTCCGATTGAGGCTATGACCACCGATCGGTGCGAGCATTTTCGGGAGGAAGACGGGATCGTCAGTTTCTTGGCAAAGGATATTTATTGGGACGGGGAAATGGAGGAGCAACAGTTGCAATCACTCATCGCGACTGCACGGCACGAAGGGTGGAAGAATGCACTTCATGATAAACTGCGCAGGGATAAACCATATGTCTACCAGGTGGCCACCGACGAGAGCAGGGCGGACTGGCAGTATATCATTGGCCTTGATGGTGATGCGTCCGTCCTTGACGTCGGATGTGGTTATGGCTCATTATCGGTCGCGCTCGCCAAACAAGTCCGGCGTGTCGTCGCCCTTGATGCTAGCACCTCGCGGCTGGAATTGCTGAACGTTCGGACCTCTCAAGACGGCATAAAAAATATCACCAAGATGCATCATTTAGATCTGTTAAACCTGCCGTTTGCATCGAAATCATTTGATTTGGTGATCCTCAACGGCGTGCTGGAGTGGGTGCCCGAGACCATCGGGACGATGGCTCCTGAGCTAGCGCAAATGGCGTGTCTCAAGGCGCTGTTCAGAATATTGAAACCCGGCGGAAAACTGTATCTCGCGATCGAAAACAGAATTGGGTTCAACTATTTCCTGGGAGCCTTTGACCATACCAACCTGCGGTTTACCACCTTGCTTCCACGCGCAGTTTCGAACGTGATTTCTCACATCTTTTTGAAAAGGCCCTACCGGACCTACACTCATACTGTACGGCACCTGTGCAACATGATGCAGAATGCTGGTTATGCCGTTACCCTCGATAATTGCTGGGCACCGCTGCCCGCATACCAGTGGCCGAAGTATTTCGTGCCGATATCCCGCAACCGGGAACTGAAGCATATGGTCAGCATGAAGCTCCGGCGGGTAACTCCGTTGACTCCTCTGAAAATGGTGATTGCTGCTTTTCTTTTCGCGATAAACGCGCAAGCTGCATTTTGCCCCGCGTTTGGCATTATCGCGGAAAGGAGGCGATAATGGGCTTAGTGAAAACCGTCAGGGAAATACTTCGTCAGCAGGGGTTGTTGGGGAACGGCGAAGCCGTCTCGTTGATCATTGGCAAAGGACGCCAAGGTTTCCGAGGCAATGTGGTTTTCTGGGTTTTTACCGGGTCTGTCCCGCACCCCACGTTCTGGGGCAAGACATCAAGGACAAAAGAGGGCAATCCCTGGCTTGAGGGTGAATACAAAACGCTTGCTAATCTCGGCGTTTCCCCGCTGCGGCCGTTCATCCCGGCGGTTCATGCGCTCGGGCAATGGCAAGGGCGCAAAGTGCTTATCGAGGAATTCGTTCGCAATGATAATGATCTGGGCTTAGTTTACAATTCGGACATTGATTTTTACAGCGACCGTTCTTTCCGGTCAATCGATGAGTTCCTGTGCACGCTTGCGTCGCTGCCCGTGGGTGGCTCCGGTGATGCCGCTTCCTCGTGGGCAGGGTTACGCCGATCTTTTAGCAAATTATATGCGATGAGTTACAAGAGTGACAAACAGGAAGAGGTGTTCAACCGGCTTGATGCCTTCTGGGCGAAGCACGCATCAGCTCGCTGCTACCAGCATGGCGATCTCTGGCACACCCACGTTCTGTGCACGGGGGCACAAGATATCAAGGTGATTGACTGGGAATTTTCACGGCACAACGGTTTTCCAGTATCGGATGCTTTCCATCTTTTCCTTTCCATGGCGATCGTGCTCTATCGCATCCCGCCTTCAACATCCGACTACCTGGCTGCGATCAGGCAGATAGCAGAAGGTCGTGATGAATTCTCGAGATACGCTCAAGCCCAGTTTCGGCGGCTTGCCGAGCGCACGATGCCGGGCGAGAATGTCATTAGGGAATTGCTGCTTACTCATCTTATTTATGAGTCGGTTCGCGATCATGCGATGCTGCTTGACTGTTCGCGCGACGGGTATCTTTCCATCCCGCCGTCACGCGAGGCGGGCGGCATGAGCTATGCCGAGGTAATCAAGCGCAACCGTTATTATAAAGCTTTCCAGGGGGTCGTGGCCGGTGACGATTTTGCATGACCACACCGCCGGGACGGCGGACGGACGGCTGCGCGTCGGCATCGACATCCGGGATAGCAAGAATCCGTGCGGGGTTGGCCGGTATATCAGGGAACTGATCACCGGATTGCAGGATGACCCACGGTTCCAATTGTTTCTTTTTCATGATGGGCCTCTGACAGGCCTCCCGTATCAAATCGCGGATGCATTGGAATTCATAACTAAGGAAAATACCAGGGCCTTTTATTGGGAGCAAGTCTGGTTACCGCTTATGCTGAGAGAATGGAGGATCGAAGTGTATCATGCCACGAACAACATAGGCCTTCCCTGGTGCTATTCCGGCCGAAAGGTGGTCACCATCCATGACGTTATCCCCCTGTTGTTCCCGGGTGCTGTCCAGAATCAATTGCGGAGGTTCCGGCTGACAAGGACGCTCCGGATTGATGCCCGGATCGCCGATGCGATTATAACCGATTCCGAGGACTCACGTGGTGATATTGTGAAACATCTGGGCATCTCTGGGGAGAAAATAGAAGTTATCTGGCCGACAAATCTCTCCTTGTCTGTACAGGATGATACTTGTTTGAGCCCGCACGATCGTGATTTGCTGTCGATCCCATCGGGATATTTTCTTCACAATGGTGGGATCGATCATCGGAAAAATATCGAGCGACTGCTCCGTGCTTACCGCGCATTTGTCGGTCAAACACAAGTGAAGGATCACCGGCTCGTCATCACCGGTCGCTCAACCACGCCGTTTGCACGGGAAATGATGAAATACGCCGGCGAATTGGGCATCGGCCGATCGGTTGTTTTTACCGGGGAAATTCAGATCGAGTTGGTACAGCGGTTGGTAAGTAGCGCCGAGATAGTGGTGTATCCATCATTATTGGAAGGTTTTGGATTGCCCGTTCTGGAGGCAATGAAGGCCGGCGTGCCAGTAATAACATCAAATGCCTCCTCGATGAAGGAAATCGCGGGGGGCGCGGCGTATCTGGTTGATCCCTATTCCGAATCGGAAATCACCAGAGCGATGGAAGACCTGCACCAGCACCCGCAAAAACGAAATGCTCTGATCCGGTCCGGGAAACGATGGGTGCGACTGAATGCTGATCGAGACATGGTGCGCTCAACCACGGAAATCTATTTTCGAGGTATCATATGAGAATTCTTTACATAGCACCGCAGCGGCCCCGGCTTAACGGAATTGTAAATTACGCTGAACGATTCCAGAAATTGTTACATCAATATTCCAACCATCGGGCGGAGTTCTATAATCAATCCGGAGATACCATCGAGTGTGAAAAGAGTGGAACGCATTTATTAAATGTATACCGACAGGTTAAGGCCATGAATGATGGGAAAGCGATTGAAAAATATGATGTAGTGCACGCGGAAATCGGAGTATTGTGTTACCTTGAATTTTATTATACCCTAGTTCTTGGTTTGTTGAATCGCAGTATACCGATCATGGTAACGGTTCATGATCCGCCACATGTCATCGACCATCCGGTCCAGCAGTGTGGCCTTGCGGGACGGAGCATACTCCAACGAGCTATGAAGCGGATCGTTTCGTTTGCGCTGACCCGGTTCCTTGAAATATTGGTTATGCAACGGTGCTCGAGGGTATTCGTGTTGTCCGAAAAAGGAAATGCAGCGTTGCGCCGGCGGTTCCCGGCGGTTTCGGGGAAGATCACCACCATTGCTCCGTTCACCCTACAAGATGCTGACGTGCCTGGCCAGCCGACCCACTTGGCGAAGGACAGGGTGATAGTATCGGCAGGGTTCTGGTCTCCCCGCCGGGGTCTCGACGTATTGCTCGACGCTCTGAAATTGTTGCGTTCGTGCGATGCCCATGTATTTGATAGCTGGACGGTCATTGTCGGCGGCGGGATGCTGGATATTCCTTCCAGCCGGCGATGCTATCAAGATTTCCAGCGACATGTTACATCTGGGAAGTGGGGGAGTATTATTAGAATTCTGGAAACGATGCCGATCACAACGTATGAGGAGTTATTTCGCCGGGCAACTATTTATATCTCAACGGACCTTCGGAATAACGATCGATTAATCCCGGTCAGCGGCAATCTCATCAGGGCCATAGGTTGCGGTTGCGCGGTAATCGCTAGCGAAACGGCAGGCAACAGCGAGCTAATCGTAGATGGCGAGAACGGATACCTCTTTTCTAACGGGGATGCCGCAGCACTTGCAAAAGCGTTGGAACGATTGATGACTTCTGGGCAGACGGTGGATGCCTTCGCACGGCGGAACCGGTACCTGGGCCAAACGCTCTATTCCGGTAGCGCAACGGTAAGCACGATCGCGTCGGTTTTCTCAACAGCAGGGTCAGGCCGATGAACTATAAGAAAGTGAAAAATACCGTCTATCTTCTGGCCGGTATTGTGTTCATGGCCTTTGTCCACCAAGCGAGCGGGGAACAATATTATTGGGGGGACATGCATGGGCATACAAATATGTCCGACGGTAACGGGAGCGTGTTCGATTATTTCCGGTACTGCCGGGATTCCTCGCAACTAGATTTTGCGGCAGTCACCGATCACGATTACTTGACCAGGTACTTCAATCTGGATGCCTTCGAGTGGTCGGAAGTGCAACAGGTTGCCCGTGCGTTCAATCAAGATGGGCGTTTTGTAGCTTTTCCGGGTTGGGAATGGTCTTGGGGATATTTTCATGTCCCGGTCTACTGTCTGACCGATACCCAAACCCTTCACAGCGTCCATAACATAGAGACTGACGATGTCCGTGAGTTGTTGGGTGCCCTGAAAAAAGGTACATACTTGTGCCATATGGCTCATCCCTACATAAGTCTTTCGCAGTCCTGGAACTTTGAAAACGATCTGATGCGCAATATTGAGATCACCGGGTGGAACGGCTACCGGTTTGAGTATTATGGGAATTTCTGGGGGCCGCCGGACAGCATTACTGTGCCCGGTAGCTACGTGCAGGATGCCTTGAAAACTGGTTTTCGGTTCGGGTTGATGGGCGTCGGGGATGCGCACGACGGCCGTCCTGGCAAAAGAGGGTTGACGGCGATTATCGCCGATACATTGACGCGGGAAACAATAATGCAAGCATTGCGGCAGCGAAGATGCTATGCAACAACCGGACCCAGGGTACGGCTATCTTTTACGATAGACGGTCATAACATGGGCGAGGAAATCAATATCACTGCAGACCCGATACTGGCGATCTCCTTCACGAGCCCCATGCCCGTCACCTCGCTGGAAATAATCAAGAACAATCGAGTTGCCTATGTCAAGATATATACGACGGCGACCACAGATTCGATCTCGTGGGCCGACACCACATTTGAATACCCGTCTTGTTATTACGTTCGGATACGGACCCTGTATTCGAACGGGATGGTCTGGTCCAGCCCGATCTGGGTCAGCGGCACCATAAGCGGCCAGCCGGCACCGTTCGATCTCGTTTTTCCGGAAAACGGGATCAAAAACACATCCTTGCTTCCTGTGTTGTGGTGGCAGGCCGCGAGCGATTCCCTAAACTTCGGTTGCCGCGTTAAGTACCATGTATATCTTTCCGCCGACCAATCATCGCTTGGTTCACCGCTTGATTCAACGTATGATACGCACTATCAGCTGAAATCCAACTTGAGGCGAAATACGACGTATTACTGGATGGTTGAGGCGGTCAATCCCTTCAATAAACGAGTATCGTCTCCGGTTTATGCCTTCAGCACCTCGAATGAACCGCTGAGTGGAATTTATCCGAACCCCTCGAACAACTATGTCAATATTCCGGTCAGCACTTCCGAGGCAGGTCAATTTGATTTAATTGTATATAATGTTGCCGGGCAACGTGTCGCTACCATAGTGAAGTCCAAACAGGGATGGCCCGGTTCTTTTTTCAATGTTCGGTGGGATTGTACTAACGATATAGGGAAACGCGTCGCCCCCGGGGTCTATTTTCTTAGGCTAAAAACCACAAGCGGGGTTTACAGCCGTTCAGTTACCGTACTCCGTTAGATAACGGGACGAAGGGAGTGAGGACATGAAAATTGCGGTATGGCATAATTTGCCGAGCGGCGGTGGGAAACGGGCGTTGTTTTATCATGTTAAGGGGCTGGTCAAACGAGGACACACCGTCGAGTCATGGTGTCCGTCAACTGCAGATCAGAAGTACCTCCCCTTAAGTTCATTGATCCATGAGAACATACTAGAACTTAAAGGGATCGGAGGGAAATGGGCAAAGCCATTTCAAAAAGCCAAGGAAGCTTTGGATTTTGTTAGAAGAATTCAGGCACTCGACGATCATTGCCGTATTTGCGCCGAGCAGATAAACAATGGTGGCTTCGATTTGATGTTCGCCAATACTTCGCTGTATATTAGCGCTCCACCAATTGGAAAATATATCAATATCCCTAAAGTTTTATACCTCCAAGAGCCATACCGTCTGCTTTATGAGTCATACCCCAAGCTCCCCTGGATAGCTCTCGCCACCCCTAAAAACGTAGGCGCAGTGCCAAGCTACATCATTCAACGAATTATGGATGCTATCATCGTCCGACGTCGCAGGATACAAATTAGAGAGGAACTTCTAAATGCACAATCATTCGATAGAATACTGGTCAACTCTATTTACAGCAGGGAAAGTATTTTACGGGCCTATGGGCTGAGAGCGAAGGTCTGCTATTTGGGCCTGGATACAGAATTATTTATGCCCAGCAATAAGAAAAAGGATAACGTAATAGTTAGCTTGGGGGCCGTGGATTATCAAAAAGATACGAAATTCCTCATTGAATCCATGTCATTAGTCAGAAAACCAAGACCAAAGCTGGTATTAATAGCAAATATAACTGGTAAAAGATATCTTCAGGAAGTCATTGAGCTTGCCCAACGTAAAGAAGTCGAAATTGAACTTAAGCAGAATATTAGCGATGCTGAATTAGTTGGTATTTTAAGCAAAGCCCTAATGCTGATTTATGCACCACGGCTTGAGCCATTTGGATACGCACCTCTTGAGGCAAATGCATGCGGGATACCAATAGTGGCTGTTTCCGAAGCAGGTGTCCGGGAAACGGTTATTAATTTTATAAACGGGATCATTGTGGAACCAGAACCCGGGGCAATGGCTCAAGGGATTGAAAGATTGATCACTGATAGAGACCTTGCCGAAAGGCTCGGGCGACAGGGAAGAAAACTTATACTCGAAAAATGGTCGCTCCGTTCTGCGTCCGATAACCTCGATAGGCACATGTGTGAGATCCTCAACAGTGTGGCGGGAATAACAGATTACTCGGGGACGAACGGATAAATGTACTCTCAGAGCGTCACCTGATTTACTGGGAAAAATAACCGAGCATTAAGAGAAAAATTCATAACATAGAGAGGATAGCATGAACAACCTTATCAAGGAGCTGATCCCGAACAAGATGAAACCCGTGCTGCGGCGGATATACTATTCGATCCCTGACGCTTTCGATTGGCTGTGTCAACGGCGAGACGACATGACCCCCCCACGAGGTATGATATTCATCGGCGATGGAGATTTTAAAAAAATAGGTGATGAGTTTCTTGATTATTTTGTGAATTTATGCGGATTGAAACCGAACGAACGGGTGCTGGATATTGGTTGCGGTATCGGCCGTATGGCCGTTCCCCTTACCAGATATCTGAACGAACAAGGTAGTTATGAAGGATTCGACATCGTCGCTGAAGGAATTGATTGGTGTACGAAGAAGATCACGCCAAAATATCCCCGCTTCAGTTTTCATTTGGCAGATGTCTATAGCCAGAAATACAACCCCGAGGGTACATTTAGTGCGTCTGAATATCCATTTCCGTTCAAGGACGAATCCTTTGATCTCGTTTTTCTGACTTCCGTGTTCACCCATATGTTACCCCCGGACGTAGAGAACTACATGAAAGAGATATCGCGGGTACTGAAACGTAATGGAAGTTGTCTGATCACCTTTTTTTTATTGAACGACGAAGCGGTATCCATGATGTCAACGAAAAAAAGCAAGCTGAAGTTTAAGTATGACGCGGGCAGATATCGGACAACGGACCCAAATACACCTGAACGGGCCATCGCATATGATGAAGCATTCGTCGTCGGCCTCTTTGAAAAATACGGGCTGCACATTCAGCCTCCGATCAAATATGGCGCATGGTGCGGTAGGGCGACTTTCACTAGTGGCCAAGATATTATCATCGCTAGTAAAAAATAATCTGCAGCCGTTGCGTATTGTTATGTTTTAGTACTCACGCTGTTATTTTGAGGGAACAAAGATATGCCGTACGATTGTTTAGTTACCGTGTCTTTGGTATGCCATAATGAGCTAGCTTATTTACCGCAGACATTGCGAGCCATCAAGGAACAAACGCACAAGAAAATCGAGTTGGTCATCGTCGATAATGCTTCAACGGATGGTACGTTTGAGTACCTAAAGGAACATTACTCGACAGCAAAACTTATTTTCAATACAAAAAATAGTGGCTTCACAATCGGGCACAATCAGGCAATACGGGCAAGCACGGGGCAGTTCGTTCAAGTCTTGAATCCCGATGTGAAATTGACGCCAGGATACATTGAGGAATTGATCAATGCTGCAAAAGAATACGAGCAGGTGGGGGTTTTTGCTGGCAAATTATTGCGAATAGGTAAATATTTTGAACCTCTTTCTTCTGATATAATTGATTCAACCGGAATGATCGTAACTCCAACAGGTCGTCATTTTGACCTTGGTTCTGGCGAATATGATACAGGAAAATATAACTCGGTAGCCTTTGTTTTCGGCGCCACCGGCGCTGCTCCACTTTTGCGACGTAAAATGTTGGATGACATAGCATATTATGGGCAATATTTTGATGAAGATATCCATTTTGGCCATGATGATTTTGATCTAGCTTGGCGGGCACAACGCGCTGGTTGGAAGGCATTATACATTCCTCGGGCCGTCGCGTATCATGTGCGTTTCTCGCGACAAGATAATATCGGGCAAATGCCGCATTGGCAGCGTGTTGAATCCATGAAAAACAGATTCATGGTGCGAATTAAAAATATGTCGTGGCGGCAATTCTTTATCATGGCGTTACCGATGTTCGTATGGGATACTCTCCTTTTTGGGTATACGCTCCTAAAACAACCATATGCATTCAAAGGCCTATGGGAGTTAGGAAAACTGATGCCGCAGAATATTAAAAAGAGAAAACATATTTTTAGGCATGCATATGTTCCTGATTCATCAATCCGTCGTTGGTTCAAATTCCACCCAGTTGTAGATGAAGTGAATTAGTTTCATAACTGTGAGGGCATAGGGTTACCATTGTAAGTTGTATTGTAAAATGATATGGAGGCTATTATATAGGTATAATAGCCAAAGCAATGTCAGCAATATCGAAAAACAGTAAATATATTCTCCGTAATTTAAAAACAGTTTTTAAAATTGTGAGGTGGAAATGAAACTAACCATTGAATCACAGCATTTGAATGGTTTATCTGTGATTGTTCCCGAGGTTTTCCAAGACGACAGAGGTTTTTTCATGGAGACATTCAAAAAAGATCAATTTGAAATGTTGGGGCTGCCAACGGAATTCGTGCAAGATAATCATTCACGGTCGTCAAAGGGTGTCGTACGGGGCCTTCATTTCCAATGGGATCCACCAATGGGCAAGCTAATGCGTGTAACAATTGGATGTGCCTTTCTTGTGGCGGTAGATATTCGCAAAGGTTCACCCAATCTGGGCAAATGGTTTGGCATCGAAGTGAGCGATGCCAATAAACGGCAAGTTTGGGCACCAGCTGGATTTGCTCGGGGATTTTGTGTGCTGTCGGATTTTGCTGAAATCCAGTATAAATGCACCGGATTATACAACAATAAAGCTGAATCCGGGATCCGATGGAATGACCCGGCTATTGGTATTCATTGGCCGATCGAGAATCCAATTCTATCGGCGAAGGATGAAAAGGCTAAGACATTGAGCGAATGGTTACAATGTTCTGAATCGGGAAAATTACAGTACCAGTAACTTTTTGTGACATTTATATTAGACTGAGTGTAACCATTAACGCTAATTACGGAGGTAGTATGAAAATACTAATCGCGGGTGGGGCAGGCTATATTGGTTCGGTGTTGATCCCCAAGTTGTTGGACAGGGGATATGAGGTCGATGTTGTCGACTTACTGTGGTTTGGGAATAAGTTGCCTCCCCCAATTAAAATTATTCAAAAAGACATCTTCGATTTGCGGGAAGAAGAATTGGCTGGTTATAACCAAGTCATATTTCTTGCCGGTTTATCGAATGATCCCATGGCGGAATTTTCACCCAGCCTTAATTTCATCTATAATGCTTCGGCTCCGGCATATCTGGCCTACATTGCAAAAAAAGCCAATGTCCAGAGGTTCATCTACGCTGGCTCTTGTTCTGTCTACGGCTACACAGTTAATCAGTTGTACGACGAAACCTCCCCGGCGGTATCAAATTATCCATATGGCATCTCAAAGCTTCAAGGGGAACAAGCCGTTCTACAGTTGGCGGAAGAAAAATTCTCTGTAATCTGCTTTCGGCAGGGTACAGTCAGCGGCTACAGCCCGCGAATGCGCCTGGACCTCATTGTCAACGCGATGTTTAAAACTGCATTAGAGAAAAATGAGGTAACCATCAACAACCCGTCAATCTGGAGGCCGATCTTAAGCATAGAGGACGCTGTCAATGCTTATATCCGTGCCATCGAGTCCAACGGCGAGCTTTCGGGGATTTTTAACATCGCATCCGGCAACTACACGGTGGGAGAGGTGGGCGACATGGTGCAGGGCGCCGTTGAACGAGCATTTCAACGGAAGATAAAACTCACCATCAAGCATATTCAAGATTACCGGAACTATAAAGTCAGCGTTGACAAAGCTGTTAATGTTCTCAGCTTTAAGCCAAAACATGATGTCGACTCCATCCTGGCTAACCTGATTGAAAATTACGACCGGTTCAAGGACCTTTCAAATCCCAACTACCAAAATATCCTAAAGTTCAAGGAACTGAAACTGAAACCGATGGAGGCAATGTGAAAGTAGCGGTAATTGGAGCTTTGGGGCAGCTTGGCTCTGACTTATGCACCTGTTTTTCGCAACAGCATGAAGTTATCGCTCTCGACATTGATCAAATGGATGTGTCGAATCTCGACCAGGCACGCGCCACCTTAACAGATATTCGTCCGGATATTGTCCTCAATACTGCTGCATTTCATAACGTTCCTAAATGTGAATTGGACCCCAGAACATCCTTCAATGTTAATGGTCTGGGCGCTCTGAACCTGGCAAAACTGGCAGATGAACTGGATTACGTTCTAACCCATTACAGCACTGATTATGTGTTTGATGGACAAAAGAAAAAGCCTTACGTGGAAGGCGACAAACCAAATCCACTAAATGTATATGCCAACACCAAACTGGCTGGAGAACTCTTTATTCAAAATTACTGCCAACGGCATTTTGTAATCCGGGTATCTGGTATCTACGGGAAAACCCCTTGCCGGGCCAAGGGCGGCAATTTTATTACAACCATGATAAAAGCGGCCAATGAGAAATCTGAAGTGCGAGTAGTCGAGGATGAGATTTTAACTCCGACCCCAACCAGGGAGATAGCCAAGAATACTCTGATATTGATCGAAACCAAGGCCTACGGCCTATACCATATGACCTGCGAGGGCGAGTGCTCCTGGTATGAGTTCGCCAAGGTTATCTTTGAAACACTGGACCTCAAGACGCCCCTTCTATCCTGTAGTGTCAAGGATTTTCCCATAACTGTTAAGAGGCCGTTCTATTCGGTATTGGAGAACGAACACTTGAAAATGGCGGGAAAGAACAGAATGCCATACTGGAAGACTGCCCTAATTGAATATTTAAATGATCAATACCAAACATAATAAGAACATCAGCTTAAAACAAGGAATTATTATGCGATCAGTTTTTAATATGAGCTGCAAGGATAGATGGAACGGGTAAATGTTCTGATTATCGGCGCAGGGGTTGTGGGTTTGGCTATTGCCAAAACCCTAGCCAAAAGATATCAAAATGTTGTTCTGGTGGACAAGGAAAATTCTTTTGGCCGGCATACTAGCAGCCGAAATAGCGAGGTCATGCACTCGGGGATATACTATCCTCATGGTTCTTTAAAAGCGGAACTATGCGTCAGGGGTAATAACCTGTTAATCCACTATGCAAGGGAGAACGGCATTTCGAATCAGATATGCGGGAAGTTTGTGGTGGCTACCAGTGAGGAAGAAGTTCCAACGCTTTTGGCGCTTCATCAAAATGGACAGGGGAACAATGTGCAGGGTTTGTGCATTATAGAAAAAAATCGGATGCAAGAACTGGAACCTCAAATTAAGGCCATTATGGGCTTGCATGTTCCTTCCACCGGTATAATTGACACACATGCCTTAATGAAAAATATGGAAAAGAAGGTTGAGCATTATGGAGCTTTCGTGGTTTATGGAATGGACGTAACCGGAATTAATAAAACCAACGATGGCTATTTGATTGATTTCGCTAACGGGGATCAGTGGCATTCAAAAATATTAATAAATTCGGCCGGATTATTTTCGGAAGCCGTTTCCCGCATGGCCGGGATCAAAACCGAATCGAACGGCCTAAAGACTTACTGGTGTAAAGGCGAATATTACAAGACGGATAAGATAAGAGGCATCCGACATTTAATATATCCAGTCCCCGATCCCTTAGGAATACATTTGGGTATCCATTTAACCATCAATCTATCCGGAGCAGTACGATTTGGGCCCAACGCATATTATGTTGACACATTGGATTATTCGATGGACGATAGATATCGCAATGTATTTTTCAATGCAGTTAATAAATATATAGATGTTCCTGTGAATTATTTGCACCCTGATGATACTGGCATCAGATCAAAATTACAGGGGCCCAATCAAACATTTCGTGATTTTCATATCAGGGAAGAAAGTGATAAAGGATTGCCAAATTTTATAAATCTGGCTGGCATCGAATCTCCGGGATTGACATCTTGCTTAGCCATCGGTGAATATGTGGCGAACTTATTAGCGAAACATGTTTAAAAATTAATTATTTGAACCTATTTCTATTCATATTGTTACCAACAATAGGGTTGTCGTTAACTGAAAATAACGATTATAGAAGCACGCGGGATTTCTTCTGACTACAAAGGGGATGAAGCTTTTGCCGAGAAGGTAGGTATGCTGTTGCCGAATGGATGACGCTTGATAGCGATGTGTATGCATGTTAACAAATACAAGTAAAAACCAAGTAAGATTTCATTGTGGCGCTATAGCGCTGGTTGCTATCTGTCGAAAACATTGTCAGCCATTCACCAGCAAACATACAAACATTTAAAGTTACTAATTCTATTGAGGTATACCATGAAAATATCCATCCTGGGACTACGAGGCCTTCCTTCTTCCTATGGAGGTTACGAAACTGCCATTCGTGAACTTGCCCCTCGCTTCGTTGATCGGGGCCACCAGGTAACTGTATACTGTCGGAGTCCTTTGTTCCGGGAACAGCCATCCAAATACCTCGGCGTGGATTTGGTCTACCTTCCAAGCCTGGAACATAAAACGGTCAGCACACTGTCCCACTCGTTTCTATCAATGCTCCATGCTGTAGGCAATAACGCCGATATCATCTTCACCGTCAATGCTGCTAACGGCATCTGGGGCGTATTCCCCAAGTTATGTGGACGCAAATCAGTACTCAACGTCGATGGTATGGAGTGGCTCCGGCCTAAATGGAACAGTATTGCGAAATGGTTTTTCCGGACATCGGCTCAATTGGGCACTAAGTTTTACGATGCCATTATTACAGATGCCGAAGAAATGCACCGCCTCTATGCCCAGCAATTTGGGATAGATACTGATTACATTGCCAATGGGGCCAATATCGAACATTCCGTGGACCCTGCTGTTATCAGGGAATTTGGTCTCACACCGAATAATTATTACCTCATTGCAAGCCGTCTGATACCGGACAATAATGCCGCCGTCATTGTCGAAGGTCTCGTTAAATCAAACACCAAGAAATTGCTGGCCATCGTTGGCGGTGCTGATTACAGGGGTAACATGGTAGAACGCAAATACATTGATCAAATCAGAGCGCTTGCCGATGACCGGGTGAAACTTTTAGGACACATATCGGACCAAGAAAAAGTAATAGAGCTCCATTGCAACGCCTTTGCCTACATCCACGGCCATCAACACGGCGGCATCAATCCAGCGCTTTTAAAGGCGTTGGGGTGCGGTAATTTTGTTCTCGCCAACAACACGCCATTCAATGCCGAGGTTTTGGATAACGGAACATATGGTATATTGTTCGATATGACTCCGACGGCAATAACGAATTTGATCAATTCTGTAGAATTAAACCTAACCATTCCTGAAGGATTTAGAGCAAAAGCCCGGCAACGCATAATTGAACGATTTACCTGGGAGCGCATAGCCGACCAGCACCTTGAGTTATTTCAAAAGGTCATAGGGAAGCAGTATCGATAGAGGAAGAATTATTGATGTCTCGGCCACAAGACTTAACAGAATCACTACTTTATAGAAGAATTACACAACCGATCCGACAACTGGGTGAAAGATACATTCGTTTTGCGTGAATAATGCTTGTGGGTTTGCCTTGTTTGTAAAGAGATTGCGGAAATGATACAGTGTTGGCATGGCAGGAATCTGGGAAATCAAAGAAAGAATCGTCGAGCAACTGAAAATATTCCTACTTAATCGCTTAGATGCGAAAGGGGTATCACTCCAGAGCACAACGATCGTGCCAGCAAAACAGCAATTACGCGTAAGTGAGGTGCCGAAAATGTATAAACAGCCGTTTAACGCGATAAAAGCGTAAAGGAATAAGCACATGCTGAGAGAACATCGTTCGTTGCTGAAATTTAAATTCCTCGTCGCCGACTTGGCTATAACTACCTTTTCGTTCTTCATCTCCTACTGGCTGCGGGCTACCATACTGATGCCTTGGTTCCAGCAATATACTCTTTTCTCTCTGGCTCAGAGTCTCAAGATTCTGCTTATGATCCTTCCTCTGTGGCTGTTTCTATTCAATCATATAGGTGTCTACAATCCAGTCAAGGTTCTGAACCGTTATACTGTCTCCTTTGGACCGGTGGTCAAGGTCAATCTGCTCGGGATATTAATATCGCTTAGCTTGGCCTATTTGTTTAAAGTGACTTCGATTAATAGGACTTTCATTTTACTGTTTATCTCACTGAACTGCATCTTCCTGACGCTGTGGCGTTTCGTAGTACTTCTCTTCTTGAATAACGTATTCTTCAAGGAATCGGATTTTCGCCAAATACTCATCGTGGGACCCGATATCCAAGCCCAACACCTTATTGATACTATCGATAGGCTTCAGGACTGGGGAATCAAGGTTGTGGGGCATGTAACTAGCATGGCAATCGCGCCAATCGAAAAATACCTTACCGGCAATATTGTTGACGACGTTATTTTCATAACGACCACAGCCGATCTTTCGAAAATGGAAGATCAACTATCCCTTTGCGAGCGGATGGGCATTGGTGCTCATGTGGTATCGGACTGGTTCAACTACAGAATAGGGAAGGCCTACTTTGATGAATTCCATAGTATTCCATGCATTACCTTCAAGACGGTGAAACAAAAGGATGAAGATTTGGTGTTGAAAAAGGTTTTGGACGTCCTGGTCTCATTCATGCTGATATTATTATTTCTGCCAATAATGGTTGCCATAGCGGTGGCGATAAAACTGACATCAAAGGGATCGATCTTTTATGTCCAAACGAGGTCGGGATTGAATGGGCGTCCATTTAAATTTTACAAATTTCGGACAATGGTCACGGGCGCTGAATCCAAGCTCGATAAACTGAAGGACTTCAACGAAATGAACGGACCAGTGTTTAAAATGAAGAAAGATCCTAGGGTGATCGGGATTGGAAGGTTCCTGCGCCAGACCAGTCTTGACGAACTACCCCAGCTTTGGAACGTTCTCAAGGGTGATATGAGTCTGGTTGGACCACGACCACCGCTGCCCTCCGAGGTGGTTCAATACGAGCTGTGGCAGCGAAGGCGGCTCAGCATAACGCCGGGTATTACCTGTCTCTGGCAGATAAGTGGTAGGAACGAAATCGATTTTGATAAATGGATGAGATTGGATTTGGACTACATAGATAATTGGTCGCTCTGGCTCGATATCAAGATCCTCCTTTTGACCATCCCTGCTGTTCTGCTCAGACGGGGTGCCCGGTAACCGAGAAGCGTAGCGAGTGGGATGATATGAGTTGCAGAAAAACAATGAATGCCTGTGTGATTGTCACACAAGCCACAACAATGGCGGATTCAAAACGTACTATATAGGGGACTACAATATAGGGGACTACAATTATCCAATTAACTCAGTAAAAAACTATGGGAGTTTGAGTTGTTCGAACTCAACCCCTTCGTTATGCGGTTATGAACCAATTAGATAATAGTATTTGAGAATATAATCCTACAGCCACGGAACTATAACTATCGGGCTTGACCCCACCCTGCCAGGTTGCGGCCCATATAATGTATGTTTTCTGGTTTTCGATCGGTTCTGGCCGCGACTAACCCTATGTAGCATTCCCATCGGTGTAAATGCTATTGTGGTTGTTGGTTTGGTAGTTACAAATAATGTCCCATCCAATACCACCGTCACTGAAAACCCAGCAAGGGCAGTAACAAACAATGAAACACAGGGTTAAAAAGAGAAGCGCGATAAGGATATTTAGACTACTGGCCGTTATGTTAATGCTATCGTCAGTTGTCTGTTGGGCTGCCGATTTCACGGTACGCGATAACATCGGCGTTACTGATCTTGTCAATGAACTTGAACTGCGGGGCCTGCTAACGGCGGTCTCATCGCAGGTACCAATGACAGCCAAAGAGGTAATGCAGGCGCTCTCGGATACTGGAATATATGCAAATTATCGCCAGCATTTTGAAACAATGTTCCCCAAAAACGGTTACCGGTTCCAGGCGACGACGGTGCTGTCTGGGACCATTGGCAACCACGACCGTCAGCCTTCTGCCGGTAGCTCGTTGAAGTTAGGCATGCTTGGGGCACATGGGGATTGGTCGTTCGTTGCGGTGAACATTGGACAGACAGGTGATTACTTGCCAACGACGCAATACCACTGGCGGGGAGCGGCTGCGAGTTCGGATCAGATCTATGTTCGATGGAGCGGCCCGGCAGCCCATGTCCAGATTGGAAAGGATTACTGGAGTACCGGAGAAGGCCTGGCGTTGAGTGACCGGCAGCCGTTTGAGCAATTCCAGGGGCATTACGATCTCTCCCGGATATTCCGGCTGACTTGGTTTACCGGCCAGTTGGATGGATCTGTCGATAGTAGCGGGGTCTGTAATCGCTACTTGGCAGGGCATCGGCTGGAGTTAAGAACTTCACGGCTTTGTATTGGCGCAAGCGAATATATGATGTATGGTGGAATTGGCCGGGGGGTGGAGTGGTATTATCTTTTGCCTTTTTATGTATTTCAGGGAGAACAGGATAACCGACCATTTGATGATAATGCCATATGGGATTTAGACACTAAGTTTATTATCCCGCCGGTCAGAGTAAAATTGGAAATTATGATTGACGATTTTCAGATTGAAAGCAAAACAAAATCGGACAAAGAACCAATGGAGATGGGCCTTTTCTGCAATATAGCAATGGCAATATTGGACAATCCTGTATTTCTTACGCAAAATATAGATTATCAAATGGTTACTGGCTGGACTTACAATCAAAATAAGCCATGGAATAGATGGATTTACAACAACGAACCGCTTGGATCACAATACGGAAATGATTTTGATCGTTTATCATTAACCACCAAGGTTTTGGGACCCAGCTATAGTGGCGAATTTGAATTAGCTTTACTTCGCAGCGGGGAAGGTAGTATAATTGATCCTTGGACGGAACCGTGGGTGAACGATTCGACTTGGGTCTCTCTCTTTCCTTCTGGTATCATAGAGAGAAACTGGACAGCTTCGATCTACGGCAAAAAAGATTTTTCAATGCGATATTGGGGGAACCCAATATACTCGTCTTTATCACTAAAGTTGCAGTATGTTAATCAGGTTAATGCAAATCACCAACCGGGAGTTTCCCATAATGATTTTAATGCAACATTAGGTTTTGCGTTAGGCTATTATTTTTAGTGATGTGCAAATAAGCGAAGAACAGACTATTGTTTCAGGCACCTTTTAGCTTTTAGGAAATCAGTGTAACTGATGGCGGATTTATTTTACTTTTCATAAAAACCACCTTCGCCGACCTGCCGGTCAATATCGGAAAAGGGTCGAAGATCTGGCATTTTTGCCATATTTGCCGGGGTGCCACGGTACTGTTATGAATTTGACATAGTAGCAATAAAAAAATCGAGCCGATACTGCGATGAAATGATCGATCTGAATAAAATCGAACCGGCATTCCTTAAAAAGGCAGACCCCTCCGGCATGTACGGGGTCATTTGCTCCATGCCCCGGCAGGCCCGGGAAGTGCTGGAGATCGTTGATAAAACTGAAATGTCTTTGGCCGATGTTTCCTGCCGCAGCCTGGTGATCTGTGGGATGGGCGGTTCGGCCATCGCCGGAGACATCATCTTAGCCTACGGCCAGGATAAGATGTCCATGCCGGTCTGGGTCCAAAGGAATTACGGCCTGCCCGGCTGGGCCGGGACGAATGACCTGGCAGTGATCAGCAGTTACTCCGGCGACACCGAGGAATCCCTCTCTGCCTATCACCAGGCTCATAAGAAAGGCCTGCGGATACTGGGCATCACCTCCGGGGGAAAGTTAAAATCGTTATGTCAGCAGAATAACAATCCCTGCCTGATGATCCCCGGCGGGCTGCCGCCACGGGGGGCTTTGGGATATTCGTTCTTTGGTCTGTGGGGGATGCTTACCAAACTCGGTTTGATCAAAGCTTCCCGGTCCGAGGCGGTGGAGGCGATCTCTCTGCTGGAAACTCTGGCCTCTGAATTTTCCACAGGAAATCCGGCTCCTACAAACCAGGCCAAAGACCTGGCCCTAAAACTACATAACCACCTGCCGGTGATCTATTCCTCGGTGGACAGCCTGTGGCCGGTGGCCCGGCGCTGGACCAACCAGGTAAACGAGAATTCCAAGATGCTTTCCTATTGCGCATTTTTTCCCGAGTTGTGCCACAACGAAATCGTGGGCTGGCAGGAGCTTCCCCAGATCCGCCAAAGCACCAAGATCGTGATGCTGTCGGACCGGGAGGATCACAAATCCAATGACCTGAGGGCCGGGATCATCTCCGATATCCTAAAGACCGAAGCGGCCGGGATAATCAAGATCGAAACCAGGGGACAGTCGCTTCTGGCCCGGATGTTCTCGGCCATCTTCCTGGGCGACATGGTCAGCTACTACCTGGCGCTTTTGAACCAGGCCGACCCGACTCCGGTGGAACGGATAAAATTCCTCAAAAGCAAACTGGGGGACGGCAAATGAAGGCCATCATTCCGGTAGCCGGAGCCGGCACCAGGCTTAGGCCCCACACTCACAGCACTCCCAAGGTGCTGATCCCGGTGGCCGGAAAACCCATCATCGGCCACATTCTGGACCAGCTGAAGGGTCTGCCAATAGACGAGGTGATACTGGTCATCGGCCACATGGGCGATAAGATCCGGGAATATGTCGAGGGGAATTTCACTTTCAAAACCACCTTTGTTACCCAGGAAAAGGCCAAAGGACTGGCCGACGCAATCTATCTCACCAAACAGACGGTGGGAGACGACGATGCCATCATCATCCTGGGGGACACCATATTCAAGACCAGTTTTAAGGAGATCCTCTCCAAGCCCAATTCCCAGATCGGCGTCAAGCAGGTTGCCGACCCCAGGCGGTTCGGGGTGGTGGAGCAGGACGGCAAAAAAATAACCAGGCTGGTGGAGAAACCGGAGAACCCCAAGACCAATCTGGCCATAGTGGGTATCTATCTCATAAAAAAAATGCCCCGGCTGTATGCCGCCATCGATCAGCTCTACCAGAAAAAGATCAAAACCAAGGGGGAATACCAGCTGACCGACGCCCTGCAGCTGATGCTGGAGCAGGGAGAGACCATGGAATCCTTTACCGTGGACGGCTGGTACGACTGCGGCAAGCCGGAGACGTTGCTTTCGACCAACCGCCAGCTGCTGGAGATGAGCTCGCTGCACCCCACACCCCGGCCAGGGGTGGTAATCAACCCCCCGGTCTACGTCGATCCCGGCGCCAAACTGGAACATTGCATCATTGGGCCTTACGTTTCCATCGCTGCCGGCAGTCACATAAAAAATTCAATTATATCCAATACCATAATTGGCAGCAATGTCCAGATAGACACCATGATGCTCCAAAACTCCCTGCTGGGGGACAATGCTACGATCCAGGGCAAACAGCGCCGGCTTAACGTGGGGGACGGCTCGGAAATAGATCTGACTTAAAAGACAAAGAATATTAATAAACCCTTCATTTTAGGAGAAAACCAAATGGTAGAAAAAGTCCTCTACAGTTCGGAGTCGGTGACCGAGGGCCATCCCGACAAGGTCTGCGACCAGATATCGGACGCCATTCTGGACGCCATTCTGGAGCAGGACCCCAACGGCCGGGTGGCCTGCGAGACCCTGGTGACCACCGGGCTGGTGATGGTGGTAGGGGAGATATCCACCAACTGCTATATCCCCTTTCCCAAGATCATCCGCGACACCATCAAGGACATCGGATACACCGACGCCAAGACCGGATTCGATTACGAGTCCTGCGCGGTGGTTACCTCCATCCAGGAACAGTCCGGGGACATCGCCATGGGTGTGGATGTGGGCGGGGCCGGCGACCAGGGCATGATGTTTGGTTATGCCTGCAACGATACCCCGGAACTGATGCCCATGCCCATCCAGCTGGCCCACCAGTTGACCAAACGGCTGAGCGAAGTCCGCAAGAAGGGGACCCTGGATTACCTCCGTCCCGACGGCAAGTCCCAGGTAACGGTGGAATACGACAATGGCAAGCCCAAACGGGTGGACACCATCGTAATCTCGGCCCAGCATAATCCCGAGGTCAAGGAGGAAAAGGTCAAGCGGGATATCATCAAGCACGTCATCAACCGGGTGGTCAGCGCCAAGCTGATGGACGACAAGACCAAGATCCTGGTCAACCCCACCGGGCGCTTCGTCATCGGCGGGCCTCAGGGCGATTCCGGACTGACCGGGCGCAAGATCATCGTGGACACCTACGGCGGACTGGGCCGGCACGGCGGCGGTTGTTTCTCGGGCAAGGACCCCTCCAAAGTTGACCGGAGCGCCGCTTACGCCGCCAGGTACATTGCCAAAAACGTGGTGGCGGCCGGGCTGGCCGAGCGCTGTGAGATCCAGCTGGCCTATGCCATCGGGGTGGCCGAGCCGGTCTCCATCGCGGTGGATACCTACGGCACCGGCAAGGTGGACAGCGGCAAAATCACCAAGATCATCCGCCAGCATTTTGACCTGACCCCCCACGGCATCATCTCGATGCTGAACCTGAAACGGCCCATCTACCGCCGGACCGCGGCCTACGGCCACTTCGGACGGGAAGAGGAAGGCTTTACCTGGGAAAAGACCGACATGGCCGCCAAGCTTAAGGCCGCGGCTAAAAAATAGAACCTATTCAGCCACAAAGACACCAAGACACGGCTACGATTTCCTGTTCTAAACCTGGTTTAGTGCCGGAGTTTACCCTGACGAATAGAAGGGTGTCTTAGTGGCTCTGAAGAGTTACAAATTTAAGGAGAAAGAAAGAATGAACTACGATATCAAGGATATTAAACTGGCTGCCCAGGGCAAGAACAAGATCGAGTGGGCTGAGAAATCAATGCCGGTGCTGCGGATCATCCGCCAGCGCTTTGAAAAAGAGAAGACCCTGAAAGGGGTGAAACTCTCGGCCTGCCTCCACGTCACGGCCGAGACCGCCAACCTGATGCGGACCCTGAAAGCCGGCGGAGCCGAGCTCAGGTTATGCGCCTCCAATCCGCTTTCCACCCAGGACGAGGTAGCGGCCTCCCTGGTTAAAGACTACGGAGTTCAGGTGTTTGCGGTCAAGGGAGAGAACAAGGAGACCTACTACCGCCACCTTAACCAGTCGCTGGACCAGCGGCCCAACATCACCATGGACGACGGGGCCGATCTGGTCTCCGAGCTTCACTCCAAACGGAGCGACCTTCTAAAGAATATCATCGGCGGGACCGAGGAAACAACCACCGGTGTCATCCGCCTGCGGAGCATGGAAAAGGCCGGGACCCTGGCATTTCCGGTGATCGCGGTCAACGATTCTTTAACCAAGCATATGTTCGATAACCGTTACGGCACCGGGCAGAGCACTTTGGACGGAGTCTTAAGGGCCACCAACTTCCTGCTGGCCGGCTCCACCATGGTGGTGGCCGGTTATGGCTGGTGCGGCCGGGGTCTGGCCATGCGGGGCAAGGGAATGGGCGCCAACGTCATCGTTACCGAGGTGGACAATGTCAAGGCCTTGGAGGCCCTGATGGACGGATTCTTGGTAATGCCCCTGGCCCAGGCCGCCAGGCTGGGAGATCTCTTCATCACCGTCACCGGCGACATCAACGTCATCCGTCCCGAGCATTTCAAGGTCATGAAGGACGGTGCCATCGTCTGCAATTCCGGGCACTTTAACGTGGAGCTGGATCTGGCCGGGTTGCATAAGGTGGCCAAGGCCAAGCGCGAGGTCAGGCCGATGGTAGAGGAATACACCCTGTCTTCCGGCCGCCATATCATAATTTTAGCCGAGGGCCGGCTGATAAACCTGGCCACTGCCGAGGGGCACCCGGCCAGCGTAATGGATATGAGCTTTGCCAACCAGTCCCTGGCCGCCGAGACCCTGGCCAAAAAGGGACGGAGCATGCAAAAGAAGGTCTATTCGCTGCCCCAGGAGATGGATCAGCAGATCGCCAGCCTAAAGCTGAAGGCCATGGGGGTCAAGGTCGACGTCCTGACCCCGGAACAGAAGAAATACCTGGCCTCATGGGAGATGGGGACCTAACCTTAAAGCAGAAGGCAAAAAACGAAATAAAAAAATGGCGGGCAAGACTGTATTCAAGTTATACAGCTTGCCCGCCGCAGATAAAACCAAGAGGAAACAATAACGGCCGTTTAAGTCAGTTTCTTCCGGCAAAAACCAAATATCTTTTATTCCCCCTTTTTGCTTTTAAAAAACAGCGTTAAGGGGCGATGGATATTTTGTTCTGGCCCGGAGGTGCTGAGGAAAACGGTTTTTTATTTAGGCGCCCGGTAAAGGATGTACAGCCCCAAGGCTCCGAAGATCAGATTGGGGAGCCAGGCCGCCAAGGTGGGCGGCAGGGAAGCATTGTGTCCCAAGGCCCGCCCGGTCTGCAATATCCCCCAAAATACAAAGCAGACCAGCAGCGAAAGGGAGAAGCTTAGGGTGGCTCCGCTTTTACGGGAGTTGGAGAGAATAGGCAACCCGAACAGCAGAATGATGAAGTTGGCAAAGGGGAAGGAAAGCTTGAAATAGAGGTCCACCACATAACGGTGGGCATCGCCGCCGGAGCGCCGCAGGGCGTCGATATACCTGGACAATTGGGCAAAATTCATCTCGTCCGGCAGCAGGACCCTTTTGGTGAATGATTCCGGGGTCTCCGTAAAACCGGTCAAAGACAGGAACTGGAGGCTGTCCTCCAGCATCTGGTCGTTGAGGAACTGCCGCCGGATGATGGGCACCCCTTTGATCCCCTGCAGTTCCCAGTGATCGTTGACCCATAACCCCTTGGGGGCATCAACCCGCACCGCCAGCCGGTTCAGGGTGTCCATCTGCCAGATCACCACCGAGTCCATGGCGGCCTTGGGAACGTTGTATTTTTTGATGAAATAAAATCTTCCGTCCGTGCCGGCATAGTAAAGATTGGTACGGACCGTTTCAAAAAGCAGGTTGCGTTTGCGGATATCCTGGCGCTCCAGGTTGCCCCGTTTTTGGTTGGTAAAAGGCACTACGGTTTCCCCGAATCCCAGCACCAGCAGGCTTACCAAAAGGCCCAGGATCAAAAGGGGCATGAATATCCGGTTAAGGCTGATGCCCGAAGACTTCAGGGCCACTATCTCATAGTTCCGGGACATCTGGCTGATGGTTCCCATGCTGGCCAAAAGCATGGCCACCGGCAGGGTCAGCACCAAAATGTAGGGGATTTGGTACAAATAATAAAAGGCCACCATCCAAAGCTTGGCTTTGGCGTCGATGAAGATGTCCAGCTTTTCAAAGACGTCCACCAGGATGAAAAGCAGCACAAAGGAAACCAACGCCAGCAGCGCGGTCTTAAGAAATTCACGGATCAGATATCGGTCGATGATCTTCATGTTATCTTTTTGGGGATTAGCTTGCGTAAGTCAATTTCGGAGTTCTGCCATAAAAGAAGCAAGGTTCCGCAGACTCCCAAAGTAATATTGGCGGCCCACATGGCCAGCCAAGGCGACACTATCTGGCGGTCGGCCAGTTCTTCGCCGCCCACCAAAGCCAGGTAATAGAGCACAAAAAATCCCAGGGCCAGGCCAATGCTGGCGCCCATGGATCCTCGCCGGGTCATCGATCCCAGGGGAACTCCCAGCAAAACGAAGACCAGGCAGGCAAAGGGGATGGCCAGTTTTTTCTGGATCTCCACCTGGTAGCGCCGGATGTCGCTGGTCTTATTGTGGATGTCTTGTTTAAATTGTTCTTTCTGCCAGACCGAGAGCCGGACCGAATCGGCCAGCTGGGTTCTTACCGGGGCGATGGTCTGCTCGATCTGGACGATTTGCCCCTGCATCATTTTAGAGGTCATCTCCCGGTCTCCCCGCTGGGCCTGCACCGTTTGTACCGTGGCCGGGTCAAGGGGCAGGTTTATGACGTGGGTTTTGAAATCCATTTTGTGGTAAGTCCGGGGATCCTTAGCGTCGGCTTCGTGAATCTGGCCCCGCCACAACTCCAGCCGCAGGACATTCTGCCGGGACATCATGGTCAGCTGGCCTTCGTCGGCAATGATGGTGCGGGGATAGCCGTTGGGGACGCTTTCGTAGATGGTAACCTTGTGCAGGCGGGAGTTGCCGGCATCCACCTTGCCCACCAGGATATTGTAGCCGGTAAAATCGGAAACGAAGGTGTTCTCCTTCAGGCGCAGGGCCGGTTTGGCGGAGGAGATGGCCATGAAGGTGTTCTTCAAAGAATGATTGGCCTCGGGCAGGATCCGGTCGGAAAAAAAGTACAGGCCGATGGTCAAAATCATACCGGCCAGGACCGGGGCCAAAAGCAGCCGGGCCAAAGGCAGGCCGGCAGATTTAAGGGCGGTCAGCTCGTTGTCTCCGGAGATCCGGCCAAAGGTCATCAATACTGCTACCAATACTGCCATGGGAACGGTCAGGGCCAGGATCGAGGGCAGGCTTAAGGCAAATATCTTTAACACCACCAGCCCGGCCACCCGTTTGCCGATCAAGAGGTCGATCAACTCAAACAACTTGTCCATCAGCAGGATGAAGGTGGTGACTGCCAGCGCAAAGAAAAAGGGGGCCAGGTGCTCCCTCAATAGATAGCGGTCCATTATTTTCATGGGCTTAATATTAACCTGTAATCCCCAAAAATGCAAGGATTTTCTACATTCCAGCGGAAAGGGTCGAAACCAAACAGACAGGATTAACATGATTTACCTACTAATTGGTGATTGCCTGGTGAATCCTGCAACAATATTTTTCACGTTTTTAAAGATGACTTTTGAAACTATTTCCCACAAATAAGCAAATCAATTTTACTCTGTCACTGTTGATGACAACACTGGCCGGAACGGGTTTGGCTTTGGCCCAGGATCAGGGTTCGCTTGACTCGCTGGCCTCAGGGTTTGTTGGGCAGCAGGCCAGGAATCAGAACATTGCCGTTAAAGACAGCCTGGATCTGAACCTGAACGCCATGCTGGAACTGGAAATGTACAAGGAATTCCCGCTTTCCCAAAACTATAATACTTTGGAAGGCTTAGGCCTGAAGCGCCGCCAGGCGGGAATGTCTGAGTTGTGGCGGCAGTACAACGCCGACTTTTTGGCCAAGCCGGCCGCCGACCGCTCCGGCGAGGGGCTGATCCCGGACATCAATGTTCCGCTGCCGGGGATCGGCAAGCTACTGGGTTCCGGGGCCCAGTTAAAAATAAGCGGGAGCGAAAAGATTACCATCGGAGGCCAGAATACCAATAATTATGGAAGAACAAATACTACCGAGAAAACCGGAGACGTGGCCCTGAACATAAAGCAGGAACAGCAGGTAAATTTAGAGGGCATCATCGGCGAAAGGCTGCACGTGCTGATAGACTGGAACAGCGAAGCCTTGACGGACAAGAAAAGCAAGATCCGTTTATACTACGTGGGCAAGGAGGATGAAATCATACAAAGGCTGGAGGCCGGGGATACCGAGTTCAGCCTGGCAGGGTCATCCCTGATCGGAGGTCTAAGCACCCAGAAGGGTCTGTTCGGACTGAAGGGGGTGGCCAAGCTGGGAGGCCTGGAACTGACCGTCATTGCCAGCAAGGATGAGGGGCAGAACGAGACCAAGAGTTTTGTGGGCCAAAGCCAGCAGAAGGAAAATAAATACAACGACAAGGATTTCATTTCCCACCGGTTTTTCTGGATACCGCTGGCCGATCCAGCCGATTCCATCAACGATCTGCGGGTCTACGTGAATTCGTCAAGCCAAGCCCAAACCCCGGTGCCGCCAACGGTCAATGGGCTGAACCGCAGCCGGCGGGATTTTCGTCCATTTTACGGATTAGATACCTTGGCCATTATCGATACAATCAGTTGTAAGGCCATCGAAAAGAAAGTTATAGAGGAATATAGTTATGAAAGGATCACCGGCGGTGGTGGTTATCTTTTGAGTCTGGAATACGGGCTTCAATCCACCGATGTGTTAATGGTGGCCTACGAAACCAAGAACAAACAGTATTATCCGGACGCGACCTTCTTTAAAGGCGCCACCCAGCCAAATCTGGCTGTGCTAAAGCCCAGCAACTGTGGCCCTCCGGACAGCCTGTCAGCCGATGGTTACGCCTGGAACTATGAGTTCAGGAATTTTTACAATATTGGCTCCAGCAACATCGTAGAAAGCAGCCTTAAAATAGATGTCAAGAAAATATCCAGCTCGGGGTCGGATTTCCAGTTTAGGGATTCGGTTAGTAAAAAATTATATACCTACCTATTGGAACTGTCAGACTCCAACGGCGTACTCAATTTCCAAAACCTTCGTTTGTCCAAGGGTTATTTTTACTTCAACTTAATATATCCCCCTTTTCTGACCAGGCCCTTTGATCATGACAGCCTGCGAGTGAAGAATCCGGCTATTTACGACAGCGTCAATCTGGAGAAGGTTACGCCCCAATATCAGATAGTGGTTGGCTATTTAACCAAGGAAGCGGTTTATTCCTTGGAGCCACCCGGTCAGATGATAGAGGGAAGTGTGCAGGTGACCATCGGCGGAGAGGTGGTGCCTTCAAATCAATATACTGTGGATTATGAAACCGGAACCGTTACCTTCGCCGAGGCCTACCGGGAAAAGGTAATCCAGGCCGGCACCAATCTTAATATCAGCTATCAATACATGCCTTGGGCTTCTTTTGGCACCAAGACCCTGGCCGGCTTGCGCGGCATCTATAAATTCAATGAACAGGCTCAGCTGGGCGGAACCTGGCTGTACCGCAGCGAGCAAAGTCTGGAGACCAAGCCCCGGCTGGGTGAGGAGCCCACCCGGATGATAGTGGCCGGGCTGGACGGGTTTTACGAGGCCAATCCCGGTTTTTTGACCAGTATGGCCAATTATCTGCCGGGAGTGGAAACGGAGGCTGTTTCAAATTTCAAGATCTCGGCGGAGGCTGCGGCCAACTTTCCCAACCCCAATACCAAGGGCGAAGTATATCTGGACGACATGGATGGCACCAAGCTGACCGACGGCCTGAACCTGTACCGCCAAGGTTGGGTCCATTCCGGCCTTCCCGACACCAGTTTTCACAAAACCAGGGATCAGTTGGCCGCCAGAATTTTTTGGTACAACCCTACCACCAAGGTGACCATGGGCGAAATCAATGACTCACTTAAAGACGAGACCCTGCGAAAAGATCCGGTGACTACCATTAAACTCCATCACCAGCCGGATACTGCTGCCGGCGGCAATTCCTGGTCCGGCATCACCCAGCTGCTGAGCAGGAACGGAATGGACTTAAGCCAAAGCAAACTGCTTAATGTCTGGGTCAGGACCAACTCGGATGTAAGACTGCACATAGATTTCGGCCGGGAGATGAACATGGACCAGGTATGGCGTGATTACTGGGGTAGCATAAAAGGCCGCCCCGACATTGTTGACGCCGAGCCCTTGGCCCCCGGCGGCCAGCAGATATATGTTGATGGCAATGACCGCGGATTGGATACCATTAAACAAGCAGATGCGGGGGCATACGGAACCGGCGACGACGGGAACGATGACTTTCTGGCCGCCGATTCCACCAAATACAACGGCACCGAAGGCAACGGTATCTACGATACCGAGGATCTAAAACTTTCCGGCAAAGGTCCGGGAGAATACAGCAAGCAAACCGACAGCTACTATACTTTTACCTTTGATCTTTCGGATACCAACGGACAACCCAATGATTATGGCTGGCGCAAGTTCTCCATTCCCCTTGATTCGGCCAAGCCAATAGGCTACCAATATGGCTGGGGCAACATCTACTACGCCCGGGTTTGGGTGGACAGCTGCGCCGCCGCCTCGGCCGAGGTGGAGCTGGCCCTGGTGGAAATATCCGGCAACCGCTGGCAGGAGAAGCCGATAGCCGGGGCGGACAGCAGCGAGGAATTCAATGTAACGGTAAAAAACAACAAGGACGACGCCGATTATCTGCCCCCGCCCAATGCGGTGGAGAACGATGAGAACGGGCACCCCAAATTCGAACAAAGCCTGGTTTTAAAGCTGGCCAACCTTAAACCCGGACATTTGGCTCTGGCCCAAAGGAACACCAACACTCGGGAGAACAATTATACCGGTTACAAAAAACTCAAGCTTTGGGTCAATGGCCGCTACGGAGATGGACAGTATTTGATCCGGCTGGCCTCCAATGCCGATAGCTCCAGCCCCTATTATCAGTATACCGGATCGCTGACCGCCGGATGGCAGGAGTTGTCGCTGACCCTGGAAGACCTCAGCAGCCTTAAAAAGCTGACTCCTGATTCCCTAGGCATCAGGGAGCAGGGGCCGTACAAGGTTAAAGGCACTCCCAATCTGGCCAGCATTGGCGCACTATATCTGGGCGTGCTCAATCAGGATACTTTGAGTCCTTTTTACAGCAATGAGGTCTGGTTTGATAATCTCCGCTTGGACGAAGCGCGGCGGGACCGGGGTACGGCGGTAATAGCCAATGTAAGGCTGGGAGTGGCGGATCTGTTATCCCTAAACCTGGGATACGACCGCAGGGATGCATATTGGTACACCATGGGGCAAAGACCGGCGGCAGCCCAAAAAGTAAGCTATAACCTGACCGGAAACCTGCAACTGGATAAAATTTACCTCAACCGCCTGGGCTTAAAGATCCCGGTAAGCTTTGGCGCCAATCTGACAGAGAACTATCCCTGGTACGGCGGAGATGACCGCAAGCTGACCGATCAGGAAAGCATCGAACAAATGGAATGGACTAGAGGCCGGAATGTAAGCTTTTCCCTGAGCAAAAATCCATCCCAGTGGTGGCTGACAGATTTTACCATAGACCGGATGTCGGGCTCGCTTAGCTGGAACCGGAGCACTTCCAGCAACCGGACCAGCTCTGACAGCACCACCAGCCTTAACACCGGACTTAATTGGGGCTGGGCTCCCAGAGCAAGAAAAAGCATAGGGTTGGGCAGCTGGCTCAAACTCTATTACCTGCCATCAAATCTTTCATTGGCGGTCAGCAACAACCACACCTGGCACTGGAATTTGGACAAGCAGGTCAACGCGGTCAGCACTGCCGGCAGCGGCCTGACCCGGGGGGGCAGCGCCCAGCTGGCCTGGCAGATCGCCGACCCCTTAAATTACCGTTTAACCACCAACCGCAATCTTTTACAGAGAACCGGCGCCGGAGACCTGGCCTGGCGTTATGGCCTGGGCGCGGAGGTTTCCCGAACCCAGTCGGTGGATTACCATACGACCATTACCTGGCTTAAAATAGTGCAGCCCACCTTTAACTATAGCACCACGTATAATCAGGCTAACCGGGCATACCTGATTCCGGGTAATCCTGACTCCGCATCGTTTTTGGATGTTTCCAACGCCAACAACCTTTCGCTGAACGGCAATTTGGAGCCGGCTAAATGGCTGATAAAAATAACGGCTCTGCGGAACGAAGCCAAGGACGATTCCACCGAGGCCGGGACTCCTTTATGGCTGGTCATTCAGTTGGAGAAAATGCTTAAGAAAATGAATCCGCTGGATATAACTTTCTCCCAAAGCAAAACCAACAGTTCCAGTTACCTGATTAATGAGCCTGACCTGCTTTATCAACTAGGCTGGGGCCGCAAACCCATAAGCTGGCACCAATGGCAACCCCAGCCGGCGGAAAGCTATGCCCCCCTGGCCCGGGATCAGGCCAGCATCACTAAAAGCTATTCGGCCGGCAGCGGGGGGTCGCTGGGCCAGTTAAGCTATAATGCCGGCTGGCAGCACAGCAAAACCGAGACCTGGGATCCCACCAGCTACATCACCAGGCTGGCCACCACCTGGCCAGACTTAAGATTCAGCCTGAACTCGGTGGAGAGGATCTTTAAAAATATAAAAATATTGAACAGCGCCAGTCTGACCAGCAATTATTCCAAACGCGAGGATATAGCTTTACAGGCCGGCCGGGATCCGGATACCACCAGCTGGAATACCAGCCACAGTTTTAGCCCTATGATCTCGCTTAATACCCGATGGAAAAAACAGATTAACACCCAGGCTTCCTTTGATTATTCCACCACGGACAACTGCCTTCCCACCATGGATTCCATCGCTTTTCCCAGCAAATGGAAAAAGGATTACGCCCGCAATATGAAGATCAGCGCCTCGGGGAGTTATTCCTTTAGCGCACCCCAGGGTTTTGTGCTGAACCTGTGGAAGATGGGCAAGAAGAGGTTTAAATTTAAAAGCGACCTAAACCTGGGACTGCAAACCACTTATTCCAATACTGTTTCCGCCCCCAGATTGGATAAGAAGGAAGATGCCACTGCGGATAAGTATGACAGCGATAAAACCGAGATATCCATTTCACCCAATGCCACCTATAATTTTACCAGGAACATCAAAGGCGAGTTGACCGGATCCTATATCAGCAGCACAAATAAGATAATGCCGAATACGGACAACGAATCCTATAGCCTTAACGCCACCGTCACCATTACTTTTTAGCAGTGCCATGTTTGGATTTACCCCGGACGAAAAAAAAGCCGTGATATTTTTAACGGCCGCTTTTGTGGCCGGCACCGCCATTCTGGTTTATAAAAAAAGCCACCCTGGCTTTGCCCCCGGCTTAAAAAGCGTCATTGCCAGCCTTCCGGCCCCGTCCGGCAGCGGTGCGGACCACAGCCTTTCGGCCGGAGATACCACCGGGCCGGAGCAGGCATTGGCAGACCAGAGCCGAAAATATTTTCCGGCCCAAAGGGTGAACATCAATCAGGCTTCGCAGCAGGTTCTGGAAAAACTGCCCAATATCGGGCCGGCCATGGCCAGGAGGATCATTGATTACCGGGCCGCCAAAGGCGGCTTTAAAAAGACGGATGAGCTGAGCAGGGTAAAAGGGATCGGCCCCAAGCGCCTGAGCCAGTTGATGGAGCATGTGACGGTGGATCCGTGAATTCCGGGGCCGCTATGGCGGTCTGGATGGTCCGCCAGCGATGTTGTTTCCTGTCAGTTTCTGGCGGAATGGCATCGCTGTAATGGGAAATAATACTTTTACCCGGCTGTTAAAGGCCGGTTTTTTTGTTGATTAAAAAACTTAAAAATTAATTCAAAAAACTCTTTATTTTCGGCTTCAATTATGTTATATTAAATAATGGGTTTTGCTTGACAACCCCTTGTCGTCTATGATATAGTAAATTATTGACGGGATTGAAAAACAGATTGCAACGTTTAATCTTGATTACAGCGTTTTTCCATCCCTGCCTGCCGCAACTACGGTGTACAGGCGCGGGCTATGCCCGTGGGCTCATAAAATGCTCTTGGGAATAATGACGGAAGGAAAATGATTTATGGCTCTTAAGCTGGGAGACATGCTGTTGCAGGCCGGGCTGATCACCAAAGAACAGCTGGAGAAGGCCCTGGTGGAGCAGAAGAGCAGTGGGGATAAACTGGGAGCCTGCCTGATAAAAATGAAATTCATCACCGAGGAGGCCACCACCGACTTTCTGGGGAAACAGTTCAATGTTCCCACCATCAATCTCTCCAACAAAGAGATCGATCCCCTGGTGTTGAAACTGATCCCGGCCGACGTGGCTCAGAAGTGCCAGGTGATACCAGTGTCCCGGGCCGGACGCACTTTGCATGTGGCCATGTCCAACCCGGCCGATGTCTTTACTCTGGAGAATATCCAGTTTCTTACCGGGATGGAGGTCAAGCCGATGGTTTGCGCCGATACCGCCATCGCCCGGGCCATGGAAAAACTTTATGCTAATTCATCCGGGCTTAACGAAGCCATGAAGGCGGTGCAGGAGGAAGAAGGCCAGGTGGAATTTGTGGACAAGGAACAGGAGGATGTGGTAACCCAGGCCGACATGGAAGCGGCCCCGGTGGTCAAATTAGTCAACGGGATGATCTTTGACGCGGTCAAGCGCGGGGTCTCCGACATTCATATCGAGCCCTACGAAAAAGTCTTAAGGGTCCGCTTCCGCATCGACGGGGTGCTGCAGGAGGCCATGTCGCCGCCCAAGCGGATTGCGGCCGCGGTGGTCAGCCGCATCAAGGTGCTCTCCCGGCTGAACCTGACCGAGCGGCGCCTGCCCCAGGACGGACGTTTTTCGGTGAAGGCCGGCGATCAGAACGTGGACTTCCGCGTTTCCACCATGCCCATCAAGCACGGCGAGAAGGTATGCATCCGGATACTGCGCCAGTCCGGCCTTTCCTCCGACCTGACCAAGCTGGGGCTGGAGGGAAAACCGATGGAGAATTTTTTGGCCGCCGCCGCCAAGCCCAACGGGATGATCCTGATCACCGGGCCCACCGGCTCGGGAAAAACCATGACCCTCTATTCCCTGATCAACCGGCTAAACACCCCCAAGGTAAACATCAGCACTGCCGAGGACCCGGTGGAATTCGACATGATGGGCATCAACCAGGTGAACATCTTCCCCGATATCGGCTATACCTTTGCCGTGGCCCTGAAGGCCTTTTTGCGCCAGGACCCCAACATCATCCTGGTGGGGGAGACCCGGGACCGGGAGACCGGGGAGATCGCCATGACCGCGGCCATGACCGGCCACTTGGTGCTTACCACCCTTCACACCAATGATGCCCCCAGCAGCCTGAACCGTCTTTTGGACATGGAGATCCCACCGTTTTTGATAGCCGCCACCATCAACGTCATCGAGGCCCAGCGGCTGATACGCACCATCTGCCCCAACTGCAAACAGCCGGACCCCAACATGACGCCGGAGATGATAACTAAGCTGGGGGCTGACCCGGCCGAATTCCAAGGGGTCACTTTTTACAAGGGAACCGGCTGCATGGATTGCAACCGCACCGGTTTTAAGGGCCGGACAGGCCTGTACGAGATACTGGTGGTCACTCCGGCCATCCGCAAACTGATCTTAAACCGGGCCTCCACCGATGAGATCAGGGCTATGGCGGTCAGCGAAGGGATGCAGCTGCTGCGCCAGGATGGATTTAACAAGGTCAGGAAAGGCATAACTACGCTGGAAACTGTGATCGCCAAAACATCTTCGGAGTAACCTTCTCAGCGTTAATCATTAACTGGCAATTGTTAATTGGGTAAGGTAAAGATATATGGCATTAAAAATCGGCGACATGCTGTTGAAGGCCGGGATGATCAGCCCGGAACAGCTGGAGAAAGCTTTAAAGGAACAACAGTCCACCGGCAGCAAGCTGGGATCGGTGCTGGCAAAACTGGGTTTCATTACCGAGGACGAAATCTTACAGTTTTTGTCCAAGCAGTTCAACGTGCCGGCCATCAATCTCAACGATTACAACTTCGACAAGACCCTGCTGACCCTGATCCCGGCCAAGCTGGCCCAAAAATACGGAGTGCTTCCCCTGAACCGGCTGGGGCGGGTCTTAACCGTGGCCATGATCAATCCCACCGATTTTCACGCCATGGAGGAAATAAAATTCTCCACCGGGTTTGAAATTCATCCGGCTTTGGCTCTGGAGTCGGCTATTTGGACTGCCATTGACAAAAACTATGGCGCGGCCGGGATGCTGGAAGACGTGATGCAGTCCATTGAGCAGACCGCCGAAAGCGGGGACGGCCAGCTGGAGGTGCTGGAGGATCAGAAGGATGACGGGGGCGACGCCATGTCGGAGATGACGGCGGCCATCGAGAATTCCCCGGCCGCCAAGCTGATCAATTCCCTGATCGCCGAAGGAGTCAAACGCCACGCCACGGATATTCATCTGGAGCCTTACGAAAAGGATATGCGGGTGCGGATGTCGGTGGACGGGGTGTTGCACGAAGTGATGCAGCCCCCCTTAAGGATGAAATCCTCGCTGGTGGCCAGGATCAAGATCATATCCAAGCTGAAGGTGGAGGAAAAGCGCATGCCCCAGGACGGACGCCTCCGGCTTAATGTCATGGACCGTCCCATCGATCTCCGGGTATCCACCATTCCTTCGGCCTTCGGGGAAAAGGTAGCCATGCGTATTTTGGACCGGAGCACCGTCACCTTTGACCTGAACCTGCTGGGTTTTGAGCCCGAACCTTTGAAACACTTTTTGAAAGCGGTCCACACTCCGTTCGGCATAGCCCTGGTGACCGGTCCCACCGGCTGCGGCAAGACCACCACTCTCTACGGGGCTCTGCAGGAGGTCAACAAGCCCGACGTCAACATCATGACGGCCGAGGAGCCGGTGGAATACAGCCTGATGGGCATCAACCAGGTGGCGGTGCACGAGGACGGCGGCACCACCTTTGCCGCCGCCCTAAAGGCTTTTTTGCGGCAGGATCCCAACATCATCATGGTGGGAGAGATCCGCGACAAGGAGACGGCCGAGATAGCCATCAGAGCTTCCCTAACCGGGCACTTGGTGCTGTCCACCGTCCACACCAACAGCGCCTGCCTGACGGTTACCCGGCTGGTGGACATGGGAGTGGAGCCGTTTATGATCTCATCCTCGCTGCTGGTGGTGGAGTCCCAGCGTCTGGTGCGCAAGGTCTGCCAGAATTGCAAGGAACCCTATCAGCCCGACCAGCGCTTGCTGGAGGATTTTGCCCATTCTAAAATCGATTTTTCCAAAGCCAACTTCGTCAAAGGCCGGGGCTGTTCCGAGTGCCGGAACTCGGGATACAAAGGGCGGGTGGCCCTGGCCGAGATACTGCCCATCACTCCGGCCATCCGGGAGCTGATCATGCGCCGGGCCACCAGCACCGAGATAGAAGCCAAGGCCATTGAAGAGGGCATGCCCACCTTAAGAATGGACGGCGTCATCAAGATGATGAACGGAGTGACCACCATCGATGAAGTGATGAAGGAAACCGTAGCCGCCGACTGAGAATCCCATCCGGTCAATCTGAAATAAAAACCACAATACAATAAAAGACGATGGCGCAAAATATAGGCGAGATGCTTTTAAAAATGGGCCTGATAACCCAGGCTCAGTACGATAAGGCCATGACCGAGCAGCGCAGCACTACCGAGCCCTTGGTAGCCACCCTGATCCGGCTGGGAGTGGTAACCGAGAACGTGATGCTGCAGTTCGTCTCCCGGCAGTTCAGCGTGCCTTCGCTGGACCTATCCAACTTCCAGGTGGAGCCGGCGGTGATCAAAATGATCCGGCCCGACATCGCCAACAAATTTATGGTGATCCCCATCAAAAAACTGGGCCGTTCGCTGACCCTGGCCATGATCGACCCTTCCGATATCTTTGTTCTGGAGGATATAAAATTTCTGACCGGCCAGGAGGTCAAACCGGTAGTGGCCGCGTACAGCGCGGTTAAAAAGCTGCTGGAGCAATATTATCCCCTGGCCCGGGATCTCCAGGTGATTGCCGAAGGGGGCGAACTGACCCAGACCAAATCCGAGGAGATCGAAAAACTGCCGGAGCGCGAGGATAACCTGGAAGGGGACTTTGGAAATGTGGAAATGGTGGACGAGGGGCTGGACGAAGAAGATGACATTTCGGTACAGCAGGCCGGGCAGTCCACCCCTGTTATCAAGATGGCCAACTACGTGCTGACCGAGGCGGTGCGGCGGGGGGCCTCGGATATCCACATAGAGCCTTACGAAAAGGTGTTCCGGATCCGGCTGCGCCAGGACGGCGTATTGCAGACGCTGATGGAGCCGCCGATGAAGATGAAGGCTCCCATAGTCTCCCGTTTCAAGATCATGGCCAAGCTGGACGTGACCGAGCGGCGCAAGCCCCAGGACGGACGCATCGCCATAAAAGTGCTGGATAAAAAGATAGACCTCCGGGTTTCCACCCTGCCGGTGCTGTTCGGCGAAAAAGTGGTGATGCGTATCCTGGACTCTTCCTCCCTAACCCTGGACCTGGCCAATTTCGGGTTTACCGAAGATGCCCTGCGCAATTTCATGAAGTCCATTCATGCTCCTTATGGCATCGTGCTGATCACCGGGCCCACCGGATCGGGAAAGACCACCACCCTTTATTCCGCCCTGTCCCAGCTGAACACCCCGGACCGGCACATCATGACGGTGGAGGATCCCATAGAATACAACCTGAAAGGCGTCAACCAGGTCCAGGCCGAGGCCGGCATCGGGTTCACCTTTGCGCTGGCCCTGCGTTCCATGCTCCGGCAGGCCCCCAATATCATCATGCTGGGAGAGATCCGGGACGGCCCCACCGCCTCCATCGCCATCCGGGCGGCCTTGACCGGTCACTTGGTGCTTTCCACTTTGCATACCAACGACGCCCCGTCCACCATCAGCCGTCTGGTGGACATGGGAGTGGACCCCTTCTTAGTGGCTTCGTCCACCGTACTGATCCAGGCCCAGCGGCTGGTGCGCCGGATCTGCAAGCAGTGCAAGGAGCCCCACGACTACGATCCCAAAGTGCTGACCGACCTGGGCATGAACCCGGAGGAGCTTAAGGGACTGACCTTCTATAAAGGCAAAGGCTGCACAATCTGCAACAATACCGGATATAAAGGGCGGGTGGGCCTTTATGAGGTGATGCCCATCACCCGGACACTGAGGGCCCAGATATTAAGCCGGGAACCGGTAACCACCATCCGGGCCACAGCGGTCAAGGAAGGCATGCTGACCCTGCGAATGGACGCCTGGGGCAAGGTCAAGCAGGGCATGACCACGGTGGAGGAAATGATCCGGGAAACCGCCGAAGGATAATTCAAAGGCAGAAGGCAGAAACCAAAAGGCAGCCACCGCTGCAGCCCCGCCGGGCTGTAATATTAACCAAGGTGGCGGGGTAAACCGGGGTGCCGCTGTTGAGGCAAAGGCAAAAAGCAAAAAACTTACTATCAATATTCACAGACAGGGGAAAAGATGATTACCTTGCAGCAACTGCTGGAGGAAATGATCCAGAAAAAAGCCAGCGACCTTCACATTACCTCAGGGGTGCCGCCGGTCTTTAGGATCGACGGCGAGCTGATGCAGAGCGCCCATGACAGGCTGACCCCGGAGATGACCCAGTCGCTGGCCTACAGCATCCTGAACGACCGCCAGAAAAAAAGATTTGAAATGGATTATGAACTGGACCTCTCCTTCGGCATCCAGGGACTGTCCCGCTTCCGGGGCAATGTTTTCCTGCAGCGGGGAGGCGTGGCCATGGCCTTAAGGACCATTCCCTGGGAGATCCGCACTTTCCAGGAGCTGGGACTGCCCCCGGTGGCGGCCGAGCTGGCCGCCAAGCCCAGGGGGCTGGTGCTGGTGACCGGGCCCACCGGCTCCGGCAAATCCACCACTTTGGCCACCATGATAGACAAAGTGAATACCGAACGCCGGTCTCACATCTTAACGGTGGAGGATCCCATTGAGTACATGCACAGCCATAAAAAATCAATAGTCAACCAGCGCCAGCTGGAGGCCGACACCAAGAGCTTCGAAAATGCCCTTAAATACGTGCTGCGCCAGGATCCCGATGTGGTGCTGGTGGGCGAGATGCGCGACCTGGTAACCTTTGAATCGGCCCTGCGCATCGCCGAAACCGGGCATTTGACCTTTGCCACCCTGCACACCAACTCGGCGGCCGAATCCATCCACCGCATCATCGACGCCTTCCCGGCCTACCAGCAGCCCCAGGTGCGGGCCCAGCTGGCCTTTGTGCTGGAAGGGGTGATGACCCAGCAGCTGCTTCCTTTAACCAAAGGCGGCCGGGTAATGGCGCTGGAGGTGATGGTCTGCACGCCGGCCATCAAGGCCATGATCCGGGACGACAAGGTCCACCAGATATATTCTTTGATCCAGGCCGGCTCCAAGTACGGGATGCAAACCATGAATCAGTCCCTGTTCCAATTGTTCATGGATAAAAAGATCAGCATGGATTCTGCTTTTGACTATACCCCCAACAGCGAAGAACTTGATCAGATGATAAAACGCCGCCAAGCCACGCTGGTCTAAACGTAATAAAAATCCCACAAAGTCAAATTAAACTAAAATGATTATCTAACTTACTCAGGAACCTTTATCCACAGATTAACGCAGATGGCAAAGATTATATTTGTACCTAAATATATTAACGTGAATAGAAATAATCTGTGAAAATCTGTGAAATCTGCGGATAGAAAAGTTTTTGGAGTATATTCCTGAGTTAATTGGATAGACATTTAAACCAAAAAAAAAGGAGCGCCCCATGCCAATATATATATGGAAGGGCCGTGATTCCAAATCCGGGATCGTTTCGGGAGAATTGACCGCCGAGAACGAAGCCGGGGTAATAGATGCTTTAAGAAAACGAAACATCATCGTTTCTTCGGTGCGGACCAAGCCCAAGGACCTTACCAAGATGAGCTTCGGGGCGGCCAAGGTCTCCGGCAAGGACCTTTCCATCTTTACCCGGCAGTTTGCCACCATGATCAACGCCGGGTTGCCCCTGGTGCAATGCCTGGAAATTCTGGGGTCGCAGAATGACAACCCCACCATGCGCAAGGTCATCGAACAGGTCAAGACCGACGTGGAGGGCGGATCCACCCTGGCCGAGGCCATGAAACGGCAAAAAACCACCTTCAGCGAGTTATATATCAACATGGCGGCGGCCGGCGAAGCCGGCGGTATTTTGGACAATATTCTAAACCGTCTGGCCATTTATCTGGAAAAGAACGAAGCCCTGGTGGGCAAGGTAAAACGATCCATGATCATGCCGGTAATTCTGATATCGGTCTGCGTCGGGGCGGCCGCAATATTGTTGATCTTCGTCATTCCCATTTTCGAAAAAATGTTTGCCGAGATGGGCGCCAAGTTGCCGGGACCAACCTTGTTTGTGGTGGCCTTGTCCAAATTTTTACAGAAATTCATCATTCCCATCATCATCGCGGTGGTAGCGGCGGTTATCGGCATCAAAAGGTGGTATAAAACCGACAAGGGGCAGTTGTTGCTGGACACCTGGATGCTTAAGATCCCGGTGCTGGGCGACCTGCAGCAGAAATCGGCCATCGCCAGGTTTGCCCGGACCCTGGGAACTCTGCTTTCCTCCGGCGTGGCCATCATGGATGCCCTGGAGATCACCGCCAAGACCGCCGGCAACCGGGTGGTGGCGGATGCCATCATGTTCGCCCGCAAATCCATCGGCGGCGGCGAGACCATCTCGGGGCCGCTAAAGACCATGAAGATCTTCCCGCCGATGGTGGTCCAGATGGTGGCGGTGGGCGAGGCCACCGGCGGCCTGGATGAGATGTTGAACAAGATCGCCGATTTCTATGACGAGGAGGTGGACGGCGCGGTGGAGGGTTTAACCGCGGCCATGGAGCCCATCATCATGGTGGTGCTGGGCCTGGGCATCGGCGGGATGGTGGTGGCCATGTACCTGCCGATATTTACCATGACCTCGGCCATGATGGGCAAGAACTAACGGCAACACCCAGGCCCCGCTAAGCTATCCGGATTCAGCCGTCAGGCAGAACCAGAGGGAGACTGGTCAAGAACCATAGAGCCGCATGTAATAACTTACCGCATGATAAAAATATTATTTAAAAACGATCCGGCCATAACCTTTGGCCGGATCCTGCTGGTCGCCGTAATGACGGGAAGCGCCATGGCTCTTAACCGCCTGGGGTCGCTTCCTTTGAATTTCGGCATGGCGGTATGGGCCGGACTGGCGTTCTTCCTGTTTTCAATACTGCTCAGGCTGGGTCATATCAAGCTTATCCATTGGGGATGGGATTACGGCCAGATGGTGCTTAACGTGGTCTGGATATATTTATTTTTACAGATCACCGGCGGAGCCGATAATCCGTTTTCCCTGCTGTTCTTTTTGGCCATCATCACCGCCGCCAATGCCAGATTGGTCAAAGGGGCCATCTTTACCGCCACTATCTCCAGCCTGGCTTATGCCGGAATACTGGCCATGGAATTTCAAATTTTCAGGAAGGCGGCCTTAATTTCAGACAGGGTAGATTTTGTATCGGCCTTCAGCGCCGATTTTTTGTTTAGGGGATATATTTACGCCATCTGTTTTTACCTGGTGGCGGCCTTTGCCGGACTGCTGGCCGAGCGACTGCAGGCCAAGGGCAGACAGCTGGAAGCGGCCAATCAGGCCTGGGATGAACTGCGGCTTTCCACCGGTGATATCCTGGAAAAAATGGGCAGCGGCCTGCTGACTTTGAACACCCAGGGGCAGATCAAATTCTGCAACCGGGCAGGCGCCCAGATTTTGGGGCTGGATCCGGCCCGGATGACCGGAATCGGTCATCAATCCCTGCTGACCGGAGGGCTGTCGCCCCTTTCATCGGTCTTGCAGCAAAGCCTGTCCGGCGACTCCAGTAAAATCACCCGTCACGAGGTTATCCTGACCGTAACCGATGGCCGGGAGATCCCCCTGGGCATCAGCACCAATGCCATCCGCTACGGCGACGGCCGGCTGCAGGGCATCATCGCCATCTTTCAGGATTTAACCGAGGCTAAAAAGATAGAGACCAGACTGCAGGAAATGGAGCGGCTGGAAAACGTCAGGGAGCTGGCCCAAACCCTGCTTCAGGTGATCCAGCCGGCCATCGAGCAGATAAACCTGGAAGCCGCCGCCCTGACGGCCAGCCCCGATCACAGCCAAGCCGCCGAAACCATTAAGCAGAAGGCCGAGGCCATAAAAAAGACCATGGCGGATTTCATCCGTTTTGCCCGGATAGAAAACCCCGAAGATCAGCCCAGCCCCGATGCCCAAAGCGGCCAGGAGGGGGCCATCATCGGCCAAAGCAAGAATTTTTTGGATATATTAAAATTAGTCCAACAGGTGGCTCCCAGTCAAAGCACCGTTTTGATCCTGGGCGAATCCGGCACCGGAAAAGAATTGATTGCCAAGGAACTTCATAAACGCAGTTCCCGCAATACCGGGTCGTTTGTCTCCATCAATTGCGCGGCCCTGCCGGAGACTCTTTTGGAATCCGAACTGTTCGGGCATGTCAAAGGGTCTTTTACCGGGGCCTTTCGCGACAAGCCCGGCCTGTTTCAGGCGGCTGAGGGGGGCACATTTTTCTTAGACGAAGTTTCCGAAACCTCTCCCGCCATCCAGGTAAAACTTCTGCGGGTTCTGCAGGAGCGCGAGGTGGTGCCGGTGGGAGGCTCCAAGCCCATAAAGGTTGATGTCCGGCTGATCTCGGCCACCAATGTAGATCTTTACAAGGCGGTGGAAGACGGAAAATTCCGCCGGGATCTGTTCTACCGGCTTAACGTCATCCAGCTGGAACTGCCGCCGTTGCGGCAGAGGGGCCAGGACATTTTGCTGCTGGCTGATTATTTCTTAAACAAATACTGCCGCCGCCAGGGCAAGTCCGCCAAAACTCTGTCTCCGGAGGCCCGGGAATTTTTATTGAGCTACCGTTGGCCGGGAAACGTCCGGGAATTGGAGAATGTAATGGAGCGGGCGGTGGTTTTAAGCCAGGGACCGGCCATAGAAAAAAACCATCTGCCGGCCGACCTTTTTAAAAATCCAACCAACGCTGTCCCCGATCAGGGCCAGCCCCAACTGCAAAGCATAACCTCCAGTTCGCTGAAAGACGAGGAAAAACAGATAATCTTAAACGTACTCCAGAACTGCGGGGGGAATAAAACAAAGGCCGCCAAGAAGCTGGGCATTCACTATGCCACGCTGTACCGGAAGCTGAAGTTGTATGGCATAAAGCAATAGCGGGCTTTATTGCTACGATCTTCATGAATTGCCACGAGCTTTAGATTGTGGCAGGTAATAGGGGGCTTATTGCCACGATCTTCAGATCGTGGCAGGAAATTGTATGAAAGCATTAGGGCTTTAGCCCTTAACCTTAGGGGTTGAAACCCCAGGATAGTTTACCCGATTCTTTTCCCACGAGCTGAAGCTCGTGGCAATAGGGTGAATGCCCGCCAAAGACAGGTTGGCGGATAAATTAGCCCCATAGATGTTTTTTTCGATTCTCCAGCCACTAAATAATTGCCACGATCTTCAGATCGTGGCAGGAAATTGTATGAAATCATTAGGGCTTTAGCCCTTAACCTCCGGGGTTGAAACCCCAGAGATTTTACCCGATTCTCTATCCACGAGCTAAAGCTCGTGGCAATCGCATGAAACCATCCGGGCTTTAGTTCTCAACTCTGGGGTTGAAACCCTAGAGATTTTACCCGATTTTACTGTTACCACGAGCTGAAGCTCGTGGCAATAGGGTGACTGACCGCCAAAGACAGGTCGGCGGATAAATTAGCCCCATAGATGCTTTCCCGATTCTCCAGCCACTAAATAATTGCCACGACCTTTAGGTCGTGGCAGGCAGTCATAAAACCAGTACTGGGCTTTAGCCCCAGGGAAGTTGTGGAAGCGATTAATATGCCGTATGTCAGAATATGGGTCCACTTGATTTGGGCGACAAAAGACAGAATGCCCCTTTTGAATGAAACACTGCGGGGGAAAATATTTGCCCACATAAAGGAGAATGCATCAAAGAAGAATATCTATCTTGATGTTATTAATGGTACTGCGGATCATGTTCATAGCCTCGTGTCGTTGAAATCCGATCAGACCATCGCAAAGGTTGCTCAGCTTCTGAAGGGAGAATCATCCCATTGGATGAACGTCTTGTCTGCCGAAGCTTCGGCGCAGGCAGATCAGAGCCTTGGCAATGGTAAGTTCGAGTGGCAGGACGAATACATTGCAATATCTGTAAGCGAAACGATGATAGACACTGTGCGGGAGTATGTAAAAAATCAAGCGGAGCATCATAGGAAGAAAACATTTTCAGAAGAATACCAAGAGTTCATGGAGGAATATGGCTTTGCGATCACACCAATAAATAAAAGGGGTTAATACATTAATATCTGGGGTTGAAACCCCAGGATAGTTTACCCGATTCTTCTCCCACGAGCTGAAGCTCGTGGCAATAGGGTGAATGCCCGCCAAAGACAGGTTGGCGTATAAATTAGCCCCATAGATGTTTTTTTCGATTCTCCAGCCACGAGCGAAGGCTCGCTGCAATGGGGGAACCTGCCACTAAATAATTGCTCCGATCTTCATGAATTGCCACAACCTTAAGGTTGTGGCAGGGAATAGGGGGCTTATTGCCACGATCTTCAGATCGTGGCAGGAAATTGTATGAAATCATTAGGGCTTTAGCCCTTAATCTTAGGGGTTGAAACCCCAGGGATTTTACCCGATTCTCTATCCACGAGCTAAAGCTCGTGGCAATCGCCTCAAACCATCCGGGCTTTAGCTCTTAATCTTAGGGGTTGAAACCCCAGGATAGTTTACCCGATTCTACTACCACGAGCTAAAGCTCGTGGCAATAGGGTGAATGCCCGCCAAAGACAGGTTGGCGGATAAATTAGCCCCATAGATGTTTTACCCGATTCTCTATCCACCCCGATGTATCGGGGTGGCAATGGGGGAGCCTGCCACTAAGATAATTGCTACGATCTTCAATAATTGCCACGACCTTAAGGTCGTGGCAGAAGTAATAGGAAACCCCACCGGCGGGCTTCCCTGCTTAGGCGGCAAAGACGCTAAATGGAGCCCCACGGGCTATGCCCGTGGGGCTCCATAATAGTTATGGTTTATTGGTTGGCATGGCTTATGCAAGATTAAATCAATAACTAAAGAACCAACAATAAGCCATTTATTATTAAAAGGATACCAAATGAACAACAAAGGGTTTACCCTGATAGAGCTGATGATCGTGGTGGTTATCATTGGTATTTTGGCGGCCATAGCCATCCCGAACTTCATAAGCATGCAGGACCGGGCCAAGGAAGGCTCGGTAAAGGCCAACATGCACACCATCCAGTTGACGGTGGAGGATTATTCCGTTCAAACCGAGGGCGTGTATCCAATGGATTTTAACACCGCTATTAACGTGGCCAATCCTTTGATGACCAAGACAGCCAGCGTAGCTGGTACGCCCGGCGCTACTAAATCTGTAGCCGGTAATTTACTTCCCGTTAATGTTATCAATCCAATTATGAAGAGTACTGCCTGGGCATTTTCTTCGGCTGGAGTGGCCGCCGCGACTGATCCTGCGGGTATTAATGATCCCGGAACCGGAGCCTCTGGCGATCAGGGCAGTGTTTGGTATGGTTCAGCCACTGCTGAGGGGGCCGCCGCCATTGCCACTACTGCCGCAAGATACCGTATATATGGCTATGGAGTGAAAAAGATGATGCCTGTTCCTCTTACTTCAGGGCAGTAAAAACCGTTCAACACCATATTTGGAAGTACCGAATAAATAGCAAATTGCGAACCCTTGCATATTGCAAATCAAAAGCTTCCGAAAATTAGGGAAAATTGTGTTTTTAGGGCTTAAAACCAAGGTTATTTGGTGGCATGAATTATGCAAATATATTCTATATGGTTTAAATAACCAAACCAACTACTAATTAATAGAAAAGGAGTCCAAAATGAACAACAAAGGGTTTACCCTGATCGAGTTGATGATCGTGGTGGTTATCATAGGTATCCTGGCGGCCATCGCCATACCGAACTTCATGAGCATGCAGGACCGGGCCAAGGAAGCATCTGTCAAGGCCAATATGCATACCGCCCAGTTGGCAGCCGAAGATTTCTCCACTCAGTCCGAGGGTGTATATGCTCTCACTTTTGCTACCACAGTAGTTGGAGCTAATTTAAATGTAGTCGGGAATTTAAGCACTATCGGTGGAGCAATAAGTGCCGCAACCCCCGGTGCTGCCCCCATTTTACTTCCGTCAAACTTTACCAACCCTGTTGCCAAAGCAGGTGGCTATGCTTTCGGTTCAGGGACTGCTGTTGCCGGTGCTTGGGTGGTACCATCTTTGGCAATCTTTAGTGCCGGGAGCATTTATTATCAATCGCTAGCTTCTGATGGTACTGTCCCGCTTATAACGACAGCTGCGCGGTATATTATTACTGGCTATGGTGTGAAAAATGTTCTGCCCAGCACGGTAACCTCGGGTCAGTAGTTTTGTTGTCATGGCTAAAAAATGGTGGGTGTGCTTTTACACCCGCCATTTTTTATGACAAATCATATATTGATATTGCTGGTGCTGGCCATTTCCGTGGCCGGCTGTGCCAGCCGGGAAGATACCCCGGCGACGGCGGTAAAAGTATTCTGGGCGGCCATGGCCCGGGGCGATCAGGATGCGGTGTTAAAGACTCAGGTCTACTACGAAGAAGGCATGACTTCGGAATATATACTCACTCCCCAAAACATTGAGTGGCTTTACTTAGATAGCATAGTCACCAAGTATGATAATACAACCAGAGCCAGGGTGTATTACCAGGTAGTGTTCAAGAAAAAGGGGCAGATAAAGACCACCCGTTATAAAACCGGCACCATGGCCATAAAAAAAGAGGGGAAATGGATGGTGGGGCGGCCGGTGGGCGCCCAGCCCAAGGTGGATCCCCCGCGGTAACCCAGGATGACAATGCTCTGTCACCCTGAGCCCGGCATCCTTCATACTGTGTTGCTTCGAAGTTTACTCAGGATGACAATATCATATCGCTTCGAAGTTTACTCAGGATGCAACCTTCTGTCACCCTGAGTACGGCATCAAGTAAGGCAAGACGAAGGGGTGACACGAACGCCCATCCTTCGCCCTGTGTTGCCTCGAAGTCTACTCAGGATGACAACAGCACGTTGCCTCGAAGTGCCCTCAGGAGGACAACATCATATTGCCTCGAAGTGCCCTCAGGATGACAACCTTCTGTCACCCTGAGCCCGGCGCCAGGTAAGGCAGGCCGAAGGGGTGACACGAACGCCCATCCTTCGCCCTGTGTTGCCTCGAAGTCTACTCAGGATGACAACAGCACGTTGCCTCGAAGTGTACTCAGGATGACAAGATAATAGTTTCCCTAAGATCCCCCAGTTTGGCAGTTAATCAATTCAACCTTGAACATATATTACATTACCCATGGAAAACATCCTTGAAATAGACCGGCTTACTAAGCGTTTTACCGACTGGGAGCATTTTACCTGGCGGTCAAAGACCATCCTGGACGATATTTCTTTGGAGGTAAAGCCCGGCGAGATCTTCGGCTTTCTGGGCCCCAACGGGGCCGGAAAAACCACCACCATCAAGACCTTGATGGGCATCATCAGGCCTTCCTCCGGCACCGCCAGGATATTAGGGCATGACATCCGGGAAAAATCCAATCAGATGAAGGAAAAGATCGGGTTCCTGCCCGAGAATCCCTATTTTTACGATTATCTTACGGTGCGCGAGTTCCTGCTGTTCTGCGCGGCCCTGTTCGGCATCAGCGGCCGACGGGCGGACAACAAGGCTGATCAGCTGCTGGAATTAGTAAGCATGACCAAGGCCGCCAAACTGCCCCTGCGAAAGTGCTCCAAGGGAATGCTGCAGCGGACCGGCATCGCCCAGTCGCTGGTCAACGACCCGGAATTCCTGGTCTGGGACGAGCCGGTCTCCGGCCTGGATCCCATCGGAAGAAAAGAGATCAAGGACCTGATGCTGGAGCTGAAGCGCCAGGGAAAGACCATATTCTTCAGCTCCCACATCCTGCCGGACGCCGAATCGCTGTGCGACCGGGTGGGGATCATAGTCAGCGGCAAGATCCACCGGGTAGGCACACTGCCGGAACTGTTAAAGGACTCGGTGAACTGGGTGGAGATAGTGGCCGAAAATCTTTCCAGCCAGGTTGAGTTAGAAGGAGCCAGGATGGAGGAAGTTTCCGGCCAAACCATCGTTAAGATCAATGATGTTTCCAAAGTGGACCAAATTCTTAAAAGCCTGATGAACAAAGGCGGAACCATCGTTTCCGTAACCCCCCAGCGGGAGAACCTGGAAAGCTATTTTGCCCGGCAGATAAAGTCCCTGAAGGAGAACCAGTCATGAAAAGAATTCTAGCCATTGCCCTAAACACCTTTAAGGAAACGGTGCGCGACCGAATTCTTTATGGTTTGATCATATTTGTGTTGGTGGTCTTGCCCGGCTCGCGGCTGGTGATCCCCCTGGCCATCGGGCAGGAAATAAAAATCATGAAGGATTTCGGGTTCGCGGCCATCACCCTGTTCGGCCTGCTGATCTCGGTGGTGGTGGGCACCACTTTGGTGTTCAAGGAGCTGGACAAGCGCACAATTTACGTGCTGGTGGCCAAGCCGGTCCGGCGCTGGGAACTTCTGCTGGGCAAGTATTTTGGCCTGATGAGCACTTTAACCGTATCATTTTTGATAATGAGCGCCACCATGGCTGCCACCATTTTGATGCTGGGCGGCAAGATCGACTGGCTATTAGGATACGCGGTTTTGGGGATCTATATGCAGTTTGTGGTGATCACTTCGGTGGCCATATTCTTCTCCACCCTAGCCTCTCCCGCCCTTAGCGCAGCCTTTACCTTCTGCCTTTTCATAGCCGGCACGGCCGCCGACCAGCTGAGGCTTTTTGCCCAAAGGATGCCGGGGTCTTTTTTAAAGGTCGCGGTCAACGCCGTTTCCTATCTCATTCCCAATCTTCAAAACTGCAACTTCAGGACCGAGGCCGTCTACGGCCTGGATGTTTCTTCGGGTAAAATCGGTTTGATGATCCTGTACTGTCTGCTTTACAGCGCGGTGATGCTGATCCTGGGATCCATAGTCCTGGAGAGAAAGGATCTGAAGTGAAAAACCGGGGTTGGAAAACAGCATTAGTACTGCTCAGCGCCGTAGCTGTTTTGGGAGTTACGATTGCAATCCAAAAGGCTATTGACCGTAAATCCCTTTCCAGCGAACAGTCAATCAAAGAGCTGTTGTATTTTCCATCCGCTTCGGCCGTAAAGTTTTTTGCCGGGGGGAATGAGATGATGATAGCCGACTACCTGTGGATGCGGATGATTCAGTATTATGCCTTTCACATGCGTTCCGATATGAAATACGAATACCTGTACCCCATTACCGACCGGTTGACCGATTTGGATCCCAAATTTCTTTATCCCTATACCTTCGGCTCGCTGCTTTTGGTCCACGATGCCCAGGATTCGGTAAATTCGCTGAAACTGCTGGATAAGGCTAAAAGGGAAAACCCCGATAAATGGCAATTCCCTTACATGAAAGGCTTTATCCTGTATGTCTTCCTCCACCGCGGCGACGAGGCGGTAAAAGAATTCGTGGAGGCCTCCAAATTACCCAAGGCCTGGGATGGGGCTTTAAGGTTTGCCGCCTGGATATCCAGGAAGGAGGGTCAGCGGGAAACTTCAAAACGCATGTGGCAGGATCTTTATGATAAAAGCTCCAGTAAAGCTGAAAGGGAAGTGGCCAAGTTCTATTTGGATAAGATCTACATAGATGAGGAAGTCGAGAGATTCCAGTCTTTAGCGGTTAAATATTACAAGAATACCGGGAAATGGCCGGAAAACATGGATGATTTAATAAGGGCTGGCCTGGTAAGTGATATTCCTAAGGATTTGTTCGGGGGAAAATATTACTGGAGCGCGGAACAAAATCAGGTCCGCAACACCACCCAAGATGCGTATCTGAGAAAAATAGGAAAACTAAAGTAAAACGATTATTCACTCAGCTCAGGAGACATGGAAAACAATAGGTACCAACCCCGGTTGTCGCGTTAAAACGATCAGTGAGCATCGCAGTTGATGGCGGAAAAAGCTTGTCTGGCGTGTTTGAGGGCTTGGCCAAAGCCCGAGTTCAGACAAGCCCGTCATCAACGAGAAGCACAACGCGGGCCCGCTGGCCTGTACGCCGATGCAGGGGCATAGGCGGGAGTTTTAGCGTAAGCGAGGCCCGGAGAGTTTTAAGCGACGAGCTTTTTCTTTTGGTTCTTTGCTTTTTGGCGGTACAAAAAGAAAAGAACATAATCGGGCTAAATCTGCGTTTTTATAAAACCTGCAATATTCTTTCTACTTTTTCTGAGCAAGTTAGATATACATTTAAAGTAAAACAATCCCAAAATATTTTGGGTCTTGGAATAGTGGCAAATGTGATTTTAAATATTGCGGGCTTAAAAAGCCCGTTTTTTTATGCAGTTTTTTGTTGAAAATGATGGACTTATAGGCTAAAATATAAGATTATGTATAAAAGAAGAAATAAACTCTTTTGGCCGGCGGTCTGCCTTGGCCTTTTAGCCCTTTTGGCCCTGGTAACCGGCTGCAGCCAATCTCCCACCGAGGCCCCCAACAGCACGATCATCTCCGGCTATGATTCGCTGGGCGTATCCTCGGGCGATTCGCCGGACGTATTTTATTTTAAAAGCGGAACGGCCAGCTATGGCAGTTTTCAGTTATGGTGGCTGTCGGCCACGGCCCCTGCCACCGTTCAACTGCGTTCCAATTACGGCATAAAATTGGGAACCGGCGATGTCGCTCCCGATTCTGGTTACTATAACGAGATCACTCTAGATAATTCCCTGCTGGGGCAGTCATTTTTCCTGATTACCGACAACGTTCCCCATTACGGGAAAATTACCTGGATCTCGCGCCGGGACACTATCAGCGGTTATACCTTCATAGGCTTCCAGTGGGTGGTGCAGACCGTGGCCGGAAAGAGGGAGTTGTACTAAATACAAAATGCAAAAGGCAGAAGGCAAAATAAAAAAATGTCACAGGCCGAAGAACCATTCTAATTCGGTCAAAGGTTTTCTGCTTGCCCTGTCTTTCTTGTTGCTGGGCGCATCCTTGCTTTGGGCCATGACCGAAGAGGAGGAATACAACATCGCCTGGCAATACTGTCAGGCCGGAAAATATCCCCAGGCGGTTGAGGCCTATCAAAAATTCCTTAAACATCATCCCCGGGGAAAACTTTTAGCCGAAGCCCATTTTACCCTGGCCCGGATAGAGAACAGCGGGACTAACGCCTTTGCCCATTATCAATTTATCTTGGATAATCACCCCACCAATGCCTTGGCGCCCCAGGCGGCTTTTGCCACCGCCCAGTATTGCCAGAACGCGGGGGCTTTTCCCGAGGCCAAAGCCAGGTATCTTTTTACTTATTCCCGCTACGCCCAAACCCCGCCGGGCAGCGAAAGCCTTTACCGGCTGGCTTTGATGTCTCTGGCCGCGGACAGCCTGACCCAGGCGGCTTCCTATGCCCAGGCCTTTGTGCAGCAATATCCCCAGAATTTCCGGGGAGCTGCCATAGCCCGCTCCCTGGCCGACGGCTGGAGACTAAAAAGCGATTCGGCTCAGGCCAACTTTTACTGGCGGCAGATCCTGGAGCTTTATCCCGAAAGCTATGAGGCCGGTGAGGCCCGGGAACAGTTGCTGTCCGGCATCGAGGACAGTCCCGAGGCGCAGGAAGACACCCTTCCCCAAAACCTGCCGGTACCAGCGCCGGTAAATCCGGTCATCAAATCTCCGCCGGTCAAAACCATCGTGTCCCAGCCAAAGCCGGCAACCGTCCAAAGATATTATCTACAGATCGGGGTCTACCGGGACAGAGCCGTGATGGCCGATTGGAAAAAGAGGCTGGAGAAACTGGACCACCAGTGCCGGGTGGACAGCAGCGGTTCCAAAAACAGCCGCAGTTACAGGCTTTTTGCCGGACCCTACGGCGGAAAAGAGGAGGCCCGGAAAGCATCCCAAAAACTGATGAGCGCTTACGGGATCAGAACCATGTTAGTGCAAAAATGAGGAACCATTCAGCCACTCACGCCATAGGCGGATCCGCCTATATGGACTTGCTTGCGGTGGCGGAAAAAGGCACCCTTCACTAAATTCAGGGTAAACTCCGGGCACAAAAACAAATATGTTTAACGTTAATCTACAGTAACGGTGTTAGGGTATTTGTGATTTATGTGCCCATTCGACCCGGCTCAGGGCAGGCTTTTTTGTGGCAAAGTATGGGAAAAGATAGAAGAAATATGACTAAACAATTTCAAAAATGAAATATATCCCGGTTCTAATTTTACCGGCCAAAGGCCGGGCCCGTTGATGGAAAAGATCACCCCCATGATCGCCCAGTACCATCAGATCAAGCAGGAATATCCGGATGCCGTACTGCTTTTTAGGGTGGGCGATTTTTACGAGACCTTCTTTGATGACGCGGTGCTGATCTCCAAAGTTCTGGGGATAGTGCTGACCGCCCGCAATCACGGCAAAGACAATAATGTCCCCCTGGCCGGGATACCCCACCATGCCCTGGAACGCTACGTTACCAGGCTGATCAAGGCCGGGCACAAGGTGGCCATCTGCGACCAGGTGGAGGACCCCAAGCTGGCCAAGGGCATCGTCAAAAGGGCGGTGACCGAGGTCATCACCCCCGGCACCGTGATGCGGCCCTCGCTGCTGGAGGAGCGCCGGGAAAATCTTTTGGCGGCGGTCAAGGTTCAGGGAACCAATTGCGGCCTGGCGCTGTGCGACCTCTCGGCCGGAAATCTCAGATTGACCGAACTGCCGCTGGCCGACCTGGCCGACGAACTGGGGCGCAATCTGCCTTCAGAGATACTGGTCCCAAAAGGACAGGCCGATGCCTTAAAGGCGGCAGTGTCCGGCTTTGCCCTAACCCTGCAGGACGATTACCATTTTGACGGAGAATCTTCCCGGCGCAGACTGATGGAGCATTTTAAAACCGCTTCCCTGGCCGGATTCGGCTGCCAGGACCTGGAGCTGGCCACAGCCGCAGCCGGGGCCGCCCTGCGGTACCTGGAGGACAACCAGAAGACTTCAGTGGGGCACATCGCCAAACTAACGCCCTACAGCCTTTCCAACCAGATGCTGCTGGATAACGCCACCATCCGCAACCTGGCCCTGCTGCCGGAAAGCGCGCCCGGCCAGTCCAGCCTGCTGGAAGCCATAGACAAAACCCTGACTCCGATGGGAGCCCGGCTGCTGCGGCGCTTTCTGGCGGCCCCGCTTTTGTCTTTACCCCAGATCAAGATCCGCCAGGACGCGGTGGAATCGCTTTTTAACTCCCGGCCCCACCGGGAGAACCTGGCCGCCCAGCTGAAGAAGGTCCAGGATCTGGAACGGCTGCTGGGCAGGATAACCTGCCACCGGGCCGGGCCCCGGGACCTGCTGGGATTGGCCCAGTCTTTGGATGCGGCCAAACAGATGAAATCATTATTGCCCGAAGGGGAATACTGGGAACATCAATGCACCGGAATCCATGATCTTCAGGACCTTTGCCTGTTAATAAGAAAGGCCATTGTCCCCGAGCCGCCGCTGGCCTATCTGCAGGGAGGATTCATTCGCCCGGGATACAGCCCGGAGCTGGACCAGCTGAATGCCCTGGCCTCCGGCGACAAATCCTGGATCGCCGGACTGCAGAAGACCGAGCGGGAGCGCACCGGGATCAATTCCCTGAAGGTCGGCTTCAACAGCGTGTTCGGGTATTACATCGAGATCAGCCAGGCCAATGTAACCTTGGCGCCCCAAAACTACATCCGCAAGCAGACCCTGGCCAACGCCGAGCGCTACATCACCGAGGAGCTCAAGGCATACGAGGATAAGGTGCTGGGGGCCGAGGAAAAGATCCGGCAGCTTGAGCTGGAACTGTTCAACCGGTTAAAAGAACAGATCTGCGGATACAGCGCCAAGATCAAGGAAACAGCCGAGGCCGTTGCGGCCATAGACGCCATCTATTCCCTGGCCCTGGCCGCAGTGGAGAACGGTTACCACCGGCCGCTGGTGGACGAGGAATCAAGGTTGTTCATCCAGGGGGGGCGTCATCCGGTGGTGGAGAAGAATTTCCGGCTGGGACAGTTCGTGGCCAACGACGCCCTGCTGGACGGCGACCAGAACCGGCTGATAATATTGACCGGGCCCAACATGGCCGGAAAATCTACCTACTTAAGGCAGATAGCGCTGATAGTGATTTTGGCCCAGACCGGTTCCTTCGTTCCGGCCCAGCAGGCCCAGATAGGAGTGATCGACCGGGTGTTCACCCGGATCGGGGCCTCGGACGACCTGGCCAAGGGGGTCAGCACCTTTCTGGCCGAGATGAACGAGACCGCCAACATCCTGAACAACGCCAGCGGCAGAAGCCTGGTGCTTTTGGACGAGATCGGCCGGGGCACCAGCACCTTTGACGGGCTGGCCATCGCCTGGGCGGTCAGCGAATACCTGCACGACCAGACCCGGTGTAAAACCCTGTTCGCCACCCATTACCACGAACTGACGGAGCTGTCATCCTGGATGACCGGGATCAAGAACTATTCCATGTCGGTCAAACAATGGGGGGACGAGATAATTTTTCTGCGCCAGGTGGTGGCCGGCCCGGCCGGGCAAAGTTACGGAGTGCAGGTGGCAAAACTGGCCGGTCTGCCAAAAGTCGTCATAGAACGGGCCCGGGAGATACTTTTCAACCTGGAATCGGACGCCCTGTCCGGCGACCGGACCCCGCGGCTGGCCCGGCACCAGGTTCCCCAAAGCGAGCCTGGTGAAAGGATATTCAGCCGTCAGGATCAGGAGATCTTAAAAGAAATCAAATCGGTCAATCCCGAGGCTCTGACCCCCATAGAGGCTTTGAACAAGCTGGCCAGGCTGAAAGACATGACCAAAGAGGATAACAAAGATGGATGAAGAAAGATTGGAAAACGAAGAACTAAACCGGGAACAGGAAGGTTCAGACTTTCCTCCCGCTCCGGATGAAGGTCCGCCATCGGCGGAAGTCCCGGCTCGGCCCCAGGGGCCGGGATTGATAGCCAGGCTTAAGGATTTCTTTAAGGCCGGGACTGCCGGCACGCCCGGAGACGGTTTATTGCCTCCGGAACCCGATGCCGGGTCCGGGGGATCAGAGACGGAGGATCAAAATCACCAGCCTCTTGAGGTGGCAGAGACGGTGGCCGATGATTGTTTAAATTCCAACGACGGACTCAGTGAAAACGGGGAAGAGAAAACATCCATGACGGGTCAGATAAAAAAAGATATCAAAGAATTTACCGAAAGATTTCTATCCCGGCGGCAAACCGTGGAATCCGGGGAGGAGAGTATTTCCAGCCCAGAACAAGAATTGGCGGAAGTAAACGAACCATCTGAAGCAGCTTCTCCCGAAGACGTTCGGTCATTAGCGCAAGAAAACCATCTGCCGCATATAACCGGAAAACCGCCGGTAAATGTTGCCAGCAAGGCGGAGGCAACTGCTTTGGATCCGGAACCGGAGTGGGGCGGCAGTGAAAATGATTCCCCGGCAGTGAAAGATGCGATAATCAATCAATTCTCTAACGGCGTTTCGGCCACCGGCTCGGTGGTAACCGGATGGGTTAATAAAATATTCCACCCAGAACCCGCCCTGCCGATGGACGAAGTTCTGGCCCGGAAGCTGACCCGTATAAAGGATTTGGATGATGAGATAAAGTCCCGGCGCAAGGAAACCGCCCACATCCTAAAACAACTGAATCGTTCCAAGAAGGAGCGGAATGAACTTTTAAAACATCAGGCCCAGATCAAAGCGGAGATAGCCCGGAACCTGGTTACCATGAAGGACCGTGCCCGTGACGTAATTGGGCTGGAAACACAGAGCCTGGCCCTGCAGCGTGAGATCGAAGAATCATCGGGACGCCACGGCCAGCTGCGGGATCAGATCCAATCGGCCAAATCCCAGCTGGAATTGGTGATCTCGGCCATCGGCCAGCATAAGGCCCAAGCGGAAATGGCGAGCGGGGAACTGGCGGCCAAACAGAATTCTCTTTATGCCCTAACGGCTCAACTGGATCAGGCCAAAGCAGAACTGGACTCGGTCAGGGTAAAAAACGCATCTTTGGACCAGGAAAAGGATGCCACCGAGCAGAAATTAAATGATTTAAAAGACCAGCTAGCCCGGCAGGAACAGGACCGGATCGAAAAAAACAGGCAGTTGGATGCCTTACTGCAGCAATTGGCCCAGAAACAAAAAGAAACTGACGATAAACTACACCAGACAATGCTGCTGGAGGGTGTGCTGGAGGGTTTGAACCAGGATCTGCGCTCCAGCCGGGAGTCCCTGCAGTCGGATAAAGATCAGGCGATGGCCCTGGAGACCAGCATTAAAGAGGGCCAAAATCAACAGGAAAACCTGAACCGGGAATTGGAACAACTGCAGAACCAGGTCTCCCAGCAGCAGCAAGCGTTATTCATTTTAAAGAGCGAGGCGGAGGATCTTTCCAAGATCAGGGCCGCGAGCGAGGAGCACCTTCGGCAGATACAGGAAGAGCTGACCGGAGCTGAAAGTCTTTTGGTGGAACGCAACCGGCAGGTAGCCAGCCTGGAAAAAGGGGTAGAAGAGCTGCAACAGAACACCACCAACCGCCAGAACATACAGCAGCTTTTACAGCAGAAGATAGATGGGCTGAAATCCGACGGAATAGCGGTGGCCCAAAAAATCGATGAAATGTCCCGGCAAAAACTATCAATGGAAGCCGAGTTGGAACAGGCCTGGAAAAAACTCTCGGAAACCGAAACCAAGATCAGCCAGATGGAAAGTTTCCGGGTGGAGGCCGAGGGCAAACTGCAAAAACTGCAAGCCGACATCAAATTGGCCTTTGCCCAGGTTGAGGCATTAAAGCAGGAGAATTTTCAGTTGGAAGGCTCCCGCGATATATCCGCCCAACAACTGGAGGAGATCAGCCGTTCCCTGGCCGAGGTTCAGCAAAACCAGATTAAAGCTGCGGGGGAACTGGAGCGGACCAGGGAATCCCTGATCCAATCCCAGGAGGAATATGACAAACTAGGCGAAGAAAGATCATCTCTCCAAAATGAGATCAAACAAAAGAAGGCCGATTACGCGGCCATAGAGGACAGGCATCAGGACCTGCAGTCCAGGGTAAACGAGGCCCTCGTAAAGCTGGAGCAGACCAGCGACGAACGGCAAAAACTCAGCGCCCAGGTAGCCGCGCTGGAAAGCGAACGGCAAAACTTAACGGATGAGGTCCAGCTGCTTAACCAAAGCGAACGGGAATTGACCCAGGCCAAGGAAATGCTCCAGAGCCAAAAGCGGGAAGTGGAGCTGTGGATAGGAGAGGCCGTGCCCTTCCAAAAACAACAGCAGTCACAGATAGAGCAGCAGGTGAGCCGGCTCAAAGAACTGCAGCAACAGACTTCTGAAATTAAACAGCAGGCAGAGGAAGGGCGCCGGGAGTTGGAGGATATCAATCAGCAGAATCAGGATCTGATGCAGGAACGGGCCCGAAGCGCCATGACGGCGGAATCCGAGTTGGCCTCGCTGCACCGGCAAACAGAGGATAAGAACCGGGAACTGGGTACCCTGACTGAGCAAATTGCATCGGGGCAATCTCAAAACCAGAGGATGGAAGAAGAACGCGGTAAAACCCAGGCAGAACTGGAGGCCTTGAAAAATAACCGCGATCAAGCCCAGTCCAGCCTGCAAGAGGTTCAGCTGGCTCTGGAGCAGGCCCGGCAGGAAATGGAGCAAAGGCAGAAGAATCAAAACGACGAGCTTTTGCAGATGGCTCAGGAAACGGAGACCGCCAAAAATCAGGTCAAACAGCAATTGGCTTCCGTCCAGAGCCAATTGGACGAAAAATACCGCCAGTTGGACGACGTCAATGAAATGGCCAGGCAGACCGAAGACGAACTCTCATCCAAGCACCGGCAGAGGGATGAACTGGATCAGGAACTTGTTCGCCTGAAAAACGAGCAAAAAGAAATCACTTCCTTCAAGGAAGATTGGGATAAAAAGATGGCCGGTCTAAAGCAGGAGTTGGAGGAAAAGCAAAAGTCCGTCAGCCAGAAATCCGAAGAAGAATCGGTGATCTTAAAACGGCTGAAGATGCTGTCGTCCGAGGCATCCGAATATCAGGCCCGCAGCAAAGAGCTGAACGAATTGACCAGAAAGATAGAGGATCAGAAGAGGGTGCTGGAGGATATGGAGTTGCAGGCCGAGAAAAAATCGGGCTTGTTCACCTGACGCCGGTAAATTGATATTTTAAACCTTTAAACCATAACCCTAGGAGTCATCCCATGAAGGCGTTGGTGATAATCCCCACCTATAATGAAAAAGGCAACATTGCCGAGATAATATCGCAGATCCAGTCGGTGAACCCGGTGTTCGAGGTGCTGGTGATAGACGATAATTCTCCGGACGGCACCGGCAATCTTTTGGATGAGATATCCCATAAGGACATGAAGGTTCACGTCATTCACCGGCCGGGCAAGATGGGACTGGGTACCGCCTATGTTACCGGCTTCAAATGGGCGTTATCCAAGGATTATGATCTGATCTGCGAAATGGACGCCGATTTTTCGCATCCTCCCAAAACGCTGGCAGTATTTCTGGAGAAGATCAGGGACTTTGACCTGGTGATAGGGTCGCGCTATCTGGACGGGGTCAATGTGGTCAACTGGCCGTTAAAGCGGCTGCTGTTATCGTATTTTGCCAATATCTACGCCAGGGTGGTAACCGGGGTGCCGGTGCGGGACCTGACCAGCGGTTTTAAATGCTACCGGCGGAAGGTGTTGGAAGCCGTCAATCTGGACCGGATCAAATCCAACGGTTATGCCTTTCAGATAGAAATGCACTTCAACGCCTATTACCGGGGGTTCAAAGTGGTTGAGGTCCCCATCATTTTTGAAGAGCGCAAGGTGGGGCAGTCCAAGATGTCAAAAAAGATCGTTTACGAGGCGGTGTGGATGGTCTGGCGGCTGCAGTGGCTGAGGCTGACCGGCCGGTTATAAAGGGGAGATCGTCTGTAAATCCAAAAACAGAGACGAAAATACTTCGTCTCTGTTTTTTAGCCAAATAAACTGAAAAAAAGCAGATGGATGCTAAAATCGACATAAGCTTGATCATAGTCAACCGCAATGTGGGAAAACTGCTGTCCGCATGCCTGGATTCTATCAAAGCTTCCGGGGGCCTCAGTTATGAAGTGATCATAATTGACAATGCTTCAACAGACGGAAGCCTGGCCGTGCTGGCCAGGCAGTACCCTGAAGTAAAGCTGATCACCAATTCCCAAAACCTGGGTTTTGCGGCCGCCTGCAATATCGGGATCAAGGCGGCTGCCGGGAAGTACCCGGTCCTGCTCAATCCCGACACTCTGATAGAACCGGACTGCCTTAAATGGTTGTTCGAATTCATGGAGTCAAATCCCAAGGCCGGCCTGGCCGGCCCCAAAGTGCTCAATCCCGATGGCAGTCTCCAGCCCACCATCCGGGTCATTCCCGGATATCTCAACGTTCTTTTTTCCCGTAAATCACCAATCACCGCCCTTTGGCCCGGCAATCACGGTGCGTCCAGGTATATGCTCCGAGGCCTGCCGGATGACAAGCCTTCCCAAGTACCCGCTCTGGGAGGGGTCTGTCTAATTCTGCGGAGGGAGATGCTGGAGCAAACCGGCCTTTTGGACGAACGGTATTTCATGTACCTGGAGGATATAGATCTTTGTCTGAACGCATCTCAAAAAGGCTGGCAGGTATTCTATGTCCCCCAAGCCAGGTTGATGCACCATTGGGGTAAGAGTTCGGAGCAGGAGAAAGCCAGGATGAGCGAAGAACACCGGAGATCGATGTACCTGTTTTTTAAGAAAAACCACCGGCCCAATCCTCTGCAAAAGATATATCTGAAAATGGGATTGGTGTCTCATAAACTGTTGACAAAATAGGGGCGGTTCTTTTCTGAACCGCCCCCGCTCTTTTCATTTATCCGCCGGCACCAGGTTTATTTTAATTATCTCGCTTTGGGACCCTATCCTTAAAGGCGGCCCCCAGTTGCCCACGCCGTGGGAGACGTAGATCTGAAAATCGCCATCCCGGCCGTGTCCGCTGTAAAACCTGTAAACCAGGGGCATCAAGAGCGAAAAGGGAAAGATCTGTCCGTTATGGGTATGCCCGGAAAGCTGAAGGTCTATCCCCCGTTCCCTGGCCTGTTCCAGCCCTACAGGTATGTGATAGAGCAATAATGCGGGCTTCTCCGGGCCTATCTTGCCGTCAAATTCATCAAAAATCCGGGCTTTTCTTCCTTCCCGCAGGGGCGCATCCAGACCAACGATCTGCAGCCCCCGGAATTCCACCATCTGGTTGCGAAGGACCTTCACTCCGGTCTTGGCCACCAGAGCCGTGGTTATGTCCACGCCCTCATAGATCTCGTGGTTTCCGGTAACGAAGAAGGCAGGGGCCTGCAGGCCTTCCAGGGGCTTCACCAGGCGGTAATCGGGCTTGGCCGAGCCATCGAACAGGTCCCCGGCAATGGCCACCAGGCCGGGGTTTAAGGCATTGGTCCGGTCCACTATCTTTTGCAGGTATTTTGGCCCGTAAACCGCCCCCAGGTGGATATCCGTCAGCAGTGCGACGGTGACTTTCGGTTCCTTCAGTCCCTTAATCCCGATGGTGATCTCGGTGGTCCTGATCACTGCGGCGTTCACCAGGCCGTAGGTGAAGGCCAGCAGGCTTAGGGTTATCGTTGACCAGCCCAGGGTTCTGTGACCAAGGGGATGACGGGCCAGGGCAAAAAGCAGCTGGATCAGGTGAACCAGAGCCGAGGCGGTAAAGGCCAGGAATACCAGGCCCAGCCAGGAGGCAGCGGCGACATATAGTACCCTCACCAAAGGGCCGTCCACCGTGCGCGACAGGATCATGGCCAGCGGGAACAGGATGGTCAAAAGGGCCAGGGCAATTAAAAGGGCCGGGCTTTTGGGCAGTCCCAGCAGGGCCCCGGTTCTCCTGTAAACGTAAAAGTGCATCAGGCCCATCAGCGCAAACAGCAGGGCAACCATGAAAGCAACGGCCAAAGTGCGGAGCATAAACCTCCTATAATCGGTTATGTTTGATTCCAATGATAACCCAATGGAACGGAAAAGTCAAATGTCCGGACGTTTTTTAAACGCCAGATAGCCGTAAACAGGGCCTTAGTGAATAAATCTTCAAAATATATGATAATTCTTTAAAATGGTACTTGACATTAGGAGGCTGTTCGTGTATAATTACAAACTCTACGGGACGTTAGGAAGCAACTGATTTTTAGTTCTTTGAAAACTGAACAAGCAAGCACAGTGTACATATGATTGAGTTTCTGGATCGTTTTTTTAAATTTTCCATTTATAAAATTTAATATTTTTTTATGGAGAGTTTGATCCTGGCTCAGGACTAACGCTGGCGGCGTGCCTAATACATGCAAGTCGAACGGTCATGCATTTGTAGCAATATGAGTGCATGGTAGTGGCGAACGGGTGAGTAACACGTGGATAACCTACCTTTATGTGGGGGATAACTCCGGGAAACTGGGGCTAATACCGCATGACATCATTCTGGGGCATCTCAGGATGATCAAAGTCGTAAGACGCAAAAAGATGGATCCGCGTCCCATCAGCTAGTTGGCGGGGTAATGGCCCACCAAGGCTTTGACGGGTAGCCGGACTGAGAGGTCGATCGGCCACAAGGGGACTGAGACACGGCCCCTACTCCTACGGGAGGCAGCAGTAGGGAATTTTGGTCAATGGGGGAAACCCTGAACCAGCGACGCCGCGTGGGTGATGAAATCCTTCGGGATGTAAAACCCTTTTCATCGGGACGAAATAAAAATGACGGTACCGGTGGAATAAGCCTCGGCTAACTCCGTGCCAGCAGCCGCGGTAATACGGGGGAGGCAAGCGTTGTCCGGAATCACTGGGTGTAAAGGGCGTGTAGGCGGGCCTTTAAGTCGATCTGTTAAATCTCTCCGCTCAACGGAGAAACTGCAGTCGATACTATTGGCCTTGAGTGCGGAAGGGGAGAATGGAATTCCTGGTGTAGCGGTGAAATGCGTAGATATCAGGAGGAACACCGGTGGCGAAGGCGGTTCTCTGGTCCTGCACTGACGCTGAGGCGCGAAAGCAAGGGGATCAAACAGACTTAGATACTCTGGTAGTCCTTGCCCTAAACGATGGGTACTAGGTGTTCGTCCTTTTTAAGGATGAGTGCCGCAGCTAACGCATTAAGTACCCCACCTGGGGAGTACGATCGCAAGGTTGAAACTCAAAGGAATTGACGGGGACCCGCACAAGCGGTGGAGGATGTGGTTCAATTCGACGCAACGCGAAGAACCTTACCTAGGCTTGACATGGTAGTGAACAACTATGGAAACATAGTCTTCCGCAAGGACACTACCACAGGTGGTGCATGGCTGTCGTCAGCTCGTGTCGTGAGATGTTGGGTTAAGTCCCGCAACGAGCGCAACCCTTATCCTTAGTTGTTTCCACGAAAGTGGTTACCCTCTAAGGAGACTGCCCCGGATAACGGGGAGGAAGGTGGGGATGATGTCAAGTCCGCATGCTCCTTACGTCTAGGGCTACACACGTCCTACAATGGGGCCGACAATGGGATGCAATATCGCAAGATGGAGCTAATCCCCAAACGGCCTCTCAGTTCGGATTGCAGTCTGCAACTCGACTGCATGAAGTCGGAATCGCTAGTAATGGTGGATCAGCATGCCACCGTGAATACGTTCCCGGGTCTTGTACACACCGCCCGTCACGTCATGGGAGCCGGTAATACCTAAAGTCGTTTGCCTAACCGCAAGGAGGGCGGCGCCTAAGGTAGGATTGGTGACTAGGACGAAGTCGTAACAAGGTAGCCGTACCGGAAGGTGTGGCTGGATCACCTCCTTTCTAGAGAACCCGCAGGACCTCCCAAGACTTATTGGGACCGGGGTCCTGCACATTAATCCATGTTACTCAAATTGTATGACCTGTGCTCTGCTTTTCGGTTTTTTAGGAAAAGGTTATGGGTTATAGGTAATAAACTTATAATCTGTAGCCTTTTTTCTTACCCCTCCCTAATCCCTCCCCCAGTGGGAGAGGGACGCATTATAGGGGCCCATAGCTCAGTTGGTTAGAGCGCGTCCCTGATAAGGACGAGGTCAGAAGTTCGACTCTTCTTGGGCCCACCATTACATCTGGTTTAAGTTACTATTACTACTGCTTGCAGTTTTGCAAGCAGTTATTTGTTGGTTAGAGCCATCGCCTATGGCGAGGCAAGCGTCCCGCCAGAGGCGGGAAGGTCAGAAGTTCTCCGCCAGCAAATAGGCAATGAAGTCGAGCGGCGGCGGATTCGCCGTCGCTTTGCTGCAATGACGTCCTGCCCGCCTGCGGCGGACTATCGTAGTGCAAGATGCAGATATGCAGCCGGCGAAGACTCTTCTTGAGCCCACCATTTTTGCTTTTTATCCAACAGTAGTTCGCCTTAGGCGAGCACCATTTTAGCCTGTCTTCGGATGGGCATTTTTTATCCGCCTATGCAGAACACCACCCCGCCCTGGCGGGGTGGATGAATGCTATAGAAAAGATGCTTCCTCCTGCGCTTACGCTTCGGCGGACAGGTCGGCGGATGTCGCTGACAACATAAAACGGATTCCCCCGCCACGGCGGGGTAACCTAGGTCTTGGTCCCACGGGCTACGCCCGTGGGGCTCCATTGCTCCGGCCAGAAAAAAGCCCCCCCGCCATAGGCGGGGGGGCTTTTTGGATATAAGGATTTCAGTTTATTTTAAGACCAGCATTATTTTAATTGAATTGAATCCAGAGGATTCCAGCCTGCTAAAGAATTAAGTTACGAAGCATTGTCCCTGGTGAAAATATTTTAAATAGGCGAAGCGGTGAAACTGGCCTGGTAGGAATATTCGCCCGGGGTCATTTCCTTCGAAATCAATAAGCGCAGGTCAATAGCCAGGGAATTGCCCCGCTCGATCTTTTGGCTTTGATACAAGGCTTGAGACCCGGCCCCAAATGGCTGGTAGTTATCTTGATCTGATAATTTATACATCAAAAGACCGCGGGGGAAACGACGTCCTTCCCGGTCATATATCCCGCCGGTTAATTCGGTCTCTACCAGAGCTCCATCGCTGCTGTTACACCAAAGCTGTAAGGCCAAGGCTCGGGGGATATCAACATATCCCCGTTCCAGGTCATTGGATGATATTTCAATAGTATTACGGCTTTCTATTAGCTCTATCCGGGCTTTTTTAGCCACAGTTACGCTGATGTTGACGCTGGCCGTAATATCAGACGGCGTAAGCAGGGCCAAGCTTTGAGCCCAACCGGAGCTGATGCTTAGTCCGGTTATCGCTATGATTATGTAGAGTTTGTTTTTCATAACTACTTTAAGCAGCAGGAAATGTGCCAAATTTGTTTATTCTACTAACATCCTATATTGCAATATATTATAGCGCTATACGGAAAATGGTTGACACTCAACAATGTCATATAATAACGACAACAGTCATTACAATAAAACTATTTGCCAAGGTCTAAAATAAAAGACAATAATATTAATGCTTTGAATATCAATATGTTATGTGATATTTAGTGATCTGGCATGTCTTATGCATTAAAAATAGTGACACTACTGAATAATATTATCTGCTTACCTATTGACATCTCTCGATTCTGATGTTAGTCTTTATTAACTCTTAAAATGAACGGAGAACTATAATGGACAATTCTCACGGCGGAATACTGAAGACATTTAAGTATGCCGTATTTTCCGAGATCGCCACCTCATTTGTGCATGAGATGAAAAATCCGATCTCGGCCATAATTCTGGGAATGGAGTTTTTTGACATGAGCCTGACCGAGGGCGATCCCCAGAAGGAAACCTTAAGCAGCATTTATAAATCTTCGGAAAAACTGAACGTTCTGCTGGATAACTTGCTGGTTTATTACCAAAATGGCAATTCCGAAAAAACGTCTTTCAAGATATCGCAGGTTGCCAGGCAAGCAGTAAGTCTGGTTAATTATTTCACCACCCGGCGCCAGGTAAAAGTGGAGCTATCCGAGGCGCCCCAGGAACCATGGATTAACAGCCGGGCCAGTCTGGTAATGCAGGGCCTGGTTTATCTTATGGTCTGGTCGGCCAAAAGAATGCCCCAAGGCGGTAAAATATTTATTGAAGTTATACCGGAGGGACCAAGCGTAATATTGAAATTTCACGACCAGGGTCCAATGCTCGATCCCGGACAGAGGGCCAGAATAATGAACCCCGCGCTTCCTTTGGGCCCCAATGCCGAGGATCTGGGACCGCAGATGGCCCGCCATCTGTTCCTGGAAAACGGGGCCGAATTCAACCTGAATGCCGGCCAACCGGAGGAGCTGCTGTTCTCGGTAAAATTCAATAATCAATAGTCAGCTGAAAGATATAAAACCATGAGCCAGAAACCATCTTACAAAGTGCTGATCATAGACGATGATCAGAGCATCTGTCTGATCCTGAAGCAGATACTGGGAAGCGCCGGGTATCAGGTAAGCTCGGCCAGCAACGCCGCCGCCGGACTTAAAACCCTGTCCGAAGAACAGCCGGACCTGGTGCTTTTGGACCTGCGTTTGCCCGATGCCTGGGGTCTGGATGTGATTCCCAAAATAAAGGAGATCGATCCCGAAATACCGGTGATAGTGATAACCGGGCATGCCAACATCGAGGATGCGGTCAAGGCCATCAAGGCCGGAGTATACGACTATATGCAAAAGCCGCTCCATGCCGACAACGTTCTTTTGGCTGCGTCCCAGGCGGTGGAAAGGAAGAACCTGCTGGCCGAGAACAAATATCTGCAGCAGACACTGAACGAGCGCTATGGGTTTGAAAACATTGTGGCCCAAAGCCGGCCGATGATGGCGGTGTTCGGCATCATCCGCAAGATAGCCGAGACCAAAACCACGGTGCTGATCCTGGGAGAATCGGGCACCGGCAAGGAGCTGGCGGCCCGGGCGGTGCATTTTAACAGCAAGCGCAAATCCGCCAAATTCGTGCCCATCAACTGCGGGGGCATTCCCGAAACCCTTTTGGAATCTGAACTGTTCGGTTACGCCAAGGGGGCGTTCACCGGAGCCAATGGCAGCAAGGAAGGCTTGTTCAAGGTGGCCGATAAAGGCACAATCTTTTTAGACGAGATCGGCACCATGCCGATGTCTTTACAGGTAAAATTACTGCGGGCCCTGCAGGAAGGGGTGTATTATCCCTTGGGCAGCACCGTTCCCACCGAGGTGGACGTCCGGGTAATAGCCGCCGCCAACCAGAACCTGGAGGAGGCCGTAAAAAAAGGACTTTTCCGGGAAGACCTGTTCTACCGGCTGAATGTCATCCAGATAAAACTGCCCCCTTTGCGGGAGCGGCGCGACGACATAGTTCTTTTGGCGCACTACTTTTTAAAAAAATACTGCGCCGAGCAGGAAAAAAACATAGAGGGGTTCGCTCCCGAGGCGTCCGACTTCCTGCTGCGGCATGACTGGCCGGGCAATGTGAGGGAGCTGGAAAATGCGATAGAACACGGAGTAGCGCTGTGTCCCGGAAAATTAATCAGGCTGGAGGACTTTCCCCAGCGCCGGGCCAGCACCCGTACCGAGGAAGTGTCGCTGATGATAGACAAACCAATGCGCCAGGCCCGGGATGAATTCGAGAGACGCTACATCATAGGACTGCTTAAGCTGACCGGGGGCAATGTTACCCGGGCGGCCGAAATGGCCGAGATCGCCCGTCAGAACCTGCAATTGAAGCTTAAGGAGTACGGCATCAGCTCCAAATCCTATGCCCTGAAAGGCAGGCAGGAATCATGAAAAAAGTTCTGATAGTAGATGATGAAGCGGTGCTGGCCGAAACGGTAGCGCTGCTGTTAAAACAGCAGGGATATCAAGTGCTGCTGGCCTGCGACGGCAGGCAGGCCTTTAAATTGGTGGAAGAACAAAAACCGGATCTGGTGATAGCCGACCTGGTAATGCCCAATATGGATGGGCTGCAGCTTTTGGAATGGGTGCGGGACCGCCGCAGCTTGGATGGGGTGAAATACATGCTGATGACGGTCAAGGAGAGCGTACTGGAGCCGTTGAAGCGGCATCACACCGAAGCCGACGAATATATGTCCAAGCCTTTTGACAAGGGGCAGCTGCTGGACAAGGTGAAAAAACTGATC
>CAWAAX010000013.1:0-21312 GCA_963780225.1 uncultured bacterium | reverse complement strand
AACATAGACGAACTGTTTCCCCGGGATCTCTCCCCGGATCAGGTGAACTCTGCCAAGACGCTGTTTCTGAAGGAGCTTTCATTAAGCCTGCACCGGCACTACGGTGGGAAGATGATGACCCTGCCCAAGGCCGGGCTTTACGGGAACAACTGGTTCAACCTCTGGTACACCCCCGGGGTCTCCGGCGTCTCCACCGCCATCCGGGACGACCAGCAGGCCTCCTTTGACCTTTCCAACCGGGGCAACCTGGTGGCGGTGGTCTCGGATTCCACCCGGGTGCTGGGCGACGGCGACTGCGGCCCGGCCGGCGGCCTGGGGGTGATGGAGGGCAAGGCTTTTTTGATGAAGTACCTGGGCGGGGTGGACGCGGTGGCTTTGTGCATGGACAGCCGGGATCAAAACGGAAAACCTGACGCCCAGAAGATCATCGATTTCGTCAAGATGGCCCAGCCCAGTTTCGGGGCGGTCAACCTGGAGGACATCTCCCAGCCCAACTGTTATAAAGTGCTGGACACCCTGCGGGAGGAATGCGGCATCCCGGTGTGGCACGACGACGCCCAGGGCACCGGTTGTGTGACCCTGGCCGGGTTGATCAACGCCCTGAAGCTGGCGGGCAAGAATATTTCCGAAGGCAAAATAGTATTTTACGGGGCCGGGGCCGCCAACACCACCATCTTTCGGCTGGTGATGGCCGACGGAGGAAGGCCGGAGAACTGCGTGATGTTTGACGTTGACGGAGCCCTGGGCCTGCACCGGCAGGACATCAAAAACGATCCCAGATACTACCGGCAATGGGAGATCTGCCAGCAAACAAAAGTTGCAAATGACATAAAGGTGGAAAAGGCTTTAAAGGGGGCGGATGTCCTGGTCTCGCTGTCAAGATCGGGGCCGGGGGTGATCAAGCCCGAATGGATAGCGGGGATGGCTTCGAAATCTATCGTCTTTGCCTGCGCCAACCCGGTGCCGGAGATCTATCCCAGCCAGGCCCTGGCGGCCGGAGCTTTCATCGTGGCCACAGGCAGAGGGGATTTTCCCAACCAGGTCAACAATTCACTGGGCTTTCCCGGCATCCTCAAAGGGGCGCTGCTGGCCAGGGCCTCCAAGATCACAGACAACATGGCCATCGCCGCCGCCCACGCCATAGCGGACTTTGCCCAGGAAGCGGGATTGACCCCGGAGCGCATAGTCTCATCCATGGAGGAATGGGAGCTTTTCCCCAAGGTGGCCGCCGAGGTGGCCGCCCAGGCGGTCAAAGACGGAGTGGCCCGCAGTTCCATGACCAAAGAAGAAGTGCATCTTAAGGCCAGGCAGGACATCAGCGAGGCCAGGGCGGTGATCCACGGCCTGATGGAACACGGGTTCATCAAAAAGCCGCCGATGGAACTGCTGGAAAAAGCCCTGGAGAAGGCCGTGGCCCAGGTCAGAGCCGGAGCAGTAAAATGAGGATCATAGAAAACAATGCCATCGCAACTGCGGTGGAGAAGATGTGCCGGGAGGCCAACTGCGTTCTGCCCCAGGACACCGAACAGGCTTTGGGCAAAGCCCTGAAACTGGAAAGGTCGCCGCTGGGCCGGGACATTCTGGAACAATGTCTGCTGAATGCCAAAATTGCCAAAGCCCAAAAAATACCGGTCTGTCAGGACACAGGCCTGGCGGTGTTCTTCGTAAAACAGGGAAAGGACGTGGAGATAAAAGGCGGCTCGCTCCCTGACGCAATAAACAAAGGGGTGGCCAACGCCTGTCGCCGGGGTTTCCTGCGGGCCTCCTGCGTGGATGATCCGGTCTTTACCCGCAGGAACACGGGCAGCAATGTTCCGGCCATCATACACATAGAGCAGGTTCCCGGCAGCAGGCTGGAGATAAATTACCTGCCCAAGGGCGGCGGGGCCGAGAACACCAGCCGGCTGGCCATGCTAAAACCTTCGGACGGCGAGCAGGGGGTCATCTCCTTCGTGTCCCAAGCCGTGATCGGCGCCGGGGCCAACCCCTGTCCCCCGACGGTGGTGGGAGTGGGGATCGGCGGGAATTTTGAGCGCTGTGCCCTGCTGGCCAAAAAAGCTTTGTTGTGGCCGGTGGGAAAATCTAACCCCAGCAAGAGATACGACCAGCTGGAAAAGAAGATCCTTAAAGCGATCAATGCTTCGGGCCTGGGGCCGCAGGGTTTGGGCGGGACCGTCTCCTGTTTAAGCGTGCACATAGAGCACGAGCCCTGCCACATGTCCAGCCTGCCGGTGGCGGTGAACATCAACTGCCATGCGCACCGGCACCAGACGGTGGTATTGTGATGAAGGCGAAAAAAATATCCCTACCGCTGAGCGGGGCTGTAGTCAAAAAGCTTAAAAGCGGCGACCGGGTGCTGATCTCGGGCGAACTGTTCACCGCCAGGGATGCGGTGCACCAACAGTTCCATAAGCTATTAGCTTTAGGCCACAAGCTTCCTTTAGAACTAAAGGGCCAGACATTGTTCTACGCCGGGCCGGCCCCGGCCCCCAGGGGAAAGGTGATCGGCAGCATCGGCCCCACCACCAGCGGCCGGATGGATGCCGATACTCCCTTGCTTTTGGCTAAGGCCGGGTTGAAGGCCATGATCGGCAAGGGCCGAAGAAGTCCCGAGGTCATTGAAGCGATCAAAAAGCACCAGGCGGTGTATTTTGCCGCCACCGGCGGCGCGGCGGCCTTGCTGGCCCAGACGGTGGTCAGGGCGGAAACGGTATTGTTCTCCGAACTTGGACCCGAAGCTGTCTTGAAATTGACAGTGAAGGATCTTCCGGCGGTGGTGGCGGTGGACTGCCGGGGCCGGGATGTTTACGAAGAAGGGCCAAAAAAATTCAGAAAAACCAAAACTAACCGGAACGCAGATCCCCGCTGATCATTTTTGATCCCCGCAGATACTTATCGATATGATCCGCGAAAATCGGCGTCCCATAATGGTTCCCCAAATTCTATCTGGGCTAAATGAACAAACCTTCAGAGGTCATACTGATCCAAACCCTGGGCGTGCCCCGGGAACTGGTGCAGCAGCGTTTTGCCGAGATACTGCCCGGGCACGCGCTGGTCTGGAAGGGCTCGGAACTGGCCGAAGGCAGGCCGCTGGCCGAGCTGGTGGGCGGCGCCAGGTACCTGATCACCGGCAGTCTGCCCATAGACGGCCAGACCATCCGCAACTGCGCGCTGTCCATGATCTCCATCTCCTTCACCGGGCACGACCACGTGGATCTGGCGGCCTGCCGGGAGAAGGGGATAGCGGTCTACAACACGCCGGGGTATTCCACCGACTCGGTGGCCGAGCTGGCGCTGGGCCTGGCGCTGGCGCTTCTCCGCAGTATTCCCAAAGGTGACGCCCATGCCCGCCGGACAGAACAGAAGTTCTTTGCTTTCCCGGATGGGGTGGAGCTGAGGGGCAAGACCGTCGGCATAGTCGGCACCGGAGCCACCGGGATGGCCGCGGCCAAACTGTTTGCCGCCTTCGGCTGCAAGGTGCTGGGTTACAACCGGGTGAAAAAAGAAGAATTTGAGAAACTGGGCGGGACATACTGCAGTCTGGACGATCTGCTGAAGAACTCGGACATAGTATCCCTGCACTTGGCGCTCAACGCCGAGACAAAACATATAATGAACGCGGAGCGGATAGCTAAAATGAAGCCCTCGGCGTATCTGATCAACACCGCCCGGGGCGGACTGATCGACGAGGCGGCTTTGGCCCAGGCGCTCAACCACGGGAAACTGGCCGGCGCCGGGCTGGACGTGTTCGGCAGCGAGCCGCCGGCCCAGGACAACCCCCTGCTGTCCGCGCAGAATACTGTGCTGACGCCGCACTTGGGCTACAAGACCCATGAGGCGCTGTTGAGAAAGCTGGAAGTGACGTTCAGAAATATTGCGGATTTTGAAAAGGGGATAGAAACAAACCGGGTGGCGTAAAAAACATAAGGAGTAAAAGTTATGTTAGTGGTTTTATATGCTGTCCTGATAAGTATTATCAATGCTAGCGATTACTCGCCTGAAAAAACATCCCGGCTAATGTCTTTTGACCCTACAGAATATAGCGATAGCTTACAAATAGAATTTCACCAGACATATCAAAGCATTAATAATATTGAAATTGATTTTAATTCATTAAATGACAATCAAAAGTATGACCTGATATTTTTATTTGGCATTAATCGCGATACAATATTAACCAATAAAGTTGACTCTCTTTTGTGTTTAAAAAACACAAACCGGGAATTAAAAGGCATATGCTGTTTTTACAAGTATCAACAAGGATGTAGATCATATTTGCAAAAGTATTTTATTTTATTGAAGGCTTCGTCAGATAGTTTGGGTGATTCGCCGTTGATAATTACGTTAGGTTTTATAAATGAACAAGAAGCATTAAAATACTTGAACAATAACATTCTTACAACACACGACTTGCAAAGGGAGTTAATGTGTGATACATATAGCGAGATAATAAAAAAAAGAACAAAAAACAAGAAAATACTTTACAAATATAAAAACATATATAAATGTTGTGACTAATCTAAAGCATATAAATATAATCTAACGGAACAACATGAACATTCACGAATACCAAGCCCGCCAACTGCTGCGCGACCACGGGATCCCGGTCAAGCCGGATTTCATGGCAGTTTTAAAACCAACCGGGGCTAAGGAAAGCTAAGAAATCGTGAAGAAGCTATTTTAAATAAAGGCGAGAACGTGAGTAATTTAATTGCAAAAGAATATAAATCCTTTGAAGCAATAAAACATGTTTCGAACGATGGCAATGAATTTTGGTATGCCCGGGAGCTTGCTCCGGTGCTTGAGTATGTACAATGGCGGAATTTTGCCAAGGTCTTGGAACGGGCAATACTTGCCTGCAAGAACAGCGGTTATCCGGTTTCGGACCATTTTGCTGAGGTCAGCAAAATCGTAGAAGCTGGAGCCACGTCAAAACCCGTGATTGATTTTAAACTCTCGCGCTATGCTTGTTATTTGATCGTTCAAAATGGTGATCCCAGAAAAGAGGTCATCGCTTTGGGGCAAACATATTTCGCCATCCAAACGAGACGGCAGGAGGTGGCTGATTATTTTAATCAGCTGGATGAGGACAACAAGCGCTTAGTGATACGGGGAGATATCAAACAATGGAATCAGATGCTTGCCGAAGCCGCCCACAATGCAGGAGTTATTACCGACCAAGAATATGCAGCCTTTCAGAATGCAGGTTACATGGGGCTATATGGCGGACGGAAAGTGGAGGATATTCACAAAAAGAAGGGACTGAAGAAAACCGACCGGATTCTTGATTTTATGAGCAGCACGGAATTGATCGCAAATTTGTTCAGAATATCACAAACCGAAGAAAAACTAAAAAAAGATAAAGCTGTAACTGCGGATGCCGCCAACGAAATCCATTTCATCGTCGGAAAAGAAGTCCGGGGAACAATTGAACGTGTGGGAGGCACTTTGCCGGAAAAACTGCCGGTTCCAGGTAAAAGCATTACCGCCATTGAACGCGAACAACTGAAAAAACTTAATAAATCTCCTCATAAATTAATGTTGGACGAATAGAGGTGGTCAATAGAGCCGCAAGTGCTGCGCGATCACGGGACCCTGGTAAAGCAGGATTTTGAGAAGGGGATTGAAACCAAAAGGTGCGTAAAAAGTACGACATAGCTTTTGCAACACTCATCAGATAATATAGTTTTAAGATAGGAAACGCTATAGGATGGAGAATTATTACGATGAGAAATACAAACAAAATGGCTTTTATTGGGGTAAAACACCTTCAAAAACTTGCTATAAAGCATTAGAACTCTTACCGCCCGTAAAACCTCTTAAATTACTTGTGATTGGTTGTGGCGAGGGCCGGAACGCTATCTTTTTTGCCAGGAACGGGTATCAAGTAACAGCCTTTGATCTATCTGCAAATGGTGTTGAAAAAACAAAACGCATGGCAGAAGAAGCAAAGGTATCTGTAAATGTTTTTCAAGCAGATATAAACGAGTATCGGTTAACTGATAATTATGACATTTTATTTTCAACGGGCGTATTGCATTATATGCCTTTAGAAAAAAGATCTGAGATATTTGATGATTATAAAAACCACACAAATATTGACGGGCTGCATGTCTTTTCGGTATTTATTAAAAAACCATTTATAGGGAAATCTCCGGAAAGTGAAACAACTGCAAAAAAGTGGATATCTGGAGAACTGTTCACACACTATCATGATTGGGAAGTAGAATATTGCACCGAAGAGATATTTGATTGTATGTCGAGTGGAATACCCCATAAACACGCCACGAATAGAATTGTAGCCAGAAAAGTAACATCGCTTTCCACCTGATAATAATTTATGGCACAAAGCTAAAAATAACATTTCATTATTATATCCAACGGAACAATATGAACATTCACGAATACCAAGCCCGCCAGCTGCTGCGCGACCACGGGATTCCGGTCAAGCCGGATTACGAGAACGGGATAGAAACGAACAGGGTAAGGTAATATGGAAAAGTTTATAAAATACAGAATGCTCAATATCTCGAATGAGGCAGAAGTAGCCAATGTCGCCGAGATCCATGAGAATGCCCCAAAGTACTGGAAGTGTGATCATAAAATAGAACCAGGGCAAATCCAAAAGAGAATCGAACAACTTAATAAACTCGAGGACTATACAGACCGATTCTTTCAGATCGCTGAAACAAATGAGGGAACGATAATTGGTTTTCACTGGCTTGATATTGAAAACAATAATGATGAAATATTTGGACACATAAAATCGCTCTGGGTTAAAGATGAATACCAACATCAAGGTATTGCCACGGAGTTGAAGAAAAACGGGGAGTTGTGGGCGAAAAGCAAGGGTGTGCACCACATAAAAACAACAGTCCATGCAAATAATCAGAAAATGATAGATTTTAATCTCCATTGCGGATATAAAAAAGGTTTCATAGAAATGGTAAAAATAATTTGATTATATAAATATTAGGATAACAACATGAACATTCACGAATACCAAGCCCGCCAGCTGCTGCGCGACCACGGGATCCCGGTCAAGCCGGATTTCATGGCCACCAGCGTTGACGAAGTGGAACAAAAACTGTCCCGGCTGATCGGCCCGCCCTGGATCATCAAGGCCCAGGCCCACACCGGGGGACGGGGCAAGGCCGGCGGGGTCAAGCTGGCCAAGTCCAGGGAAGAGGCGCTGGCCCACTCAAAAAACATCCTGGGCATGACGCTGGTAACGCCCCAGACCGGGCCCAAGGGAAAACTGGTCCGCCGGATAATGGTGGCCGAGGACACCCGCATCGACAAGGAGTACTACCTGGGCTTTTTGGCCGACCGGGCCACCGCCAGCTACATCTTCATCGGCTCCACCGAGGGCGGGGTGGAGATTGAAAAAGTGGCGGCGGAAACGCCGGACAAGATCATCAAGGTGGCGGTTGACCCGGTGGCCGGCTACCGGGCCTATCACGGAACGGAGATGTCCCGCCAGCTGGGATTCAAAGGCGCTTTGGCCAAACAGCTCAATCAAGTGATGTCCGGGATGTACCAGCTGTTCATCTCTAAGGACGCCTCTTTAGTCGAGATCAATCCGCTGGTGCGGACACCGGAGGACACCCTGTTCGCGCTGGACGCCAAGGTCACCTTCGACGACAACGGACTGGCCCGGCATCCCGAGATCTTGAGCCTGCGGGACATTGACGAGGAGGACCCCAACGAGGTGCTGGCCTCCAAACACGACCTCAGCTATATCAAGCTGGACGGGACCATCGGCTGCCTGGTGAACGGGGCCGGCCTGGCCATGGCCACCATGGACATCGTCAAGCATTACGGCGGCAGCCCGGCCAACTTCCTGGACGTGGGCGGTTCGGCCTCCACCGAGAAAGTGACCGAGGCTTTCAAGATAATTTTGTCCGATCCCAACGTCAGGGGCATACTGGTGAACATCTTCGGCGGGATCATGAAGTGCGACGTGATCGCCGAGGGGATAGTGGCGGCCTCCAAGACCCTGGGCGTGAAAGTGCCGATCGTGGCCCGGCTGGACGGCACTAATGTGGAACAGGGAAAAAAGATACTGGCCGGATCAGGCCTGAAGATAATCCCGGCTTCGTCGCTGGGCGAGGCGGCCCAGCTGATAGTAAAGGAGACGTCCGGCAGATAAAGAAAAACCCCTTTTTAGCACGGCACTTCATCGCTAAATGCGCGAGTACGGACAAGTCGTGGCGGTTCCCGGCAAGGAAGGGGTTCACGAGACCGAATGACAGTTTTCACTGCAGGCGCTTGATAAGCGAATCAATGCCATACATGATCTGTCCATGGCCCAGCGCGGACCATCCGGCGGTGGAGCCGGCTGGAGCTGGTGATCTGCATCACCGAGGGCGTGCCGGCCAACGACATGATGTTCGTCAAGCGCTACCTGCAGGGCAAAAAAATGAAGGCTGATATGCATGGGGCCATCTCGCCGGCAAGGCCAAGGTGGGCATCATGCCGGCCGCCATCCACAAGGAGGCTCGGTGGCGTGATCTCGCGCAGCGGCACCTGACCTACGAAGCAGTCAATCAATTGACCAAGCTGGGCATCAGGCAGAGCACCTGCATCGGCATAGGAGGCGACCCGGTGATAGGCACCAACTTCATCGACGCTCTGGAGCTGTTCAAGGCCGACAAGCAGACCAAGGCGGTGCTGATATCGGCGAGATCGGAGGATCGCAGGAGGAGATACCGCCCGCTGGATCAAGAGAACTTCAACCGTCGCCTTCATCGCCACCCCCGCGCATCACCCCATCATCTCCAAGACCTTGATGATGTTGTTTCTGAACAGCAGCGACATTATAGCCACCAGGAGGAATACCGCGATCAGAGTATGATAAGCGGCCAGGTTCCGGTGGTGCAGTATCCGCTCATCCTGTTTTTCACGCCTTGACCCGAAATATATCAGGGTGAAGTTGATCAGGGCGGCAAAAAGACTTAAGCTGAGCAGGTATCTCTGGCGAAACAACAATCCTGAGGCTGCAAGGATGATTATCAGAGCCAACGCGATGATGTCCGACTGGGCCTTGAAAAAGCCGGATTTTGGATTATTGGTTTGATCGTCTTTCATGGTTGTTATACCTCCTTTAACTCAAAAATTGTTTCCAACGGACGTTCGAAGACCCGGGCGATCTTCATGGCCAGCATGGCCGAGGGAACATACTTGCAGGCCTCGATGGAAATGATGGTCTGGCGGGTGACATCCACCAGGTTGGCCAGGTGCTCCTGGGTCATGTCCAGCCGGGCCCGGTTCTCTTTGATATGGTTGGTTAATGTTTCCGTAGGACATCTCCTTGTTGTTTGTTATACTTTACATATTATACACTATACATTACAAATTGTCAAGTATTCTATACATATTTATTAATATTTATTCGTTTTTGTTAGTCAATAAATTTCAAATACTTATATAAACAGAGGAACTAAATGGCTATTTTAATTGATAAAAACACCCGCCTTATCTGCCAGGGCTTCACCGGGCAGCATGGCACCTTCCATTCGCTAAAATGCGCGGAGTACGGGACCAAGTTCGTGGGTGGAGTAGTGCCCGGCAAGGGCGGCACCATCCACGAAGGGTATCCTGTTTTCGACACCGTGGCCGAAGCGGTGGAAAAGCAGAAAGCCAATGCCACCATGATCTTTGTTCCGGCCCTGTACTGCCGGGACGCCATCCTGGAGGCGGTGGACGCCGGTCTGGAACTGGTGATCTGCATCACCGAAGGCGTGCCGGCCAACGACATGATGTTCGTCAAGCGCTACCTGCAGGGCAAAAAGACCCGTCTGATAGGGCCCAACTGTCCGGGAGCCATCTCGCCGGGCAAGGCCAAGGTGGGCATCATGCCGGCCGCCATCCACAAGGAGGGCTCGGTGGGCGTGATCTCGCGCAGCGGGACGCTGACCTACGAAGCAGTCAATCAACTGACCAAACTGGGCATCGGGCAGAGCACCTGCATCGGCATAGGAGGCGACCCGGTGATAGGCACCAACTTCATCGATGCCCTGGAGCTGTTCAAGGCCGACAAGCAGACCAAGGCGGTGCTGATGATCGGCGAGATCGGAGGATCGCAGGAGGAGGAGACCGCCCGCTGGATAAAGAAGAACTTCCCCAAGCCGGTGGCGGCCTTCATTGCCGGGGCCACCGCCCCGCCGGGCCGGAGGATGGGCCACGCCGGCGCCATCATCTCCGGGGGCAAGGGAACCTATGCCGAAAAGGTGAAGGTGCTGAAGTCCTGCGGCATCAAAGTGGCCAGGACCCCGGCCGAGATGGGCGAGACCATGAAGAAGGCCATGGGCAAGTAACAAAGATATCCAAGCTCTTGTCAATTTTCTTGTGAAAGGTATGTGACATGGCCTGGCTGGCGGATAAGATGAAAAAATGGGCGGCTCAGATAGACCGCCATGCGCCCGGCAAGGGAGATTCAGTGATCGCGGGCTATGACCAGATCCCGGACCGCCCGGAGGAGTACGCGGTCTGGTCGGAGCAAGCCATAAAGCGGATGGATGCCGCTGTTCCGGGCCAAACAACGAGGGAGGAGATCATGCAGGGCCGGGCCTGCGTTTTTACCGAGGAATTCGGAACCGGGCCGATAGACGTTTTGGCCAAGCTGTATGCTGAGACCAAGAGCGTGGACCGGGTGCTGGAGGCCATGGGCGCGGACAAGGGTAAATTCGGCCATCCCTACCGGGAGGGCAATGTGATCTACGAGATCCGCAGTCCGCGCGACCCGGAAGCCTTTGCCAAGGCCGCTACGCCCTACGAAAAACAAATGGCGGCCTGTTTCTGCCCTCTGATGCGCGCCACCAGGAATGTTATCTCCAAAGAATACTGCCACTGCAGCGCGGGATGGTACAAGGGCATCTACGAAGGGATCTTCGGGACCAAGGTCCGAGTGGAAGTGCTGGAGGCCATCATCAGCGGGGACGAGCACTGCAAGTTTGCCATCCATCTGCCTGGGGATTTAAAATAACGTATCCGCAGATTTCGCAGACGCCGTCGTGAGCATTAGCCGAACGATTGACGCAGATTTAACTTACCACATAAAGCGCTTCATTGAGAATGGAACAACAGAAGAACATTGTCTTGGATCTTTTCATCTCTCTTGTCTGGGTCTTGCTGCTGGGCGGAGTGCTGACCATTCTTATCATCCCCGGCACCAGAGAACTCTTCGTGGCCGCCACCCGGGCCCATCCCTACCTGATGGGGATGGCCAAGTTCATTCTGCTGGGAACCATGGGCGAACTGTTGAGCCGGAAAGTGGTCTCCGGCAAATGGCAGCTGGCCGGGATCCGGCTGTGGCAGCGGGCTTTGGTCTGGGGATTGCTTGGTGTAATGATGACCCTGGCCTTTCCCCTGTTCTCGGCCGGGACCGAAGGCCTGCTGGACCAGGGCTACCTGCCGGGCCGGGGCGTAGCCTGGCTGACCGCCTTCTGGAAATCCTTCTTCTTTCAGGCGGTGTTCGGCTTTCCCTTCATGACATTCCACCGGATCATCGACACCCTGATCGACGGCAATAAGCTTTTCTCCAGATGGCCGCTGATAGAGACCTACCGGAACATAGACTGGGACAACATGTTCAAAATAGTGGGAGGGTCCATCATCTGGTTCTGGCTGCCGGTGCAGTCGGTGAATTTCATGCTGCCGCCGGAGTTCCGGGTGGTGGTGGCGGCCCTGCTGGCCATAGCGCTGGGACTGATCCTGGGGCTGGCCAAGCAGAAGGCGGCCAAGAAACAGAGATAACTATTTCCTTTTCCCAAAGTAGACAGGATTAACATGATTTTCCGGGGTAAAATTTAACTTGACCCAAAAGGCACGGAGTTCTTTAAAAATATCTAAACAACAGGTCCTGGGCGTTCTTGACAATTTGTTTTAAAAGAGTTAACATATAAACCAGATTTTAAACAAACAAAACAACGGGTCAACATAAACATAAGGGGATGGTAAAATGAAAAAGCTTTCCGCCATATCTCTGGTTCTGCTAACCGCCGCAACCTCATTGTTCGCCCAGGCCCAGGTGGTGCAGGAGGGGGCCGGACGGCCGGTCAATGTCAGCATATCTTTCGGCACCTGGATCATCAAGCTGCTGATGTCTTTGGGCTGGATACTGACCGCCTCCATCGGGTTCGCCCTGGGGGTGGGGATCGCCATCAAGGTCTTCGACGCCCTGTCCACCAACATCGACGAGTGGGAGGAGATCAAGAAAGGCAACTGGAGCGTGGCCCTGATCCTGATCAGCATGATTGTGATGGTGGGACTGTTGGCCATCTCGGTGCTGCGCTAAGGCCGCACCGCCCATCACCACAACTATTATAAGGAGGCCTGAACATGAAATGGAAGATCGCGATAGCCGCAGCCCTGCTGCTGCTGCTGTCTGCCGTTCCCGGAAGCGCCTACATCTACCGGGATGGCAGCCTTTCCCGCGGCCAGAGGATATACATCGACATCGAGATAAACTCCACCGGTAACTACCAAAGCCTGGCCTACATGGGCGCCAACGGAACGCTGGACGCGGACCTGTGCATCTATTCGCCCTACGGCAACAAGATTTTCACCATGAGCGGGTCGGCCGAACAGAAGCCCCAGATGGTCACCTTCACCTATTCCGGGACCTATCGCTTTGAGATAGTTGGTTACAGCGGTTCCGGCAGTTATCTGCTGTTCCTGGGAGACAAAAACGAATGGGAGCAGGTAGCCAGCCGGCAGTGACCGCCAATAAACTTCGGGGAGGCAGGAAAACCTGCCTCCTCTTTTGCTGGGAGCAGGAACACGGGAGTGGTATAATAATTTGAAGACCAATAACAGATATTTGATCGTCCTGGCCGCCTTCAGTCTGGCGGTACTGGCCGGGTGCCGTCAGGAACCTTTGCCCAAGGCCCCGGTGACCAAGGAATCCCGGCCGGGCAGGGTGCCGCTGGCCATGGGCGGGGCCAGGCTGTGGGTGGAAGTGGCCGGGGACGAGGCCGCCCGGTCCCAGGGCCTTATGTTCCGACGTCAGATGCCCCAGGACGAAGGGATGCTGTTCGTATTCGAGTATCCCCAGCCGCTTTCCTTTTGGATGAAGAACACCTACCTTCCCCTGGACATAGCCTTCGTGGCCAGCGATGGCAGCATCCTCAATATCCTCCGGATGAAACCGTTGGACGAAGGCCCGCGTTACCTGTCCCAGGGCCAGGCCCTGTACGCCATAGAGGCCAATGCCGGATGGTTCAAGGACCACGGGGTCAAAGCCGGGGACAAGGTGCGCTTCTAGCAGGCACCACAATCAGGAATTTCGGAAGCCGTCCTCATAAGGGGCGGCTTTTTAACAAGCTTTCCGTAAAAACAGATTGCTTTATCTCTAAAATAAGGTATAATATTGGGGCGTGTCAAACCAGATAAAACCATTATTTAATGAACAGCCAAGCTAAAATAATCCTGCCACCGGCAGTCTTTCATTCCGGGCCTCATCCCGGCTATGAGTTCCATATCTCGGCCGCCGCCAGAAAGAAGTACGGCTGTGACGATGGTCTTTTTTCCATTTCCGGCAACGTGATACTGGCCGACCTGGGCGCCGCCCGGCAATTGGCTTATCAAATGAACCGGTCCGGGGTTCAGATCACTGCCGGACAGCTGGCCGCCATGGGCCTGATCGACGAACTGCAGCACTATGTGATCGCCCAGTACCGGGCCCGGGTCAACCAGAAGGCATTTTCCCAGGCCCTGGCGCACCTGGACCGGGAGCTTTCACCGGCGGATACCAACGGCTGTCTGACCGAATTCGTCAAAACATTTCCCCCGCTTTTAGTGCACCGCCGCCAGATCACCCTGGCCGAATACCTGAAAGGCAGCACCGCCAAGGTGCCCCACCAGGAGATCTCCCTGGAGGAAATGCTGCTGCTGTGGACCGCCAACCAGAACCCGGCCCTGGAGCCGTTCGGCGAATTGTTCGGCGACCTGCCGTTGCGGCAGAACAGCCGGTACCCGGAGTTAACGGAATCACTGAAGACCTTTTTCTCGGGACAGCCCGGGTTCGGCCCCTTCAACCAGAACCTGGTGGAACTGCTGCTGGCCCCGTCCAGGGCCCATCCCCATTCGCTGACGGACCAGCTGAACTACATCAAACTCCATTGGCTGGAGATACTGCCGGCCGGCGCGCTGGAACGGCTGTTCCAAAAACTGCTGCTGGCGCTGGACATCATCCGGGAAGAGGAGCGGATGAGAGGCGGCGGCCCGGGGCCGTCTCAGGTGCTGGATTTCAGCGGAGCCGGGGCAGGCGCCAAAGCCGGCCCGGAGTACGAGCCAAAAGCCTTTTCCCCGGACCTGGACTGGATGCCCAACGTGGTGATGATGGCCAAGAACGCCCCGGTCTGGCTTTTCCAGCTGTCGCAGAAATACGGATACCCGATAACCGCCTTGGACCAGGTTCCCGACCGGGAGCTGGAACTGCTGTCCCGGCGGGGCTTCAACTCCCTGTGGCTGATCGGCATCTGGCAGCGCAGCCCGGCCTCCCGCCGGATCAAGCAGATGACCGGCAACCAGGAAGCTCTGGCCTCGGCCTACTCGCTTTACGATTACTCCATCTCCCACGACCTGGGCGGGGATCCGGCCTACTGGAACCTGAAGGACCGGGCCCAGCGCTGCGGCATAAGGCTGGCGGTGGACATGGTGCCCAACCACACCGGCCTGTATTCCCGGTGGATAGTGGAGCATCCCGACTGGTTCGTCCAGACCCCCCAGCCGCCGTTTCCGGGCTACACCTTCAACGGCCCCGACCTTTCGGAGGACCCCGGCATCGGGCTTTTCATAGAGGACGGCTACTGGAACCGCCGGGATGCAGCGGTGGTCTTCAAGCGCCTGGACCGGGGGTCGGGAGAGCCCCGCTACATCTATCACGGCAACGACGGCACCCACCTGCCCTGGAACGACACCGCCCAGCTGAACTTTCTGCTGCCGGCGGTGCGGGAGGCGGTGATGGATAAGATCCTGAACGTGGCCCGCTATTCCTCCATCATCCGCTTTGACGCGGCCATGACCCTGGCCAAGCGCCATTACCAGCGGCTGTGGTTCCCGGAGCCGGGTTCGGGCGGAGACATTCCCTCCCGGGCCGGCCAGGGCCTGTCCCGCCAGGATTTCGAGCGGGCCTTCCCGGCCGAGTTCTGGCGGACCGTGGTGGACCGCATCGCCGCCGAGGCCCCCCAGACCCTGCTGCTGGCCGAGGCCTTCTGGCTGATGGAGGGATTCTTCGTGAGGACCCTGGGGATGCACCGGGTCTACAACAGCGCCTTCATGAACATGCTGAAGAAGGAGGAAAATTCCAACTACCGGACGGTGATCCGGAACGTGCTGGAGTTCAACCCCGAGATCCTGAAACGCTTTGTCAACTTCCTCAGCAACCCCGACGAGGAGCCGGCCGCCGCCCACTTCGGCAGGGGGGACAAGTATTTCGGGGTCTGCGCCATGATGGCCACCCTGCCCGGCCTGCCGCTGTTCGGCCACGGACAATTGGAGGGCTTTGGCGAAAAGTACGGGATGGAGTACGGCCGGTCCTACCGGAACGAGACCGAGGATCCCGGCCTGATGGAACGGCACCAGCGGGAGATCTTTCCCCTGCTTAAAAAGCGCTATCTGTTCAGCGGGGTGGACCAGTTCGCCTTTTACGACGCGGTCTCGGAACAGGGCCACATCCATCCGGATATTTTCGCCTACTCCAACGGGCAGGGGCAGGAACAGGCCCTGTTCATTTACAACAACCGGTTACAGTCTGCGGCGGGATGGATACGGGAAACGGTCAGCCAGCGCCGGGATGAGAACGACAGGCAGGCCGGGAAAAGCACACTGGCCCAGCGCCTGCGGCTGGCGCCCGGCGGCTGGTACATCTTCAGGGACGAGGTTCTGGGCATGGAATACATCAAGTCGGCCGGTGAGCTGGCCGAGAAAGGATTGTATTTCAGCCTGAATGGTTACCAGTATAATCTGCTTTCCTCCTTCCGTAAGGTAGAGGGGGAAGGATACGGGAATTTGTGCCGGCATCTGTCGGGCCGGGGCGTGCCGGACATGGGCCGGGCCTTGTGGGAGCTGAAGCTGGCCGGGGTGCTTAAAGAAGTATCAGGGCTTTTCCTTCCCCTGGCGGCGGCGGACTTCGGCCGGGAATATCTGGCTTCTCCGGAAAAGCAGGCAGCCCTGATATCACAGCAAAACTCATCCCTGAAAAGATATTTCATAGAAGCCGAAAAGATAAATGGTCCGCTATCTGCTGATGACGATGTCATCAGGCAGACGGAGCACCAGTTCAGATTAGTTTACAGGCTGGCCGCCGGGCCGGAGCTCAAAAGCATCAGAGCCTCGCACCTGGGACAAAAATATTTAAAGGCTGTTTCCGAAACAGAACTTTCGTTTACCCTGCGGGACGATTCCGGATACAAGTTCTTATACGCCTTCCTGCTGGAAAAGGTCCTCCAGCAGGGGCTGGGTGATGCTTCCTCCATAGGGCTGTTCGGGGAAAGGGCAACAGAGGCATTGCAGGCCGGGGGCGTGGCCCGGGAAACAGCCTCACAAATGCGCTGGTTGTGGGAGAACCTGGTCTTCCCGGAAGCGTCTATGGACAGGATACTGGAGGACGACCGCAAATTTAAAGAATTCTTGAACCAGCCCCGGACCCAGGAAATATTGGGATGCAACTGGCACCAGGGGATATTGTGGTTCAACCGGGAAAGGTTCCTTACCCTGCTGTACTGGCAGACGGTGGTCTCCCTGCTGGAGGAAGGTCCGGGAATAATGGCGGCCAGGAGGATGCTGCGGAGATTCAAGTTTGTCAGGAAGCATGCCCAGGCCGCCGAAGAATCAGGCTATGATCTCAACAAATATACCGGCACGATAAGCTGATGGCAAAAAAGAAAAACAACAACTTCAGGGGCATGATCCTGGCCCTGGCGGCCATTGTGGCCGCCGCCCTGGTCATAAAATATCTGTGGAGTGGCGGGTTGAAGCTCCCGCGGCCCGGCCCCGTCTCCTTTGCCCGGGAGGCCGGAGGGCTTAAGGCCTTTGACCAGGCCTTGTCCGGATTGAAGGATGACAGCCTGAACATCAGACAGATATCCGCTTCCAGCGATTCCGGGACATTCTATCAGATAGCGGCCGGCAAGGATGTTTCCTATATCCTGCTGAATCTGCGCCTGAGCCGGATGGCAGGATCCTGCGGGCTAAAGACCGTGGCGGTCGAAGAGGACAGCAAAAAACAGACCCTTAAGCTGAGATATGCCTTCCAGGAGACCCTGGCGGTAAATATCCTGGTTAAAAGGAAAAGGGCCGAGGCCGTTCCGGCCGCTGCCAAGCCGCAGATGGTGATCGTGATCTACAACTGGCCGCCCCAGGATCCCAAGACCGCCCAGGAATTCCTGAACTGCCCCCAGGCGGCAACCTTGATAATCAAGGCATCGGCCAAAAACATCAACAAAACTGTTTTGGCGGCCCTGCCGCTGGAGCCCAAGGGATACCCCCGCCAGGACCCCGGCCCCGGCACGATCCTGGTGGATGACTCGGAACTGAAAATCAAGGCCAAGATGGACCAGGCTTTAAAACTTTACCCCAAGGCCGCCGGGTTTTACGCCGTGGCCGGATCCCGGGCGCTGGAGGATTCCCGGGTCTGCAACATTGTTCTTAAATACTGCCTCCAAAAGGGCCTGATCTTCCTGGAACCACAGCCCTCCACCCGCTCCCTGGCTTTTGAACTGGCCGGCCAGCTGGAATGCCGCTACCTGAAGCCGGATATGGTCATAGAAGCCAAGGATCCCCGTTCTTCCGCCGTTGGGCAATTGAACAAGGCGCTGAGCGCCTGCCGGGAAAAGGGCCGGTACATTGTCCTGGCCCCGGCCAGCCCGGCCTTCATCAAGGCCCTTAAGGAAACGGCGGGGGAAAAAACGAAAAAGGAATTTGACTTTGTTCCGGTATCCCGGCTCGGCCAATAAGATCTTCCGCAAGAATGAGAAAAATACTGGCCATAGTTATTTTCGGCGCGATGCTGGCGGGGACGTTGATCACAACTCCGGTCCGGGCGCAGAGCGATCCCGTCATCCGGTTTTGTCTGGCCGGGGACATCATGCTGGGCCGGGGGGTTAAGAGGATGTCCGACAGGTACGGCCCTGGTTACCCTTTTGCCGGGGCCTGTTCGCTGACGGCCGTAGCCGACATCACCATCGGCAACCTGGAATCGCCGCTGACCTCAGCCGAATTCCAAAGCACCAGCCCCTGGCATTTCAAGGGCGACACCATCACTGCCGCTTTAGAATTAAAGAAGGCCGGGGTCGACATGGTGTCCCTGGCCAACAACCACGCCCTGGACTGCGGCAGCCAGGGCCTTTTTAATTGCACCGGGGTGCTGGACACAGCGGGCATCGCCTACGGCGGGCTGGCTCAAACAATTGTTGATCCATCCGGAGATACCGTGATCCTGGCCCGGCCGTCATATCTTTGGGTCAAAAATAAAAAGATAGGGCTGGTGGCCTTTTGCGAACCTTATCTTTTGGACATTGCCAGGGATTATGGTGCTGGTCTGATAGCTCCGGCCGACTCGGCCTGCGTGGCCCGTTCCATTGCGGCCATCCGCGATTCCTGTGACATCATCGTCGCCTCATTCCACTGGGGCTTTGAGTACAAGGATCAACCGGTCCGGACCCAGAAAAAACTGGGCCGGCTGGCCATAGACTGCGGGGCCAGGCTGGTGCACGGACATCATCCCCATGTTTTGCAGGGAGTGGAATTTTACCGGGGCGGACTGATCGCCTACAGCCTGGGGAATTTCATCTTTGACCAAAGGGAACAGATCTGCCGGGAAAGCGCCCTGCTGTTTGCGGAGCTTAAGGGAGATTCCATCACAGCGGTCTCGATGGTTCCCCTGGAGATCGTGGGCAACCGGCCGGTCCCGGCCGGGAGGAAGAAGGCCCGGGAGATCCAGACCCGCCTGCGGCAATTATGCCGGAAGCTGGGGACAGAGGTCACCGGGTCCGGGCAAACATTTAAACTCAGGTCCGCTGTCCAAAGAAACGAACCGGCACCTTGACAAAACAGGCATCTGTGGTTATATTGCTTTATGGGCGGTTCTTTTAGGAATCGCCCTCTGTCTTGAATACAATACAGAAGGCAAAAATATGCGTTTGGACAAATTCACCGTCAAATCCCAGGAAGCCATAGAGGCCGCGTCCCAGCTGGCCGGACAGGCCAATCAGCAGGAGATAGCGCCGGAGCACCTGCTGGCCGCCCTGCTGGACCAGCCCGATGGCGTGGTCATTCCCCTGCTGCAAAAGATGGGGGCCAATCCGGCCCTGTTAAAAGACAGGGTGGAGGCCGAGATCCAGAACCTTCCCAAGGTTTACGGCGGAGCCTCCCAGCCTTATCTTTCCAACGCCCTGAACAAGCTGCTGCAAAAGGCCCAGGCCGAAGCGGAAAAAATGAAGGATGAGTACGTCTCCGGCGAGCACCTGCTGCTGGCCCTGGCTGAGGAACACGGGAAAGCCGCGCAGATCCTGAAAAACTCCGGGATCAACCGCGATCACATCCTGAAGGCATTGGTGGATGTCCGTGGCAGCCAGCGGGTGACCGACCAGGATCCCGAGGGCAAGTACCAGGCCCTGGCCAAATACAGCCGCGACCTGACCGAGCTGGCCCGCCAGGGCAAGCTGGACCCGGTGATCGGCCGGGACGACGAGATCCGCCGGGTGATCCAGGTCTTGTCCCGCCGCACCAAGAACAATCCGGTACTGATCGGCGAGCCGGGGGTGGGCAAGACCGCCATCGCCGAGGGCCTGGCCCAGCGGATAAATTCCGGCGACGTGCCCGAGACGCTGAAGAACAAAAAGGTGGTATCGCTGGACCTTGGCGCCCTGATCGCCGGGGCCAAGTTCCGGGGCGAGTTCGAGGAACGTCTTAAAGCCGTGCTCAAGGAGATAGAGGCCGCGGCCGGCTCGGTGATACTGTTTATCGACGAGCTGCATACCTTGGTTGGCGCCGGCAAGGCCGAGGGGGCCATGGACGCCAGCAACATGCTGAAGCCCGCCCTGGCCCGGGGCGAGCTGAGGATGGTCGGCGCCACCACACTGGACGAGTACCGCAAGAACATCGAAAAGGACCCGGCCCTGGAGCGCCGGCTGGCGCCGGTGCTGGTGCAGGAGCCGTCGGTGGAGGACACCATAGCCATCTTACGCGGCTTGAAGGAGCGCTACGAACTGCACCACAAGGTGCGGATCAAGGACTCGGCCCTGGTGGCGGCGGCGGTGCTTTCCCAGCGCTACATCTCCGACCGCTTTCTGCCGGACAAGGCGGTGGACCTGATCGACGAGGCCTCCTCCCGCCTGCGGATAGAGATCGACAGCCTGCCCACCGAGATCGACGAAGTGGAGCGGCGGATCATGCAGATGGAGATCGAGCGCACGGCCTTAAAGAAGGACCACGACGCGGCCTCCAGGGAACGTCTGGCCAAAATTGATTCCGAGCTGGCCGAGCTTAAGGAGAAGTCCTCCACCATGAAGGCCCACTGGCAGAACGAGAAGGCCATCATCAAGAAGATCTCCGACATCAAACAGCGGGTGGAGAACGCCAAGATAGAGGAACAGCAGGCCGAGAAGAAGGGCGACTACAACAAGGTGGCCGAGTTCCGCTACGGCACTTTGGTGGCCCTGCAAAAGGACCTGGAGCACGAGAACAAGCATTTGGCAGAGATCCAGAAGTCCCAGAAATTCCTGAAGGAGGAAGTGGACGACGAGGACATCGCCGAGGTGGTGGCCAAGTGGACCGGGATCCCGGTCACCAGGATGCTGGAGGGCGAGACCTCCAAGCTTATCAAGATCGAGGAACGCCTGCGGGAGCGGGTGATCGGGCAGGACGAGGCGCTGAAGTCCATCGGTAACGCGGTCAGGCGGTCCCGGGCCGGGCTGTCCGACCCCAACAAGCCGATAGGCTCCTTCATCTTTCTGGGGCCCACCGGTGTGGGCAAGACCGAGCTGGCCCGGGCCCTGGCCGAGTTCCTGTTCGACGACGAGCGGGCCATGGTGCGGATAGACATGTCGGAATACATGGAGAAGCACACGGTGTCCCGGTTGCTGGGCGCGCCTCCGGGCTATGTGGGCTACGACGAGGGCGGCCAGCTGACCGAGGCGGTGCGGCGCCGGCCCTACTGCGTGATACTGTTCGACGAGATCGAGAAGGCCCACCACGACGTGTTCAACGTCCTGCTGCAGGTGCTGGACGACGGCCGGCTGACCGACGGCCAGGGCCGGACGGTGGACTTCAAGAACACGGTGATCATCATGACCTCCAACATCGGCT
>CAWAAX010000012.1:0-24074 GCA_963780225.1 uncultured bacterium | reverse complement strand
TGTCGTGTCCTGAGAATAACCGGATGAGCTGACCAATAATACGGTCATAAACATAAAACTAATGGTCAGAACCTTTTTCACTTTGCTCTCCTTTTAATGTTAGTTTTTGGTTAAAAGTTTGTTTATAGTTACTTTCAGTTCATCCAGGTTCCCGGACTTTACTATGTAAGCATCGGCCAGCCAGGAGGAGAAATCCGCCTTGTAGGCCGGGTAGGCAGTATTGATGATGATGGGGATCCTGGGGTCAAAATCCCGCATCCAGCGCAGGGCCTCCAGGCCGCCCTCCTCGGCGGTCAGTTTCAGATCCAGCACCACCAGCTCCGGCTTTTCCCTTTCAAAGCACTGCCTGGCTTCTTCGGCCGAGGCGGCGGTGGTGATCTGGTGACTCATAGCCTCCAGTTCTTTTTGGTATAACAACCGGAGGTTCGGGTCGTCGTCCACTACCAGCAATCTACCCATATACTGATCCTTCCGTTTTGTTGGGATTAGATTTAGCCACTAAGACACTAAGACTCTAATAATCTACTTCAATTTGCCATACTTTTGTGCCTTGGTGACTTTGTGGCAAGTATAATTTTACATATTCCCCCTAACATTATACTGCCGTTTGATTGCCCGAAGGCAGGCGGATCACGAACGATGTCCCCCGGCCTTCGGCCGAGCTGACCGTGATGCTGCCCCGGTGGCTCTCCACTATTTTTTTGCTGACCGCCAGGCCGATGCCCAGCCCGCCCCGTTTGGTGGTGAACTTGGGCTCAAAGACATGCTCCAGCTCCTGGCGGGGGATGCCCGAGCCGGTGTCGGAGATCGAGATCGCCAGTTCCGGACCGGCGTCCAGCCAGGTGCGTACCGACAGATTTCCGCCCAGCGGCATGGCATGCAGGGCGTTCTTCAGCAGGTTCATCAGCACCTGGGGAAACTGGCGGCGGTCTATCCAGACCGGGGCCAGACCTTCCTCCAGCGACATCTCCACCTTTATGTTCTGGCGGTCAAACTCGGTCTTTAACACACCGCTGCAACGTTTGACCACATCGTTAATGTTCTCGCTGACCAGCTCCGGCTCCTTGAACCGCGACAGTTCCAGGGTGTCGGTCAGCACCCCCTCCAGCCGGTCGATCTCGGAGCTGATGATCTTAAGCTGCTGGCCGAATTTGGGGTCTTCCGGCCTTTCCCGGATCATGGAATTGATGAACCCGCCGATGGAGACCATAGGAGTGCGGATCTCGTGCGCCAACACCGCCGCCATCTCTCCCACCGCCGCCATCCGCTCGGCCTTCAAAAGTTTTTCCTGGCTCTGCTGCAGTTCCCTCACCTTGTCCTTTAAACTCTGGTACAGCCCGGCGTTCCGGATGAAGGCCGAGACCTGTCCGGCGAAGATCTCCAGCAAAGTAACGTCGTCCGGCTGGATCGGCATTTTGGTGACGGCATTGTCGGCCAGGATGATCCCCAGGGTTTCCTGCTCAGCCACCAGCGGGGCGATGATGAAGGAGTTGACCTTCAACCAACCGGCCAGTTCCAGGGCGCCGGGAAGGGAGGAGGCATCGTTTACCAGCAGCGGCTTTTTTGATTCCAGAACCTGAATCAGGACATTGGACCGGTCGTTCAACGGGATCGAAATGTTTTTCACCAACTGGTTGACCAAAATGTTTCCCTGTACCTGGCGGTAGGGGGTCAAAGCCATTTCCAGGAATGAACGGGGTGATTTCTGCAGCTCGTTCCAGATGTTGAAGGCCTCTTCGGCCCCGCCCGGCCCCACCGCCATCTTCCCGACTAAATTTTTCCGATTGCCGTCCACCAGCAGCAAAAAGGCCCGGTTCAGGCTCAGGGCCTGGGCGGCGGTCACCCCGGTCAAAACTATATGCAGCACCTGCTCCAGATCCAAGGTGGTCTGCAGGGCCTTGGTCCCTTCGTTGAGGATGGCCAGTTCCCTCATCTTTTGCCCCAACTGGCGGTTGCTGGCCGCCAGTTCAGCATGGATCCCGCCCATCTCCTCCAGCAGTTTTAAGACGGTTTCCGCCATCACCTGGTCGGTGAGGCGCCGGCCGGTGCTGCGTTCCAAGGTTTTCTGAAAATGGGGGCAGTCCCGGCAGCACTGGTGCAGGCGTTCCCGGATGTCCCTGTTCTGCCCGTCCAGGCAGACCCGGGCTTCGGAAAGCCAGCAGTAGTCTTCCTGATTCTGCTTGACCGGACAGTCCTCCCGGGTGCAAATGACCTCCTCCCAGCACTTTTTGGTCATGGCTCCCTCACTATCCGGTCCGCCGGCCCGCCCCCGCTGTCATCCAGTTCCTGATGCCAGCCGTTCTCCAATCCCAGCTCCTCCAGCCATTCCAGGGCCTGCCGGTATTCCTCAGACGTCAGGCGGCGGTCGATCTCCGGCATGGCCGCTGTTTGATGCGCGGGAAAATACTGGGCCATCAGGGAAAGATGTACCGACGGAGATATTTCATTTGCTAAAAAGGCCAACGCTTCCCTGGTCTGGGAAAGCCGGTTGGGCAGGACCAAGTGCCTGACGATCATACCCCTCCGGGCTATTTCGTTTTGGTCGGTCTCAAGTTCACCGGCCTGGCGCCACATCTCTTTCAGGGCGGCCCGGCAGACCTCGGGATAGTCCGGAGCCTGCGAATACTTTTCGGCCGCCTCCGGATCGCAGTAACGGATATCGGGCAGGTAAATGTCCACCACGCCATCCATGAGTTTCAGGGAATTTTGGGAATCGTATCCGCTGGAGTTGTAGACCAACGGCAAATTAAAACCCCTCTCCACTGCCAGCCGCAGCGACAACAGGATCTGAGCCGTCATGTGCGAAGGGGTGACGAAGTTGATGTTGTGGCAGCCCCGTTCCTGCAATTCCAGCATCATTCCGGCCAGGCGTTCAAAGGACACTTCCTGGCCCTGGCCCAGCTGGCTGATCGGCCAGTTCTGGCAGTAAACGCAGGCCATATTGCAGTTGGCGAAGAATATGGTGCCCGAACCTTTGGTACCCGAGATGGGCGGCTCTTCTCCCAAATGGGCGTTATAGCTGGAAACAACGGGCAGACGGCCGCTGCGGCAGAATCCCTTTTGGTTTTCCAGCCTGTTTACTCCGCACTCTCTGGGACATAGCGTGCAGGAAGACAGTAGTGATTCGGCCTCCCGGCACTTGTCATCCAACCGGCCGTCTTGGAATAGTTTTAAATATGAAGGCTGATGAATCATCTGATAATATACCTGTTAAATAATACTCTGTCAAGCCAAATAATTTTTCTTTTTTGATATGGGTTTTTTAACCCAGACTGCTTTTGCTGTTGCGGGATATTCTCAATATACTTTTCAAAAAACGCATTTTTACGGTTGGATTTTTACCCTGAGTTCCCGGTCAACCAGGAAATGGCCCTGGTGTCTCGGATAAAGGCTCAGTTATTTGGGGATTGACCGGATGCTTCTTGCTTGACTGGAAGTTATTCAATCCCTGACCACAAAACTGGCCAGCACCTTCTTCCTTAAGCCCCCGGAAAAGACTATGGATAGCTTCATCTCCTCGCCCTCGCCCTCCACCTCCACCACCTTGCCCCGGCCCCAGACCGAATGCCGGACGGCCTGGCCCTTGATGGTCCCGGTCTCCGGCAGATCCTGGTCCATGTCCTCGGCCGGGACCCTGGTGATCTCGGTCTTTCCGGCCCGGCCCTGGATCTCCAAAAGGTCGCGGGGCAGCTCGGCCAAAAAGCGCGAGGGCACCGCCGGCATCAGCCCGCCGAAGCGGCGCCGGGAGGAGGCCAGGCAGAGATGCAGGCTCTTTTTGGCCCGGGTGATGGCCACGTAGAAGAGGCGCCGCTCCTCCTCCAGCTCCTGTCGGGACTCCACCGAGGCCGAGTGCGGCAGCAGGCCGTCCTCCAGCCCGGCGATGTAGACGTGGTCGAACTCCAGCCCCTTGGCGTTGTGCATGGTCATTAAAGTAACGGCCTGGGACTGCGGGTCCCAGCGATCGATGTCGGCCACCAGCGATACTTCGGCCAAAAAGGCGGGCAGTGACTTGTCCTCCGACCGTTCGCAGAAATCGTTGGCCGCGGCCTCCAGCTCGCCCACGTTCTCGGCCCGGCTGTCGGCCTCCTCGGAGTCGGGGTACTGCCCCTGCAGGTGCTTAAGGTACGAGGTTCTTTCCACCAGTTCCTTGATGATTTCTTCGGCGGTCTTGGTCAAGGCCATGGTTTTTAATTCTTCCATGAACCCGTGAAAAGCTTTGGCGGCGGCCTTTACCCCCGGCCCCAGGCCCGGCACCTGGTCGGCCTGCTCCAAAGCCCGGTAAAGGGAGAGCTTGCTTTCGGCGGCCCAGGCCTCTATCCGCATCAGGCTGGTGTCGCCGATGCCCCGGGGCGGCTCGTTGACTATCCGTTTTAAATTGACGCCGTCGGCGGGGTTGGCCGCCACCTTAAGATAGGCCATCAGGTCCTTGACCTCCTTGCGCTCGTAGAATTTCACCCCGCCCACTATCAGGTAGGGCAGGGAATAGCGGCGGCAGGCGTCCTCCAGGGCCCGGCTCTGGGCGTTGGTGCGGTACAGCACCACCATGTCCTTGAGCGAGGCCTGGGCCATGTTCGATTTGATGTTCAGGCAGATCTTGTCGGCCTCGTCCCGCTCGTCCCAGGCCTGCCACAGGGAGGCCTTGTCCCCGGAAGCATTCTCGGTCCACAGGTTCTTGCCCTTGCGGCCCAGGTTGTTCTTGACCACCTGGTTGGCGCATTCCAGGATGGTCTTGGTGGAGCGGTAGTTCTGTTCCAGCCGGATGACCTTGGCCTCGGGGAAATCCTTCTCGAACTCCAGGATGTTGCGGATGTCGGCCCCCCTGAAGCCGTAGATGGACTGGTCGTCGTCTCCCACCACGCACAGCCGCCGGTTCTTGACTGAAAGGAGCTTTACCAGCAGGTACTGGGTGTGGTTGGTGTCCTGGTATTCGTCCACCAGGATATGCTTGAATTTTTCGGTGTATTCCTCCAGGGTGCCGGGGTTCTCCTGGAACAGCCGCACCGCATTGACCAGCAGGTCGTCAAAGTCCATGGCCTGGTTCCTCAGCAAAGCCTGCTGGTAGGCGGGATAGACCCGGGCCACCTCCTTTTCGAAGAAGTCGTAGGCCGTCTTCTGGTATTCCTCCGGCCCTATCATCTGGTCCTTGGCCCCGGAGATCCGGGAGATCACAGCCCGGGGAGCGACCCGGCGCTCGGGGATGGCCAGGTCGGCCATGATCCTTTTGATCAGCGACAGCTTGTCCGACTCGTCGTAGATGGTGAAGTCCCGGCCGTAGCCCAGCCTAAAGCCGTCCTGGCGCAGGATCCGCCCGCAGACGGAATGGAAGGTCCCGATCCACAGGCCTTCGGCCGGTCGCTTTAAAAGAGCAGCCACCCGCTGTTTCATCTCCGATGCCGCCTTGTTGGTAAAGGTGACCGCCAGGATGTTCCAGGGGGCGCAGGCTCCGGTGCCGGTAATGTAGGCCAGACGGTGGGTCAGCACCCGGGTCTTGCCCGAGCCGGCCCCGGCCAATATCAGCACCGGGCCGTCCAGATAGGTGACGGCCTCGCGCTGGGGAGGATTGAGATTGTTGAGCAGATCCATCGGTTGTTATATAGAATGAAAAGTAATTGAAAAGCGGAACCATCCGCAGACGTTGTAGTGAGCCCTTCGACACCACTCAGGGCAGGCTCTGCCGAACTATTAAACAGATTGATATTTAGTGATTAAATCATCATCCCTGAAATTAAAAAACACCCAAGAGTATTCCTGCATTCCTGGTTTCCTTATAGATGTACCCTCTATTCGCCTTTTACTTCTGCAGGCTGGCCAGCGGCACTTCCAGTATTATCTCCGCACTGTAATCCTCAAACATCCTGGTGGACCGGACCTTGGCCCCCGGAATATTGGCCGTCCCTCCTTTAGGCGATATCCTGCCCAGGGCTATCCCCAGGTTCTTGTAGGCCGTCACCCGGGCCGCCCTCAGGGCCTGGGACTTGGTCATGCTTTCGTAACCCGGCAGGTCGATCTTGGTCTTGCCCTTGCCCGTGCCCCGGACCAGCAGATAATCCCCCTCTATCCAGGCGTCGGCTGAGGTGATGACCTGTGAGGCCACGGCCTCGCTGGAGGAATAGGTGATCTTGATCTGCCTGATCAAAAAACGTCCGTCGCCCAGGTACGGCACGCCGCCGTCGGCATAGAACAGGATCCTCAGCCGGTTGTCCGGGCCCAGATAGTCCAGCCTGCCGTCGGAGGAGGTGGTGTAAAGATATTCGGGGTTTTTGGTGTTCCAGCTGCCGGTGCCGTTGGTGGCCTGCCACAGCCGCCAGTTGGGGGCCAGTTTCTGATTGCGGTAGCTGGGGTCGTCGTAGACCGTGCCGTAGTTGTAGACGTACATCTTCAGCCACTTGCCGCTCTGGTTGTCAAACGACAGCTCCATCTTCACCCGGTCGGCTGACGGGGGCAGCGGCACCGAATATTCGGCGGCGCCGTAGGTAAACGAGCCGGACAACCGGGCGGCCTGGCCCGCAGCCTTGGCATTGCGGGATGAGGCCTCCAGCCGGCTGCCGTCAATGGTTACCTCGGCGGCGGATGACAGGCCTGCGATCGCCAACACCACGGCCATGAAAGAAGTGATCTTTCTCATGTTCCCTCCCCAATGTTTTTTGGGCATTTCCTTTAACCTTGTATGATAACATCTTAAAATATGTCTGTCAATTGGTAAAAAATAAAAAGGACTGGCGAATTTATGGTCCTGTCCTCCGGGCCGGCTTCACCGCTCAGATCTTTCTTTTTCTCTTGACTTTATCCGATAAATTGGTATGATTAGAAGTTATGAAGCTTTCCTTACTATCCCCTTATCTTTTGGACTCCGGGCTTAAGCCCCGCCAGATCGCGGAGTATAACCGCCAGATCCGCCTGGGCACGGCTTATGCCGAAAGACTGACCGCCCAGGAGCGGGCCTTGCTGGTCCGCCTTTTAAGTGAAGATGAGCAGTCCCCCGGCACCGCCCATGTCATCACCGAAAAAGTACAGCAGGAGGAAAAAACCGAGGCCCTGCCATCCCTGCTGTTCGGGGTGCTGGCCCCGGACTGGGCCGGCCTGGCCGACGCCTGCCTGGGAACGGTGCACGAGGCCGGGCTGAACATCGCCTACACCCACGGCTTCATCCTGCGCCGGGAGCGCCAGAAGCTGGGGGTGATCCTGATGGAGGTGGAGGTCAGCCCCAACCTGACCAAGCAGGCTTTGGACCGGGCCCGGGGCAAGGTCCAGGAACGGCTGGCCCGGATCGCGGCCGACGACGAGGCCAAGAAGACCCTGCAGCGCCAGGAATCGCGGCGGCTCTACGCCTTCACCGCCGTCACCGACGCGCTGAAGAAACAGGTCAACGAGCAGGACCTCAAGGAAATAATGGGCGACAACGGCGAGGCCATAAAGTTCTTCGTGGCCCGCCAGGAATCCTACATCAACCAAAGGCCGCTGGAGGCCATTGCCCACCAAGTACTGGTCAACTTCCAGCTGAAAAGCCGGATCCGCCAGGGGCTTTCGGCCACCGAGATCGACATTGGACCGATTCCCTTCGGCCACAAGGAACTGACAGCCCTGACCATAATCACCAAAGAGACCTGGCTGACCTACGAGTTGCTGCTGCGGCTGATCGACCAGGAACTGCCCGGGTACCGCCGCTATGACGACTACGCCTATTTTACCACCGACAAGCTGTCGGTCTACCATCTGGAGATCACCGGACAGGACGACAAGCCCCTGGGTTCCCAGGCCGCCAAAAGCCTGGAGGCCAGGATCAAATCTCCGCCCACTTCCCGGGAAGCCCTGGGGCCCACCCCGGGAGTGGAACTGGTCCGAAGGAAGATAGTGCCCCCCATGCTGGACGAGGAGCGGGAGCTGAAGATCCCCCAGGGATACATCCATCCCCACGCCCCGGATAATTTCAAGCTGATCGCAGTGGCCTCAGGGGCCGATGCCGGACAGGGTTTGAACTTGGTGGCCGCCCTCTCCGCTGTGCCAGGCCTTTCGGCGGCCATGCCCGACAAGCCCAGCCATTTAAGCCACAGCCAGAACGGTCATGAAGTTATTCAGGAGATATCCATCATCGACATTTGGATAGACCGCAAGATCCTGTTCCCCGCCGGCGGCTTGTTTAACGAGGAGGAGATCTACACCATCGTAGAACGGACAATCCGGAACATCCCTATCTTTGGCCCCCGGCTCAGGATTTTTGACCGCACCAGCCGGGCCTTACGCCAGATGCGGCTGGCGGCGGTGGTGGAGCTGGCCCAGCAGGAGAAGCTGCCGGTGATGGAGATCAAATCCCTGTTCTATAACCTGGGGGACAAATGCCTGCTGAACCCCGAGATCCCTGACAGCGCGGTCTTTTCCCAGCTCAAGCTCTGGCGGCAGATCGAAAAACAGGATCCCGGTTTAAATAAAATAAGCTACCGACTGCAGAACCTTCAAATGACCTCGGACCAGGACCAGTATACCGCCCTGGCGGTGGCCCTGCCTTCGGGCTCGGATCTGTTGGTCAGAGTAATGGCCCTGGCCGGCAACTACCAGGTGCTGTCGGTCTGCCGCAGCGATCTTTCCCGGATCACCCTGCTGTTATTCTCTCTTACCTGCCACGACCTGCCCCTGAGCGAAAAGGAGCAGGCGGCCCTGTCCGCCAAACTGGACGAGCTGTCGGCCTGAGAGTACTTTCCCTAAGATCTTCCCCACGCCTATCCGCCTATGGGCACTACCCTGATAATGGTGAAAAACACACGAAACCGGCGAAATGTTTGACCTTTTGTGTTTTTCCGTGTTTTCGCATTTCTGCCAACAGGGTCAACCATATTGCCACGGCCTTAAGGCCGTGGCAAGCAATCATATTAACCCAGAGGGCTTTAGCCCCAAAGAGGCAATTAAAGAGATTACTCTGTCTGTATCAGAATATGAATTCACCATCTCCGCCGCAGGCCGACAAGCGGGGTTGAAACCCCAAGAGATTATTTTTGCTCCTTCAGCCACGAGCTAAAGCTCGTGGCAATAGAAATAGAATAATGAGCGTAAAGCATAGATGCCATTTTCCCGTGGCCTGAACATTTATAATCCTGTCTCTCTGAGGTTGTAGAATTTATTATGCACCAAGCGATAACCTTTGATCTTTGGGAGACCCTGATAGCCGACTCCAAGGCTCTGGACAAAAAGCGCTCTGTTTACCGGGTGGAACGGGCGCATCACATCCTGCGCCGGGCCGGCTTTGATGTGTCCCGGAAAGAGCTGGAACTGGCCCATCATGCGGTTTGGGAAAGCTGCCGGAAAAAATGGGAGCGGGCCAGGGACATTTCTTTCGATGATCAGGTAAATCTTTTCCTTAACCTGGCCCAGCCGGGACTGGTCAAGGCTCTGAATTCCGTGGCTATAAGGGAGATCGGTGAGCATTACGCTAAGGCTGTTCTGCTGTACCCGCCCCGGATGATAAAAGGAGCCGATCAGGTCTTGCAGGGATTGTGCAAGGACGGATATAAGATCGGCCTGATCTGCAACACCGGCCGCACCCCGGGTTTCGTTTTGAGAAAACTGCTGACCAGATACCGTCTGCTGAAATATTTTGATGTTGCCCTGTTCTCGGACGAGACAATAGCCCGCAAGCCGGACGCTAAGATCTTCCAGCTGGCCTTAAAGGCCTTGGAATGCCCGGCCGGCTCTGCCCTGCATGTGGGGGACGACCTGAAGAACGACGTCCAGGGGGCGTTAAAAGCAGGAATGCAGGTTGTCTGGATCGAACAACCGGGGCAAAAGTCTCCACTCCACATAAAAAGAATAAAGAGCGTAGCAGGTCTTACACGACATTTAAAACAAGAACCCGGCCGTTAAAGGCCGGGTTCTTTGTTTGTTATAATAGATGTGAGCATTTTTATTAGGAATCCATGAATCCATGAAACCATGAGTCATAGACTGGAAAAGCCTTTATAGATTCCTGTATTCCTGGTTTCCTTATAATAGTATTATGGGCGTATTCTATGATCCTGTTATTGATCAAATTCCTTGGTAACTATAATTTTACTTCCAGCGCTTCAGCCTAAGACTGTTGCTGACCACGCTGACCGAGGAAAAGGCCATGGCCAAAGCTGCGAACATCGGGTTGAGCAATATGCCGAAGAAAGGATAGAGCAGTCCGGCGGCAATGGGAATCCCGATGACATTGTAGAAGAAGGCCCAGAACAGGTTCTGCTTGATGACCTTCAGGGTGGACCGGGACAGCCGGATGGTCTTGAGGATCAGGTTCAGGTCATCCCCCATCAGGATCACATCGGCCGATTCTATGGCCACATCCGTTCCCCGGCCCATCGCAATTCCTATATCGGCCTGGGCCAAAGCCGGGGCGTCGTTGATGCCGTCGCCCACCATGGCCACCACCGAACTTCCGGCCTGCAGTTTCCTGATCTCCTCCGCCTTATCCCGGGGCAGGACCTCGGAGATGGTTTTGTCCATCCCCAGCTGTCCGGCGATGGCCGAGGCCACTTCCTTATGATCACCGGTGATCATGGCGGTCTTCAGCCCCAAGGCCTTCAGGCTGGAAACGGCTTGGGGGGCGTTATCCCTAAGGGTATCGGCCACCGCAATTATCCCGGCCGGGGCTCCATCTACGGCCATATAGATGACTGTCTTTCCCTCCTGCTGCAGCCGGGCGGCTAATTTTTCCAAGGTGGGAAAATCCACCCCGGTCTGATCCATCAGCACCCGGTTGCCTATCACAACCGCTCTGCCGTTCACCTGACAACTCAGCCCCGCGCCGGGCAGGGCTTTGAAGCCGGAAGAGCTGGGGATTTCAATTCTCTTCATCCGGGCATAGTCGGCCACCGCCTGGCCGATGGGATGTTCGGAAAAACTTTCGGCCGAGGCGGCCAGGGCCAGCAGCTGCTCCTCGTCCAGATCCGGCGACACCGCCACATTGGTGACGGTGATCCTTCCGGTGGTCAGGGTCCCGGTCTTGTCGAAGACGATGGTGTCCAGGCTCCCGGCCTTTTCCAGGATCTCCCCCCGCCGGATCAGGATGCCCAGTTCCGCCCCACGCCCGGTCCCCACCATGATGGCGGTGGGAGTGGCCAGGCCCAGGGCGCAGGGGCAGGCGATCACCAGCACCGCCACCGCGTTGATCAGGGCCAGGTTGAAGGACGGACCGAATATCAGCCACAGGATGAAGGTCAAGGCGGCCACGGCCATGACGATGGGGACGAAGACCGAGGCGATCTTGTCGGCCAGCCGCTGGATGGGGGCCTTGCTGCCCTGGGCCTCCTCCACCAGTTTGATGATCTGGGCCAGCACGGTCTCCCGCCCCACTTTTTGGGCCTGGAACCGGAAGGCCCCGGTCTTGTTGATGGTGCCTCCGGTCACCTTGTCCCCGGACGCCTTGTCAACCGGAATGCTTTCCCCGGTGATCATGGATTCGTCCAGGGACGAGAAACCCTCCAGGATCACGCCGTCGGCGGCCACCCGCTCGCCCGGCCGGACCGAGATGATGTCCCCGGCTGCCACCTGCCCGATGGGAATCTCCGTCTCCCGGCCATCTTTGACCACCCGGGCGGTTTTGGCCTGCAGTCCTATCAGGCGCTTGATGGCCTGGGAGGTCCTGCCCCGGGCCCCGGCCTCCAGCATCCGGCCCAGCAGTATCAAAGTGATGATCACCGCCGAGGAATCGTAATAATAGGCCTGCTGCAGTCCGGCCTGGGCAAAGAAACCCGGGAACACCGTGGCCAGCAGGCTGTAGCCGAAGGCGGCCGAGGTGCCCACCGCCACCAGGGTGTCCATGTCCGCATTGCGCCTTTTGACCGAGGCCCAAAGTCCCTTGTAAAACAGCCAGCCCGAGAAGAACTGGACCGGGGCGGCCAGGGCCAGCATCAGCCAGGGACTGTGCAGCCAGCCGGGCAGGAAGGGCAGGAACATGTGCATCCCGCCCAGGAACAAAGGAACGGAAAATGCCAAGGCAAACAGAAACCTTTTTTTGAGAGACAGATAATATTTATCCCGCTGTCCCTCCAACAACTGGGCTTGAAGCGGCCGGGCACCTTCCGCGACGGCCTGCGTTTCGGGAACCTCGTACCCCGCATCTCTCACTGCTTGCACGATTGCCGGGACCGTGATCAGTCCGGGGTCGTATTCGATCATGGCCTTTTCCGTGGCCAGGTTAACCGCCACCGCCTGCACCCCCTTCAGCCGCTTGAGATATTGCTCCACGTTGTTGACGCAGGAAGCGCAGTGCATTCCACTGACCGGTATCTCTATCTTGTCCATGATCGTCCTTTGCTTACTATCTGCCATGAAAGTTCCCTGTCCGGGCCTGCGCCAATGCCCGTTGATGATGTTCATCAAATCAGTATAACACCAAAAAAACATTTACACAAGGTCCTGGAAATATTTTGGATTTTTTGCTTGACTTATGGCGTGCTTTAACCTATCATTTTACATATGATTATAAAACTTACAACCCAAATCCATTTATGCTGAAAAAAAGAATTCTGTTGTTCCTGACCGTCCTGATCCTGTCCGCAGTTCCCTGCTTTTCCCAGGACGGGGAGGAAGAAACCCAGGAAGCGCCGCCTGTCCAAACGGTGGTGCCCGCGAAAGTTTCGGCCGACAGCCAGGCCTTTTACCGTCTGCTGGACTGGCCCCTGTTGTGGCAGAAAAGCCAGGCGGCTTTGGGCGTTTACCCCGAAGCAAGCGGGGGCGATTCCATTGAACAAGCTTTGGATCTGGCTGATTCGGCCCTGGCCAAGGCCGCGGCATTGGATATCCGTCTGCCCCTGCAGGCCGGATATCTTAAGAATCTTTCGCGCCAGGCCTTGCGGGAACGGAATCGGACCATGGCTTACCGCTATTCCCAGCTGGCCCTCAAGGCCGATCCCGCTTATCCCGGGCTGATCTATAATGATTTTATGATCCAGCAGAGCCGGTCCGGATTCAGCCAGGCCCTCAAGGATTCCTGGCAAAACTTTAACTACGCCCAAAAATATTTCTGGCACCAGTTGAGTTTTACCGCCAAAGCCTTGATCCTGGTCTCAATTTTTCTTTTGATTTCCAGCCTTATCTTCCTGCTGTTTTTAGCGGTGAAATACCTGCCGTACCTGCACCATGTTTTCAGCGACCTGCTGGCGGAGGCCATGCCCAAATACAGCCGCCGCCTGATCACTGCCGCTCTGCTGGTTTCTTTATGTCTGATCTTGGGGTTCATCAGTCTGGCGCTGCCGGCGGCCCTGCTGGCCATCGCGGCCTCGGTTTACGCCTCCCGCAGGGAAAAGGTCTTATTGCTTTTGGCGGTGGTCCTTTTGGCGGCCGCCGGTCTGGGTTTGACCGCCGGAAGGCATCTGTTCGTCAATCTTAATGATGATCATCTGCAGACAGTGGCCCGGGCCAACCAGTCTGGACCGGATGCCGGACTCAAGGCGCAAATGGCGGAATATCAGCAGCAAAGCGCTGACGACCTGACTCCTCTGTTCTGCCTGGCCCTGATGGAAAAACGAGCCGGCAATTTTGCTCAGGCCCGGCAATACCTGGATACCCTGCTGGCGGCCGGGGGACAGAATTCCAAAGCCTTGAACAACCTGGGTAATTTGTTGTTTTACCAGGGAAAACTATATTCAGCCGCTGACTTTTACCGTCAGGCCATCCAGGCCGATCCGGCGGCGGCCCTGCCCCATTACAATCTGGCCCAGGTATATTTTAAGCAGGTGAATTTCAAGGCCGCCGACCAGGAACGGGAATACGCCCTGACCTTGGACCGGGACGGAATATCAGCGAGAGCCGGATTCCAAGATGCCGGACTGGTGCTGGACGAATTGATTCCCGCCTCCTATTTCTGGGGCCAGGTCTGGCTGGGGTTGGACCCTTTGTCGGGCTTCAGCCCGGCTGAGTCCGCCAGCCTGACGGGCTTAAACCTGTGGCTGCCTGGATGGCTGGGGCTGGCGCTGCTGTGTTTGGCGCTGATAGTGGTGATAGTCTTTTTTAAGGGCCCGGCAACGGTTCGCTGTTCGGTTTGCGGCAAGGCGGCCTGTTCCCAATGCCAGAAGACATCCGCCCAGCAGGACCTGCTATGCCCCGATTGCCACCAGGTGATCTCGGCCGCCACTTCGCCGGAATTGCAGGAAACAATGACCGCCAAGTTGAAGTTAAAAAAGGTCAGACGCAAGGTTTGGACCGGTGTTATCTCCAACCTGCTGGTTCCGGGATCTGTACTGCTGCTGGAGAACATGACGGCTTTGGCCCTGCTGCTGGCCTTTCTTTGGGGCGGAATATATGCCATACTCTGCGGCTTGAATCTTTTGCTTTTCCCCCAGGACCTGCAGTATTACCTATTTCAGACCGGCCCGGGCTGGCTGATGATGAGCCTGTTGACCCTGAGCTGGTTATTTACTTGGATTGTCTTCCTGAAACATGCCGGAATACTGGCCCCGCCGACCCATAAATCAAAGGAGGATGTCCATGGAAGGTAATGTAAAAGAATTCGGCCTGGCCGACGTCATCCAATTCATCTCCACCAGCCAGAAGACCGGGGTGCTGCTGCTGGACCATCATACCGACACCGCCTCCATCGCTTTCGCCAACGGCGACATCACCGCCGCGGTCTACGGCCGGCAGGGCAAGCAGGACCAGTTGCAGGATTACCTGTTCCGCTCCAAGAAGCTGGACCCCGCCGCCATTCAAAAGCTGACCCAGATCCAGAAGGACACCAACCTGAGCATAGACGAGGTGATGCTCAAGGAGCAGATCATGACCGAGGAGGAGCTGTTCGGGGTGATCGCCTTCAAGATCCAGGAGGTGATCGACGACATCTTCACCTGGAGCGACGCCCACTATACATTCGATGCCCAGGCCGACCTCTACGCCAAGAGCCGCACCAAGCTTACCATCCCGCCGGCTACGCTCTTGATGGAAGCCATGCGCCGCAAGGACGAGTGGCCCCGGATAAAGATGGCCATACCGTCGGAAGACATAGTGCTGTTGATCAAGCCCGACGGCATACTGCCCTACGATGCCCTGCCCGAGGCCAAACAGATGATGGAATTCATCGACGGCCAGCGGACCATCTCGGAGATGATCCAGCTCTCTGGGTTCGGGCGCTTCCGGACCTTCAACGCCTTGTTCCATCTGTTCGAGCTGGGGATGATCGAGCGCAAGGTCACCGAGACCGCTTCCCTGCCCGCGCCCAAGCCCAAGGCTCCGTCCCCGTTGTTGAAATATGTGGGGCCGGCCACCACCATGATGGCCACCATTGGTATAGTTCTGATCTTTTTGACTGCCTCGGTCTTCGGGGGATACAAGATCAGCCTGTTGCTGGATTCCAGGATCAACCTGGTGGACGAACTGCTTTTGAAATCTGCCCACAGCAAGTACCAGCAGGAGATCGAGATATACAAGATGCTCAACGGGCGCTACCCGGAGGAACTGGGGCAGGTGGTAAAGGACCGGAGGTATTTATACCTACTGCAGTACGGGGTTTCCGGGGATGGACAGATATTTGAGTTGAAGGCAGTGGAACGAAACTGAAACGGGTTGTTTTGACAAACAAATTCTAAAAGATAAAAAGCCCTGCGCAAATTATTGCATAGGGCTTTTAGTATTACGTCAATTACTTTACGTAAATTAATCAGAAATTAACAAACTCTTATATTTACCATTATCATAATAATAAACGGTTACCGACGCTTCGATATGCTCATAGGCAATGCAGTCATGTTGTATTTCAATATTTATGGTTTTGTCATAAATATCTGTATATATTCCTTGTGTTAGAGTATGGATTGTAGGATAAGAATGGTTGCCTGTAGTATCCGCATATAATATTTTTATTGGTATATTTTTATCTTCGACCAATAATAGTTTTGCTTGCTTTTTGTTATCAATATTTCGCCCAATCAATAAAGCCGTCTGTACTCTATTATCATTATATTTACCTATCGCTATACCGGGATATTCATTTGGTTTGCGATAACGTTTCCAAAGTAGGATATCATCTTTATGAAGCTCTTCAAGTTTTACAATATGCCACCCTTTAAATTCACTATCAATAATAGCATTGTATTTTTTTAACAACTCATATTCATTTACTGTTTTAGTTGTCTTAAAACAACCAATGGCAGTAACTGCTATGAAACAAATACATAGACTTTGCAATAATTTTTTCATTTAACTATCCTTTAACAATGTCTATTGCATTTCATGATAACGAAAAGCCTTTTGCCAAATAATGACAAGATGCTTTTATTAGTACTCAAACGTACTTCCCCCTATGAACTCCCTCAGTATCGACGTATGCGGCACCTCGTCGGCGAACACCGGCACGAACATCTGCAAAAACCTCTGCAGCCTATAAGCCTCGTAAAAGGCGGGATCGTCGGTGGGCACTTCCATCAAAAACCGCTCGGCGTACATCCGCAGCACGGCCGGCTCGTAGATCAAAGTGGAGTTGAAGATGATATCAGCCTCTTCCTGGAAGGGGAAGATGTTGCGCTCCTCGCCCCGCTGGACCGCGGACCAAACCTTTAAAGTGTGGTCGGCCCGGTAGCCCCGGAACAGCCGGTCCCGCACGATGCGCCGGATCAGCCGGACGTCCGAGGTGTTGATCCGGTTGTGGTTGTCCAGGCAAAGCTGGGTCAACGCGCTGATGTAGACCTTGATCTTGCTTTCGGGCGGCACCGAGCGGGTCAGCTTTGAGTTCAGCCCGTGGATGCCCTCCACCAAGAGGATGTCGTCCGGACCCAGCTTGAATCTTCCGGTCTTGTCCGACCTCTGGCCGGTATGGAAATCGTAGACCGGGGCGGCCACTTCCTCCCCCGCCAGCAGCTCCGACATCTGTTTGTTGAACAGCTCCAGGTCCACCGCGCTTAAGGACTCGAAATCCGGCTTGCCGTCCTCGCCCAGCGGGGTCTGCTCCCGTCCCAGGAAATAGTTGTCGGTGGACAGGGCGATGGGGTGCAGCCCGTTGACCTTGAGCTGGATCATTAGCCGTTTGCTGAAGGTGGTCTTGCCCGATGACGATGGCCCGGCGATCAGCACTAATTTGACCCGCTGGCGCTGGGCGGTGATCCGGTCGGCCACCTCCACTATCTTCTTCTCATGAAAGCCCTCGGCGATCCTTATCAGCTCGCTCATCTGCCCCGACAGGCACAATTCGTTGAGCTCGCCCACGTTGTTGACCCCCAGGATCCGGTTCCAGTCCTTGGTCTCCTTGTATATCTGGAAAAGCTTGGTCTGGGGGGAGATCTCCGGGATCCGTCCCGGATTGCGCTGCTGGGGAAAGCGCAGCACGAAGCCCGGGGGATACACGGTCAGCTCAAAGCGGTCGATCAGGCCGGCTCCCGGCACCACCGGCCCGTGGTAGATGTCCTTGAACACCCCGCAGCCCACCAGGCGGACCTCGGTCAGGCGGATGGTGGTCAGCAGTTTGGCCTTGTCGGAATAGCCCTCGGCCTCGAAATACTCCTTGGCTTCCTCGATGGAGATGGTCTCCTTGACGAAGGGCCGGTTCTCGGAAACGATCAGCCTCATCCGGGCCTCGATCTTGCCCAAAATATCTTCGTCCAGCGGCTGTTCCCCGCCGAAATCAAAATAGTAACCGTTGGCCAGCGACTGCCCCACCACCACCCGGGCCGAAGGATATAGTTCCTTGATGGCCTCGTACAGGATCAGGCAGGCGGCCCGGCGGTAAAGGGCTATCCCCTCGCGGTCGGAATAGAACACCGGCTCCAGCCGGCAGTTGGAATGTACGGTGGCATCCAGGCTGACCAGCTGCTGGTTCATCTTGGCGGCCAGGATCTTGGCCGGGGATTTGTCCAGGTACTTCTTGAAGATGGCCTGGACCTGCTCCCCCGCCTTGGCTGGCACCCGCTGGCCGTCCAGTTGGATCTCGATGGGCTTATGATTCATTTTTCTTCCATTATATTTTTCTGAGTATCAAAGTACCCGCCGCTCCGCTGCCAGCGGTCCGGCTTGACTTCATTGATTTAATTTACCCCAAAAAAGGCCTTATGTCAAGTGGTTTTTGGGTTTTGCGCTTGTTGCCACCGGTCACAAAACCAACGATATTGGATACAGTAAAACAGGTGGCACCCGGGACTTGATTTTCCACCGCGTTTAATTGTATAGTTAATTCTTATTGTCACATATAAGAGGATCATGATATTATGAATTGGAAAACTCCCGGGGAATGGGCCCGGCTGAAATCCGGCCAGAACTGCCCGATGTGCCTTGAAAGCGGGATGGAGGAGAATCCCCACAGCTACAAGGTGATTGAGCTGAAGCACTCCATTGTTCGCTTGAACAAGAACCAGCATATGCCAGGCTGGACCACCCTGGTCTTAAAGCGACACGCCACCGAGCTTTTTGAACTGGAGACTGAAGAGCGGGCGGGGTTCTGGGATGAAGTTTCCCTGACGGCCAAAGCGCTGAATGACATCTACCGCCCGGCCAAGATCAATTACTGCATCTGGGGAAACATCATGCCCCATGTTCACTGCCACCTGTTCCCCCGGTTCTTTGACGACGACCCCGGCCAGCCCATCAACCAGAACGAACGGGAAGTTCTGCTTTCCCGGGAGGAATACCGAGCGCTGATCAGTAACCTCCAGGACAGAATAAGCCCTGACCGGTGAAACATTAACTGTCCGGCTGGCGTAATTTGATATGGTTATATGATCACCACCCTTAATTGAAAACTATGGGGGCCATATGAGCAAAATTACGGTCAAAAATGCGGTCTATCTGTCCCTGGGCATAATCTCCCTGGGATGGATCCAAAAATTATTCAATTATATCTCCGCCAAACCTTCGCTGGCCGAACAACTGGGTCTTATGCCCAAATTGAGCGAGAACCTGCCACAGGCTTCGCTGTACATTTTGGTAGTGGGGGTTTTCACCTTCCTGCTGGTCTGGTATCTGCTCAAGCTGGCCAATGAGAGTTTCGGTTCCCTGGGATTCAATGGAAACAAATTGGGCAAGCAGATAGCCATCGGCGCCTTGTTCGGGATCGGCATCTTTGCCCTGGATACCCTTCTGATCAGCCCGGTGCTGGATTCCCTGCTGCCCGCCGCCGAAGGGGAAAACATAAAGTACCTGTTCAGCAGGTTGTATTATTTCCCGATCCTGTTGTTCCTGGGCATTTTCAAGGGCGGGTTCTTGGAGGAGCTCTGGCGGATATTCGTCCTGACCCGGTTCGAAAAAGCTTTCCGGAAACCGGGCCTGATCTTTGCCCTGATATTCTTCTCGCTGATGTTCGGCCTGGGGCATGCCTATCAGGGGACCTCCGGAATAATTTCCACCGCCATCATCGGGTTCCTTGACGGCCTGGTCTACCTGCGGAAGAGAAATGCCATGGAGGCTGTCACGGCCCATGCGGTATTTGATGTGGTGGCTTTGGTTTTGGGGTTCATTATCTATTACGGCAAATAAGACAATATTTAATTATAACAATGCCCGAATGATCTTTCATTCGGGCATTGTTATTCCGGATAAAGGAAACATTTTACAACCATTTTCGTAGTACTTGTTGATACCGATGAAGTTGCCCAAAAACAGCCACCTGAAATTTAGGAGATCCACCGATGAACCTTTCCATCAGCAATCTGTCCAAAAAATACTCCAACGGGGTGGCAGCCCTGAATGGCGTGTCGCTGGAAGTGCCCACCGGGATGTTCGGCCTGCTGGGCCCCAACGGCGCCGGCAAGACCACCTTGATGCGGACCATCGCCACCCTTCAGGAGCCCGACTCCGGGGAGATCTCCTTTGGAGAGGTCAATGTGCTCCAGGATAAGATGGCGGTGAAGAAGGTGCTGGGCTATCTTCCCCAGAGCTTTGACTTTTATCCCAAGGAAAGCGCCGGATCTCTGCTGGATCATTTCACCCTGCTCAAGGGGATCAGGGACAAGAAGGCCCGGAAGCTTAAGGTGGAGGAGCTTTTGAAGCGGGTGAACCTTTGGGAACAGCGGAAACAGAAGCTGGGGACATTTTCCGGGGGCATGAAACAGCGTTTCGGCATCGCTTTGGTGCTGCTGGGCGATCCCCAGTTGATAATAGTGGACGAGCCCACCGCCGGACTGGATCCGGCCGAGCGGGTGCGTTTCCACAATCTTTTAAGCGAGATCGGGCAGGACAAAGTGGTGATCCTCTCCACCCATATCGTGGACGACGTGTCTGACCTCTGCCCCAACCTGGCCATCATCGACCAGGGGAGCATCGTGCTTCAGGCCAAAACCATGGAGGCCATCCGGTCCCTGGAAGGAAAGGTCTGGGAGAAGGAGATCCCCAAGCCCGAAATTCCCCAATACCAGGCAAAATACCGCCTGCTCTCCTCCCGATTGTTCGCCGGAAAGACATTCATCAGGGTCCACCACCCCAATGATCCCGGGGACGGGTTCGCCCCCCGGCCGGCCACCTTGGAGGACGTCTATTTTCAAAACCTTAAGAGATAGGCGGCCGCCATGTTCAAAACGATCTATCTAAAAGAGCTGAAGGACCAGCTTAAAAGCCCGGCCTTCTATATCTTCGCCGGACTGCTGGCTTTCGGGACCTTCATCTTCCTGTCCGGGACCAGGCCGGGCGTCACTTTTCTGTACATCTCCTTCGGCAAGGAATGGCACAACGCCCCGATAGTCATCGCCAGGCTGCTGGCCAGCTATACTTTGGTGGGGGTGCTGTTCACCATGATCATGGCGGGCCGGGCCGTGGCCCGGGATTTCAGCGCGGGGATCCATGACTTTTTCTTCACCACCCCGTTAAATAAGGCCCAGTACCTGGGCGGCAGGTTCCTGGGCGCCCTGACCGCCAATTTTCTGATCTTCGGCGGGATACTGATGGGGATGCTGATCGCCGGGTTAAAACTCCCTCCCGGGTATTGGGGCCCTTTCAGTATCTGGTCCTTTATTTTGCCGCTGCTGGTGATCGTCCTGCCCAATCTGTTGCTGACCGGGAGCGTGTTCTTTTCCCTGGCCAGCCTGACCCGCAAGATGATCAACACCTATGTGGCCGGGGTGGTTTTCTTTTTGGCCTATGTGCTCAGTTCCATCGCCTTCCTGAAGATCAACAACGATCTGCTTCGGATACTGGCCGATCCCTTCGGCATCTCGGGACTAAGCACCCTGACCAAATACTGGACCGTGGCCGAGATGAATGCCAATCCCATGCCCCTGGATCCCCGCCTGCTATTGAACCGTTTTCTCTGGCTGGCAGTGGCCGGGGCTGTGTTGTATTTCACCTGGAGAAAATTCAAATTCGTGTCCGTGCTGGAGAACAAGAAGCGGGCCGGGCAGCCGGTGGAAGCTGGGCACGGCCCCAGCGAGGTGCAGACCCTGGAAACCCTGACGCCATCGATCCCCGAATATTCCCCGGCCTGCCGCTGGGCCCAATTCCTGGACCTGGCGGGCCGGGAATTCCGGCGGATAGCCCTCCACCCGGCCTTCATCATCCTGACCTTCATGGCCATGGGCGAGATCTTCACCAATTTCCTGGCCAACGTCAACGAGGCCAACTACGAGGTCTATCCCTTCACCTCCTTCTTTCTGCAATACACCAGCCATATCTGGATCTACATGATACCCATCACCATCCTGTTCGGGGGGCTGATAGTCTGGCGGGAGCGGGACAACCGGTCCCACGAGTTCCACGACACCATGCCGGTGCCCCACTGGGTAAGCTTCTCCTCAAAACTTTCGGCCCTGGTCTCGATCCAGTTCTGCTACGTGCTGATGGCCATGCTGATCGGCATCATTGTTCAGGCGGGCATTATCGGGTTCACGGACATCGAGCCGATGCTATACCTGAAGGGCCTTTTTGGAATAGAGTTCATGAAATTCGCCTTCATGGCGGTGCTGGTGATTTTCATCCAGAACCTTTCGCCCAACAAGTATGTGGGATTTTTTATCTCCACCGCCTGGTTCCTGGGAGATATCTTATTGTACGAAGTGGTAAAATCCGCCTCCCCCCTGCTCCGCTACGGGCACATCCCAAAATACATCTACTCCAACCTCAACGGCTACGGGCACTACGGCCCGATGATACTGTGGTACAGCTTTTACTGGCTGCTTTTGGCCCTGCTGCTGGTGCTGGCCTCCTCCCTTTTGTGGCGCCACGGCAACGAGGTTTCCTTAAGACACCGCTTCCGCCAGGCCGGCCAGAAGATCAGGCCGCTGCAGACCGTTTCCCTGATCAGCCTGACTCTGCTGTTCCTAACCACCGGAGGCTACATTTACTACAACCGGCACATCCTGAACAAATACCGGTCCCAGGACGGCCAGAAGCAGGTGCAGGCTGTTTATGAACAGAAATTCGGAAAATACCGGAACGACCCTCAGCCGGACACCCGTGACGTCAAGCTGAAGATAGAGTTGTTCCCGGAGCAACGGAAGGTCCTGTTAAAGGGCAGCTATCTGATGGTCAACCAGACCCAAAGCGTCATCCCCGAGATCTACCTCAACCTGTCCGACAGGCTGGTCACCAAAATCAACCGGCTGGAGTTCGACCATCCGGCCCAACTTGCCCTGGGGCCAGAAGAGTTCGGGTTCCGGATATTCAGGCTCCAACAACCCTTGAAGCCCGGAGACAGCATCAGGCTGGACTTTGACCTGGAGGCCGAGGCCCCGGGCTTCACCGACAACAATCCCAAGGACGAGATCGCCGCCAACGGCAGCTGCATCATCTTCTCCGGGGCCGGGGGCAACACCAAATATTTCCCCGGCATCGGATTCAACAAGGAGCTGATGCTGACCGACCGCTACGACCGGAACAAGTACGGCCTGCCGGAGAAGAGCCCGCTGCCCACCCTGGAAGAATGCGATCCCGCCGTACCATACAGCTACAACCGCCTGGTGACCTTCCAGGCCGAGATCTCCACCAGCGGGGATCAGACCGTGGTCTCCAACGGGGATCTGGTGCGGCAATGGCAGGATAAGGGGCGCAATCATTTCCATTACCGGTCGGACATTCCCATCCACGACGAGTTCATCTTCGCCTCCGGCCGTTATCAGGCGGCCAGGGACACCCATGCCGGGGTGGCCATCGAGATCTACTACGACCAGAAACATCCCTACAATGTGCAGCGGATGATCAAAGGCGTCAAGAGCGGGCTGGACCTGGCCAACAGCGCCTTCTCACCCTATCCCTACCAGGTCCAGCGGATAGTGGAGATCCCTGATTACATGGAAGAGGGCGGGGCCCGGTCCCAGCCCACCGTCTTCATCTGGCGGGAGAGCGCCGGGTTTGTAAGCAACCTGGACAAGCCGGACCGGGCCGACCGGGTGTTCGGGATCGCCGCCCATGAGTTGGGCCATCAATGGTGGGCCTACATCGTCTGCCCGGCCTATGCCGAGGGGGTCAATCTGCCCACCGAGAACATCTGCCAGTATGTCTGGACCATGTGCCTGGAAAAGGAATATGGAGTAAAAATGTCCAGGGACTTCCGCAAACAGGAAATGGAGATCTACCTGCGGGGGCGCAAGCGGGACACCAAGGGGGAGCGCCCCCTGCTGCGCAGCCTTGATGGGCAGAGTTATCTGGCCTACCAGAAAGGCGGCCTGGCCCTGTATGCTTTGCAGGATTACATCGGGGAGGATAAGGTCAACCAGGCTTTGGGAAACATCGTCAAAAGGTTCGGATTCCGCAGCGACAGTTTCGCCACCTCCCGGGACCTGGTCAACGAGTTCCGGGCCGTGACCCCGGACAGCCTGCAATACCTGATAGAAGACCTGTTCCAGACCATCACCATCTACGAGAACAAGGCCGTTTCGGCAGAAAGCCGGAAGACCGGGGATGGCCGGTATGCCGTAACGCTGACCGTTGAATCCAATAAATTCCGGGCCGACAGCATCGGCAACCAGACCGGGATCCCCGTCAACGATTACATCTACCTTGGGGTTCTGGGTGAAAAGGGCGAAGAGCTTTATCTGCGAAAACACAAAATTACCGCCAGCCCGGCTACCTTCCAGATCACGGTGGACGGGAAGCCGGCCAAGGCCGGGATAGATCCTTACCTGATATTGATAGACCGCGACCGGGAGGACAATATGGTAAAAGTGAATAATATCTAAAGAATCATTTCCATCGCCAAAGCCGGG
>CAWAAX010000011.1:0-151690 GCA_963780225.1 uncultured bacterium | reverse complement strand
CATCGGCGCGCAGGCCGGGTAGCAGTGTGAACTATATATTCTTTTTCATATAATATCGTTTATGCTCCAAAGGGCAATCATCCAGTACACCAAAAATCTCATATCCATGTTTAAGGTAAAAATCTTTTGCCTGAAAATCAAAAGTATCCAAATGAATTAATCTGCACCCTTTTTCTTTTGCGGTTTTTTCCACTTCATTTAAAAGTGCCGAACCATATCCATCCTTCCGAAACTCCTCTTTAACCCACAAAACATCTATACACAGGCAATTCCAACAATATAAAGTACTATTTATTCCCGCTATCATATCCCCATTTGGTCCCTTTATAACCTTATTGATTGATTCGAAAGGTATTTCTTGCGTAAAAGGAACTTTCGATAAATTATATTCAACTATACTCTTATTAACTAAAACATATTCTTCGCTGGTGCTTTTCTCAATTACATAATTTTTCATCTTTAGTTTCCCTTGTTTGCTTTACTTTTAAAATACCCCGGCCGTTTGCGGCGAGGTCAGGCATCAGGCCTTCAGATGCTTTTTGACAAACCCGCAGATCTCATCCATCGCCTCTTTGGCCTCGGGGAACATCGGGGCGCAGGCGGGGTAGCAGTGGAACAGGCCTTGGCCAACGATCAATGTAACATCAACCCCGGCGGCTTTGGCCTTCTCGGCCAGGCGGGTGGAATCGCTGAGCAGGGTCTCGTCGCCTCCGGCGAAGATCAGCATCGGCGGCAGGCCGCGCAGGTCCCCGAATAACGGCGAGATCAGGGGATCCCTGGGGTCGTTCTTCCCGACGTAGTACCGGCTGAAAGTAGTCTGGGATTCCTTCCAGCACAGGGTGTCCTTTTGGGCGTTGAAGGTCCAGGATTCGCCGGAATTGGTCAGATCGGTCCAGGGGGAGAGGGCTATGGACGCGCCGGGCAGGGGGAATCCCTGTTCCTTAAGCGCCAGCTGGGTGGCAAAGACCAGGGTGCCGCCGCCGGAATCGCCCATGAAAATAACGTTCCCGGGCTTGATGCCATGATTCAAAAGATACTTGTAAGCGGAAACTGAATCGTTAAGCCCCTGGGGGTAAGGATGCTCCGGGGCCAGGCCGTAATCGAACAACAGGGATTGTATCCCGCACTTTTTTACGAACTTGGCCACTATGCCCCGGTGGGCCCGGATGGAACCCACCACCAGCCCGCCCCCGTGGAAATAGAGGATGGCCTTGTTCCTGGGCGCATTTTTGGGTCTCATCCATTCGGCCGCCAGACTTCCGATCATGACCGGGGCCAGGTGGAAACCCTTCGGCAGTTTGCCAAAGAAGTCCGCGCCTTTATCCACCTCCTGACGCAGAACCCGGAGAGAAGTGTCCTCGTCGACCGTGGTGGTTCTCTTGCGCTGGAAGCGCAGCAGGTGCCGGTATTTCAGCAGAAATACAAACAAGCGGCTTTGAAAACTTGGCATGAGATTATCTTTCAGAATTTTACAGTTATTCCGGCCGTAAGGTAATGGAACATGGAAAAAGTATAAACTTTGCCCCCGCCGTCGGCGCCGCCCTCCAGCATCCGGTAGCCTATCCGGAGCGAGTGACTTTCCCTGGGGCTGTACTGGAAGGCCAGCAGAACATCCTCGGCCCGGCCGTAGGGCGACCACAGGGCGTCGCTCTCCAGCAGCAGGCCGGCCTTCTCCGTCATATTGTAGCGGGCCATCAGGTTGATCAGCGGGACCACCCCCAGGTCGGTGCGGCGGGCATAGGCGGAGTCGCTCATCAGGGCGATGTCGGCGCTGCGGATCTTGGCGGTCAGCCCGGCCCCCAGGCCGAAAGCAGGCTTGTCAATAATTGAGTAGCGGTAGGTAAGCCGGTAGGAATCGAAACGGTAGGAGGAATGCACCGCTGTCCCCTGATGAAACAGCTGGCCCTGGTAGTCTGATGTCCCGGTCCAGGGTCCCATCCCCTTTCACCGTCAGCGGGGCGGCCAGGGCAAATACCATATGCCTTTCCGCCAGGGTCACTCCGCCCCGGAACCGCAGGGCAATGGCCGGCGAGGAGACTATCTCATCGGCCAGGGAGAACCTGTGTCCCGCTGTCGCTGGGGATCTGAACGTCATTGTATCCGGTGAAGGCCGCCCCGCCCTCGAAATCTAAAAACCATTCTGATCCGGATCCGGTCCCGGAAAGCAGAGAGAGCAGGAGAGCCAGAAAAATATATTGTTTCATGCTACCTCCTTAAAATATGATCACCATACCGGCGGTGTACCTTAATCATGTTCGTTCTGTCCAGGGCTTAATGGAAAACGGGGGCCTCTGATCAATATTTATCCTCTGCTATCCGCTTCTTCATCCCCTGCCAGCCGGCCGATTCCTCCCAGGCATGGCGGGACAGTTCCACCTGGGTCATCATGGCTGTCATTACGGTCATCTGTCCGTCGGACAGGATCTTCTTGGTGGAGAAGTTCTTGGCCCCTTCGGCGTAGCCGCAGGCCGCCAGCTTCTTAAGAAAGTCGGCGTTGCGGGTCTTTATTCTCGTTACCTCGGTCTGCCAGCGGGTCCCGATCTGGGCCAGCCGCTTGTCGGCCACGGCGATGTGCTTGTCGGCATATTTCAATTTCACAGCCTTCAACAGGACGGGGTCGGCATAGCTCATCTCACCGGTGGACAGCTGCGGCAGTTTGTTGATCTCTATGGCCTGCAGGGAGTCTAATTCACTATGGGCCTGTTCGTACTCCCTTTGCAGCTTTGCTTCCTCCTGCTGCATGGCCACCCCGCGCTGAAATTCCTCCTGGGTCTGGGCGTAAACCGCCATCCAGGCTTCCTGGGCGGCCTTTATTGCCGGGCGGTTCCATCTGGACCGGCTGGTTCATTGTTCCGGCCATAGCCATGGCCATGGCTATCTTCTGCTCCTTGGTCATGGACTGGATCCGCTTGGCATCGGCTTCGGTCATTCCGGCGCCCGGCATTCCGGCCGGCACGCCGTTGGGGTTGGCCCCCATGGCGGCCTTGGCCTGTTCGGTATAAGTGTTCTCGAAATCCTTTAACTGCTGGTCGGTGACCGCGAACAGCTTGGCGGCGCTGCAGGTGAAGTTGCCTTCGGCGTCGGCCACGGCCACCTTGGCAAAGGCATCCTTGGAGCTGGCCGGCGGGGCCGGCACGGCCTCCAGCATCTTGATCAGGTCCTGCTTGACCGGGACCTGGGCGGTCAGCGAAGCAACTGTCGTACCGAAGATAACAGCCAGAACAAGCAATTTTACTACGGTCTTCATTTGCGTTTCTCCTTTATTGTGAAGCGGTTCTAGTTCTGCTTTGAACTCATCCCCTCCGTCCCCTTCTCTTGGGGAATATTGGGGCTAACAACGGGGGAAGAGAAGGGGAGGCAAAGGGGTTGAGTTTGGGGTTTCTGTTAAAACTTTGTGATCTCTATGTCTTCAATGACCATTGGTTCCTGCGGCTTGTCGTTGGCCCCGGTGGCGGTGTTGGCGATGGTGTCCAGCACTTCAAATCCCTCAAACACCTGGCCGAACACGCTGTAACCCTCGGCCGGTCCGCCGCCCTGGGGATGGTCCAAAAAGTGGGCGCCCTTCTGGGGATGGACGATGAAGAACTGGGAGCCGATGGAATTAGGCTGGGCGGTCTTGGCGTAGGACAGCGCCCCCCGGATATGGGACAGTTCCTGATGGTACTGGTCGCCGATGTTGGTGCCGGGGCCCTTGTAGGAATGCCCGCCGGTGCCGTTCTTGGCGGTGAAGTCGCCGCCCTGGATCATGAAGTTCTTGATCACCCGGTGGAAGGGCACATTCCGGTATTTGCCGGCCTTGGCCAGCTCGGTGAAGTTCTTGACGCCTTCCGGGATCAGGTCGCCGAACAGGCGGGCCTTCATTACGCCTTGGTTGGTCTTGATAACGGCGATCAGGTCGCCGGGTTTGGGTGCATCCTGCTGCATTATGGTCCTTTCATTATATTAAAAAAAACCATAGCTATTATAGCAAAAACGGCCCTGCCCGTCAAATTAATTGATATAAAAAACAGGCGCCGGATATAATGGTTGTTGTGTTTTTCTCCATGGAGTGCTTTTTATTCTTGAAATCATGTGCCTTTTAATATATAATAAGAATTTGTTTGTCAATTGATATAAGTCAGCAATCTTAAAATATATAAAGGTTTAAAGAAATGTCTGAAAAGACCATTGAGCAGATCATCAAGGCGCTGGAGGACCAAAAGGCGGTCATCTGCGATGCCGACGGCAAGCGGGCGGCCAAACAGCACGAGAAGAAGAAGCTCTCGGCCCGGGAGCGGATAGACCAGCTGCTGGATCCCCAGAGCTTTGTGGAGTTCGACGCCTTCGTCCAGCACCGCTGCGACAATTTCGGCATGGACAAGGTGTCCATCCCGGCCGACGGCGTGGTCACCGGCTACGGCACGGTGGAGGGGCGCCCGGTCTTCATCTTCTCCCAGGACTTCACCGTTACCGGCGGTTCCCTGGGCGAGGCCCACGCCTTAAAGATCGTCAAGATGCAGGACATGGCGCTTAAGATGGGCGTGCCGGTCATCGGCATCAACGATTCCGGCGGAGCCCGGATCCAGGAGGGCGTGGACTCCCTGCACGGTTACGGCATGATCTTCTTCCGCAACACCCGGTCCTCGGGCGTGATACCCCAGATCTCCGTCATCTTAGGGCCCTGCGCCGGCGGCGCGGTCTATTCGCCCGCCATCACCGATTTTGTCTTCATGGTCGATAAAGTTTCCAACATGTACATCACCGGGCCCCAGGTGATCAAGGCCGTGATGGGCGAGGAGGTGGGTCTGGAGGAGCTGGGCGGGGCCATGGCCCACAACCAGGTCTCGGGCAACGGACATTTTGCATATCCCACCGAGGAGCACTGCTTTGCCGGGGTGCGCAAACTGCTGTCCTTCCTTCCTGCCAACAATCTTGAAGACCCGCCGGTGCTGGACACCACCGACGAGCCCGGCCGGATAGACATGGAACTGCGGACCATCGTCCCGGTAAACCCCAAGATGCCTTATGACGCCAAGGACATCATTCTAAGAGTGGTGGACAACGGCGATTTCCTGGAGGTCCACGAGCACTTTGCCCCCAACATCGTGGTGGGCTTCGGCCGGGTGGGCGGGCACAGCGTGGGCATAGTGGCCAACCAGCCCCAGGTGCTGGCCGGCTGCCTGGACATCAACTCCTCGGACAAGGCCGCCCGGTTCATCCGCTTCTGCGACGCCTTTAACATCCCGCTGGTGACCTTCGTGGACTGCCCGGGCTACCTGCCGGGAAAACAGCAGGAGCACGGCGGGATCATCCGCCACGGGGCCAAGATCCTGTTCGCCTATTCCGAGGCCACAGTGCCCAAGATCACAGTCACCCTGCGCAAATCATACGGCGGGGCCCACATCGCCATGTGCAACAAGGACCTGGGATCGGACCTGATGCTGGCCTGGCCCCAGGCCGAGATCGCGGTGATGGGCGCCTCCGGCGCGGTCAACGTAATCTTCCGCAAGCAGATCGAAGGCGCGGCCGACCAGGCCCAGAAGCGCCAGGAGCTGATAGCCACCTACGAAGAGATGTTCTCCAACCCCTACGAGGCGGCCAAGCGCGGTTACGTGGACGCGGTAATAGCGCCGGAAGAGACCAGGGGCAGAGTGGCCTCGGCCTTGGCCATCCTCAAGACCAAGCGCGAGCAGTCGCCCAACAAGAAGCACGGGAACATACCTCTTTAAACTAAAGTTCAAATAGTTTAAAAGTTTACAGTTTACAATTTGATCCAACTGTAAACGGTGAACTGTAAATTTTAAACTGGTCGAAAGAAAGCATGAGCAAAAAAGAGAACATCCCGGCCGAGATCCAGGTGGCCATAGCCGCCGCCCTGGGCCGTTATCTCAAGGACGACAAGCTGGCCTTCCACGTGGCCTCCATCAAGCCGGTGCACCATTCCGAGATCAACCTCTGGGCGCTGGCCGGAAGGCAGGAGAACATGGGCGGCCCCAGGAAGTAACTAATGCCTGTCATCCCGAGGTTTTTCCTGAGATGGCTTTCAGGACGGCTTTTGAAGGAAGGCTTCGAGGCAGCACAGGTTGAGGGATGAGAAGGTACTGTCCCCCGTTCAATTTGCCGGGCAGGCCGGGATACTCAGGGTGACAAAGTTCTGCAGTAAAAAGAAATAAAAAACATCGAAAGGTCAAACATGTCCCGCAAGTACATCGTAAAGGTAAACAACAAGGCCTACGAGGTCGAGGTCGAGGAAGTAGGCAAGAAGCCGGCGTTGGCCCCCATCCCAGCGCCCACCGGCCCCAAGACCATCTCGGTGACGGTGCCCCAGGCCGCCGCCTCGGCCCCCGGCAAGTCCCAGGCCCCGGTGGCCGAAGGCCAGAAGGTCATTCCCGCCCCCATGACCGGCACCATCATCAAAGTGCTGTGCCAGGTGGGCCAGGAGGTGAAGGACGGAGACGTGCTGCTCAAACTTGAGGCCATGAAGATGGAGACCTCGCTCTCCACCCCGGTGGCGGGCAAGGTGGTCGAGATCCGGGTCAAGCCGGGCCAGACCGTCTCCGCCGGCGAGGCTTTGGTCATATTGTCATAACAGCATAAAGAAAATATCTATCCGCAGATTTCGCAGATTATCACAGATTTTAAATTCCGGTTTTTCCATGTAATAAAAATGGTCCCGATCTGCGTCAATCTGTGTAATCTGCGGATAGTAAACCCCATGAAGCAGGAATAAAGATGTTAAAAAAATCCGACAAGAACGAAAACGCCAAAATGGGCAACAAGGGCCGGCTGGTCAACATCACCGAGACCGCCTTCCGGGACGCCCACCAATCCCTGATCGCCACCCGGATGCGGACCGAGGACATGGTCCCCATGATCGAGCGGATGGACCAGGTGGGCTACTGGTCGTTCGAGATGTGGGGCGGGGCCACCTTTGACACCATGCTCCGCTTTCTGGACGAGAACCCCTGGGAGCGGATCAGGATATTCAAGAAGCACGCCAAGAAGACCCGGCTCCAGATGCTGCTGCGGGGCCAGAACCTGGTGGGCTACAAGCATTATTCCGATGACATCCTGGAGCGGTTCATCAAAAAGGCGGCCGAGCTGGGCATCGACGTCTTCAGAGTGTTCGACGCACTGAACGACATCCGTAACATGGAAAAGGCCATCACCGTGGCCAAGAAGACCGGGGCCACCGTCCAGGGTGCGCTTAGCTACACCATCTCGCCAGTGCATTCCATCGACGGCTTCGTCTCCTTTGCCAAAGAGCTTAAGAACCTGGGCTGCGACATCATCACCATCAAGGACATGGCCGGGCTGATCTCGCCGGCCTCGGCCCAGGAGCTGATATCAAAACTTAAATCGGAAGTGGGACTGCCGGTCTGCCTGCACTCCCACTGTACCACCGGCATGGCGCCGACCTCGTATTTCGCCGCGGCCCAGGCCGGGGCCGACATCCTGGATTGCGCCATCTCGCCCTTCGGCTCGGGCACCAGCCAGCCGCCCACCGAATCCATGGTGGAGATGCTGGACAACGCTGGCTTTGGGCTGAAGGTGGACAAATCCCACTTCCTGGAGATCGCCGAGTATTTCCAGGACATCAAGGACCGGGCCTACCAGCATCTGATCACTCCGGTGGCCGAGCGGGTGGACGTGCGGGCCCTGGTCTACCAGGTGCCGGGCGGGATGCTGACCAACATGGTCAGCCAGCTGGAAAAGCAGAACGCCCTGGACAAGTTCGAGGCCGTGCTCAAGGAGATCCCCAAGGTGCGGGCCGAACTGGGCTACGTGCCGCTGGTGACCCCCACCTCGCAGATAGTGGGCACCCAGGCCACCTTCAACGTGCTGGCCGGGGAAAGATACAAGATCATCATCCAGGAGGTCAAGGACCTGTGCAAGGGGCTGTATGGCAAGACCCCGGCCCCCATCGACCCGGTGGTGCTGAAGAAGGCCATCGGCGACGAGAAGCCCATCACCGACCGCCCGGCCAACCACATCGCCCCGGAATGGGAGAAGTGCAAGAAGGAGATGGAGGGGATATCGGACAAAGAAGAAGACATCCTGTCCTACGCCCTGTACCCGGCGGTAGCCAAGGAGTATTTTGAGGTTCAGAAGGACCCGCTTAAGAAGAAGGCCCGTCAGGATTCCCTTAAAGTGGGTCTGCCCTCGCCCGACGGCCATCCCCAGCGCCATTTCGTGATGCGGGTCAACGGCCAGGACTACGAAGTGGGCGTCACCGAGACCGAATAAGACAGATAATAGTAAGGGCAGGTTTAAAACCTGCCCCAACAATGTAAGGGCAATTCATGAATTGCCCCAACTGAAGGAAGATCAAACGATGGACAAAAAAACTGAAATCAGTGACGGGTTGTATTGCGCTTTAATGATTTTTGCATAGCAGATATTCATAGCGGTCTAAAGGTAGTTCTGATAATATTGTAAGAGAGGACAGATGGAATATTTTTCCGTCTGTCCTCTTTTGTTGTCTCTTATCGTTTAGCAGACAAAGGTTATAAAAGTATATTATATTTCGGCAACATTTAGATAAAAATATTTAATTATTTATATAAAAACACTTGACAATACTCACTCCCACTGCTACAATAATATGTCTCTTAATTGAGACAGCTCCTGACGAGGGGCGGAAGCTATTGACGAAGAGCAAAAAACTAAAAAGGAGGGGAGGTGAACAATAATGGAATTTTTACCCGAAATCACCATTGAACTCAAGCACGATGAGATAAGTACCACTTCTTTATCTACTATCTATCTTGTCAAGTTTGTTAAGACTTGCAGATGCAACCTACTTCCATAAAGAGCCAGACTATTCTGGGAGGAGTGAAGGCTCCTCCCAGAAGCCAAATCATTAGGAGTTGATTCCATGTTATCTATGAGCCTATACCCGACCATTGCGTCGACTACGTTATGCCGGAGACTTGCGACAGATGCCGGCCGGCAGGTGGAGTTGTACTCCTGCCCCAAGCTGAACCGGGCACCGAACGAAACTACCGAGAGCTTGGTAAGCCTGAACGAGGCCGCCGAACAGGTGATCATCCGTTGCGACGGCACCCACACGGTTCAGGACATCGCCGTAGAATTGGCGGCGCTCTATGACAAGACCCCGGTGAAAACCATCGCTGGCCGGATCGAACATATACTGGCGCCGCTGGTTAAGGCTGGTTACATTGAGTTGGCGACTTGTCCCCTTTCCACCCCCCGGCCTATTCCGTTGCCGGTGGCTGTGCCATTGCCTTTAGATAATATTTTCTTTGAATTAACTTATGCCTGTAATCTTAAGTGCGTCCACTGCTATGCCCAAGCCGGAGAAGAGCATAACGAGATACTTTCCTTAAACCAAGTAACGGCCATGATAGACCAGTTCTCGGCGGCTGGCGGCATTTCGCTGACCATCTCCGGGGGTGAGCCGCTATTACGGCCGGACTTGATTGAAATTATCGCCTACGCTGCGGCTAAACCACTAGTGGTAAGGATGCTGTCAAATGGCATTTTGATCACGGCCGGGCTGGCGCAGCGGCTAAAGCAGGCCGGATTGTCGGGTATCCAACTCAGCTTAGATGGCCACTGTGCGGCAGTTCATGACGCCTACCGTGGCCTGCCCGGCGCCTTCGACCGAACCATAGCTGCTATTGGCCATCTGCAAGAGGCCGGACTGGAGGTTGATCTGGGCACGGTGATCCACCGCAATAACGTAGATCATGTCATTGATATCATAGAACTGGGGAGGAACCACGGTATCGTCCCCGCTTTTTCGATGCAGAAGCCCGACGGCCGGGCTCAGACCATTGGCCGGCAATATCAGATCAGTTACCAAGAGTGCGCCCAGGCTAAAATCCGCATCAACCAGTTCCACTCCGCCAACGGCAAGAATCCGTACCGGGTGACCAAGTGTCAACCGAAACGTTACCGATGCTCGGCTGGCACAGGTGGATTGTGTGTTAGGCCCAATGGAGATGTCGTGCCTTGCGCTGATTTCCGCCAGCCTGAGGATGTGCTGGGCAATGTTACCCGAGACACTATCGTCGGCATCTGGACCAGTAGTCATCCATTGTTGACCATGCTACGGACTACGGATCTAAGCGACATCAAGCTCTGTAACAGTTGCAAGCACTTTGTGTTTTGCAGTGGGGGGTGCCCGGCTGAAGCGTTCAAAATCTGGGGTGATTACAAATGGCCGGACATCGAGAAATGCGCCTATATATCACAAGCCGAGCCATTTTTGGAACTGGTAGAAGCTTCCGCCGAAACGGAAAAAACAAGGATCACCTGTGATTCTTAGGACTAAAAAGCAGCAAATGTTTCTTTTTAACTGTCAATTACAAAGCTCTACGCTATGGACTAAAAATTAAATGGAACAAACCTACAAAAAATCTCAATTCAACTTTTGGCATAAGGTTAAGGCCACAACTTACCTATATAATACCTTTACTACCGGACTAATAAAGTCAAATGAGGAGTACGTTGATAAAATTAAAGCTGCTTTAGAAGATCCGAATGGACATACTGGATTGACATCTCCGGAATTTGATATGCTGAAAGACAATGGTTTTATTCTCCCTTCATCTGTGGATGAGATAGATCTGGTGAAATTTCGCTATCATAAAGGGGTCTTCGACAATAGTGCTGTTAGGTTTTGCCTTTGTCCCCACCAAAGATTGTAATTTCAATTGCAGTTACTGTTTTGAACACGACAAAATTGAAAAAAGCAGGACCCCGGAGGATATTAACGAAATTGAAAAATTCGTGGAGAATGAGTTAAAAGCTCAAATCCGAAACAATTTTCTATTCTCTGGTATGGCGGGGAACCGCTTTTGCGCGTTGATATAATTGAAGAGTTGACCGCACGCATTGATGCTGTTTGTAAAAAAGCGAGTGTACATTTCAACTCGGCGATGATCGTAACAAATGGATATTTATTAGATAAGAAAATGGCCGAAAAGCTCAGGAGAGGTAAAAATTAAGACAATTCAAATAACCCTTGACGGCACTAAAGATGACACATAATAAATCCAGGCCGTTGAAAGATGGCGGCGGGACCTTTGACAAAGTGTTGGCTGGGATTAAAGTGGCCACGGAACATTTTGATGAGGTGGCGGTAAGAATAAATACAAACAAGAAGAATCAAGAAAACGTTTTAAAATTATTGGAGCAGGAAAAATCCTCAGATCGCCGAAGCTTAACATAAGCATAGGCCGGTTGATGGATTTTTTAGCCGGTAAAGTTACCCGAACCAAGATTGCGATGATTTCACGCGGTTGAACATTTTGATTTTCAAAACAGGGTAAATAACATCTTGGGCAAGCAGAAGACTGATGATAAAAAAACAGGGCCATTATTTAGAACCTTAGCAAACTATTGTGGAGCGGACCAATATAAAAATTATATTATAGGCCCGAGTGTCTGGGTTACAATGTTCCGAGACACTAATCGGGGCGATGAAGTAGGGTTATCAAGGGTGGGAAGCTCCATTGCAATGCCATGCATTCGGAATGGTTTTAAGCGAGTCTTTAAAAATGAAGCTTGTCAAAATGCATGTACTGCGGTGTGTATGGGTGGATGCATATCACGGCGAATGCAATTTGGCGGTTCAAATAAGGATAATTGTGGGCGTTGGCAAAAATATCTTTCAAACATGTTGGATAAAATGTAAAAAGCCAAAGATTCTAAATTTGGCCGTATATTTTAGATAGGAAGGGAGGTGAAAATAATGGAGTTATTGAACATGGGCCTTACAGCCCTTGAAGGTGGGAATCCCCTCGGTGTGCCATGTCCAGACTACGTTTGCTCAGAGTATAACGTAGTTTCAAGAAGGTGTCCACCCGTCGTGTTTACCTGTTAGGTAAGCAAGCAACTTGCAGGGCTAATGTGTAAAAGGCGGAGATATTTATTTTTCCCCGCCTTTTTTTAATTTGCCTATAATAGTCGTTTGTGTTAAAATTACGCCATGCAAAATAATACTTATAAACCAATCCTCCGCTTTCTCTCCTTTCTTAAACCCTATTGGAAGAAAGGCATTTTGGCCTTTTTGTTCATGCTGCTCTCGGTGGCCTTGCAATTGCCCATGCCCTTCCTGACCAAATACCTGATAGACAAGGTCATTCCCTTGAAATCATTTACGCTTTTAAATACCATCGGCCTGGTATTGATCGGCGTGCTTTTGATCCAAGCTGGTTCTGGTTTTCTCCAGAGCTTTCTTTTGGCAACATTCAGAGGCCGGGTGCTGGTTGATATACGTTTAAAGTTATTTGAGCACATTCAAAGAGCATCATTATCGTTCTTTCATAAAAAACAGACTGGTTATTTGATGGCCCGGCTTTCCGACGATGTCAATGCGGTGCAGGGCCTGCTGGCGGGCACTTTGGTTTCGGCCGGGCAAAATGTGCTCACCTTTATCGCCGGAATAATATGCACGCTGTATATCCATCCCAAGTTAGCCTTGTTTTGCTTTATGGTTCTGCCCTTATATCTTTTGTCGCTGGCTGTTTTCAATAAAAGGATCAGGAGCTTAAGCCGGCAGAGCCGGGAGAAGTTTGCCATAGTGAATAAGGATCTTCAAGAGCTTCTTTCCGGAATTTCTGTAATAAAGGCCTTTACCGGTGAGGGCCGGGCAACTTTACGATTATTTAAAGGTGTAAAGGATGCTATCCGGCAGGAGATAAAGTTGGACATAGTGGCCACGTTGGCTTCCATTAGTACCAATCTTATTTCCTCTATCGGTCCCGTCGCCTTAATCTGGTACGGTTGCGGGGAAATAATGAAAGGCAATTTAACGGTTGGCGGGCTGTTGGCGTTTAGTTCATTTATGGGGTATCTTTTCGGACCGGTCCGTGTCCTTTATGATTTAAACCTTGGGGTACAGAGATCGGTAGCTGCGGTGGAACGGATATTTGAGATATTGGATATTCCAGCAGAAGAAGATGGGAATACAAGAAGTTGGGAAGTTGGGAAGGTGAGAAGACCGGAACTTGGGAAGATTGAAAGACGGGAAGAGGAGAAGAGAATATTAATGGTTCATAAAGGTGAAATATATTATGATAAAGTGGTCTTTTCTTATGATGGCGAGAATCTGGTATTAGAGGATATTTCTTGTAAAATAGAGCCGGGTAAGACTATGGCCCTGGTAGGCCGCTCCGGCGAGGGGAAAACCACCATGGTTTCATTGCTGTTGAAATTCTACAATCCCGGCGAAGGCCGGATTATTATTGACGGCCAGGACATTTCCGAAATCAGCGCCAAATCCTTGAGGGCCCAGATAGGGTATGTATCACAGGAGGCATTTTTATTTTCCGACACTATTCTGGAGAATATCAGATTTGGCGATCCCGAGGCAACCGATGCACAGGTTGTTTCTGCCGCTAAAATGGCGCAGGCGCATGAGTTTATAGTTGAGATGCCGGACGGCTATAATGCTAAAATCGGCGAAAGGGGATGCACGCTTTCCGGCGGGCAGAGGCAACGATTATCCATCGCCCGGGCGATAATAAAAAATCCTAAAATTCTTATTTTGGATGAGGCCACTTCTCAAGTGGATGCCGAGTCCGAGCGATTGATACAACAATCTTTAGAGCCGTTGATGCAGGGCCGGACCACAATCATTATTGCCCACCGTTTATCGACCGTTCAACGGGCCGATAAAATAATAGTATTGGATCAAGGGAAAATAGCGGCGGAAGGCCGGCACGAGGATTTGATGAAAATCAATCAACTCTACCGTAATTTGTACGCGAACCAATTCAAAGAGGCCTGATAACTTATTACTTGACTTAGGGCTGCTGTTTTGGATATAATAAAACAGTGTAATCATCCAGCCGCAAAGACATGGGGGATTTATTATCACAGAGCAAGGTTCTGAGTAACATGACCTCGTGGAAATGAAAGCGAAACAAAAGTAAGGGTAGGTTTAACCCTGCCCCATAGTAAGGACGCGGTATGCCGTGTCCCAAACATAAAGGATAGAAAAGATGGACAAAAAAACTGAAATCGGCGGCGGACCGATGAACACCCTGCTGGGCAAGGGATCAAGTTTTAACGGCAGCCTCAAAGTTGAAGGCGGGATCAGGGTAGACGGCCAGGTTGAGGGGCAGATAGAGGCCAGCGGTACTTTGGTGCTGGGCAAGGAAGGCATATTGAAGGCCGAAATCAGGACCAAGGACGCCATCATCGGCGGCAAGGTTATTGGCAATATCACTGCGGCCAATAAGATCGAGCTGCAGAGCGGCGCCCATTACAGCGGCGACATCAAGTGCCGGGGCCTGATCATCGACAGCGACGTGTTCTTTGACGGCAGCTCCAAGATGCTGGGCCAGCAGGAAGGCAAGGCCTGAAATAGTTTTCTTCCGGCGAATGCTACGCTGGTAAGGCCATAGTCATTCATCTGATCAAATAGAAAAAAGGCTGGAAAATTATTCCAGCCTTTTTTCTATTGGCCTGTCGCCTGCGGTTATTTAAACCTCCAGCCCAACGAATTTTATATCGGGATACTGAGACAGTACCTCACGAAAATTACCGATGCAGTCTTTGGCCCCACTTACGCTGAACCGTAATTTACTTACGATGAACATTAATTTGTTCTGGTTCAGATGGCCGTCTTCCTCAAGAACCTGCATCTCCAGTTGGCTCTGCTGGGCCATGATGATCAGGCTGTCTCTTAACTCTGTCCCAGGAGGGGCCACCACCCAAAACTCTTCCGTGATGTTTTTACCCGGCATAGTCAAATATTCTCACTATAAATTTGCACCCCATCTACCCGGGGCAATCAGCACGGTCCGTTTGAGGTTGGCGGCCCTCTGGGGTTGTTCCCAGTAAAATGCTAAAAAGCAATATCAGGGCATTAAGATTGTATATATTTACGGCAGAGTTATAGTATCCGGGGCTACAATATAGGGCAGGCACCAAGCCCTGGCAGAGTAGGTGGCCGAGCTGTCTCCAAACAGGCAGTTTTGGCTGATGACATCCACCGAAGCGTGGCGGACCCCCAGCACGGCGTCGACAGGGACCTGCCAGCTATATGTAAAAAGTTTATCATCCACTTTTTCCATGGGTTGGCGATCATGCAGCCGCAGCAACCAGCGGTGCAAAAATGCCCAGAACTGGCCGGAGGGCGAGGCCCAGACGCTTACGGTTACAGAATCTCCGGGATTGAAGATGGGCAGCAGGTTGCGCAGCCTGATTTGGGTCATATCTATGGGTTTAATGACCACTATCCCGTTGTTGTTGGCGCAACCGGTTATCACCACACTGTCAATGTTAAGGGCGGGATTTCCGTTTAGGGTATAAAGCTCCAGCGGAGTCACCCCCCAGACGTGCCAGAGGTCATTGATCTTGCGCAGCCGTACATAGCGGGTGGCCCGGTCATGCAGGTTGGCGGTGTTAAAGTAGCGCAGGAACGGATCCCGAATGATATCGCCGTCATTGTCCACATACATGATGCCATAAATGTCCAAAGTGATCGTGGCGGTGGCGTTGAGGCTGTCCGGATCCAGGGTGATGCTGACCGTCCGGACCACCTGGTCTACTTTGCGGGCAAACTTGATTGAATCTGGAAAGATCTCATTTTTCACATCCGGCTTAACGGATAAAACCGAAAACGGAATAGTGGTTCCATCGTTGACGAAGGTGGTGGTGTCGGTGTATTGAGAGGTCAACAGCAATTCCCGGATCTGGTCCTCATTTGAGATAGTGGTTCCGGTTGGAGTTTTACTGCAACCTAACGGCAAAAATATTGCCGTCAGCAGAGATAGGATGATCTTTACAGATGATTTCACGGCATTTCTCCAATAGTAAATTAAAGGGAAAATTGGTTATATATTTTAGAGTTCAATACTAACAGCCAGGTTCCCCCCAATATGTTATAAATGTAACTCTAATAAACGCAACCTGTTAACAATATAAATAAAATTATGTTATCAATACACTTGACAAGAAGACACTCAATAGTTATAATTATGGCACTTCAGCTACGGGATACCGTTGCTGCGATAAAAGAATAAACACAGAAAGGAGTAAATGATGAGCAGAGATTTGATCAAGTATTATCCCTTTACCGAGCTTTCTTCTTTTCAGGATGATATGAACCGGCTTTTTTCAGATTTCCTGGGCCGGGCGCCGGACCGCAGAAATCTTTCCGATGGACTGTGGGCTCCGATGATGGACATCGAAGAGACCAAGACCGACATCATAGTAAAAGCCGAGATTCCAGGGATGAAGAAGGAGGACATAAAGATCCAGATCTCCGGCGACATGCTGACCATTTCCGGCGAACGGCGGCACGAAGAGGAGACCAAGGACAAGACCTATCACCGGATAGAGCGGATGTACGGCCAGTTCCAGCGGGTCTTAAGGCTTCCCACCGAGGTGCAGTCCGGCAAGACCAAGGCGGCTTACGAGAACGGACTGCTGACCATCACCGTCCCCAAAGCCGAAGAAGTGAAGCCCAAGGAGATCGCCATCGAGGTCAAGTAACACGCAAGCCCATATCAAGAAGTTGAGAAGGTGGGAAGATGAGAAGCTAAGAAGCTGCTCAGAGTTTCGTTTTCTCACCTTCGGAACTTCTCAATTTCTAATCTTCGGGAAAAATTATGCGCCCTGAATCCAACACCCCGGTCTACACCATCAGCGTGGTGGCCAAGCTTTGCGGGCTGCACGAACAGACCCTAAGGCTTTACGAGAGAAGGGGTTTGCTTTCTCCTGCCCGGATAAGCGGCCGGATCAGGATGTACTCCCAGGACGACCTGGAGACACTGGAGCAGATCGTCTATCTTATCCGGGAGAAAGGGATCAACCTGGAAGGGGTCAGGGTGATAATGGAAATAGAGCAGAACCCGGAACAAACCATCGCCCGGTTGCGTATTCATACATACAGCAACCAACCTCAAAACTTAATTGAAGAGGAAGAATAAAATGATCCGCAACAATAAGGGAGCTGGTAATTTCAAATTATTGCTGGTGGGCAGCGTCTGCCTTATCGCCGGGATAATAATAGCCTCCAGCTTGAACCTGACGCCGTTCTCCCAGGCCGACAAGGGAGAACAGAAAAACGTAGTCACAAACAATTCAATCCTGCCCTTGACCTCCGGATTGCAAAGCCCCTTCGTGGCGGTGGCCAAAAAGGCCGGCCCGGCGGTGGTCAACATCAGCTCCAGGCGTTATACCGAGGTGATCTCACGGGGCTTCCAGTCTCCCTACGATGATTTTTTTAAGGACTTTTTCCCCGAGTTCCGGCAGCAGGAGCCGGAGAAAAAACAGAAGAAGATAGAGGGCCAGGGCTCCGGTTTCATCATCGATAAGAAGGGCTATATCCTGACCAACAACCACGTGGTGGCCGGCAACCCGGAACTGACGGTCAAAATGTCCGACAGCCGTGAATTCTCCGCCGAGGTGGTGGGGGCCGACCCCAAGAGCGACGTGGCGGTCATCAAGCTCAAGGGCCTTAAGGGGGACCTGCCGGAGTCAGAGGTGGCCGACCTGGGCAATTCCGACGAGATCGAAGTGGGCGACTATGCGGTGGCCATCGGCAACCCCTTTGGGCTGGAGCGCACTGTCACCCAGGGGATCATCAGCTACAAGGGCCGGACCGGGCTGGACATCCAGGGCGGCGGCCCCATGTACCAGGACTTCATCCAGACCGACGCCTCCATCAACTTCGGCAACTCCGGCGGGCCGCTGGTCAACCTGAGGGGCGAGGTGATAGGCATCAACACCGCCATCAATTCGGCCGGGCAGGGAATAGGCTTTGCCATCCCCATCAACATGGCCAAAAAGATCGCCGACCAGCTGATGGACCACGGCAAGGTGGTGCGGGGTTATCTGGGCGTGCTGCCTCAGGAGGTAACACCGGAACTGGCCGAGGGCTTTGGTCTCAAGGATCTTAAAGGCGTGCTGATAGCCAAGGTGGAGGAAAACACCCCGGCCGGCAAGGCCGGCCTGTTGGAGGGAGACATCATCATAAAATTCAACGGCCAGGACGTGCCCACTGTGGCCAAGTTCCGCCAGATAGTGGCCGAAACCAAGGTGGGTGATGATGTAAAACTGACGGTCCTCCGTGATAAAAAGCAGAAGACACTAAGTGCGGTCATCGGCGAGATGCCGGGAGAAACGGTTGCCAAGGCCAAGGATGAAGCAGAGCCCAAGGTTTGGCTGGGCATCCGCAAACTTCTGGCCGTTGATTCCGAGCAGGCCAAGCGCATCGGGATCACCGACAAGGAAGGGGCTGTCATCGCCGACCTGGAGCCGGATTCTCCGGCCGATCAGGCAGGGCTGGCTACCGGAGATGTGATAAAAAAGATAAATGGCCGGACCGTAAAGAATCTTTCCGACTATTCCGGCATCTTAAAGAGTGAGCTCAAAAGCGACAAACCGGTGGTCTTTCTGCTGAAACGGGGGCAAAATACACTGTTCATAGCGGTGAAGGATAAATAGATGAGATCCACCCACTATTCACTATACAGTAGCCAGTATTCACTAACTTTAAGCACCAAACGTTAAACAGTCCAACTGTTAAAATGGATTATAAAAGAATAAGCTCGATAGCCGACGACCCCTCCCTGGACATATATTTCAGGGAGATCGGAAGCCTGCCGCTTCTAAGCGAGTCAGAGGAATCCACCCTGGCCATTAAGGCCAAGGCTGGGAGCCGCAAGGCTTTAGACAAGCTGGTGGAAAGCAATCTGCGCTTCGTGGTCAGCGTAGCCAAGGATTTTCAGGGACGGGGGATGTCCATGGCCGACCTGATCAACGAGGGCAACTTTGGGCTGATGAGGGCCATCAAGCGCTACGACCCCTCCAAGGGCTACCGCTTCAACACCTATGCCGTGTGGTGGATCAGGCAGGCCATCCTAAAAGCCATCGCCGAACAGACCCGCTCGGTGCGGCTGCCCATGAACCGGATAGACAAACTGAACAAGGTCAACAAAGCCATCCACGAACTGCAGGTTCTAAACCCCAACACCGGCTGCAAGCCTTCGGCCCGGCAGATATCCAAGCATTCAAAGATCTCCGAAGACGAGGTCACTGAACTGCTGGGATTCTCCTCCAACGAGGTTTCGCTGGACACGCCGTCCATTGAAGGCGAAGGCCGGACCTTGGGGGATACCATGGAGAATCAGAATTACAGCTCTCCTGACCAGGTGCTTAAGAGCAAGACCATGAGCCACGATATCAAACGGGTTCTTTCTCTGCTGACCCCCCGGGAGGAAAAGATAGTCAAGATGTATTACGGCCTGGAGAACAACGACGAGGGGACTTTGGATTCCATCGGCCGGAAGTTCAACATCTCCCGGGAGCGGGTGCGGCAGTTAAAGGACCGGGCCCTGAGGAAGATGAAGACCGCCGACCATGACTCAAGGCTTAAGGACTATCTGGACTGATTGCTTAAACTAGTCACCATACAGTAGACAGTATCCGCTATTCGTGATCAGGGAGACTATGTTTGGGGTTTATGTCTTATGATCCGGTAAATGAGTAGTGTCTACTGACTACTGAATAGTGGATACAAAAGACCCCATCCCATTTCCCGGGAAGGGGTCTTTTGGCTCTTTACATTTATTCCAATATTTAGTATAATAATCATTCTTGCAAATTGCGCCATTAGCTCAGTTGGTAGAGCAGCTGACTCTTAATCAGCGGGTCAAAGGTTCGAGTCCTTTATGGCGCACCAGTTTTTTGACAGCACAGTTAAAATACTGTGCTTTTTGTTTGGGGTCCGCAGGTCTTGACAAAGGGTGTTAATATTGTTATCTTTATACAAGCAATCAAAGAATAGGGGGGGCATCCTTCGGAAGTCAGGCAAGGAGACTTCTCAGGATGACAAACAACAATAAAAGGGGGCGACCCCGCATCAGGCATAATACAAGCAAACAATTCCTGCGGGGCAGGGAAGGCATCAAATAAAAGGGGGGCACTTCGGTAGTGTAACCTAATGGTCATCTCAGTGCAGGCTCAGAAATGCAAGAAGGCACCAAATAAAAGGGGGGCGACACTTCGACAAGCTAGGCAAGGAGCATTTCTCAGTGCTGGGGAGTAATCAAATATTAAGGGGGGCGACACTTCGGCAGGTCAAGCAGGGTGCCGTTCTCAGTGCTGGGAAGCAATCAAAGAATAGGGGGGCGACCCCGCATCGTGGGCAATTATAAGTATCTTCTCTGCGGGGCAAGGAAGCAATAATAAAAGGGGGGCGACAGGTTTCGACGGTAAAGAAAGGGTTTAAGTGGCATGCCGAGAAAGTCAGAGGGCTCGTTAAAATACTGGCAACGTCATAATTGACACTTACAACTACGCTCTGGCAGCTTAATTTTAGCTGCCATGCCGCTGCAGGTCCCCGCCTATCGAATCTGCAAACGGCATCGCAAAGATGGGCTGGTCAGTAACGCCCGGCCCGGGCATAACTGATGAGACTTATGGGCTGCTCCCTTAAAGGATCGTGTTTGTGCGAGACTTTTAGGGAAAAGATCAAAACACAAAACAAGCATGTAGAGGCTTAGGTTCTTACCTTATCGGACGTGGGTTCAATTCCCACCGCCTCCACCATATTGACATCTTGCCGGGCAATAGTCCGCCTTTGGCGGTCACCCACAATATCCGTGCCGGGCAGAAGTCCGCCTTTAGCGGGCACCACACCAAAATACAGGACTTGGCAATAGCCCCGCCAACGGCGGGGCACCATAAAAAACTCCGCCTGGATATTCCCCGGCGGAGTTTTTCTAATTATTCGGGATACCAAGGTGGGTTCTGCGCCGGCAGGAATTATTGACAGCCAGGCGACGGCGCATCCGCCGCCGATTAATGCCATGCTTTGCTGCTGGCGGAAATTCCCACCGCCTCCATCATATTGGTTTCAGAGAGTGGCAATAGCCCCGCCAACGGCGGGGCACCATAAAAACCCCCGTTGTGGTAATCCGGCGGGGTTTTTCTAATTACACGGCTTATTCAATTGGGGTTCTGTGCTGGCCGCAAGAAGGGACAGACTGTGACGGTGCACCTACTATCGCAGGAAGTTACTAACCGGAATATATGCAGGTGCCATAGGGGGACGCGTATTATGCTCACGAAGTGAATACAGATGAGGTAAATTAAAAAGCCGGGCAAAAATGCCCGGCTTTTTAATTTAAGTTCACTTAATAATATGCAGATTTCTTTAAGACTTTAAGATTTGAAGATCGCTAAGAGCACTAAAACTAACAATTAATTAAGCTTTGCATCAATTGGAACACTTCAACTAAACTTAGTGCATCGCGTGGTGTTTGTTTTTGCTAATTCTGCAAGCGTTCCAATGTATCTTCGGAAAGCCCGAAGTAATGGCCTATTTCGTGGATGATGGTCTCCTTGATCTGAAATATTCCCATCTCGTTTCATCGTTGGCGCAAATGCTCTCGATGTTCTTCTGGTACAGTTCGATCCTTTCGGGCATGGCCCCGGAAATTGGATAGGGCGGCCGGCGGTTGTAGGGGATGCCGATGTAAATGCCCAGCAGCTGATTCCTCCGAGGCTTGGGGTCCAAACTCGAAAGAATGTCATCCGAAGGCCAATCCTCGATGGTTACCGCGATATTCTCCAGCTTTTGGCGGAATTCCTCCGGCAGTCCCGAGATGGCCTGTCCGGCTATGTCCTCAAACTTTTTGCGAGTCATCTTATTGGGTTGGCCTTTTGACGCTTATTGACAAAGATGGACAATTACCTGATTGCGCCTCCCGGCATTCATAAATCTTTTTCACTTAGTCAATTCTTGCGGGTTTGTTTCGGGATAGAAGATCGCTATCAGCCAGGTCAGAAGTATGGCCAGGACCAGGCGAGGAATGGTGATCCACCAGAAGTTGGCCCCGATTACCACGAACAACCCGGTGTCCTCCACTATTCCGTGGCAGGTGGCCAGGAACAGGCTGATCAGAAATACCTGGCGCTTGTCCAGTTGCTGCTCGCGGGAGGAGGAGATGATCAGGCTGGCGCCAAACACGATGCCGAAGATGAAACCGGCCAACAGCGGCATTCCCGACTGTTTCTTAAGTCCCAGGTGCCGGGTAAAGCGGTTGAGGCGGACCAGGCTGTTCTCCAGCATTCCCGAAGCCTTGATGAACTCCAGCAGCAGGAACAGGATCATCACGATCAGGAAGATCTTGAGAGACAGGTCTCCCAGGCCCCAGAGATAATTATTTAAAAATAAAAGCATTTAAAAACCATACTTAATAACGTAATAAAAAATGGGATTTGATATTTCTATAGGAATGGGCTTTTCGTTATTCAAAGAATAATCATAATATGAAAGAATACTGCCAATACGTTCAGGATCGTTCGATTCTTTTACTGTTAGCTGCTTGATGTTTCCATAGCGGTATCCCAAGTTAACGGAAACATCAATATTACGAGGAAGATTTAAAGTGATCCCCGCTATCAAACCCAGAAAAGAGTTTCCACCCCGGCCGACAGTATGGGAATTATAGCGAGGCTTACCATAGTAGACCGCCTGGGTATCTATTGCAACAGTTGCCCAGGTGTAACCGGACGTCAATCCGGCTGACGCCCATAATTTTGACATCAGCTGGAAATCATGCCCAAGGGTTAAAGCCAAGGGGACGATGGTTAGTTCCCCGGAGGTTTTTACGGTGTCCCAGGGCCAAGAAGGATCGCCCGCCACAGTCTTTTGGAAGCTGTACCCCAGGTTAATCTCGAAGAAATAATCTTTTGGTAAAAACATCTTCAATTCCGTTCCAAATATTGGAGCCGTCCCCAGAGAAGGGTCCCCATCGATGCACAGCACCTGGTTGTTTATGGTCGTACAGTCCATCAAATAAGCTCCGACATATGCGCCATTGGCCATTTTAGGAAGAGTAAATGCGCCAGCCATCACGGGCAGGGCCAGGACCAGAGCTACTAATCCAAATAGTTTTCTCATGGTTTCCTTATTAATTAGTGGATGATGAAAAAGTGCAGGGACCAGCCCAGGAACAGCGACAACGACAACCGGAAAAGGGATATCAGCAGAAAACGGGTCTTGATCTGGGCAAAAACCGCGCTTTCCAGGATCTGGCTGTGGGAGATCAAAAGCATCAACGAAAGCAGGGTCAGCTGTTGGGGCTGGAGCTTGAGCCCGGCGATCACCCCGATGGAGGCGTAGAGGTTGACCAGATTGCCCACGATCAGGGCCAGGGCGCTTTCCCCCGGCAGGCCGAAATACTTCATGGCCGGGGCGCAAAGAGCGGCGAACCAGTCCAATGCCGGGGTGGCCTTAAGGATGCAGATGCCGGTGTAGACCGGGGCCACCATCTTCATCAGTTCCCAGAAGGAGGCCAGGCCCTTTTTTAGGCCGGAAAGCAATGTGACTTTAAAATTGATTTTATTCATTTTGCCACAAAGACACAAAGGCACAAAGGTTTTTATTCATCTTTAGATAAATACAGATGGAGTGTTTGCTCGGACTGGATTGGACAATAATAGCATTTTTGGGGCGGGTTTTCAAATGATATCGGACCCGAAAAGAAATTTTATTTTTCATGACCCTATTGACAAATGGTGTCAAAAGGATTAGAATTAGGAAACTAAAAAAACCGAAACAGTTTCCAATGTGTAAAAGAGTGTGATCATGACCAAAACCAAAGATCCAGTGCGGGAACGCATCATAGCCAACGCCGAGGCCCTGTTCTTTGCCCGGGGCTTCTCCGGCGTGACCATGGACCGGATGGCGGCCGAGCTGGGGATCAGCAAGAAGACCCTGTACCAGCATTTCGCCAGCAAGCACCAGCTACTTTACGCCATTATATCCCGCCTGATGGCCGAGAGCGAGGGCGTCATCAAGTCCCTGACAGAAGATCCCAAGCTGGATTATTTCCAGCGGTTAGCCGGGCTGGTGGAGCACATCTCCCGGCGGACCTCCAAGATCAGCCGGGAATTCATGCTGGACCTGCAGAAGAGCGCCCCCGAGATGTGGGAGGAGATCAACGAGTTCCGCCGGAAAAAGATCTACCACAACTTTGGGTTGCTGGTCAGAAAAGGCATCCGAGCCGGGTTGATCCGTCCGGAGGTGGATCCCGACCTGGTGATGCAGATGTACGCGGTGCTGGTCCAGCAGATGATCAATCCCCAGGCCCTGGCGCATTCGGACTACAGCCCGGGCCAACTGATGAAGGCCATAGTGGAACTGGTCTTTGCCGGGGCCATGACCGAGAAGGGCCGGGCCAGGTTCAAAAAGGATTTCAAGTAGGGCTGGCTGGGGGGGGCCGACAAGGACATTGGACATTGATGGACAAAGGAAATTCAAAACTAACACAGCTATATATGATGAGGCGAATATGATAAACAAGCGCATCCATGAAATACTTACGGCCATACTGGCGCTGACAATGCTGTTGGCGGTCTCCTGCTCCCGGAAGGACCCGAACAAGCTGACCGGGTCGGGGATCATCGAGGTCACCGAGGTCACGGTGCGCTCCAAGGTCACCGGCCGGGTGGTGGAGATGCCGTTCGACGAAGGACAGCAGGTGGAGGCCGGCAGGATGCTGGCCCGGCTGGCCCACGACGAGCTTTCGGCCCAGGAAAGCCAGGCCCTGGCGGCGGTGTCCTCGGCCCAGAGCCAGGCGGCGGCGGCCGGGGCCAATTTCAGCACGGCCGAGGACAATTACCGGCGCAACCAGCCGCTTTTCCAGTCGGGCACCATCTCCATCCAGTCCTTTTCCCAGATCGAGAACCAGATGAAGGCCGCCCAGTCGCAATTGGCGGCCAGCAAGGGGATGCTGGCCCAGGCCCAGGCCGCGCTTTCGCTGGCCCGGACCCAGGTGGGCAACGCCTACATCCAGGCCCCGGTCGGCGGCGTGATGCTGGAGCGGAACATCGAGGTGGGCGAGCTGGCCCTGCCCGGGACGCCGGTCTGCAAGCTGGGGGACATCACCAAGGTCTACATCAAGATCTACCTGCCGGAGAAGGAATACGGCAAGATCAAACTGGGGCAGAAGGCGCAGGTCTCGGTGGACTCATATCCCGGCAAGGTCTTTGAGGGCACGGTGTCCACCATCGCCGGGCAGGCCGAGTTCACCCCCAAGGACATCCAGACCAAGGAGGAACGGACCAAACTGGTGTTCGCGGTCAAGATCAATCTTGCAGAACCCGCAGGGCGAGCTGAAGCCGGGCATGCCGGCCGATGCGGCGATAGACATTCAGTGATCCTTTAACCTTGCCACAAAGGCACAAAGACACTATTCCTTTTTCAATCTATTTTAGCTTGAAACAATCTAAATTTACCATCAAGATACAATAGCACAATGCTATTCCCAATTTTTGATTTGGAATAATTTGGTGCCTTGGTGTCTTAGTGGCAAAAAAGAAATCGTAAATGCTGGCAGTAGAAACAAATAAGCTTACTAAAAGCTATAAAGGCGCGGAGGCCCTTAAGCCGCTGGACCTGTCCATAGCCGAAGGCGAGATCTTCGGGCTGGTGGGGCCGGACGGGGCGGGCAAGACCACCATCATCAAGCTGCTGGCGGCGCTGATCAGGCCGTCCTCCGGCTCGGCCAAAATATTCGGGCAGGATACGGCCAAAGACCCAGAAGGGGCCCGGCGCCACATCGGCTACATGTCGCAGAGCTTCGTGCTGTACCCGGAACTGACCGTGGCCGAGAACCTGGATTTCTTTGCCGACCTGTACCAGGTGACCGGCGAGGAAAAGCAGAAACGGATGGGGGAGCTGATGGCCTTTTCCCGTCTCGGTCCTTTTAAGGACAGGCTTGGCGGGAAAACTTTCCGGGGGAATGAAGCAGAAGCTGGCCTTGTCCTGCGCGTTGATCCACACCCCAAAACTCCTTTTGCTGGACGAGCCCACCACCGGAGTGGACCCCATCTCCCGGCGCGAGCTTTGGAAGCTGCTCTATGATATCTGGAAGCAGGGGGTCACCATAATCCTGGCCACGCCCTACATGGACGAGGCCGAGCGCTGCAGCCGGATAGCTTTTTTGAACAAGGGGCAGGTACTTATTGTGCGACAAGCCGGAGAACATCAAGGCCGGGGTGGGCTTCAAGGTCTATCAACTGGAGATCTCCGACCTGCAGAAAGGTTATGATATTCTGGCCAAGTCGCAGACCGTCAAGAACGCCGGGCTGTTCGGGGGGCACCTCCACGTCCACTTGGACAAACCGGAGCAGGAACTGGCCGGGATGGCCGCACTTTTCAAGCAGAACGGGATAAAGGTTCTTTCCCAAAAGCAGATAGAGCCCAGCATAGAGGATGTGTTCCTGTCGCTGATGTAACTTCGAACGATGGAGCGGCGAAGCAAGCGGGCAGAGCAATGACGGAGGGGTAAGGCTAAAGGCAAAACAACGATGGAGCAGTCGGGCAAGGGGTCATTCAACGATTGAGCGGCCAGGCAAGATTGTCGGGCGATGTCGGAACGATGGAGAAGCAATGATATAAGCAGTAACAACGATGGAATGTGGCGGAACAAACAATCGAACGTTGCTTGGCAGAATGGTTTAGCATCTCAATCGTTGCCGGGCAATCGTGTACAGCATCTCCATCAGTGCAAGGCAAAGTAGTAAGGCATCTCCAGCATCTTAGAAGGGTGACAGCATATAGAATGTATTCCATAGACGTAAATAATCTCACCAAGCGCTTCGGCGACTTCACCGCGGTGGACCGGGTCTCGTTCTCGGTAGCGCCGGGGGAGATCTTCGGCTTCCTTGGCCCGAATGGCTCCGGCAAGTCCACCACCATCCGGATGCTGTGCGGCATCATCAGCCCCACCGAGGGCCGGGCCACGGTGGCCGGGCACGACATCACTTCCAGCCCGGAGCTGGTGAAGCAGAACATCGGCTACATGTCGCAGAAGTTCTCGCTGTATTCCGAGCTTTCGGCGGAAGAGAATTTCACCTTCTTTTCGGGCATCTACGGAAAAACTTCCGAGGAGATCGGCGAACTGCGGCAGAAGGTCTTTGGCTCATTGGGCCTTTCGGGTCTGGAGGGCAGGATCGCCGGAGACCTTCCGGGCGGCTATCGGCAGCGGCTGGCCCTGGCCTGCGCCATCTCGCACGGGCCAAAGGTGCTGTTCCTGGACGAACCCACCGCCGGGGTGGACCCGGCCGCCCGCCGCAGTTTCTGGAGCATCATCCAGAATCTGGCAGCAGAGGGCATGACCATCTTCGTCACCACCCATTACATGGACGAGGCCGAGTACGCTGGGCGGCTGGCCTTCATCTACAACGGAAAAATAGTGGCCCTGGACACGCCGGAAAAATTAAAACAAGATTACAAGCAGAAGCTCTACCAACTATACGGCCCGCCGCCGCTGGAGATGATGGAAAAGATCTCCCTGGTCAAGGAAGCCTGCCAGGTGGCGCCGTTCGGCAACGCCCTGCACATCTCCTGCCGGCCGGAAACGGACGTGGCCCCCAGGATCAAGGCTTTGCTGGGCGGCCAGAAATACACTTTGGAACAGATAACGCCCTCGCTGGAGGACGTGTTCGTGGCGCTGATAGACCGTCCCTCAGCCAGTAAGGCAGGATAGCATTCTCGGGAGGACAAGGCCTCAGTGTCATCACTTCGTTAGGTATATATAAGACATCTCAGTGCATGCCTGAGGATAGCGTCTTGCATGGCAGGCCGAAGGATGAATCAAGGACCATACCTCAGACAGTAAGGCAAGAAGCAATCTCGGCATGACAGAAAGAAAACAATGATACTGCTCAACCGCAGACTATACGGGGTGTTCCGCAAGGAACTGCTCCACATCCAGCGCGATCCGCGCACCCTGTTCCTGACCCTGGCCTTTCCGGTGATGATGATGCTGTTGTACGGCTTCGGCATCCGGTTCGACGTCAAGAACCTGCCGCTGGTGGTGCTGGACTACGACCGCTCGGCCTTCACCCGGGAATACACCCAGAGCCTGATCAAGAACGAGGCCTTCAGCTACAAGGGCCACGTGATGAGCTACGCCGAGCTGGAGCAGAAGCTGGAAAAGGGCCAGGCCCGGGTGGGGCTGGTGTTCTGGCCCGGCGCCTCCCGCCGCCTGACCCGGGGCCAAAGCGTGCCGGTGCAGGTGGTGATAGACGGCTCGGACGCCAATACTGCCAACATCGCCATGGGGTACTTAAGCGCCTTCGGCCAAAGCTATTCCCAGAAACTGCTGCAGAAGCGGACAGACCAGGTTGCCGGCCAACATCAACCTTCAGCCGCTGAACATCCAGCCCCGAGTGTGGTACAACCCGGAACTTCGCTCGGCCAACTTCGTGGTGCCGGGGATCATCGGGGTGATCATGATCATGCTGGGCGCCCTGCTGACAGCCTTCACCATTGTGGAGGAGAAGGAGCGGGGCACCATCGAGATGCTGATCTCCTCGCCCCTGACCCGGTTCGAGCTGATGCTGGGCAAGATCCTGCCCTACCTGCTGCTGTCGCTGCTGGCCATCGCCATCATCGTGGTGATGGGGTACCTGATGTTCAACGTGCCCATCAAGGGCAGCCTGGCGGCGCTGGCCGTTTCATGCGTGGTCTACATGTTCAGCGTGCTGGGGCTGGGGGTGCTGATCTCCAACCTTACCAATAAACTGCAGGAGGCCATGTTCGCCGCGGTGATGATCTCCCTGCTGCCGGGGATCCTGCTCTCGGGCTTCGCCTTTCCCATCGAGAGCATGCCGGCTTGGATCAAGCCGCTGACCTACCTGGTGCCCACCCGCTATTTTCTGGTGATCATCCGGGGCATCTACCTTAAGGGCATCGGGCCGCTGGTGCTGTGGCGGCAGGCCCTGCCGCTGATCGTCTTCGGGGCGGGGATACTGGTGTTCAGCGCGCTGAAGTTCAAGAAGAGTTTGGACTGAACCATATAGCCACTAAGACACAAAGGCACCAAGAGGTCAAACAGATTGTGAATTGTAAAAAGTGAATAGCAATCATTTGTGTCTTGGTGTCTTGGTGGCAGAAAAGTAAAATGAACAAACACCGCCTAAAATTTCTGATCCGCAAGGAGTTCATCCAGATCTTCCGCAATCCCATGACCCTGCGGATGATCCTGATCATTCCCATCGTCCAGACCTTGCTGTTCGGGTACGTCACCACCACCGACGTCAAAAACATCAAACTGCTGGTGTGCGACCTGGACAAGAGCGCCTATTCCCGGGAGCTGGCGGCCAGGCTGACCAACACCGGCTATTTCACCAAGGCGGCCGAGGTCTCCGACCTCAGGTCCATCGACCAATACCTGGACCAGGGCCGGGTCAAGGTGGCGGTGGTCTTTCCTTCGGGGCTGGCCTCCGATGTCACCGCCGGGCGAACCGGGAACATCCAGATCATGATCGACGGCAGCAACTCCAGCGAGGCCAGCATCGCCCAAAGCTATCTGCAAAAGGTCCTGGCCAACGAGTCCCTCCGCCTGATCAGGCAGCAGCTCTCCAGGGCCGGTACCACCGGCAGCCTGGAGATGCCCATAGACACCCGGCCCCGGGTCTGGTTCAACCCCGAGCTGAAGAGCGTCTACTACATGATACCGGGGCTGATCTGCATGGTGCTGTTCCAGATGACCTCGATGCTGACCGCTTTGGGCATCGTCAGAGAAAAGGAGCAGGGCACCATGGAGCAGATCATCGTCAGCCCCATCACCACCTGGGAGCTGATCGCCGGCAAGACCCTGCCCTTTGCCCTGATGGCGCTGATAGACGTGGTGCTGGTGATGCTTTTGGGCACCCTGTGGTTCGGGGTGATGCTCAAAGGCAGCCTGTTCCACCTGTTCGGGGCCTCCATAGTATTCATCTTCACCGTGCTGGGGATCGGGATGCTGGTCTCCACCGTCTCCCACACCCAGTCCCAGGCCATGATGATCAACCAGTTCTTCATGGCCACCAACATGCTGCTTTCCGGGTTCATGTTCCCCATCAGTTCCATGCCCCAGGCCATGCAGTATTTCACCTACCTGGTGCCGCTGCGTTATTTTCTGGAGATCGTGCGAAGCATCTTCCTTAAAGGGACCGGCCCGGCGGCCTGGTGGCCCCAGCTGTTGTTTTTGGCGGTGTTCGGGGTGCTGACCTTCGGGTTTTCGGCGCTGATGTTCAAAAAGAGGCTGGATTGACAAAACTTAAATAATAAAGATACGAAACAAGGAAGCCAAGCAATAATTGCTCGGCTTCCTTGTTTCGTAAACTGCGGCCCATCTGTTCAGCGGCCTGAGAGTAACAATCATATTGGTACAATTAACGGGGGCATGTCAGGCTTACTTTGTTTAAGCAAGTGATTGTAACATTCCAAGTCTGTTCATGATTGGACGTAAAATTCGTAAGCGTTGATTATCTCGTCTTAAAATCCTTTCATTGATCAATTCCCTTGGTGCATCAGTTCTATTTAAATATCTCCATTCTAACTGGTTGTAATCAGGCGGTTCTGTTGGAACATTCATCCCATCAGGTTTCCATCCGTATACTTTCCATGCGTGCCACTGCAAATACCCAGTCAATGGCCCTTTTTTGTCTGTTAGAGTCCCAAAACATTCTGGTATCATTGCAAGGTTAGCAATATTGGTATACGCTTTCATATCGTCTGATACTTGCCAAACATGAGCAAAGCCCCAACCATTACGCTGTCCGTCAGCAAAACCATGGGACCACAGTAAAGCCCACCTTGGCGTGGTATTGTCATCATACATGCCGATTTCCACATCGTTGTTTAATATCAACGAAAGCTTTGGGTACCTATTCCTATATCGTTGAGTCGGGAAAGCAGCACCATTCAATGCACCAACAGTATACGGATGGGGTAGGTAACTCGTACTGGCAACCATTTTGGCAAGGGTCAGGGAATACTCGTTGAGTGGTTCCATTTGGGGTAGTGGCATATCATTACTCCTTTGCATTGATTTCATCTAAGTGCTTTTGGGGTTCAGGATAATCCACCCCATCGGGTATATAAGCAATAGCCTTTTCAAACCAGGCTTCGGTTATTTCGTCATCGCTGTTCATCGCTATCAGGCATAAGCCAATATTGTTTAGTAATTCTGCATATCTTAGATCTGAACGCAATACTTCAGTGATTTGATCATAAGACCAAAAACGATTATCTCCTTCTATAAAAGGCTTACGGCCTTGTGCAGAATTCTCATTGATTTTTTGCAGCATTCTTTCCGCACCTTCTATCGTGGCTGAATTATAAATGGCATCCTTTGCCTTCATATACCAATCATAGGCTATGGAATAAATTCCGGCCCGTCTATAGGTATGCCCCAAACGATTAGCTGCGGTAAAAAGCCTATCCTCCAATTCGCATGAATCCTTTGCTTCCTTTGATAACAGTATGTATTTTTCTAACAGTTTCGCTCCTATCTCCAGAAGCACCAGTTTCTGTAAAAAACTATCGTTAGGTCCTGATGCCTTGACAAAGCAATTCACCGCTTCAAAAAAGCGATTTTCATGCAGGTGGCACTGGCCGATAAGGTACAAGAATGACCAGTCTTCCATCTTGGACAAGGCTATGATCAGAAACCCGCTGTTAGGTTTGGTCACCTCACTTTTATCTGAATCACTCAAACACCTTGTGGCTTGTTCAAAGGTCATAGGCAGTTTGTATTCTTTTGCCAGCGCCAAGTATTTACGACTTTTAACTCGGATACGGATATTTCTCCGGACCTGGTGTACTACCGAAGCAATCGAACTAATTACAAACGTTAGGATCTTACAAATCAGAATTATCACCAAGGCCAGCGGGAATGTTATTAGCTTTATCAGCTCGTTTTCTTTTTTGGGGGTATCATTTGTTTCACTCATACTCTTACACCCCCTTCCAGCCGTGCTCAAAACCGCCCCGGTCTACCAGCACCAACTCGGACTGGGGCAGGTTGAAGCAGGCGTCATAGCGGTTTAAAATTTCGGTGCCCACGATACCCCTGACACCCATAGCGTTGGCCAGCAACTGCATGGCGGGGGGAAGGAGTCCCGCCCGCAAGGCCATATTCTGCCCGGCAATAGATACGGGAAGGTCAAAAGACCCCGTGGTAAACTGACCGATGCTTGGATGAAAGTCCAAGATATCACCCATGTCTCTGTGGCCGGTGGTCAGTTCACGATCCAGGTAGGAATGTTTGGCTCCGGTATCCAGAATGGCGCTTATGTTGATGCCGTTCACCCCGATTTCAAACACCGGAACGTCCATGACATATTTCAGGGGGACGGATACACCATTTGAACCGAACGGCCGGCGCGAGAACCGGATCCTCCTATTTTTCCAGTCAATGTAAAAATTGAGCTTCCGGAGAACGTCGTTGCCCAAAAGTATGTCGATCCTGGTCCCTATCATCCCGCCCAATTTAGTAACATTCAATCCCATAAGTTCCCGCGGGAAAGTGCGCTTTTCCCCGAAAATGGCCATGGGGTCGCCGTCACCAATACTGAACGGTGACCCGGTATCTATAAGCAGCTTTTTCCCGCCAGCCCGGACTATCACATGGTTGTCAACCGGGTCAATTTCATAATCCCGGCCCCCGTTTCCATCCTGACAGTCTTCAATCATGGCCTCCCGGAAATACAAGTTATTCCGATTGTAGGCGATCACCTGATTAACCTTGCTGTGATAAGCCTGTCTGGTTAACTCCAGCACGTTCTCCTTAAATATTGAATCCCTGACGGCTTCTGCAAACAGCCGGTTGGAATCATTGATCGGGGCAGGATCCATAGGCAGGTCAAACATCCTGGCCTCGTTTGGCTCGGAGACGATCATTCCGGTGTAAAACCCTGAAAGACCATGCTGCCTCACGTATTGGTCGGCATTGCACCAGATGCAGACGCACTCCCTGCCCCGCAGTAGCGGAGTCATGGGCCCGTCAATCACCAGGCCGTTGTGTCCGATTAGTCCGGCGGGCAGACCATGCCCCAGCATCACTATCCGGTCGTTCTCTGCTATCTTGGCAGCAAGTTCATCGCGACAGATAGGCTTCCTTATTATCTCCCAGTCTTTTCCGCGATAAATGTCAGCCAGAAAATCAGTGGTTGGATCTTTGGGGTGAATCACCAGCGTTCTCATGTTAATACTCCTTTCTCGGTCCGGCTTCGGTATATGTTAAGCAGTATTGGCTTTTGAGTAATACTATTGGCTGTTTGGCTGGTAAAGATTAAGAGCGACACCAAAACATTCTTTTTGGAAGCTTTTATTGTATAATAGTGGGTGGTCAAAAGTGATATTTAATTTGGAAAGATTCTTGTTCCTTGCCGCATATCTTTGGGTGAAATTCTTTTGCTCCCTGAAAACATCTCTTCATATTTATCTTTCTCCCAAAGCCATGCTTCTTGGATTTCGTATTCTTTGTTATATAGAATCCAAATTAGGTGATCCCAATTATAATTTTTTGCCTGTGTTACTTTTGTAACTGGACTGCCAGGTTTCCCGCTAGGTCTGCTTCCCTTGACTTGATATCTTTTCCCTTCATGCACGAAGTCTACATCTCTTGAAACTGCTGTCCTGACCTGCATGTACTTTGAATATTGTTCTTCAGTACATCCAACAATCATTGCCGCGTCATATTCTGACAATGCTGAAGTTATTGATGGTGCAACACCATATTTTTCCTGCCACTCAAGTGCAACAGAAATTAGTTTGTTCCTTATTTCGCACATTTTATAACTCCCTTCATATAGGTTATATTTTCTACTTACGTCTGTCTTTCCTTTTCACTTTTTCATACTTCTCAAGCATATCTTCAAAACGTCCACACTGTTCTCGTATACGTATCATTATTGAATCGAGATAATCAAACCCTTTTGGAGTCAAACTATAAACTTTCCGCGCAGGTCCTGTTTGTGAAGTATCCCATTCAGAAGTTGCCATTTTCTCATCTTCAAGCTGTTTCAATAAGCGATAAATAGTACCAAAATCAGGAAGATCTACCAGATAACCCATTACCTGAGTTTCACCCCCGAGCTTAAAGCCATGCGCTTTATCGTCGGCCAGGACAAGAAGAATACTGGGCAACAGATTTTTAGAGTCATACCGGTTTTCATCAAGCCATTTATCAAATAAAGTCATAATTTCCTCGTTTGTTTATAAGTTATACTTTTATTATATGTTTTATACATCTATATTATAGCATACAATTAATCAAAAATCAATAAAAATAACAAATCACACCAATTTTCTAAAGTACACAAATCTAAGCACGCAATATTATATATGACAACAACTTAAGGCAACTCGCACCAAACGTGCGTAAATTTGTTGTTAAAATTTTTGTTAAATACGAAAATAAAAAAGGCCGGGGCGTGACGCCGCGGCCTTTTTTATTTAGCTGGACCATTGTTTAAGGAATCATTGTACTATAAAGATCATCGTTCCGGATTCTGTTTTCCATGCAAGTCGATGAAACATTGAACTGCGGAGCCAGTTTGCGGGCAATGCTGCCAATAACTGAATCCAAATAGGTTTCACGCGGTATGTCTTTTTCTTGGGCGGCTTTTATCTGCGGCAAGATATCTTTCAGAACTTCCCGGTACAAAGGGTTAAGGGCATAGTCGGGAATCAATAAGCAACCTGCAAAATGGTTGGCCTGGAATTCAAGTTTTCCGTAGTCTTCCGAATCGATGGCGTCATAAATATCGGCCCAGTCTTCCACCGTTTCGCAATGAAGGTCTCTATAGATATCTTTGTGCAGTAAAAAATGTCCTATTTCATGTGCCAAAGAAAAGCGATAACGGACCTCTACGTTGAAATATATGTTTTGGTCAATATGTATGGTGGTAAAGTCGCGGGAGATAAAGCCGTCATTGTCCAATTCTTCTTTAAGCCCGGCCATGGGGACAATGTCAATGTTCAGCCTGCTCTCAATTATGTAATCAACCGGCACCGGAATCGCTTTTTCTGGGTTGTATTTTGCGCTGAACTCCTCGGCTGCCTTTTTCAGGTCGTTTTTACTCAACCATTTAACCGGCAGCTTCATATTATTGGCCGCCTTTTCTTATTATTTCAGCCAGTTCCCTAAGTTTTTCCTTGGGCACTTTTTCGCCGCGCAGGGTCCTGAAGAAAAGGGGCAATTTGTTTACCAGATCGGCATCCTTTAAAATTTCTTCCGGGATCTCACCCCGGCAGGCAGAAGCGCGGTCAAACAACTCTATCCAATCCTCAGAACCGCTTTTCAATCCCAAGGCGGCTGCGTATTTTTCCAAATGAACCTTATCGGAAGGCGGCGCCAGCAGACCGCGCTCCATTTTACTGTAATTGCCGGGATCTATTGAGTTGTCCAGGCAAAACTGCCTTAAAGTGATGTTTTTATCAAGTCTTTTTTGCTTGATAAACTCGCCGAATAGCTTTTTATACATTGCAATTACCTCCTGTTGTATGAATCATACAACACCAAGCCTCAAATGTCAAGAGTTTATTTATATTACCCCTTGCATTTCCCCGGCTATTTTGCTATAATGTTGTTGCTTGATAACAGGTTATCATAGCATCAAAAGCATCTTGCTATTCTTTAGCAAAATAATCAGAATAAAAAGCAGAAGCCACACGCACCAAAGTTCATTCTTTGGCTCGCTTCTCACCGGGCGGCGCACTACAATGCTGTCAGCTCTGGTACAAATGCAGAGGGATTCCATTTATAGGCCCTCAAAGTAAAGCGGGTGGCATTGTTTTTTGCCATCGGCTTTTTTCTTTTTACCGCCAGGACTGCCACAAAGACACAAAGGCACAAATTTTTCATTTTATATAATTGGGCTTGGCGTGGTTTAGTTTAGTGTCTTAGTGTCTTGGTGGCAATGAGTCCCCAGTAATCAATACAAACTTTTAACGGAGGGATCACCTATCAGCAAGGATTATCGGGTAAATAACAAGATTCGGGTCCCGGAGGTCAGGGTGGTGGGGCCCGATGGTCAGCAGATAGGCGTGCTGCCTATCGCCGAGGCCCTGCGCCAGGCCGAAGACAAGGGGCTGGACCTGGTGGAGATAGTGCCCGAGGCCAAACCCCCGGTCTGCAAGATAATAGATTTCGGGAAATTCCTTTATCACGAGGAGAAGAACAAGAAGGAGGCCCGGAAGAAGCAGCACGAGGTCAAGGTCAAGGAGATCCGGCTGGGGCCCAAGATCGGCGAACACGATTACCTGGTAAAATTCAACCAGGCCAGGGATTTCCTGGCCCACAAGGACAAGGTCAGGGTCTCGATGCGCTTTAGGGGCCGGGAGATGGCCCACATCGACATAGGCCGTCGGGTGATAGACCGCTTCATGGTGGAGATCGCAGACGTGGCCGTGATCGAGCAGCAGCCCAAGCTGGAGGGCAACACCATGGTGTCGCTGCTTTCGCCCAAGAACACTGCCTGACCTGCCACTGTCCGGGTCGCCGGTGGTTGAGTGCCCCGCTGTTGGCTGAGTGGCCGGCATTTCGATACGTTCACACTACTCAATGTCCGGCCGTACTTGTGCTGAGTGTGTCGAAGCATCGAAACCAAGCGGGGCGTATCGAAACCACCGGATGCAACTGATGTCCGGCCGGGATATTCTTGTTCCATGAATATATAAATCAAAATAATATAAACAACCAAAGGAGAAGCCATGCCAAAGGTAAAGACCAGCCGGGCGGCGGCCAAAAGATTGAGGATCACCAGCAAGGGCAAGATCAAGCGCAACAAGGCCTGCAAGAGCCACAAGCTGACCACCAAGACCCGCAAACGCAAGCGCAACCTGCGCCAGGGAGGCCTGGTGGACAGCGCCAATTCCAAGAGGATCAACCGGCTGCTGCCCAACGGCTAAGCGGAGCACCATTCCCACGAAACACACTAAAAACCGCGAAATAAATTTATTTTCTCCAGAAAGAAAATGTTTCGTGCATTTAGTGGGAAAATAACGTAACTGCAAACAAATCACAGATCATAGAGATCATCAGAAAGGATAGGTAAGAGACCATGTCCAGAGTTACCACCGCAGCCGCCACCCGGCAGAAAAAGAACAAGATATTCAAGAAAGCCAAAGGCTTTTGGGGAGGCAGACACCGCCTATACCGCATAGCCAAGGAAGCCGTGATGCGGGCCGGGCAGTTTGCCTACCGCGACCGTCACAACAAGAAGCGCGATTTCCGCAGCCTGTGGATCATCAGGGTCAACGCGGCCTGCCGCCTGAACGGGATCAGCTACAACGCCTTCATCAGCGGCCTTAAGAAGAACAACATCGCCCTGAACCGTAAGGTGCTGGCCGAGATCGCCATCACCGACCCGCTGGCCTTTACCAAGGTGGTGGAAGCGGCCAAGAAGTAAACTGCCTAACAAGGCGGTTTGTTTGAAATGTTCGAAAAGGTGGAAATGTTTGAAACCGTTTAGATGATAGACAAGCTGAACAAAATAGGCGAAGAAGCCAAGAAGCAGATATCCGAATGCTCCGGCCTGGAAAAACTGGAGGAGCTGAGGGTCCTCTATCTGGGCCGCAAGGGACAGGTGACCGAGCTGCTGAAATCGGTGTCCTCGGTGGAACCGGCCCAGCGCCCGGCTTTCGGGGCTTCGGTCAACCGGCTTAAGGTTGAGCTGGCAGAGCTGCTGGACCAGAGGAAGCAGAGCCTGGAAATCCGGTCCCAAAGCGCTGACCGGCAGAAGGAGATCCTGGATATAAGCCTGCCCGGCCGCCGGCCGCTACTGGGGCACAAGCATCCCCTGCACCAGATCATTGCTGAAATGACGGGGATATTTCACGGACTGGGGTTCACCGTGGCCGAGGGCCCGGATGTGGAGACCGAGTTTAACAACTTCGACGCGCTGAACACGCCGCCCGACCATCCGGCCCGCAACGTGCAGGACACCTTTTATCTTAAAAACAGCCCGTTGCTGCTGCGGACCCACACTTCCCCGGTGCAAATCAGGACCATGATGTCGCAGAAGCCCCCGGTCCGGATCATCGCCCCGGGCCGCTGCTACCGCCGCGACGCCATTGATGCCTCCCACCTGCCGGAGTTCCATCATGTGGAGGGCTTGTACGTCGACCGCGGCGTCTCGATGGCCGACCTCAAGGCCACCATCAGCTATTTCGCCAAGCGGCTGCTGGGCGACAAGGTCAAGATCCGGTTCCGGCCGCACTTCTTCCCCTTCACCGAACCCAGCGTGGAATACGATTTTTCCTGCGTGTTCTGCCAGGGCAAGGGCTGCAGGGTCTGCAAGCAGTCGGGCTGGCTGGAGATCTCCGGGGCCGGGATGGTGGACCCCAATGTCTTTAACAACGTGGGCTATGACCCGGAAATATATTCAGGATTTGCCTGGGGCCTGGGAGTGGAAAGGGTGGCCATGCTGAAGTACGGCATCAACGACATCCGCCATTTTTATTCGGGCGATATCAGGTTCCTGGAACAATTCTAATAATAACCCCGGCTTAAGGTGCCGGAGCAAAGAGGGTAAAATGAAACCAATACATATAGGGGACCTGAAGGTTAAACTGCCCCTGGTCCAGGGGGGGATGGGAGTGGGGATCTCCCTGGCCGGGCTGGCCTCGGCGGTGGCCAACGAAGGCGGGGTGGGAACCATAGCCACGGCCGGCATCGGGATGAACGAACCCGATTTTGCCACCAATTACCTGGAGGCCAACCTAAGGGCCTTAAGAAAAGAGATCCGCAAGGCCAGGGGCCTGACCCAGGGCGTGCTGGGGGTCAATATCATGGTGGCCCTTTCCAATTACGCCGACCTGGCCAAGGCTTCGGTAGAGGAAGAGATAGACATAATCTTCTCCGGGGCCGGCCTGCCCTTTGACCTGCCGAAATTTCTGACTCCTGATTCCAAGACCAAGCTGGTGCCCATCGTTTCCTCGGGACGGGCGGCGGCCATCATCGCCAAAAAATGGTTTGACAAGTACAACTACCTGCCGGATGCGGTGGTGGTGGAAGGTCCGCTGGCCGGGGGCCACCTGGGCTTTAAGCCCGAGCATCTGGACGACCCGAAATATTCATTGAAGAACCTGATCCCCGAAGTGGTAGCAGCCTTAAAACCCTTCGTGGAAAAACATAAAAAAGCCATCCCGGTGATCGCCGGGGGCGGCATCTATACCGGGCAGGACATCCGGGAGGCCTTTGACCTGGGAGCCGACGCCGTGCAGATGGGCACCCGGTTCGTGACCACCAACGAATGCGACGCCTCCGAAGTATTCAAGCAGGCCTACCTGGATTCCAAAAAGGAGGACGTGGTGATAATCAAGAGCCCGGTGGGGATGCCGGGCCGGGCCATCCGCAACCAGTTCCTGGACGATGTCAGCCGGGGGCGAGAAGAAACCCTTCAAATGCCCGCACCACTGCATCATCACCTGCGACTTCAAGAACACGCCCTACTGCATTGCCCTGGCCCTGATCAACGCCCAGCAGGGGCTGATGAAGGACGGCTTTGCCTTTGCCGGGGCCAATGCCTTCAGGAACAACTGCATCATCTCGGTAAAAGAGACCATCCAGGCCATAATCAGAGAATTCAACGAGAGCGTCAGCCTGGCCGGGGCCCAGCCAGCGGGAATTCCCATAGCATAGCATTTACAGAACACCATGAAGATCTCCTACAACTGGCTTAAAGAATTCATAGACTTCAACTGGTCCGTCAAGGAACTGGCCGGCAAGCTGACCTTTGCCGGGGTCGAGATCGAAGGGATCGAGGAGCTTCCCTCCGGGGACTTCCAGCTGGACCTGGAGATCACCCCCAACCGGCCCGACTGCCTTTCGTTCCTGGGTCTGGCCAGGGAGATCCGGGCTCTTAATGGCGGACAGATAAACGTCCCCGGATGTCAGGTAAGCGAAGGACCGCAGGATGTCAACTCTTTGGCCAAAATAGAGGTCGAGGACAAACAGGGCTGTCCCCGCTATCTGGCCCGGGTGATAACCGGGGTCAAGGTGGCGGAATCGCCGGAATGGCTGAAGAAAAAACTGGAGAGCATAGGCCTGCGGCCCATCAACAACGTGGCCGACATCACCAACCTGGCGCTCTACGAGTTCGGCCATCCCCTGCACGCCTTTGACCTGGACAAGCTGTCCGGACACAAGATCATTGTGCGCCGGGCCAAAGCTGGCGAAACCATGGTCACCCTGGACGGCGCGGAGCGCAAGCTTACTCCCGAATACCTAGTCATCGCCGACTCCAATCGTCCCGCGGCCATTGCCGGCATCATGGGCGGCCTGGAATCGAGATCTCTTCAACCACCAAAAATGTTTTGCTGGAGAGCGCCTACTTTGATCCGACGCTGATCCGCCGGGGCAGCAAAACCCTTGGTTTGAAAAGCGACGCCTCCTACCGCTTTGAGCGGGGGGCCGATCCCAACATCCTGGAACAGGCGGTTAACCGGGCGGCCCGGCTGATGGCTGAGATTGCCGGGGGGCAGATCGCCAAAGGGATCATAGATGTTTCGGCCAAAAAGTTCCCGGCGGACTGGGAGCTGAAACTTAGGCCGGAGAAGGCCTGCAGCCTTTTGGGGGCGGATATCAAGCCTGAAAAAATGGCGGAGATCCTTAATGCGCTGGAGCTTAAGTCAAACATCTCCGGAAACGTAATAAAAGTGCAGGTTCCCAGCTTTAGGGCCGACCTAACCCGGGAAGCGGACCTGATCGAGGAAATCGGCCGGATATACGGCTACGATAACCTGCCATCCGAGGGGATAACCCCCTGGCCGGTGCCGGGAGTGCAAAGGCCCAGGGAAACGGCCGTGGAAAATATTGTGACCGCCCTGGTCTCCCAGGGGTTTTGCCAGCACTACGGCCTGCCCCTGATGGACCCGTCACATTACGCCAAGCTGGGATCGGCCCAGGGCGCCAACATGGTGGAACTGGACAACCCCCTTTCCTCGGACCTTTCCGTATTGCGGCCGATGCTGCTGCCGGGGCTTTTGGAAGCGGGGCAGAGAAATTTGAACAACGGGCTGAACCGGGTAAGGCTGTTTGAGTGCGGGCTAGTCTTTGCCCCCGGCCAGCCGGCCCCGGCGGAATCGCTTAAGCTGGGGATGCTGGCCTGCGGGGAAAAAGAGAACCAGAGCTGGGACCGGAAGCCGGGAAGCTTTGATCTATTCGACCTGAAGGGAGCCCTGGAGGTCTTGTTTGAGGCCCTGAAGATCAAGGGGATCTCCTATTCATCTGAATTCAAAACGCCCAAACCATTCCTGCATCCCGGCCGTTCCCTGGAATTGCTGCTGGACGGGGCGGTCATCGGTTGGGCCGGAGAGCTGGACGCTTCCGTTCTCAAGGCATGGGACATCAAGGAAAAGATCTACTGTTCGGAGCTGGAGCTGGAGCTCATCCTTAAACTGATGGAAGGGGCCGTCTCCCAGTTCTCCGAGATCCCCAAATTCCCGGGGGTCAAGCGGGACCTGGCCATCATGGTGCCCCAGCTGGTCACCAGCCGGGAGATTTTGGACGCCATCACAAAAACCGGCGGGGCCACATTAGAGCGAGCCGAACTGTTTGATCTTTATGCCGGGGACCAGGTGGGAAAGGGCCAAAAGAGCCTGGCCTTCTCGCTGGTCTACCGCCATCCCGAGCGGACCCTGACCGACGCCGAGGTCAATCAGGTGCACCAGGAGATAGTCACAGCGCTCAAGGACAAATTCGGGGCCGGGATCCGGTAATAGCCGGGGACTGACGGTGGTTTCGATACGCCCCGCCGTCGGCTGAGTGGCCAAAGGCATTATCGAAGCCAGGCGGGGCACTCAACCACCGGTCACAGTGATTCGTAACTCTGAAATACCCCAACAGGTTTTTAATATATAATTCAAAAGCGAGGACACCAATATGAGCGGAGACCCCTTAGCGATATTGGAGGAACGGATAAACCGGGCGGTGGACAAGATCACCGAATTAAAGAACCAGAAGGAGAAACTGGAAAAGGACAACCAGGATCTTAAGGACAAGATAGACCACCTGACCAAGAGATTGAAAACCATCGAGGACGAAAAAAAGCAGCAGACCAATCTGGAGGATGAGAACCAGAAACTGCAGCAATCCCAGGATGAGGCCAAGAAGCGTCTGACGGAGATCATAAACAAACTGGAAAAACTCAAGGACTAGTTTTAGACTGGGGACCATAACCCGCAGGGTCTGAAAAGAACAACCAAAATATAAGGTAACATGACCGTATCCAAAAACGGGATCAAAGTGGAGATCTTTGGCACCGAATACCGCATCAAGGGCGACGCCAACGGCGACTACATCAAGCAGGTGGCCGGGCTGGTGGACGAACGGATGCGGCAGATAGCCGAGGCTTCAATGACCGGCTCGGTGGCCAAGATCGCCATTTTGGCGGCAGTCAACATAGCCGACGAGCTTTTAAAGGAGCGCCTGGCCCGGGAATCGGCCATGGACAAGCTGTCGGAACGCCTGAAGCAGGCAGAGGAAAACGGACAGGAATAATTTTTCACTTCCCTCTTGCATTTTTATCTTCACGGTGTTATATTAGCCGAAGCGGAGGATGAAACGCCTCCCGGTTTTTGGTATATTATTAGTTCTTTATTTCCCTGCGGTGTCCGTATCGATCGGATTATTTTTGAGCCAACACCTGTTCATTTAGGGCCTAAACCTTCGGGCGCGGTGTGCATGCCTCCCTTAACTGGGGGGAAGCCTTAACCGTCTGAGGCGGCACCATTTTTTGAATAGGTTCAAAATGTCCTTTCGACCGGCACAGGCGGGGAATTTTTATTTCCGGACCATTGAAAGGCGGGAACCTACCACAGAAACACCGAACGCTGGAAAACACGGAACTAAAATAAATCAAAGGTTAAGGCATTAAGGTTCGTAGATTTCTTTCTTCCGTGTTTCCGTGGTAAAAGTGTCCTTCGAAATCTTAACCCAAAACAAAATCATTACCAAGTTATTGACCGACCCGGATCAGATCAAGGCCGGGCAACATGAAAAGGAAAGGGAAAAATGCTGATAGCACTGTGGATAGCGATATCGCTGGTATGTCTGGGGCTGGGGTTCTTCTTTGGATACCTGTTGCACAAGAAAATGGGGGAAGCCAGGATCGGTGACGCCCAGAAGCTGGCCGAGAAGATGATCAACGAGGCCCAGCGGGAGGCGGCCACTTACAAAAAGGAGGCCCAGGTTTCGGCCAAGGAAGAATGGTACAAGCTTAAGAACAACTTTGAAAAAGAGACCCAGGGCAAGCGCCACGAGCTGAAGGAAGCCGAGAACCGGATCCTGGAAAAGGAAAAGCAGAACGACCGCAAGGTGGACATCATCAGCCGCAAGGAAAAGGAAGTGGAGATCCGGGAGCGGGACCTGGTGGCCAAGGAGCGGGTGATCCGGGCCAAGGACGAGCGGCTGACCACCATGATCGACGAGCAGAACGCCAAGCTGGAGCAGATCGCCGGCCTGACCCAGGAGGAGGCCAAGAAGCAGCTGATGCAGAACCTGGAGACCCAGGCCCGGCACGAGGCGGCCCAGCTGATCAAGACCATCCGGGACGAGGCCCGGGACAACGCCGAGAAGGAGGCCAAGCAGATAATCGGGCTGGCCATCCAGCGTTACTCCGGCGAGCACACCGCCGAGACCACGGTCAGCGTGGTGCCCCTGGCCTCGGACGAGATGAAGGGCCGGATCATAGGCCGGGAAGGCCGCAACATCAGAGCCTTTGAGGCCGCCACCGGGGTGGAGGTGCTGATAGACGACACTCCTGAGGCCATCGTGATCTCGGGCTTTGACCCGGTGCGCCGGGAAATAGCCCGGATCGGCATGGAGAAACTGATCTCCGACGGCCGGATCCAGCCGGCCCGGATAGAGGAAGTGATCGAGAAGGCCAAACAGGAAGTGGACCGCAGCATCCGGGAGGCTGGTGAGGGTCTGGCATTGGAGGTCGGAGTGGCCGGCCTGCACCCCGAGCTGATGGTGCTTTTGGGTCGCCTGAAATACCGCACCAGCTACGGGCAGAACGTACTGCAGCATTCCAAGGAAGTGGCCTTTTTGGCCAGCGTGATGGCCGGGGAACTGGAGCTGGACCAGTCCATAGCCAAGCGCTGCGGCCTGCTGCATGACATCGGCAAATCTGTGGACCATAACATCGAGGGCACCCACACCCAGATCGGGATGGACCTGGCCAAGCGCTACGGTGAATCGGCTCTGGTCATCAATGCCATCGGGGCCCACCACGAGGACATCGAGGCCACCTCGCTGTACTCGGTGCTGATCGCGGCCGCCGACGCCATCTCCGGCGCCAGGCCCGGGGCCAGAAGGGAATCGCTGGAGGCCTACGTCAAGCGGCTGGAGAAACTGGAGGAAGTGGCCTATTCCTTCAAGGGCATCAGCAAGGCCTACGCCATCCAGGCCGGGCGCGAGGTGCGGATCATGGTGATCCCCGAGGATGTCAACGACAACCGGGTGACCGAAATGGCCGGGGAGATCGCCCACAAGATAGAGCAGTCGCTGCAGTACCCGGGGCAGATCAAGGTCACCGTCATCCGCGAGACCCGCGGAGTGGGATACGCCAAATAACTTATAGCTATATGCTATAAGCCTTAAGCTATAAGCTGTTGAGCAAAAGCACAAAGATCGGCTTGAAGCATATAGCCTACAGCTGACAGCTTGGGAAAATATGAAGATACTGTTTATAGGCGACATCATCGGGAGCCCGGGGCGGAGCGCGGTCAGGCACATCATGCCGGAGATCGTCAAGGAGCACGGGGTGGACTTCGTGGTGGCCAACGGCGAGAACGCGGCGGCCGGCTTCGGGCTGACCGTAACCGTGGCCAAGGAGCTTTTTGCCCTGGGCATAGACGCGCTGACCACCGGCAACCACCTGTGGGACAAGAAGGAGATCATTCCATTTCTCTCCAGCGAAAAGCGCATCCTAAGGCCGGCCAATTATCCCGAAGAGTCGGTGGGTTTCCCTTACGGTGTTTACAAGGCGGAGAACGGCGCAAAAGTAGGAGTGCTCAATCTTTTGGGCCGGGTGTTCCTGTCCACCACAGACTGTCCCTTTAAGGCGGCGGACAAGGCGCTGAAGGAGATGAAGAAGGAAACCGACATCATAATCGTGGACATGCACGCCGAGGCCACTTCCGAGAAGATCGCCATGGGCTGGTATCTGGACGGCCGGGTGTCCGCGGTCATCGGCACCCACACCCACGTGATGACGGCCGACGAGCGCATTCTTCCTTTGGGCACGGCCTACATCACCGACGCCGGGATGTGCGGGGGCTTTGAAGGCGTGATAGGGATGGAGAAGGAAGGGATCATCAAGCGCTTTCTGGACCAGATGCCGGCCAAGTTCGCGCCGGCCGAGGGGGACGTGAGGTTCAGCGGGGTGGTGGTGGAGGTGGATGAGAAGAGCGGGAAAGGCGAGAAAGGTAGAACGTATTTATCAACCCGTATAATGCTTCTAAAGGAAATACTTACAAATCCTTAATACATGGCAAGTGTGAGTTAAACAGTTTTATATAAGAATGTTTTATTAGCCAAACATTTATTCTACTTTCTTGTCTGCGTTCGATTGCTAAGTTTCGATAGAGACTTAAGCTGTCGGTTTTCTTGCCAAATCAATACCACTACGTGTGATTGGTGGCACATGTTTTATCGTTAAATATGAAAACAATGATTATCTTGTTACAGCAAAGCATGTGGCGGAGTCCTTTCCCCAAGGCTGAATTAATTCACATTTAAAAAGTAAAGATAAGTATGCATCGCGATTATTATAGCAATATAATACTTGGTCACTGGTTACCGATCTATCCCAACAATTTGCCAGACATCCCATTATTTTCTTGCAAAAAAATATCGAGTTTATCGGAGTACAAACGTTCAAAATGTGGTTCTGTAACTGCTAAAAGTATGGAAAGGCGTCGGTTCCACTCGACGTCTCAAAAAATAGCGCAGGTGATTAATTAGGCCCAAATTCATCGACGGTAAAAAAATAGCGGCGGACATCCGCAAGGAACATAACTACAGATAACCATTGGCAGGCTTGCTTTAGCAAGCCTTGATGAGAAATAGCGATATCGTTCACGGTATCACTGAAACCGGGGGAACATATATTTGTAATGCCATTTTGTTTGCGATAGCCTTCCTCCTTTGCCAAGGCTTCGGCGGATAAAGAAGACTATCGCTAGAAATCATCAAGACCGCTGGTGCGGCCTAAAACGAAGGTGAAAAGCAATTAGAAGCAAGATATTATGGCCACCATCATCGACGGTAAAAAAATAGCGGCGGACATCCGCCAGGAAGTCAAGGCCGAGGTATCAGCCCTCAAGGGACGGGGGACAGAACCCCACCTGGCGGTGATAATCGTGGGCAGCGACCCAGCCTCGCAGGTCTATGTCCGCAACAAGCACCAGGACTGCGAAGAGGTGGGCATCCGCTCCTCGGTCATCGAACTGCCGGCGGACACCACCCAGGCGCAGCTGCTGGACAAGATCAAAGAACTCAACCAGGACAAGACCGTCCACGGCATCCTGGTGCAGTCGCCGCTGCCCAAGGGCTTGTCCGAAGAACAGGCCTTCCAGTCCATATCCCCGTTAAAGGATGTGGACTGTTTCCATCCCGAGAACGTGGGGCTGATGACTTTGGGGCGGCCGCGCTTTTTGCCCTGCACCCCGGCCGGGGTGATAGAACTGCTGGTCCGCACCGGGATCGAGATCTCGGGAAAGTACATCGTGATCGTGGGGCGGTCCAACATAGTGGGCAAGCCCCTGGCCAACATGCTGCTGCAGAAGGCCAAGCACGGCAACGCCACCGTCACCGTCTGCCATACCGGCACCAAGGGGCTGCCCTACTACACCAAGCAGGCCGACATCGTGATCGCGGCGGCCGGCAGCCCGGGGATGATCACCGGCAGCATGCTCAACAACAACTGTGTGGTGGTGGATGTGGGCGTCAACCAGGTCACCGACCTCAGCAAGAAGAGCGGGGTAAGACTGACCGGGGACGTGGATTTTGAGTCGGCCTCCAAGGTCGCCTCGTACATCACGCCGGTGCCGGGCGGGGTGGGCCCGATGACCCGGGCCATGCTGCTGAAGAACACGGTGAAGGCGGCGACCTAACCCCAACCCCTTCCCCGCAAGGGAAGGGGAAGTAACGCACTCCCCGATGCGGGGAGGGAGTTTTAAATATATTCTCAGTGTCTCTGCGTCACTTCGATAAACACTTCGGCTTGCACTGTACAACGCTCAGTGCATTGCTCTGTGGCTAAAATATGAATGATGACAAGCAAATATTCTCACAGGTTCCGGTTTTTAAGAAAAGCCATTTGATCCTCGTCCTGGCGGCGCTGGCCTTGCTGGTGCTGGCGGTTTTCTCGCCCTGTCTAAACAATGGGTTCATAAATCTCGACGACAACAGCTACATTGTTGAAAACAGCCTGATCCGGGACATTTCACCGGCCAATATAAAAAGCTGGTTCAGCTCAGGGTACGAAGGCAATTATTACCCGCTGGTTCTCTTGGCTTACGCTTTGGAATATAAGGTCAACGGTCCCGACCCTAAGGTCTACCACATAACCGGCATCATCCTGCACCTGCTGAATGCTTTTCTGGTCTTCGCGCTCTTTTACTTGCTGCTGAAGAACGGCTGGACAGCCGGGATCATCGCGGTCTTATGGGCCGTCCATCCCTTGCGGGTGGAATCAGTGGCCTGGGCCGCCTCCCAGAAGGACCTGATATACACCTTCTTTGCCCTTCTTTCCCTGATAATGTACCTTCGGTACAAGCACCGGGAAAAGACCGCAGATTATGCCGCTTCACTGCTCTTGTTCCAGCTGGCCTGTTTCTCCAAGGGCATGGCGGTGGCCCTGGTCCCGGTCCTGTTCCTGGCTGACCACTTTCTTGACAAACCGTTCAACCGAAGATCCTGGCTGGAGAAAGCTCCGTATGCGGTCCTGGCAATAGTATTCGGAGTGATCTCATATTACGTCCAGGGACAAAGCCAGTTCATCCAGGCCAGCCGGCCTTTGATCGCCAATTTACTGACGGCCGGTTACGGTTTCGTTTTCTATATCATAAAACTAATTGCTCCCTTCCGGCTTTCGGCCTTTCATCCCTATCCCGGAACACCCCTGCCCTGGACCTTTTACCTGGCTTCGATCGCCAGCGTTCTAATGGTTGCTGTTCTTTTAACATGGGGGCGCAGAAATAAGACGGTCTTCTTCGGGGGAGCATTTTACCTGATAACCATTCTGCCGGTGCTGCAGATAGTTCCGGTAGGCGGGTTTGCCGCGGCCGAACGATATTCTTATTTTGCCTCTTTGGGCCTGTTCTTCCTCGCCGGGTCGTATCTGTATAAGATGTTCCGGGGCGGAACCCGGCAGGTCATGGCCGTTGCCGCGATTCTCCTGGTCCTGATTACTTCGGCAGAAAGCATTGCCGCGTACAAGCGCTGTTTTGTCTGGCGTGACAGCATAGCAGTTTGGAGCGATGCCATAAAGAAATGTCCCGGAGCCAATTCCTTCGCCCATAACCATCGGGGCAACGCTTTTGACATAATGGGCCGGGATCAGGAAGCGGAGGATGATTTTTCCAGGGCGGTGGCCATAGATCCTGCCAACATTGCTGCCTGGTACAACAGAAGTTGCACATATCTCAAATTAAACCGGCCCGACGAGGCCATAGAAGATTGCTCCCGGGCTATAGCACTTGATCCGGCCTATGCCAAGGCCTACAGCAACCGGGGCAATGCCTACGGAATAAAAAAACAATTTGAATCAGCGCTGTCAGACCTATCCAAAGCCATAGCCTTATCGCCTAATGATCCGGTGTTCTATTACAACCGGGCCACTACCTACGGGCAAATGAAGAATTATCTTTTGGCCATTGCCGATTTCAGCCAGGCGATAGAACTTGATCCCGGATACGGAGAGGCTTATTATTACCGGGGATATACCTATTACCTGCTGGGCGACCGCAGGCGAGCTGAGCAGGATGTGCAAAGGGCTAAGAGCCTGGGTTTCATAAAGTGACCTTTTATCAGAACAAATGCCCGACGACAAGCAGATAATACTTTCGGTCAGCCAGCTCAACGCCCAGGTGCGGCGGGTGCTGGAGTCCTCCATCCCCAGGCTGTGGGTCAAGGGCGAGGTCTCCAACATGACGGCCCATTCCTCGGGCCACCTGTACTTCAGCTTAAAGGACGGCGGGGGGCAGGTGCGCTGTGTGATGTTCAAAACCGCCGCCCAGTCTTTGCTGCTTTTGCCCCAGGACGGGATGCAGTGCCTGGCCCTGGCCGACGTTACTTTGTACGAGCGGGCCGGGCAATACCAGCTCAATGTCCAGCAGCTGCAAATAGCGGGACAGGGCGAACTGGCCCTGGCCTTTGAGCGCCTGAAGAACAAGCTGTTCCAGGAGGGCCTGTTCGACCCGGAGCACAAGCGGCCCATTCCCAAATACCCAACGGCCATCGGACTGGTGACCTCGCCCACCGGGGCGGTTTTACGGGACATCATCAAGGTCATCAAACGACGCTGGCCGCTGTGCCAGCTGATCCTGAACCCGGTTCCGGTGCAGGGTGTGGGAGCCGGGGACAAGATCGCCGAAGCCATCAAACAGTTCAACAACTTTGGCCAGGTGCAGTTCCTGATAGTGGGCCGGGGCGGCGGCTCGGCCGAGGACCTGTGGGCCTTCAACGAGGAGGCGGTGGCCCGGGCCATCTACGGATCAAAGATCCCGGTGATCTCGGCGGTGGGCCACGAAGTAGATTTTACCATCGCCGATTTCACGGCCGACCTCAGGGCCCCCACCCCGTCGGCCGCGGCCGAGCTGGCGGTCCCCGACCTGGCCGAGGTCAGATCGGGTCTTTCGGATTCCGGAGCCAGAATGAAGAACGCCCTGTTGTGGCTGTCCTCCCGGTATGAGCAAAGGCTGAAAGCAGTAGGCCGCAGTTACGGGATGATGCGGCTGGCCGATCTGGTGGAGCAGAAATCCCAGCAGCTGGTCCGGACCCAGAAACAATTGGGGGCGGTCATGGCCTGGCAGGTCGGGCTATTAAAGACAAAACTGGACGGACTAAGCCAGTCGCTGGCGGCCCTCGGTCCCGGCTCGGTGCTGGCCCGGGGCTACAGCATCTGCCGCGACCAAAAGGGAAGGGTGATCAAGGACTCAAAAACACTGAAACCGGAAGACAGCCTGACAGCAGAGTTTTCCAGGGGATGGGCTAAAACGACAGTTAAGGAGACGGGCCGATGAAAACCGCTAAAAAAAACCAGCCAAAGGACTTCAAGCTGGAAACAGCACTGAAGCGGCTGGAGCAGATCGTGGAGAAATTGGAATCCGGCGAAGTGGAGATCGACCAGGCTTTGGGCCTGTACCAGGAGGGAATGGAACTGACGGGCCAGGCCAAGGCGGCATTGAACGAGGTGAATTTCAAGATTAAAAAACTTACCCTAAGCGGCCAGGGGGAATTTAAAACCGAAGCAATGAAATTGGAGGAGGGTCCCAATGACCAAGAGTAAAACCCACAAGGCCAAGACGGCAAAAGCCAAGATCCCCCCGAAGAAAGCGATCAAGCGCCCGGTCAAGCCGGTAAGCAAGAAAACAGCCAAGCCTGCCGCCAAGAAGCTTGCCCTGAGCGGTGCCGAAGGGGCCAAACCTTCGGTCACGCCTCGACCCGGCTCGGCGGCCGCAACCAAGCCGGCCCCGCTCAGCCCCCTGGCCAGGCTTTTGGAAGAGGTTAAAAAGCGCAAGGAATCAGTTCACCAGTATCTTAAGCTTAAGGACCGGCCCGACAAGTTCCTGCCCGAAGACATCTACCGCGGAATGCACAGCTACCTGGGCATCGGCGGCAAATCATTGCGGCCCGCGGTCTGCCTGTTCTGCTGCGGAGCGGTGGGCGGCGACGAGGACAAGGCCCTGCCGGCGGCTGCGGCCATCGAAGTTTACCACACCTGGACCCTGGTCCACGACGACATCATCGACCGGGACAAGCTGCGCCGGGGAGCGGCCACGGTGCACGAGGAGCTGACCCAGCGGGCCGTCAAGCGGCTGGGGCTTAAGGGCGAAGAAGCCCGGCACTACGGCACCTCCATGGCCATTTTGGCCGGGGACCTGCAGCAGGGCTGGACCATCGCTCTATTGACCGAACTGGTGCGGGAGCGGGGGGTGAACCCCATCCTGGTGCTGCAGCTGATCCTGGACCTGGAGATCGACGTCCAGTCGGCCCTGATCGAGGGAGAGGCCCTGGATGTTCAGTACTCCAAGATGCCGCTGGAATCATTGAACGAGGAAAAGATACTGGCCATGCTGTGGAAGAAGACCGGGGCCCTGTACCAATTCGCCGGCAAGGCCGGGGCCATGATCGGCATCGACCAGCCCAACAACAAGCACCCCTATGTGGAGGCACTGTCCCAGTTCACCTCCCACTGCGGGATGGCCTTCCAGCTTCAGGACGACATCCTGGGGATTTTGGGCAACGAGAAGACCCTGGGCAAGCCGGTAGGATCGGACATCCGCGAGGGCAAGCGGACGGCCATAGTCTACCATTCGCTCAATGCGTCATCCCGGGCCGAAAGGAATTTGATCCTGAAGACCCTGGGCAACCCCAAGGCCACCCCGGCCCAGGTCAAGAGCGTCACCCAGCTGTTCGTGAAACTGGGCGGCATCGAGCATACCGCCGAGCTGGCCCAGAAATACGTGCGCAAGGCCATCGCCGCGCTGGAACCCCTGCCGGAGACCGAGTACAAGCAGCTGCTGATGCAGTGGGCCGATTACATGGTCAACCGGACGTTCTAACGAAGCTTAATGCTATAAGCTGTAAGCTATTCCCAAACCCCTGTCATCAAATCACAATAATCGGTTCCCCGATATATGCCGTTCTGGAACATCCTAAATAACAAGCTGCTGTGGGCCGTGGTGGCCAGCGGACTTTCCACACAGATACTGAAAGCTTTCGCCTCCATCATCTGGGAGGGGCGGCTCAACTGGCGGCGCACTCTGGAACCGGGCGGCATGCCCAGCTCCCACGCTGCTTCCTCGGCTACTTTGGCAACCATGATAGGTTTGAACGCCGGTTTTGATAACTGGATGTTCGCCCTGTCCGCTTACGTGGCCTTTGTGGTGATGTACGATGCGGCCGGAGTGCGGCGGGCGGTGGGCCGACAAGCCATGGCATTAAACCGGATATTGGAAAGCCGGACCCTTAAAAATAAGTCCCAGGACCTGCAAATAAAGCTATTGTTGGGGCACACTCCGATAGAGGTGATGGCTGGCTGCATTTTGGGGATATTCTGGGGTCTGATATTTCACTACCTGATAGGATAAAGCATGATCCTGGACAGCATAAATAATCCGGACGACCTGAAGAGTTTGAACCTCCAGCAGCTGCAGCAGCTAGCGGGCGAGGTGCGGCGGCAGATCATAGAGACCATCTCCAAGAACGGCGGGCACCTGGCCCCCAGCCTGGGAACGGTGGAGTTGACCATTGCCTTGCACTACGTCTTTGAAGCACCTGATGACAAGCTGATCTGGGACGTGGGTCACCAGACCTATGCTCACAAGATTCTGACCGGAAGAAAGAAGGAATTCTGCACGATCCGGACCTATCAGGGCTTGAGCGGCTTTCCCAAGCGGGCTGAAAGCTGCTATGACTGTTTTGACACCGGGCACGCCTCCACCTCCATCTCGGCGGCCCTGGGGATGGCCTGCGCCCGGGATCTGAGCGGGGAAAAATTCCGGGTGGCGGCTATCATCGGCGACGGTTCGCTGACCGGTGGCCTGGCCTTTGAGGGACTGAACCATGCCGGCCAGCTGAAAAAGAACATGCTGGTGGTCTTGAACGACAACCGGATGGCCATCTCCAAACGGGTGGGGGCCCTGGGCCAGTACCTGACCCGGATCACCACCGCTCCGGCCTATACCAGCTTTGAAAAGAACCTCTGGGACTTGTTGGGGAAACTGCCCAAGAACTTCGGCCAGCCGACCAGGGTGATGTTCCGCCGTTTGCGCCAGGGATTCAAGAACCTGATCGTGCCGGGCCTGACCTTTGAGGAGCTGGGCTACCATTACGAAGGTCCGGTGGACGGCCACGACCTGGAGGCTTTGATCAAGATACTGTCCCGGATCAAGGACCTGCCCGGCCCCACCATGCTCCACGTGCTGACCACCAAGGGCAAAGGATATGCCCCGGCCGAGAACAACGCCGAAAAGTTCCACGGGGTGGGGGCCTTCGATCCCGAGACCGGCAACTCCCGCACCCAGTCGGACATCCCCTCCTACACCGAGGTCTTCGGCCAGACCCTAAGCGAACTGGGGCTAAAGGATCCACGGATCGTGGCCATCACCGCGGCCATGCCCGAGGGCACCGGCCTGGACATCTTCCGGGACGCCATTCCGGAAAGGTTTTACGACGTGGGCATCGCCGAACAGCATGCCCTGACCTTTGCCGCCGGACTGGCCTCCCGGGGCTTACGTCCGGTGGTGGCCATCTACTCCACCTTTTTACAGCGAGGCTATGACCAGATCATCCACGACATCTCCCTCCAGAAACTGCCGGTGGTGCTGGCCATCGACCGGGCCGGGCTGGTGGGCGAGGACGGCCCCACCCATCACGGGCCTTTCGACATCTCTTATCTGCGCTGCATTCCCAACCTGCTGCTGATGGCTCCTAAAGACGAGCAGGAATTAAGGGACATGCTGGTAACAGCCCTCAAGCATAACGGGCCCTCGGCCATCCGCTATCCCCGGGGCAGCGGTTTCGGCGTCAAGTTGACTGATCCGCAGGAACTGCCTTTGGGCCGGGCTGAAAAACTTAGGGAGGGAAAGGACGGGGCCATATTGGGGTTGGGCATAGGGGCCACTTTAGGCCGTCAGGCGGCAGAATTGCTGGCAGCAAAGGGTTTGGAGATAGAAGTCTGGAACGCCCGGTTTGCCAGCCCTCTGGACGAAGAAAGCATCGGCGGCATCCTGGCCCGCCATAAAAAAGTACTGACCATCGAAGAAAATGTTCTGGCCGGCGGCTTCGGCTCGTCTATTTTGGAACTGGCCAACCGGCAGCAACTGAAAACCGATATCCAGCGGCTGGGACTGCCCGACAGTTTCGTAGAGGCCGGCCCCCGGTCTCTGCTGTTGGAAAAGAACGGCCTCAGCGTTTCGGGCATCGCGGCTTCGGCGGAAAAATATTTTAAGGCCCGGCCATGAGCAGCGCGCTGCCGGAAGATGCAGTTTACATCGTCAACAAGCCGCCGGGACCTACCTCCTTTGCCCAGGTAGCCAGCCTCAGGCGGCTTTTGGGCATCAAGAAGGCCGGGCACGCCGGAACCCTTGATCCCGATGCCTCCGGCATTCTGATAGTACTGACCGGCCAGGCCACCAGGGCCGCCAAGTTCTTTGAAGGACTGGACAAGGAATACCTGGCAATCATCAAACTGGGGATAACCACCGATACCTACGATCTGAGCGGACAGGTGCTTTCCGCTTCAGACGTCCCCGTCTTCAGCCGGACCGAGATAGAGAAAGCGCTGAGCAATTTTCAGGGCCATATCATGCAGGTCCCGCCGGCCTTCTCGGCCATCAAAAAGGACGGACAGCCGTTGTACAAGGCGGCCCGCCAGGGAATAGAAGTGGAACTGACCCCCCGTCCGGTGGAGATCCAGCGGATCAGACTGGAAGAGATCAATTTGCCCGAGATCACCATTTTGGTCAAATGCTCCAAAGGGACCTACATCCGCTCGCTGGCCTTCGATCTGGGAAAAAATTTGGGCTGCGGAGCGGCCCTGGCCAAACTGGTCAGAACCGCAGTGGGAGAATTCACCCTCGACCGGGCAGTGCCCGGAAACTCCGGCAGAGCAGAGTTTGAGTCCGGGGCCGTCTCCATTGACCAGGCCCTGTACTTTTTGGATGCCTTGGAACTTTCCCCGGAACAGGTTCAAAGGATAAGGCACGGCAACCCGGTGGAATGTTCCCATCCCGACGCCGGACAGATCAAGGCCCGCTACCAGGGTCAAATATTGGCCCTGGGCCGGATCCAGGATAATATCTTCAAGCCGCAGACCGTATTGGCGCCGCAATGCTGACCATCACCCGCCTGAATAATTTCGGCCGGGAGCATCCCGGTGCGGTGGTGACCCTGGGAGTTTTCGACGGACTGCACCGGGGCCACCAGGTACTGATAAATAAACTGATCAACCGGGCCCAAGCGGCCGGACACCAGAGCGTGGTCCTTACTTTTGAGCCCCATCCCCAAAAGGTTCTCCGGCGCGCCAGCCAGCCTTTCATCCTGACCACCGGGACGGAGAAGATGCTGCTGCTTTCCCGGATGGGAGCGGATGTGATGGCCGTGATCCGGTTCTCCAAAAGCATGGCCGCCATGGATCCGGAGCAGTTCGTAAAAAATATATTGGTTCAAAAGCTGGGAGCCGCAACAGTGATCTGCGGCCAGGATTGCGGGTTCGGGGCCGGCCGCCGGGGAGACATCTTACTGCTGAAGAAGCTGGGGCTGAAATACGGATTTAAGGTGGAGGGGATCGCCGCCTGCCAGTCACGGCAAATAAAGATCGGTAGCACCCTGATCCGGAAGCAGATCCAAGACGGCCTTTTCAACCAGGCGGTAAAATTGCTGGGCCACCCCTACCTGATCAGCGGCCGGGTGGTGAAGGGGAGGGGAATGGGAAGGAAACTGGGTTATCCCACCGCCAACCTAAAAGTCAGCGATAGACTGAAACTCATCCCGGGGGACGGGGTCTATGCCGCCAGGGCCTTAGGGGAAAATAAGACCTATGACGGGATGCTTTATATCGGAAGCCGGCCGACCTTTGGCGGCCAAAAAGCCCGAACAATAGAGTTCAACGCCTTCGGGAATCCCGGAAACCTCTATGCCCGGGAGCTGATCCTGGAGGTCCACAAATTCATCCGGCCCGGCAAGAAGTTCCGCAGCCTGAGCGAACTGAAGCGGGCCATTGCCGGGGATCAGATAAAAATAAAGAAAGTTTTTGCTTGACTTATATATATAATAGTCTTATATTTATATATATAGGAGATACATATGAAAACATTAGTTGAATTGGACGAGCATTTGTTAAAGGAAGCTTTCCGGCTGACCGGCGCCAAGACCAAGCGGCAGGTGTTAAACCTTTCCCTGGAGGAACTGGTGCGTCAGAAAAGGATGATCAGCCTTAAGCAGCGCCTGGGACGGACCGGATTGAACCTCACCCTGAGCAAGCTGGAGGCCTCCAGAAATGCCCGGTAGCGGATTGGTCCTGATAGACAGTTCGGCCTGGATCCTGGCCTTGAGGCCCAAGGGTTCGCCTAAGGCCCAAGTATTGGTAGGGAAACTGCTGGATCATGACCGGGCTGCCACCGCCGGAATGATCATGGCAGAACTTTTACAGGGAGCCCGAAACGAAGGAGAGTATCAAGATCTCTCCAGCGAACTGGGCTCCTTGCATTATCTGCCGTTCCCGGAGGAGGAATGGAAGATGGTTGCCCAATTGGGCCATCGCCTGATAAGGGCCGGCCTCAAGATACCAACGTCCGACCTGATCATTGCCCGCCTGGCCATAAAGCACCGCTGTCTGCTGCTGCACGCCGACCGGCATTTTGAAATGATGGCCAAAGAGACCGGCCTGGAGCAAAGAAGCATTAAGACATAAATTTGTAATTGCCCGGGACTTGTGGAAAAGAACAATCAGGTTATTAGAGCGGTGACAAAGCGATAAACAAATCAATCAATATAAAATATCGGAGCCACCACCCATGATCAAAGATCTATCCGCCTTCTATTCCAAGAACGCCCTCAACATGAAGCGTTCCGAGATCCGCGAGCTCTTGAAGTTCACCCGCCAGCCCGGCATCATCAGTTTTGCCGGCGGCCTGCCGGCCCCCGACACTTTCCCGGTTCAGGAGATTGAGGAGATCTCCTGCCGGCTCCTGCGGGAAAAGGGAGCCATGGCCCTTCAGTACGGCACCACCGAGGGCGAGGCTCCCCTGCGCGAGGAGCTGGCCAAGTGGATGTCCCAGGAAAAGCCGGGCATCAAGCCGGAGAACATCTTCATTACCTCCGGTTCCCAGCAGGGGCTGGACATAGTGTCCAAGGTGTTTTTGGATCCCGGCGACACCGTGATCGTGGAGCTTCCCAGCTACGTGGGCGGGCTGCAGGCCTTCACCGCCTACCGGGCCAAGATGGTGGGCGTGCCCCAGGATGATGAAGGGATGCGGATGGACAAGCTGGAAAAGGTGCTGGTCGCCATGGCCAAGAAGAACAAGAAGCCGAAGTTCATCTACGTGGTGCCGGATTTCCAGAACCCGTCCGGGATTACCATGAGCCTGGAGCGCCGGAAGAAACTGCTGGAGCTGGCCTACAAGTATGAAATTCCGATCGTGGAAGACAGCCCCTACCGTGACCTGCGCTTTACCGGGGAGCCGGTGCCGCCCATCTACAGCCTGGACACCCAAAACCAGGTGATAGTGCTGGGGACCTTCTCCAAGATCTTCTGTCCCGGCCTGCGCCTGGCCTGGATCACCGCTCCGGCCGAGTGGATGGACCGGATGATAGTGGCCAAGCAGAGCATGGACCTTTGCAGCCCCTCCTTCAACCAGCTGATCACCGCCGAATACATGAAGCAGGGCCTGCTGCAGCCCCAGATCGAGCGGATCAAGATCCTCTACGGCCAGAAGCGCCAGGTGATGCTGAAGGCCCTTAAAAAACACATGCCCAAAGGGGTTAAGTGGACCAAGCCCGAGGGCGGGCTGTTCCTGTGGATCAAGCTTCCCAAGAATATGAGCGCCAACGAGCTTTTCCCCAAGGCCATAGAAGAGAAGGTGGCCTACGTGGTGGGCACCGCCTTCCATTGCGACGGCAAGGGCCAGAATGCCATGCGGATGAATTTCTCCTATCCCACCGAGGCCCAGATCGAGGAAGGGATCCTGAGGCTGGCCACCATGATCAAGAAGAATATGTGATCTGACCCGGAATACAGAAGATTGTAGTCTGAATACAGAATGGTTGTTCTGTATTCAGACTCCTAAATTCAATATTCAAGCGTTTAAGAGGAGAGGGTATGTCTGAGAAACGCGAACAATGGGGCTCCAAGCTGGGGGTCATTCTGGCTGTGGCCGGAAGCGCGGTGGGGCTGGGGAACTTCTTACGTTTCCCGGCCAAGGCGGTGCTCAACGGCGGCGGGGCCTTTATGATCCCCTATTTTGTTGCCTTTCTGCTTTTGGGAATCCCCCTGATGTGGGTGGAATGGACCCTGGGCCGGATGGGAGGCGAACGCGGCCACGGGACCGCTCCCGGCATGTTTGACAAGCTGGACGGGACCGGGCGCTGGGCCAAATACCTGGGGACCATCGGGGTGCTGGGACCATTCGTCATCCTGATCTATTATATGTACATCGAATCCTGGACCCTGGCCTATGCCTGGTATTCCTTCACCGGGCACCTGCCGTTCGGGGCCGGCCAGGCCGAGATGAAGGCCTTCCTGTCGGGTTTTCAGGGCCTGGCTCAGAACCAGTATTTCTCGTCACTGGCCCCGGCCCTGGCATTCTTTGCCATTACCTTTTTATTCAATTTCTACTTTATCTATAAGGGGATCCAGGGGGGAATAGAAAAACTTTCCAAGTACGGAATGCCGGTGCTGATAGCTATAGGGATCCTGCTGGCCATCCGGGTGCTGTCACTGGGGACTCCGGACCCGGCGTTGCCGGAACTTTCGGTGAAGAACGCCCTGGGCTTTGTCTGGAACCCGGACTTCTCCCAACTCTCCAATGCCAGGGTCTGGATAGAAGCCGCCGGCCAGATATTCTTCACCCTTTCGGTGGGGATCGGAGTGATCCTGACCTATGCCAGCTATCTTAAAAAGAACGACGACGTGGTCCTCTCGGGGCTGAGCGCTTCGGCCACCAACGAGTTTTGCGAAGTGATCCTGGGAGGCTCCATAGTGATCCCGGCGGCCTTCATCTTTCTGGGCGGGGCCTCGGGGGCTTTAACGGCCGCCCAAAGCGGCACCTTCAACCTGGGCTTTGTGACCATGCCCATGATCTTCGGGAAAATTCCCCTGGGCTTCATCTTCTCCGGCCTGTGGTTCCTGCTGCTGTTCATAGCCGGCATCACCTCCTCGGTCTCCCTGATCCAGCCGGCCATCTCGTTCCTGGAGGACGAGCTGAAATGGAACCGGAAAAGGTCGGTGCTGGTGCTGGGAGCCGTCTCGTTGGCGGCCTGCCTGCCCGCCATCTTCTTCCTGGGCCACGGCTTCGTGGACGAGCTGGATTTCTGGGGCGGCACCCTGTTCCTGGTGGTGTTCGCCACCATCGAGATCATCTTGTTTTCCTGGGTATTCGGGATAGAAAAAGGATGGAAGGAGATGCATCAGGGCTCCCAGATGAGGATCCCCGCGATTTACAAACCCATCATCAAATACGTGACCCCGGCCTATCTGCTGATCCTGCTGGGGGTCTGGTCCTATCAGCAGTTCTGGCCGTTCATCGCTATGAAGGGGGTGGCCCCGGCCGACCAGCCGTACCAGTGGGCCGCCCGGGGGCTGGTGTTCGGTTTGTGGGCGGTGATAATGGCTCTGGTGGCCTGGGCCTGGAAGCGCAAGGGCAAAGGACAAAATAATACATAAATACTCGAAATATCATAACAAGGAGGGAGCATAAAATGAACGCATGGGGAATATTGTTCATGATCTTCTCCTGGGGGCTGATAATATTCTTGACGGTTTATAGTTTCGCCCTGGTGTTAAAAGAGAAATAACATCCGTTTCCTGGCCTTCCCAGGGGATTAGCTTGCCAAAAGACAAATAATGATTGAAGAGCGTGCTGCCAAATGGCGTTAACGGTCAACCAGAACATAATGATATCCGAGGACGAGCTGGCCGAGGAATTCATCCGGGCTTCGGGGCCGGGCGGCCAGAACGTCAACAAGGTGGCCACCGCGGTCAAGCTGAAGTTCAATGCGGCCGGCAGCCTTTCACTGACGGCGGAAGTGAAGCAGCGGCTGTTTTCCCTTTACCGGAACCGGATCAACCTGGATGGTTTTCTGGTCATCGACGCCCGCAACCACCGGACCCGCGAGGCCAACCGTCTGGAAGCCAGAGAGCGGCTGGCGGAGATCCTACGGCTGGCGGCCGTTAGACCCAAGATTCGCCGCAAGACTAAGCCCAGTAAAGCTTCCCGGGCCAGACGGATGGATGAAAAGAAGAAACAAGGCAGCACCAAATCACTGCGGGGAAAAGTTAGGAATACCGAAGATTGACAGCTCAAAACAGACCGGTAAACATCTTGGGAATGAGCTTATACCGAGCAATGTCTATAAATTGTTTTGTAGAGTATTAAGCGATCTACGATATCACCGGCAATAAAGATTGTTATGCCCGGGGAATGTCCCCGTTGCAGGAATTATATGACCAGACATTTGACTTTAAATATAAACGAATGATGACGGAACCGGATAAACCCATTGAAAGCAAGGAGCAGTAATAAAATGCAGTCGCATCACGGAGTAAAGGAGCAAGCCTCATCCAGGTACACCAACCCCACCATCAGACTGCTTCTGGAGCGGGGAAGCTGCCGCAGCTATTTGGATAAAAAAATACCGGCCGGAATACTTGAACAGGTGCTCAAGGCCGGCATCCACGCACCCACCGGGGGGAACCTGCAGCCATATTCCATTGTCAAAATAGAGAACAAGACGACCAACGCCAAACTGGCCAAGCTCTGCGGGCAGCCTTTTGTGGGCCAGGCCCCGGTCAATCTTCTGTTCTGCATAGACTGGCGCAGGCTGGAGCGCTGGTCAAAGCTGTCCGATGCGCCCTTCACCGCCGCCAGTTCCTTCCGCCATTTCTGGATCTCGTTTCAGGACACCATCATCAGCGCCCAGAATATCTGCACTGCGGCTGACGCCCTGGGCCTGGGATGCTGCTACATTGGGACGGTGCTGGAGTTCTTTCCGGCGCTCAAAAAAATGTTCAAACTGCCCCAGGGGGTCTTCCCGGTGGTATTGCTTTGTCTGGGATATCCCAAGGCAAAACCGGTGCCCCGCAAAAAACTCCCGGTAAAGGTCATGGTTCATTCCGAAAGATACCGGGATTTGAGCGGCCGGGAATTGGTCAAGGCCTTCGAGGATAAATATCCCGGGATGAAGGTGGCCATCACCCCGGAAAGGCTCAAATCCATGGAGAGGGTCTGTCTCAAGACCGGCGGCCCGGCCCTGGTCAAAAGGGCCCTGACCAGGATCCAAAAACAGGGATACATCAACCCGGCCCAGCGCTACTTCGGCCTGCACTACTACGCAGACTACATGCCGGAAGGCAATGACGGGTATCTGAAAATGATGGAGAAGTTCGGCTTCCATTGGTTCAAGAAATATGTTCCTTACGGGAGGAAGGCATGAGATACTGGCGGCATAGTTTGATGCTCTTGACCGCGGCGCTGTGTGTGTCCTGCTCTCCGGCCTATGTCCAGAGAAAGGGCCTGGCCGGCGAGGAAATGCAGGCCCGGCTGGCTTTGGTCAATTATGCCAAAAGTCTTATCGGCGTGAAGCGATTGAGCGAGATGGACGGCCGATTCAAGAATGATTGCTCGGGATATGTAAACGGCGTTTATGCCGTGATGGGCCGGAAGATCAAATACAGCTATGTCCGCCCTGGCCGTCCCCTTTCTGAGTCGCTGTACCTGACCCTGAACGACCGGAACTTGGTCTACGGAGACATGCCCCCTCAGCCGGCCGACGTGGTGTTTTTCAAGAACACGCTGGAGAACAGCTACGACAAGATCACCCACGTGGGACTGGTGGAGGAGGTGCAGGAGGACGGAACGGTTGTCATCCTGCATTACGGGTCGGGCCGGGTGGGCCGGATCAAGATGAACCTGCGGCATCCCTATGACTACAAGAACGACCGGGGTGAGATAATCAACGATTATTTGCGTAAAAGGGGGGAGCGCCAAAGCAGGGAGGATCTGGCCGGTGCGCTGTATTTCATGTTTGGGGAGGTGTTTAGGTATACAACGCCATAGAAACAATATTAAATGTCTATCAAATTAGCTCAGGAAACTGTTTAAATACCCGGTGCCAACCTCGGTATGTCGCGTTAAAACGATCAGTGAGCATCGCAGTTGATGGCGGAAAAAGCTTGTCTGGCGTGTTTGAGGGCTTGGCTAAAGCCCGAGTTCAGACAAGCCCGCCAGCAACGAGAAGCGCAGCGCGGGCCCGCTGAAGCTTTAGCGTAAGCGTGGCCAGGAGAGTTTTAAGCGACGAGCTTTTTTCTTTTTGGTTCTTTTTCTTAGTTGGCGGCACAAAAAAGAAAAAGAACATGATGATAATAGTCCTACGTTTTTAACAGCCCCATTATTTTATCTCTACTTTTCCCGAGCAAGGTAAATAGTCATTTAATATTAAATTAAAAAGCCCGAAGGACAAAATCCTTCGGGCTTTTCTTGTCTCCTCCTGTTATTTCCGCGTTACTCCCGGGCACTTGGTGCATTGCATGCACCGGATGCACTTGGCCGAGACCGGGTCCTTTCTGATATCAATGTCCACCGGGCAAAGTTTGCGGCAGTCGGCCGGCAGGTGCGGAGCGTGATGGTTCACCTTGATCTGCAGCAGGGACACCCGGTTGAACAGCCCAAAGATGGCTCCCAGCGGGCAGATGAACCGGCAGAAGGGGCGCTTGATGTAAATGGCGGCCGCGATGGTCCCGGCCAGCAGAACGACCTTGATCCAAAACAGCCAGCCGGTCATTCCTAGAATGGTTGAATACTGCCCCAGCGCCTTGGTCTTGAAGAAGGCCCAGCCTACTATCGGTATCCCCGCCTCCAGCGTGCCGGCCGGGCAGAGCTTGCTGAACCAGGGTTCCTTGGTTATGGCCGGGATTATTATCGCTACTCCTATCAGCGAAACATACCGTCCCCAGCCCAGCCAGGATGGCATGGCCAGCTTGGCCCGTCTTATTTTGGCCAGCAGGTCCTGGAACAGGCCAAAGGGGCACAAATAACCGCAGGCCCAACGCCCGGCCAGACCTCCCACCAGGAACAGTATCCCCAGCAAAAAGAAGGGAAAGACCCCGATGATCACGAAGTGCTGCAGGCTCCCGATGGGACAGGCGAAACTGGCCGCAGGGCAGGCGTAGCAGTTCAACGACGGGCAGGGCAGGTATTTCAGATAAGGCGCCAAAAAATAGCTGTTGGTGACGATGACGGCGGCTATCTGGAGATACAGCCGTTTAACGGGGATGCTCAGGTTTTTGAACATGATGTGATCAAACTGTTAATTTTGTTATCAGGTCTTTTTGTCCAGGATACAGTTTCAATAGTTCTTTCCGGCGGCCCTGCCGGTAATCGGCGAAATCGAAGCCCGGGAAAACAGTGGTGCCCAGCAGGGCAAATCTTCCGGCGTTCAGCAACCGCGAGCCCTGCCAGACATTCTTGGGAACCAGGAACTGAGGATGCTGGCCTTTTTCGATATCCGGCCCCAGGATCACTATCCTGGACCTGCCGCCGGGGTACAACATCAGCATTTCCACCGGATCGCCAATATAAAAGTGAAAGATCTCATCGGAGCAAACCAGGTGCATGGCCGAAAATCTATCCGGCGTTATCAGATAGTAAATTGAGGTTCCTATATTGCGTTTGGTCCCGGGCCCGCGGACCACTTTCAAGGCCGAACGGTAGGTCTCCCGGTAAAGCCCGCCTTCCTGGGGCAGGGGCTGGAGCTTTAAAAGCTTTGTTATCTTTGGAACCGTCAGCATCAATGCTTTCCCATCGCTTTAAGGATCATCCATACCAACAACGCCAGACCCAGCAGCCAGATCAGCACCACCACAATCGCCGCTTTGCGGCCCAGCGAACCTGTTCCCTGTAATTTCTGATGGGCTTTCTGCCGGCATTCCGCCATTATCTCTGCCGGAATGAGCCTGACCGCAAGGGTAATCCCCAAAGGCACCAGCACCAGGTCGTCCAACAAGCCCAGCACCGGGATGAAATCCGGGATCAGGTCAATGGGGCTGACGGCGTAGGCCACGGTGGCCGCCGCCACCGCCTTGGCGTACCAGGGAACCCTGGGGTCCCGGTAGGCCAGGAACAGGGCATAGGTCTCTTTTTTAAGGTCTTCCGCCTTTTGTCGGAGGTTGTTCAGCATGATGTTTCGTTTAGGAATTAAGAACCAGAGAGAGTCTTCGGATTGCCGATCAGGGCGCTTGGTCCAGGATGACATCAGGGACATGTCATCCCGGATAAACATAGGCCTGATAATTTGAGGGATGAATCAGGCATCATTCTTCGGTTTGGCGTCCAGGGTGTCAGTCTCAGTATGACAGGTTAATTATATATGGCCGGGGCAAATTATGCAACCAAAACAAAAATAAATTTTGACAAATTACGGCTCTTGGGGTATAATTAAAATATGAAATACAAATATATCGTCTTAGGGGCTGGTCGCCAAGGTGTGGCCATAGCCTACGACCTGGCAAAATTCTGCCAGGCCAAGTCGGTCATATTGGCCGACTACGACCTGAAACTGGCCCAAACCGGGGCGGCCAGGGTCAACAGGCTAGTAAAATCAGGGATTTCCAAGGCGGTCAAGGCCGACGCTGGGAATCCGGCAGCGCTCAAAAAACTCTTCGCCGGGGCCGACTGCGTGGTCAGCGCTGTGCCTTACCATTACAATTATGGGGTGGCCAAGGCCGCGGTGGAGGCCGGAGCCAATTTCTGTGACCTGGGCGGCAACACTGATGTGGTGTTGAAAGAGCTGTCGCTTCACAGCCAAGGCCAAGGCCAAGGGCATTACCATCGTGCCGGACACCGGGCTGATGCCGGGCATGGGCAACACCCTGGCCGCCTACTTCATCAACAAATTGGACAAGGTGGACGAGATCCACATGCGCTGCGGAGGGCTGCCCCAAAAACCCAAGGGACCGCTGAACTACAAATTAGTGTTCTCGGTGGAAGGCCTGATCAACGAATATTTCGGCGATGCCTACATCGTCAGGAACGGCAAGGTGGCCAAGGTCCCGACCTTTGACGGGCTGGAGGCCATAGAGTTCCCCAAGCCGGTGGGCAGGTGCGAGGCCTTCGTCACCAGCGGCGGCACTTCCACCGCGCCCTGGACCTTCGCCGGCAAGGTAAAGGAGTATGACTACAAGACGGTGCGTTACCCGGGGCACCACCAGAAGATCAAGACTCTGCTGGAGCTGGGCTTCTTCGACCAGGTCCCGCTGGAGGTCAAGGGCCAGAAGGTCATACCCCGCCGCTTAAGCCATGCCTTGATCACCAAGGCTATAGACTTCCCCAAGGACAAGGACCTGATAGTACTGCGGGTAACGGCCCTGGGAAAGCTGAAGGGCAAAAAAGTGGAGGCCAAAATAGACATCATTGACTTCCAGGACGACCGGACCGGGTTCACCGCCATGGAGCGGACCACCGGGTTCCCGGCGGCCATCGTGGCTCATCACTCTGGTGCAGGGGCTGGCGCCCAGAGGCGCGGTGCCGCTGGAGAGGTCCATTGACCCGGTGCTGTTCATCAGGGATTTCAAGAAACGTGGGATTGCGGTCAAGGAGACTATTCGGAAGGTCTGAAATATCGAAGGTGTGAGGCACCGAAGTTAAAAATGATTAAAAACCCCCGGCGTTTATATGAAACGCCGGGGGTTTTGGTCTATATCTCAACTTTTCAAAACATTCCACCATTTATGCTGCCGGTCCCGTTTCTTCTTGGAGCCGTCATCGGTGTAGTAATAATTGTAGTGGTAGTAATAATCGTAACTGCCGGCCAGGCCGGAAAGCTCTATTTTATTGAGCACCACGCCCAAAATATTGGCCTTGAGGTTGGTCAGGATTGTCTTGGCTCGCAATAACGCCCGTTTGTCGGTAGCGTGAGACTTGACCACCAGCACCAGCCCGTCCACCTGGGGGCTTAAGACTGCGGTGTCGGTGACGGTGATCACCGGCGGGCTGTCGAACAGCACCAGGTCAAATTGCTGGCTCAGCAGCTTGATCAGGTCGCGCATTCTCTGTGAGCCCAGCAGTTCCGAGGGGTTAGGCGGGATGGCCCCGCAGGTCAAAATGGAAAGATTCTCGATTCCAGAAGGCCGGACTACTTTCTCCAACGGCAGCCGTTCGGCCAGCAGGTTGCTTAATCCCGGTTCCCGTTCCAGCCCGAAAAGCGAGTGAATCACCGGTCTTCTCAGATCGGCGTCCACCAGCAGGGTGCGGATGCCGGACAGGGCGGTGGTGATGGCCAGGTTGGCGGCCGAGGTCGATTTGCCTTCCGAGGGTGCGGCCGAGGATACGACCACAGTTTTCAAGGGATCGTCTATCCGGGAGAACTGGATGTTGGTTCGCAACGAGCGGTAAGCCTCCGAGACATGGGAACGCGGAGTGTATTTGGTCACCAGGGTGGCCGAGATCCGGGCCACCTCGTCTCCTCCGTTTTTGCGATGGCTTTTCCCGTTCTCGGAATGAATAGCAGGGATCAATCCCAGCACCGGCAGTTCAAAGTTATGCTCGATGTCCTCCACCGTTTTCACCGAATTATCAAGGGAATCCAAAAAGAATGACAGCCCCACACCCAGCGTGATCCCCACCACCAGGCCGATGGCGAAATTCAGCACCTTGCGGGGCTTGATGGGGAATTGGGGCGGCTGGGCCTGATCTATCACCCGGACGTTGCCGATCTTTCCAGCCTCGGTGATCTTGGCCTCCTCGTGCTTCACTAGCAGCAGGCGGTAAACGCTTTCGCCTACTTCCTTGGCCCGTAGCAAACGGGCCAGCTGTAATTCCTTGTTGGGAAGTTTGGAAAGGCCAAAATCATATTGCGACAGGATGGTCTTTAATGCTGTTTCCCGGGCCGTCATTGTTGCCCGTTGGATCTCCAGCGGCGGGATCTGGTCCAGCAGCGACTGGATCTGCGGCATCGGCGAAAGCCGGTTCTTCTGGGTGATCTTCTGCAGTTCCTCCAGCAGCCGGGACTTGACATTGGCGATCTGGGCATTGAGGTTCTTGATCTGGGGATGGTCGGGGGAATAGCCCTTGACCTGCAGTTTGATTATCTCCATCTGCAGATTTACCAGGCTGCTGCGCAGGCTGTCGGCCATGGAACCGGCGCTCAGGGGCAGGCTGTTTTCGGTCAAAGCCCCTTGGGCCCGCAGCTGGCCGTAGATGGCGGTCAGCCGGCCCTCGATGCTCTGGCGTTCAGTGGAGGCCGTGATCAGCTGTTTGTCGGCCTCGGTGGCCCGGGACAAAATTTCCTTGCCTTCGTCGGAAAGCGAGACCACCTGGTTCTGGGATTTGAAATTTTTTATGGCTTCCTCGGCTTTGTTGAGGGTGGCCTCCACCGAGGGCAGCTGGGCCTCAATGAATTTGCGGGTGGAGGAGGCCTGTTCCCGCTTGACGGAAGCGCTGCGTTCCTTGATGACCTCAGCTACCAGATTGGCTATGTTAGAGGCTGCTTCCGGGGTGGGGCCCTGTACTTTCACCAAGATCACGTCGGAATCCCGGATGGGTTCGGCGGTGATGCTTTTTTTGATGATCTGGGTCAGCCGGTAGTTTTGCCGCTCGGGGCTCAGGCCATGGTCCCTTCCCCGCAGCAGTAACAAGGCATATTCCGGGTCCAAAAGCCGGACCACTTCCTCGGCCAGGGTGCGGGACTTTATCTCTTCTATCTGATTAACAATGTAGCTTTTGCGGGAGAAGGCCTCGGAGATATCAAATGCCGGCAGCGGATCACGACTTTGCTCAAAGATGATGGTGGTCTGGGCCTCATAGACCGGAGGCATGGTAAAATTCGCCAGGGCGATGGGCAACACCACTCCCAACAGACAGGAGATTATCAGTAACCGCCGCCGCCATAGCAGGTCTATCAGCTCATAAATATTGGACTCGCTGGTCCTGGTTTTTACATCTTGATTCAAATGCATGACCCTCATCAAAGGCGTTAAAAAATTAGCGAAAAGGCAGGTATCTTTGGGACGCTAAACACGGAGACATGTTCCGCTTCGGCCGGAAAAATCGATCCGCTTCTGCCACCGGTTGCCCGCTTAGCGGTTCCGGGAAATAAGATAGTAGACGTTGGCGATGACCGCCATATCTGCCACAAAAGAGATCGCGTCCTTCCAGAAAAAGCGGGCGTTGCGGGGCACCATCACCGCATCTCCGGGCCGCATCACGATCAGGGTCTCAGCCCGTTCATTGTTCAGGTACTTATCCAGATTAATTTTTTCGGTGCGGGGCGTCTGCCCCAGGGCGTGCGAGATCTTGACCCGGCCCAAAGCCGCATATTGAGTCGGCCCGCCGGCCTTGGAGATCACATCCAGCACGGTGGAGCCGTCCGGAACCCGGTAGACTCCTGGGGTGTTGACCTCGCCCCAGACATGGATCTCGATCTCCAGCTGCTGGTTTTGACCCAGGTAAAAATTGTCCTTCTTAAAGTCGGCCTGCTGAGCAAGAACATTGCCGGCCAAAAGTGTCAGAGCGGCCCAAAGAAGTCCGGTTAGAAATGATTTGTTCATTGTTCCACCTAATCAGAAAAACGCAAGGTCAAATAGAGAAGTTAAATTATCCTTGGAGGCCTTGGCGTCTTCGCGGTTCAAATTATCCCATGCGGATTGCATAGAATGTAAAAGTTTAAGGCTACTTACTCTTTTTTAAACGGTCCCGGGTCTTGCTCAGATATTCCTTGGCCTTGGCATGGCCGGGATCAGCTACCAGCACTTGTTTGAAGGTCTTTTCGGCCGCAGAGTATTCCTCGTTCATAAACTGTTGAACGCCTTTTTTATAGAGCGCGGTCACTTCCTCGGCAGACATCTTGGACGGTTTGGGAGCCGGTTTGGCGGCGGATTTTGGCTTTTCCTTCGCCGGGACCGCGGGAGCAGCGGGAGCCGGAGGTTGGTAGGCAACCAGAGCTGGAGGCTGAGCCGACGGCGTTTTGGTCTTTTTGCCGGAGACAGGAGCCGGAGGCATGGCCGCCGCCACTATCTCTTTCTCCAGCGTTATCTGGCGCTCGGTCTCGGCCTTGTCCTTGAGGGTCAATTCTTCTTCAAAGCTCCGGTACCCCTCCAGGTTTACCGATATTTTATATTTCCCCGGAGGAACCACCGTGCCGAACTGTCCGGTGGTGGGATCGACGCTGACATCACCGGCCCGGCTGCTGTTAAAGGAAACGGTGGCCGGCAAAGGCTGGCCCGAGGCCCGGTCCACTACCTTGCCCTTGAAGCCGGCGGTCTTCCGCTTAAGGGTCAGGTCCCATTTCTCAACCTTGCCTTCCTTGACATTTATCTTGCGCTCCAGCCAGCGGTAGCCGTTGGCGTAGATGTGAACCTTGTACTCGCCCGGAGGCAGCTTGGCCTGGTAATCTCCAGCCTCGTTGCTGACCAGCCCCGGCAGATCGGAGCCGGGGAAGGTGATCATGCCCTTCATGGGAACGCCGGTCTCGCGGTCCTTGATCAGGCCGGCCACCGCGCCGCCGACCGGTCCGGAGATGGCTTTGCCGGCGGCTGCCGGAAAATCAAAACCCAATATCAACTGCCAGGGAGCGGCGGCCTTGGTCAGCCCGATGTCGCAGGCTAGATTAAGGCCCAAGAAAGGCAGGGGGGAATACCTAAGGCCGGGCGTTACCCTCAATTCGGTTCGGTCTGCCCCCCGGCCCCGTAAGACCAGGTCATCAGGGGTGGAGTCTTTTTGGGCTCCCAGCCGGTACTCGCCAGAGGTTTCCAGGAAGGCCGAAAAATTTTCCCTGAAGGAATATTCAGCTCCGGCCCCGAAGGGCAGCTGGGGTCTCTCTTCTCCCCGTGACAGGTATCCGGCGTTGATGAACACAGTAGTTTGGTTAAGATTGATGTCGGTCAGGACCTTAGCTCCGATGTCCAATTTGCCGGTCTGGGAAGGTCCGTCCTGGTATTGCTCCTTGTTCATTGGAATGGACAGGGTGGGCATAAAGCCCAGGTCCATTTTTCCCTCCAACAGAGACAGGCAGTATTTTACAGCCACCACCGCATCGCCGGGGCAGCCCAGGCTCTTATCCGCCACAGCACTATCCTGCACCGCTACCGTCCATTGTTCGGCATGGCCCACTCCGGCCGCCATCAGGGAAAGGTTCTTTACCGGCACATAATACAGGGTGTTAAAACTCCAGGCGTCAAGAAAAGAATCCTGATACCCGGAAAGGCCGTAGTAGTTCTGTCCGGAGTAGGAGGTCATAGCCGCCAGGCTGCGCCCGCCATATCCGATCCCGGTCTTGGCCGACTGCAGATGGATCAGTCCCGGACCCCCGAAGAGCGGGTAACGGGCGGCTCCGGCCAGAGCGGCCCATAAAAACAGCAGAGCCAGTAAAATTAATTGCCTTTTCATGTATCCCCCAAATGTTTGTATCCTTGGGTTACGGGACGTTTCGGGAAATCTATCGATGGATCGGGAGCCTGCTGACCCCAGGGATAGGGATGGATCATCCCTTTGCCTTTTTCAGGCGGTCCCTGGTCTTGCCTAGATAGTCCTTGGCCTTGGCGTGTCCGGGATCTGCGGCTAGGACCTGCTTAAAAGTTTTTTCGGCCGGGGCATATTCTTCGTTCATGAATTGCTGAACCCCCTTTTTGTAAAGCGCAGTAACTTCTTCGGCCGACATTTTGGGAGCGGCCGGGACAGTTGCCTTCGCGGGTTTGGCCGCTGCAGGTTTCGGTTTGGCTTGAGCGGAGATTACTGACGGGGTCACCGGCATGGGCGGAACCGGCGCCAGAACCAGCGGCTGCAGCGAAACGTTCTGTTGTAAATCTTCCTTATCATTGATGGCCAGGGTTACATTTTGGGAGATATAGCCGGGAGCGCCTACCGTCAAGGTATAATTTCCAGGAACCAGCCGGGCCTGGTATTGGCCCGAAACCGGATCAGTGCTGTAGGGCTGCTGGGAGCCGCTGCCAAAAGACAGCGAAGCCCGCAGGGGTATTTTTCCGGAGGCATCGGTAACCATAAGAGTCAACTGCCCCAGTTTTTTGTTGAGACCTAATTCCCAACCGGTATCCTGTCCGGTCTTTACTTCCATCTCCCGGGTGATGGTGCGGTAACCATCGGCCTTAACCTGCACCTTGTAATGCCCTGACTTTAGCTGGAGCCGGTAGTTACCGGAAGCATCACTGCTGATGGCTGGTATGTCCTGGCCGGGGAAGGAGATGATGCCCTTGATGGGCGCCCCGGAAGAATTGTCCTTAATAATGCCGGCCACCGCTTCCCACAGCGGAGTCAACAGTAATCTGCCTGCCGCCGCCGGAAAATCGAGACCGATGACGACCAGCCAAGGAGCCGTGGCTCGGCTTAGTCCTATATCACAGGCCAGGTTCAATCCCAAAAATGAGGCCGGGGCAAAGCGCAACCCCGGAGTGACCCGGATCTCATTGCGGTCGGCCCCCCGTCCTCTTAAAATCTGGTCGTCGGTCAAAGAATCTTTTTGGGCGCCCATCCGCAGTTCGGCCGAGGCTTCAAGAAAGGCCGAGAATTTTGGGCTGAAGCCGTACTCTAACCCCAAGCCCAGGGGCAACTGAGGGCGTTCCTCGCCCCGGGTTAAAAATCCGGCGTTCACTAAAACCGTCAGATTGGTGTAATTGAAATCAGTCAAAATCTTTCCCCCAAAATCCAGCTTGCCGCTTTGCGATGGAGAGTCCTGGTATTTGGTGCGGCTCATGGGTATGGTGACCATGGGCATCAGCCCCAGGTCCCAACGGCCTTTTTGCAAGTCCCACTGGTATTTAAGGGCCACTATTGCGTCGCCGGGGCAGCCCAGCGATTTATCGATGGTTTGCGCGGGTGCGGCCTGGCTGTAGACCGTCCATTGTTCGGCGTGGATCAGTCCGTTGCCGAGCACCGCCAGCCCTGGCAGCGGCGAATAGCTTATGGAATTGTAATTCCAGAGATCGGTAAATTCGTCATCCGTTCCCTGCAGGCCGTAGAAGGTCTGGTTGTAATATGAGGATATGGCGGCCAGACTGCGGTAACCGATCACTGGTCCCGCCTTGGCCGACTGCAGGTGCACAAGCCCCGGACCACCCAATAAGGGGAGCTGGGTGGCCACGGCAATCGAAGCCGCCAGTCCCAGTGACAAGGATAGAAATAATTTTCTTTTCATGAAAATACCTCCCCGTCCAAATTTATGAAGGGATAAATATAATTATTATTTTTAAGTTAGAAGTATCACAGACCAAAGTCTCATTAAAAGTGGTATTTAATTGTTGCAAACCCTTTTAGAACAAACAGGTTATAATCAAATAAAATTAACACATTTTAAGTGTAATGTCAACAACTAAAAACATATTTAAATAAAAATGCCTTCCCGCATATTGCGAGAAGGCATTAGATCTGGCGGTAGATAAAAAGAGCCCTGCCGTTTCATTTTTCAAGGATTCAGTCTGTTTTTTGCGGAGTCTTTTTAAGGTTAGAGAGGTCATAACCATGGACTTCCTGCAACCGCCTCAAAAGATCCCCATACAACCCCTCATCCATCTCCGGGGTCCGGCAGAGTATCCACAGGTAATCGCGGTTGGGGTGTCCTACCACGGCATACTGGTACCCAACGGAATCCAACTCTATTACCCAATAGGCCCCGGAGAAGGGCCAGAAGAACTGGACTTTAAGTTTGGCATTGGTCTCTTTGTCAACCACCCAGGCCTTGCCATGCACCTGTTTGTGCTTTCCATTCAGGGAATCCTTGTAGCATTGGTTAAGCACGTCTATCTTTCCGTCCGGGCGCAGGCTGTAGGTGGCGGTGACCCCGGTGCAGCCCTTCTGGAAGCGCTGGGGGATGGTGGCGATCTCGTACCAGGTTCCCAGGTAGCGGTTCAGGTCAACCTTGGGGACGGTCTGAAGGGCAGGTAATTCTGCCAAGACCTGTCCGGCAGTAAGCAATAAAAGCAGAGTTATGGTGTACATAATGCTACTTTCCTTCCGGGTATCAATTTATATTGATGTTTCCCGTAAATCGGCCAAGCTTTTATGCCGGAATGACGAACCCTAATTACGGATATCTTTGATAATATCCTCTAAACTCCGCACTCGTTTCACCGTTGGATGATAGTAGAATACAGATTGATCTGTTTTTTCTCCCAGTACATATATTCTTGGTCTTCCTTTCTCCAAAAAAGACGAGATGGCCGCACCCAGCTCAACATATTTGGCGCGCCCAGCCACTGGCGTGGAGAGAATAATGAATACGTCGCAATTCCGCACGCCTTTCATATCTCTGACAGCAATTTCCCGTATCCGTTTTGAATCTTTATCCCTGTTCGGGATTGAGGTAACACGGCCGCTCGTCCAGTCAACAGTAATTTTGTGACCTTGCTTTTGAAGCTGCCGAATAATTTCCCTCACCCGTTTTTTCTCGCGGATATAGGCGGCGACATAGAATTTCATTGATTTACTTCTCGATAAACGCTGTTATCTTATTAGCCATCTGCTCCGCCGTAAACCCGAACTCCTTGGCCAAAACCTCGTCCGGGGCGCTGGCGCCGAAATGCTCGATGCCTATGAACAGGCCGTCTTCGCCGATCACCTGCCGCCACAGCGCGCCCCGTCCGGCCTCCAGCGCCACTTTCAGGGAGCCGGCAGGAATGACTGATTTGCGGTATTCTTTGCTTTGCTCTAAAAACAGCTCCAGGCAGGGCACCGAGACCACGGAGATCTCCAGTCCCTGCGAAGCCAGCAGTTTGGCGGATTCCACCGCCAGGCCCGTCTCCGAGCCGCTGGCCATCAGCGTAATTTTGCGGCCCTGTCCGAAGCTACAAACTTTATAGCCTCCTCGCAGAACATCGCCGGAATCAAATCCCTTTGAACGCTCTATCACCGGAAGTTTCTGCCGGGTCAGGACCAGGGCGGTCGGGCCGTCCTTCTTCTGCAGGGCCAGAGTCCAGGCGGCGGCGGTCTCCAGGGCGTCGGCCGGCCGGATCACCTGCAGGTTGGGTATCAGCCTTAAAGCTGAAACATGTTCGATAGGCTGGTGGGTGGGTCCGTCCTCGCCCACATAAAAAGAGTCGTGGGTGAAAATGTAAACTGCCGGCAGTTTCATCAGCGCCGAAAGACGGATGGCCGGGCGGCAGTAATCCGAGAACACCAGAAAGGTGGAGCCGAAGGGGATGAAAAATCCGTAAAGCGACATTCCGTTCATCATGGCTCCCATGGCGTGTTCCCGGATGCCGAAATGGATATTGCGTCCGCTGAAATCTTCCGCCGAAACATGGGCCGAGCCCTTGATGCCGGAATTAGTGGAGCCGGCCAGATCGGCCGAACCGCCCGCCAGGGAAGGAACGATCCCGGCTATCTTCTGGATCATCTCACCGGAAAGACTGCGGGTGGCTGCCGGTTCGGCTTTAATGGCGGATGATAAAATGCCGTAAATGTCCGCGGGGATCTCTTTTTTCTCCAGCTGGTCCCACAGGCCTGCCTTTTCCGGGGTCTGCAATCTCCATGCGGCAAGATCCTTCTGCCACTTGTTGTATTCCCGTTTATTCCGGGAGACCTTCTTCTGGCAGACCGATCTCACTTCGTCCGGTATGTAAAACGCCTGCTGGGGCCAGCCCAGGTTCTGGCGGGTGGCGGCCACTTCGTCCTTTCCCAGCGGCGAGCCGTGGGCCGATGAAAGATCATGTTTGTTGGGGCTGCCTTGGGCTATGTGGGTCCGGGCCAGGATCAGCGAAGGTTTGTCCGAAATCTTTTGGGCTTTCTTGATCGCCTTGTTAATGGCCTGATGATCGTGGCCGTCGATGGCCTGGGTATGCCAGCCCAGGGCCTTGAACCGGGCGCCCACGTCCTCGGAAAAGCTTACATCCGTCCGGCCGTCAATGGTGATGCGGTTGTCGTCATAAATATAGATGATGTTACCAAGCTTCAAATGTCCGGCCAGCGAGGCCGCTTCGGAAGAAATGCCTTCCATCAGGTCTCCGTCCGAAACCAGGGCATAAATGTAATGATCAAGAATTTTCTGCCGGTCAAGCCCCAACCGGGCGGTAGCCATCTTCTGGGCCAGGGCCATGCCCACGCCGTTGGCAAATCCCTGTCCCAGCGGGCCGGTGGTCACCTCCACTCCCGGGGTGTGCCCGGCTTCGGGATGGCCCGGGGTCAAACTTCCCCACTGGCGAAAATTCTTAAGTTCTTCCAGTGAGACATCGTATCCGAAAAGATGCAGCAGCCCGTACAGCAGGGCCGAGCCGTGGCCGGCCGATAGGATGAAACGGTCCCGTCCAGGCCACTTGGGGTCTTTGGGGTTGAACCGCAAAAAGTCGTGCCACAGCACAAAGGCAAAATCCGCCGCGCCCATCGGAAGACCGGGATGGCCGGAGTTGGCCTGCTCCACCGCGTCCACCGCCAGCATTCGCAGAGTATCGGCGGCTTGTTGATATTGCTGATCGTTTAACTTGCTCATAAATATAAATTTATTGATAGGCTTTTCTTTCCGGTAATCATATCACTTTTTCCGGTAACTTTGCAAATAAAAAGCGCTATAGATGAAAAACAGCAATGTAAACATAAACCCTGTAATTTTTATGGATACCCACCCCCTTGACAAGCATATATATCGCTGTTATCATTGGGTAAGAAAATATTACAAAAAGGATATAAAACCCATGAACGACCAAAAATCCCGCCAGGAGCTGGAATTTTTGCTGTCTTTCAGCAAATCGCTTTCATCCACCCTGGATCAAAGCCAGCTGTTGGACATCATCATAGAGTCGGCCAAAACACTGACTGTGGCCGAGGCCAGCTCGCTTCTGCTGCTGGACCAGGCCACCCAGAACCTGCATTTTGCCCATGCCACTGGCGAGGTTTCGGAGGAACTGAAAAAACTTCCTATCCCCATGGGTCAGGGGATCGCCGGCTGGGTGGCCCGGGAGCAAAAACCCCAGATTGTGAATCAAGCCGAACAAGACGAACGCTGGAAGGGCATCGACGAGGAGACCAAATTTACCACCAAGTCCCTGTTATGCGTGCCGCTGTTGTCCGGAGGGCAGACCATCGGCGTGATAGAGGTGTTGAATAAAAAGGACGGCCAGCAGTTTGGCCAGCAGGACCAGGAATTGCTTTTGAAATTCGCTGATCTGGCGGCCCAGGTGCTGGAAAATGCCTACAAATACAGCCGCTTGAAGGACGAGAACATCCAGCTGCGCGACGAGCTGGCCAGCCGCTATACCATCACCGGCAAAAGCCAGGCGGTGGAAGAGGTGCTGGGGCTGGCCCGCAAGGTGGCCTCCGGAAACACCACGGTACTGCTGCAGGGCGAGAACGGGACCGGCAAGGAACTGCTGGCCCGATTCATCCATTACCAAAGCCCTCGGGCCGAAAAGGCTTTTGTGGCCGTCAACAGCGCCGCCATCCCGGTGGAACTGCTGGAATCCGAGTTGTTCGGCCACGAGAAGGGCGCCTTTACCGGAGCCAGCTGCCGGCACAAAGGCCGGTTTGAAATGGCGGCCGGCGGCACAATCTTCCTGGATGAAGTGGGGGACCTGCCCCAGGCCATCCAGGCCAAGATCCTGAGAGTTTTGCAGGAGAGGGAATTCGAGCGTCTGGGCAGTAGCGAAACCATCAAAGTGGATGTCAGGATCATCGCCGCCACCAACAAGGACCTACTGCAAATGGTGAAGTCCGGATTGTTCCGGGAGGATCTTTATTACCGGTTGAACGTGTTCCAGATATTTCTGCCTCCTTTGCGTCAAAGGACGGAGGACATCCCGGTTCTGGCCGGGCAATTTCTGGAACGTTTTGGCCGGGAAACCAAAAAGCAGGTGCGCGGATTCACTGAAGAGGCAGAGAAAGCCATGCAAAGTTATTCCTGGCCGGGAAACATCCGCGAACTGCAGAATGCGATAGAGAGAGCGGTGATGCTCAGTTCAGGGCAAACCATAACCCTGCAGAACCTTCCCCGGCTGATGGACGATACCACCACCAGTGACGGCATCCCGCCTACTTTGACCTGGGACAGTGCACAGGACGTATTCAAGCGGGAATACATGTTAAAAGCGCTGGAGGCGAATGGCTGGAACCAAAGAAAAACCGCAAAAGTTTTGGACATTCAGCCATCCTATCTTTCCCGGCTCTTAAGGGAACTGAACATTATCCGGCCCCGCCGCCTGGAGTCATGAGGTAGTAATATAAGACGATAGTTTTTTAAAGCGCTCCATAAAAAGGCCTTAACTTAGGTTAAGGCCTTTTTATGTGCAAATAAATACCCCAAGGTGTAAATTTTACACTTTGCCATAATAAGTTGATATATATAGTCTTAAGAGATTGAAAGTGTAAAATTTACACCTTGGGGTATTTACTGAAGAATAACATTCAACAGTATAACTCGTTGAAAATGAAGTATATATGGGATATAAAAATACAAAATAAAACAGGTATAGAAAATGCATTAAGAACTTTAAACAACAATATCATAAACTGAGAAAAATAATCACTAGGTTTACAATAATATCTTATATTTCAATAAGATACAACAGATTGCTTTTATATCTTAAAAGGCAGGCGTTATTTATTAGATTCCTGCTTTTGTGGGAATAGGCGGTTCTTTGGTCTTTAATGAATACAACGATTATTTTATGATTACGTAAAATAATACCGTGGACTTGCTGAGTTAATTAGGTCATCATTTAGTACATTTATGAAAATAACAATGCATAGCATTAATGAAAATAAAGATTTAGGAAACTTCATCCAACGATCGATACATAGTTTTACTGCGTTGGATATTATTTTGCATTATGCCCGCCAACCCAACTCGCAAGAAACCCCTAAAAGCATTTCCAAGTTGTTGGGTAAAAGCCAGGATGAAATCACCTGTTGCCTGGAACAATTAGTTGAGTGTAAAATGCTACAGCGAGTAAAAAAGAAAGGCGAGAATTGGTATCTTCCCAGCGCCGATATAAAAAAAACCGAGATACTTAAATTGCTTAAACAGTGCTTGGACGATAAAGATAAAAGGATAAAATTGCTCTCTTTGGCCTTAGCCGCCATCCGGGAACAAAAATCCGGGAAACGGCGGCCAGATTTAACTGTGAAGGGCAACAAAGGGACTCTTTGGCGGGAAGAGGCAATGACTTCTAAAAGATAGAAACAAAATCTAACCTTAATATTCTTACCAGGGATTCCATGGTGAACGTCCGCTACCTCCCCGGAATTCAGGCCCCGCTTCTACCCAGATTAATTTTTCTCTTTCAGGCGGCCCATGGCCTATAGTCTTTCAAGAGTCGTCAGACAGGCCCGAAGAGGATCGTAACTGCCCGAACAAAATGATACCGGGCAACGCTTGATGAACTTACAATTTTCCCACTTGATTCAGTCCCCTGGTATCTTACATCCAATTTGGCGCGCGCAATAACAAAATCCGTTATAGGGTGGGCGTTTTTTCCCCGTTGCGGCGATCTTCTTGTTCCATAGCCAGCATCAGTTTTTTCATCTGATATTCCTGGCTGGCAAAATGATCCTCCAGCTTCTGACACCAGACGTGAATCCGGTCGGTCAGCTCTATGGTCTGCTCGTCGCTGATCCGGCTATCTTGCCGGGCGTCTATGATCTTGTTCATCAGCCTGGGCCCGAATTCCAAGTCACGCTGTCGGTGTAGCCTTTCCAGAATCTTGACCATTCCCAAGTAATGCCGGTAACTGGAGCTGGCGATCTTGGTCGAGGGTTCCGGAGACAATGGATCTTCTTGATGTTTGTTCATGGCTTTTAAATAAATATTTGGAAGTTAGCGTATCGGTTTGACAGGAATAGAGATTTTTATTTATCGGTGGAATGAAGCTCCTCTATGCCACCTTCAGCCGGGGCACCAATATCCCGGGAGTGATACCGGGAAGAGAGACGCGAAGAGAAAAAGGCGGTTATTAATCAGGGCTTCAATAATCTGGGACATCTCGGCAAATTCCTTGGGGGCAGCATTCTAAAAGTCAAAAGCTCCCATTACTTCATAAAACAGGAATGGAAATGAACTCCATTAATAATCTCAGGGATTTTCTGTTGTTTCAGGAACTGAGCGAAGATGAGACGATGCGCCTGACCCAGCTTTTTTCCACCGAGGCCGAGGACTTCCTGCCCGGAGCCATCATCTGCCAGAAGGACGCCCCCGGAGACAGCATGTACCTGATCAAGAGCGGCAAGGTCCAGATCAGCCTGCCCACCGATCAGGGTGACGTGGTGCTGGCCGAGCTGGGGCCGGGAAAATTCTTCGGAGAAATGTCCCTGCTGGACAAGGCTCCCCGTTCGGCCAATGTCAATGCGGTGGAGAACACTGGGCTATATATTCTGACCCGCAAGCACATCGCCTATCTGATGGATAAGGAGCCCAAGATTGCGGCCAAGATGATGCTGGCCATGTCCCGGATCCTTTCGGCCCGAATCAGGGTGATGGATGATCGGATCCAGGATTCTTTTGCCACGGAATAGCACCGTTCAAGGGCCAGAAAAGGTCCCGGTCCGTCAGTCCTAGTTTCCCGGATAGTTCCAGCGAATAGTCCAGCCGGCACATTTTGTCCGCGCCGTGCCCGTCCGAACCCAGGGAAAACTTCAATCCGGCCTCTTTGGCCATCGCAGCCAGCTTAAAGTCCGGCACTAACCACCGGGAGCTGAGTTCGATGGCCAAATTGCATTTCAGGGCCAGCTCCACCAATTTTATCCGCCAGCCGTCAGTTATGGCGTCCTTTTGCTCCCTGAAATTGCAGGGCAAAAGGCCGGGATGGGCCAGAATGTCAAAAGAATATCTTTGGGACTGGCACTTGATTATTTCCAGCATCTCCTCCAGCAGCCGGGCCAGGTCCACTTTGGTGATATGGGGGTCAAAGAAATCCATCGGCCCGGCCGAGTGAACCCCGCCGATCAGATAATGGCAGCGCTTCAACTCCTCCGGAGAAACAGGAATCTCCCGCCCCAGGTCCAGTTCCACCGCCCGGTAGACTGGAAGGTCCTGAATGGCAGTAAGGTATCTTTCAAACCGGTCTTGGCTGTCCAGTTGGAAGTTTCCCGGGCCGCAGTGGTCGGCCAGGCCCACCCGGTATCCCTTGTCCGAAGCGATCTGCAAGACCTCCCGGGGAGAAAGCCGGCCGTCTGAAAAAACGGTATGGGTATGTAAGTCGGCGATTGTTTTAAGCATACAACGATTGTAAATATTCAGCCACTAAGGCACCAAGGCACAAAAGAACATAGCCATTTCAAATTCTTCGGCAAGCACCTTGTCGTTATTGACAAGGTAAAAGGACTCTAATTAAGGATGAAAAAACGTTTTAGGTAAGTAGTGTCTTAGAGTCTTTGTGGCTATATAGTTATGAACATTTAATGATAAGTCTAAATCATGCCAAAGTCAAACAAAATATGCGTAAATTTTGCTTGTTTTTTCCGGCAGTTTGGGTTATCCTAATAGTGCAATGAATTATTCAGATATCATAAAGATCGCTTTCCTTTGGCCTGTCTCCCTGCTTTACGGGTTGATCATTGAGCTGAGGGCGGGCGCCTATAAGACGGGTTTGTTCAGGAGCCACAAGGCTGCGGTTCCGGTCATCTCCATCGGCAACATCGTTGCCGGCGGCACCGGAAAGACGCCGATGGCTATTTACGTGGCGCAGACACTGATGACCAACGGCTTTAGAACGGCGGTGCTTTCGCGGGGATACAGAAGAAAATCAAAAACAAAAGATCAAATATCAAAATCGCTGGTTGTCAGCGATGGGCTTAATGTGCTGTGTCCCGTAGTCGAGGCCGGAGATGAGCCGTACCTGATCGCATCCCGTCTGCTGGGAACGAAGGAGCGGCCAGGCGCGATGGTCATTGTCGGCCAGAACCGGGTGGCCGGAGCGGAGAAGGCCGTGGCGCTGGGCGCTCAGGTCATCGTGCTTGATGACGGGTTCCAGAACCTGCGGTTGAAGCGCGATCTGGACATCGTCCTGCTGGACAGCCAGAGGCCTTATGACAACGGCTGGCTGCTGCCGGCCGGGATGCTGCGGGAGCCGGTCGGAGCGCTGCGCCGGGCGGGGGCCATTGTGCTGACCAGGTACAAAAACCTGAATACCGAATACAGAATACAGAATTCAGGGGCCGCGATGTTTAAGACCCGGCATAAAGCCGGACTGCCGTACGGGTTTGCTGACAGGCTGCCGGCGGACATGGAAAAGCTGAAGAAGGGCAGGATCATTTTGTTCTCCGGCGTCGCCCGGCCGGAGTCCTTTGAACAAAGCGTCAGGCAGGCCGGGCTTGCATTTGCCTCCCACATAAAATATCCCGACCATCATCATTATACCCGGGACAACTTAGCGCAGATCGCCGGGAAGGCCCAGGGTTGCGATTTTCTTCTAACCACCGAAAAGGACGCGGTAAAACTTCCGCCAGGCATCGATTTCGGAAAGCCGTTGTTGGTATTACCGGTGGAGATAGAGTTCATGGATGAAGACCAGAAACAAAGATTCAACCAATCAGTGCTGGATGGAGTTAAACGAAAATGACGCTGGCCGAATACCAAAAACTCCCGAACGAAAAACTTTACGGCATCATATCCGGCCTGAAGCGGCAAAAGGATGCGGTCTTTCTGGTTCATAATTACCAGACCCTGGAAGTGCAGAAGATCGCCGATTTTCTGGGCGACTCCCTGGCCCTGGCCCAGGCCGCGGTCCGGGTCCAGGCCAGGATCATTGTCTTTTGCGGGGTGCACTTCATGGCCGAAAGCGCCAAGATACTGAACCCGCTAAAAAAGGTCATCATGCCCGACCGGGACGCCGGCTGCCCCATGGCCGACATGATCACGGCCGAGTCCCTGGCCGCAGCCAAAAAACAATATGACGATCCGCTGGTGGTGGCCTATGTCAACAGCTCGGCGGCGGTGAAGGCCCAGAGCCACATCTGCTGCACTTCCTCCAATGCGGTGAAAGTGGTGAATTCCCTGCCCCGCGACCGGCAGATACTGTTCGTGCCGGACAGGAACCTTGGTTCTTATGCCGCGCGAATATCGGGCCGGGAACTGATCCTGTGGCCGGGGTTCTGCCATGTCCACAACAGTTTCACGGTTGAGGACGTGAAGGCCGCCCGGGAGGAGCATCCCGGCGCCCGGCTGATAGTGCATCCCGAGTGCCGGCCGGAGGTGGTGGCGATGGCCGACGAAGCGGCCTCAACTTCGGGGATGGTCAAGGCGGTCGGGGAACAAAGCGGTGTCAGCGAGTGGATAATCGGGACCGAGATGGGACTGGTGGACCAGTTAAGTCAAAGCCACCCCGGCAAAGGGATATATCCGCTGGCCCGCCATGCGGTCTGCCGCAATATGAAAATGACCACGCTGGCCAAGGTGGCCTGGGCCTTGGAGCATGAGGAAAATGAGATCATCCTGCCGGAGAAAACGGCAGGGAAGGCCAAAGAGGCATTGGACCGGATGCTGGCGGTTTAAAGTCCAAATGCTCATATCCTGCATTTACATCTTGACTTAAGCCTGTTTTTTTGGTAAACTTATATTCTGTTTAATTTTATCCGGGCCTGTAGCGCAGTTTTGGTAGCGCGCCTGACTGGCAGTCAGGAGGTCAGGGGTTCGATTCCCCTCAGGTCCACCATATTTATAAGAACCCCGGGCAGCTAAGCTGCAGGGTTCTCCGCCGGCAGCCGTAGAGGGCAGCAAAGCGACGGCGGATGCGCCGGAGGCGCAGATTCCCCTCAGGTCCACCAGGCTTCGCCCGCATTTAGGGGACTTCGGCAGGCAAACCAGATTTAACCCGGGGCCATAACCACGCTTGTCGGTTTTACAAAAACCGGTCAACAATTCAATTCAACAAGCGTAAGATATTTAGACATCCAGGGCACAAGTATCAACGCTTGTGCTCATCTTTTTATCCGGAGGAGCCAATGCCGAGAATAGTCAAATGGATATTATGGATTTTGCTGGGTTTTGCCCTGTATATGTCCATTAAAATAGTGTTACCCTACATCCGCTTTGCCGACATCAAGGGAAAGATGGAGGAAGCAGTGCTGGCCGCCAATGCGGAAGCGGACTACAACATAGCAGACAAACTGTCCGAAAATGCCATTCTGGACAAAATTCCGATCTGCGGTGATTATTTTTACCAGGTGGTCGGGGAGGACGGGAAAAAGTATATTTATGAGCCCGAGAGCCCGGAACAGGTGAAAGAATATCAGGGAATGGCCAGGCAGTATTTTTTGGATCACATGACCCGCACTCCCCAGGGACTGGTGATAGAGATTAGCTATACTGTGGAGATATACTTTCCCTTCAATACCTATACCCATAGAATACTCTTTGTACATAAGGAGGGCGGAACTCAGCAACAGTAGCCTTACATAACGGCCTTAACCGGCAGGTACTGGTGTTGAACCAGAATTATGAACCACTCTCGGTTTGCAATGCCCGCCGGGCTCTTCTGATGCTGTATCGACAGAAAGCAGAAGTAGTAGAGCAAAGCGAGCATCTGGTACGAAGCCTGCGCCAGAAATTCACGGTGCCCAGCGTGGTCCGGCTTAACTGTTATATTAAGCGGCCCCGCCAGAACGTCCGGCTGAGCAAACAGAACATCGTCCGCCGCGACAACCGAACCTGCCAGTATTGTGGCACCACCCAGGGTTCTATGACCGCCGATCACGTCATCCCCAAAAGTCAGGGCGGGGAGGACAGTTGGGAGAACCTGGTCTGTGCCTGTGTGGCCTGCAACAACAAAAAGGGTGACCGCAGCCTGGTTCAGGTGAAAATGAACCTGTTGCGCCGCCCTAAAAATCCTCATTATATAACCTTCATCCAATATCATCTGGGGTTGCCGGATCAGCGGTGGCGGCCCTACCTGTTTTTGGGAAACAATCGATAAAAATGATAATTAAAAAATTGACGCTTCGCCTGAATAAAATAATACTGTCAACCTTGGCCATTATTTTGGGCGGGGCGTTGCTTTTTTCCTCCGGGGAGGCGGCCACCGCAAAAAAAACCAAGGCCGCCAAAACCACCAAACGGCGGCAGTCGGTGGTTTACATGCCCAAGCCTACCGGAGACATCCAGGACGACCTGGACAAGTTGTTCGACCAGAAACTGCCCCGGCTGGGCCGGTGGGGCATAGCGGTGATGGACCTGGAAAGCGGGGACATCATCTACCAGCATAATTCCCAAGGCAAGTTCATTCCGGCTTCCAACGCCAAATTATTCACCACCGCAGCGGCCCTGGAACAGCTGGGTCCCAATTATTCCTACCAGACCGAGATCTTTGCTTTGGGTGAGATAGATTCCTTTGGGGTGCTGCACGGGGACCTGATCATCAAGGGGTCAGGGGATCCCACTATCAGCGAGCTGGCCCTGCTGGAGGAATGGGCCGATAGCATAAAATCCCAGGGGATCACGGCAGTAGATGGGGATATCATCGGCGATGAGGGGAATTTCATTCCTGAGAAGATCGTTTCCATGGTGCCCCGGGCCACCAATAAGATGGTAAAATCCAAAAAACGGATGGCTTGGCAGATTTCCGGGCTTTCTTATCGCGATAACCTGGTGGCGGTCACCATTTCTGGGGGGCAACTGGGCAAGCCATTAAGGGTTTCCACCGATCCCCCCATGATCGTTAGGGTAAAGAACCTCAGCCGGACCATCAAAGGCAGCAGCAGTACCGTCACCCGTCAGGTTAAGGACAAGAGCGGCAAGCTGGTTACTAAGACGCGCAAGGTCTACAATGTAGGCAAGGCCTATGCAAGTTTTGACGGGGTAGCTTTGAAGATAACCGGAACCCTGGCCCAAGGTTCCAGCAAAAGATTCTTATTCGTGGCCAAGGATCCCCAAGGTCACTTTGCCCGGGTGTTTGCTGCGGTGCTGCAGGACAAGGGGATCACGATCTCGGGCCAGGGACTGGCCCTGACCGACAAGCCGTTAGCCCTGAAGCAGCAGGCGGAACTGATCTACGCCAATTATTCGCCTCCGCTTTCCGAGATCATCAAGATCATCAACAAGAACAGCCACAATCTATATGCCGAGGCCCTGCTCAACACCATAGGCTCCGAGATGGGGGGCGAAGGAAGCCGCCAGCAGGGTTCGCTCTCCGAGCGGGCCATCACTGCGCAGATGGGTTTGGGAACAATAGATCTTTATGACGGCTGCGGACTCTCCCGGCTGAACACGGTCTCCCCCCAGCAGGTGGTGAATCTGCTGAAGTTCATGTCTAACCAGCCCTACTGGGAGGATTTTTACAATTCCCTGGCCATCGGGGGAATTGACGGGACACTGACCAGCCGGCTTTCCGGCCCCAAGGTCTCGGGCCGGGTGTACGCCAAGACCGGATCAATCGGCGGGGTTTCGGCCTTGTCCGGCTACCTGACCGCCAAGAACGGAAAGATGTTCGCCTTCTCCATCATGGTCAACAATATATACCGGGCCAAGCTGGCCCGCCGGATTGAGGACTACATCTGCCAGATGCTGGTGGAATACCTGGGTTAAAAACCATTACGGCGAATCATACAAACCCAAAAAACAGGAGGAATAAAGCCCATGCTTAAAATGTATTTTAATTTTAAGGACGTGTTTAGGGCGGCCCGGCTTGGTTTTTCGCCCAAAAAGATCTGGACTTTTTTCTGCGGCCTCCTGTTGGGTCTGGCAATCTATAACATGTTCAGTTATCTGGCCCATGCCGCCGCCGGCCGTTCCCTGGCCGATACCTGGGCCATGTTCGGGCTGCTGCCGCTGCCTTGGTCGGACTTTGGTTTTGGGGCCTGGGCCCTCTGGTTCCTGGGTGCCGCCGGACTGGGCATCAGCTACATGCTGACCTCGTCTGTGGTGGCCAGGATCACCGCTGAACAGCTCTCGGGCAACGAATTTTACGAGGTCAAGGAAGCGGTCACGTTTGTAAAACAAGGCTGGAAGGCGGTGCTGGGCGCGCCGCTGGTGATAGTTACATTTATTGCTTTTCTGGTTTTGGGCGGACTGGTACTGGGGTTGTGGGGCCGGATACCCTATCTGGGCGAGCTGACGGTTTCGGCCCTGGCCATTCCCATTTATCTGGTCTGCCTGTTTCTGACCTTTCTGCTGGCGGCCCTGTTGGCGGCCCTGTTCTATTCCCCGATAGTGGCCGGAGCGACCAAGGGGGACACCTTTGACAATCTTTTTGAGATATTCTCCGCCATGACCTCCCAGCCCTGGAGGCTGGTGGTTTACAGCGGTTTGTTGAAATTAGTGGTGCTGTTGGGTTTCGGGCTCTTTGCCCTGTTCAGTCACCATGCGGTGATGATCTCCTACAAACTGCTGGGGGCCTTCATGGGGCAAAGATTTTTAGACCTGGGCGCCGCCGCCTTCAATCTTTATACTCCGCCGATGGTGCTGAATGTAATGCTGGGCGCCCTGCAGGGATGGGGATTTAACCAAGGGCTGTATCTTCTGAATACTCCGGCCCTAAACTGGTCCGGGCACATTTCGGCCTTTTTGATGGGGATGTCACTAAACCTGGTCCGGCTGTTGGTGCTTTCGTATGCTGCGGCTGCCACGGTAGTGGGCCAGACCATCATCTACGGGATAATTGTGATGAAGCGGGATGACCGGAATATATTTAAAAGACAGGAAGAAAAAACGGCCGAAAAAGACGAGACCCCAAAACCAAAAGAAGAGCACAAAAGGCTCAATATGCGCAAGAAAGTTTTCAAGGCCAAGGCAGCACCAAAGGCCAAAAGGTAGAATTCTCAGACTATCGTCATAAAAAAACCCCGCCGTAAGGCGGGGTTTTTTGCCGGTCATGATGTCAATTCGCAATAGTGATCTGATCCTATCTGCCCAATTTAACATATATGTATGAGATGTGTGGCGGGGAACCATATGGATCAATTACAGAATTTACTTTATTGGGCTTTCCCGTAATTGGCCCGGTTAGGGTTGTTTTTATTTGGATATGCTTATTTCGGCAATGCCTTGGCCACCGCCCTGCTGGAGAGGCACCAGGGCGACCACTATTCCCTTTTTATCCGACTGGGCACTAGCTCTGAATACTCCGTTTTGGTTTATAGTCCCAACTCCTTCAGGTGATACCTTCCATACCACTTTGACATCTGGCAAGGGCTGGCCCTCGGCTGAAAATACGGTGGCGGTGAACTGTTGAGCCTGGGCCGGCAGTAACATGGCGGCCGGAGGATCAATTTTAACCCGCAGAGGCTGGCCTGGTTTTATCCGGATGGAGGAAGATGACTGGCCCTGGCCGAACTGGGGCGGAAGCGTTGCCACCACTTTTCCCTGGCCTGCTTTATGTCCGGCAGTAAAAATACCCTGGGGAGAAATCTCTCCCAGTTTTTCCGGAATCACCTTCCATATCCAGTAAGGGGGGATAACCTGGTTGCCGTTGTTGTCAAAGGCTTCGGTGGTAAATTCAAGCGACTGCCCCGGCTCCAACAAGGACTGCCGCGGTTTTAGCTTAATAGTATACCGCTGGATTTTTTCTTCCACCACCACCAGAGATTTAGCCGTTCCTGCCCCATTTTCGTTCTTGGCCGATACCGTGACCATCCCTATTCCTGGTTTTTTACCGGCCGTGAAATTACCGGATATGTCTATGCTCCCTAAGGTTGAAGGCTCTACTTGGTACTCCAGCCTGGCGGCTGTCGGTTTGCCGTCCTGGTCACTGACAGCAACCAAAAAAACAGCATTGTCACCGGGCTTAATGTTTGCCTTAAGGGGGCTCATCTCTACCAACAGCTTCTGATATCTCAGTTTTGATCCCACGGTTATTTTGGCCTGTCCCAGGCCTTTAGATATATCGGATTTGACCAGGGCCACTACCCGCCCGGTACCTGGATTCAAAGCAGTAAAATTTCCGTTTTGGTCCATGGTTCCCAGGCCGGCCGGCACCACTTGCCAGGAAACAACGGGGGCTGTGGCCGGATCCCCGTTAAGATAGCTGACTTGAGCCGAAAAATTTTCTACGGCACCGGGTTTCAGCCGGGCTTGGGCCGGGGTTACTTTGACGGCTAATTCAAGGGCTTTGCCGGGTGCTACCTTGATCAGGGCGTGGCCCAGAAATAGTTTATCGCCGTTATGGACAGTGGCCCGTACGATTCCCTGCCCGGCATATTTTCCGGCGGTAAATCGTCCGTCAACATCGATGGATCCCAGAGACGGCGGAAGCACCTGCCAAATGATCTTCACCTGTTCCTGGTTCAGTACCGAGAACTGGAGCGTTCCTGTGGGCAGAACTTCGGCCGGGTTGGGAGATACTTCCAACTGCTGGGCCGGGGCAATAACTACGGCTGCGGCCAAGAGCAAGATGATTAAGATAAATTTTTTCATGATAATTCCTCCAGCAGATAAAAGCTCCAGCTTTTGTTGGTCTCCCGCCCCTCAAGGTCGGTTAAAGATACCAGAACCACATGCTGGCCGGGTGCCAGGCTTTTAGGGGCGATGGTCAAATAATCTTCCTTAAGTTGGTACTGGGCTGAAGATAGGGGCTGGTCGTCGATGCTTACTTTTATCCGGTCACGGGTCCGGGATGCCGGATAAAATGAGGCTACGATACTCAGATTCCGGCTCTCGGCCACATCCTGATCTCCGGGCCATACGGGATAGATCCGACTGGGTTCCCGGACGGCCGGATCTTTGGCGGTGATGGTAACCGCCGGTAAGCGGGGTTCATTATCCGTATTAAGGGATGATGGCGGATTTTGGATCACCGCCTGGGGGGCATAAATGTTTTCAGGGATAGGAGTCTGTAAAAACAGCAGCAACACAGTGGCGATCATCAGTGCCGAAGCAGCCAGGGAAAACCGGGCGGACCGTAATGCAAAAAACTGCGGTTTGGCTTCGGCTTGATTTATCCTGGCCCATAGCTTGGCTTGGAAATAGGGGGGAAGTTCGGTCCGGGGCTGATTCCGCAGAAGCGATTCCAGATGGTTTTGCTCTTGTACCAAAGCCCGGCAGGCGGGGCATTCCCGGATATGGCTTTGGGCCTGGGGCGGCAAAGAGCCGGCGGGATTTTCCCGGAAAAATATTTTAATTTGCGGACAGTTCATTTTCTTCTCCCTGATTATTGGCGGCATTTAAGCCTTTAAGCTTTTGAGCCAGAATCTGGCGGCCCCGCCACAAACGTGATTTTATGGTGCCCGGAGAGCAGTTCAATATTTTGGCGATATCATCGCAAGCCTGGTCCTCAAAATAATACAGCACCACTGTTTCTTTGAATTCCACCGGCAGTTCGGCCACCGCCTGCCGGATAATCTTATCCTGGGATATTTTTTCGATATTTTCCATCTGTTCCAGGGCCCCGGGGTCGGACACTTCTTCTTCGGGCATTCTTTCGCCCAGACCAAAGAAAGATCTTACTTTTTGTTTCCTTAAATACCTGCGGTGATGGTTGACCGCTATCCGGTAAAGCCAGGTAAAAAAATCGGATTCACCGCGAAATTTGGAGTACTCCTTATAAGCGATCAGGAAAACTTCCTGAGCCAAGTCCTGGGCCAGGTCATAATCGCCCGACAAACGAAAGAGCAAATTAAAAAGCCGCTTATCGTATCTCTGGACTATCTGATCAAATTCTATCTTGCTGTTTTCAGTCATATTGGCTTAAAGTTAGAGCCGTTTTAACCTCCTATAGTTCCCGGATAAGAACATAATTTAAACGCCAAAGCCAGATAGGCCATAAAGTCTTTTGGCGGAACGACTTAGTGTGTAACTACAGTAGAAATGGCAAGGTAATATCAGGCTTTTCCACGGCATCTTAAAAGCGGTATCCCAGATTTATCCAGGCCAGGCGCTGGCGATATGATTTGGATAAGTCCAGCCGGTCGGTTTTATTGATCTGCTTGACTCCCAGTTCCAGCGATAATCTGGATCCCAGGCTGATCGTATTCTTGAGATAACCCGTATTTTTGAGTTGATCGACGGAGTTCAGATCGTCCCGAAGTTGGTAGTACTGATAGCCGGAATGGATCTGCCAGATTCTGCTGGCCGTGAAATTCAGATCAAGATTGGCCGAATGGGACTGGGTCAGCCGGTCGCTTTGACTGGCAGAATAAGAATAGAGAGGCGAGATACGGATTATTTTCCATTTTAAGTTCAAGCCGACTCCCAAGCTGCGGCTTTGATAGAGGTAGCCGGTATAGGGCCGGAGGTTGTATTCAAGGTTAAGGGAAAAACCGGAAAAACACTGGTCAGGGCCAGGATTGGACAGCCGCAACGAGGCTCCGGCCTTATAGCTGTTGCCGGCGGCGGAATCGGTAAATATTTTATAGGCCGAAGCGTAGGCCTGAGTGCTTAATATCTTATTCCACTTGGCCTCCTGGGTCAGGGATAGTTCGTTCTTGGCCGCCTCGGCGTAGGGGTTTCCAAAACTGTAAAAATACTGGCCCAAGGAAATATATCTGACTTCCCAAAGTTGTCTTTTCCGAGGAATCTTAGTGCCGGCCGAGTAACCATGGCCGTAAACTGTTTCCCCGGTATCGGGGATCAAACGGGTGCGGATGAATTCTCCGGATAAGAGCAGGCTTTTAAACGGAAAGGACAGAGACAGCAGCATTAGTTGATTCCGGCCCGGGTGGAGGGTGTCCACCGATATTATGGTATCGGAAATTCCCAGCAGTGAGTCGCTGTAGACATAGGAGCTGGTCTTATACCTTATCGAGTCCGGCAGGGAGTAAGGATCATCAGAGCCGGAAAAGTATCCGGCCGAAAAGATCAGGCTGTCGCTCAGCTCCAATATGCTTTGGCCGCCGTAGATATACTGGGCAAAGGTCTGGTAGCCGGTATCGGCCGATTGGGAGCGGCAGGCCAGCAGGTCGATTTTTAGTCGGCCGTTCTTATATGTCCCGGAACCACCCAGGGGAGAAAGCCCGGAAAAAGCCAGTTCCGAAAGCCGGGGGTAGAACTCCCCCAGCCAAAGCTCCCACTGGGGATGGGAAAACTGTAGCTGGCCGTGTGCATATTTGTCGTAAGCCGGGTCATAGAAGAGATTGCCGGAGAGATTCCCCCGGCCCAGCAGACCAGACAACGAAAGCTCGGCCTTGGGCAGAAAACCGACGGGGAATGAGAGGCCCAACCCAGCACTATCGGCGCTACAATCCGAGTATTGCCAGCCCAGCCCAGCCCAAATATTCCAGGGTAAGGCATATTCCGGAGCAGATAAAACTTTTGGAGCATAAAATACCCAGCTGTGTGAGAAAACGGGATCCTGTCCGCTTAGTACTGTCAATCTTATTTGATGCTGTCCGGGCTGAGGGGCAAAGTCCGAAAGATAATAAAGATAGTCATCGGTGATTTGGGCCCTAGCGGTTATGTCCACACTATCCAACAGCAGGGTCAGAGAATAACCCTGCAGGTCCGACAGCAGCAGGGAGATCTCCAACGGCTCATCCTGGGACAGGGTGGAATCCGGCGGGGGGGAAAGGACGGTAATGAAATCGAAACCCGCCCCGGCTGGAATATCGGAGGCCGGTTCGATCTGCCCCAGGGCCGGGGAAAAAGCGATCAGCAATAGTGTGGTTAGCGTAAAAAACTTGAACATATTTTAATGATGTCAAATTTCAGCCCAAAAGTCAAGGGGATATCTTAAAGATGGGGAAAGATATTTTAAAGGCCTCTTCAAATAGTTTGACTTTTGAGGAAAAATGTTATAAGGTAATAAGGTCTGCTACCATAATCGAAAATTCTAATAATTTATGAACTCCGTTTACGTCCATATTCCCTTCTGCATAGCCAAGTGTCATTATTGCGGTTTCAACTCTCAGCCGCTGGAGCAACCGGATGAGCTAAAAAAGTATTTCCAGGCCCTGATTCGGGAGATCAATGATCACAGAAATGAAATCACTAAAATAAAGACAATATATTTTGGCGGAGGCACACCCACCGTCGCGCCGGCTAAGCTGATCGAATCGGCACTGAACGCGCTGCGGCCCTGGGCTCCGGATACCGAATTGACCATAGAGGCTAATCCCGGAACAGTCACGTTGGAAAAATTGAGCTCCTTAAGGGAAATGGGTTTCAACCGCTTAAGCCTGGGAGTGCAGTCCTTTAACGATGCATTGCTGAAACGGATCGGACGGGTCCATACCGGCCGCCAGGCCTCCAAGGCCTTTGAACTGGGGGTAAAAGCCGGTTTTGCCAACATCAGCATCGACCTGATTTATGCCCTGCCGGAGCAATCCCTGGAAGGATGGAAAGCAGACCTGGAGCGAGCCTTGGCGTTTGGTCCCGCCCACCTGTCACTTTATTCATTGACCTACGAGAAGAATACGGAACTCAAAAAGCAAAAAGCAGATGGCAGAATAACACCCTGCGGCGAAGAGCTTGAAGCCGACATGTACCTGGAGGCGGTCGACCGGCTGGACCGGGCCGGGCTTAAACGCTACGAGGTTTCTAATTTTTCCCGCAAAGGATTTTGCTCCAAACATAATATCAATTACTGGCAGGCCGGCGATTACCTGGGCTTTGGGGCTGGAGCCCATTCGCACCGGGCCGGCAAAAGATGGAGTAACAAAAAGAATGTTGAAAGGTACATCCGGTCGGTCATCGGCGGCCAAAACCCGGCCGATTTCCGGGAAACCCTTTCGCCGGGGCAACAAAAGTTTGAAACCCTGTTTCTGGGATTGCGGACGGTCCGGGGGATAGATATAAAAAGATTTCAAAGTAAATTCGGGATATCTCCCTTGGAGTATAAGCCGCAGGTCTGGCTTGGCTGGAAAGAACGGGGCTGGGCAGAATGGAATAAAAAAAACCTGCGCCTTACTTCCAAAGGCTTGTTGCTGGCCGATGGACTGGCGGTGGATCTGGTTTAAGGAAACATGATTTCCCTTGACTTTTGGCTTGAGATTTCGTATCTTTATGGCATCTGGGAACAAATATAAGGAAAGAAAATGGACTTTGAAAGCGAAAGACATGGACAGCAAGGCCGCGAGCTTTATGCCAAGGGGCGGTTCGGCGAGGCCATCCAGGAATTTAAAAAAGCCATCAAGATTGCTCCCAATTTTGCAGACCTGTACAATCATCTGGGCCTATCTTATCACCTGAACGGGGAATACGAACTGGCCATCAAGACCTTTAAACAGGCCATCAGGCTTAATCCCCGGTATGTGGAGGCCCACCTGAACATCGCCATCACCTTAAACGAGCTGGGCCGTTACGAAGAGGCGGTCTCCTTTTTCAGTCAGGCCACCGAGGCCGAGGATATCAAGGGCGGGATGACCACCGGCACCCGTAATAAATTATCTTCGGCCCATGCCGAACTGGGCGATACTTATTGTGACATTGGGTATAATACCGAAGGAGCCGAGGAGTACCAAAAGGCGCTCAAGCTCAATCCCCACCACCACGATGTTCAACTGAAGCTGGCCAAGACCCACTTGAACCTGGAGCAGTATTACATGGCCATCGAAGAACTGGAAACGCTGACCAGGTCCCACCCCGATTACATCGAGGCCATTATATTCCTGGGGGTGGCCTATTTGAAAAACGGGCAGAAAGAAAAAGCCCGCAAACAGTGGCAGATCTGTCTGGCCAAGGATCCCGGGAATTTAAGGGCCAAGACCTATTTAACCCTGATGGCCCGGACCGGGGAGAAGTGACGGGGCCTTCAATCAGAAAATCCAGAAAAAACGGACGAAGTTTTTACTTCGTCCGTTTTTCATGTCCGGCCGCCAGCAACTTTAAAATATCATTCCGGGAGTAATGCCAAAGTCCGCAGTCCTCGTCGGGGGGCTGGTCCAGGCAACCGCCCAGGCACCAGGGCAGCAGTCCGCAGATCCGGCAATGCTGCTGGCGGTAAGGGTTCCAGGCCATCCATTTGAACAATTGCGGGGAGAAGGGATCATTCATTTTTTCATTGATCCGGTTCTCCGGCCGTCCCACGTCGTTCCAGCATTTGTAAATGTTGCCCTCCGGATCCACGATGAAACTCTGGGGGTCAGCGGCCTGGCAGCAAACCGGCTTGGGCCGGGGCAGGTTCAGGATCTCAAACCCCGAAGTTACCAAATATTTCAAGACATCCGTTTCTTCGTCGCTGAACCGGGGGGCGCTCTGGCAGAACCCGGCCAGGTTGCGGCAGAGTTTTTCCGAAGGTTTTCCGGGGATCAGCTTAAGCGCCGCCGAAGGGAGCAGTTTGTCCCGGCTTTCGCCCAATCCGGCCAGGCTGGTCAGGTAAACTGCCCGGAGCGAGGGGTCGTTCACCGTTTCACCCGACCTTAGGTTGATGAACAGCAGGTCCGGTCTATTCTGCTTGTCCTTGACGATCGCCGGCAGATGGCCGGGCCCCCCGTTGGTGATCACATTGTAAACCGCATGAGCGTTCAGTTTCCGGCAGGTTTCATCCAACCATTCTTTCAGCTCCAGAGCCAGGGGCCAGGCCAGGGCCGGTTCGCCGCCCCAAAAGGTCACCGAAAGTTCCTTAAGTCCCGGGCGCTCCAGCACCAGGGACTTGATTTCTTCGACGGCCCGGGGGCTCAGGTCTTGTGATTTTTCGCGATAGGGGCAGCCGGGGCAGTCCAGTTCGCAGCGGGTGGTCAAACCGATCCACAGGTCAAGCCGCCGGGGAGAGAAGCGGAAAAGATTGGAGCTCAGCTCCAGCTCCAAAATTTCGTCGGCCTGCTCCTCGGCCAGGAAGCCGCCCTCGGTCAGCAGCTGCATGGTCTGCTCCACCGCCGGGTCCTTGAAATTCATCAGGTTGCGAGTGATGGGCATCTGCAGGCCGCCGTAGATGGCCGCCTGCACCTGGTCCAGTGGCAAAAAGCTCCGCCGGACGCAGTTGTATAGCAGCTGGGACCGGCCCCGGCGCCGGATGAGGTGATTGTAGCGGGAAGGCTTCATTAAATAAATAGTAAATAAATTAATAAATGGGAAATAGTTAAATAGGAAATTGGAACGGGGAACCGGGAAAGAGGCAAGCAGGGGTGAGAGAGTTTGCTTCTAAAAAAAACGAAAGTCAAATAATATATTTCCTGGTTTCATGCCTGTCAGCCGTAGCTTTAGCGCAGGCTGGGATTCCTAATAAAAATATCCGGCATATCAAGCTTCGTCAATAAAAAGCAAAAGGCCGGAAAATCCGACCTTGGTGAATGATCATTTATCAGAAAAAAGTTTTAACCGGTAGATTATTTTGCCGGCGGCACCGGGGCAGCCGCACGGGACATGTTATTCTTCAAATCGTCCTGGTTGTCGGTATGGATCAAGGCTTCGTCCAGGGTGATCAGACGGCGGCGCACCAGGTCGGCCAGGGAATGGTTCAAAGGCATCATGCCCTGCTTGGTGCCCATCTGGATGGCCGAGGGGATCTGGCTGGTCTTGCCTTCGCGGATCAAATTACGGATGGCGCTATTGATCAGCATCAGTTCATAGGCCACTATCCGGCCCTTGCCGTCGGCCCGTTTGGGCAGGACCTGGGAGAGCACAGCCAGCAGATTGCCCGAGATCTGTACCCGCACCTGGGCCTGCTGGTGGGGCGGAAAGACCTCCACGATCCGGTCTATGGTCTGCATGGAATCTGTAGTATGCAAGGTAGAGAGCACCAGATGCCCGGTCTCGGCTGCGGTAATGGCCAGCTGGATGGTCTCCAGGTCGCGCATCTCGCCGATCACGATCATATCCGGGTCCTGGCGCAGCACGCTTTTTAAGGCATTGGCGAAGCTGTGGGTGTCCTTGCCCACTTCCCGCTGGTTGATCTCGGCCTTTTTATCCTGATAGATGAACTCGATGGGATCCTCGATGGTGACGATATGGCAGTCCTGGTTGGTGTTGCGGGTCTCCACCATGGCGGCGATGGTGGTGGACTTACCACAGCCGGCCGGACCGGTAACTAATATCAGGCCCCGGGGGCGCATGGCCAGGTTTTTGCAGACGATGGGAAGGTTTAGTTCGTCCACGGTGGGGATCCGGTTGGGGACCACCCGGAACACCAGCCCGAACTCGTTCCTCTGGAAGAACACCGAGGCCCGGAAACGGCAAAGATTGGCGATGGAGCAGGCCATGTCCAGCTCCCGCTCCCGGCGAAAACGCTCCAGCTGCTCCTTGGTCATAATGTCCACAGCAAAGCGCTTGGTGTCCTCCGAGGTCAGCACCGGCAGGTCCACCGGCTCCAGATTGCCCTGAAGCCTTAAGGCTGGCTGAGTGCCAACCTTGAGGATCAGATCGGAAGCACCTTTTTGAAAGGTCAGATATAGTAATTCGGCCAGTTGCATCTTTTCTCAATTAAATAAATGGGAAATGGGCAAATAGGAAAAGGGAGAACAATTAAATAGGAGGGCGAAAAATGGGAAATGGGGATGATAGTTCTAGTCACAGGCCGCATTATCGGCCGATGGAGGTTTCCAGTTCGGTAGGATTGGATGATTTGGCCAGAGCATCCTCCAGGGTGACCTGCCCGCTGGTCACCAGTTCCTTCAGGGCGGAATCCAGGCTTTGCATCCCGAACTTGGATCCGGTCTGGATCAGGGAATAGATCTGGGGTGTCTTGCCGTCCCGGATGATGCTGCGGACGGCCGGAGTGCCCAGCATTATTTCAAAAGCTCCTACCAGTTTGTGGCCGCCTATCGCCGGCAACAAGGCTTGGGAGATTACAGCCTGAAGCACCGTGGCCAACTGAACCCGGGCCTGGGACTGTGATTCCGGCGGGTAGGTGTTGATGATCCGGTCCACAGTCTGGGCGGCGTCGGTGGTGTGAAGAGTGGCCAGCACCAGGTGTCCGGTCTCGGCCGCGGCGATGGCCAGGGACATGGTCTCATAGTTGCGCATCTCGCCCACCAGTATCACGTCGGGGTTCTGGCGCATCACATGGCGCAGGCCGGAGGCGAAACTGGGGGTGTCGGCGCCCACCTCGCGCTGTTCGATGATGGCCAGGTTGTCCTTATATAAAAACTCGATGGGATCTTCCAGCGTGATCAAGTGGGTGCGGCGGTTGTTGTTGATATGCTCCACCATGGCCGCCAGGGTGGTGGATTTGCCACTGCCGGTGGGTCCGGTGATCAGTATCAATCCCCGGGGAAGCAGCGCCAATTCTTTTAATATCAGCGGAAGCTTCCATTCTTCCAAGGTCCTGATCTTTAAGGGTATTACCCGCATGATGGCCCCCACATAGCCCCGCTGCCGGAAAATGTTGATGCGGAACCGGGCCACCCCGGCCAGGCCGAAGGCAAAATCCAACTCCAGGTCCTTTTCGTAGCGGCGCTGTTGCTCTTCGGTCATGATGGAATAAAGCAGGCTTTTGGTATCCTCTTCCGCCATTACCGGGAACTCGCTGCGCACCAGCTTGCCGCCGATCCGGTAAATGGGAGCCTCGCCCACCCGCAAATGCAGGTCGGAGGCTTCGCGCAGGACCAGTTCCTCCAGGAGCTGGTCCATCTGGGGAAGTTGAGGATGGCCGTTGGTCATATATGCTGCTGTTGTTTGTAAGGTCAATAGTAATGGGATGGTGTCCCGCCGGTGGCGGGGCTACTGCCCGGCAGGGATTATGGTGTGGTGCCCGCCTACGCTAAAGCTCCCTTGTGCGCTTTTGCTTCGGCGGATTACTGTCCAAGTTCTTGGTTATGAGATGGTGCCCGCCTACGGCGGACTATTGTCAAGCAGGGAGTACATTTGGTGCCGGCGGAGGGAATCTCCGCCAGCAGTCGGGCTATCTTGCCGGGCGGCGGCGGATGCGCCGTCGCGAGGATGCCATGAATTGCTGCCGGCGCAGAACCCCCACAAGCATTGTAGGCAGCCAGGCTTATTCAGGGTATTATGATTGAAATACTTGTAATAAGATGGTGCCCGCCTACGGCGGACTATTGTCAAGCAGGGAGTACATTTGGTGCCGGCGGAGGGAATCGAACCCCCATGGTATTGCTACCGGTGGATTTTGAGTCCACTGCGTCTACCAGTTTCACCACGCCGGCGGATATATTTATCTAAGCATAGCAAAAGATTAGTATTTTGTCAACGATAAAACTTATCAATCAACAAAAAACAGCACAACGGCATATGGCCGGCGTGGGGCCTAATATAATTAGATGCTTTTTCACAAAACCTGGTTCCCAAAAACTGCGATCCGGGGCCATTTCCGTTGCCGGCCAGAATTCCATTTTTTCTTGACTTTACGGCAGGCTAAGGTTAAACTTATCCGTTATGAACAAAAACCTCAACTTTCCCAATATCCTCTCGCTGGCACGGGTGGCGCTGCTGCCGTTCATCGTGCTTTGTCTGAAATACAACCAGAACTGGCTGTTGCTGGTCTTGCTGTTTCTGGCCGTGTTGACCGACTACTTCGACGGGTTCTTTGCCCGCCGGCTGGGGCAGGTCACGGATTCGGGAAAGATACTGGATCCCCTGGCCGACAAGATCTGCGTCAATACCCTGACCATGGCGCTGTGGCTGTGGCGGGGCTTTCCGCTGTGGGCGGCAGTTCTGATTGTGGCAAGGGATTTGATGATTGTGGTCGGGGGCTTGTTCATAATGAAAAAGAGGAAGGTGGTGCCGGTTTCCAACTGGCCGGGCAAGTGGGCGGTAACCTTAATGGCGGCCACCATAATATGCTATTCGTTGAACTGGCAGCCCTGGGGGTTGTATCTGCTGTATGGTTCGGTGGTAATGGTAGTGGTCTCGGGGATATTGTATCTAAAAGTCTTGACCCCTACCCGTGGTTAGGCAGACCTCTCCCCTGCCCCTCTCCGTTGCGGAGAGGGGTGGCAATTGCAATTAGGAGGACAAAATATGTCCAGCAAGGTTTACTTTTCCGATTTTAGCGAATCGTCCCAGCGCAACATCTACGCCAAGCTGGCTGACATCATGGACCAGATGCCGCTTTCCAAAGTCGCGGCCAAGGGCGAACTGGTGGCGGTCAAGGTTCACTTTGGCGAGCGGGGCAACACCGCCTTCGTTCAGCCGCACTTTGTGCGGGCGGTGGTGGACAAGATAAAAGAGCTGGGGGCCAAGCCCTTCGTCACCGATGCCAACACCCTGTACGTGGGCAGCCGCTCCAACTCGGTCGACCATCTGGAGACGGCCCACCAGCACGGGTTCACCTACTCTTCGCTGGGATGCCCGGTGATGATCGCCGACGGCCTGCGGGGCGGGGCGTATGTCGAAGTAGCGGTCAACGGCACCCACCTGAAGAAAGTGAAGCTGGCCCACGACCTATACAAGGCCGACGCCATCGTCTGCGTCACCCACTTTAAGGGTCACGAGCTGGCGGGATTTGGCGGGTCCATCAAGAACCTGGGGATGGGCGGGGGAGCCCGGGGCGGCAAGCTGGCCATGCATTCCGACGTCACGCCCGTGATCAAGGCCGAGAAGTGCATAGCCTGCGGCAAGTGCGCCGAGAACTGCCCGGCCGATGCCATTGCCATAGACAAATACGCCGTGATAGATCCCAAGAAGTGCATCGGCTGCGGCTCGTGCATCGTGGTCTGCCCCACCCACGCCGCCCGCAACGGCTGGGACACCGGGGCCCAGAAGATGCAGGAGAAGATGGCGGAGTACCTGGCCGGGTTTGCCCAGAACAAGAAGGGCAAGATCGGCTACCTGAATTTCATCATGAACGTCTCGCCGGCCTGCGACTGCTACGGCCACGCCGACAACCCCATTGTGCCGGACCTGGGCATCTGCGGGTCGCTTGACCCGGTGGCCATTGACGCGGCAAGCAACGACCTGGTGATGCAGGCCGGGGGGAACAAGAACTCGGCGCTGGAGAAGGCGCATAAACCGGGCAGCGACAAGTTTAGGGATATTTACGCGGAGGTGGACTGGGCCTGGCAGCTGGAGCATGCGGAGAAGATGGGGCTGGGGAGCAGGAAGTATGAGTTGGTGAAGGTGGAGTGACAGGATGCTACTATAAACTGTAGAGGCGGAAAGTTAATAACCAGTTTATACTGCGCACAAATAAATGAAGGGTATGTTTATGGGTTGGAAAAACTATGAAAAGATAATAGCGAAAAAATTTCAAGAGCTATACCCAGATTGCAAAATTGAACATAATGTAAAGCTAAAAGGGTATTTATCAAAGATTGAGAGACAAATTGATATTTTAGTTTCTAGAAATATTGCTTCATATGAAATAAATATTGCAATAGATTGCAAATATTATTCAAAATGTATTGACGTAAAAGATGTTGATAGCTTTATCGGGATGATGCAAGATTTAAAGATTAATAAGGGGGTATTGATTACAAATAAAGGATATTCAGAAGCTGCGTATCATAGAGCTAAGAACAATAACTCACCCGAAATTCAACTTGATATTATGAGCATGTTTGAGTTAAACGGCTACCCAGGAAACGGTGCAATAATATATCGAGGGTCATACGGGGTTTTATTGTCCACGCCACCCTCTTGGTTTATAGACGGCACAAAAAGCAATAGAAATACACTTGCATATATAAGTTCTTTGGATAATGATAAAAGTTTTATGTATGTCAATATAGAACCCAAAAAGGATCCCACTGGTAAATTGTACAAAAAAGACTATTTAAAATATTTTATAAAATTACACGAACGAAACACAAAAAAGGCGTACCCAAAATCAACCATAGAATATAAAAAGTACGACCTTCCCAAGGAGGCAACTAACATTATTTATCGTATAATCGAAAGAAATGTAAAAACACCGCAATTAACCGATAATGTTGAGTATTCGATAATTATTGAATATGATGAATTTTTATTCTGGTGTGTTTATAATACAACAAAAACGATTTTAGATTTAAAGCCCCTTGATTACATTATTAAAACATTAGAGCCTTTTAATGTGGTTTATAAAGAAGATTGCACTTAGCTTGTCGTCCAACAAAAGGGTTTATCTATCACAAGAATAACAAAAGACTCGTTTGGGTTACATTCAAAAATCTATTAAGTTATGTTAATAAGTAAAATAAAATCGCTAATCCCAGCAAAAATATTGGACGTCGGCTGCGGTTGCGGTAGTTTTACGGCAAAAATAGCGCCGTATTGCGGACATATTACGGCCATTGATTCTTCCCGACCCCTGATCGACCGGTGCAAAAGGGAAAACCAGCTATCCAACGTTGATTTTGTCTGCATGGATGCCGGAAACATCAAATATCCGGAAAACAGTTTTGACCTGGTGCTTGAAAGGGCCTCCCTGCACCACATCCTGGAATGGTCGGATGTCTTAAATGAAATGACAAGGGTTTCCTCCAAGCATATTTGCATTGAAGAGCCTATAGATGATCCCAGAAGCGAAGAAAAACGGAATACAATAGCGGCTCAAAACTTATTTCTGGAGTTACAAAAAGAAATAGGCTATCCGCATTACAAACACCACGCGCCGGAGGCCTTGCGGGAATATTTCACTTCACGCGGGATTGAATACGAAAGCCGGATGGTCAAGTCCGACCAAAGCATTGAATTTGTTGAGTATTTCGAGCAATTTGATTATTTTGCAGAGAAAAGCAAAAGAAAAGAATATTGGTTGGAACGGCTGGCTGGTTTGAAAAAGGAATTGAATGGCGGGAAGCTAAGCGAGGATGATACGTTATTTGTTTTTGCGATGAAGGCATAATAAATTGGAGAGCATTATGGGGCAGGAAATCACATTAAGGGACATGATTGAAACCGATTGCCAATTGATCTCAGCCGGCTTTGCCGCGCAGGGTTGGGATAAGCCGGTAGAGCCGTATGCCGGGTATTTCCAGGAACAGAATGACGGGAAAAGGGCAGTAATAATTGCAGAGTTCAAGGGTGAATATGCCGGATACTTAACCATCGTTTGGGAAACCAAATATGACGCTTTCCGTAACAAAGGCATACCCGAAATAAAGGACCTGAACGTGCTTAAAAAGCACCAGCATCGGGGGATCGCTACAAAGCTGATGGATGAAGCGGAAAAAAGAATATCAAAAAGATCGAAATATTCCGGCCTGGGGGTCGGGCTGTATAATGATTACGGGAAAGCCCAGATCATGTATGTAAAGCGGGGATATATTCCGGACGGGAAAGGGATATGTTATAATGACCGGGAGCTTGAGCCGGGGCAGGATGTGAAGTTGGACGATGATCTGTGTTTGATGATGATAAAGGAATTATAAATGCGGATACATCCCGGTTATGTTCTTTTTCTTTTTTGTGCCGCCAACTAAGAAAAAGAACCAAAAAGAAAAAAGCTCGTCGCTTAAAACCATCCGGGCGCTGCGCTTCTCTTTGCTGACGGGCTTGTCTGAACTCGGGCTTTGGCCAAGCCCTCAAACATGCAGACAAGCTTTTTCCGTCATCAACTGCGATGCTCACTGATGCTTTTAACGCGACTAAACAAGACACATAAAAACGGAGAAACACCTTGAAAAAAACACTCGGCAACCTGTTCTTCAAGTGGCGCAGCTACACGCCCATCCCGCTGCTTTTAGCGGCCCTCTATTTCGCCAGACCCACATGGTGGTCTCTGGCCCTGGGCATCGCGGTCACATTTGCAGGCGAGGCCGTACGGATCTGGGCGCTGTCCTATGCCGGCGGCAGCACCCGCACCCTTTCCCCGGACGTGGGCCGGCTGATCACCGGCGGGCCATTCGGCTTTGTCCGCAACCCGCTCTACGTGGGGAATTTCCTGGTCTCGCTGGGCGTGTGCCTGGCCGCCTGGCCCTGGATGCCCTGGATGATACTGGTCTTCATCGGCGCCTTCTTTTTGCAGTACGTGTTCATCGTGGCGCTGGAGGAGGAGACCCTGGCCGGCAAGCTGGGGACGGAGTACAAGGAGTATTGCCAAAAGGTCCCGCGCTGGCTGCCGCGGTTCAGCCACTTCGGCCCGCGCTTCCCGGAGAAGGGCGACACCAAAGCCGCTTTCCGGGCCGAGCGCCGCACCCTGCAGACATTGTGCATTACCCTGTTGGTGGTGGTGGGGATCTTCATGTGGCGGGTGATCAACCCGTAAAGTGTGAATCGTGAATCGTAAGTGCATCCCTGTATCTTCGAGCATCCATAACAGGGCCGATCCTTCGGTTAGTGAGGCAAGGTGCTGGCCCTTCGACAGGGGCTTCGGCCCGCTTAGCCCGGCGGCTCAGGGCAGGTCTCAGGATGACACCATAGCATGAAAGAAGCACTGTTTCTGCATAACCAGTATCAGAGGCAAGCCGCATGGACCAAGGCCCTGCGGCTTTTTCTCTATCGCAAGGTCCGTCTGGCCGGGAAGAAGAACATCCTGGAACTGGGCGCGGGCAGCGGGGTCATTCTAAGCGAGATCTCGGAACGCACCGATGCCCGGCTTTGCGGCATAGAGGCCGACCCCAAAATGACAGCCCTGGCCAAAGCCCAATATCCAGGCATAGACTTCAGGACGGCCCGAGCCGAAAAGCTTCCCTTTCCGGAAAACTCTTTTGACCTGATCGTTACCCATTACTTTTGGCTGTGGCAAAAAGATCCTAAAGCCGTTCTGTCCGAGGCCCGCCGGGTACTAAAAAAAGGCGGGCAGCTGGCCAGCCTGTGCGAGCCGGACTATATGGGCCGCATTGATGAGCCGATGGAGCTGGGAGGGATAAGGGATTTGATTTTAGGGACACTGGCCAAGCAGGGAGCGGATCCGGGCCTGGCCGGAAAACTCGAAGATCTAATGACCAAAGCCGGGTTCAAAACAGAGGCCGGGCGGCAGGAGGGCTGTTGGGACTGGCGGGAGTACAGGAAGCAGTTTGACCGGGAATGGGAATTCATCGAGCATCTATGCGGCTTTGGGAAGAGGCTGGAAGCTTTGAAACAGAAGGATCTTCAGGCGGTGGCGGAGAAAAAGAGAAAGGTGTTCATGCCGGTGCGCTGGGCGGTCGGGACAAAATAGCGATTTATTGACATTATGACATTGTGACACCATGATGATTCATTGTTGGTCGTGAATGGTGAAGTGTAAAACGTGAATATTCTTGAGAAAAGAAAACCGGCCGGGCCGGTTTTTTTGTTGTTGACAGGGTCCTAATTGCTTGCTATACTTACAGTTTATATGATGGGGCAGTGGGCTTTAACCAGTCACAAAAAATATCATTTTAGGTGCATAAAATGAAAAAATACGGCGTTATATTGCTTTGTCTTTTGGCGGCTTCCTGTGCTACACTGCAGCCGGCGGTGGACAAGAAATCCCCGGTCTCCCAGGACCAGAAGGCCAGGGAGGAACTGCGGCTGAAAAAAGAGGCCGAGGCCGCCGCTCTGCTGGAAAAGGCCCAAACTCAATACTCCGAGCGCAAGCCGGCCGAGGCAGTGGAAACCCTGCAGCAGCTTTTGGCCAAACATCCCGAAACGCCATCAGCCGCGGAGGCTCTCTATCTAACGGCCCTGTACCGCTATGAACTGAAACAGACCGACCTGGCCCTGCAGAGCGGATTTAAGCTGACCGAAAAATATCCCGATTCCGATTTTTGGGCCAAGACCAAGAAAGTGCTGGGCGACTGCTATGACGGGAACGGGGATTACGTCAAGGCCGGTCAGCAATTCCTGGAGGGCATGGCCAAGGCCAAAGCCCCGGAAGACCGCGAGACCATAAGGCTGCCGCTGCTGGTGCTGATCAACGAAAAACTGTCCTCGGGCGAACTGCGGATCCTCTACAAAACATATGCCCAGTCGGAGACAGCCCCGGCCATGGGCCTCAGGTTATGCAAGATGGAGCTGGAGGCTAAAAACATTTCCGAGGCTAAAAAACTTCTGACGGACCTCAGTAAAAAATATCCCGCCAGCGGAGAGGCCGGAACCGCCAACTTGCTGTTGTCACAGCTTATCGAGAACAACGGAATGATCCTCAGCCTCCCGGTGGAAAAAAAGATAGGCCTGCTGGCGCCCTTAACCGGCAAATACGGGGAATTCGGGCAGGCGGTTCAGAACGGGGTGGAACTGGCCTTTGAGGAATATAACCAGAAGGTTGCGGAAAAATTCAAATTGGTGGCGGCCGATTCCAAGGGCGATCCCATCGATGCGGTCAAGCAAGCTCGCTTTCTGGCTGACTCCTCTAAAGTGATGGGGCTGATCGGAGACGTCCTTTCCGGAGCCACCATCGCTGCGGCCGGGGTGGCCGATGTGCTGGGCGTTCCCCTGCTTTCGCCCACCGCCACCGACGACCGGATATCAACCATCGGTCCCAACATCTTTCAGCTGAACCCCAGCTTAAGCTGGCAGGGGCCGGCGGTGGCCCAGTATGCGGTGAAAGCCCGGGGCTTTAAGACGCTGGCCATGCTGTATCCCGACGAGGGCGCTTGGGAATCGGTGGCTCAGGCCTTTGCCAAGGAAGCCGCCAAACTGGGGGCCAAGATGGTCTATGCCCAGGCCTACACTCCCGGCACCACCGACTTCAAGGCCCAGATCGACCAGCTGCGGCTGGTGAAGGTGGACGCGTTGTTCCTGCCGGCCTCGCCCTCGGACATCGTGATGATCGCGCCCCAGCTGGCTTATAACCAGGTGAAGCTCCAGCTATTGGGTCCGGAATCCTGGGGAGATCCTAAGGTGGCGGCCCAGGGGGATGTTTACGTGGAGGGGGCCATCTTCGCGGTGCTTTCGGAGAGCTCGGAGCTGGCCCAGGCTTCGGCCGCCTTTGAAGAGCGCTTTAAGAAGCGCTACGGCAAACCGCCCTCCAAGCAGGCCGCCCAGGGCTACGATGCCGCCAGGATCATGATCGCCGCCCTGCAAAAGAACCCGGCCTCCCGCCAGGAACTGAGGACCTATCTGACCAGCGGGGATTTCACCGGACTGAAGCTCTCGGGCCAGGGAAGCTTCGGGCGGTTCGGGGCCCAGCCCAAGGCCAAGATGATGACCATCAAGAACCGGCAGACGGTGGGATTGGATGAAGCGGCTGCGGTAAAGGACAAGAAAACACCGGCCCCGGTGAAGAAGGAAACGCCCAAGCCCGACCAAGCATCTCTAAACAGGAAACCTAAGGCAATTCCAAGCACAGCCTAATGCCAAATTTGGCCTAGGAAACAGGGATCGAAATGATAAAGCCGTTCTAAATACTATCAATAGCAATGTCCCAAATGACTTGATCAATGAACAGTTTGGTTTTATGAAATTTGTTGATTTGAATTTGTTTAGACCGCCTAGGCGATTCGAATAGATCCTTTCGTTTATCGGGAATCCATGGAACTCAGGAAATTTATAGATTGTGATCTATGTTTAAATTTTTGTGAACTGTTTTCCAGACATGATAGGCCAGGAAGTGGCCAAGAAAATACTGCGCCGGTCCTTTGAGGAAAACCGGCTGGCCCAGAGCTATCTGTTCTACGGCCCTTCCGGGGTGGGCAAGGAGATGGCGGCCTTTGAGCTGGCCCAGGCCCTTAACTGCACCGGGGTGGAGGCTCCCTGCGGCGCGTGCAGCCAATGCCAAAAGACGGTGGAGTTCAACCATCCCGACCTGCACTACGTCTTTCCCGTGCCCCATCCCTCCAGCGAGAGCGACAAGAAAAAACTGGCCGAGGAGATCGCCGAGCTGCTGGCCCAAAAGGCCGAAAAGCCATACCTGTCGCTGGATTTCGACCGGCCGGTGGCCATCACCATAGATGACATCAGGGCCCTGCAAGCCAAACTTTCGCTCCAGCCCTATCAGGGGAAAAAGAAGGTGGTGATCATTGTAAAGCCCGAGGCCATGACCACCGAGGCGGCCAACGCCTTCTTAAAAACCCTGGAGGAGCCGTCCCCCACCACCAATTTCATCCTGGTCTGCGACAAGCCCAACGCCCTGCTTTCCACCATCCTCTCCCGCTGCCAGAAGATCCGCTTCATGCGGCTGGACCAGGCGGCGGTGATCCAAAACCTGGAAGAGCGCCACGGACTGGACCCGGCCCAGGCCAAAATGCTGGCCTCCCTTAGCCAGGGCAGTCTGGGGCAGGCCCTGGAGATGATGGACCTGGACCTGCTGGAGGAGCGCCGGATGGCCGGGGACCTTTTGCGGGCCGGGCTGGAAAAGAGATACGCCGAGATGATGGAGGCCATAGACCTGGCCACCGGCGAAAAGGGCCGTCCCCAGCGGGTGCTGGAGCTGATGTCGGCCATAGCGCTGGAGGCCCTGGCCAAGAAGATACTGCGCCGGTCCTTTGAGGAAAACCGGCTGGCCCAGAGCTATCTGTTCTACGGCCCTTCCGGGGTGGGCAAGGAGATGGCGGCCTTTGAGCTGGCCCAGGCCCTTAACTGCACCGGGGTGGAGGCTCCCTGCGGCGCGTGCAGCCAATGCCAGAAGACAGTCAGTTTCAATCACCCGGACCTGCACTACGTCTTTCCCGTGCCCCATCCCTCCGGCGAGAGCGACAAGAAAAAACTGGCCGAGGAGATAGCCGAGCTGCTGGCCCAAAAGGCCGAAAAGCCATACCTGTCGCTGGATTTCGACCGGCCGGTGGCCATCACCATAGATGACATCAGGGCCCTGCAAGCCAAACTTTCGCTCCAGCCCTATCAGGGGAAAAAGAAGGTGGTGATCATTGTAAAGCCCGAGGCCATGACCACCGAGGCGGCCAACGCCTTCTTAAAAACCCTGGAGGAACCGTCCCCCACTACCAATTTCATCCTGGTCTGCGACAAGCCCAACGCCCTGCTTTCAACCATCCTCTCCCGCTGCCAGAAGATCCGCTTCATGCGGCTGGACCGGGCGGCGGTGATCCAAAACCTGGAAGAGCGCCACGGACTGGACCCGGCCCAGGCCAAAATGCTGGCCTCCCTTAGCCAGGGAAGTTTGGGCCAGGCCCTGGAGATGATGGACCTGGACCTGCTGGAGGAGAGGCGGATGGCCGGGGACCTTTTGCGGGCCGGGCTGGAAAAGAGATACGCCGAGATGATGGAGGCCATAGACCTGGCCACCGGCGAAAAGGGCCGCCCACAGAGGGTGCTGGAGCTGATGTCGGCCATAGCGCTGGAGGCCCTGCACCCCGAACCCCAGGCCTCGCCGGAAATTTTATCCCTGGCCCGGCTGCTGACCGAACCGCAGCTGAACCGGATCACCGCCAACATGGAACTGGCCCGGACGGCCCTGAACCGAAACGTAACACCCAGGCTGTGCCTGATGGCCGCCTGCAGTCCCGACATCATAAAAGAGGAGCTATGAGCGAAAACCTGATAATGGTGCGCTTCAAGGAAGCGCGTTCCAAATATTACCTTAATCCCCAGGCCTACAGCCTGGTCCCGGGAGAAATGGTGATCGTCACCACCGACAACGGCGAGGAGCTGGGGGCGGTGGAGGGCGAGCGGGCCATCCTCAAGGAAAAATTCAAGGCGGCCGGAGAAGTGCTGCGCAAGGCGGTGGAGGAGGACATAGTAAAGTTCCAGGCCAACCGCAAGCGCGAGACCGAGTCCTACCAGGCCTGCCTGGACCTGATCCACCGGCACGGCCTGCAGATGACCCTGGTGGACGTGGAGGCCAAGTTCGACGGATCAAAACTGACCTTCTACTTCACCGCCGAAAAGCGGGTGGACTTCCGGTCATTGGTGCGGGACCTGGCCGCCATGTTCAAGGGCCGGATCGAGATGCACCAGATAGGGGTGAGGGACGAGGCCCGGCGGGTGGGCGGGCTGGGGCTGTGCGGCCGCCAGCTGTGCTGCGTGGCCTGGCTTAACGAGTTTGAGCCGGTGACCCTGAAGATGGCCAAAGAGCAGAACCTGTCCACCACCTCCAACAAGATGCTGGGGCTGTGCGGCCGCCTGATGTGCTGCCTGACCTACGAGGATCGCTACTACGAAGAGGCCCACCGCAGCATGCCCCGGGTGGGTTCGGTGGTCATCACCCCCAAGGGACCGGGCACGGTCTACAAGGTGGACATCTTCAAGCAAAAAGTGTCGGTGCGGTTTGAGGAAGGCCACGGGGAATTCGAGGTAGCGGAGGTTTCCAAGAAATGAGCAAGTTCTACGTAACCACGCCAATCTACTACGTCAACGACGAGCCGCATATCGGGCACGCCTACACCACCATCCTGGCGGACGTGCTGTCCCGGTACCACCGTCTGTTCGGCGACCAGACCTTTTTCCTGACCGGACTGGACGAGCACGGCCAGAAGGTGCAGGAGGCCGCCGCCAAGCGCGGCGTTTCCCCGCAGGAACACTGCGACCAGATGAGCGCCCGCTTTACCGGGCTGTGGGAGAAGCTGGAGATAACCAACGACGACTTCATTCGCACTACCGAAACCCGCCACCAGGCGGTGGTCCAGAAGGTGCTGCAGGAACTTTACGACCAAGGGCAGATCTACCCGGCCGAATACGACGGCTGGTACTGCACTCCCGACGAGAGATTCTGGACGGAGAAGGACATCAAGGACGGCAACTGCCCGGACTGCGGGCGTCCGGTGTCCAAGATCACCGAGAAGAACTATTTCTTCAAGATGTCCCAGCACCAGCAATGGCTGATAGACGAGATAACCTCCGGCCGGATGACCATCAGGCCCGAGACCCGGAAGAACGAAGTGCTGGGCTTCCTGAAAAAGCCGCTGAACGACCTGTGCATCTCCCGGCCCAAGAAGCGGCTGGCCTGGGGCATAGAACTGCCGTTTGACGCCGAGTACGTGACCTATGTCTGGTTTGACGCTCTGATCAACTACATCTCGGCGCTGGGCTACCATTCCCCTGACGACCGGAAATATCAGGACCTATGGCCCTCGGCCCTGCACCTGCTGGGCAAGGACATTCTGACCACCCATTCGGTCTACTGGCCCACTATGCTCCATGCCATGGGGGTCAAGACGCCGCGGATGGTGCTGGCTCACGGCTGGTGGATGATAGACGAATCCAAGATGTCCAAATCCCAGGGCACGGTGGTCCGGCCGCTGGAGATGGCCGACAAGTACGGGGTGGAACAGTTGCGCTATTTCCTGATGAAGGAGATGACCCTGGGGGCCGACGCCAATTTCTCCGAAGAAGCCCTGATCTCGCGGATCAATTCCGACCTGGCCAACGATTACGGCAACTTGGTCAGCCGGGTGTTCAAGATGATAGACTCTTACTGCGCCGGGGCCACGCCGGAAGTTGCGATTTTGGGAAGTTCCGAAGGTGAGCTGATAACCGGGATCAAGGGACTGGGGGCCAGGGTCAAAACCCTGATAGATGACCTGGAGCCCAACAAGGCGCTGGAGGAGATACTGGAACAGGTGCGGGCCACCAACCGCTACGTGGAATCCAACGCGCCCTGGAAGCTTTTCAAGGAAGGCAACCAAGAGCGGATCAACCTGATCCTTTACAACGCGGCCGAGGCCCTGCGCATAGCCAGCATCCTTTTATCCCCGGTGATGCCGGGCAAGTGCCGGGAGCTGCTGTCCAGGCTGGGAGTGGAGGAGAAGGACATCACCCTAGCCAAAGCCTCCGAGTGGGGACTGCTGAAGGCGGGGCAGAAGATATCGGCCGGGGAACCACTCTTCCCCCGAATAGACACAAAAACGAAAGATGAAGGCAGAAAACGAATGACGGAAGAAACAAATAAAGCTGAAAGTGAAATCGCTAAACCAGGGGCGGCGGACAGCGTACAGCGTACAGCTGACAGCATAAAGCCAGTTGAAGAGTTGATAGACATTGATTATTTCAAAAAGATAAAACTGCGGACAGCTGAGATCATCGCCGCCGAGAAGGTGCCCAACGCCGACAAGCTGCTGCGACTGCAGGTGAAGCTGGGCGAGGAGACCCGGCAGGTGCTGGCCGGCATAGCCCAGTGGTATACCCCGGAATCGCTGGTGGGACAGCAGGTGATCATAGTGGCCAACCTGAAGCCGGCCAAGATCCGGGGGCTGGAGTCGCACGGGATGCTGCTGGCAGCCCAGGACAAGGACGGGGTGGTTATTCTCAATCCTCAGCGCAAAGTGGAGACCGGCGGGGAGGTGCGGTAAACTCTGCACGACGGAACTTTTTCTATAGTTGCGAGAAGAGAAAATGAGAAAAAAGAAGACGGAAGATATTACCGGAAAAACAGCCGATCTTATGATTGATAATTATCTGCTGAAAAAGCAGATTCACAATGATTATAATATTTCGGTTGATCCTAAAACGGACGATCCTGCGATTGAAAAAGCCTTTTTAACGAACATGATAGAGTACGAGGAGGCTGACAATGGTCCCCGATGCACCTTGCGCAGTCTGCTTCCGGCAGGATTCGATCTTCCGCCGGTTGAACAACTGAGCCGGAGAGACCTGCAAATAAAACTGGCCGCCGTCCAGAACATTTTAGCTGATCACAATATCAGCATTGACTTCCGCCCCAAACTGCCCGCTGACGAAGCCTATCGTTATCTGCTGGACCAGGGACTAAATGAAGAGGTAATGTGCCGGATGCCGAAAGGTTTTATGTTCCATCTTGACGGGTGCAGCGGAAATTGCGATCAGTGTTTTCAACGTGATTACTGTGACACATTCACGGAAATAGAAAGAAGGGAAAATGGCGGCGGGCCAGAAGTATGAAATATCCATAACGGAGTAAACCTCATGACAACCAGTCATTCCCGCAAAACTTGCACCCGACAGTGATCGGGTAACGGGAATCCAGTAAAAATATGGATTCCGGGTCAAGCCCGGAATGACAAAACGCACAAGGCACATGGCGTCGTGTATAGTAACGGTAAATTATTAAAACCAGCAGGTGAAATATGTCAGAGATCATCAAAAAGATCATCGCCCTCAAAGATGCCGAACGAAAGATATTGGTGGGCGACATCATGGAAAGCGAAAAGGGGCTTAAAGAGGCCTTCTGCAAAATGCTGCAAAAAGCCGGAGAACCCTTGCTGGAAGAGTTCTACCAAAGCCTGCCCCAGGGCTGGGACGGTTTTATCAAGGAGCAGGCCAAGGGCGAAATCACTATCAGCCCCCAGAAGGATGAAAAAGCCCTGGCAGAGATTTCCAAAATGATGGCGGGCATCGGGGCCACGATGGAGAAGCTGGAGAAGAACACCGTCAAGGCCAGGAAGCAGACCCTGAAGTTTCGCGAGACGATGAAGGCCGGGTTCATCAAGCTGGTGAAGGTGATCTCGGACCAGACCAAGGGGCTGGAGCGCGGGCCGCTGCAGAAGGAATGCCCCAAGGACGCCGAGGTCATTGAACTGCCCAAGCCGGACAAGACGGTCATAAAGAAATCAGACATCTTCGACTGCATCGGCGACCGCAAGAGCCGCCGCGAGTACAGCGACGATCCGCTGACCTTGGAGGAACTGTCATATCTTTTATGGGCCACCCAGGGGATAAAAAAGCTGATGGCCAACGGCAAGGTCGGCCTTCGCACAGTTCCCTCCGGCGGATGCATGCATCCGTTTGAGACATACCTGGCCGTCAACAATGTCAAAGGTTTGAAAAAGGGAATGTACCGCTACCAGCCGGTGGATCACAAGCTGGTGAAACTTTTCACCGTTCCGTCCATGCCCAAAAAACTGACCAAGGCGTCCCTGGGACAGACATTCGTTGGGCAACTGCGCGGTGACCTTCATCTGGAGCGCGGTGCCCTACAAGACGGAATGGCGCTATTCGCTGGAGGCCAAGAAGATCATTTTGCAAGACTCGGGCCATCTCTGCCAGAACCTGTACCTGGCCTGCGAGTCCATAAACTGCGGGACCTGCGCCATAGGGGCGTATAACCAGAAGCTGTTCGACAAGCTGTGCCAGCTGGACGGCAGGGACGAGTTCGTGGTCTACGTGGCGCCGGTGGGAAGGGTAACCGAAAAAACAGTTTGAAATGTTGGAAACGTTAGAAACGTTTGAAATGGTTAAAATGATAACAGTATGATGGTTCTTAGAAATAATATCGTTGTTCTGTTAACAATCCTTGGTTTTGTTTTCCCGGTATTTGCTAAGAACAAGACCGAGGTTAAAGCCGCGCCATCGAAGGTCTATTACACCAGTGACATCTCGGGCCAGGGAGTGCTGAAGGTATTTGAAAAGATACGCTCCAATGTCAAAGGCAAGGTGGCGGTCAAGACCCATTTCGGCGAAGAGGGAAACAAGAATTATCTTAGCCCGGAACTGGTGGAGCCTCTGGTGAAGGCCCTGGGCGCCACTTTGGTCGAGACCAACGTGCTGTACTCCGGCCCGCGGCAGAAGACGGAGTCGCATCTCAAACTGGCCAAAGAACACGGCTTTGACTTTGCGCCGATAGACATCCTGGATTCCGAAGGCGACAAGGCCTACGCCTGCAGCACCGGCTGCTACACCCGGGTGATCACCGGAAGCCATATTTCCCGCTATAACACCATCGTGATGCTGACCCATTTCAAGGGCCACGGGCTGGCCGGTTTCGGCGGGGCCATCAAAAATGTGGCCATGGGCCTGGCCGCCCGGGCCGGCAAGCTGGCCATGCACGCCAACTACGTTCCGGGTTACGATGCCTCCAAATGCATCAACTGCGGGGCCTGCGCCAAGCAGTGCCCGGCCGGGGCCATCACCCTGAACCCGGTCAAGATCGACCCCCGCAAGTGCATCGGCTGCGGGCAGTGCCAGCAGGTCTGCCCGGCCAAGGTCTTCGAGACCGATAAAAGCCGGGTCAGCCCGGAGCTGTTCAACAAAAGGCTGGTGGAATACGCCAAGGTGCTTTCCGACAGCAATCATCTTATATACATCAACGTGCTGGTGAACATCTCGCCGGACTGCGACTGCGCGGCCCGGGCCCGCAAGCCCTTTGTAAAGGACATCGGCATCCTGGCTTCCACCGACATCGTGGCCATAGAGCAGGCCAGCCTGGACCTGGTGAACAAGGCGCATAAATGCAAAGATGCCTTCCTCAAGGAGATTGGCCGCAGCGGCAACAGCCAGATAGAATATGCCGAGAAGCTGGGGATGGGCCGGCGGAAGTACAACCTGATCAGCGTGGATTAGGAAATGATGCAAAGCTTTTTAGCAGCTTTCCAAAGGCAGGGGAAAAAGACAAAAATTGCAGCCGGGATATTTTTGGTGGTCGGGCTGGGCGCAGTTGATTATCTCACCGGTCCGGAATGGGCTTTTTCCAGCTTCTATCTGTTACCCATCGCCCTGGCGGCCTGGTGCGTAGGTTCAGGCTGGGGGCTGTTTGTTTCGGTGTTAAGCAGTCTGACCTGGCTGGGGGCCGATCTGGCGGCGGGGCATATATACTCCAATCCGGTGGTCCCTTACTGGAATATGCTGGTAAGGCTTTTGACCTTTGTGGTCGTTACCTATGCTTTGGCAGGGTTGCGCAAGGTTCTGGATAATGAAAAGAATTACGCCCGCCAGGATTTTTTAACCGGCGCGGCCAATAGCCGGAATTTCATGGAGACAGCCGGGTCGGCGCTGGCTGCGGCCAAAGCCGGCGGCCAGACCATAGCTCTGGCCTATATCGATCTTGACAATTTCAAAGCCATCAACGACACTTTCGGGCACAGCGTGGGCGACCAGTTGCTAAAATTGGCGGCTCAGACGATCAAGAAGAACCTGAGGGATGGTGACATGATGGCCCGGCTGGGTGGTGATGAGTTTGCAGTGCTGCTGCCCGGGGCAACCGAGGATTCGAGCCTGACCGTCATGAAAAGGATGAGAGAGCATTTTATGAATGAGGTTACAGAGCGGAAGTGGCCGGTAAGTTTCAGCATGGGCCTGGTGCTTTTCAAAAAAATTCCCGACAGCGTGGACGAAATGATCAAAAAAGCCGACAACCTTATGTATACGGTCAAAGACAGTGGGAAGAACGATATAAAGTTTGAAGTGTATCAGTAGTTTTGTAATGGTTTAAGAATATACAAGCCGGTCAAAGGTGATTAAGAATCCCAAAAGGGGCGAGAAAAATGAACCAAGTGCTCGAGACTATAAAATCCCGGCGCAGCATCCGCCAGTTCAAGCCGGACCAGCTCAAGGAAGCCGACCTGGCAGCCATCATCGAGGCCGGGCGCTATGCCCCCAGCGCCATGAACGGGCAGAGCTGGCACTTTACCGTGATCCAAAACAAGGAACTGCTGGACCGGATGAGCGTTCAGGTGCGGGACCTGTATAAGGACATCGACAGCCCGCGGATAAAAGAGCGGCTGAAGGACCCCAACTGGCAGGCCTTTTACCGGGCCCCGGCCATGGTGGTGGTCTCGGGGAACAAGGAGGCGAAGTTCCACCAGACCGACTGCGCCGCCGCCACCCAGAACATGCTGCTGGCCGCGCACTCGCTGGGCATCGGCTCTTGTTGGATAGGGATCATAGCCCAGTTGTTGGAGAGTCCGGAGGGGGAAAAGTTCGCCCGGGAGCTTAAGGTACCGGAAGGTTATAAGCCGCTGTATGCCGTGGCGCTGGGCTACCCGGACGGAGAGCCGCCGCAGGCCGCACCCAGAAAAGAGGATGCGGTGAGGTATATAGGGTAAAAAGTATTTTATCGGACGCTGACTTCGGCAGGCTCAGTCGAACGATAAACGCAGATATTATCGATTCAACAAGTAAAACCAGTGAAAAGACAGACCACAGCCCCACCCTGGCCGTCGCTGCCTTCCCGATACGACCGGGCGTTGCGCCTGGCGGTGAGTTACATTCAAAAAAGATTCAAGCCGACAGCCATCATCGCCTCCGGCACCATAATCCGCGGGAAGCCGCACGCCAACAGCGACCTGGATCTGTATGTCATCCACCGGAAGCCGTTCATGCAACGGGTGCAGAAGCGTTTCAACGGAGTGCCGGCAGAGATCTTTGTCAACACTCCGGCTACGGCCATCAAACATCTCATGTCTCAAAGGGAGATGCGGCGTCCCATAACCGCCCACATGATCTCCACCGGTTTTGTGTTGCTGGACAATGAGCCGTTGCTGCCGAAACTGACAACCAAGGCCAAACAGATCCTGAAAAAAGGACCAAAGAAGCCGGACAAGCTGGACATCGTGCATGAACGATATTTTTCCGGGTCGTTATATGAAGATGCCTTGGACATAACCCAGAAGGATCCAGCCACGGCTTGCATGATCCTATCCAATGCAGTCAAACAGATGCTGTTAATGGCAGTGATGCTGGCGGGAAGGTATGAACCCCGGGATAAGGACCTTTTGCAAACAATAAAAGAGATCGACCCGAAGCTGGCCGCTTGGGCCAGATCGTTTTACACTGTGGCAACGCTGAAGACAAAAATTGGCCTGGCGGAAAGCATAGCTGATCGAACCATCAAATGCCGTGGTTTCATTGAATGGGAGAGCAAGCCGGTAAAGGTGAAAGTGCTGCCATAAATATACAGTTAGATCGCTTCGTTTGCAAAGCACAGCGCCGTCTCGCGATGACGGGGAAGGATAAAGCGCACATGATTGATAAGTTAGTTACAACAGAACAGGCCAAAACCCTCCGCCGGCAGGCCAAGGCCGCGGGCAGGAAGGTCGTCTTTACCAACGGCGTGTTTGACATCCTGCACCGGGGGCACGTGGAGTATCTGGAGAAAGCTAAGGCGCTGGGAGACCTGCTGATCATCGGCCTGAACTCCGACTCCTCGGTCCGGCGCATCAAAGGCCCCCAGCGGCCGCTGTGCAGCCAGGAGGACCGGGCCGTGGTTCTTTCCGCCCTGTCCTGCGTGGACCACATCGTGCTGTTCGACCAGGACACCCCGCAAAAACTTATCGAAGCATTGATCCCCGACATACTGGTAAAAGGCGCGGATTATTCTGTCGAGCAGATCGTGGGGGCAGATGTCGTCTTGAAGAACGGGGGTAAAGTATTGCCCATAGAGCTGACACCGGGGAAGTCCACCAGCGGGCTGATCAAGAAGATACTGGATACTAATTCAAAATGAAAACATGTCCTGAGAAAAGCATACTTGGCAGACAACCGAATGGAATGCAAATTGTAAATTGTAAATAGAATATTTTAGGAGGCTACTTAATTGCTCTGGAGTAAAGCGTTCATACCCACGTTAAAAGAAGTCCCGGCCGAGGCCGAGATGATCAGCCACCAGCTTATGCTGCGGGCCGGCATGGTCCGGCAGCTGACCGCCGGGGTCTACGAATACCTGCCGCTGGGCTGGAAGGTGATGCTGAAGGTGATGAAGATCGTGCGCGAAGAGATGGACAGGGCGGGCGCCCAGGAGATCTATCTTCCTGCATTGTGTCCGGCCGAGATCTGGCAGGAGAGCGGCCGCTGGGAAAGCTTTGGCGACGAGATGTTCCGCTTAAAGGACCGCAAGAAGCGGGAATACGCCCTGTGCCCCACCCACGAGGAGGTGATCACCGACCTGGCCCGGGCCCAGCGCTTCAGCTACCGCGACCTGCCCCAGAACTGGTACCAGATGCAGGTTAAATTCCGGGACGAGCCCCGGCCCCGGGCCGGGGTGATCCGGGTGCGGCACTTCACCATGAAGGACGCCTACAGCATGGACCGGGACCAAAACGGGCTGGACCAGTCGTACCTGGCCATGCGCGAGGCCTATAAGAGGATCTTCTCCCGCTGCGGCTTAAAATACTTCATCGTGGGCGCCTCCTCCGGATTGATGGGCGGCAGCGGCTCCCAGGAGTTCATGGTCCCCTCGCCCTCGGGCGAGGACACCTGCGCGGTCTGCGAGGCCTGCGGCTACGCCGCCAACATCCAGATCGCTTCCTCCAAGCTCCAGGCTCCGAAGTACCAGGACCTGCCGCTGCTGGAGGTCTCAACTCCGGAAAAGAGGACAGTGGAGGAAGTTTCCCAGTTCCTGAAGGTTCCCGCCTCCCAGCTGATGAAAAGCCTGCTGTACATGGCCGACGGCAAGCCAGTGTTCATATTAGTCCGCGGCGACGACGAGGCCAACGAGGACAAACTGCAGAAGGCCATCGGCACCGCCACCTTCCGGCCGGCCACCCCGGAGGAGGTGCTTAAGCACACCGGGGCCAACGTGGGATTCATCTCGCCGGTGGGAGTCAAAGGCGTCAGGATCATCGCCGACCATCTTTTAAAAGACGCCACCGGGCTGGTCTCCGGGGCCTGCAAGGACCACTTCCACTACCAGGGCATCAGCGTCAACCGGGACCTGAAAGTCGACGAGTACGCCGACATCAGGACCATCAAGAACGGCGAGCCCTGCCCCGAGTGCGGCAAACCCATGGGACTGACCCAGGCCATTGAGCTGGGGCACATCTTCAAGCTGGGCCTCAAATATTCCCAGGCCCTCAACGCCAACTTCACCGACGAGGACGGCACCCAGAAACCGCTGGTGATGGGCAGCTACGGCATCGGGATCGACCGGATCGGGGCCTGCATCATCGAACAGAGCCACGACAAGGACGGGATCATCTGGCCGGCGGCGGTGGCCCCCTACCAGGTGCTGATCACCCTGCTGGGCGATCCGGCCAGCGAAGCCGGACAGTTGGCATTGAAGATCCACGACGACCTGATCCAGGCCGGCTTCGACGTGCTGTTGGACGACCGCCCGGAGCGCCCCGGCTTTAAGTTCAAGGACGCCGACCTGACCGGCATCCCGGTCCGGATCAACGTGGGGGAAAAGGGCCTGCGGGAGGGAATGGTGGAGATCCGCCAACGCAAGGACGGCCAAGTGACCAAGGTCCGGCCCGAGGAGATCAAACACAAACTGCAGGAGCTGACCGCGGCTCAAATCTGATCCAGCAGGTAAGACATAGGACTGGTTTTATTATTGCTTGACAAAATCTTAATAAATGATTATATTTATTGGTCGCCCAAAGGCATTAACCGGGACTTTCTTAGGAACCCATGAATAATTCCTGCTTTCTTGGTTTCCTTATAAAAACTCCAGGGCTTTCTTAGGAACCCCCGCCTCCGCATTGCTATGGTGGACAGGCATGAAGCCCAGAAACCCATGAATAATTCCTGCCTTCCTGGTTTCCTTATAAAAAACTCCAGGGATTTCTTAGGAACCCCCGACTTCGCATTGCTATGGCGGACAGGCATGAAGCCCAGGAACCCATGAATAATTCCTGCCTTCCTGGTTTCCTTATAAAAAAATCCAGCAGATTTCCTTTTTAACTTAGGAGACGTTTAGTGACCGAGGAAAACAAGGGAATGAAAATGTACCGCAAGCTCAGAGGACGCTTAAAGGAGCTGACGGGACAATCCAACCTGTACCGCCAGATGGCCGACGAGAACTTTGACAAGTATTTGAGGGCCATGGCCGACCTGGACAATTACCGCAAGCGCACCGCCAAGGAATATCTGGAGAAGGAGGGCGATGCCAACCGCAACCTGGTGGCCAAGGTCCTGCCGGTGCTGGACAATCTGGACCGGGCCCTGACCTCATCCAAAGAGTTATGCGACCGGAACGAGGGCTTCAAATCATTTCATCTTGGCATCCAGATGATAGACCAACAGATCCACAAGATATTGGAGGCCGAGGGGCTGTTGGTGCTGAAGAGCGAGGGCCAGCCCTTTGATCCCAACAAGCACGAGGCGATACTGGCGGTGGAAAGCCGGGATCATCCGCCCGATACCGTGATTAACGAGGTGGAGAAGGGATTTTTGTTCCGGGATAAGATCATAAGACCGGCCCGGGTGACTGTTTCCAAGCTTCCGGCCGGAAACGCAGAACCCGAGACCGATCCGCCAAACGGCCAGAATGACGAGCAGTGAGCAGGGACAGGAACCGGACAGGAATAACAACCCCATTGCCACGAGCTTTAGCTCGTGGTTGAAGGATAAGAAAATTCTCTTGGGGTTTCAACCCCGCTTGTCCGCCTGCGGCGGAAATGATGAATTAATATACAGGCTTAGTAATCTCATTCATTTTCTCTTTGGGGCTAAAGCCCATCGGGTTTCATTAGATTGCCTCCCACGACCTGAAGGTCGTGGCAATGCTTACCCTGAGCGGCCCGATGGAGCTGTTAGGCTGAGTATGCCGAAGTCCTGCCGAAGTCCGGCGGGTTGAGTTGATAGTCTGAAGGGTAACTTAATCCTAAGAAGCTGACAGACGCATCCTTTACAATCAAGGCCCGAACAGTTACAATAATTTAAAAACAAAGCAGTTTAGAAATAAAAAGGAGACGGAGACAAAATGGGTAAAGTAATAGGCATTGACCTGGGCACCACCAATTCCTGCGTGGCGGTGATGGAGGGCGGAAACCCGGTGGTGATCCCCAATCAGGACGGGATGAGGACCACGCCTTCGGTGGTGGGTTTCTTGAAGTCCGGCGAAGAGGTGGTGGGGATGGTGGCCAAACGCCAGGCCATCACCAATCCCGAAAACACGGTCTATTCCATCAAGCGTTTCATGGGGCGCCGTTATAACGAAGTAGATTCCGAGCTGAAGCTGGTACCCTATCAGGTCTCCGAAGGCCCGCACGGCGATGCCCGGGTGAAGATCGGCGACAAGGTCTATTCGCCGCCGGAGATCTCGGCCAAGATCCTGCGCTATCTCAAGGAATCGGCTGAGGCCTATCTAGGCGAGAAAGTAACCCAGGCGGTAATTACCGTTCCGGCCTATTTCAACGATGCCCAGCGCCAGGCCACCAAGGACGCCGGTCAGATCGCCGGTCTGGAAGTGCTGCGGATCATCAACGAGCCCACCGCGGCCAGCCTGGCCTACGGCATGGACAAGGAAAAGGCCCATAAGATAGCAGTCTACGACCTGGGCGGCGGCACCTTCGATATTTCCATTTTGGAGCTGGGCGAGGGCGTGTTCGAGGTCCGCTCCACCAACGGCGACACCCACCTGGGCGGCGACGACTTTGACCAGAAGGTCATCGACTGGCTGGTGGAGGAATTCAAGAAGGCCCAGGGCATCGACCTCAAGGGCGACAAGATGGCCCTGCAGCGCCTGAAGGAGGCGGCCGAGAAGGCCAAGTGCGAGCTGTCCTCCACCATGCAGACCAACATCAACCTGCCGTTCATCACCGCCGACGCCTCCGGGGCCAAGCACCTGGACCTGACCCTTACCCGGGCCAAGCTGGAGCAGTTGGTGGACGACCTGATCCAGCGGACCATTGGACCCTGCCGCCGGGCCATCGAGGACGCCGGGCTGAAAGTCACCGACATCAACGAAGTCGTTTTAGTGGGCGGCATGACCCGGATGCCCAAGGTCCAGGACATTGTCAAGCAGGTGTTCAACAAGGAGCCCCACCGCGGGGTGAACCCCGACGAGGTGGTGGCGCTGGGCGCCGGCATCCAGGGCGGCGTGCTGGTGGGCGACGTCAAGGACGTGCTGCTGCTGGACGTCACCCCGCTTTCTTTGGGCATCGAGACCCTGGGCGGAGTGATGACCCGGCTGATAGAGCGCAACACCACCATTCCCACCCGCAAAAGCCAGGTGTTCTCCACCGCCACCGACAACCAGCCGGCGGTGTCCATCCATGTGATGCAGGGCGAGCGGGAGATGGCGACGGACAACCGCACCCTGGGCCGTTTTGACCTGGTGGGCATTCCGCCGGCCCCCCGGGGCGTGCCCCAGGTGGAGGTCTCGTTCGACATCGACGCCAACGGCATCCTGCACGTCTCGGCCAAGGACCTGGGAACCGGCAAGGCCCAGAGCATCAAGATCACCTCTTCCTCCGGATTGAGCAAGGAGGAGATCGACAAGATGGCCAAGGATGCTTTGGCCCACTCGGCCGAGGATCAGAAGAAGAGGGACGAGATCGAGACCCGCAACAAGGCCGACGGGCTGATGTACAACACCGAGCGGATGCTGCGTGAGTACGGGGCCCAGATCTCGGCCGACGACCGCAAGCGGATAGAGGACGGCATCGCCCGGTTGCGCAACACCCTGGGCCGCGAGGACATCGAGGCCATCAAGAGCGCCACCGAGGAGCTTAACATAGCTTCTTATAAGATCGGCGAGGCGGTGTACGCCAAGGCCAAGGACCAGGGCGCCCAGCCGGGCGGCCAGCCTGCCGGCGAACCGGGGCCCGAGGCGGCCCCCGGACCGGAAGCAGGGCAGGCCAAGCCCGAAGGCCCGGAGGATGCGGATTACAAAGTAGTGGACGACGAGAAGAAATAACGGCCCGGTAAATTTAAAACGCAACGGGGGAGATAAGCCTTGTCAAAAAGGCTTCTCCCCTATTTGCGTATTTATGAGGATTTCTCAGAAGTCTTTCGAACTCATCCCTTGCTCCCTTCTCTTTGCTTCGACAAGCTCAGCACGAGTCCAAGAGAAGGGTCGGGGTTGAGTTCAGTGTTGATTAAAGAATGTAAAATTGTAGACTGAAGAAAATGAAACAAACCCATAGTATTACTATTTTAGTTCTTCTATCCCTGGCCTTTTGTCTTCAATGCAGGCCACAGAAGGCTGAACAGTCAGTTAAGAACAGTACTGCAACGGTGAAAGCAGAAGATTATGTTCTTGACACAATCATCACAAAACGAATACCGTTAACAGTTGATGGTGAATGGGCAACCATCAACTATCACTTGAAAGTAAAGGACTGGAAGAAGCCAGTCGAATGGACGTTTGTAGTCGTTAATGACAAAGATACCATTTATGAAATCGTTTCGATTGATGCGAGAATCGATACGTTTTTTTATGATAATAATTATATTTGCTATGATAGCGGAGGGTATTTTGCAAATAAGAAAGGGTGGTACCTGAACGGTATTGGTAATTTTCACTGCGATACTTTATCACCAAAAGAAAAGAGAAGAGTTGATTTTAAAAAATGCAGTAAAAATTATTTTCTGTCAGAATTCGGAGCAAATAAAAACGAGCAGTTGGACAATTGGTATATGTTTTGGAACGATTATGATAACAAAATAATATTGATATATACCTTTAATGATGCTCCGGAATGTGATCCTGAGCTTCTTGTATACTTTAATAAATTGAAACGGTTCGTACCAATATACGCACCATAGAGTTTATAATATAACAACTACTGATAAAATGACCCCCACCAAAAACGACTACTACGAAATACTGGGCATTCCCAAGAACGCCACAGACGACCAGATCAAGCAGGCCTACCGCGGTCTGGCCAAAAAGCACCATCCCGACATGAACCGGGAGAACCCCAAGGCGGCCGAGGAGAAGTTCAAGGAGTTGTCCGAAGCCTACGAGGTGCTGATGGACAAGCAGAAGCGGGCCAACTACGACCAGTACGGCCACGCCGGGGTGGATCCCAGCTTCGGCCGGGGCGGCTTCGACTTCGGCCGGGACTTCACCCACGCCGATGACATCCAGGACATCTTCGGCTCCATGTTCGGCGGCGGGGGCGGCGGGAATTCCATCTTCGACATGTTCTTCGGCGGGCAGGGGCAGGGCCAGGGCGCACGGCGCCGGGGCCGGAACGAGCGCCGGGGCGGCGACCTGCAGATACATCTTCCCTTGACGCTGGAGGAGATCGCCTCCGGGGTGGAAAAGACCCTCCAGCTTAAGCGCTATGAATCCTGCCCGGATTGCAGCGGCTCGGGGGTCAAGTCCGGGGCGGACATCAAGGAATGCCCGGCCTGCAAGGGCTCGGGCGAGGTGCGCCAGGTCTCGCGCTCGGTGTTCGGCCAGTTCATCAACGTGGGGACCTGTCCCCAGTGCGGGGGCGAGGGCAAGATCATCTCCAAGCCCTGCCAGAGCTGCGGGGGCGAGGGCCGGGTCAAGAAGGACGCCACCATCAAGGTCAAGATCCCGGGCGGGGCGGCCGACGGCAACTATCTTCCCCTGCGGGGCCAGGGCAACATTGGACTGCGGGGCGGCCCGGCCGGCGACATTCTGGTCTACATCGAGGAAAAACAGCACCCGCTGTTCACCCGCCATGGCGACGACCTGATCGTGGGCATCTCGGTCTCCTACGCCCAGGCGGTGCTGGGCTGCAAGATAGAGGTGCCGATGCTTAACGGCAAAGCCGAGCTCTCCATCCCCTCCGGCACGCCCTCGGGCAAGGTCTTTAGGATGCGGGGCAAGGGCCTGCCCCGGCTGAACTCCGGCGGCAGCGGCGACGAGTTGATAAAGGTGGAGGTCTGGATGCCCCAAAAACTTTCCGGCGAGGAGAGGAAATTGCTGAAACAGCTGGAGGAACTGCAGAAGAACAAGGTGCCGGGGGCCTGTAAGATAGATGTGGATGCTGGTTGATCACTACAATGAAGTTAAGAAGGTCCGAAGGTAAGAAGCTGAGATCACCCGGGTCAGCAGCCGGAGCTTCATAATTTCGCAACTTCCCAACTTCGGCAAGTTATCATGGCAGAATACTTTTACGCTCCGCCGGAGTGCGTCTCCGAGCGGCAGGTGGTCATCACCGGAGAGGAGGCCCGGCACATCGCCAAGGTGCTGAGGCACAAGAAGGGCGACCTGGTCACTATCGTGGACGGACAGGGCGGCGAGTACATGTGCTCCATCGCCACCGCCACCGAGCAAACGGTGACGGCCAACATTGTCAACAAGCTGCGCAAGTCGCACGAGCCCATCGCCCGGGTTACTTTGGCCCAGGCGGTGCCCAAGGGCCAGCGGATGGATTTTGCCATCGAGAAGGGGACCGAGCTGGGGCTGTTCGCAATCATTCCGCTGATCACCAAGAACTCGGTGGCCCGGCCCGGCGAGGCTGATAGGCTGCTACCGCCGCGGCCGGACGAGGAAGGCCCCGGCCACAAGAGCGCCCGCTGGCAAAGGATCGCCACCGCAGCCATGAAACAGTCCCTGCGCTCGGTGCTGCCGCTGATCAGCCAGCCCGAGGAATTCAACGACCTGATGCAGAGGCACAAGGAATTCGAGCTGATCCTGCTGGCCGACGAGGGACAGCAGAAGATCTCGGTGGCCTCGGTGTTCAAGGGTCTGGCCAAAATGCCCCGGACCGTCTTATGCCTGGCCGGGCCCGAGGGCGGCTTCACCCAGGAAGAGAGGGATCTGGCTCAGAAACATAACGCCCATATCGTCACCCTGGGCCCGCGTCGCCTGAGGGCCGAAACCGCCGGGATAGTGCTGAGCACTTTGATCCTGGCGCAGCTGGGCGAACTGGGCGGCTGAACAACAGATCATTTACGCTTTTGCCACAGAGACTCAGAGGCACAGAGATTTAATCAATTTTTGAAGTCTCTGAACAAGGTTTAAATAAGCCCCTCTGTGTCTTTGTGTCTCTGTGGCAAATATTTCCCGGGTAACTTAGCAAGGAGCAATACATGAACTGGATAGACATCATCATCCTGATCCTGCTGGGGCTGGCTGTGGGCATGGGCTTCAAGAAGGGCCTGGTGCAGGAGATCGTGGGCATCGCCGCTTTGATCATCGCGTTTTTCCTGGCACTAAAACTGCACCCGGCCGCCACCGGCGGGCTGGTCAAGCTCTTTCCCAAGGTGTCGCCGCACCTGGCGCCGACCATCGGGTTCGCGGTGATGTTCCTGGCGGCCTTTGGGGCCATTACCCTGGCCGGGTGGCTGCTGTCCAAGCTGATCAAGGCCACGCCGCTGGACCTGGCCGACAAGCTGGGCGGGATGGTGATCGGCCTGCTTAAGGGCGCGGTAGTGATATCCATCCTTCTTCTTCTTCTGACTTTCCTGCCCCTGCCCAGAGAGGCCAACCAGAAACTGGACCGCTCCGGGATGATCCGTTCCATGCGCAAGGTGGCGCCGTGGGTTTATGAAAAGACCAAGGGGCTGTGGCCCAAGGCCCAGGAGATGTATAAGGAATTTGAGAAGACCCCGGAGCCCAAGAAGGTGGAAGAGCTAAAGACTATCTAGGATTTTCCCAGATAGAATTTGCCTTAAAAGACTGTAAACTCAGAAAGGCTGTTTTGAAATATTGTATTTTAATAATATTAATATTGCTTTGTTTTACGGGAATTTGTTCAGCACAAGGTTATCTAGACTATGAGCAACACATAGATGATCAATATCTTATTGTCCGTACAAATGCTGAAGAAATTGTTATTTGCAATACAAATCACAATGTTGTATTTTTCCCTTCAGATTACGGCTCTGGTAGAATCCTTAAATATGCGGTAACAAAAGATTATATTTTCACACAAAATAAAGGCAATAATAACCCGGATTACTTCATCCTCAATAAACATACCGATAAAATCACAGGGCCCTTGTCTTTATTGGCATTTCAAAGAAATGAGATTTCCAGTCACTATGTAGACACATTACAATGGAAATCACCGAAAAACCCACATATAATCATAGCATTAGTAACCGGATTAGTTATTATTTCGTATGGGTACTTAATAAAATATTGGTTTATACTATTATTATTTATAGTACCAATAATAATATTGTTAATAAAGAAACATAAAACTGTAACCTGACGAACTGTACTAGCATACCATTAACGTGAATTATCTCATAGAATTAATTGTCATTACGTGAAAAAATCCTCGCCCCTGGTCTACATATACACTCTCAGCGCCATGCTCTTCTGGGGCCTGTCGTATGTCTGGGTCAAGATAGCATACGAGTACTACCAGCCGCTCACAGTCGTTTTCTTAAGGCTGGCCCTGTCCACGGTATTCCTGTGGGTCATCGCTCATTTCATGGCTCCGGGCGAAAACATCAAGAAAGGCGACAAGCGGTATTTCATGCTGCTGGCCTTCTTTGAGCCGTTCTGCTATTTTCTGGCCGAGAGCTTCGGCCTGAAATACGTCTCCGCCGCGGTGGGCTCCATCATCATAGCCACCATCCCGGTGTTCACGCCGCTGGCGGCTTATTTTATGCTGAGGGAGAAAGTGGGCTGGTGCACACTGGTCGGTCTGGCCGTCTCGTTCCTGGGGGTGGGGCTGATCGTGTTCAACCAGGGCTTTGGGATAGAGGTCTCAGCCAAAGGCATTGTACTTATGTTTCTGGCTGTCTTCTCCGGGGTGCTCTACGGTCTGCTGTTGAAAAAGGTCTCCCATAAATACTCGGCCCTGACGGTGGTCAAATACCAGAACATCATCGGGCTGTTCCTGTTCCTGCCCCTGTTCCTGTTCTTCGACTGGGGGCATTTCAGCGGGGTTGCTCCGGACCTCAGGGTGATCTCGGTCCTGGCCCTGCTGGCGGTATTCCCCTCCAGCCTGGCCTTCGTCTTCATCACCATCGGGGTCAGGAACATCGGGATATCACGGGTCAATCTTTTCACCAACTTCATCCCGGTCTCCACCGCGGTCTTTTCCTTTTTTCTTTTAGGCGAAAGGTTCAATGTCTTGAAACTGACCGGCATGGCGGTGGTCATCGCGGGGCTGCTGCTGTCGGAGCTGACCTCGAGGCACAAGGAAACGGGGGAGATAATTCCGAGATTCGATGGTTAATCAACCGGGGCACCGACCCCTCCCACAATCCCTCCCCGAATCGGGTAGGGACGCCGTCAGGCAGGGAGAGGTCAAGAACAATGAAATCCAAGCACTGACACACAAAGTATATTATGAACGCCCATAGCCTGCACATCCTTGAGTTCAACTTCGTACGGAACGCACTATCCGCCAAGGCTTCCACCCCCTACGGCCGGGAGGAGGCCATGGCGCTGATGCCTTTGGCCGATCCCGATGCCGTGGCCAAAATGCAGGACGAGACGGCCGAGGCCAAGAAATTCCTGGAGGCCGGCTTCGGCCTGGACTTCTACGAACTGCAGGACATCCGTCCCCAGCTGGAGGCGCTTAAGGCCGAGGGCGTGGTGATGGACTCTTTGGTCCTGCTGCACCTGTCCCGCCATCTGTACGTGGCCCGGCAGGTCCGTTCTTCGCTGGGTCTGCGCAACGAGGAGTATCCCCTGCTGGCGGAACAGGCCTTGGGCCTGGTGGCCTTCAAGGACCTGGAGGACCAGATAGTCAAGGCCATAGAGCCGGACGGCCGGGTGGCCGACAAGGCCAGCACCGAGCTGTACCACATCCGGCGGGAGCAGGAGACGGTGCGCCAGCGCATCCACTCCAAGCTGGAGGACATCATGGGCCAGGAGGCGGCCGACATCCAGGAGACGCTGATAACCATCCGGGAGGGGCGCTACGTGATACCGGTCAAGGCCGATTCCAAGAACAAGCTCAAGGGCATAGTCCACGACAGCTCGGCCTCGGGGGCCACGGTCTACATGGAGCCGCTGGCCACCATCGAGATGAACAACCGGATGCGCCAGCTGTTCTCGGCCGAAAAGCAGGAGGTGGAGCGGATCCTGCGCCAGTTCTCGGTGGAGGTCTCCGAAAATCTTGAGGCCATGGAGAACAACCTGGTGCTACTGGCCCACTTTGACCTGGTGTTCGCCCGGGCCAAACTGGCCCTGGCCTGGAAGTGCGTAAGGGCCATATTTCCGGGCGGGCAGTACCTGAAGCTGATAGAGGCCCGGCACCCGGCGCTTAAGGATCCGGTGCCGCTGAACATGGAGCTGGGGGACGGCCGGACCACCATGGTCATAACCGGGCCCAACACCGGCGGCAAGACCGTAGTGCTAAAGACCGTAGGCCTGCTGGCCCTGATGAACCAGTCCGGCCTGCAGATCCCGGCCCGGGACGGCAGCGCCCTGCCTTTGTTCGGACAGGTGTTCGCCGACATCGGCGACGAGCAGTCCATCTCCCAGTCGCTGTCCACCTTCTCCTCGCACATCTCGCAGATCAAGGGGGTGCTGGAGAACTCCACCGCCCGGTCGCTGGTGCTGCTGGACGAGATCGGGGCCGGCACCGAGCCGGCCGAGGGCGCGGCCCTGGCCATGACAATTCTTTTGGAGCTGACCAACAAAGGCTGCCTGACCCTTTCCACCACCCACTACGGGGCGCTGAAGGCCTTCGTCCAGCAGAATGTCCAGATGCTGAACGCGGCCATGGAATTCGACCGGGAAAAGCTCCAGCCCACCTACCGCCTGATGATGGGCGTGCCCGGGGCCAGCTACGGGATAGAGATCGCCTCCCGGCTGGGGCTTTCGCCCGAGGTCATAAAGGACGCCCGTTCCCGGATAGATTCCAAGTCGGTCCAGCTGGAGGAGCTGATCACCTTTTTGGAACAGGTCAAGCGCCAGGCCGAGCAAAAGGAGCTGAAGGCCATGGGTGACATGGAGCAGGCCCAGAGTTTGAAGGAGGAGTACCAGTCCCGGCTGGAAGGTTTGCAGGAAGAGCTGAAGGCCATGAAGCTGAAGGCGGCCGAGGAATCCCGGAGCATCATTACCCAGGCCCGCAGCTCGGCCGAGCAGGCGGTGGCCGTGATCAAGGCCGAACAGGCCGGCAAGCAGAGCATCATCAAGGCCAGGGAGATGCTGAAAGCCGCCGAAGCCCTGCTGCCGCCGGAGGATCGGCCCCAAGCCTACGCCAGGCAGGACCCAGGCCACGTCTTTAAAAAGGGGGAGAAGGTCTACCTGACCGAGCTTAAAAAAGAGGGGCTGGTCACCGACCTGCTGGATTCCGGCAAGAAGCTCAAGGTCCGGGTGGGCAACGTGCAGATGACCGTGCCCCGGCAGAATGCGGTGGCCGGATCTTCCCAGAAGGCCCCGGAGCAGAAACCAAGTCCCACCGTCAGCGCCGACAATGTCTCCGGGTTCGCCCCGGAGCTGCATCTGCTGGGCATGCGGGCCGACGAATCCATAGAGGCGGTGGAGCGCTACATAGACGACGCGGTCTATTACGGGATCACCAACATCCGGATCGTCCACGGCAAGGGGGAAGGGGTGCTGCGCAAGGTGGTCCGGGAGATCCTGACCAAGAGTCCCCAGGTGAAAGCGTTCCGGCTGGGAGCGTGGAACGAGGGCCAGGACGGGGTGACGGTGGTGGAGCTGAAATAGTCGGCAGGGAACAGATGATTGGGATTTGATTGTCGGAAAAGAACAACAGGGGGCGGATAGTGGACAATTGCAGGGCAGGATGTAAACTGATGCGCAAAGGCGGCCAGGTCCGGGAAATCAAAGGCCTGCAGGTGATCCCCGGGGTTGGGCCCAGCATCGCCGAGGACCTGAACCGGCTGGGCATCAAGAAGGTCTCCTGCCTTAAGGGCCGGGACCCGGAGAAGCTCTATGCCAGATACTGCGCGCTGGAGGGGCACCCGGTGGACCGCTGTCTGCTCTATGTCTTCCGCTGCGCGGTGTACTATGCTTCGCATGACAAGCATGATCCGGAACTGTTGAAGTGGTGGAACTGGGCTGATCTAAAATCAAAATTAAAAAGCAGAAAATGAAATCACAAGGAATGTAAGCGCTATGCCGGTCATCATCAAAGAGGTCGTTACCAAAAAAGAACTCAAGCAATTCATTGAGTTCCCCTTTTCGCTTTACCAGAACCACCCCTACTGGATCCCGCCCCTGCTGATGGACGAGTACGAAACCCTTAAGGCGGACAAGAACCCGGCCTTTGAATACTGCCGGGCCAAGTACTGGCTGGCCTATAAGGACGGCAAATTGGCCGGGCGGATCGCCGGGATCATCAGCCAGCGCTACATCGAGAAATGGGGCAACAAGTACGCCCGGTTCGGCTGGGTGGATTTCATAGACGATGCCGAAGTGGTCAAGTCACTATTCTCGACGGTTGAAAGCTGGGCCAGGGAACAAGGCATGGCGGGCATTCACGGGCCGCTGGGCTTCACCGACATGGACCACGAGGGGATGCTGGTGGACGGCTTTAACGAACTGGGCACCCTGGCCGCCATCTACAATCACCCCTACTATCCCAAGCAATTGGAAGCGCTGGGCTACGCCAAGGACGTGGACTGGGTGGAGTTCGAGGTCAAGGTACCGGACCAGATCCCGGAGAAGGCCGACCGGATCGCCAAAATAGTCATGCAGAAGACCGGGGTCAAAGTGTTGGAGGCTAAAAAAGCCAAGGACCTGCTGCCCTACGCCCACGAAATGTTCGAGGTGCTGAACGCCGCCTTCGCCCCCATCTACGCCTTTGTGCCGCTGAACGAGAAACAGATAGCCATGTACATCAAGCAGTATTTCTCGTTCATCCTGCCGGATTACACCAAGATCCTTTTAGACTCCAACAATAAAGTGGCCGGGTTCGTGATCGGCATGCCCTCGCTCTCCAAAGCCCTGCAGAAGTCCAGGGGAAGGCTGTTCCCCTTCGGCTTCATCCATATCCTGCGGGCCATCAGCAAAAAGAACAAGCAGATAGACCTGTACCTGGGGGCCATCCGGCCCGACCTGCAGGGCAGGGGCGCCGACGCCCTGCTGATGACCGAGATGTGCCGCTCGGCCATGAAGAACGGGGTGGTCTCGGCCGAGACCAACATCGAGCTGGAGGAGAACGTCAAGGTCCAGAGCCACTGGAAGTATTTCGAGTCGCGCCAGCACAAGCGGCGGCGCTGTTACATAAAGAAGTGGTAACGAAACTATACACGACGACACAATTCTTATGCCGCTTGTCATTCCGGGCTTGACCCGGAATCCAGTGTTTACATGGATTCCCGCTGGAGTTTACACAGAATGTAATGAAGTGCGGGAATGACGGGTTGTGTTGCGACTTATGACGTTGAGTATAAAAAAATGAGGATCAAATGAAGAACGGTTTCGACAACGAGAAATACCTGCAATTGCAGACCGAGGCCATCCGGGAGAGGGTGTCCAAGTTCGGCGGCAAGCTGTACCTGGAGTTCGGCGGCAAGCTGATCTACGATTACCACGCGGCCCGGGTGCTGCCCGGCTTTCATCCCAACGTCAAGATGCAGCTGCTGCAGCAGCTGAAGGACCAGGCCGACATCCTGCTCTGCATCTACGCCGGGGACATCGAGCGCCGCAAGATAAGGGCGGACTTCGGCATCACCTACGACGTGGACGCCATGAAGCTGATAGACGACCTTAAGGCCAACGGCATCTCGGTGAAGGCGGTGATCATCACCCGGTTCGAGAACCAGCCGGCGGCGGTGATCTTCAAGAACAAGCTGCAGCACCGGGGCCTGACGGTCTACACCCACGGCTATACCAAGGGCTATCCCACCGACGTGGACACCGTGGTCAGCGACCTGGGGTACGGGGCCAACGAATACGCGGCCACCGACAAGCCGCTGGTGGTGGTGACCGGGCCGGGGCCGGGCAGCGGCAAGCTGGCCACCTGCCTGTCCCAGATGTACCACGACCACCGCCACGGCCTGAAGTCCGGCTACGCCAAGTTCGAGACCTTTCCCATCTGGAACATACCGCTTAAGCACCCGGTGAACGTGGCCTACGAGGCGGCCACCGCCGACATCCGGGACTACAACATGATAGACCCCTACCATCTGGAGGCCTACGGCAAGACGGCTATCAACTACAACCGGGACGTGGAGGTGTTTCCGGTGCTGCGCCGGATCCTGGTCAAGATCATGGACGACCCGATGTATAAGTCGCCCACCGACATGGGGGTCAACTGCGCCGGGTTCGGCATCGTGGACGACGAGGCGGTGAAGGAGGCCTCCCGGCAGGAGATCATCCGGCGCTACTTCCGCTACCGCTGCGAGCACGTGATGGGCTTCGTAGACAAGGAGACCATCCAGCGGGTGGAACTGCTGATGAACGACCTGGGGATCAAGCCGGAGGACCGGCCGGTGGTGGAGCCGGCCCGCCAAGCCTCGGCCGAGGGCCAGGACTGCGGCAAGGGAAACGAGGGGATCTTCTGCGGCACCGCCATCCAGCTGCCGGACGGGACCATCATCGCCGGCAAGAACTCGCCCCAGATGCACGCCGCCTCCAGCCTGGTGCTGAACGCGGTCAAGAAGCTGGCCGGGATCCCGGACCAGATCCACCTGATTTCGCCGGCCATCATCGAGTCCATCGCCAACCTGGACCGCAACATCCTGAAAGAGCGAACGGTCAGCCTGGACCTGGAGGAGACCCTGATAGCCCTGGCGGTCAGCGCCATGACCAACCCCACCGCCCAGTTGGCCATGGAGCATTTGAAGAAACTACAGGGCTGCGAGGTGCACAGCACCCACATCCCCACCCCGGGCGACGAGGAGGGGCTGCGCAAGCTGGGGGTCAATTTGACCAGCGACCCGAATTTTTCCAGCCACAGTTTGTTCGTGGTGTAGATAAATGGGGTATGCCGGCTATCTCCATATTCCTCACAGTATGAAACAAACCAACACCTTACAACGTAGTTAATATATTGTTATGCCGTCAAAAGTAGCCGTCATCAGGACCAGACCGGAGACAGTGCTCCAGGACATTGCCCGGGTGATGGAGTTGGCGGGCTTCAGGCAGTCGCTTGATCCCCAAAAGACCACTATCCTCAAGGACAACATCTCCTGGCATTATCCGTTCCCCTCGGCCAATACCACGCCATGGCAGCTGGAGGGAGTGATCAAGGCCCTGCAGGAGGCGGGCTATAAGGACATCTCCTGCGTCCAGAACAAAACCGAGGTTACCAATGCCGCCATGGGCGAGGAGCTTAACCGCTACACCCCGATCTTCAAGGCCTACGGCATCAAGGTGCTGTTCAACTTTCACGACCAGGACATGAAGTGGATCGTCTACCGGCCCAAGGCCCGGATGCGGATACTGAACGATATCTATTGCGAGGGGATCAGGATCCCGGATTATTTTCTGGATAAGAACATCATCCACCTGCCCACCGCCAAGTGCCACATCTACACCACCACCACCGGGGCCATGAAGAACGCCTTCGGCGGACTGCTTAATCACAAGCGGCACCAGACCCACACTTATATCCACCAGACGCTGGTGGACCTGCTGGCCATCCAGAAGGAGATCCACCCCGGCCTGTTCTGCGTGATGGACGCCACCACCGCCGGGAACGGCCCCGGCCCCAGGATAATGAAGCCGGTGGAGAAGAACATCCTTTTGGCCAGCTCGGATCAGGTGGCCATAGACGCGGTGGCCGCCAGGATGATGGGCTTCGACCCCATGAAGATAGACTACATCCGGATGGCCCACGAGGACGGGCTGGGCTGCGGCCGGACCGAAGAGATCGAGATCGCGGGCGACCTGGAAGCCGCCCGGGAGAACTGGGGTTTTAGGGTGGGCATATCGTTCCACAAATTTGCCGGATGGTTTACCTGGTTCGGCCCCACCCGGTTCCTGCAAAAACTGCTGACCCGCCCACCCCTGCTGTATCTTGGCAATTTCTACTCCTATTTCTACCACGATGTCATTCATTGGCCGCTGGTGCAGGGGCGGATGTACCGCCAATGGCTGAAGCGGTCTCCCTGGGGCCGGCTTTTCCAGGACTACCGGGAAAGGGGCATTACCGGGCGCAAAGTTTCCTGATTAAATCATTGAAAAAAGCATTGATTTATGATAAACTTAAAAATTATAGCTAAAAATAATAAACCTTATTACAATCAAGGAGAATCACTGCCATGAAGAAGCTTTTAGGGCTGGCGCTGGTCCTGGGCCTGGTATTAACGGTGGTTTCCTGCGGCAACCGCAGCAAGGTGATCGCCAAGGTGGGCAACCAGAAAATAACCCTGGGACAATTTGATGACAACTACCGGGTTCCGGTCCCTCCACCGGATTCGGCCACGGCCATGACAAACAAGAGACGGCTGCTGGATCAGATGGTGGAGCAGAAGCTTTTGGCCCTGGAAGCCCTGTCCCGCAATCTGGACAAGGAGCCCAAACTGCAGAAGGAATACGAGGACCTGACCAAGAACATGCTGATGGGCCAGCTATACCGCCAGGAGATCATGGAGAAATCACAGCCCACCGACCGGGAGATCAAGGATTATTACAAGAAGATGGGCACGGAAGTAAAGGCCCGGCACATCCTGGTAAAGACAGAGGAAGAAGCCAAAGCCATATACAAGTCAATTAAGGACGGGGCCGACTTTGAGGAAACCGCCAAGCAGAAATCACAGGATCCGGGCTCGGCTCCCCGGGGCGGAGACCTGGGCTGGTTCGGCTGGGGCCGGATGGTCAAGACCTTCCAGCAGACGGTCTTTGGGCTGAAGCCGGGGCAGGTGGGAAAACCGGTCAAAACCCCGTTCGGATTCCACATCATCCGGGTGGATTCCACCCGCGCTGCCGAGATCAAGCCCTTTGACGAGATGAAGGACATGATCAAGCAGCAGTTGACGGCCTCCAAGCCCCGGGAGATGGCCACCGAATACGTAGACAAGGTAAAGTCCTCGGCCAATGTCAAGATCAAAAAGGATGTTTTAGATATGCTGGCGGCCAAGCAGCCCCAGACCACGGGCCCGGCCCCCCTGCCGCCTTTGGGAGACGAAGCGGAAAGGAAGAAGACCATAGTCACTTACAACGGCGGCTCCTGGACGGTGGAAGTTTTCTACAACAAGCTTAACAAAATGTTCGGCGGCAATGCCGACCTCAGGAATCCCGCCGTGCTGGAGCAACAGGTGCAGGCCATGCTGGTGGAAGATCTGCTGATGGCCCGGGCCAAAGCCAAAGGCCTGGAGAAAAATCCCAAGGTCAAACAGCAGATGGAAAAGGCCTGGGACGAGATGCTGGCTGCCGCGCTGTATCAGTCCGAGGTGGGACCCAAGGTCAGCGTCAGCCCGGAATCGGTCAAGACCTATTATGCCAAAAATAAAAAGGCCTTCTATCAGCCGGCCAAGGCCATGGTCCACCAGATAGTGGTCCGGACCCAGCCCGAAGCCGAAGCGGTCTATAAACTGCTTTCCCAGGGCGCTGATTTTGCGGCCACCGCCTCGGAAAAATCGGTTGACTGGACCAAGTCCTCGGGCGGGGCCCTGGGCGAAGTGACCCAGAACGATCCCCGGTTCCCGGAAGTTGCCAAGGCGGCTTTTGCCGCCGGCCTGAACCAGGTTACCCGGCCCTTCGCCGTCAAGGATGGTTTTGCGGTGATCAGGGTCAGTTCCCGCACCCCCGGCAAACAAATGAGCTTTGACGAATCGAAGGCGGCCATCGAGCAGAATATGGCCCAGGGCCAGGAACAGATCCTGTACTTAAGCCTGATTGAGACCCTTAAATTAAAATACCCGGTAACCATAGATGAGAATGTTTTAAAACTGGCCGGTCAGCAAAAACCGGAGGAGGGAAAATAAAATGAAGAGACTAACCATGGCGGGGCTAGTGCTGATCCTGGCCTTAAGTCTGCTGGCTGGGGCCGGCTGCAAAAAAGAACAGTCCCAGGGGCAGGTGGTGGCCCGGGTCAACAAGACGGTCCTGACTGACTCCGACGTTAAGGACTATCTGCCCGCCGGGGCGGCCGGAATTTCCCCGGCCCAGAAGGAAGAATTCCTGCGGCGCTGGGTGGACACCGAATTGTTCTACCAGGAGGCCGTCAAAAAAGGGCTGGACAAGGACCCCAAGGTGGCCAAGCAATTGCGCGACCTGAAGCGGGAGATCCTGGCCAACCAGTTGCTGCAGAAGGAAGTGGTGGAAAAACAGAGCGTCACCGAGGCCGAGGTCAAGGCCTACTTTGATCTGCATCAGGCCGAGTTTCAAAACAACGTCCGCTACAGCCAGATAGTGGTCCAGTCCCCGGAAGAGGCTGCCGCCATCAAGTCCGCCTTGGACGGCGGGTCGGATTTTGCCAAGATCGCCAAGGAAAGGTCATTAGATGCCGCTTCCCGGGCCAACGGCGGGGACATGGCCGGGTACCTGCAGAGGGGCAGCGGGGAAATACCTTTGGATTTCGAGGAAAAACTTTTTACTTTGGCCAAGGGGCAGGTCTCGGATGCCATCAAGCTGTTCAACGGGTATTTCATCATCAAGGTCACCGACAAAAAGCCGGTTTGGCCGCCGGTGAAATTCGAAGACGTCCGGGAAGGCCTGGCCAACGGAATGACCATGAACAAGCAGAAAATGGCCTTTGACAATCTGACCGAAGAACTTAAGAAGACCGCCAAGGTGGAAACCCACCCCGACCTGATCAAATAGCATTGTAGCAATACAATATTTGCAAACAAACAAAGGACTATTACCCATGAAAAAAATATACCTGGCCGGAGGCCTGTTGCTGCTGGTCCTGACCTGTTCGCTGTACGCCCAGCCGGCCGGCGACGGAGTGGTGGCGGTGGTGGACGAGCAGCCTATCCTCCGAAGCGAACTGGACAAGCAGGTCTCGCTCTTGAAGCTGCAGTTGAATCAGAATGCCATGCCCGAGGACTCCCTTAATAAATTGGCCCTGGAGAGGCTGATCGAAGTGCGGCTGCTGATGTTGCAGGCTAAGAAGGAATCGCTGGACGTTACCAGCGCCGAAGTGGAAGAGGCCTTGAACAAGAGCATCGGCGAGATGAGGTCTCAGTTCCCCAGCGAAGAGGCGTTTAACGCTCAGCTTAAAGCCGAGGGCACCAATATCGAAAAATTAAAAGCCAAGCACCGGCCCGACGCCAAGAACCAGCTTATAATGCAGAAGCTGATAGACAAAAACATCCGGGCCCGGGTAGCCCCGCCCACCGAGAAGGAAGTGCAGGATTTTTACGCCAGCCACAAGGACTCCATTCCGCCGGAACCGGAGAAGGCCGAGGTGGCCTGGATTGTGATCGTCCCCAAGCCGGGCCCGGCTGCCAAGACCGCGGCCATAAACCGTTACAACCAGGTGATGGCCAAGCTTAAGGCCAAAGGTGATTTTGCCGCCTTGGCCAAGAAATATTCCCAGGACCAGGGCTCGGCCGTTAACGGCGGAGACCTGGGCTGGTTCGGACGCAACCAGATGGTGCCCGAGTTTGAAAAGGCCTGCTTTGAAGCCAAGATCGGACAGGTCACCGAGACCGACACCCGCTACGGCCGGCATATCATCAAAGTGCTGGAGAAGAAGGGCGACCAGGTGCACGCCGCCCACATCCTGATCTCGCCCATCCCCACCGAGGCCGACCTGGCCAAGGCCCGCAAGCTGGCCGCCGGGCTGTACCGCCGGGTGACTTCAGGCAAGGAGGACTTCGGCCGGGTGGCCAAGACCTACTCCGACGATCCAATGTCAAAAGAAAACAACGGCCTGCTGGGCCTGGTGCCGGTGGAGGCCTTCCCCGATGCCATCAAGACCGAGCTGGCCATCATGCAGGAAGGCGATATTAGCGAGGCGGTGGAGACCGAGCAGGGGCTGACCATCCTCAAGCTCAACAAGCGGGTGGCGGCCAGGGAGCCCACCTACGAGAACATCAAGAACGATCTGGTGGAGTACTTGAAGAACAAGAAGATGCAGGAGTCGCTGGAGGCGTATTTGAAGAATTTGAAGACCAAGTACGTGATAGAGCGGAAGTAGACTTTTTGCCACTAAGACACGAAGGCACAAAAAATTTACAAGTAGGACAATTTGTTTAAAGTGAAAGAGCCTCCACGTTGTGCGTGGAGGCTCTTTTGTGCTGCAACAACCAGCTATTGACAAATATCATAATAGTGATATAATTATGATATCATATGAATAATGGGACGAACACACTTTTAGAATAGAAACCCCGGCATGGGCCACCAAGAACTCATCCCCCGTCCCCTTCTCTTGCCAAGAGAAGGGGAGAAAGGGGTTGAGTTCCGCTTTGACAACGTTTTTGAAAATTATCAGAATAATGCATACTATAAAACAAAGGACGACGCCCATGCCAATGATAAAACCGATATCCGACCTCAGGAACAAGGCCAACCAAATTTCAAAGATCGCCCACAGCACCGGTAAGCCGATCTTCATCACCAAGAACGGGGAGGGCGACATGGTGGTGATGTCCCTGGCCCATTACGGGGACATTCAGCGCAAGCTGGAGCTTTACGGCAAGCTGGCCGCGGCCCAGGCCCAAAAAGCCGGGGGCGACCAGGGCCGGGAACTTTCCCTGGTAATGAAGGACCTGCGCCGGAAGCTGAATGAAAAGGCGTAGTTATAATGTCCGCCTGCTGCGGGCGGCCGAGCAGGACCTGACCGAGGCAGTGATGTATGTAATGGCCGAGAGCCCGGCCTCGGCCCAGGCATTGGCCGACAGAATGGAGAAACAACTGGCCCTGCTTGCCGGCCAGCCGTTAATGGGCAAAACGCCCGGCGATGCTAAGCTGGCGGGAATGGGGTACCGGTATATCGTGGTCAGAAATTATTTGGTGTTTTATACGGTGGAAGAGAATGATGTGCTGGTGCACCGGATAATTCATGGAGCCAGGGATTATTTGAATATATTGCAGTAATATTACTTTGTAAAAAGAGCCGCCTCGCAATCCTCCTTCGTCTGCTATGTGGCAGACTACGGCGGACAAGCGCGGGGCGGCTTCTTTATTTTACATAACCAAGTATAGAACTTATAAAATCACATCTTTACGCTAAACGACCCGCCCAGGCCCACTTTCCACCTCTTCCAGTCAAACCGCTTCTCTCCCTCCATTGGCCGGTTGATCCACAGCGGGAAGATGGCCCGCACCGGGCCTAAGTGGAGCGTCACTCCGGCATCGGCATAGAGATACTTGGCCCTCATCTCCTGCCAGTTGTCCTTTACCGAACCCACATCTCCGAACACCGAGGCAAAGCCCGGCCAGACCGGAATTGAGAGATTGGCGCTTATGGCCGCGTTGCCGTGCAGGTGTCTTCCATAATAGCCCGGCAGGTTGGCCCCGCCGTCAATATGGTAATGCTCCTGGGCCGAGAACCCGCCCTTGTAGGAGATGATCATGTCATCCAGGCCTTTGGACTTGAAGGCCCCGGACAAGAAATACTGCTCCTGGCTGGGCGCATTGCCCTGAATGTTCCCGGCAAAGAGCCGCAGTCTGGGACGCAGCCACTTGTGGAAATAGAAGCTGTTCTTGTATTCCAGCTCGGCCCTCAAGAAGTTCTTAATGTCCCAAGCCGGTTCGGCCACGTAGCCCAAAGTGGCGGCCAATCGGAAGTCGGAACGGACATAGGGATTGCTGGTTGCATAGCCCCTTTCCCCGGTCAGCATGAAGATCTTGGCCGGGATGATGTCGCGGGCGTCCCAGAATCTGTAACCGTAGTCAACCATCTGGTTGTATTCCAGCTTCAGGTCAAAGCGCTCGGTGGGTCCCTGCATCAGGTACCTGCCCCAAGTACGCTTCAAACCTAGGCTGGCCCAGCGCAGGTCAAAGGCCTTGCCGCCGGAGGCGTATACCCGGGGCGGGCGGGGGAGATCGGTGACCGGCGTCTGGTAATCGGCCGAAAAGCTGACCTGCTTTGTTCCAAAACTGTAATACGGAGAAAAGGTCCACTGGTGTTTTCCCACCATGGGATCGCCGTCAATCAAATATGCGCCGTGGGACATCACCCCCAGCCTAAAACCGTTGACCGCGTCGTACCAGGGCAGGGGGAAGGCGAAGACCTGGTAGGCTTCGAAGTCCGGGACTCTGGGGAAGATGCTGAAGCTTATCTTCCGGGGCCAGCGGTTGTTCCAGCGGTTTGGTTCCAGGATGGTCCGGTCATTGTCCAGCGCCGCCCGTAACAGCGGGTTGTCCATCTGAAGGTAGAAGCTGGTGTCGGAACATTGGGCGCTCCAGTCCAGATAATAAGACCTGTTCCCTTCGTCCCAAGCCTGGAATTTTACCGGCACCCGGAAGTCCCCCCGGCGGGAAAGCTTGAACAGGTAGGTGTTTCCCGGCGCCTCTATCCGGGCCGTCTTGGTTATGGAATAGTCAACCGGTGAGGCATTGCTGAGCCAGGTCTTAAGCGGCTGGCTGACGTTCCTGCCCGAGGCCGAATCCATTACGGCCAGAAAATTTCCAGTGCTTACATGCTTGAAATTGAACTTCCGGTAATAGGCCTGCATGGCGGCGTCAAAAGTGCTGTCGCCCAAAAACCCTTTCAGCCACCACATCATCAGGGCCGGCTTCTTGTAGGCGGTGACGGCGTACAACATCTGTTCATTGACCAGAGAGGCCTTGGTGTTAACGGGCTGTTCCATCCGGTTGGCGGCATAGAGGTAGCATAGGAAATATCCGATATACCGGTCGGACAACTCCGGAAGCATCTTCTGTAAAAATTTATTGGAAAGCATGTTCCCCTTGGGGCCGTACTTTTCCTCAAAATACCGTTCTTCGGAAAAACTGTTGATCCCCTCATCCAGCCAGGCTTCGTCCATCTCGTTGTTGCCTAAAATGCCGTAGAACCACTGGTGGCCGATCTCGTGCATCACCACGTTCTCCAGCAGCCGGGTTGCCTTGTCCTCGCCCGAGGAGATGATCACCAGGTTGGGGTACTCCATGCCGCCCCCGGCCGCCATGCCGCCATCGCAGACCGTCAAAGTGGAATAGGGGTATACACCGTACCATTTCCCGTAGTAGTCCAAGGCGTCCTTGGAATACTGCATTACGTTGGCCCATTTTTCCTTGTTCTTGGGCAGGCAGAGTACCTTGATCTCCACCTCTTTGTATATTTCGGTGGTGTCTTGGTAGGAAGTATCGGCGCACCAGGCAAAATCGTGGACATCGTCGGCGTAGAAGAAACGGTAGGAACCGCTGTCCCCGGTCTGGTCCAGAGAGTCATAGGGATTCACCAGCTCAATGCCGGTGGCCCCCACCTTCATTCCCCGGGGGACGGTCAGCCCCACGTCAAAACTGCCGTAATCCCCGTAGAACTCGCCGTTGTAATGGTAGCCATCGGGATGCCAGCCCAGGTTGTCATAGACCACCATCTTGGGATACCACTGGGAGACCTCGTAGTGCAAACCTTCATGGCCCAGCCGGGAGAAAATCTTCGGCACTTTGACTGTGAAGTCGAAATAGAAATCCACAGAATCACCTGGAACCAGGGGCTTCGGAAGCCACAGGCTAGCTGAAGTAGGAAATCTCGGCTGGAAGGCCATGATAGTATTCAAAGGGATTTTGTAATATCCCCGATCCTCCGAACGAATCAATATACTGTCCGGAGCATGGGCGGGGTCATAGTTTAATTCGGCTGGGGTGCCGGATACTATCAACGAATTTATTTCAATCCATCCCTTATCCTCCGAACAGGAGTACCTGAGCCGGTAATCCTGCTGCTGCTCGGCCTCCCGGGCGAAGAAGGTAGAATTGTCGCGATAAGCGTTGGGATAAAGGTGAAACCAGACGAACCTCAGGGTGTCCGGTGAATTGTTGAAGTAGCGCAGGGTCTGGCTGGCGGACAGGCTGTGATCGGCCGTATCCAGCTGGGCCTCTATCTGGTAGGCCACCCGCTGTTGCCAGGCCCAGAGGTTCCAAGGGCAAAGAGCAGAGGACCAGCAGGGCCAGGGTCAATGATCTTTTCATTTAAACCTCTGCTTTAAGGAGTGGTTTGTCTTGCGGGATCTTTTTTCCCAAATGCTTCAATACTTCCTCCCGGTGCTTCCCAAACTGCAGGTACAATCCCCGGAAGTTCTCCAGCCAGGTCTTCTGAACGAAGGGCGAGACCAGCACCCCGGTGCGGTCGGGATAGTAGCTTTTGATCTGCTCCCAGGTCCGGGATTGGACCACCCCGCCCCGCTTCTGGGATATCCCCTTTTCGTCGAAGCGGTAGCTGGTCTTGAAAAAGAACGGCAGTTCGGAAGAGACGATCAGCAAAAAGGCCAGACCCACCCATAACCACGGTTGCCAGGACTGCATCCAGAAATAGACCAGCAGGCAGGTCACCACCGGGGCCAAAACCGCTATCACGGCCCGTTTGGGGGACTCGGCCAGGGGGTGCACCGTCCACTCAAATATTACGGCTGATTCAGAAACTTGTTCCGGGCTCATTTTTCTCCTTTTAGCTGGCTGCGATAGTCTTGTTTCAATGTTTCAAAATATTTCAGGGCCTCCGGGCTTTGGTAATCTGGATAGGTCCATTCCAGGGGCTGGAAGCCGTCGCCCTTGTATATCAGGGTGGTCTCGGCAAAGATCCCCTTGCCCAGGTGGATGCGGTGGGAGAAATCCTTGCAGGAAGCCAGCACCAGGCGTGATTCGTTAATGTAACCAGGATCGATGTTCACTATCCGGCCCTGGGTCTCCGCCTCCCGGCTGTACTGGTCCTCAAGCTCATTGGCCAGAAGCTTAAATTCGGCCAGCCGGTCCGGGCTTTGCAGGCGGTGCAGGCTCCACCAGGTGCGGTAAAGGTTTGAGCCCATCTCCTTCTGGTAAAAGTCAGTGAAGCCGTCGAATTCCAGCACCGGACTCTTGCGGTCGATGAAATCGAACTTGCTCTGCAGAACCCGTTCCAGATCCCACAGGCTGACCTGACAGTTGTAGATCAGGCCCAGGAAATATTTTACCGGCTGGGGTTGATGGGGGAGGGACATAAACTAAAATCAAAAATCAAAATTAAAAAATAAAATATCATGTTTGGAGAAAACCTGTTATCATTCATCTATTTTCTTTGGTCACGCCCTGGCAGGCTTTGACGCAGACCCCGCAGATGTATTGGTTTATTCCTGGCCGGCGGGAGAACTCCTTGAGCTTGGCGATGCACTTGGGCTTGTCGTAGCCCTGTTCGGTGATGGCCCCGGCCGGGCAGGCCGCCAGGCAGCGCCGGCAGGCGCCGCATTCGCCCTTGACGGGCGAGCCGGGCTCAAGCGGCATATCGGTCAGCACGCTGACCAGGCGCAGTCTGGCCCGGTGCAAAGGGTGGATGAACAGGGCCGACCGGCCGATCCAGCCCAGCCCGGCCTGCACGGCCAGTGCCTTGTGGGACAGGTGCCCCAGGTGCTTTACCCAGTCCACCGTCTGGGAGGCGGGGATGGGCAGGGCCTTAAAGCCTTTTTGCTGGATGTAAAATCCGAACGCAGTGGCAGCCCGGTCCAAAGCGTCATTGGCGGTCTGGTAATGGTACTTGTAGAGAAACGTCGGTTGATCAACTATATCATCGATCACCGGGTCCGAAAGCCTGATGCCGGCCACTATTCCGTACTTCAGCCCTTTGGCCGGCCCTTCCAGCTGCGGATGAAAGGTCTGGCGTACCGGCTCCAGCTCCGTCACCCCGAACACCGACATGCCCAGGGATGCGGACAGGTCGCGGAGTTCTTCGGTATATTTGTAAGGATCCGCCATCTACCTGACCCATCCCAGCCAGGCGCCAAGCCAAAGCAGCAGGGGTGCCAGAAACACCGCCGGTAGCAGGTTGGCCACCTTAAGCTTCAGGTTGCCCAGCAGGTTCAACCCGATGCCCAGCACCAGCAGTCCGCCGGCAGCGGACATTACGTCAATATAGGCTCCGGGCAAAATGCCCTGGAACAGATAGGCCGCCAGTGTCAAAAGACCCTGATACAATAAAACCACCAGGGCCGAGAAGATGATGCCCAGGCCCAGCGAGGCCGCCAGGGCGATGGAGCTGATGCCGTCCATCAGGGACTTGGTGAAAAGAAGTGTGTGGTCGTTCTTAAGCCCGTCCTGCAGACAGCCCACTATGGTCATGGGCCCGACGCAGAACAGCAGGGAGGCGGTAACGAAGCCGGTGACGAACTTGTCGCTTCTGCCTTTGGAGAACCTGGCCTCCAGCGCTTGGCCCAGATCCTCCAGCCTTTGCTCGATGTCCCACCACTGGCCCAGCAGGCCGCCCAGCACCATGGCGATTAGCACTATGAACAGGTGGGGGCTTTTGAAGGACAAGTCCAGCCCCACGATCAGGGTGAACAGGCCGATGGCCTGCATCACGATGGCGGAAAATTTCTCCGGCATGCGTTTGTGCAGCAGCAGGCCTAAAAGACTGCCCACGATCACGGCGGCGGTATTGGCGATGGTTCCCAGCATTACTGTCTTCTTTATTCCCTGTTTTTATTGATTTTAATCTTAGATAATCTAAAAATAAAAATAGAACCAACAACAAGAAGTATTAGTTCAATAAATTTCAATATTATATCTAAAACGCCAAGAAACCTTAATTTCAAAATACAATCATTGATTAATTCAATTACAAAGACGGATGTAAACAGAATAAATCCTGAAGCACCTTTTTTGTAGTTGGTGTATATATTTTTAGAAGCCAACATCTGAAAAATCATCATAATCCCAAACGAAATCATTATTATCTCTAAAAATATACCAAAGTAATGCATTTGAAATCACCTTCAACAGTTAGTGTTTTCTATTTATATTATTGTAAAATAGGTGTTTCTTCGCGTCTTAGCGGTTAATTAAACAGTATTAGCGGAAGATGGAGCCCAGTATTCCCCGGATGATGGTGCGGCCGGCCTGGCTGGCCGCGGCCCGGGCCGCGCTTTTTACCATGGCCTCGGCCACGCTTTGGCGCTGTCTTGGAGCTGCACTTCTGGCCGCGGTCTTGGGAACATTCACCGGCGCTGTCTGGGCCGAATGTTCGGCCTTGGCCTTGAGCAGTTCATAGGCCGATTCCCGGTCCACCATCTTTTCGTAATGGCCGAAAAGCACCGATGTTTCTATTAACTTTTTTCTCTGCCCATCGTCCACCGGGCCGAGCTGGCTGGCGGGGGGAACGATATAGGCCTTTTGGGTAATGGATGGGCTTCCCTTCTCGTCCAATAATGAGACCAACGCTTCGCCCACCTCCAGTTGGGTGATGGCCGTCTCGATGTCCAGTTTGGGATTGGACCGGAAGGTCTGGGCCGCGGCCTTGACGGCCTTCTGGTCGTTGGCGCTGAAGGCCCTCAGGGCGTGTTGGATCCTGTTCCCCAGTTGCCCCAGTATCTTATCGGGAATATCTGTCGGGTTCTGGGTGACGAAGTAAATGCCCACTCCTTTGGAGCGGATCAGGCGGACCACCTGCTCGATCTTCTCCACCAAAGCTTGTGGCGCATCGTCAAACAGCAGGTGGGCCTCGTCGAAGAAGAAGACCAGTTTTGGCTTTTCGGCATCGCCCATCTCCGGCAGCTGCTCGAACAGTTCCGACAACAGCCACAGCAGGAAGGTGGCGTACATCTTGGGCGACTGCATCAGCCGGTCGGCGGCTAAAAGATTCACCACGCCCCGGCCATTTGGGTCGGTCTGGATCAGGTCGTCAAGGTTCAGGGCCGGCTCGCCGAAGAGCTGGTCGGCGTCCTGTTCCTCCAGGGCCAGCAGAGAGCGCTGGATGGTGCCGATACTGGCGGCCGAGATCTTGCCGTATTCGGTGGTGAACTCGGAGGCATGGTCCCCGGCATACTGCAGTATGGAGCGCAGGTCTTTCAGATCCAGCAACAGCAGGCCGTCGTCATCGGCTATCTTGAAGACCAGCGACAGCACTCCGCTTTGCACTTCGTTCAAATTCAGCAGGCGGGACAACAGCAGGGGGCCCATCTCGGAGATGGTGGTCCGCGCCGGATGGCCCTTTTGGCCATAGACATCCCAGAACACAGCCGGGCATGGCTCAAACCCAAAATCCTTAAGGCCAAGGGTCTTTATCCGGTCGTTTATCTTCGGGTTCTGGCCCCCGGCCTGGCTTAAGCCGGCCAGGTCGCCCTTGATGTCGGCCAGGAAGACTGGGACGCCGATCTGGCTGAAGCTTTGGGCCAGACTTTGAAGGGTGACGGTCTTGCCGGTGCCGGTGGCCCCGGCCACCAGGCCGTGGCGGTTGGCCATCTGGGGCAGGAGGTAAAGTTCCTTCTCGCCCTTGGCGATCAGTATTGGATTGACGGACATTTTATAGCTCCGAGTATTTTGAGTTTAATGACTATCCTATCGGCTCAGGAAACATGGACTGATCAACTGGTTCCAACCCCGGTTGTCGCGTTAAGAACTATCAGTGAGCATCGCAGTTGACGGCGGTTAAAAGCTTGTCTGGCGTGTTTGAGGGCTTGGCCAAAGCCCGAGTTCAGACAAGCCCGCCGGCAGCGAGAAGCGCAACGCGGGTCCGCTGAAGCCTTGGCGTAAGCGCGACCCGGATAGTTTTTTGCGACGAGCTTTTTTCTTTTTGGTTCTTTTTCTTAGTTGGCGGTACAAAAAAGAAAAAGAACATAACGGGATAAAATCTGCGTTTTTGCCAGGGCCACTATATTAATTCTTCTTTTCCTGAGCAAATTAGATAAACATTTAGAATTTATTATATTCCTTCAATGATACCAGCTCCCGGCCGCATTTTTCGCACGTTTCCTGGTACCAGGAGAACTTTGCTCCGCACTGGGGGCATTTCCAGTCGTGTTCCCGCTCTTTGATCCACCCGTCCATTCCTTTTTCCCTGATCGTCTCAAGGTTCCGGAACATGACCCTGGTGTGCGGCAGGGTGGTGCGGGCCTTGGTCATATGATCCTGCCTGTCCTTAACCAGTTGGCAGGGGTACTCTACGCACAGGATGCAGGACTCTACCTTCTTTTCCCTGGCGCAGGCCCTTAGGGAACAGCCCCGGCAGCCTTCGAACACGGTATCGGTCTTGCAGCCCCGGCAGACCAGTTCGGCCGTCCTGATGTTCTTCCGGAACCGTTCCGGCAGGTCTTCCCACCCGGCCTTGGCACCGGTGGCAAGCTCCTTCTGATATGCCTTGATGATCTCGCAGGCTCCGCAGTACAGCCCGCAGTAACTGTCGTAACGGAAATCTTCCATGCTATTTTCCTGACTTTTGTTCTTCCCGCCATTTCCGGTATTTGCGCAGGTCCTTGCGGATCAGGGCCAGCTCCAGGGCAGCCACGGCGGCATCGTCTATAGCCCCGAAAAAGGGAATGGCGTCGGGCACGATGTCAAAGGGATTGATGATGTAGACCAGGGCCACGGCTATGCCGAACAGCGTCCATCCGGGCGTTACCGGATAGCGTTTTTTGAAGGAGTCCCGGAGCATGGAGGCCAAAGCGCCGAAGTCGCTGATAAGCTCCCGGAAGAAACCTTGTTTTTTATGCTCACTTTCCATGGTCCCTCAAAAATGCTGTTATGGAGCGGTCGTAACTGGCCTCTCCGTTCTTGGAGAAGAAACAGCCGGGGATCTCGCCGTTCTTTCGGTGGTAGGCCACGCACTCACAGCACAGGCCCTTGCGGGAGCAGGGGGAGTAGGTGCAGGTGCAGTTTGTGAGATTAGTTGTTTTGTTGCATTCCATCTTCTTTCTTCCCCTTTAATAACAGGGTTTTCTTAGCCCGGTATGCCTTGCCTTTTTCTTTTCCTTCCTTTTTCAACACCGGCCGCACGGTCTCGTCCAGGATCCATTGTAAGAAAGGGGTGTAGCCGTCCCGGATCCGCCACATCACTATCTGGGGCACCGTGTCCGGGTGCAGCTGCTTGATCCGGCGCTCGATCCGCTTGAAGAACCGGTGTTCGGCCTGGAAGAACACCGCCCACTCGTTCCGCTGTTCGATCTTTCCCTGCCAGCGGAACATGGATTCGGCCTGGATGATGTTGGCCCCGGCCGCCAGCTGTTCCTCCAGCAGGGTGCGGGCTGTCTTGGCGGCATCTTCCTTTGAGGGGAAGGTGGAGTATACTATTATGCAGTTCATTGCTCGTATGCTATTTTGGTTGTATGTTTCCGTTCTCTATCTTCAACAATTCTCCCACCAGTTCCATCTTTCCATCACGGATGACCATCCCGTCCCCGTCTTTGCATGCATAGACCGTGGCTTGGTTCTCTTGGGAGAACCGCTTAACGTCCTCAGTTTTGCCTTCCCGCAGGTTCCAGTGGGGAAGAAAGTGAAAGTCCACCAGACCCACCGCCTGGTGCTTATCCGTCCGGCTCTGGTAGAAGACGTGCGAGATATTGATGCTGGGAGTGAGCACAATGGCCCCGGCGCTGATGCCAAGTAAAATTCCGCCATCCTCCCAATATTTCTTAAGCACCGGGCCGAAGTTCCTTTTCCTGATCGAACCCAGGAATTGGAAGGGGTCGCCCCCGGATAGGTGGATGGCATCGCAGGTCAGCAGTTCGTCTGTCTTGGACGGATCGTATCCCTTGTTCAGGTCATAATACAGGATATCTTCTATGCCGTACTTTTGGTAGTATTCGCACTTGTCATTATAATACTTCCTGGTGGCGTCCGAGGCCGAAGGGATGTAGGCCAGCTTGGGCCGGGCCTTGCCGGAGATCTCGAAAATTCTTTTGTCAAGCCGTTCGTTCTCCGGTATCACCTGGTCGCTGTAGAATATGATGGTTCCGCTTTTCACGACAAGAAGTAAAGGTTCAGCGCGGCCAGGGTGATGCCGCAATTTAGCTTGTTGCTTCGGATCATCATTTTTACTTCGGCCGGAGATAACTCCGCTATTTCCAGGATGGTTTCGTCATGCTGCTGGTTAAGGCTGGAGACCTTGGGATGTTTCACCCCTCTGGCCAGATACACTATGATCTCGGCATTCTCGTGTCCCAGGGCGGTGTAAAAATTGCCCAGCCTTTTCCATTTAACGGCTTTAAGTCCGATCTCCTCCCACAGCTCCCGCTTGGCGGAAGCCAGGGCGCTTTCTCTTTTGTGGATGGCCCCAGCCGGGAGTTCGTAGAAGACATCGTCCAGGGTATAGCGGTATTGTTTGACCAGATATATTCTTCCCGCATCGTTCACCGCCACCACGGCCACCCCCGGATCTTTCTGGACCACGCCGTAAATCCCTTTGCGGCCGCCGGGATAGGCGATGCGGTCGTGCCGCACCGAGATCCAGGGATTCTTGTAGGCTATCCTGGAAGACAGGGTCTTCCAGCCGTATTTGTTTTGGTTCATTTTAAAACTCGCCCGGATTTACGCCTTTGGGCAATGGCTGCTGCCAGGTCTCAGGTTTGAAGATCTCCGCCGGGGATATCTTCCGGAAGTTGATTGACAGCTCAAGTTCCTGCCGTGGTTTTTTCATCTCAATGGAATATGGCCTGGAGCCCTGGTCAAGCGTACGCCAGCTGCCGTAGCTGATCTGCTGCAGGTCCCCGGTCCCGCTCTGCACCCGGTATTCCGCTATCCGCCCGATCTTGGGGTCCACCCGGAAAATGTAGGCCGCCAGGCTGTCCTGATAGCTAAAGTTCACCAGTTCGTCCTCCCCGGCAAAGTCGCATTTGCCCGGGGGCAGGGGCGGGCGGCCCTCCAGCATCTTCAGGAACTGGTCCAGGGAGAATCCCAGGGCCTGGGCCGAGGCCGAGTCTATCCGCTGGATCTGCCCCTTAAGGTAAACGCTCTTGATTGGAATGTTCAGCCAGGCCAGGCTGTCGCAGACCGCGGCCGAGGCCAGGGTAAAGCCCAGGAAGCCCGAGATGTCTATCCTCATCCTCTGGGGGCTTTCCCAGCGCAGGGTGAAGGAAAATGACTGGTTGAAATCCGGGGAACGAAGACTGATGTCTCCCTCGGCCAGATAAGGCGGGCGCGGTTCGGAATAACCCTGCTGCACCTGCTGCCAGACCTTTTCGGGGGTGGGCTTCTGGGGCTTGGTTCTAAAATGGGAACAGCTCGTCAAAATGCAAAATGCAAATGTTAAAATGCAAAACGGTAGCAGCCGGCGTTTAAGTTTATTCATGGGCCTCGATCTTCTTCTTGATATCTTCTTTTTTAGGATCAAGCTCCAGGGCCTTGCGCCACTGTTCCAAGGCCTGTTCCTTTTGGCCCTGGGCCAGATAAGCGTCCCCTAAATGGTCGCGCATGGCGGCATCTTCGGGCATCAGCTTGACCGCCCGCTCCAGTTCCGCTCCGGCCCGGGACATTTTCCCCTGCTTAAAGTAGATCCAGCCCATGCTGTCGATGTAATAGGCGTTTTCCGGTTCAGCCTGCAGGGCCTGGGCCACCATGGTCTCGGCCTGATCCAGGTTTATGCCCCGCTCGGCGTACATATAGCCCAGATAATTCAATGCCAGGTGATTCCTGGGCTGGCGGGCCAGCAGCAGCAGAAAATAACGCTCGGCCGCTTCAAAATATCCCGACCTCTCATAGGCGGTGGCCAGGTTGAAGACCAGGTTCAGGTCCTTTTTGTTTTTGGGATAAAGTTTAAGGTAATGGGGGATGGCCTGGGAATACTGCTCCAGCTGGACATAGGCGTAACCCCAGATGTAATCCAGCTGCATCTTGTTGCCGTGGCGGCGGGATCTTTTGAAGGATACTTCAGCCGAGTCCTTTTGGTCCCGGGCCAGCTGGCAGATTCCCAGGTTCAGCCAGCCCTCGGACAGGCGGGGCAGTATCTTCAGGGTCCGGCTGAAATACCCGGAAGCCTCCTGGTATTGCTTTTGCTCCATCTTAAGGCGGGCCAGGGTGTACAGTGCCTCGGTGTTAAGGCTGTCTTCCTGCAGCAGCAGGTCAAAGTTCAGAAAGGCATTGGGGAAGTCCTTCTGCTGGTAATAGAGACGGGCCAGTTGCAGCCGTAAATTCCTATCCTTGACCCCCAGCGCCAGGATGTCCTCGGCCTTAAGGATGGCTTTGGGATAATCGTTCTTCAAAAGCAGCAGGTTGAAGATGTGCCTTTTAAGGTATTGGTTCTTGGGAGAGAGTTCTTCGGCCAAAAGATAATAAATGTAGGCCGAGTCCGGCTGTTCCCTCGCTTCGTAAAGCGCGGCCAGGGAAAGGGAGGCCTTGGCATTCTGGGGATCGCTCAGCAAAACAGACCGGTATTGCTCTATGGCCGGCTGGTATTTTTTGGACCGGGCCAGCACCCCGGCCAGCTGGACCTGAAGCTCCGGGTCATCATTCTGCTCCATGGCCTGAACCAAAACTGCCTGGGCCGAATCCGGCTGGTTTAGCACTTCATGCAGCCCGGCCAGGGTGACCGCGACCTCGCTGTTTCTGGGATCCAGTTGGAAAGCCCTTTGGTATTCGGCCAGGGCCGCCGGCCAGTCCTTGGCTATCAGGTAAGAGTTGCCCAGTATCAGGTGCGGATCGGCATTGGCGGAGTCAAGCCGGGCAGCCTTCCTGGCATACAGCGCCGCCAGGGTGTCATTGCCCAGTTCATAATAGTCCTGGGCTATGTACAAATGCAGCAGGGCCGAATTCTGGTTTAACTTAAGGGCCTGCTTATAGGTCTTGATGGCTCCCTTAAGGTTTCCCTGATCCTCCTGGGCGGCAGCCAGGTCTATGTGATCCAGCAGGGCCAGGTTGGCCTGCCCGGGATCCAGCACCTGTCTTTTAACACAACCGGCGGTAAGGGATAGACCTAACAGCAGTAAGATGGGATATTTTTTCAATTTTTTAACCCTTGAATGATTTAAGATAAAAGCTATCAGAATATCATATTCTATGGCATTCTTGATGCTTTTGCAAGCAAAAAATAAGGCCGGAACACGCATCCTGGTGCTCCGGCCGGGTATTGGTTTCAAGTGTAAATAACAGGCCAATAAGTGAAACTTTAAAATGTATATCGGGCGCCTTCCCGAGCCAGCCGGATCCGGGAATTGTTCAGGGCGGCGATCTCCTGCCGGATCTCCTTTGCGAACAGGGCCTTGATGTGGAACACGTAGAACGGCACCTTCAGTCCGGACTTGGTGATCTCCCCGGCCAGGGTTTTGGGCGTCAGGTGGCCGGAGACATCTGCCAGGTTCTGGAGGCGGTTGGGAAAGGAGGTTTCTATCAGCACCGCCTTCAGGTCTTTCACCTTTTTGGCTTCCTGCCAGATGCGTTCGGTGGGCCGGGTATCGGCGGTATAAAGCAGGCTGGATTTGCCGTCCGAGATTATAAAGCCTGCGGTGGGCACGGAGTGGCTGACCTTGACGGCCTTAACCGTGTATTTGCCGATCCTGGTAATCCGGTTTTCCTTCAGCGGGCATAATTGATATACCGCCCGTTTCCGGTCTGGTATGGCGGTGAAATCCGGCCAGACCTGGTTGTTGAAAAGATGCTGGCGCAGGCCCTGCAATACTTC